>NZ_JASCRZ010000009.1:0-116377 GCF_030010385.1 Flavobacterium algoritolerans | reverse complement strand
ATGAATGTGATTTTAAATCAAAACCACCTATTCCAATAAGAATGGGCAACTTTCAACTGCCTTTCCCTTCTTTATAAAATCTTAGGAAATTATCGCTTTATTGCCTTTTATACAGCTCTTCGATGCGTTTTGCTCCTTGGGAACAGCTTACCTTACTAGTACGCTAACAAAAAAAATGTCTGGATTAATAAAATGGTTTTATGCTATACCTTATGTAATAACAAACTTTTCTTTTCTCTCCTATATATAAGGACACAAAATATACATCAAAACAACAAAAAGCTCTACTTATCTAAAGTTCGCGTTAGGGATACACAGTCCCGCCTTTTTTTGGCGGGACGAGGACTTGTAGCACATAGCCCGACTCCTTAATATAAAGAAAGGCGACTCTCCACTAAGAGAATCGCCTTTCTTTATATTAAAGAGGAACGCACAAATTGTTTTATTTATTTTTTCAGCTTCTCAGCTCTGGACTCCCAGGAATCAGTTAGATTACTATAATCAACCGGTTTTGCAGGATTCTGGTTTTGCAATCTTCCGGAATCAAATGCCCGTACTAATATAGTTTCTATCAGATAGTCTTCATTAACATCGAAAGGCGCATACTTTGTTTTTAAATTAATATCAAACATACTTGCTGCAGTATTAGACCAAAATGCTTTCCAGCCACTTTTAAGGTTTCTCACCAATTCATAAGTTGTAGTACCTGTTTGGCGATGTATTAACTTTACCAATATTTGACCTTGTTTACGAGAAAGCTTTTTGAGTTTAGCTTCGAACTCATCACTCAAATAATTTTCTACTATCTTAAAGTATCTTTTTTTCTCCTTATTTGTTTTAAGGTTTGCCATTCCTTTATTTAGATTTGACAGTCTCTCAGAAGCCAGCTTTGCATAAGGATAGGTTTTATAAACACGATTTTGAAGGATTAGGAATTGCTTTCTTGCTTCGGGATCCATTTTCTCCTTATATATTAAGACTTCCGGTAATTGGATCGTATCATTAAGAATTGATTCGTCATCTTCTAACTCATAACCCATCTTTGTGGTATCCTGAGGTATTACCTGTGCATTAGCCGACAGAGTGACAAATAGACAAAACAACAAAAAATTAATTAGCTTCATATAGGAAAATTTAATTGCCAAAATTATACATTATATACACAACTGTAATGCCAAATTTATAATTTAGCAAAAAAATAATTTTATGAGCACTAAATCAATATTAAACAAGTCATCGCTTGAGTTTTTAGAAAACTATCTTAATAATGCATCACCTACCGGATATGAAAGTGGTGGACAGAAATTATGGATGGACTATTTAAAACCTTATGTGGATACTTTTATAACGGACACTTATGGTTCTGCTGTTGGAATTATAAATCCGGATGCACCTTATAAGGTAGTGATCGAAGGGCATGCTGACGAAATTTCATGGTATGTAAACTATATCACTGATGATGGGTTAATCTATGTGATTAGAAACGGTGGTTCAGATCACCAAATTGCACCTTCAAAACGTGTCAATATTCATACTAAAGCAGGAATTGTAAAAGGTGTTTTTGGTTGGCCGGCTATTCATACTCGCAATAGAGGAAAGGAAGAAGTGGCAAAAGTTGACAATCTATTTATTGACATTGGTTGCGAAACCAAAGAACAGGTTGATAAAATGGGTGTTCATGTAGGTTGTGTAATTACGTATCCTGATGAATTCATGATTTTGAACGATAACAAATTTGTTTGTCGCGCAATTGACAACCGTATGGGTGGTTTCATGATAGCCGAAGTAGCTCGTTTATTGCACGAAAACAAAATAAAACTTCCTTTTGGATTGTATATCACGAATTCGGTTCAGGAAGAAGTAGGTCTTCGCGGTGCCGAAATGATTACCAAAACCATCAAACCAAACGTAGCTATTGTTACTGATGTTTGTCATGACTCCACTACTCCAATGATCGAAAAGAAAATTGAAGGTGACACAAAAATTGGTAAAGGTCCTGTAGTTACGTATGCGCCTGCTGTTCAAAATAATTTGAGAGAATTAATTTTAGAAACTGCTATGGCAAAAGAAATTCCGTTCCAAAGATTGGCTTCGTCACGTGTAACGGGTACAGATACCGATGCTTTTGCTTACAGTAATGGTGGCGTGGCTTCGGCTTTGATATCCTTGCCGTTGCGTTATATGCATACCACGGTTGAAATGGTACATCGTGATGACGTTGAAAATGTGATTAAATTAATTTATGAAACCTTATTGAAATTAGAAAACGAAGAAACATTCTCTTATTTCAAATAGCTTTTGGAGCTAATCCCGCTATCCGTTATAATCTTTTCCTTTAAAAAAAAAGGAAAAGGATTTCCACTTTTATCGGGGCTAAAAACCGCAGTTCAAATTATGAATTGCGGTTTTTTTATTAACTTTACTTAAACAATTCTTAAAAATGCAATCAACCGCCACCACAGTTTCCGCTTATTTAGAAGAGATCCCCGAAGAAAGAAAAGATGCTCTTAAAAAACTTAGAGAAATTATTCTAAAAAATATTCCAAAAGGATTTGTTGAACAAATGACATATGGCATGATTGGTTATGTTGTTCCACATTCTATTTACCCAAATGGCTATCATTGCACTCCTGAATTACCGTTACCATTTATAAGTTTTGCTTCCCAGAAAAACTTCATTGCGTTATATCATATGGGTATTTATGCTAATCCTGAATTACTGAATTGGTTTGTCACCGAATATCCAAAACACAGCACACAAAAATTAGACATGGGAAAAAGTTGCATCCGATTTAAGAAGGCAAATCAAATTCCATTTGAATTAATTGCTGAGCTCGCACAAAAAATGTCTGTTCAAGAATGGATTACTTGTTACGAATCTCAAATTATAAAATCAAAATAACCATTAACTTAAAATTAAAAATCATGAACATCATCAAGAAAATTCTTTTAGGATTATTTGGAATCATTGTTTTGGCATTATTAATTGCTTTATTTCTGCCAAAAGAATATGCAGTAGAAAGAGAAATTATAATCAACAAGCCCAAGGACAGTGTTTTCAACTATATAAAATATTTGAAAAATCAAGATAATTTTAGCGTTTGGTCTTCAAAAGATCCTGCAATGAAGAAAACATTCACCGGAACTGACGGAACCGTTGGTGCCACTGCGGGTTGGGATAGCAAAGATAAAAATGTAGGTGTTGGCGAACAGGAAATCAAGAAAATTGTTGAAGGCAAACGCATCGATTTTGAACTGCGTTTCAAAGTTCCTTTTGAGTCTAACGATAATGCGTATATAATAACCGAAGCTATTTCTGCAAATCAAACCAAAGTAAAATGGGGTTTTGAAGGAAAAATGCCTTATCCAATGAATTTAATGTTGCCAATAATGAATATGGAAGAAATGCTTGGAAAAGATTTGCAAGATGGATTGAATAACCTAAAAGCAGTTTTAGAAGAATAACCGTATTTTCAATAAAAAACAAAAACCGTCTCGTTTTTAAAACGAGACGGTTTTTTTATTTGCAAAAAGTATATTATCTATTGGCTAGATATTCCAAAACATTTTTCTCTATTCTTTCATCTATATTGGTGATATCTGCTTTTACAAATTTCTCTCCTAAAATATTTTCGTATAATTCGATGTATCTTTCAGAAACAGTTTCAATGTATTCGTCAGTCATATCTGGAATTTGTTGTTCTTCCAATCCTTGAAAACCATTTTCGATTAACCAACGACGAACAAACTCTTTAGACAATTGCTTTTGTTCTTCACCATTATTTTGTCTTTCTTGGTATCCTTCAGCATAAAAATAACGAGAAGAATCTGGTGTGTGTATTTCGTCAATCAAGACAATTACGCCTTCTTTAGTTTTACCGAATTCATATTTGGTGTCAACCAAAATCAAACCACGGCTTGCTGCAATTTCAGTTCCTCTTTGAAATAAATCTCTTGTAAATTTTTCTAAAACTATATAATCTTCTTCAGTAACGATTCCTTTCGATAAAATATCCTCACGAGAAATATCCGCATCGTGTTCTCCATTATCAGCTTTGGTTGTCGGCGTAATAATAGGTTCCGGAAATTTATCATTTTCTTTCAAATAGTCAGGCATTGTTACTCCACAAATTTCTCTTTTGCCAAGCGCATATTCACGTGCGGCATGACCTGAAACATATCCACGAATTACCATTTCTACCTTAAAAGGCTCACATAAATGACCAACAGCTACATTTGGATCAGGAGTTGCAATCAACCAGTTTGGAACAATATCCTCAGTCAATTCCATGAATTTAGTAGCAATTTGGTTTAAAATTTGACCTTTATATGGAATTCCTTTTGGTAAAACTACATCAAAAGCCGAAAGCCTGTCTGTAGCTACCATAACCAAAAGTTCATCATTGATATTATAAACTTCTCTTACTTTACCGCGGTAAACCGATTTCTGGTTTGGAAAATTAAAATTTGTAGTTGTGATTGTATTGCTCATTATAATAGTTGTGTGTGTTTATTTTTGTTCCTGCAAATTTAAAACTATTTCATAGAGTTACGCAAAGAACAGAACTCTTAAATTTCATTTTTATCTCTAAAGTTATTTTTTAAGCAACGTATCGTTGAATAAATTTAAGATTCGGCTGTATTCATCAACCCAAGAATAGGTTTCTTTAAAACCATGTGCTTCCACAGGAAAACTGGATAAACTCCATTTTTTCTTCCCTAATTCGATAAACCGCTGTGACAAACGAACAATATCTTTGTACTCTACATTGTCATCTACCATTCCGTGAAGCATCAATAAATCTCCTTGCAAATTATCCGCAAAATAGATTGGTGAACTTTTTTTGTAGGCATCCGGATCTGTTTCCGGGAAATTAAGAATGTTTCCGGTATACCCATGATTGTAATGTGCCCAATCAGTTACAGAACGCAAAGCAGCACCCGAAGCAAACTCTTTAGGAGTAGTCAACATTCCCATCAACGTGATGAAACCACCATAAGAACCTCCATAAATCCCAACTCTTGACGCGTCAATTCCATGATTTTCTACTAGATATTTCTTTCCGTCTATGTGATCTGTCAAATCTTTTCCGCCCATAAAACGGTAAATTCCTGTTCTAAAATCACGCCCGTACCCATCACTCCCTCTATAATCAATATCCAAAACGGTATAACCTAAATCAACCAATAAATTATGAAACATGTATTCTCTGTGGTACGTACTCCAATAATTATGCGCGTTTTGCAAATAACCGGCACCATGAACAAACAAGATTGCAGCTTTATTTGCATTGGCAGTTTGTGGCTTGTATAATCTGGCATTTACAGGAGTTCCATCCTGTGCTTTGAAAGTAATTACTTCCGGTTCACGCCAAGAATATCCTTTGAAACTTTCCGATGTTGAAGACGTTATCTGATTTAAATTTGTATTCTTTTTATTAGGCGCTACATACAATTCCCAAGGTTTATTTTTAAACGAATAACGCACCAATAATGTGCTTTCATCTGGAGACAAACTCACTTCATGAGCGCCATCTTTAGTTAAAATAGGTTGTAAAACGGCATTAGAAACTTCCAATTTATAGAAATTTCTGTTTCCCGGTTGCGTAGTCGTTGTGGTCAAATAAAAAGACTTTTTATCTTTTGACAAACTCACGTTACGCACTTCCCAATTTCCTTTGGTCAGCTGTGTTTTCTTTTTTGACTTTAAATTGTAAGTGTACAAATGAGAATAACCGGTTTCTTCAGATTGGAAATAAACAGTTTCGTTGTCGCCCAAAAATCCAAGTGTTCCTCTTCCGTATGAATTTGAAGGGATTCCGGGTCCGCCAATCCAAGCTTCATCATGTTGATAATCTAATTCCTGGAAAGTTCCATTTTCTAAATTTAAACTGACAATCCATCGGTCTTTGTTATCCTGACTCCTGATTTCGGCAATGGCATAAGAACCATTTTCATTGTAAACAGGTTCCTGAACCACAATTAGTTTGTTCTTTTTTTCTGTAGTTTTTGATTTTTCATACAACTCAAAATATTTAGGAACATCCTGAATGTGACTTAATGATGAAAAATTTACGAAATAAACAGAATCTTTGGCGATGTTATACACTCCGAATTTGGTTGCCAACAAATTATCTACTGAAACTTTCTCTTTAGTATCTTCAATTTGATTGTACCCATCGGCAGTAATGAAAAGTTCCATTTTTTCATTCTTACGTTCTGAATCTTCTATTAATCTGAAAGTCGCAAAATTACCTTTTGGATCTACTTTTAAGTTTCCAAAAGTGTTTTTTCCATAATAATAAGGCTTTGGGAAATCAGATTTTGTAGTTTTCGATTTTGCTAAATTCCATTTTTTCAACGCTTCTTGATCTCTGACAAATTGAAATAATTCCTCTTGTTGACTTTTTAAAAAAGATTCTTTTTCCACAGCTGTATCTTCTCCTTTTCCTCTTCTGAAATTAGTGATTTGAATAATCGACCCTTCACTGGTATTGAACTGAAAGAGGTTTTCATTTTGTCTGAAATAAAGTATTCCAGGCACAGCACCCATTTGCAAATTAGCAATCGGACTGCTTTGTTGGTAAAGTTTTTTTGAGGTTTTGCTTTTTAAGGAATACGAAAATAATCTTCCTTTATCGATATAATAATACAAATCTGGATTGGTTGTCTTTTTCAAATCTAATTTTGAAAAAGCAGCTTCATTTGGCGATGCTAATTCGGGTTTTGATAATCCATTTTTCCAAAAATAAGTACTTGTACCCAATTCATTATTTGGATTCCAATCAAAATAAACTTTATGACCATCTAAAGACCATCTTTCATTTTCTGGTTGCGCACCAATAAAAGCATTGCCTTTCATGATTTCTTCCAGTTTTAGCGTTTGGCTTTGGAATGTTATGGAAAACAAGATACAGATAACAAGGATTATTTTTTTATTCATTTTACTGTTTTTATTAAAAAAAGGGATTCTAAAATCATTTTCAAAAGTACTTATTTAAAGACTTTTAACTATTTAATAGTTGCTCTGCTATATATTTTGCAACTCCTTCATTATCATTAGTTGAAATCACTTCTAAATGAGAAAGTTTATCTTTCAAACTATCTGGTGCATTCCCCATAACTAAACCTTTACCCGAAGATTTAAGCATGTTTTCATCATTATATCCATCACCAAAAGATATTGCTTCCTGAAAAACAAAATTTTCTTTTTCTAAAATTTTTGCAATCGCAACACTTTTGTCTACTGATTTGTCCATAAATTCCAAACAAAGCGGAAGGCTAAAAGCATGACTGAAAAGCCCCATGTGATTTTCTAAAATTTGATCTCTTAATTCAATTAATTTCGAATGTTTTTCGTGCGTGAAGAATACTTTTATAGCGCTCAAATCTTCTAAACTATCAAAATCGACAAGTTCAGGATGATAATTTACTTCTGGTTGAAATTTATTTAGTTTTTCATTATTTTTATTCGTTTGCCAAACATTTTCTCTGAACAATACTGTTGTAATTTCAGGGTCAATATCTAAAGACAAGACCGATTTAACAGCGTCACTTTCCATATTAAAAGAAAAAAGAAGTTCTTTCTCAGGAGAATGGATGCGTGCTCCATTTGAGGTAACTAAATAAAGTGGAACATTCAATCCTGCAACGATAGGCATTGCATCCAAGTGATGGCGGCCAGTTGCTACAATTATTAAATAATTTTGATTGTGGAGCTCTTGAAAAACAGTTTTGGTATATTGGGAAATTTTGTGATCTGAATTGAGTAAAGTTCCATCTAAATCACTAATTACTACTTTAATTTTTTCTTTTAAAATCATTTCTTTTCGACTGACATTTTATTAATTCCAAATTTATTGCATTTTGAAGAGATACAAAAGGAATCGATTGATTTTTATTTTAATCCGTAAAGAAAATCCATTTTTACTTTAAAATAGTGAAGCGAAAAACAAATCATTTTTCTATTGAAAATGAACTCGCTTTCCGCTTCATAAAACTTTGTATCTAAGTAACTTATTTTTTCTTAATCGTTATTCTCAATCATCTTATAAGCATCAATCACTTTTTTGACTAATCGGTGACGTACAATGTCTTTGTCATCCAGATAAATGATTCCAATTCCATCAATATCTTTAAGAACCAATAAAGCTTCTTTAAGTCCGGAAATGGTTCTTCGTGGTAAATCAACTTGTCCAGGATCTCCGGTAATCATAAATTTAGCACTTTTACCCATACGTGTTAAGAACATTTTCATTTGGGAATGCGTAGTGTTTTGTGCTTCATCCAAAATTACAAAAGCATTATCTAACGTTCTACCACGCATGAATGCCAATGGCGCTATTTGAATAATTCCCTTTAAAATATAATCTTCCAGTTTTTCGTTAGGTAACATATCGCGCAAAGCATCATACAAAGGTTGCATGTAAGGGTCTAATTTTTCTTTCATATCACCAGGTAAAAAACCAAGGTTCTCCCCTGCTTCAACCGCTGGACGTGTCAGTATAATACGTTTAACTTGTTTTTCTTTTAATGCTTTCACAGCCATAGCAACACCGGTATACGTTTTTCCAGTTCCGGCAGGCCCTACAGCAAAAACCATATCATTCTTTTCCATAGTATCCACCAACAATTGTTGATTGGGTGTCATAGGTTTAATGATTTTTCCTCCTACTCCGTGTACTAAAATTTTATCATGTCCCAAGGCTCTTCTCTCGTCTTGACCGTCACTTAGAATAACACGTTCAATAACATTGTCATCAATAGTGTTGTAACGTGTAAAGTGAAGCATTAACCGCTGAAAACGTTTTTCGAACTCGTCTAAAACCTCTTTTTCTCCAAAAGCTTTTAAAGTTGTTCCCCGAGCGACAATCTTTAATTTTGGGTAGTATTTTTTAATTGTTTCAAGATGAGTGTCTTGAGCGCCCCAAAAGTCTTTTGGAGCGATGTCTATGAGCTCGATTATTCTTTCGTTCAAATGAGGTAGTTTTAAATTAGAATTAATTTTTTTATAAATCAATTGGTTGTCGGGTATATTTCTTGTTTTTAAATAGAAATTGTTTTTTGTTTTTCGTTTTTTGAGTTTACTATTATTAGCTTTGCACTTCTCAAATTTAATAAAATTAGGTTTACATAACACCAAATAGTTATAAACAAATTTATGTCAATAATTACCCTAACTACCGATTACGGCTTGAAAGATCACTTTGTAGGTGCGTTGAAAGGGAAAATTTTGTCTGAGTATTCCGAAGCATTAATTATTGATATTTCACATGATATTGATCCATTCAACACGGTAGAAGCAAGTTACATTATTGGAGCATCCTACGCGAGCTTTCCAAAAGGCACGGTTCATCTTGTAGGAGTGGATATGGAATCGAATAAAGAGAATCAACATATTGTGATGCAATGGAACAATCATTATTTTATTGCCGCCGATAATGGGATTTTAAGTATGCTTTCGCAAAAGATTGTTCCGCAAAAAATGGTCGCAATTAATATTCACGATCGTTTGCCAAGTGAAGCTACTGATCTGGATGTATTTGTAAAAGTAGCCTGCCATTTAGCCAAAGGCGGTTTAATGAACGTCATTGGTAAAGAAATAAATACAATTAAGCAAGTTACAAATCTGCAAGCCACAATTTCGGATGATGGGAATTCATTAAAAGGTAATGTGATTTACATTGACCATTTTGGGAATGTAATTACCAATATTTCTAAAAAATATTTTATCGAAGTTGCCAAAGGAAGACCGTATGAAATTGTTTTGAAAACCAAAAATATCAAAACAATTTTGCCCAACTATTCCGCAATTGCAAGTTCTGATAAATATCCTATCAAGTCCTACGAAGGCGAAAAATTAGCCATTTTCAACGAAGCAGGTTTTCTTGAAATTGCAATTTTTAGAAGCAATCCTTCTAAAGTTGGTTCGGCAAATAGTTTATTGGGATTGAGTTATAGAGATATTATAATTATAAAATTTGTTTAAAGTTTAAGGTTTAAAGTTGAGCAACTTTAAACGTATTGAACTTTAAACTTTAAACAAAAAAAACAATGTTTGTACGAATAGTAAAATTGAGTTTTCATGAGGAACATATTCCTGCGTTTTTAGAAAACTTTGAGTTAATGAAAGATAAAATACGAAATGCGCCTGGAAATCGTTTCTTAGAATTGTATCAGGACAAAAATAACAAAAGCATTTTCTTTACCTACAGCTATTGGGAAACCGAAACTGATTTAGAAAATTACAGAAATTCCGAACTTTTTTACGATGTTTGGACATTCACCAAGAAATTATTCAACGACAAACCGGAAGCTTGGAGCGTGGATAAAATAGTTACTTTAGAATAAAAATAGTTTAAAGTTTAAGGTTTAAAGTTGTTGGATTAGGAACTTTAAACCTTAAACATTTGAAACTTTAAACAAAAAAATAAATGAAATCAATAGTATTACGAGAGATAAAATCCTTTTTCGGTTCGCCTATAGGTTATTTAGTTATTGCCATTTTTCTAATTATTAACGGATTGTTTCTTTGGGTTTTCGAAGGAGAGTACAATATTTTGAATACCGGTTTTGCTGATTTGAGTCCATTTTTCACCTTGGCGCCCTGGATTTTGATATTCCTAATTCCCGCGGTAACCATGCGTAGTTTTTCGGATGAAAAAAAACAAGGAACATTAGAGTTATTGCTGACGAAACCATTGAGTATTTGGCAAATTGTAAACGGAAAATTTCTTGGAGCTTTGCTTTTAATTGTAATGGCAATTATTCCAACATTCATTTATGTAGCCGTTATTTCCAGTTTAGGAATACCGGAAGGTAATCTCGATATGGGAAGCACAATTGGTTCTTATTTTGGATTATTATTCCTGATTGCTGCGTATTCAGCTATTGGAATTTTTACATCAACATTATCTGATAACCAGATTGTAGCTTTTATTGTTGCGGTATTTTTATGTTTCTTCTTCTATTTTGGATTTGAAGGCTTGGCTTCTGTTGTTCCAAATGTATCTTCCATAATCGCGTCTTTAGGAATGCAAGATCATTTCAAAAGCATGAGCCGAGGCGTATTAGACACAAGAGATATTCTTTATTTTACAAGCATAACCGTTGTCTTTCTTTCATTTACTGTTTATAATCTAAAATCTTTCAAATCGTAATGACTACTTCTAAGAAAAATAACCTAAAATCAGTATTGATTATCCTTGCAATTGTAGTGCTTGCGAATGTAATAGGAAGTTCCTTTTTTCATCGTTTTGATTTAACAAAAGATAAAAGATACACACTTTCCCCTACTTCTTTGAATATCATCAAGCAAGTTCAAAACCCGTTGTCTATAAAAGTATATATGCAAGGTGATTTACCGGCTGAATTCAAACGTTTACAACAAGAAACGAAGCAATTATTGGAAGAATTCCAAGCGTATAACAAAGATATTGTTTTTGAATTCGTAGATCCTTTGGAGAACGAAGACGCTAGCATGGACAATATTAAAGATTTGTATCGAAAAGGGCTTACGCCAATAAACATTACCGTTGACGACAAAGGAAAGCAATCCCAAGCAATGGTTTTTCCTTGGGCAATTGCCGTTTATGACAATAAGGAAGTTAATATTCCATTGTTGAAAAACATTATGGGCGCAACAACTACCCAAAAAGTGATTGGATCTGTTCAGCATTTGGAATACTCAATTGCTGAGGCTTTGAATAAAATTACTAAAGCAAAGCAAAAGAAAATCGCTGTTATCAAAGGAAATGGAGAATTGCAAGATATTTTGATGGCTAAATTTCTTTTGCAGGTGCGCGAAAGCTACCATATTGGTCCATTTACATTAGATTCGGTTGCTAAAAGTCCAATAGAAAGTCTGGAAGCTTTAGAAAAATATGACTTGGCTGTTATTGCAAAACCTACCGAAACATTTACTGATGCAGAGAAGCAGGTTTTGGACCAATTTATCATCAACGGTGGAAAAACATTGTGGTTGATAGACCAAGTTACCGCAGAAATGGATAGTTTGTATGATTCATCCGGAGCCACTCTAGCCTATCCAAAAGATTTGAATTTGAATGATATGTTCTTTAAATACGGAATCCGAATCAATCCTGATTTAGTAAAAGATGAACAAGGAAGTCCAATAAAACTGGCCACCGGGGAACAAGGAAGTGCAACTCAATTTCAGGAATTCAACTGGAAATTTGGTCCACAGGTTTATCCAAACAGTTTGCATCCGATTGTGAAAAATTTAGGTGGAATCAAATTTGATTTTGCGAATCCAATTGACACCTTAAAAAACGGAATTAAAAAAACCATTTTGTTGCAATCGTCACAGTATTCAAAAAAAATAGGAACTCCAACAGAAGTCAATTTGAATATCGTTACCGAAGAAACTTCGCCTGCTGATTACCTGAACAAAGGAAAGATTCCATTATCGGTTTTATTGGAAGGCTCTTTTCATTCCATGTTTGAAAATAGAGTGTTGCCATTTGAACAAAAAACATTTCAAGCCACAGGAAAAGAGAACAAAATGATTGTGATATCAGATGGGGATTTGATAAAAAACCAATTGGATAAAAACTTTCAACCGATAGAATTGGGCTACGACCAAAGGTCTGGAAATTTGTATGATAATAAAGATTTCCTCATAAATTGCGTGAATTATCTATTGGATGATACCGGACTTATTAACATTCGAAGCAAAGATCTTGATTTACCTTTATTGGATAAAGAAAAAGTTTATGAAAACTATACCCGAACACAAATCCTAACTATCGGGCTTCCAATTCTTATTTTAGGTCTTTTTGGTATCGTATTTACTTTCCTTCGAAAAAGAAAATACAGCAAATAGATGTTAATAAAAAAGTTTCCAAACTAGAATAGTTTACGATATATTTGTAAAATGTATCGTATTTCTGAATTAAAGAAATACCTTAAAAAATAAAACAAAACAGATGAAATTTATAGTATCGAGTTCGTACTTATTGAAACAATTACAAGTTTTAGGTAACGTTATCAACAGCAGTAATACTTTGCCTATTTTAGATAACTTTTTATTTGATTTAGACCATAATGTGCTAACGGTTTCTGCTTCTGATTTAGAGACAACCATGTCTGCTACTTTAGGAATTGATTCAGAAAGTAAAGGAAGCGTTGCTGTCCCTGCTAAATTGCTTTTGGAAATCCTTAAAACATTCCCAGAACAACCTTTAACTTTCACGGTTGAAGAAAACAGTACGATAGAAATCAGTTCTAATTCTGGAAAATATGCTTTAGCTTATGCTCCTGGAGACGAATTTCCAAAATCGGTAAACTTAGACGATCCATCTGTAACACTTGTTCCTGCTGATGTTTTGGCAACAGCCATAAGCAAAACTATTTTTGCTGCCGGAAATGATGATTTACGCCCGGTAATGTCTGGTGTATTCTTCCAGTTTTCGCCACAAGGATTGACTTTTGTAGCTACTGATGCACACAAATTAGTGAAATATGCGCGTACTGATGTAACCGCTTCTCAAGTGGCTGATTTCATTATGCCAAAGAAACCTTTGAACATCTTAAAAAATATTCTTGGAACTTCAGATGCTGAAGTAAAAATTGAATATAACGATTCGAATGCTACTTTTTCTTTTGACAATTATGTTTTAATGTGCCGTTTAATTGATGGAAAATATCCAAATTACGAAGCGGTTATTCCAAAAGAGAATCCAAATAAATTAATGATAGACCGTTCTCAATTTTTGAGTTCTGTACGTCGTGTAGCTATCTTTTCGAACAAAACTACACATCAGATTCGTTTGAAAATCGCTGGTGCTGAATTGAATGTTTCTGCTGAAGATATTGATTATAGCAATAAAGCCGAAGAAAGATTGACTTGTGATTATCAAGGGGATGATATGCAAATAGGGTATAATTCTCGTTTCTTGACTGAAATGTTGACTAACTTGCAATCGGATATGATTATGCTTGAAATGTCATTGCCAAACAGAGCCGGAATCCTTACTCCTGTTGATGGATTAGAAGAAGGTGAAACTGTTACCATGCTTGTAATGCCAGTAATGCTGAACAGTTAACATTATATTTTGAAATTGTTATATTTTGATTTTTAAAATTGAAATATAATACTTACCATTGCATAACAAATACGCTATTAACCAAACCATTTTTATATTTAAAAAACCGTCTCGTTTAATTACGAGACGGTTTTTTTTTATTCGTTATGAAGGAAATAAAACTTTGTATTCCCTTTTTTCAATGCTTCTTTAGCATCTTTATGATTTTTTTCAAATGTTTCTATATTTGAACCTTTACAAATACCATAGGAATAATGATACTTTAAAATTTCAAGATCTTTATTTCCAAATTCTTTTTTATCTGATTTACAAATTGAAAAATAACTATTGCAATCTGAATTACCCAGTTCTTGATAAAAATAACCTAAAGATCGTATAAAATTAATCTTCAAATAAGTTAATATCTGCTCTTCATTCAGATTTTTTTTCTGGTTAATTTTTAAAGAACAACTATAAATATTTTGTTTATTATTCCATAAAAGATAATAGCCGTCATTACCTCGTATTCTTGCGTCTAAATTGACTTCATTAGTATCGCTTATAGAATAAATAAAATAGTTTGATTTATCTTTATCTTTTACCACAGTAATTTTTAATGAATCAATTTCTTCATCAAGATAATGAATAAATTCACTAAGTTTTTTACTATTGTATTTACTGACCGATTTGTCAAAATAAATTTTCACTTCATCTTTCCAAATTTTCATTGTTGGTTTTAATCGCTCTTCTTTATTTTGATATTTTTTATTAAAAACTAATTGTTTATAGCGTTCTAAAAATATAGAATCTTTTTCTTCATAAAGAACTTTTACTCCTTTCTCTTTATATCCAATAATCATTATTAAAGTATCGTTTTTGATAATATTAAAACCAATTGAATCTATAACTTTATCACCACTTTTTTTCAATGATTTATAATTTTTGTATAGCATGTAAGTTGCTTTACTATACGAATTCAGTTGATTATGCTGAGAAAAAATTAACGAGGAGAAGGCAAATAACAAAAATACAAATATATTTTTTTTCATAAATTTTATCTTTTTTTGAATTATGAAAGTAGTAATTTAAACTTATGCTCTCTATTTTTTTAAGATTTTTTTTATAAAAATGAATTTCTAAATCACTCCCATTTTTTTCATCAGGAACGTAGCGCTTCTGTTTTTACAGATTCCGTCTCGAAGTTTGTAATCAAAATGAAGTTCATTATTGATAATTTCTACTTCAAAACATTTATTAGTCAATATATTTGGGTATTCATTTGTAGTCAGGCAAACTTCAATATCGTGTGTAGCAATGGCTCCAACTGCTTTTTTACCAATCACTTTTTTAACTACTTCGATTGTTCCGTTTCGTTTATCATCTGAATTGGTTCCGCGTAATATTTCATCTAGCAAAACAAAAGCGGGTCTGTCTTCCAGTTCATCCATAATTTGCTTTAAGCGTTTTATTTCTGCAAAAAAATACGATTCACTATCAGACAACGAATCCGATAATCGCATGGACACTAAAACTGGTAACGGATGCACATTTGCTTGGCTGGCACAAACCGGTGAACCCATTCCTGACAATACCATATTGATTCCCAAACTTCTCAAAAATGTACTTTTTCCTGACATATTAGAACCCGTTAAAATCATAAATGATTGCGGTTGAAAACACACATCATTCCCAATTCTGGTTTTTTCATTTAGTAATGGATGACTTAAATCTGTAAAATCAATTTCAAAATTCGTGTTCAATGTTGGATATACAAACTCCGGATTATTATAAGAAAGATTGGCCAAACTGTTCAACATTTCGAATTCACCGATAACTTCTAACCAATCTTCCAACGCCGCCCTATGGTCGTTTTTCCATTGAATTAAAGATTTTAAAACATGCAGATTAAAAAGAAAAGTTCCATTGAATACAACAGCGGTTACTAAATTCGAGATACTGTCCATTCTCGAAAATAAATCGGCTAATTGTTTGAAATGAACGCTGGCATTTTCTTTTTTAAAGGTTAGTTTTTGTTGCAAATCGATTAGTTTTTCCGACTGAAAAGACTCTTCTTCAATCTTCTGAAGCAACAAACTATATTGATGAATGGTTTTATCAATATTAGTAGAATTGGCAATTTCGATTTGAATTCGCTTTATAAATCGACCCAAAACGATTAAATTAAATACAAACAAATACGATAAAACAGAAGCAAAAATGATATTAGAAGTCACTAAATAGACAATCAAAACCCCAAGAAAAAGAAGTGGTGAAAAGTAAGATATAAAAATACTGATTTTGGATAAAGGCGAACTATTAAATATACTCCACTTGAGCAAAGTCTCATAATTCGATTGACTGTCATTACTTATTTTGGCGAAAGCCAAAAATTCCTGACGCCAATCTAATTTTTCGGATAATTCTTTTACTGCTTGATGATTTCTAACAATTTCGTCATTAGGCAAAAGCGTTAAAAGTTGGTTTGCCAATGTTTTTTTACCAATATAAGTAGCAGTTCTATTCAGGTTTTGGAACAAAGAATGTTCTCCGAAAATATCTAAATCATACGCATACGGATGGTGAAAATCATTGAATTCTTGTCCGTTTTCGAAAGGGATTTTGTTTCTTTCCAGATAGGAAATTTCATTCTGATTGATTTCTAATAGCGCTTTATTGACTTGCTTTCGGAAAAGTAATTTGGTGTGAATGCGCATCAAGAACACAAACAATCCAAAAAGAAGCACTGACAAAACAATGAAAATAATTTCACTGTTTTTGATGTAATAATACATGGATACCAAAAAAAATACAATAGCCAGCAATCGTAATATGCTTATACTATTGTACTTTTTATTAATTCCATTTAATACTGTTGAAAACGCTTCTTTTTTGACTTTGTATATTTCCATAATTCATTTGAATGAATGACAAATATAGCAAATTAGATCTCGGGTGAAAACCAATTTAATACACTAATCAACATGAATCGCTAAAATTGGAATATCAAAATTTGTCGCTATTTTTTTTGTCAGACTAGGTTTGAAAATCGCTTCAAAAAAACCTCTTTTATAGGTGAGCATCGTCAAGATATCAATCTCTTTATACATGATAAAGTCCAAAATTGTTTCTTTGACTTCATCGCTCGTTATCACAAAAAACTCTACAGGTTCATTAATAAATTCTTCTTCCCATTTAGCCACAGTATCTTTTGAAACATCAGAATCACTGGTTTTTACATAAAGACATTTCACTTTTGCTTTTGTTTTTTTAGCAATATCCAAAACCATTTTTAGTGCTTTTTTATCTTTGGTTCTAAAACGGGTTGTAAATCCGATGATTTCTATTTTTTTGAATTTTGCTTCAGCTGGTACACATAACATTGGGACATCAATTCCTGAGATTACAGCTCCCGCATTTGTGCCTACAAAAAAAGCATCCCATCCGGTAGCTCCAGAAGTACCCATTATTACAAAATCTATTTTGTCTTCTTTAATCGATCTTTTGATGTTAAAAAGTAAATCTCCATCCATAAGCCTGTGTGCCATTTTAATTTTATCCAAATGATGTTCTTCGGCTATGGCGCGCAATTTTGGGATTTCGTCCTTAAACATATCAAATTGGGACAACTCTAAAGAATCATAAATGACAGCATAATTTTCAGGGAAAAACTGGTTGTCATATATAGGCAATTCAAATGTGTGCAATAAAACGAGTTCTCCCTGAACTATTTTTGCAAATTCTAAAGCATGGACAAAAGCATTTGTGGCGACTTCAGAAAAATCTGTTGGAAATAGAATTTTTTTCATTTTATTAAGTATTAAAATAGTTCATTTACTAAAATAAATTACTGAATTATTTTTTCGATTCTTTGAATATATCAAAATTAAATTCACTCGTGAATCGCCAGAATAGGCACATTGACATGAAATGCTAATTTTTTTGAAAGACTGATTTCAAATAATTTTTGAAAGAAATTTTTATGATACACATGCATTGCAATCATATTAATTTTATGTAAATCCATGAAATTTAATATTATACCTTCAACATCATCGCCTGAAATGGAATGCAAAGCAATATTGTGGTTTTTAATTAAGTCATTCCAATCCTTCATGTAATCATTCTTATTTTCACGATGTGGCGGTTCTACACGCAAACAATCAATATGGGCCTGAAATACTTTGGCCAAAGCCATAACCCGTATAAAGGATTCAATATCTTCAGGTTTATATTCTGTAATGAAAAGTAAATTTTTTATGGGTTGGTATTTACAACGCTCAGGAATAGCTAAAACAACTGCTTTTACGTCATTCATCACTTTTGTGGCGACAGTCCCTAAAAAAGTCTCTTTTAAACCCGTCGCGCCTTTAGTACCCATTACTATAAAATCTATATTTTCATGCTTTGTAATTTTTTGGATTTCATCAATTAAATTTCCTAAAATTAAAACATGGCTAATTTTTACTTTACCCAAATTATTTTCTTCGGCAATATGCCTTAAAATGGGAACTTCATCTTTGTAGTTTTCAAAATTACTCAACTCTGTAACATCATAAATTTCATGTAAGTATTCTGAAACATTAACATAGTTCGCCTGTGGTAATTGATAAACGTGCATAGTAATAATTTCAGCATCTATGGAATCTGCTAATTTTAATGCGTAAATAAATGCATTTTTAGATACTTCTGAAAAGTCTGTTGGAAATAGAATTTTTTTCATAATATTTACTAATTTACTGCAAATCAATAATCTATATAAATTTACGAAAGAAAAAATAAAATAATATGATAATTATCAGTTTGGCTAATTTTTAACAAAAAATAAAGTTAATGGTTTAATAAGCAGGTCTTGTTGCGTTGTCAATTTTACTTACTTTTGCATAAAATTGAATAAAAATATGATAGCTCAAGATTCCATAGTAGCACTGGCAACTCCTTCGGGAGCCGGAGCAATAGCCGTAATTCGAATTTCCGGTGAGGATGCCATTACTATTGGTGATTCTGTTTTTCGATCCATTAAAAACAAAAATTTAATAGCACAAAAAACACATACGTTGCACTTGGGTCATATTGTGGACAATAACAAAACTTTGGATGAAGTCTTGGTGTCTATTTTTAAAGGCCCGAATTCTTATACCGGGGAAAACACGATTGAAATCTCCTGCCACGGCTCAACCTATATTCAACAACAAATTATTCAGTTATTACTTCGAAAAGGTTGTCGCATGGCAGATGCCGGTGAGTTTACGCTACGCGCATTTTTAAACGGAAAACTTGATTTATCACAAGCGGAAGCGGTTGCCGATTTAATCTCATCAGACAATGAAGCATCGCACCAGATTGCTATGCAGCAAATGCGTGGTGGTTTTTCTAATGAAATAGCGAAACTCAGAGAAGAACTATTGAATTTTGCTTCGCTAATCGAACTCGAATTAGACTTTGCCGAAGAAGATGTAGAATTTGCCGACAGAACACAATTTCATGAATTATTAAACAGAATTGAATTTGTTCTAAAACGATTAATCGATTCGTTTGCGGTGGGGAACGTCATCAAAAATGGAATACCAGTAGCTATTGTTGGCGAACCTAATGTAGGGAAATCTACTCTTTTGAATGCTTTATTAAATGAAGAACGCGCCATCGTTTCGGAAATTGCAGGAACCACACGTGATACTATTGAAGATGAATTAGTGATTGGTGGAATCGGATTTAGATTCATCGATACGGCTGGGATTCGGGAAACTCAAGATGTGGTAGAAAGCATTGGAATAAAAAAAACGTTCGAAAAAATAGAACAAGCTCAAGTAGTCGTTTTTCTGTTTGATAGTTCGGAGTTTAAAGTTTCAGGTTTAAAGTTGAAAGTAGAATTGGAGAAAATTAAAAATCAATTTCCATTGAAACCGCTTGTCATTATTGGTAATAAAGCCGACAAACTAGAAGACAGTGAAATCCAAAATATAAAATCTGAAATTCCAGAAATCTTACTTATTTCTGCCAAAGAAAAACTGGGCGTTGAGGATTTAAAAAACCAATTGTTATCATTTGTCAATACTGGATCATTACGTAATAATGAAACAATTGTAACGAATACAAGACATTACGATTCATTACTGAAAGCTTTAGATGAAACACAAAAAGTAAAATACGGACTGGAAACCAACTTATCCAGCGACTTAATGGCTCTGGATATTAAAGAGGCCTTATATCATTTTGGGATGATAACCGGGCAAGTAACCAATGATGAATTGCTTGGTAATATTTTTGCTAATTTCTGTATCGGGAAGTAATTACCCAAATTTAAATGAATTAAGGAATAGTAATTTAGAAACCTTATTCGAAGCAAATGAGAAATCTTTAGAAAAAATCTTTTACCTTAAAAAAAGATATCACAACTACTAAATATTTCTATAAAAAGGTATTAGATTGACCGAAAGAAATTAAAAATTAATATCATTTATTATTCAAATACCATTAAATCTTTACTACTACAAGCAATTTATGCGTAAATTAGCATACCTTATTACTATATTTAATAACTAAATATTTACTATTATGAAAACTTCAGTTCTTTTTTGTTTGCTGTTTGCTTGTATAGGATTCCAAAGCTGTAAAAAAAATCAAAACGAAGAAGTCGTTAAGGCTAAACAAATCCTGGCTGAAAAACCGATAAGTGTCCAATGCTATAAAGCTTTGTATGAAAAAGACACTATAGATTTAAAAATGAACACTTTAAAAAACGGGAAAATAACCGGTGATATGGTGATGAAATTTTTCAATACAGAAAAAAAAGTTGGCAAAATTGCAGGAGAATTCAGTGGAGACACATTATTTGCCAGCTATACCTTCATTCAGGGCGATAATAAAAAAGTAACATTTAAAAACCCAATGGCATTTCTAAAACGAGGTAACCAACTTATTTTAGGTAATGGAAAAATGCAAACCACTATGGGTGCCACTTATTTTGTCAAAGGCTCTCCTATAGATTTTGAACGTGTGAAATTTAAATTCACTACTATTGATTGTATCTCTGAATGATAAAACGGATAAGGGAATTCTATGTTTTTTCTGAAACAGAAAATTAAACTAAACACATAAAAGTACTCTAGAAATAGAAAAAAATTATAATTATACTTCTATTTAGTTTAGTATGCAACTTATTATGTTTATTTTACTGTACTACCAGGCTATTCAATACAAGTCCGCAGGAATAAGTCCATAAAACAAACCCTTAAACGAGCTTCTTACAGTTGCTGTTTAAGGGTTTGTTTTATAAAAGGCCATACTCCTTTACGGGCTTTTCTTTACTATCCTTGACAGAGAAACTGCACACCCAAACAATCTGATTACCATAAAAATCAAATGATCAACCACGAAAAAACAGTATCTTTAGTATATGAAAAAACATCACACTATTATTATAGCCGGAGCCGGTGGCATTGCCGAAGCTGTAGGTTTATTATTGATGGAATGGAGCGAAGTAACTCCTAGTCTTTTTATTGGTGACAGAACCCATTCAAAAGCAAAAAAAGTTGCCCAATGGATTCAAGAAGGAACTACAAAATCGAGATTTATTCAAGATTTTCACCTTGCCGAAAAAGACCTTACGGATGAAATGAAAGCGATCTTCCACCAAGGAGATATCATTCTAGACTGCTTACCGGGTAGCCAAGCACCACGAATAGCTCAGTTTGCCAAAGATTATAAGCTTCATTACGCCAATCTGACGGAATATGTAGCAGAAACAGCAGAAATAATAGCTTTGGCAAAAGATGCCAACACCGGGTTTATACTTCAAACGGGTTTAGCCCCAGGTTATATAGATTTACTCGCAAATGGTCTTTTTCAACAGTTTTGCACTGACTTTGAAGTAGATAAAGTTGATAAACTGGAATTTAAAGTTGGCGCACTGACCAATCATGCCGTTGCACCACATTTTTACGGATTTACTTGGAGTCCGGTGGGCGTAGCTACCGAATATATGGAAGATACCATTGTACTTAGAAACTTTATAAAAACAACCTTACCTTCTTTATCCGAAAGAAAAAACATTATTATTGATGAAGTCACCTACGAAGAAGATTTGACTTCAGGAGGAGCGGCAGATTTGCCTGATGCATTATCTGGAAAGGTTTGTTCACTTGATTACAAAACCTTACGTCATCCGGGACATTATGCTTGGATACAAGAGCAAATTACTAATTTAGGAAACACTGCTGACGCAATTAAAGGTTTACAAGAAAAAATGGAAGCTGTAATTCCACATATTGAAGATGACAAAATTGTTTTATATGCGGCCGTAGAAGGCAAAGATACAACAGGAATTTTGCGCAGACGAGAAATTGCAAAATGCATACTTCCACAAAAAGTGGGAAAACATCAATTGAGGGCCATCCAAACAACAACCGCAGCACCACTAGCGCAAGCAGCACAATTATTACTCGAAACTCCTCATGACGGAGTTATCTTGCAAAGCCAAATAGATTCAAAATCTTTTTTAAACGGTAACTATATTTTAAACGTTTACGGAAACATATAAATGGTAAGGTATGGAAAAACAATATTCTGTTGCGATATATCCTTCGGAAGCAGTTATAGCTTTAGTTAAGTCGATGAAAGAACAATTGGCCGACGAAGTGGGCTGGTTTAACAGTAAAAATTCTGTGGCTCATATTACAATTTGTGAATTCATAGCTAATGACGCTTCAATTGAAATTATCAAAAATAAACTAAACCTGTTATGTGATTCTTTTGAACCTTTTGAAGTTTACCTGAATGATTTTGATTCATATTCCAATGGCGCTTTTGTTATTACTCCCAATGAAGATTCCAAAATCAAGCTAAAAGTGATAATGAAAAAAATTACTCAATCGCTTCGTTCCCTAAAAATGGAAAAAAGTAGTAATCCTCATATGTCAATTGGCCGCAAACTTAAACCTGAAAATCTTGAAATAGCAAAACACTTATTTACGACAATAAACACTTCTTTTTTATGTGATACTATTGTTTTGCGAAAATTTGATGATACTATAAAACAGTTTGTAGTAACTGATTCCTTTAAATTCAACAACAATCCAAAAATCCAAGGTATACAGGGAACACTTTTTTAGGAAAATTAATCACTCTTCAACCAACCTGTAATACTCATTCTGGTATTTTGGGTTAGCAAAACTTCGTGAACCAGTTCATCACTTTTAAAGAAAACAGTTTTTCCTTGTGTAGGAGCAATTTTTTGATTGTTATCTGCTTGATGAATCAGCAATTCGCCACCGTCACTTTCTTGCCAATTGCTATTTAAATAACTAATCATAGAGTATTTTCGGCTGGGATTGTTTTTGAATTGATCCAAATGCTTCAAATAAAAATCACCCGATTCATACAACGAATAATGAAATTCATAACCCGTTATTCCTGCATAACAGCTTTGGTTCAGATAGATAATAAATGCTTCTATTTGCGCAAAAAATTCGTTTTCGAATGCGTTATTGTGCTTTTTATCCAACCAATAAATAGAATCACTTCGTATCGCGCCATCATAAGAAACTTTCTCAGAATTGCCAATTCCTGCTTCCATCAACAGGCTTTTCTGATTCAAAACAATCAAATTTTGTTTTAGATTATTGGCCAAATTGGTACTCAAAAAATGTTCGGATATACCTACCTTATTTTCAATATAAGTAGCAATCAAAGCTTCAAAGCTATTTTCCATGTCTGTTTTATTGACTGCTTAGACGGCCAACGGGACAAGGTAGACTAATAAAAACCGTTAGAGACTGATTATGAAATAAATAAAATTATTTATTTCTAATTCATTCTTTTCATTGTAATAAATTATAAGAAAAAAGGGTTTAGAAATGAATCCAAACCCTTTTAAATACTTATAATTTACTGATGAAGCTTCCGTAAATATCCTTGAACTGATAGCCTTCGGAGAAACGGTCTTTACTCAGTTTCTTGTATTCTACCAATCCCCAAAGAATAAATTCTTTCATGAAAAATTTATCTTCTTTTTCCAATTGCGGTTGGTATTTCTTGATTAAAACTTCAAGAGGCACAATACTTCCAAGGATTCTTTCATATTCCTCATCGGAACAATCATCTAATAATTCGAAACCACTTTCAGCAAAAAACCATTCAATGACATCTGTGTAAGGTGTTTTCTCGTCTTGTTTCTCTAATTTCTCAATTTTTGGAAAATAAGCAGGGAAAAAAGTATGAATGGCATCACCTAATAAATGCTGCGCCACAGCGGCCGCTCCTTCCTGCTCTCCTTCATAAACTAATTCTACTTTACCGGTAATGGCAGGAATAATTCCCATAAAATCAGACAAACGCAATGTAGTTTTATCTGCTCCAGACTTCAAGGCTCTTCTTTCTGCGGTGCTTAATAAATTCTCAAAAGCCGTGATACTCAATCTGGCACTCACGCCACTTTTGTTATCAATGTATTCGCTTTCTCTTGCTTCAAAACTGATTTGTTCCAATAAATCCCTTGCCAAAGAAGGAACGTAAACCATATCATTTTGTACTGCATCCAGTTTAGCTTCTTGCTCCGTAATAGTTCTCGCAATTTTTATTGTATCTGGGTAATGCGTTAAGATTTGGGAACCTATTCTGTCTTTTAATGGTGTTACAATACTGCCACGATTGGTATAATCCTCCGGGTTTGCGGTGAAAACAAATTGCATGTCAAGTGGCATTCTTAATTTGAAACCACGAATTTGTATATCTCCTTCTTGCAGAATATTAAACAACGCTACTTGAATTCTCGCCTGTAAATCAGGCAATTCGTTGATTACAAAAATACAACGATTGGCTCTTGGAATCATCCCAAAATGAATCACACGATCATCAGCATAAGACAGTTTCAAATTGGCTGCTTTTATAGGATCTACATCTCCAATTAAATCTGCAACAGTAACATCTGGTGTGGCTAATTTTTCAAAAAAACGATCGCTTCGGTGCAACCAGGAAATTGGAGTTTCATCACCTTTGATCTCAATTATATCTTTAGCAAAACGCGAAATTGGTTGTAAAGGGTCGTCATTAATTTCTGAACCAGTCACAAACGGAATGTATTCATCCAATAATTCAATCATTTTGCGTGCTAATCTTGTTTTGGCTTGACCGCGAAGACCTAATAAATTGATGTTGTGACGAGACAAAATAGCGCGTTCTAATTCAGGAATTACCGTATTCTCAAAACCGTGAACGCCTTCAAATGTTGGTTTTCCAGATTTTATTTTTTCTCTTAGGTTGGAACGCAATTCGTCTTTGATCGTTTTGCTTTCGTAACCTGATTTTTTTAATTCTCCGAGTGTTTTTATAGTATTCATTTATTATTTTTTATTGATATTGATATTGATATTGCAATTGACGTTTATTTTATCCGCTTCTTTCTATTGGTTTCATAATCTTGAAAAATCATTTCGCCCAAACCTTTCAATCCGGTGTAAAACGCTTTTCCTTGATTGGCTTCGGTAAATCGATCGACAAATTGCTGTAAATACGGATCGCTGGCAATCATAAAAGTTGTTATTGGAATGTGTAATTTTCTTGCTTGTTGCGCTTGGGAATAGCATTTATCCACAATATATTCGTCGAGTCCATTACTGTTCATATAATAGAAACCGTCTTTTTCACGAACACAACTTGGTTTTCCATCAGTAATCATGAAAATTTGTTTGTTCGTATTTCGTTTTCTGCGGAGAATATCCATGGCTAATTGTAAACCTGCAACCGTATTGGTATGAAAAGGCCCAACTTTTAGATACGGCAAATCTCGGATTGCAATCGTCCAAGCATCATTTCCAAAAACTAATATATCTAAAGTATCTTTTGGATAACGTGTCGTAATCAACTCAGCAAGAGCCATCGCTACTTTTTTGGCTGGTGTAATTCTATCTTCACCATACAAAATCATACTGTGGCTGATGTCAATCATCAAAACCGTACTCATTTGGGATTTGAATTGGGTTTCTTCAACAACCAAATCATTTTCGGTCAACATAAAATCGGCAACTCCATTATTGATTTGGGCATTACGTAAACTTTCGGTCAAAGAAATTCGTTCCAGTCCGTCACCAAAATGAAATTCCCGAAATTCTCCCGTATGCTCATCTCCGTTACCGGAATGTTTTGTTTTGTGATTCCCGCTTCCCGATCGTTTTAAGTTACCAAAGATGTTATCTAAAGCTTGTTGCCGAATGGCACGTTCGGTTTTGGCTGTAATGCCAATTCCAGAAGTTCCATCATCTTTGAGTTCATCGCGGATGTATCCTTTTTTCTTTAAATCTTCGATAAAATCATCAATAGTATAATGTTCATCGGTGAGTTTATATTCTTTGTCTAATTCACGCAACCAGTCGATTGCTTCATCAAAATCTCCCGAAGTATGTGTAATTAATTCTTTGAAAATCCCAAAGAGCTTATCAAACGGAGACTGAAATGGGGCTTCGTATTGCTTGAAATAAAATCCTTTTTTATTGTCATTTTTCATAGACTTTAAAATTACATCATTTTAAAATGTTGTCTATACAAACGTTTATTAATTTTTAGTTAAAAACATAAAGACAAGATGTAAACTGGATTTTATTCGAAAAGAAACTAATCAAAAAATTTTCCGTCGACATAAAACCAACTTCCGTTTTCGAGTTTGAAAGTAGAAAATTCGTGATGAATTTGTTTTTGTAGTTTGTTGTCCAAGAAATAAGCTTTGAATTCCACCGTATTCTCTGTAGCAGCGACAATTTCTAATTGAAGCCATTGATTTGAAGTTGCCCAATTTAGAATTTCCGATTTCGAATAGTATTTTCGCTCTGAAATATGGGTTGTTGCCAATAGGTAATCGGCGGAATGGGTTGCGTAAGCCGAGTAACGGGAACGCATTAATTCTAAAGTTGTTGGTGCTTTTTCAGTTCCATTAATAAATGGCTCACAACATTCATCAAAGTTTTTTTGAGAACCACAATAGCATTTTATTTTTGTCATTTTATATCAAAAACTATTAAGAGCTATACATTACACTTGTCCGTCAAGTGCAATTATCTTTTGCTGCAATTGATTCAATAGTACCTGATACTTACTAATTTCGATTAGATCTTCATCTTCTTCTGCAAAATCCAGCAGTTCATCTAAATCTTCACTGACATCAACTAATTTATTATTAGCCTCTCTCACATTTCTACTGGCAATCAAATCAATTATTTCCTGAACACCTTTTTTTAGCTCCGCAAATTTATTGTTTTCCATCTTTAATTATTTTCTAAATCCTTAGTCTCGTTAAACTTTTTGGTAATTTGTTTTAGCTTTTCTTTGCGCAACATTTCTGCTTGTTTTACTTTGTCCTGCGCTTTATGCAACTTGTCATTGTGCTTTTTTATATTTCTTTCGTTATTTCTACCCATGTCATTTTTTTTTTTAAAATTATCAAATTAACTATCTAATCTGAGAACTCTGCAAAGTTCGGGTTATTTATTGAAATTCAAATTGTTTTTAATTGGAGAGTTTAACATTTTGAAAATACTCGGTTTAAACCTCTTTTCTATTGACTCTGATTATTTCTGTTTTTTTTAACAAGACATTATAATTTTTCTTAATAATATTAGTTTTTATATAATTTTTGATCCTGTAATGAATATGAATAATCACATCAAACATTTTAAATGGCTAAAAACTAATAATTTAACTATAGTACTAAATTATTGTTGTGTTCTATTATTTTTATATATATTTATTTATTAAAAAATTAAGCTTTTTCTATCCCTCCAACTAGCACTAATGGACAATAAAAAATACCCTAAATTTATCAGTTGGTTTTTAAATAAACCAAAAACTACGGGCTTCATCACGTTCTTATTCCTCAGCTATGTTGTGGGATTTCTAGTGTATCAGCAATATCAACTTATAAAAGAAGATGAGCAACGGGAAATGAACAATATACTGCACATCGTTAATCAGAATTTAGAGCAATCTCTAAAAAATTGTTACACAACCACCTTAACTTTAGCGTTAACTATAAATGATAAAGGGGTGCCTGAAAACTTTGATTATGTAGGTAAAAAACTAATGGAATCAAATAATAGCATCAGTGCCGTTCAATTGGTTCCAAACGGTGTGATCAAATATATTTATCCTATAAAGGGTAATGAAGCAGCTATGAATTTAAATATCTTAGCAGCTCCTCACCTTAAAGAGGAAGCATTGAAATCCGTTGCAACTCAAAAAATGTATTTTGCTGGTCCTTTACAACTAAAACAAGGCGGAATGGGAATTGTGGGAAGGTTTCCCGTTTTTAGAAATAATGTTTTTTGGGGATTTTCTGCTGTAATTATTAAATTAGACGATTTATTAAAATCTTCAGGAATTAATACTGTCGATGATTCAAAATATTATTTTCAGTTTTCAAAGAAAAACATAATAACCAAAAAGGAAGTTTTTTACTTGCCCAACAAAAGTGATTTTTCTAAAAAATACAATATCTCTACAACCATTCCTGATGGAGATTGGAAATTATACTTAATATCTAAACATCAGAATTATTTTTACGCGCAGATTATAATTCCAGGTATTATAGGTCTGATTTTAGCGGCGCTTTTTGGTGTTTTGATTTATACTTTATTAAAAATCCCAGAAGAACTGCAGTCTCTCGTAAACATTCAAGCCACTAAACTTTTTAATTCTGAAATAAAATTTGAAGCGATTTTTGATCAGGCAGCTGTAGGAATAGCTCATATAGATTCATTTACAGGTAATTTTATTGAGATAAATAATCAATATTGTAAGTTATTGGGGTATACCGAACAAGAAATGAAAGAGATAAATTTTCAATCGATAACGCACCCGGAAGATTTAAAAGAAGATTTAATGAATTTAGAAAAACTCCGAGATGGAAAAATCGCAGCGTATTCTATGGAAAAACGATATTATACAAAAGCTGGTGCAATTATCTGGATAAATCTTACTGTATCACCACTGTTTAAAAAAGATAAAAAAGTAACAACCCATATCTCTATAGTTGAAGATATTTCATTAAAAAAAGAAGCTCAAAAATTAATCACAAAAAGTGAAACCCGATTCAAAAGTCTATTTGAAGACTCACCAATACCTCTCTGGGAAGAAGATTTCTCTGAAGTTAAAAAATATCTTCAAAAATTAAATCTCATCCACGAAACCCCAGAAACCGTTTCGATTTATCTAAAGATGCATCCTGATGTAGTTTATAAATGTATTGATTTAGTTAAAATCATTGATGTAAACACAATGTGTTTAAGCCTACACAAAGTCAAAACTAAAAACGAATTAATTACTAATCTTTCAAAAATCATCGATAAAGATTCGATTCCTGATTTTACAAAACAACTGATTGCCATAACACAAGGTGAAAAACAATTAATTATTGACACCAAAATTAAAAATAAAGATGGTGAATATCGTGACGTAAATTTAAGATGGAATGTAATTCAGGGATATGAAAATTCACTGGAAAGAATCATAGTTTCTACAGAAGACATTACAGACCGGAAATTATCCGAAAACATAATTCTTAGATCGCAACAAAGAATTGAATCCTTAATTAATACTATTGATGGAATCGTTTGGGAATGCGATGCTAAAACATTTACCTTTAATTTTATAAGTCAAAAAGCCGAAAAAATATTAGGATACACCTCAGAAGAATGGCTGGCAAGTAAAACTTTTTGGTCAGACCATATTCATCCGGAAGACAGACAGTGGACAATTGATTATTGTACTTTAAAAACCAAAGAAAATTTAAATCATGATTTTGAATATCGAATGATTGCTAAAAATGGAGCTATTGTCTGGTTAAGAGATATTGTAAATGTAATTTCCGAGAATGACCAAGTTCTTAGTCTCCGTGGCATCATGATTGATATTACTACTACAAAAGAAGCCGAAAAAGATTTAAATGACTCTTTCAATTTAGTGACCGAACAAAACAAAAGACTGCTTAACTTTTCCTATATAGTTTCACACAATTTAAGATCACATACCAGTAACATAGCATCTATCATGTCCTTGATTGAATCTTCGGAATCTGAGGAAGAAAAAGATGAGATGATCCAATTATTAAAATCTGTTTCGAATTCCTTAAACGAAACCATGATTCACTTAAACGAAGTCATCAATATAAGAACTAATATTGGTCTAGTTTCAGAATCATTAAACTTACAGCAATATCTGGAAACTGTTCAAAGTGTTCTTTCGGAACAAATAAATTCAAAAAATGTTTCAATTTCTACTATAATGCCTGATGATGTGATGATAAATTATAATCCGGCATACTTAGAAAGTATTCTTTACAACATTATTTCTAACTCCATCAGATACAGTCATCCAGAACGTAAACCAATAATAATCATTAAATGGATAAATGACGACGAAAATAAAATCCTTCAAATTTCAGACAATGGTGTTGGGATTGACCTCGTCAAGAATGCCGATAAAATTTTTGGAATGTATAAAACATTTACTAATAATGCCGATTCAAAAGGTATAGGATTATTTATTACAAAAAATCAAATTGATGCCATGGGAGGAAATATTACTGTGGAAAGTGAACCCAATATAGGAACAACATTTAAAATCTATATACAATGACAAAAAAAGCAATCTGGGTAATCGATGATGATACAATTTATCAAATCATCATCAATAAAATAATTCAAAGATCAGAATTGTTTTCAACTATTACTTCTTTCAAAAATGGAAAAGAAGCAATAGATGCTTTGTATGACACGATACATACTAAACCAGATAACATTGATGTACTTCCAGATATAATCCTATTGGATATTAATATGCCAATTATGGATGGATGGGAATTCATGGAAAAAATGGGACAGCTAAAATCTAAATTCAGCAAAAACATCATCGTATATATTGTAAGTTCTTCTATTGCAACTGAGGACAAAAACAAATCAAAAACGTATTCTGATATTTTAGGCTACTTGTCTAAACCGGTTACCATGAATGATTTAGAATTAATTACTTCAAATGAATAAAAGACACCTATTTAAATAAATTCATTATTTACATTTATTTCAATTCTCTTTTAATTTCTTCCAATGATTTATTGGTAAAGATTAGTTCATATATGATTTTTTTTCTTAAAACATCCAAATCATCATAATCAAAATACTTAGCCCAAGAAGTAAGTGTAAATAAATTACGAACTTGCTTAATTCTTTTTGTGGTTTCAAAACTAGTTCTAAGAATGGCTTTATTATCATAATTTGGATTCTTTTTATGCTGATAATTAACCGTTTTCTTTAGATAATTTGCCTCTAAATAATATAATTCATCGAGAGCATTGTCAGGATAAAAATTAGTCCAAGGTGCAAAACCTAACTTTATTTTAGAATCGATTTCTGGTTCTAATGGTTCTAAACGCCATTTACTGTTCGCCAATCGTCCCCAATGATTTGACAAACGATACATTCCCTCTTTAGTATAAAAATATTTACTTCCTGATTTGCTGTCATATTGAAGTTCTAATCCTTTTATGCTGTCCAAAGACGCTTCGTGAAAGACACAAAAAGTATTTTTGAATGAATTGGGGTTGGGACGAAATATTTTTTCCATTAAACAAAGGTAATCAGAAAGTCTAAAATTGAACAAGACAAATAATATTTGATTAACTTTGCCAAGTAGAATTAGTAAAAATAAATTGATTATGACCAAAGCTTCTGAAGAAAGAATGTTACAAAAAGGTGTTTACACCGGAATTATGGAAAAAGATGAGAACAACAACTTTTTTTGTGGTGAATATCTTTTAGACTATAAAATGGCCCAAAAACATACTGTTGGTGATTGGATTACAATAAAATCAATAATTGAAAACCCAAGCGATATCAGTTATAACAAATATCCAAAAAAATCTAAAAACTTCGATAAAGCCAATAATAAACCACAGCAATAATATTTTTGCATCCTACTTTTTTAAGCAAAAAATAGAAATCAAATTCTTTTTTTTGAATATTTTTTTGTCACAAACTAAAAATTTAAAAAAAAGTGTACCTTTGCAAAAAATTTGTCGATTTTGAAATCAAATTACATTGATTTAATAGTAAAAGACAAGTAGTTACCTTATTTATGAAAAAAATAGTTGAATACCGCAAACTGCTAAATGTAGATAAAACTGCAGAGCTGAAAGATTTGAAAACGATTTATCGCAACGCTATGAAAGAAGCGCATCCTGACAAATTTCAGGGCGATGAAGATGGATTGAAAGCTGCAGAAGAAAACAGTAAAAAAATCATTGAAGCATACCATTTCTTGGTAAGCATCAATCCTGAAACGATTAAACAAAATTTGCCAGAATATACGGAGACGATCTCAACTTCTACCATTACAGATTATAAATTTGTTGAAGGTAGATTGATTATCAACTTTTCAAATGGTAGTGTTTACGAATACATTAGTGTGCCTAAAGCAACGTATGTAAAAATGGTAAATGCTGATTCTCCTGGAAGATTTGCAAAAAGACATATCCTAAATTCTTTTACTTGGAGAAAAACAATCAACCAAGACTAGTTTTTTACAAAATCAAAAAAACAACTAAGCATCCTTCATCAGGATGCTTTTTTTATTTCACAACTCTGAGTTATTTTAATTTAACTTACTCACAAACAAATAGTTAAAATAATAAAATATACGTTTTGAATCAAAATTTAAAATAAAAGGAATCATCATTTACTTTACAAAACACCTACAAATAAAATACACGATACCTTCTAATTAAGAATGAAAAATTATAACAAAAATTTAGGTTGCAAAATAATTTGTATTTTATATTTTTTAAATACTTTTGCAACCTTAACTTAATTAACTAATTAATAATGAAAAAAATAATTTTATTACTTTCGGCTGCTGTTGTTTTAATTTCTTGTAGCAAAGTTGGCAAAGATGAATTCATCATTTCGGGGACTGCAACAGGAATTGAAAATGGTAAAACAATTATCTTGGAAACACAAGATGCGAGTGGAATGATGTTACCAAAAGATACTGTAAAGGTTGAAAATGGTAAATTCGAAATGAAAGGAACCATAACAGAACCTGCTTTCTACACAATTCAATTAGAAGGAGCACAAGTAAAAATACCTTTCATATTAGAAAATGCAGAAGTAACTATCGCCATTAACAAAGACAGTATCCAAAAATCTAAAGTTTCAGGAACTTATAACAATGACGAATACGTAGCATTCAATGAAGAAATCACTAAAGTTCAAAAGAAACTTATGGATTTCCAAAACAAGAACATGAAAGCTATGGAAACTGCTCAACAAACTAAAGATACAGTTGTTATCAATAAGTTGATGCAAGAATTTTCTAAAATTCAAGAAGAAGTTGGTGTAGCTTCAAAAGCTAAATATGTAACTTATGCTGAAACACATCCTAAAGCATTCATTTCTGCTTTGATTATCCAAGGTATGTTAAATGATCCAACTGCTGATGTTGCAAAATCTGAAAAATTATACAACAGCTTAGAAGAGTCATTGAAAAAAACAAAACCAGGTATTGCGATCAAAGCTAAACTTGCTGAATTGAAAATGCCAGCTGTAGGAGCTGCTCCAGTTGCACCAGCACCAGCTGCTGAAGCTAAATGAAGAACAGATTTTTCTGGTCCTAATCCTCAAGGGAAAACAATTTCTCTGAAAGAAAATTTAGGAAAGGTTACAATCGTTGATTTTTGGGCTTCATGGTGCGGACCTTGTAGACAAGAAAATCCAAATGTTGTAGCAATTTACAAAGAGTTACATAGCAAAGGTCTTAACATAATTGGCGTATCTTTAGATAAGGATGCAAAAGCTTGGAAAGATGCTATTGCAAAAGATAAGCTAATTTGGATTCATGTTTCAAATTTAAAATTTTGGGACGAACCAATAGCTGCTCAATATAAAGTAGAATCAATACCGGCTACTTTCATTCTGGATGCGTCCGGAAATGTAGTCGCAAAAGATTTAAGAGGTGATGCGCTTAGAGCAAAAGTTATTGAACTTCTAGCAAAATAATTGCATTTATACCTATAAAATAAAAAATCTCCCTAGTGGAGATTTTTTTATTTTATTCAATACCAATGCATTAAAAATAATAGTAAAATTAAGTGTAAAATTAGTTTGCAGAAACCAAAACTGTTTCTATATTTGCAACCGCTTACAACAAATAAGTGTTGTACTCAAAGGCTTCGGGGAGATACTCAAGCGGCCAACGAGGGCAGACTGTAAATCTGCTGTGTAAACTTCGCAGGTTCGAATCCTGCTCTCCCCACTAAAACGTTTCAAGCAATTGAAACGTTTTTTTTGCAAACAATTTAGCAGGTTCTCCCGAAGCTTCGGGACTGCTCTCCCCACGAAAACTCTTCAAGCAATTGAAGAGTTTTTTTATTTACCCTAATTGATACTTTTATCACACTTAGGATATAGTTGATTCAAAAAAAATCCCATCTCATTTTTATCTGAGATGGGATTTTTAAAATATAATTTACAGCTTCTTTATTCTAAAATAAAACTCACTGTCACATTAGCCGTAATATTGATCTCTCCTACCGCTAACGTTTCTCTTGGAGCACTAGCATCACTACTTTCCATTGTTTTCATTGCTGCATACATCGGTTGCGGATAATAGGTTTGTGAATTATCCGATATAGTCATGGCACGCCCTACTTTTTGTCCTAAAACAGAAACATAATCTTCTGCTTTCAATTTTGCATCCTTCATCGCTAATTTTCTAGCTTCAGATTGATATTGTGCTAATTTTGAAGATTGGAAAGTAACATTATCAATTCTATTAATTCCTTGATCTACCAAACCTTCCATCAATTCATCATATTTAGATAAATCTCTCAATAGAATTTCAATTGTTTGAGTGGCATTATAACTGTGTTTCTTTTTTTCATAATCGTATTGTGGATTCAATGAAACACGTTGCGTCTTATAATCTGCCGGCGCCAAATTCATTTTTTTGATAAACTTTAGAACAGCATCTATCTTTTCATCATTTTGTTTTTTTACATCTTTGGCATTATTCCCTTTTGTTTCAACTGTAACTGCTATGGTAGCCTGATCCGGAATAACTTTTACTTTTCCTTCTCCACTTACATTTATTTGAGGAACTTGCTTAACTTCTTGTCCATAAGACATTGAAATAAATAGAACAGACAGAATTAATAGTGCTTTTTTCATTTTTATATAATTTAATTGTTTGTACTAATTCCTTTTCAAAAGTTGTGCCATTATAGTTTTCCCATTTTTTCCATCACGAAAAGAATGACTATTGGAATAGCTAATAATATCACCATTAAAGTATGATCTACTAATAAAGTAGGTTCTTTTAGTAAAGTAATCAAATAACCTCCTACAGCGCCTCCAAAATGGGCAGTATGACCAATATTATCATTCTTAGCCTTCATTCCGTAAATAGAATACAATAAATAAAGGATTCCAAAAATGTACGCAGGCATTGGAATAACAAAAAAGATTCCCAACATCATGTCTGGCTGCAATAATATTGCCGAATATAATACTCCCGTTACCGCTCCAGATGCTCCTACAGCTCTGTAACCATAATCATTTTTATGAAAAACCATCGTTAGTAAACTTCCAAAAATCAAACTCCCGAAATAAACCAATATAAAGGAAAAATCACCCAAATAACTAATGACTACCGGAGCAAAAAACCAAAGTGTCAGCATATTAAAAATCAAATGGGTCATATCAGCATGAAGAAAACCAGAGGATAACATCCTAATTTGTTCTCCGGAACGAATACTTCCAACATGGAATTCATATTTTCTAAAAAAAGAAAGGTCATTAAACCCTTTGTAACTAATTAAAACATTTACTACAATTATTGCTATTAAAACGGTATTCATAAAGTATATTTATTGTGAATTGTAAAGATAGTCATTCTCAAATACCGATACAGTAAGCTGTCAAAATTTATATCAGTCTATATTTTTGGCTTATATTTGCAAGAAAAATAACGGCATGCAATTTCTTGTTTTTATCTTAACTTTTCCGTTTTTATGGATTATTTCTATTCTCCCATTCCGGATTTTCTATTGGTTTTCTGACTTCATTTATCTAATTGTTTATTATATCATTGGCTACCGCAAAAAAACCGTAAAGGAAAATTTAGCTCTGGCATTACCTCTTCTTAGTGACAAGGAACGTCTTGTAATCGAGAGAAAATCGTACCACCATTTGTGTGATATGTTTTTGGAAATGATTAAAACGATGACTATTTCAGCTGATGAGATGAATAAAAGATTTGTGGTTACCAATATCGAATTGGTAAAAGAATTCGAGAATAAAAACAAAAGCTCCGTTTTATTAGCCTCTCATTACGCGAGTTGGGAGTGGTTATTATCTATCAACGAGAAAACAAAATTTAAAGGAATTGGTGTTTATAAAAAAATTGCCAATAAATACTTTGATAAACTAATACGAGACATTCGATCCAAATACAATGCTGAATTAGTGGAAACTAAAAAAGCTATTCCGTTGATGGCCGAAAACCAAAAAAATGGAATTCTCAGCATGTACGGACTTGCCAGTGATCAATCTCCTAAATTAAACAGAGCTTTTCATTGGGATAAATTCATGGGTGTAGAAGTACCCGTTCATACAGGAGCCGAAATGCTTGCCAAAAAATACGATTTGACTGTTCTTTTTGTAAAAGTAAAGAAAGTAAAAAGAGGTTTTTATGAAGCTACTTTTGTTCCCATTACAGATAATCCCAGATCAATTCCTGATTTTGAAATTACCAACACCTTTTTACGAGAAGTAGAAAAACAAATTCTGGAAGCTCCTGAATATTATTTCTGGACGCATAAAAGATGGAAACACAGAAGATAATAATTAGTGTTTTCAGTAAAAATAAAAATCCCACATTATAAATGCTATTGTTTATAATGTGGGATTTTTTAGTTTATTAAAACTTCAACTTTTATACAGAAAACCAGTTTTTCACTAATTCATTTTCTAAAGGTTGCGCGTTCTTATCTACAAATTCATTTGTCGCCGAATTATAATCATAATCCAAAGCCCATGTTTTATGGTTTTCAGCCAATGCTTTTATTCCGTTACAAACAAATTCAATTTCAGCATTTGTAGTTGTAGGATGAATACACATTCTAATCCAGCCCGGTTTTGTGATTAAATCTCCAAGACTAATTTCATCAATTAATTTATGGGAGGTTTCTTGGTCTACGTGTAATAAAAAGTATCCGTAAGTTCCTGCACAACTGCAACCGCCACGAGTTTGGATTCTAATTTTATCATTCAGTAATTTTACAGCCGAATTAACATGTAAATTTTCCACAAAGAAAGAAATCACTCCTAGCACATCATAATGCTGCCCTGCGAGAGTTTTAATATTGGAAATAGTTCATAATTCCGAGAATGTATAATCCACTATTTAGCGCTCTCTTTTCAATATATTTTCAATTCCCATTTGCTCTTTCAACTGAGTACTATCAGGAACTAAATTTTGATATAATTTTTTATTAAAGACCAAAACGCCACATGTCCCAGGTCCGCCAAGGAATTTATGTGGCGAAAAGAAAATGGCATCCAAATAACTTTCAGTATCTTCAGGATGCATATCAATTTTTACATAAGGGCCTGAACAAGCAAAGTCTACGAAACAAAGTCCGTTGTTTTGATGCATTATTTTTGCCACTTCATAATACGGAGTTCTAATTACCGTGACATTCGAACATGATGTAATCGAAGCAATTTTAAAAGGTCGCTCTTTATATTTTTCCAATAATAATTCCAGATTTTCTATGCTGAACAATCCGTCTTCCCATGAAGAAATTACCTCAACATCGGCAATAGTTTCTAGCCAAGACGTTTGATTAGAATGGTGTTCCATGTGCGAAATAAAAAAACAATTGGTTTCTTTTCGGCTGGAATAGTGATGACATTTTTTAAGTTTTCGGGTACTTTTAAACCTAAGATTCGTTAGGATTTATTTACAACACCTGTCATTCCTGTTCCAACTGTACAATCAACAATCACAGCAAATAAAGCAAATGAAATGTAAATGGTTAATTATAAAAATTGTAATTATTGATCCTTTCATATCTGTAAGCTTTATTGGTGTGTTTTTTAGACTAAAACTACTTCCAATAAAAAAACTAATAAAGAAATTAATCTTTACTGGTTTTAATAGTTGCAAAAATATGAAATTACTTTATTTTTTTTTCCAAACTCTACCTTCAAAAGCTGCATCAACCTCAGCATTTGTAATGTGATTCGAGTAATTACTCATTAATTTTACTGCAATTCCTGCAATAATACCCAACACATGCACTTCTTCATATCCAGCTGCTAAAAAAGAATCTATGTCGGATTGTGTAGCATTACCACGCGTTGAAGTAAGAATTCGTGTTAATGCAGACAATGCTGCTAGTTTTGCATCAGGAACTTGTTTTCCGTCACGAATAGCATCCGTTATTTCCGTTGGAACTTTTGACATTACGTCCGCAATAAAACTATGAGCTGCAACGCAATACTCACAATCATTCTCGAAGGCTACTGATAAAAAAACAACTTCTTGTTCCACAGCATTAAAACCGGAATTAGCTCTAAAACTATTGTAAGAATAAATATAGGAATCTAATAAAGCAGGGTTTTGTCCCATTTTAGTGTACATATTAGGGATAAAACCTAAACCTTTTTGTGTTTTATCAAAAATTTCCTGTGAGATTGGAGAAATTGAATTATTTTCTAATTTTAAATGTGCCATTTTTTATTTGTTTAAGCTAAATAACTGTTGTGCTATCTAACATTACAAAGTTGGCTTTAATAAGTCGAAAAAAGTTTTGTAATTAGTTCAACAATTTGCCTATTTGGTTCAATCTATAAGCTGAAGGAGCACAATTAAATTTATCATGAAATAGGGTGGAAAAATTAGCCAGATCATTAAAACCGCAATCAAAAGCAATATCCGTGATTCTCTCTTCTGAAATCAACAATAATTCTGCTGCTTTGTCTAACTTTTTATTTCGAATATAATTAGCGGGACTATCATTATAATTTTTTTTGAATTCTCTTTTAAAAGAGGAAAGACTAAGATTTGTCATTTGAGCAAATTCATCGGTGGTAAAATGGGAATATAAGTTGTTCTCAATGACTTGTTTAAAAGAATAACTTGTAGGAGAAAAAAGTTGGGATAAAATTTGCTGAATCACAGGAGCATTTTTGGTCTGACACAATAACAAAACAATCTCTTTTAACTTTATGACCAGAATATCGTCATTTACAAGCGTTGGATTGTCAAAGTAAAACAACATACCTTCAATGTATTTTTGAATTAGAAAATCATTATTGATTTTTCCTAAACTCAAACTTAAATCTCTTTTTACAGGTTCTTGAAAAATCTTTGGCAAATCAGTATCATAAATTTTTTTTAGGATTTCAGGATGAAAATGAACAATAACAATCTCATGATTTTTTGATATTTCGCTATTTCTAATTTGGCTAAAATAATTACCACACTTTAACATTACAGCATCATTAACGGGTATAGTAATGCTTTTATTTTCAATTTCATATTTAATTTGGCCCTCTACCATATAGATGAAACAGGCTTCCTCCGGCATCGGATTTGGTATTTTGAAAGGAGCTTCAATAATCACTTTTTCAAAAATAATTTTTCCAAATAATTCATATCGTTTTCGAAAGAGTATCATTAATTAGTATCGATTTCAGTTTATTGACTACAGAAAGTTGCAATTACAAAATTAGATCTTTTAATGTCAGTTATTACCCCTACTCGTATTATAAACTTAAAACAGGATTTTATCATTCAAAGTTAAATATGTAACGTACTAAACAAAAAGACCTTAAACTACTTAATGAAAGGATTTAGTCTAAAATTATTAATGTAATCAATAATAATAAACAGACCCTATCTTATACAGAAAACCAGTTTTTCACTAATTCATCTTCTAAAGGTTGCGCGTTCTTATTTACAAATTCATTAGTCGCCGAATTATAATCATAATCCAAAGCCCATGTTTTATGGTTTTCAGCCAATACTTTTATTCCGTTACAAACAAATTCAATTTCAGCATTTGTAGTTGTAGGATGAATAGACATTCTAATCCAGCCCGGTTTTCTGATTAAATCTCCAAGACTTATTTCGTCAATTAATTTATGGGAGGTTTCTTGATCAACATGCAATAAAAAGTGTCCGTAAGTTCCTGCACAACTGCAACCGCCACGAGTTTGAATTCCGAATTTATCATTCAGTAATTTCACGCCTAAGTTAAAATGTAAATTTTCCACAAAGAAAGAAATCACTCCTAGCCTATCATGATGCTGTCCTGCAAGGATTTTAATATTGGAAATAGTTCCTAATTCTGAGAAAATATAATCCACTATTTCGTGCTCTCTTTTCAAGATATTTTCAATTCCCATTTGCTCTTTCAACTGAATAGCCAATGCAGTTTTTATTACCTGAAGAAAACCCGGAGTACCTCCATCTTCCCTATCTTCAATATTATCAATGTATTTATGTTCTCCCCAAGGATTCGTCCAGCTTACTGTTCCTCCACCCGGATTATCAGGAACTAAATTTTGATATAATTTTTTATTAAAAACCAAAACGCCACAAGTCCCGGGTCCGCCAAGGAATTTATGTGGCGAAAAGAAAATGGCATCCAAATAATTTTCGGCATCTTCAGGATGCATATCAATTTTTACATAAGGACCTGAACAAGCAAAATCCACGAAACAAAGTCCGTTGTTTTGATGCATTATTTTTGCCACTTCGTGATATGGAGTTCTAATTCCCGTAACATTCGAACACGATGTAATCGAAGCAATTTTAAAAAGTCGCTCTTTATATTTTTCCAATAATAATTCCAGATTTTCTATGCTGAACAATCCGTCTTCAGAAGAAGGAATTACCTCAACATCGGCAATAGTTTCTAGCCAAGACGTTTGATTAGAATGGTGTTCCATGTGCGAAATAAAAACAATTGGTTTCTTTTCGACTGGAATAGTGATAAAATTTTTTAAGTTTTCGGGTACTTTTAAACCTAGTATTCGTTGGAATTTATTGACAACTCCAGTCATACCTGTTCCATCGGTAATCAGAACATCGTCAGCACTTGCATTCACATGATGTTTAATAATGTGACGCGCCTGATGATACGCTTTAGTCATTGCTGTCCCAGAAACTGTAGTTTCGGTATGCGTATTGGCCACAAAAGGACCAAATTGATTCATTAATTTCTCTTCAATAGGACGATACAAACGACCACTGGCTGTCCAATCCGTATAAATAATTTGTTTATGACCGTAAGGAGATTCAAACCCTTGATCTATTCCTATTATGTTATCGCGAAACTGCTGAAAGTATTGCTCTAATTGTGATGGTACTTCTTTAATAATCATTGTATGTTTTATTTGAGTTCAAAGATATTGATTTTTACTAAATAGTCTTTTTCAAATTTAGTGAATACTTATTTTTAAATAAATTTATAAACATGATCCAAATGTAAAGTAGCTGACAAACTATAACTTTCATTCGGTTTATATTTGATTGACGAATCCTAAAATATTCTAGCCATGAAAAAAATTATTTTTATACTACCTATTTTCTTGCTTTTACTATCGTGTGAAGTTGAAGGCGATTTGACCCGTGATGCTGAGTTAAGCACCCCAATTCCAGAAAACACTCCTCCTGTGGCTACCGGTAATTTTACGCCAACCTCAGGAATTAAAGTTACTGGTTCTGCTAAAATTTATTTGAATGGAAATCAAAATGAAGTTCGATTGGAAAATTTCAGTGTTTCCAGTGGTCCAGATTTGAAAGTATATCTGTCTAAAAATGAAACACCTACAGACTTTGTGAATTTGGGGAATTTAACATCTTCAACAGTGTATGCAATTCCAACACAAGTAAATCTTTCAGCTTATAAGTATGTACTAATTCACTGCCAACAATACAATCATCTTTTTGCAGTAGCACAATTATCTCAAAATTAAAATCTGATTTATGAAAAAACTACTGCTAATCATCGCTATTGGAATATACTCTAACTCGTTTGCACAAGGCTGCAGCGATGCCGGAATTTGTTCCATAGGAAACGGTTTTCAAACTACAGATAAGGAATTAAAAAACGGAATTGAAGTAGGAAGTATTTTTGGTGCAGGCGAAGCTGATGTCACTTATTTTTCACCTTACATCACTTATACCAGAACTATAAACGAACGATTGGCGTTAAGTTCTAAAATCACATATTCCGTAGCCAGTGGAAGCTTTGGTCAACGAGGCGCTTTTGGTGATGCCTATTTGATAGGAAATTACAATTGGAAACCAAAAACAAATACACAATGGAGTTCACTTGTGGGTTTTAAAATACCTTTTACGAGTTCAAATCTTAAAATAAATGAGTTTTCTCTTCCTTTAGATTATCAATCCAGTTTAGGAACTTTTGATGTGATCGCAGGATTGAATCTTAACTATAAAAAATGGGATTTTAATACGGCAGTCCAAATTCCCGTTTTTAATAACAATAAAAATTCGTATTTCAAGGAGTTTTCTGATACGGATGATTTTCCTTCCACTAATTTATTCGAAAGAAAATCAGATGCTTTGTTTCGAACAACATATACGTTTCAAACCGCTAATAAAAAATTCACTTTTAAACCCAATGTATTATTCATTTATCATCTAGGAGAAGATAGTTTTGAAAATGCTTTTGGAAATAGAGAAACGATACAAAACTCTGATGGATTGACCATTAACGGGAATATAATTGGCGCGTATGCCATTAATACTAAAAACAGTATCGAATTATCTTTAGCCACCCCGTTTGTAGTTCGAGAAGTTCGCCCAGACGGATTAACCCGGGAATTCACCGCAGGAATAATTTACAAAGTTTCTTTTTAAAAAGATAAATCAGAAATTTCACTTTCGAAAACACATAAAAGAATGCCCAAGAAAATTTCTTGGGCATTCTGCTTTTGATAATTATTTACGATTATAAATCAAATCCTAATGAGAATTGCAGCACTCTGTTTTGAGCTTTGCCTTCATCATATAAATCTCCTAAACCTAAATGATAGCGCACTCCTAAACTAATACCTGAATCCGTTTTAAATCCTCCTCCAAAGTTCATTCCCCAATCAAAATTATTAGGATCATATTCTTGTGAACCGCTAAAAAGTCCATCGTATTCTTCTTTGTGAGAAACTGCTAATCCAATTTGTGGACCCGCTTCCAAAAAGAAATTTTTAGAAGGATAGGCTTTTAACATTAATGGCAAGTTTATGTAATCTAATTTTTGGGTAAAAGTCCCACTGCTATTTGTTATTTCGTATCCTTGTTGCGAATACATTAATTCAGGTTGAATAGAAAAGCTTTCGCTAATAAAGGACTCGCCATAAACTCCTATATGAAAACCATGTCGTTGCTCCGTTTCTCCATCTCCGTCAAAACTTACGGCTGCTAAATTATAACCTCCTTTTATTCCTCCATTCGATTTAGGAATAGTATTGTCCTGTGCATTCATTGATGTTATTACACCAAAGAGTAAAGCTATTGTTATCTGTTTTATTTTCATCTTTTTTGTTTTTGATTAATCAAATTCTACTTTTATTTCCCTCCATTGGCACGAAGATCTGCAATACATTGCGCATCTAATTGTGGAGCTGCACCACCTGAAACCATATTAGAAATACCGCCTCCTGTTTCTGAAGACCAATACATTAAACATGTTTTTTCAATACAATGTTTTGGATGTTCAGCATCTTCATGATTGCTTTGCAAGGCTGTACCAAGATTTGTCAATCCTAATATATGTCCAAATTCATGGGTAATTACTGTTGTTTCTAATAAACTTCTGTTTGGTTCAAATGGACTGTCACTCAAACTATGAATAGTTTGTTCGTAAATAACAAAAGAAGTATTTCTATAAGCCGTTCCAAGAATAACTGATGTATCAGTGTCTTTTGAAGATTTCCCATCTGTAAAAAAAGCCCAAACCGCTATTTGATCCGAAGTATTGTATTTTGTTCTGTTCGCATCTTCAATACTTACAATCTCCTCATTCGTATAAGGCGAAACTCCTGGAGATGGTATGGAACGTTTTATCACACTAATGCCGTTTGGTTTATACGTTCTTGCTGTAAGAAAGTTTACAAAATTATTGATAGCAGTACTGCTTGGCTCAAAACCCGCTACATACACCACTTCAATAACCATACTTTTGAACTTTTTATCAGATAACAAATCGTTCGAAGAACTTCCTGTTTGCTGTTTATTCGTGTTTGGATTTACTGCAACTGGATTATTTAAGGGATCATCTTCTTTTGAACAGGATGCTACTGAGAGGAACAAACCAATCGTTAGTAGAGAAATTACTTTTTTCATTATTATCTTTATTATTAAGTTTCTTTATACAAGAACAGCTACACTATTTTAGGTAGCTGTTCTTACTAAACTGCCAACTTAAATTCAGCTATATTTGTTTCAATACTAATGTTACTGCTGCATTAGTAGAGCTTTGCAATGTGATTGTCGAAGCAGTAAAACTTGTTACTTTCCAAGTATTATTCAATAAAGTAAACGTAGCATTACCTGAAAAATTTAGTTTTAGAAAAACATCTAATTCCGTGCTTACCGCATAAGTTCCATTTACAGTTGTATTCACAAGATTTACAGCTGTTATCGATAAATTGTTTGCAAAATCAATCGTGAAATCTTTATAACTCGTTGCTGAATTTACTCCTGCATTTATATAGGAATCTACCTTAAACTTTCCGTTAACTAAAATCGTTTCTAACTTTTTTCCGTTTTGAACAGCTGCTGCTATCGCTGCTTCTGTTTTTAAAGATGCACTGATGGCTGCTTGCAATTCAGCATCGCTAGAAATCGTCATTTTTGTTCCATCCGCAATTTTCACTGAAATTGGGTAGTTTACTGAAAATAATTCCGTGCTGCTTACATTAGACATATACGTAAATAATTGTTGTTCGGATGTGATAACAATGCTTCCTGTTTGTTGTAAACTTAAATTATACGTTAAAATTGTAATTGGGAAGCTGATATTTACCGAAGAAATAGCATCTTGACTAGAAGCCTCTGCTGATGAACATGCAGTAAGAATTGCATTATACTCAGTTTGATTTGTAATAGTTACTTCTGTATAATTACTTAATTTCACCTTTAAAGGGAATTGTAATACTACAGTATCTTGATCATTGTTAAACTGTCCAAAAATAGAAAGAACTTGTTGGTAATCTAATTGACTTAAAATAGAAACCTGAACTCCGTTGACTTTTGCCGTAGCCGGCAATACTATAGAGGAACATGATGCTCCATCCAAGAAATCATCAAATGAACCATCGTACATCGAAGTACGTTTCAGGTTAGTTGTTGTAGTTGAATTAGCTGAATTCGTATTTGGATTTTCTCCTTGTACGTCATCAATTTCACTTTGGCATGATGTAAAACCTAAGATCGCCATCAATGCAATTCCGGTAACAATTTTTAATTTTTTCATAATTTTCAAATTTAATGTATTTTTATATTTACAAGCGATGTTTTTAACGCCTTTCTATTAGTAAGACAACTACGCTTATTTTTACCCTACGGAAATTTTAAAAAAAATATAAAATATTACAAATAAATTTATATAATACTAAAAATCAATAAATTAAAATTTAAAATAATTTTAACACTAAAAGCAATAATTATTAACACAACTGCTTTTTAAAAAAATATTTTACATTTACAACCTACAAAAAATGAATTAATACTCTATGAGCGACGAAAAAAGTACCCTTTGCGAAGAAAATCACTTTAGAGACTTTTACTTAAAGCACGTGCAATCAGCAAATAATTTTGCGTATTACAAATGTGGAGATGATGAAGCTGCATTAGATTTAGTACAAGATGCGTTTACCAAAATTTGGGAGAATTGCTCCAAAATTGACTTTAGTAAAGTCAAAACGTATTTGTTTACCAGCATTAATAATTTATTCCTGAATAATATAAAGCATCAAAAAGTGGTATTGAGGTATGCTAAAGATGCGCCTAACTTAGATACAAATAATCAAAGTCCCGAATATTTATTTGAAGAAGATGAATTCAAACAAAAACTAACAAAAGCAATCGCATCATTAAGCGAAGTGCAACGGGAAGTCTTTTTATTGAATCGAATAGAGGGAAAAAAGTACCGGGAAATAGCTGAATTACTCGATATTTCTCAAAAAACGGTAGAAAAAAGAATGTCTGGAGCACTCCAAATTTTAAAAGCCCAAATAGAAAATATATAATTAATCATTTAGCTGTAGGGTAATTTAAAAGTTAGTTGTCTTATAAACATAGAGATATAAAATGAAAAACGAAAAAGAGATATTAAAATGGTTCAATAATGAGCTTTCAAGCCAAGAAATTGAAGATTTAAAACAATCTGAAGATTTGCAAACACTTGAAAAGATTGCTCATTATGCATCACAACTGGAAGCTCCAAAAGTAGATGCACACGCTGCTTTGGAAGCTTTTAAGGCCCGAAACCATTCTAAAAAGAAAACAAAAGTAAGAACTTTAAACTTCAAAACATTTTATAGAGTAGCCGCAGTTCTTGCTGTCATGTTAACCTCTACTTATTTCTTGTTTTTTAATAACATTACCTCTTTTGAAACCCAAATAGCGCAAACAAAATCAGTAACGTTACCAGATAACTCTGAAGTAATATTAAACTCTGCTTCAAAATTAAGTTTTAACGAAAAAAAATGGGCTGACAAAAGAGCTTTAACGTTAGAAGGAGAAGCTTTTTTCAAAGTGCAGAAAGGGCAAACTTTTAGTGTAAACACAACTGCGGGAGTCGTTACCGTTTTAGGGACGCAATTTAACGTAAAAGAACGTAAAAACTATTTTGAAGTAAATTGTTACGAAGGTTTGGTGAGTGTAACGTATAATAATGAAACCATTAAATTACCTCCCGGAAAAACCTTCCGAGTTATAAATGGAATTATCGAAAATGCTGAAGATTTTAACGCTCAAAATCCTTCGTGGATTCAACAAGAATCAAGCTTTAATAAGATTCCTTTAGATCAGGTTATTGCAGAATTAGAACGTCAATACGATATAAAAATTAAAGTGGAAGGTGTTGATACTTCAAAATTGTTTACGGGAAGTTTTACACATACTGATAAAGAAATAGCACTTCAAGCAGTAACAATTCCGCTTAAATTAAGTTACAAGATTCAAGGCAAAACCATTATATTTTACAACTATGGTGTTAAATAAATGGCTGATTTCTCTGTTACTTTGTATTGGGAGTATTTGTTACGGACAAAATACAACTAAAAAAACACCTTTAAGTGAGGTTATTGTTTCCCTCGAAAAACAATTTAATATTAAGTTTTCGTACGCAGTTGAAGATGTAGCCACAATTAAAATTGACAAACCAAATACTACATTTACATTACAAGAAACAATTGATTATCTAAACTCAAAAACACTTTTAAACTTTAAAGCTTTAAACGATCGATATGTTACCGTTTCGGTGCTAAACAAAACAATATCGGTTTGCGGAATTGTTTTATCCGATGAAAAGAAATCTCGTTTAGTTGGCGCTTCTGTACTGGTAAACAACGTTGGAAGAAGCACAATCACAGATGAAAATGGTAAATTTAGCTTCACGAATATTCCAATAAATGCAACGCTTACTGTTTCTTATGTGGGTTTTGAATCCAGACAGTTTTCGGCTAACGAATTGTTTTCTGCACAAAATAATTGCAAAGAAATTATCCTTTCCACAAAAAACGAAGAGTTGAATCAGGTTTTGATAAATGTTTATTTAACGCCCGGATTACAAAAATACCTGGATGGAAGCACCGTTTTAAACACTAAAAAATTCGGTATTCTTCCCGGATTAATCGAACCTGACATTTTGCAATCTGTTCAAGCGCTTCCCGGTGTGGAAAGCACTAATGAAAGCATTGCTAATATCAACGTGCGCGGCGGAACTAACGATCAGAATTTAGTGCTTTGGGACAATATCAAAATGTATCATTCCGGTCATTTCTTCGGGTTAATATCTGCTTACAATCCTAATCTTACCAACAAAGTTATCGTCAGTAAAAACGGAACAAGTGCTGAATACAGCGATGGCGTTTCCAGTACGATTAATATGTATACGAAAGATTTGGTGACCAATACCTTTTCTGGTGGCGCAGGAATTAACTCCATTAGCGCCGATGCTTTTTTAGAAATTCCAATAACTAAAAAATTAGAGTTACATATTTCAGGACGTCGTTCGATTACTGATTTATTTAAATCGCCTACGTATACAAAATATTTTGACCGTAGTTTTCAAGACACTGAAATCAATGCCGATAGCGATCAGCATGATACGTCTTCTGATTTTTATTTTTATGATTATACGGCTAAATTACTTTTTGATTTGAATGAAAAACATCAATTTAGAGTAAATATTATTGGTATCAATAACGCTTTGGATTATTCGGAACGTCTTACAAATTCAAACGAAACCCAATCCAAAGCCAGTACTTTGTCCCAGAAAAACATTGGTTACGGCGGCAATTGGAAAGCACAATGGAATTCAAAATTAAGTTCAAACTTCATCACGTACTTTTCCAGATACAATATTGATGCTAATGATTACAGGGTAGAAACGGATCAGCGCTTGACAGAAGCTAATGAAGTACAGGAAACTGGAGTAAAATTAAATACCTATTACAAAACAAATGGCAACCTAAATTTCTTGTTTGGATACCAATTCAATGAAACGGGGATGTTAAATCAAACTACCGTTAGTGCTCCGTTTTATTCCAGTACTAAAAAAGATGTTTTATTGAATCACGCCTTATTTTCAGAAGTGGAATACAATAAAAACAATACGTATTTAAGAGTTGGAATGCGCTTAAATTATTTTCAAAAATTCGAAAAGCTTTTGGTCGAGCCAAGAATAAACATTCGACAAAAATTATCAGATCAATTTGCTTTAAAATTAGAAGGAGAATTCAAAAATCAATCCACTACGCAAATCGTAGATTTTGAAGATGATTTTTTAGGTGTCGAAAAAAGACGTTGGGTTTTAGTAAACGATAAAGACATTCCGATTGCGACGAGTAAACAAGGTTCTTTTGGTGTCGAATTCAATAAAAATAAACTAAATATTGAAGCTACAGGATTTTATAAGATAGTTGACGGCATCACAGCTTCCAATCAGGGTTTCTACAACAGCTTTCAGTTTAATAATGCGAATGGAAGTTACACCGCAAAAGGTTTTGAATTTTTAGCCAATAAAACAGCTCGTCAATACAGCGTTTGGGTAAGTTATACGTTTAGTACAAATGACTATGAATTTGATACTTTTACGCCTTCTACTTTTCCAAATAATGTAGATATAAGACATTCTGTATCGCTCGGTTTTTATTACGATATTCTTAAAAACCTAAAAATAGCGGTTGGTGGTATTTGGAGAAATGGTCAGCCGTATACAAAACCAATTGATGGGAATGAAACCGTTCAAAACGGGAATAATACCATGGTAAATTATGATTCACCAAACAGTGAAAACCTAGATAATTTCATGCGTTTAGATGCTTCTTTAAATTATAATTTCAATCTATCGGAATCTATTAAAGCTTCGTTTACTGCCGGAGTAATTAATGCTACCAATCAAGATAATGATATCAATCGCTATTATAAAGTCAATCCAAATGATTCGAATGATGCTATTCAAGTAGATAATAAATCGCTGGGCTTAACACCAAATGTAAGCTTTAGAGTGAATTTTTAATTTCAATTTTACTGTATTCTAAAAAATAAAACCCTTTCAAAATAGAATTTGAAAGGGTTGTTTTTATAATATGAATGCGAAATTATATTCCGGCAATTGCTTTTATTTCGTCAATGATTCGTAATGCCAAAGCATCTGCTTTTTCTTGTGAAGCCGCTTCGGTATAAATACGTATAATTGGTTCTGTATTCGATTTTCGTAGATGAACCCAATTTTCAGCAAAGTCAATTTTCACACCGTCAATGGTTGTTATATCTTCATTTTTGTATTTCTCCGTCATGGCAACTAGAATCGCATCCACATCAATTTGTGGCGTCAATTCGATTTTATTTTTGCTCATATAATATTCCGGATACGAAGCACGCAAAGCAGAAACTGTCATTTTTTTGTTGGCCAAATGCGTTAAAAACAACGCCACTCCTACCAAACTATCACGACCATAATGCAGTTCCGGATAAATGATTCCGCCGTTTCCTTCACCACCTATTACAGCATTATTTTTTTTCATTAATTCCACTACATTCACCTCGCCCACGGCACTTGCTTCATAGCTTCCGTTATGCAAATTAGTCACATCACGCAATGCACGGGAAGAAGACATATTCGAAACCGTATTCCCCGGTGTTTTACTCAATACATAATCGGCGCAAGCCACTAAAGTGTATTCTTCACCAAACATTTCACCGTCTTCGCAAATGAAAGCCAAACGATCCACATCAGGATCAACTACGATTCCTAAATCAGCTTTTTCTTTTACTACCAATTCTGAAATATCAGTCAAATGCTCTTTCAACGGTTCTGGATTATGGGGAAAATGTCCGTTTGGTTCACAGTATAATTCTACTACTTCAACGCCCATTAATTCCAGTAATCTTGGGATAATAATTCCTCCAGAAGAGTTTACACCATCAACAACCACTTTAAATTTAGCTGCTTTCACTGCATCAACATCAACCAAAGGTAAATTCAATACTTCATCAATATGAATATCCATGTACGCATCATTAATCATAATGGTTCCCAAATCATCCACATCCGAGAAATCGAAAGCTTCCGCTTCTGCAATTTCAAGAATTTTAAGTCCTTCTTCACCATTCAGGAATTCTCCTTTTTCGTTCAATAATTTCAAAGCATTCCATTGTTTTGGATTGTGCGAAGCAGTAAGGATAATTCCGCCTTCGGCTTTTTCTAATGGAACGGCCACTTCAACCGTTGGCGTTGTCGAAAGCCCCAAATCAATCACATCAATTCCTAAACCAATCAAAGTATTCACTACTAAATTGTGAATCATTGGTCCCGAAATACGTGCGTCACGACCTACAACAACAGTAATTTTTTCTTTTCCAATATATTTTTTCAACCAAGTTCCATACGCCGAAGCAAATTTAACTGCATCAACTGGTGTCAGGTTATCCCCAACTTTACCTCCTATTGTTCCACGAATTCCTGATATTGATTTTATTAAAGTCATTGATTATTATTTTAATTTTTGAATTATAAATTTTAAATTGCTCACAAATATAATAATTGACGGTTTATAAAAGTAATTTAAAATTCAAAATTCATCATTTAAATTCCTAAATTAGGCGAATGAATTTTCTAGCACACATCTATCTTTCCGGTGACAATGATTTAATCAAAATTGGCAATTTTATGGCCGATGGAATTCGTGGAAAACATTTTGAAAGTTATCCTTTAGAAATTCAAAAAGGAATCATTCTGCACCGCGCCATTGATACTTTTACCGACGCTCATCCCATTTTTAGACAAAGTACCAAACGCCTTCATGAAAAATACCATCATTACGCAGGTGTAATAGTTGATGTTTTTTACGATCATTTTTTGGCTAAAAACTGGAACACATATTCTGATGAAAAACTGGATGATTTTGTAGCACGGTTTTATCAATCCCTGCACGATAACCATATTAATCTTTCGGAAAGAACTAAGGGAATGATTCCTTACATGATTGAACACAACTGGCTGGTGAGTTATCAAACCGTTGAAGGAATTAACCGGATTTTGACGCAAATGGATCAACGTACCAAAAACGAATCTAAAATGCGATTTGCCACTAATGAACTTTCTGAATTTTATCTCGAATTTGAAGAGGAATTCACCAATTTCTTTCAAGAATTAATCCAATTTTCGAATACTAAAATAATCACTTTATGAAAAAAATACTTTTTCTGCTTGCCTTTGCCGTTTTAGGTTGTAAATCGAATGAAAAAACTGTTGAACCAACAGGTTTAGTAACTTCAAAAGCTATGGTAGTTTCTGCTCGTGAAGAAGCTTCTCAAATTGGAGTTGAAATCATGAAAAAAGGCGGAAACGCTTTTGATGCAATGGTTGCCACGGAACTGGCATTAGCGGTTTCACATCCACAGGCAGGAAATATTGGTGGTGGCGGTTTCATGGTTTTTAGAAAAGCTAATGGTGAAACTGGAGCTATCGATTACAGAGAAAAAGCACCTTTAGCAGCGTCTAAAGATATGTTTTTGGATGAAAAAGGAAATGTAATAGAAGGTAAAAGTAGAGAAACCGCTTTAGCATCTGGAATTCCGGGTACCATTGCAGGAATATTTGAAGTGCATAAAAAATACGGTTCTTTACCCATAAGCGAAATTCTGAAACCTGTAATTGCCTTGGCCGAAAGAGGTGTTGTTGTTACTAAATTTCAAGCCGAAAGCTTGGCTTATTACAGAGCTTCCTTTATCAAAAGCAATGGTAAGAACAGTTTGTTTTCTAGAGCATATAAAGAGAATGACACGATAAAATATACTGCTTTGGCAGCAACATTAAAACGAATTGCACAAAACGGTCGAGATGAATTTTACAAAGGAGAAACAGCTCAAAAGTTAGTTGCTTTTCTTGCTAAAAAAGGCGGAAATACTACATTAGAAGATTTAAACAGTTATAATGCCAAATGGAGAACTCCAATTACTTTTCAGTATAAAAATTTAAAAATCACTTCGATGTCACCTCCAAGCAGTGGCGGAATTTGTTTGAATCAAATCATGAAAATGATAGAGCCTTTCAACCTTTCACAAATGGGACACAACAGCGTGAAAACGATTCAAGTAATTACAGAAGCAGAACGAAGAGCCTATGCTGACAGAAATTATTTCTTGGGTGATCCAGATTTTGTAAAACTTCCGATAAAAGAATTACTAAGTCCATCCTATTTAGAAAAAAGAATGAGTGATTTTTCATTCGATACAGCTTCAAAATCCTCGGATATTGCCCATGGAACAATCAAAGGATATGAAAGCAACCAAACTACGCATTATTCTATTGTAGATTCAAAAGGAAATGCAGTTTCGGCAACAACCACTTTAAATGATAATTATGGTTCTAAAATATATTGCGATGAATTGGGTTTCTTTTTGAATAATCAAATGGACGATTTCAGCGCTAAACCAGGAGTTCCAAACTTATACGGATTGACTGGAAGCGAAGCGAACAGTATTGCTCCCGGAAAAAGAATGTTGAGTTCCATGACACCAACGATTGTTGAAAAAGACAATAAACTGTTCATGGTTGTAGGTACGCCGGGAGGTTCCACCATTATTACATCGGTTTTACAGACGATATTGAATGTGTATGAATTTGATATGAGTATGCAAGAAGCGGTAAATGCCCCACGTTTTCACCATCAATGGTTGCCTGATGAGATTACTTTTGAACCGAATTCTTTCGATAAAGAATTATTAACCAATTTGAAGAAAAAAGGATATTTAATCAATGAAAAAAACAAAGAAATCATTGGCGAAGTAGATGCTGTTTTGATTTTACCTAATGGAAAATTGGAAGGTGGCGCAGACAAAAGAGGTGATAATAAAGCCGTTGGTTTTTAAATTTATAGTATTCGAATGAAAAAAATTATTATTCTATTGAGTATTCTTTCTATTGGTTGTAAAACCCAAAATGGTATGGTTCAGCCTACAGGACTAGTTGCCAATGACGCAATGGTCGTTTCGGCACGTGAAGAAGCTTCAAAAATTGGAGTTGAAATTATGAAAAAAGGCGGGAATGCTTTTGATGCTATGGTGGCAACCGAATTGGCTTTGGCTGTAGCCTATCCGTTTGCAGGAAATCTTGGCGGTGGTGGTTTTATGGTGTATCGAAAAGCAAACGGTGAAGTTGGTTCATTAGATTACCGCGAAAAAGCACCATTAGCAGCCACTAAAGACATGTTTCTTGACGAAAAAGGAAATGTTATAAAAGGAAAAAGTACCGAATCTCCTCTTGCTATTGGAGTTCCCGGAACGATTGCCGGTGTTTTTGCAGTTCATGAAAAATTGGGTTCCTTGCCTATCGAAGAAATTCTGAAACCCATAATTGCATTGGCAGAAAGAGGGGTTATTGTTACCAAAAAACAAGAAGACCGATTGGCAGCTTATCGAGCCAAAATCATAAAAATAAATGGCGACAAAACGTTATTTGCAACTGCTTTCAAAGAGAATGATGTTATAAAATATCCTGCGCTGGCAGCTACATTGAAAAGGATTTCAAAAAATGGCAGAGATGAATTTTACAAAGGGAAAACTGCTGAAATATTAGTTAAATATCTTCAGGAAAAAGGAGCAATAATCACATTGGAAGATTTGACAAAATACGAAGCCAAATGGAGAACGCCACTCACATTTGATTACAAAGATTTAAAGGTTATTTCTATGCCTCCACCCAGCAGTGGTGGAATTTGTCTAGCAGAAATATTTAAAATGATAGCGCCTTTCGACCTGGCTAAAATGGGACATAATTCAACAGAAGCCATTCAAGTTATTGTAGAAGCCGAAAGAAGAGCCTACGCAGACAGAAGTTATTATCTGGGCGATCCTGATTTTGTAAAAATCCCTTTGAAAGCCTTAATGGATGATGATTATTTGAAACAAAGAATGTCAAATTTTAGTTTTGAAAAAGCCACTTTATCATCGGATATAAAGGAAGGAAAAGTAAATTATAATGAAAGTACGGAGACTACCCATTATTCAATTGTGGATCAGTTTGGTAATGCGGTTTCGTCAACTACAACATTAAACGACGGGTATGGTTCTAAATATTACTGTGATGAATTAGGCTTTTTCCTCAACAATGAAATGGATGATTTCAGTGCCAAACCAGGTGAACCAAATATGTTTGGATTAGTGGGAAATGAAGCCAACAGTATTGCGCCACAAAAACGAATGTTGAGTTCCATGACGCCGACTATTGTAGAGAAAAACGGCAAATTATTTATGGTTGTGGGTTCTCCTGGAGGTTCTACAATTATCACATCGGTATTGCAAACCATATTAAATGTTTACGAATATCGTTTGAGTATGCAAGAAGCGGTAAATGCACCACGTTTTCACCACCAATGGTTACCGGATTTAATCACTTTTGAACCTAATACTTTCGATACAAAAACCTTTGAAACCTTGAAATCAAAAGGATATCTTATCAATGAAAAAACAACACCCGTAATAGGAAAAGTGGATGCCATTTTGGTTTTACCAAATAAAAAACTCGAAGGTGGCGCTGATTTTAGAGGAGATGATAAAGCAGTTGGATTTTAAAAAATTAGCAATTTATGAACTTTATACTTGCCTTAGAAACCGATTTTACAGCAAATAAAAATCCTGAAAATGCCTTTGCGATGGCAAAATACATGAAGAATAACTTTCCTTTTTTTGGAATAAAAACGGAAGAACGAAGACGTATTTTTAAGGAAATTTGGAAAGAAAACAAAAACGAGGTTTCAGCAAACGCAAGAGTAATAGTACTAGATTTATATTCAAAACCAGAACGGGAATTTCATTATTGTGCGATTGAAATTTTGATAAAAGAACTCAAAGGGAATTATATAAAAGATGATATTCTACTGATTGAAAAAATTTTAGTCAACAATTCTTGGTGGGATAGTGTGGATACTATTTCGAAATACATTTTGGGCGAATATTTATTGGAATTTCCATTAGAAACTAAAAATGTAATAGAACTATTTTCAGAGTCTGAGAATATCTGGTTGAATCGAAGTGCTATTTTATTTCAATTGGGTTACAAACAAAAAACAAATGCTGATTTTTTATTTTCAGAATGTCTTAAACAAGCACATTCAAAAGAATTTTTTATTCAAAAAGCAATTGGCTGGGCGTTACGGGAATATGCAAAAACAAATCCCGAAACAGTGAAAAATTTTGTTCTAAACAATAATTTAAAACCATTAAGTACAAAAGAAGCATTAAAAAATATTTGTTGAAATTAAAATAATAGTAGTTTTGCACCCCTTTTAAAAATTATCATGTTCAAAAAATATATTTCGAAATTAGAAACCATAATAGCTTTTGCGCAATCTATGTTGACGCCAAAACAGTTTATATTTTTATCAGCGATTTTGGTTGGTATTTCTGCCGCTTTTGCTGTAATCGTTTTAAAAACTTTTGCGCACTGGGTATTTTATTTTGCTACTTATGTTAGTGGAATTTTAAAATTGGGTTTCATCAATAGTATTTTGCCTATAATTGGTATTTTGCTTACTGTTTTTGTTGTAAAAAGAGTTTTGGGAGGAACTATCCAAAAAGGAACTTCGCAAATTTTATATGCTGTAGCCAAAAAAGCGAGTATTATTCCAAAAAAACAAATGTATGCTCAAATCGTCACAAGTTCCTTGACAGTTGGGTTAGGAGGTTCTGCAGGTTTAGAAAGCCCGATTGTAATTACTGGTGCTGCTTTTGGTTCGAATTATGCCCAAAAATATAAATTAAGCTACAAAGACCGAACGCTACTTATTGGTTGTGGTGTAGCCGCTGGAATTGCCGCTGCCTTTAATGCACCAATTGCCGGAGTTTTATTTGCTATCGAAGTGCTGTTGGTTGATGTTAGTATTGCAGCATTTACGCCAATTATGATTGCTGCTGCAACAGGTGCTTTAGTTTCAGTAATTGCATTAGATGAAGAGATTTTGCTTTCGTTCAAACAACAACAAAGTTTTGATTATCATAACATTATTTTCTATGTTCTTTTAGGTTTGTTTACCGGATTTATTTCGGTTTATTATTCCCGTAATTTTCAGAAAGTAGAACATTTTTTCGCAAGACTTAAATTATCACCTTATAAAAAAGCGTTGTTTGGTTCTTCGATTTTAGCTATTCTTATTTTTATTTTTCCGACGCTTTTTGGTGAAGGTTACGAAAGCATTAAAACATTATCTGACAATGATCCCGGGAAATTATTGGAAAACACATTGTTTAGCGGTTTCCGAGACAATAGTTGGGCTTTATTGGTGTTTGTAGGTTTGACCATGATGTTGAAAGTATTTGCAACTGGAATTACTCTGGGAAGTGGAGGAAATGGAGGAAATTTTGCTCCTTCCCTATTTTTGGGATCTTATGTTGGTTTCTTTTTCTCTAAATTTTTAAATCTAACAGGACTTACTAAATTACCTGTCAGTAATTTTACTTTGGTTGGAATGGCCGGAATTTTAAGTGGTTTGTTTCATGCTCCCTTGACTGCGATATTCTTAATTGCTGAAATTACAGGAGGATATAACTTAATGATTCCTTTGATGATTGTGGCTTCCATTAGTTTTGCGATTTCAAAACGATTTGAAAAACATTCTATGGATGTTAAGAATTTAGCCAAAAAAGGGCATGCTTTTACCAGCAATAAAGATACCAATATCCTTTCAACTTTAGAGACGACTTCCATAATTCAAACGGATTATTTAACGGTTTCTCCTGATGAAAATTTAGAAAGACTGGTAGATTTAATTTCGCATTCCAATCAAGTGATTTTTGCAGTGGTAGATACTGAAAAAAACTTATTGGGTATTGTTCATTTTAATGATATTCGAGAAATAATATTCAATACGTACCGAGTAAAATATACTTTAGTTAGAGAAATAATGATAGAACCTTCAGAAATCATTTCTCCTGATGACAGCATGGAAATGGTCATGAATAAGTTCGAAAAATCGAAAAAAGCCTTCTTACCCGTTCTTAAAGAGGGAAAATATTATGGTTTTATTTCTAAATCTGTGGCGCTGGAAGCCTATAGAACAAAACTAAAATCAATGACGATAGAATAATTTTAATACTTCTTTTAACACAATCTTCTAAAGTGTTCTATTGAAAGAATAAATCAAAATGGTAACTTTGCTTTTTTGCGAAAATTATGCTAGACAAAGACAATACCATTGAAGTTCAAGGCGCTCGCGTTCATAACTTAAAAAACATAGATATTTCCATTCCTCGTGAAAAACTGGTTGTAATTACCGGTCTTTCAGGTTCTGGGAAATCCTCCTTAGCTTTTGACACCATTTATGCCGAAGGGCAACGCCGTTATGTAGAAACCTTTTCTGCTTATGCGCGTCAATTTCTGGGCGGTTTGGAGCGTCCCGATGTCGATAAAATTGACGGACTTTCCCCTGTAATTGCTATCGAACAAAAAACAACAAGTAAAAGCCCACGCTCCACAGTGGGAACGATTACTGAGATTTATGATTTCCTGCGTTTGTTATACGCTCGTGGTGCTGATGCATACAGTTACAATACAGGCGAAAAAATGGTTTCCTATTCTGATGAGCAAATCAAGGATTTGATTATTCATGATTTTAAAGGAAAACGCATTAATATTTTAGCGCCAGTTATACGTGCTCGAAAAGGACATTATGCTGAGCTTTTTCAACAAATTGCCAAGCAAGGTTTCCTTAAAGTTCGCGTAAACGGCGATGTGCTGGATATTACTTTAGGGATGAAATTAGACCGTTATAAAACACACGATATCGAAATTGTTGTGGATCGAATGGTGATTGAAGATACGCCAGATAACGAAAAACGTTTGACTGAAAGTATCAATACAGCCATGCATCACGGAGAGAATGTATTGATGGTTTTAGACCAAGATTCTAATGAAGTGCGTTTTTTTAGTCGGAATTTGATGTGTCCTTCAACCGGAATTTCATACCAGAATCCCGAACCGAATTTATTCTCTTTCAACTCTCCAAAAGGAGCTTGTGATCATTGCAACGGTTTAGGGACGGTAAACGAAATCAACACCAAAAAGATAATTCCAAACCCGAAATTATCGATAAAAGCGGGTGGTTTTGCTCCTTTGGGCGAATACAAATCCTCTTGGATTTTTAAGCAATTGGAAATTATCGGAGAAAAATATGGTTTCAAATTGACGGATGCTGTGGAAACCATTCCAGCAGAAGCAATGGAAATGATTTTGAATGGTGGAAAAGAAAAATTCACCATCAACTCCAAAGATTTAGGCGTTGCCAGAGAATACAAAATTGATTTTGAAGGGATTTCGCATTTCATAAAAAGCCAACATGACGAAAGCGGTTCAACAACTATAAAACGTTGGGCAAAGGAATTCATGGACGAAATAAAATGTCCGGTTTGTGAAGGTTCCCGTTTGAAAAAAGAAGCGCTATTCTTTAAAATCAATGAAAAAAATATTACTGAATTATGTGATATGGACATTTCGGATTTAACTGCTTGGTTTCTTGATTTAGAAAATCATTTATCTGATAAACAAAAGATTATTGCTACTGAAGTAATCAAAGAGATTAAGGATCGATTGAACTTTTTGATGAATGTAGGTTTGGATTATTTGGCTTTAAGCCGAAGTTCCAAATCACTTTCGGGAGGTGAAGCACAACGAATCCGTTTGGCTACCCAAATTGGTTCGCAGTTGGTTGGTGTTTTATATATTTTGGATGAGCCAAGTATTGGTTTGCACCAAAGAGATAATGATAAATTAATTCATTCTCTCGAACAATTACGCGATATTGGAAACTCTGTAATTGTGGTGGAACACGATAAAGACATGATTGAACGTGCGGATTATGTGATTGATATTGGACCAAAAGCAGGAAAATATGGAGGTGAAATTATAAGCAAAGGAACGCCTGCGGAAATTCTGAAACATCATACTATTACAGCGATGTATATGAACGGCGAAATGAAAATCGAGGTTCCTACAAAGCGCCGTGAGGGAAATGGAAAGTTTTTAAAACTGACTGGTGCAACAGGAAACAACTTGAAAAATGTTTCGATAGAATTACCTTTGGGCAAAATGATTTGCGTGACTGGAGTTTCGGGAAGTGGAAAATCGACGTTGATTAATGAAACGCTCTACCCTATTTTGAACGCGTATTATTTCAACGGTGTCAAGAAACCGCAACCGTATAAAAAAATAGAAGGATTGGAACATATCGATAAAGTTATTGATATTGACCAGAGTCCGATTGGGAGAACACCACGTTCAAATCCGGCTACATATACCGAAGTTTTTACCGAAATCAGAAATCTGTTTACGATGACTTCCGAAAGTATGATTCGGGGATATAAAGCGGGACGATTTAGTTTTAATGTAAAAGGCGGACGTTGCGAAACCTGTGAAGGTTCTGGTGTGCGAACGATTGAAATGAATTTTTTACCAGACGTCTATGTAGAATGTGAAACCTGTCAAGGAAAGCGTTTTAACAGAGAAACACTGGAGATTCGATACAAAGGAAAATCAATTTCGGATGTATTGAATATGACGGTAGATGAAGCGGTTCCGTTTTTTGAAATGATTCCGAAAATTTACAGAAAAGTAAAAACCATTCAGGATGTTGGTTTGGGCTATATTACACTTGGCCAACAAAGCACGACGCTTTCTGGTGGTGAAGCACAACGTATTAAACTTGCAGGAGAATTATCTAAAAAAGATACTGGAAATACGTTTTACATTTTGGACGAACCTACAACAGGATTGCATTTTGAAGATATCAGAGTGTTGATGGAAGTCATTAATAAACTGGTTGATAAAGGAAATACGATATTGATTATCGAGCATAATATGGATGTGATTAAACTGGCCGACTACATTATAGACATTGGACCTGAAGGGGGAAAAGGCGGCGGACAACTTATTGCCAAAGGAACTCCAGAAGAAATTATAAAAATTAAGAAGAGCTATACGGCGCAGTTTTTGAAAAAAGAGTTACTTTAGTATCTATAAAAATAAAAAATAATTTCGGTAAGTTATGAATTTAAAAAAAGCGTTCAGTAGTGTCGAAAACTACTTTTCACCTAAAATAATTGGCGAAGTTAATGATCAATTTATCAAAGTAGCAAAAATTAAGGGCCAAGATCTACCATGGCATAATCACGAAAATGAAGATGAATTATTTTATATTGTAGAAGGCGAACTTTTAATGGAAATTGAAAACGAGCCAAAATTATCTATGAAAAAAGGAGATTTATTTGTGGTAAAAAAGGTATTAACCATAGAGTTTCGTCAACTGACGAATGTTTAATAATGCTTATAGAATCAAAAACTACCGAACATACAGGTAAAGTTATATCCAAAATAACTAAATCAATTGAAGAACAAACGTATTAAATTTACTTAGCCCTGATAGTAATGAAAATCCTTTATTGTTTTTTTTAAAACAATAAAGATTGAAAAGGATAGCAGGAATTAGCTCCAAAAAAAATAAGATTATAAAATAGAGAATATGAGATTAGAAGATTTTGATAATGATGAGGATAAAGTAATCCAAGACCGATTAAAAAGAAAAACTTGGAACGAGATTAGAACCAATGATAGTTGGGCGATTTTTAAAATTATGGCCGAGTTTGTAAACGGTTATGAAAGTATGGGACGCATTGGTCCGTGTGTGAGTATTTTTGGATCTGCCAGAACGAAACCCGAAGATCCTAATTATTTATTGGCAGAAAAAATTGCCTACAAAATAAGTAAAGCCGGCTACGGTGTGATTACCGGTGGTGGGCCGGGAATTATGGAAGCGGGAAATAAAGGCGCACATCTGGGTGGAGGAACATCGGTGGGATTGAATATTGAATTGCCTTTTGAACAACATTTCAACCCGTATATTGACAGCGATAAAAACTTGAATTTTGATTATTTCTTCGTTCGAAAAGTAATGTTTGTTAAATATTCCCAAGGATTTGTGGTAATGCCAGGAGGTTTTGGAACCATGGATGAGCTGTTTGAAGCGATTACTTTGATTCAAACAAAAAAAATAGCTAGATTCCCTATTATCCTTGTAGGAACCAGTTTTTGGTCCGGATTAATCGATTGGATTAAAACAGTTTTAGTAGAAAAAGAACATACCGTAAGCGCTGAAGATTTGAATTTATTCAAAATTGTGGATACTGAAGATGAAGTGGTTGATGTGCTGGATAAGTTCTATAAAAAATATGATTTAACCCCTAATTTTTAACAAAAAAGCTGTCTAATCAACAGCTTTTTTTTATGTTAATTAGACTGTTTTTATAGTGTTTTATTCTAAAAAAAAGTATATTTATTTTTTTAATAAATTAATACTTGAATTTGAACTCATTCTTTAAAATTACGTTTTATGCTCTTGTTTTATTACTTTCAGTAAAACAATATGCACAACATCAATCTGATATAACGGCTGAGTTAAATACGGAGAATAAAACGTTGAATATTCAACAACAAATTACTTTTTTTAATCAGTCAAACGATACGTTAACCTCGATTGTACTGAACGATTGGAGTAATGCTTTTTCTACTAAAAATACTCCTTTAGCCAAACGTTTTTCTGATGAGTTTTACAGAGATTTTCACTTAGCGAAAGAAGAAGAACGCGGAAGCACGAAAAGTGTAATCATTTTAGACGCAAATAAATTGGTTTTGTCATGGGAAAGACCAGATAGAAATCCTGATTTGATTGAAATTAAATTAGGACAACATTTACTTCCGAATCAAAAAATTGTTTTACAGCTGATTTATCTAACTAAAATTCCAAGCGATAAATTCACAAAATACGGATACAAAAATAACGGAATTATACACCTTAAAAACTGGTTTCTTACCCCAGCCCGTTATGAAAATCATGATTTTATACGCTACAGCAATACCAATTTAGATGATATTGCCAATGCTAATTCAAGTTTTGATATTGATTTAAAAATACCTAAAAATTTCGAAGCTATTTCTGATTTAAAAAGCAGTATATCAATTAATGAAACTTTTATAAATTACAAATTATCGGGAAATAACAGAACCAATTTCAGTCTTATCATTGAGCCAAAATCTCATTTTGAAAGTTATAAAAACAGTGCTGTTGAAGTACTGACCGATTTAAGAAACAACAAATTAGATAATATTCAAAAAGCGATTATAATCGATCGAATTGTGAATTTTACAAACGATTTAATTGGAAAATATCCACATGAGAAGATTATTGTTTCTCAAACGGATTACGAGAGAAATCCTTTTTATGGCTTGAATCAGCTTCCGTCTTTTATAAGTCCCTTTTCGGATGAATTTCTTTTTGAAATTAAATTTCTGAAAACCTATCTGAATGAATATTTAAAAACAAGTTTACAATTAGATCCCCGAAAAGACAACTGGATATATGATGGTTTACAAGTCTATGCCATGATGAAGTATATGGATGAAAATCACCCAAATACTAAAATGATGGGAAGTGTCTCTAACATCCGACTATTGAAGAGTTATAATATTGCCAATATTGGTTTTAATAATCAATATAGTTATTTCTATATGCTGATGGCTCGAAAAAATCTGGATCAAGCACTAGGGGATCCAAAAAACACGTTGATAAAATTCAATGAACAAATTGCCAGTAAATATCGTTCCGGATTAAGCATTAGATTTTTAGATGATTATTTACAAAATGATGCTGTACCAACTAGTATCAAACAATTTTACAATCAAAATCAGATCAAACAAGTTTCCAGAGCTGATTTTGAAACTATATTAAAATCAAATACCGATAAAGATATTAATTGGTTTTTTAATACCATTATTAATTCCAGAGCTATTATTGACTATAAATTTTCCAGTGTTAAAAAAACCAAAGACAGCATCACTTTTTCATTAATAAACAAGACAGAAACTCCTATTCCCATCCCAGTTTATGGTACAAAAAAAGGCACAATAGTTTTTAAACAATGGCTGGATATTGAAGAATGCGACAGTACTTTCACGTTTCCGAGAAATGGTGCAGATAAAATTATTTTAAATTTAAAGAATGAAGTTCCTGAATATAATTTAAGAAATAACTGGAAAAAACTAGATGGTTTTTTTCCGAATAATCGTCCGGTTAAGTTTGTGTTTTTAAAAGATTTAGAAGATCCATATTACAATCAAGTTTTATATGTTCCGTCTATATATTATAATTTATACGACGGAATAACTCCTGGAATACGATTGCATAATAAAACTATTTTAGACAAGCCATTCACATTTGACATCAATCCATCCTACTCTACTAAATCCAATAATTTATCTGGATCAGCTTCATTTGTAGTCAATCAAAATTATAGAAACAGCACACTTTATAATGTAAAATATTCTGTTAGCGGCTCTTACTTTCATTATACGCAAGATGCTTCTTACTTTAGACTAAATCCTACGGTTCAATTGCGAATTCGCGAACCTAATTTTAGAGACAACAGAAAACAACTGATTCTTTTGCGACAAGTTATTGTAAACAGGGAAGAAAGCGCTTTTACCATGAACAATGCTCCATCTAATTATTCCATTTTTGATGCACGCTATGTAAATACAAAAACCGAAGTAACGAATCATTTCAATTTTAGTTCTGATATTCAGATTTCAGGAGAATTTGGAAAAGTAAACGGAGAAATAGAATATCGAAAGCTTTTTGAAAACAATCGTCAAATTAATTTGCGATTCTATGCGGGAAGTTTTTTATACAACAAAACCGAATCTGATTTTTTTAGTTTCGCATCAGACAGGCCTACCGATTATTTGTTTGATTATAATTATTTTGGACGTTCAGAAAGCACAGGTTTTTACAGTCAACAATTCATAATGGCAGAAGGTGGTTTTAAATCAAAAATGGATACCCCTTATGCTAATAGATGGATTACCAGCTTAAACGCAAGTGTGAGCGTATGGAACTGGATAGAAATTTATGGAGATTTAGGTTTTATTAAAAATAATAACCAAAATACAAAGTTTTTATACGACAGCGGAATTCGTCTCAACCTTGTAACAGATTACTTTGAGCTGTATTTTCCTGTATATTCGAATAATGGATGGGAAATAGCGCAAAATAATTATAACGAGAAAGTACGATTTATAGTTACTTTTTCGCCTAAAACATTAATCAATCTTTTTAATCGAAAATGGTTCTAATCCAATATAATTTTCATTATTCATTAAACTATTCTCATTAAAACGAATTTAAAATTACATATAACAAAAAAATAAAGTTCTTTTTATTAGAATAAATTGCAATAATTAAATTATATTTTTTTTAATGAATTATGAAAATAGCTAGTTTTTAAGTAAATTTGCCCCACAAAGTTATACTTTTCAATTATGATAAAAGAAAAAACCAATACTACATTGACATTTGAAGATTTCAAAATCGAGGTACTGAATGACTATAAATTAGCTATAATCAGTAGAGAATGCAGTCTTTTAGGACGTAAAGAAGTATTGACTGGAAAGGCTAAATTTGGCATTTTTGGTGATGGAAAAGAAGTACCACAATTAGCCATGGCGAAAGCCTTTAAAAATGGTGACTTCCGTTCCGGGTATTATCGTGATCAAACTTTTATGATGGCTATTGGAGAATTAACCGTGCAACAATTTTTTGCAGGTTTATATGGTCATACAGATGTTGAACAAGAGCCAATGTCAGCAGGAAGACAAATGGGCGGTCACTTTGCCACTCATAGTTTAAACGAAGACGGAACTTGGAAAAACTTAACAAAACAAAAAAACTCAAGTGCTGATATTTCTCCAACGGCTGGACAAATGCCACGATTATTAGGACTTGCTCAAGCTTCAAAAATATACAGACAAGTTTCAGGAATACCAAATGCGGCTAATTTTTCTAATGAAGGAAATGAGATTGCATGGGGAACAATAGGAAATGCAAGTACATCTGAAGGTTTATTTTTTGAAACCATAAATGCTGCAGGTGTATTACAAGTGCCTATGGTTATGAGCGTTTGGGACGATGAGTATGGAATTTCTGTACATGCAAAACACCAAACTACCAAAGAAAATATCTCAGAGATTTTAAAAGGATACCAAAGAGAAAATGGCAGTAATGGCTATGAAATACTGAAAGTAAAAGGTTGGGATTATGCTGACTTAATTGCTACTTATGAAAAAGCTGCTGATATTGCCCGTGAAAACCACATTCCTGTTTTAATTCACGTAAATGAATTGACACAACCACAAGGACATTCTAGTTCAGGTTCTCATGAAAGATATAAAGATGCAAATCGTTTGGCATGGGAAAGAGATTTTGATTGTATCCGCCAAATGAAATTATGGATGATTGCCATCAATATTGCGTCACCAGAAGAAATTGATGCTATTGATGCTCAAGCCAAAAAAAATGTTTTAGAAGGTAAAAAAGCAGCTTGGAATGCATTTATTGAACCTATTATTGAAGAGCAAAAACAACTGGTGGGATTATTAGAAAAAATAGCTGAAACCAGTAAAAATAAAGATAGAATTTTACAATTCACATCTGATTTAAATAGTATTAAATCACCGTTGAAAAAGGAAATTCTAGTTACAGCACGTAAAGTTTTACGCTTAATCCTAAATGAAAACGGTAAAGAAGAATTGTCACAATGGATCAGTTCTTATACTAAAACTACACAGGAAAAATTTAGCAGTAACTTATTTTCAGAAACAGATTTAAATGTCTTTTCTGTAGAAAAAGTGCTTCCGGTATATCCAGAAAATGCCAAAGAAGATACGGATGGTCGCATGATTTTACGTGATAACTTTGATGCTATTTTTACAAAATATCCTGAAACATTAATTTTTGGTGAAGATGCCGGAAATATTGGTGACGTAAATCAAGGTTTAGAAGGAATGCAGGAAAAATATGGAGAATTACGTGTTGCCGATGTGGGAATTCGTGAAGCTACCATATTAGGTCAAGGAATTGGAATGGCATTAAGAGGCTTACGCCCAATTGCTGAAATTCAATATTTAGATTATTTATTGTACGCAATACAAATCATGAGTGATGATTTAGCAACACTGAGATACCGTACTGTTGGAAAACAAAAAGCGCCATTAATTATCCGAACTCGTGGTCATCGTTTAGAAGGAATCTGGCATTCCGGTTCTCCTATGGGGATGATCATAAATGCCATACGAGGAATTCATGTGTTAGTTCCAAGAAACATGACTCAAGCAGCAGGATTTTATAACAGTTTGTTAGAATGTGATGAACCCGCATTAGTAATCGAATGCTTGAATGGTTACCGATTGAAAGAAAAAATGCCGTTGAACTATGGCGAATTCAAAACTCCAATTGGTGTTGTGGAAACGTTGAAAGAAGGTGCTGATATTACGTTAGTTTCATACGGTTCAACATTGCGTTTAGTGCAACAAGCAGCAAATGAGCTTCTTGAAGTAGGCATTGATTGTGAGATTATCGATTTACAGTCTTTACTACCATTTGACATCAACCAAGATGTGGTAAAAAGTATTGCTAAAACAAATCGCTTACTAGTTATTGACGAAGATGTTCCAGGCGGAGCTTCAGCTTATATTTTACAACAAATAATTGAGCAACAAGACGCCTATAACTATTTAGACAGTAAACCGCAAACCTTAACTGCAAAAGCACACAGACCTGCTTATGGAACAGACGGAGACTATTTCTCAAAACCTTCTGCAGAAGATATTTTTGAAAAAGTCTATGCAATGATGAACGAAGTTAATCCTTCGAAATATCCAAATTTGTATTAAGAACTAATATTATAAATTAAAATTCCAATCTTTACGATTGGGATTTTTTTTTAAAAATAATAAACCAATTTTCTCTTTTAAAGATTTAAAACAGTAAATTGTATATCAATTAATTGGCTAATAACCATAAAACATAAAATATGAAAAAAGCATCATTGTTCTTAGGAATCCTATCACTACTTGCGATTGTTTCCTGCAAGAAAAAAGAAGAAACTACAGTTCCAGCAACACAAACTGAAACTTCAAGTGAGACAACTACAACTGTCACTACTGAAGCGAAAGATAGCACGTCAATAAAAGTAGCTACCGATGGTGTAAGTGTGACTACAAAAGATGGAAAAACTAAAACCAGCGTGGAACTTTCCGGTGGTGAAGCAAAAGTGGAGATCAAAAAGTAATATCCGATTATTATGTCGACAAAGTATTAGAATGCCAATATGAAATTTCATATTGGCATTTTTTTAGAAACATTTTTCACAATTAAAAGTTATATTACTACCTAAATTTTTATGTTGCCATTTTTTATTTTAAATTTAAGAATTATAAAAATTAATACAAATTATGACCGCACTGGAAACTATCTTAAAAGACATCCAAAATGTAAAAGTGATAGACAAATCAATAAATTACGACCAATACATCCCATTGGATTTATCGATACAAAATGAAAGCTTTACAAAACAGACTATTGAAACTGCAAGTAATTTTGAAAAATATATCGAAAACTATTTAGACGAAAACAATGCAAAAGTTGCTTTTGGTGGTTATAATGAAATTAGAAATCTATACAAACGCAGTGATATTTTCAACGATTCTAAAACTGAGGAACGAAATATCCATATCGGTTTAGATTTATGGATTAAAGCCGAAACTCCAGTATTAGCAGCACTTGATGGATTTATTCATAGTTTTAATTACAATACTGGTGTAGGAGATTATGGTCCAACGATTATCTTAGAGCATAAAATAGAAAATCAGCGTTTTTATACTTTATACGGCCATCTTTCGTTAGAAAGTATCAGCGATATTGAAATTGGTGATATTTTCGAAAAAGGACAACAAATAGCGACTTTAGGAGATGCTTCCGTGAATGGAGATTATGCACCTCATTTACATTTTCAGATCATAGAAGAAATTTCACAAACATTTGGTGACTATCCTGGAGTTTGCAGTGAGAATGACTTGAAGCATTATTTGAAGAACTGTCCAGACCCGAATATCTTATTAAAAATTGTATAAATATGAAAAAAATAATTATTGTCTTCAGTATTCTTCTGCTCATTGGATGTAAATCAAAAAAAGTTGTTACAACTGCTGAACCGGAGAAAGCTAAAATTGAAAAACTTGGTTTATCCGAAGTTAATGAAAGCCAAAAAATCAAAGCCTATGAATTAGGAAAAAGAGTTTTAATGACTTGTAATACTTCTAAATTCAAACCTTTCAACCAAAGTGAAGCAACAGAATCTGTCATCAAGAATACGACAGAGGAAAGATTGACAAAAACCTGTACCAGATTCCGCCAGTATTATGGAACTTTTATTGATCTTCAATTAGTTGAGATTTACAAAAACAATTTTGACGGAACAACAATTTTTCGCTACAAAGCATTGTATTCAAAGAAAGTAGCCAATAAAGAACTTCGTGTTTCAATGAATCAAGAAAATAAAGTTTCCTCAATTAAATCATTGGATTGGGTAACTCCTTTTTCGATGAATTAATTTTTTAATAAAATAATCCTGAGTATAAACCCTTTTATGCCCCAGAAAGCCTCTTTAATCTAAATTTAGAATAGAGATACTTTTATAACTTATATGCAATGAGTTAATTATAAAAAAATATTGTTTATCAACATCTTTGATAATGTAAACAAATTAGCTGTCCTATAATTGGCTTTTTTCGACCAAAACTAACTCTTTTACACGATTATATAGCGTAAATTGGGTTTAAAGCGACTACCTTCACAAAATCTCAACTTATCGTAGAGCAATTAAATAGTCAATATGCAATATAAAAATAAACCTATAGATAACCGTGAGTTAACAAAATCCCAATCACACATCATAGTTGAAATTATACAGTATATACCAAATGCTGTTTTAAGCAGAACCATAATTAAAAAAACTACTGGAAACATTACTGCTTTATCATTTGATGCTGGCGAAGAATTATCTGAAAGAACGTCACCTTTTGATAATTATGTTCAAATAATTGACGGAACAGCGGAAATTTTCATCAATGAAATAAAGCACCTTCTTAAATTAGGAGAAGGAATAATAATTCCAGCTCACTCCACACATTCCTTTAATGCAAATGTGCAATTCAAAATGATTTCAACAACTATAAAAAGTGGATACGAAAATTAATTAAGTTTTTATGAAAGTAAAGCATAATTATGTCATCCAAAACAAAATATGCCATATTTTAATTATTTAAAACTACAATTTAAGAGAATAATCGATGGATATCTTTCTAAAAAATTATTCATTAAAATATATAATGTAACTTTAACCTGAAAAAAAATAATTTTTCTAAACTGTAAACGAAATATCTTTGAAACTATACATAAAATACATGGTAAGTAATCGCTGTAAGATGGCGGTAAAAGAAGAATTAAAAAAACTTGGACTACACTTCATGGTTGTAGATTTAGGTGAAGTTGAAATAATGGAAAATATCTCTATGGACCAGAGGCAACTTTTAAAAACAGCACTTTTGGACTCCGGACTTGAATTAATGGATGATAAAAAATCTATGCTAATCGAAAAGATAAAAAACGTGATTATCCAGATGGTTCACCATTCAACAGAAAATATAAAAATTAATTTTTCTGATTATCTGAGCCAACAATTAAATCACGATTATACATACCTATCTAACTTATTTTCGGAAGTGCAAGGAACTACAATCGAGCAATTTATAATTTCACACAAAACTGAACGAATAAAAGAACTGATTATTTATGGTGAATTAAACATCACTGAAATAGCCTGGAAAATGAACTACAGCAGTGTGGCACATTTATCCAGCCAATTTAAAAAAGTTACCGGCCTCTCACCTTCCCATTTTAAACAATTGAAAGATAAAAGACGCAACCCAATTGAAGAAATTGGTAACTTAAAATAGAAAAAAATCAAGTCAATTTTATAAATAAATATAGAAACTATAAAAACTCAAGAATCACAATACGCCAGAAGTCTTATTGAAGCAAGTTTGGACCCGTTAATTACAATAAATCCAGAAGGGAAAATTACGGATGTAAATGAAGCTACAGTAAATATTACGGGGCTGAATCGCGATCGTTTAATTAATTCTGATTTTTTCAATTATTTCACCGAAAAGCAAAAAGCACGTGAAGTGTATCAGGAAGTCTATGAAAAAGGTTCTGTTTCAGATTCTCCGCTTACACTGAAGCATAAAGATGGTAAATTGACAGATGTATTATTCAATGGTTCTGTTTATAAAGATGATCTGGGAAGTGTATTAGGAGTCGTAATTGTTGCCCGCGATATTGCTGAGCAAAAATGGGCTTTAGATTTACGGGTTGCCAATAAAGAGCTTGCTTTTCAAAACGATGAAAAAGAAAAGCGAGCAGCTGAACTGGTAATTGCCAATAAAGAGCTTGCTTTTCAAAATGATGAGAAAGAAAAAAGAGCTAATGAATTAATCATTGCTAATAAAGAGCTTCTATTTCAAAATGATGAGAAAGAGAAACGAGCGGCTGAACTTGCAATTGCCAATAAAGAGCTTGCTTTTCAAAACGATGAAAAAGAAAAAAGGGCAGCTGAACTGGTAATTGCCAATAAAGAGCTTGCTTTTCAAAATGATGAGAAAGAAAAAAGAGCTAATGAATTAATTATTGCTAATAAAGAACTTCTATTTCAAAATGATGAGAAAGAGAAACGAGCGGCTGAACTTGCAATTGCCAACAAAGAGCTTGCTTTCCAAAATGATGAGAAAGAAAAAAGAGCTAATGAATTAATCATTGCCAATAAAGAGCTTCTATTTCAAAATGATGAAAAAGACAAACGTGAAGCCGAATTAGTTGTAGCCAATAAAGAGCTTGCTTTTCAAAATGATGAAAAAGAAAAACGAGCGGCTGAATTAGTGATTGCCAATGAAGAACTTCTATTTCAAAACCAAGAAAAAGCAAAACAACAAATTGCCAATAAAAAACTGGAAGAACTTAGTTACGCAGCAAAATTAGCTTCGCAATATTCTCTCAGTTTGATTGAAGCTAGTCGGGATCCATTGGTCACTATAAATACCAAAGGTAAAATTACGGATATGAATGAGGCATTGGTAAACATTACGGGTATGACGCGAGACGAGCTTACAGATTCTGATTTTTTCGATTATTTTACTGACCAACAAAAAGCTCGAGAAGTATATCAAGAAGTATTCGAGAAAGGTTCTGTAGCTGATTCTCCGCTTACACTTCGCCATAAAGAAGGCAAGCTGACGGATGTATTATTCAATGGTTCCGTTTATAAAGATGATAAAGGAGATGTACTTGGAGTTGTAATTGTTGCCAGAGATGTAACGGAACAAAAAAAAATTGCTACGGAGCTGGTAGAAGCACGGGTTTTTGCTGAATTAGCCACCGAAATTGCACAAGAAGCCAAAATAAATGCCGAAAGTGCTACCATTATAGCAGAAAATGCAGTAAAAGCAAAGCAGCAATTTTTGTCTAATATGAGCCATGAAATTCGTACTCCGATGAATGCAATCATTGGATTTACTAAAGTGGTTTTAAAAACAGAATTGACGCCTAAACAAAAAGAATATTTAAATGCAATTAAAATGAGTGGCGATGCTTTAATCGTACTTATTAATGATATTCTTGATTTAGCAAAAGTTGATGCCGGTAAGATGACATTTGAGAAAACACCATTCAAAATGAAATCCTCCATTTTAGCAATGCTTCATTTGTTTGAAACAAAAATTCAAGAAAAAAATTTAAAATTAATTACAGAATATGACAGTAAAATTCCTAATGTTCTTGTAGGAGACCCTGTTCGTTTACACCAAATTATTTTAAACTTGGTAAGTAATGCCGTAAAATTCACCTCTAATGGAAAGATTACGGTAAGCGTTCATTTATTGCATGAAGAAGAGGATAAAGTAATTATTGAGTTTGCAATAACTGATACAGGAATAGGCATTTCCCAAGAAAAAATTGGAAAAATATTTGAAAATTTTCAACAAGCATCCAGTGGCACTTCAAGATTGTATGGAGGAACCGGATTAGGTCTTGCCATAGTGAAACAATTAGTGGAACCTCAAGGAGGAAGTATTCGTGTAAAAAGTACTGTTCATGAAGGATCTACGTTTAGCTTTACATTAAGTTTTCAAAAAACAAATGCAGATGCTGAATTAGAAAATGAACTGCTAGAATTAGATACTGAAATAAAAAACATAAAAGTATTAGTTGTTGAGGATATTCCTCTTAATCAACTATTAATGAAAACATTATTGGATGACTTTGGATTTTCCAGAGACATTGCTGAAAATGGTAAAATAGCCATCGAGAAATTAAAAGAAAACGAATACGATATCATTCTAATGGACTTACAAATGCCAGAAATGAATGGATTTGAAGCTACAGAATACATTCGTAAAACAATGAATTCTAAAATTCCTATAATCGCTTTAACTGCTGACGTTACAACGGTCGATTTAGCTAAATGTAAAGCAGTAGGAATGAATGATTATCTGGCAAAACCAGTTAATGAAAGGCTGTTGTACAGTAAGATTGTTGGAATATTAAAAAAACCAAAACTTGAAAAACTTAGTGCTAAGCTTAATGAGAATATAGAAGAAAATAGCGTTAAGGAGGAAAAAATTAAATGTATTGATTTGATTTATTTAAATCAGCGAACAAAATCAAATCCAGCGTTAATGATGGAAATGATTTCATTGTATTTAACACAAACTCCACCGTTAATTAATACCATTAAACAAAGTTTAGAAGATAAAAACTGGCAATTATTGGGTGCTGCAGCGCATAAAATGATTCCGTCTTTTGCCATAATGGGCATGAATCCTAACTTTGAAAATATGGCAAAAAAAATTCAGGAATTTGCAATTGCGCACGAAAAAATGGAAGGAATAGATGACTTAGTCCTGCAACTTGAAGAAATTTGTTTACAAGCATGCCAAGAATTACAAGAAGAACTTAATATAATCAAAAATACCATATAATGAAAAATGATACTAAAATAAAGATATTCCTAGTAGATGATGACGCTTTATTCTTAAAATCTTTAGAAATTGAATTTTTAGAAAATGCTGATTTTACAGTGGAAACTTATTCTACTGGAGAGCTGTGCATCGCTAATATAAATAACAATCCAGACGTAGTAATTTTAGATTATCAACTTGATGGTATAGTTGCAAATGCAATGAACGGAATTGAAACATTAGATAAAATAAAAGCATTCAATCCAGAAATTCCAGTAATAATGTTGTCCTCCCAAGATAAAATTGAAGTTGCCATAAACTGTATGCATCATAAAGCTGTGGACTATGTGGTGAAAAGCGAAACTGCTTTTGTTCGCTTACAAAAAATAATTACTTCTGTTTTTAAATATCAAAAAATGGAAAAGCAATTAAATTGGTACATGGATAGAATGTAGTATTTTTTAAAGTGTGAATGATATAACTTTTATTGACAATTATGTAACACTTTTAGAGTCAAACAGAAATACATTTGCTTTGTAATTAATTCAAGTACAAATACTTGAATTAATAAAACCTCAAAGCATTTCTATTTTTATCAAGTAGACTTTGAAAGTTAAACATAAAAATAAATTACAATATCAATCTTTAAAAAATAAAATTATGAATCTTAAAAGAATCTTTGGAGCATTACTTACCGCACTTGGAATAGGTGGTCTTATTTATACTGCAATAGTATTTGCTGGAACATCTGGCGACATGACAGATGTTAAATCATTAATCATTTACGGCGTACTGGGTATTATTTTCTTCGTTTCTGGAATCAGTTTGGTTCGTACAACAAAAGACGAATCATAAAAATATAATTCTTTCTTTGCCGCTATTTTTGATGCTTATCCCTTTTCTATTGGGAAACAAAATAATTTAGATTAGCTTTCAATCTTTATTTTCCTGATGGTGCATTAAAAATTCCGAAAATGAATTTAGACTAAAATCGTTACAATTTACAATATCAATAACTTCTCTCCGCTTTTTTAAATTAGTCGAGAGAAGTTATTTATACGATGCAAAATACCTCATTTTGTTAATTAAATCCTCCTTTTTTCTACTAATGCATATGTGAATGTTACAACTCATTCTAAAAATTATGTAATTGATTTTATCTTAAAATACAGAACTTTACTAAACAAGTTTAAACAATTAAATAGAAACAGATGAAAAGTACAGCCACCAAAACTATCAAAAAAGTAAAGTTGCAAGAAGGTAAAGGAAATTCAGAAAATACTATACCTGAAAATAAGGAAAATTGCCGCAATGTTTTTATTGAGGAATTAAAAGAAATCTACTTTAGTGAAAAAGCATTAATGCTATCCATTCCTGTAATGATAAAGAGTGCAACAACTGATGAATTAGTAGATGCGCTCAAAGTACATTTACAATTCACACTAGATCATATAAAACGCTTAGAAGATTTTTTTTGTTCAATTGGAGAAATCGATATTATGCTAAAATATGATGCAATGTATGGGGCAATTACACCCAAAGAATAATTAAAAACGGCTTTAGAATCTGACTTAATTTTTGAGAACAATTTTAGTATACAATATAAGTCGCACAACTAAAATTGATTTTAAATTATAATAAACTCATTTTATACCTATTACGTTAATTTGTAGGTATTTACCAGACACAAATTACCAAATATAACTATCTTTACATCAGTGTTTTAAAACGGGTGAACTATTGTAAATTTAGACTGTTTCAAGATGAAAAATATAGCGCAATTATTAGCTTTATTAGGCAATGAAAAAGACTTTTTACTGAATCATGTCTGTAAAACAATTTCGAAAGATCAAATTCATTTACCCAATCCTTCGCATATAGATACCGTTTTTTTACAAAGCAATCGAAACGCACAAACGATTAGAAGTTTGACACAATTGTACCATCATGGCCGACTTTCGGATACTGGTTATATTTCTATTTTACCCGTAGACCAAGGAATTGAACATACTGCGGGAAGTTCTTTTTATCCAAATCCTATTTATTTTGACCCCGAAAACATCGTGAAACTTGCGATTGAAGCAGGCTGTAATGCGGTGGCTTCCACAATGGGAGGACTGGCAATGTTATCTAGAAAATATGCGCATAAAATTCCGTTTGTTGTAAAAATCAATCACAATGAACTCCTAACCTATCCCAACAAGTACGATCAAATCATGTTTGGGAGTGTTCGAGATGCCTGGAATATGGGAGCTGTAGCTGTGGGTGCAACTGTTTACTTTGGCTCAGCCGAATCAGACAGGCAAATTATAGAAGTGGCAAAAGCTTTTGAAGAAGCGCATAATTTAGGTATGGCAACTATTCTTTGGTGTTACGCAAGAAATGATGGATTTATTAAAAACGGTATCGATTATAATACCGCTGCTGATATTACCGGTCAAGCCAATTACTTGGGAGTTTCTATCCAAGCAGATATTATTAAACAAAAGCTACCTACTAATAACGGTGGTTTTACGACAATACAATTTGCCAAAACTAATCCAGAGATGTATACAAAATTAGCCTCAGATCATCCTATAGATTTATGCCGCTATCAAGTAATGAACTATTTTTCCGGTCGAATCAGCATGATTAATTCCGGAGGAGAATCTAAAGGTGAAACTGATTTAGCCGAAGCCATAAAAACTGCCGTCATAAACAAACGAGCTGGTGGTAGCGGAATGATTATGGGTCGAAAAGCTTTCCAGCGCCCCTTTGGCGAAGGTGTAAAACTGATACAAGCTGTTCAGGAAATTTACCTGGCTAAAGAAGTTTCTATTGCTTAAACATAGATTAATCAATTGATTAAAACTTCAATACTAAATCAAAAAACACTGATTACATAGCTTTTACACTCTCATAAGGTGTGAATCATGTAACTTATTTTTACAATCTTATAATACTTTTAGAGCGAAATCAAATGACCTTTGTACTATCATGATACTTTATTAATTGTTGCACACCGTTTGAATGATTTTAAAAAAAACGTGTACAAAGTTTTAAAAAAAGTAGCGGCAATTAAATATTAAATATAGAAAATATGAAACCACAAATTGGAATTACACAAGAGCATTTAAAAAATAGCATTTCTATCCTATCGTCAATTTTAGCGAATGAGATGACACTGTATATTAAATTAAGAAAATTTCATTGGAATGTTTCTGGCGAAAGTTTTATGGAATTTCACAAATTATTTGAAGGTCAATATACACAACTGGAAGCTTCAATAGATGAAATTGCTGAACGCATCAGCAAATTAGGAGGAAAAACTATTGGAACGATGAAAGAGTTTTCAGATTTAAGCATCATCAAAGAATCGCCTAATCACTATCCATCTCAAAAAGAAATGGTTAAAGAATTACTGGAAGATCATGAAACAGTTATTGTTCATCTTCGAAAAGACGTTGATACAAGTGCTGAAGAAAATAAAGATACCGGAACTGCTGATTTCCTTACAGGTTTGATGGAAGCACACGAAACAATGGCTTGGACACTAAGAAGATATTTAGAATAATAAAAATATAAAAACATGGAAAATTCAGAAAACGAAGTTTATTCAGCTTCAAAAAGTCATTGCAGAGTTGGTAAAATAACTCCTAAAAAAATAGAAGAAGATAAATCTACCACAACAGTAGATTTATAAAAATAGTAAGGTTAGGTTGGTTTTTTTAGGTTTGGTTAAGGGCTATTGTTTTTACAATAGCCCTTTTTGGTATAATAATTATTGCTTTTCTAAGCAGGAATTATTTCAATTTTCATTCAAATTAATAGGATTAAAAACCCTACTTAAAATATGTAAATTATATAATCTTTACCTAAAGTAATATAATGTTTTTTTAGATTAAAAAACTGAACTTTAAATAATTGTAATTCATTAATTATAACAACAGTTACATCACATAACGCTAAAAAAACAATTATGAAAACAACAAAGAAATTAGGCATTTGGATGGATCATTCCATGGCCCATTTAATGGAATTTACTTCTAAGCATTTTGAAATAGAAACTATTGAATCAGAACTTAGCAATCAGGAAAGAATTGCAAGTTTAGCAAAATCCGAAAATTCAAATTTTAGTAAAGAGAGAAAACAACTTTTTGAGTACTATAAAAAAATTGGCGAAGCCATAAAAAATTACAAACGCGTAATTCTCTTTGGACCAACTGATGCAAAAATAGAACTCTTTGATCTTTTGAGTGAAGACACCCGTTTTTTAAAAATTAAATTCGAGATTAAAGACACTGATAAAATGGACGTAAATCAGCAACATAATTTTGTTAAAGAATACTTTTCAAGAGCATAATTCAACCTTTATACCATTATATATCAACTTAAAAACTTTTAAAAATGAAAACAAGAACTATAGGAATCGTTATGATTATTTTAGGAATAATTATGTTGTTGTATACTAGTTTTAATTATGTAACAACTGAAAAAGTAGTTGACATAGGTCCAATTCAAATTAACAAAGAAGTTAATCATCCCGTAAAATGGTCTCCAATTATAGGAATTATACTTGCTGTAGGCGGTGTTGTCTTGATAGTTGCAGGTACTAAAAAAGAAGCTTAATTCTGATGCTAAAATTTCAATTTATTGAATGTGTGAATAATGCAACTTTAAATAATAGTTATATAACACATTTTTTGGCATTGATAATGACCTTTGCAAAGCAGACAATCTTAAATAAATGTAGTACAGTATAATCTAGTTTAATCACTGTTAAAATAGAATAAGATGAATAAAGAGAAATCAATTGTGGTATTAAATAATCTTATTGAAATCAATAATGATAGAATTCAGGTTTATGAAACTGCAACAATAGTAACAGAAGAAAGTGATTTGAAAAATTTGTTTTCTGAATTCCAAAAAACAAGTGAAATTTTTAAATCAGAACTGGCAGAAGAAGTTCAAAAAATGGGCGGAATTCCTGTGGATGTGATTAAAAAAAATAACTTTTTTGTGAAGCTTTGGATGAATTTCAAGGCAAAACTTGTCGATAAAGACAGAGAAGATATTTTAAACACTCTTGAATATAAAGAATTTGTAGCTATAAAAAGTTATAAAGAAACCTTGATCGATAATTTTGATCATCTTACCGTTGAGCTTCTTATTATCCTTAAATCACAACAACTTTTATTAACTGCGCATCATGATAAGGTGAAAAAGTTAGGAGATTTAATGTTGTCTTAAAGCAAACCATTTCTTCTGATTCACTTTAAGTCAATACTTAATTTGCATTTATAAAAACACAATGACCAATGAATAGTATAATAACAGCCAGAAAAGAAAGCGTAATAACGTACTTGAAAGAAACTTTCAATGATGTAGGCAACATTACATTATTTGGAGCGCGTTTTTTCAAAGAAGTCATCAAACCTCCCTATGAAATCAAGGAGTTCATGAAACAATGTTACGTTATTGGGTATAAATCTTTGCCATTAGTAACCATCACAGGATTTATAATGGGCTTAGTGCTTACACTGCAATCAAGACCTACATTAGCTAAGTTTGGCGCAGAATCGTGGTTACCTAGTATGGTTGCTCTTTCTTTAATACGGGAAATAGCACCCGTAATTACTGCTTTGATTTGTGCTGGTAAAGTTTCGTCCGGTATTGGTGCTGAGTTAGGGTCCATGAAAGTGACGGAACAAATAGATGCGATGGAAGTTTCAGCAATAAATCCGTATAAATATTTAGTCGTTACAAGGATTTTAGCCACTACACTTATGATTCCGCTTTTAGTGATTTATGCAGATGGTATTGGGATTATCGGAGGATATGTGGGAATAAATATTCATAGTGATGTTAGTTTATACCGTTACATCTCACAAGTTTTAGAATCCATTACATTTTTAGATATTTTTCCGGCGACTATGAAAACTTTTTTCTTTGGTTTCTTTATTGGAATGATTGGCTGTTATAAAGGATTTAATGCGGCTAATGGAACTGAAAGTGTTGGGAAAGCGGCAAATTCTGCTGTAGTTACTGCTTCGCTAACAATATTTATTATTGATATGCTTGCCGTACAATTAACTGATTTATTTTTCTAAAATGATACAAGAAACAATAACAATAGCTCCTGCTCCAGTTCCTAAAACGAATAGTCCAGTTATAGAAATAAAAGAACTTTATAAATCCTTTGGCAAAAATGAGGTTTTAAAAGGAGTTACTTTCTCTGTAAATAAAGGTGAAAATTTAGTAGTCTTAGGAAAATCAGGTTCCGGGAAATCAATAACCATAAAATGTTTAGTTGGTTTAGTGGTTGCGGACGAAGGTGAAATAAATGTATTTGGTACCGATATCACAAAAATAGATACCGCTGAGCTTAATAAAATCAGAGTTCGAATAGGTTTTCTTTTTCAAAATGCAGCGCTGTATGATTCCATGAGTGTTCGAGAAAATCTAGGATTTACATTGAAACGACACGCCAAAGATTTATCTGCCGAAGAATTAGAAAATCAAATAAAAGACGTTTTGGAGAGCGTTGGCCTGGCTGAGGCAATTGATAAAATGCCTTCGGAATTATCAGGAGGAATGCGAAAAAGAATTGGTCTTGCAAGAACCCTTATTCTAAAACCCGAAATCATATTATATGATGAACCTACCACTGGATTAGACACAATAACATCCAGAGAAATCAGCGAATTATTATTAGAAATTCAAAAAAAGCATAAAACATCTTCGATTATTATTACTCATGATATGGCTTGTGCAAAACACACTGCTGATCGGCTAGTGATTCTAAAAGATGGTGTAATACATACCGAAGGAACTTACGAAGAATTAGAAAAAAGTGATGACGAATGGGTTCGTTCTTTTTTCATATAACCAATAAAAAAATATAAAATGAATAAAGAATCTGGATACCAATGGAAATTAGGAATGTTTGTAATTATAGGGTTAGTACTTTTTGTTACAACAATATATTTTGTTGGAAAACAGAAAAATTTATTTGGCTCTACATTTGAATTGAATTCGAAATTTAATTCGGTGAACGGACTTGAAGTAGGCAATAATGTTCGTTTTTCCGGTATCAATATCGGTACGGTGGAAGAAATTGAATTTCTTACGGATACATCTGTAGTAATTAAATTAATCATAAAAGAAGAAGTTCGTAAATACATCAAGAAAGATGCTATTGCGAGCATTAGTTCTGACGGTTTAATGGGCGATAAAGTGCTCACTATATCCTCCGGCAAAAACTCTAATGTAATTGTAGAAAACAACGATAATATAGCTTCAAAGCAAGCTATAGAAATGGATGATTTAATGGTCAGCGTAAAAAAGAGTGTAGATAATGCCGGCGTTATTACGGCTCAACTTGCCCAGTTCAGTTACAGCATGAATAACGGAAATGGCGCTTTATCTAAATTAGTCTCCGATGAGGAATTTGGAAACAGTATAAAAAACATGGTTTCTAATCTTGAAAACAGTTCAAATGAATTTAAAAAATTCACTATCAAAATGAATGACGGAAAAGGTGCGCTGTCAAAATTAGTGAGTGATGAGAAAATGGGTCGAATGATTGATTCTACCTTAACAAATGTAAAAACAGGAACCGAAGGACTCAATGAAGTTATAGAAGCTGCAAAACATAATTTTCTGTTGAGAGGCTATTTCAATAAAAAGAAAAAAGCAGAAGATAAAAAACTGGAAGAACTCGAAGATCAGGAAGAAATAGAAATGAAAAAGGAATTAAATATTGGGGCAAAATTTGATACTATAAAATAGTCTTTAAATAGCAATAGCTTAATATATTTCTCGAAAATACATCAAATTAAGAAAATACTTATTATTTAATCCTTACGAGTGAGAATTCTACAACTTTATAGTAAAGTTGTATAACATTTGATCTACAGATGCAAAGTATCTTTACAATACTACAAATATTTTGAACCCCTAAATTAAAATGAAAATGAAAAAAATGAAATTTATTCTGTCTTTCATCATGCTTGGATTATTAATTTATTCCTGCAACAATGATGATACTAATGCTAGTTATCCGTATGCCGTGAGACTGACTGATGCTCCTGGTCCTTATGAAGAAGTAAATGTAGACATACAAGGCGTGGAAGTTATAGGTGAAGATGGCAAAACTGTAGCACTTAATGTAGAAAAAGGTATTTATAACTTACTAGAATTTTCTAATGGTGTCGATACATTAATCGCAACAGATTCACTTGAAATTTCTTCAGTGAAACAAATAAGACTTATTTTAGGTGCTGCTAATACAGTAGTTCTTGATGGTGTAAGTTATCCTTTGAGCACGCCAAGCGCAGAACAAAGCGGATTGAAGCTTCAAGTTAACCATACACTTCAAGAAGGAATATTGTATACCGTTCTTTTGGATTTTGATGCCAATAAATCAGTGGTTAAATTAGGAAATGGCGGATACCAATTGAAACCGGTTATCAGAACAATAGAAAAAGCAATTAGCGGTTCTATAAAAGGTAAAATCACACCAATAGGAACAATGGCTGTAGTTGAAGCAACTTCATCAACAGCTGTAAGTTATACGAGTAATGTAAATGAAAACGGTGATTTCTTAGTAATGGGACTTCCTCCAGGAACGTATACCATTACTATCACTCCTGCTCTACCGTTATTGCCTGTAACAAAAACGGAAATAGTAGTTACAGCTGGTCTTACAACTGACATAGGATCTTTTATTATCTTATAAAAATAGTTGTACAAAATGCCCTTTTTTAATTAAAAATGGTATTTACAAACAACTCAATGCCTCTAAAATCATTAAAAACATCATACCAGTAAAGGATGTTTTTAATGATTTTTATTTTTTAAATTCAAATAAAAAGTGACTCTCAAAATAACCTTAAAATTGAAATCATCATGAAAACAGAAAAAGAACTTAATGACGCTATTCTTGAAATTACAATGAAAATACGGAATGACTATCCTGAATTATCAAAATATTTATCAGAGATGCCTGTAACTATTCCGGACATTACAAAGCCTGAAATAAATATTAAAACACTAACGGATTATTACAAATCATTGGAAGACATAGTGAAAAAATACGTTCCAAATCATATCCCCGATTGAAATTAATAAAATGGTTTGCTGACAGCAATATCAAAAAGCTAATTAATTATTCCATAAAAAATAATTTATTGTTTCCTTTTTTTATAAAATCAGTGAATAAAACAAACTATTCATAAAGTTATATAACTAATTAAGTCACTAAATACATCAACTTTGTAGAGTGAAAACTATTTCGCAGACAATACACACAAAGAAATGAATTCTATAGAACTTACAGGAAATTGGGAGGAACAAAAAGGAAAATTAAAACAAAGATTTGCTGCTTTGACCGAGAATGATTTACTCTTTACAGAAGGTAAAAAAGAAGAAATGTTAAAAAAACTCCAAATTAAATTGGGGAAAACCAAAGAAGAAATTCTTAAAATTATACAGTCTATCTAATATTTTTTTTTCAAAAAAACCTTATTTGCCCCTATTACTACATTGCCCACTTTAGAAACCGTTGCATAATTCAAACTAGCAACATTAAATGCTACTAGTTTGAATTATAAAATGGTTAAACGGAAGTTTTCTAATCCCATCAAAAAATTTAATAGTAAACTATACAAAATGAAAAAGACACTTTTTACCCTTGCAATAACAACTTTCATAGCTGGAACCTTTTTAACCGGTTGCCAAAATACTTCTAAAAAAGAAGAAACTGCTCAAGAAAATGTAGAAGACGCAAGAGAAAATCTTGATGATGCAAAAGAAGAATTGTCAGATGCAAGAAAAGTAGCAACAGAAGATGAATGGAATGCATTCAAAGCAAGTACTAATGCTACAATTGCTGAAAATGAAATGAGAATAGCGGAGATGAAAGCCAGTATGAAAAAAACCGGAAAATCAATCGAAGACGAATACGCTGAAAAAATTGAAATTTTAGAACAAAAAAATAATGATATAAAAGTTAAGATTGAAACCTATAAAAATGATACCAGCAGTGATTGGGAATCTTTCAAACAGGAATACAATCGCGATATGGATGAACTTGGCCAGGCAATGAAAAACCTCACAATAGACAACAAATAGTAAATTAAAAAGACGAGTTATACAACTCGTCTTTTTTTTGTCTAATTATTTTTTGATTAAAAAAAACAACCTGAAAATATTTGACAATAAATCGTTTAAGGTGTGAATAATGTAAACTTAACCAAAAGTATTGTAACAAAGTAAGAGCGTAAGATGCTGATATTTGTAGTATAATAATTCAATAAAACAAATAAAATGAAAAATTCAAAAAAGCTAATTTTTGCCTCATTTGTGATAACATTCATGACCTTAACAAATGCTAATGCACAAGACAATACTTCAAAATTTGGAGTAAAAGGAGGTGTAAATTTCTCTAATTTATATACTGAAGACGTTGATGACAACAATGTGTTAACAGGTTTTAATGTTGGTTTTTTTGCCAAATTGCCTATTTCGAATAATATCGCTTTGCAACCTGAAATTTCTTATACAGGAAAGGGAGCTGAACTCATTTACAACAATGCTTTAGTGAGTGGAACTGCTCAATTTAAATTAGATTATATTGAAGTACCTCTTTTATTGGTAGTTAATGTGACCAAGAATTTTAATATTCATGTAGGTCCTTATGCAGCTTATATGGTAAGTGCTAAAACGACTAATAAATCAGATAGTGGTAGTTATAATTTTGAAGATAATATTGACACGGATGATTTCAACAAGTTTGATGCAGGTCTTGCCGGTGGTGTCGGGATTGATTTAGAACCAGTTAGTTTTGGAGTACGTTACAATTATGGATTGACTAAAATTGGAAAAGAAGACTCATCAACTAGCTTTAGCTCTCCAGATGCTAAAAATAGCGTCCTGAGTTTCTACGCTGCTTTTACTTTTTAATTAGTTTTAAAAAAGCAAAACTAATTTTACCATAAAACACTGTAAAACAAAACAATACATATATTTTTTATATGTAACTTTACTAAATTTAATCAAAAAATAATCGTTAAAAATTAAAAATCATGAGCAATTTACTTTATACTATCGCAGTAATTTTAGTCCTTTTTTGGGCAATTGGTTTCTTTGCATACAGCGTAGGATCAATTATCCATATCCTTCTTGTTATCGCAGTTATTGCAGTTATATTAAGAATTATACAAGGCCGAAAAATCTAATACATCTACTTATTAATTGACCTACAAAAATAAATCGATTAGAAATATAAATCATTAAAAACTAGAAATCATGAGCAATCTTCTTTACACAATCGCAGTTATTTTAGTCATTTTTTGGGCTATTGGATTCTTTGCATTCAGCGTAGGATCAATTATACACGTACTTCTTGTTATTGCAGTTATTGCAATACTATTTAGACTTATACAAGGTAGGGGTATCTAAATCAAATAATAAAACAATAAAACAATAAAATAAATAATTATGAAAGCAGATAAAATAATATTAGGAGTTTTAGGAGGCGTAGCCGTTGGAGCATTATTAGGAGTATTGTTTGCACCTGAAAAAGGGGACAAAACAAGAAAAAAAATTATGGACAAGAGCAACGATTATGCTGATGAATTAAAAGATAAATTAGATACTTTATTAGGAACAATCAATAAAAAGTATGAGAAAATTTGGAGTGAAGGCGAAAATTTAATCGCTCAAGGAAAGTCAAAATTTGATGATGCAAAGCATGAAGGTGAAACATTACTTTCTGAAGGAAAATCAAAATTTTATGATGTAAAAAACGAAATTAAAAACACAAGTATCTAAAAAGACACTTCGGTTTTAAAATTTCACAAGTAATTACGCTTACAAATTATCCCATGGAAAACACAGCAACAACAATAGAAATGCTTTTTGAGAAAGCAGAGGATTATACTAGAACAACAGTAGAATTGGTGAAGTTAAATGCAGTAGATAAAACTGCTGATGTTATGTCCTCGCTTCTTTCTCGATTAACCGTTTCTATTGTTTTTGTAATGTTTGCATTTCTTGTAAACATTGGTCTTTCCTTATGGATAGGCGAATTATTAGGTAAAGTATATTATGGTTTTTTTATAGTATCCAGTGCTTATTTTCTGATTTCAATAGTGTTATACATTAATAAAGATCAATGGCTTAAAATGCCAATCAGTAATTTTATCATTGTCAAAATGCTTAAAAACAGTTAATATGAAAACCATTAACGAGACAGACACTCTTAAGGAAACGATACAATTGCTTAAAATAAAACAAGCTAACGAGTTTGTACATCTTAAAAACCAGTATTATCATACATACGAAAGTTTGAAACCTTTGAATATCATCAAAAATGCTTTTGGCCAAATGGCTACCTCATCTGATTTTAAAGGAAATATACTCAGTAATGTTATTGGTATATCAACCGGTTATTTAACTAAAAAAGTTTTGCTGGGATCGACCCATAATCCAATCAAAAGAATATTAGGTACATTACTACAATTTGTAATTACTAATGTTGTTACAAAACATTCAGATACTTCAAAATCATAACTCTTACATTTTAGTTTTGAATTGATTTATTCGAATGCTATAATCATCGATAATTCGATAAATTTTCTATAAACACTTATTTGTTCTTTATTAAATAAGTTCAAAATAATAGTTCTAACCTGGGAATTTATTTTATTAAAGATTATATTTTTTGAAAATTAATTTGAAAAGGGCATGAAAAAAAGATTCAGAAAAGAAGCGCTAATATTAGTAAATAAAGAACTTGCTTTTCAAAACTTAGAAAAGGAAAAACGTGCTGCTGAATTGATAATTGCCAATAAAGAGCTTGTGTTTCAAAATCAAGAAAAGGAAAAACGTGCTGCTGAATTGATAATTGCCAATAAAGAGCTTGTGTTTCAAAATCAAGAAAAAGAAAATCGTGCTGCTGAATTAATAATTGCCAATAAAGAACTTGCGTTTCAAAATCAAGAAAAAGAAAAACGAGCTGCTGAATTGATTATTGCCAATAAAGAACTTCTTTTTCAGAATAAAGAAAAAGAAAACCGAGCTGCTGAATTGATTATTGCCAATGAAGAACTTGCTTTTCAAAATCAAGAAAAAGAAAACCGAGCTGCTGAATTGATTGCTGCTAATCTAGAGCTTAAAAAAGCCGAAGAATACCAAATAGAATACATCAAAGGACTAGAGGAAATGATGTTTATGACTTCCCACAAAGTGAGACAGCCCATTGCTAATATTTTAGGTTTGTCCTACTTGCTCCATCATCAATCCATAAATTCACCAGATGATCTAAAGGAATCTTTAGATTACATCAAACAATCTGCTTTGAGTCTTGATACTTTTACCAAAGAACTTACTCAATTCATTTTTAATTTGGGAGAAAAAGGAAAATTGTATTTAAATAAAACCGCTTCCTAAATTATAATCAAACAAGACATGATTCCCTAAAAGGGTAACAATTTATAATAATAGGGTTTAACTTTTTCATTAAAGTTAAACCCTATTTTATGTTTCTGTACTATTTAATGGGTGTCTTTGACTTAAAAAACGATTTAAATCATAATACATTTTAGATTAAATTTTTTAGGAATCCTTAAGTTTCTGAAAAAAAATACTAAATAGAACGATACATTTTAAACAACAACTAACTGATTAACAACATAAAAATTAGAAAACCTTTTTCAAATAAGTGAATTTCACAACTTCCTTTTTTAATTGTGTAACACAAACAGCCAATAACAAAACAATCTTTGCTGTACAAAATACTTAATCCCCTAAATCAATAATAATGAAAACTAAAAATTTACTATTAATGTTTGCAATATTGTTTATTGCATCAATTTCCAGCTGTGCAACAGATGATTTTCAAGAAACCATAGGTGTTTGTCCAGTTGTACAAGCTACAAGTCCTATAAATGGAGCGACAGGAGTTTCATTCAATCCTATAATTACAGTTACCTTCAATGAGGAGATGGATGCCGCAACTATCAATCAATCCTCTTTTACTATTACAGGAACTGGACAAGTAGCAGGTAGCATAACATATAGTGGTACCACTGCGTCATTTACACCTACGATTGCTTTATCTCCTAACACTACTTACACAGGTAGAGTTTCAACTGCCAGTAAAGATGTGATGGGTAATGCTTTACAAGAAGATTATGTATGGACATTTAAAACTGGAATTGCACCTACAGTAACGACAACAGATCCTATAAACAATGCCATAGGAGTTAATCTAAATAAAATTATCACTGCTGATTTTAGTATAGCAATGGATCCCTTAACTCTTAATGCAACTACTTTTATAGTAAGACAAGGTACTGTGGTTATTCCGGGTATCGTTGCCTACTCTGGTACAACTGCCTCTTTTACTCCAAGTATTCCGCTTACTCCAGGAACTATCTACACAGCTACTATCACAACTGGCGCAAGAAATACCGCTGGTATTGCATTAGCAAATAACTATGTATGGAATTTTACTACAGTGAGTCCTGCAGTTATTACAACTGTTCCAACTGCTGCAACTGGTTTATTTTTTGGAGTTTTTGGAGGAAATGCCGGAATAACAAATCAAGGTTTGAATACAGTAATTAATGGAAATATCGGAACAACTGCTGCTTCTACATTAGTAACTGGATTTCATGATGGAACTACTGGGGACGTTTACACAGAAACACCTTTAAATAAAGGGCTAGTAAATGGTAGAATACATACTGCACCACCAACTCCTGGTTCAGCAACTTCTGAAGCAATAGCAACTCAGGGATTAGCTGATGCAAATGCAGCATATATTAGTATTTCCCCAGCACAAAAACCGGGAGGAACAGATCCAGGCGCGGGTGAATTAGGAAATTTAGTGTTACCTCCTGGAATTTATAAATCAGCAGGTGCAACTTTTAAAATTTCATTAGGAGATCTAACTTTAGATGCCAAAGGTGATCCTAACGCCGTTTGGATTTTTCAAACAGCAGCTGGTTTAACAGTAGGAATTGCTGGACCAACAGGTGCTAAAAATGTTAATTTAGTTAATGGAGCTCAAGCTAAAAATGTATTTTGGTATGTAGGTAGTTCGGCTGTAATTAATGGAGCTGGTGGCGGTGTTATGACTGGAACTATAATTGCTTCAGCAGGTGTTACATTCTCAACACCAGGAAATGCTGTTCAAACTGTATTAAATGGTAGAGCAATCTCACTAGTAGCATCAGTTACTATGGTTAATACCACTATCAATGTACCTGCTAATTAAGAATTAGATACAATTGGTTTCAACTAAACAATTTCAACTCGTTAAGACGGGATATTTAAAATGAATCAAACAAAACAAATAACATGGACAATATAAATAATTTCAAAAAAAGACTATGCCAAGCTTGGTCACCTAATAATTTACCGTTAAAAAGTCTTTTAGTAGTCTCATTGACATGGTTAAGTGCCCAAACGACTGTTCAGGCACAAGAAGTTCAAGCAGTTAGATATGCTAAACCTTCGTGGTACTTCGGTGTTGCTGGTGGAGCCAATTTTAATTTTTACGAAGGTTCTACTAATCAGTTGAATGCTGGTTTTACGCCTCCGGCTACTTTTCATGAAGGAAATGGAACTAGTCTTTTTATTGCGCCACTTTTAGAATATCGTCCAGCTGATTCAAGATGGGGTGTAATGTTACAAGCAGGATACGATAGCCGTAAAGGTTCCTTTGACCAAGTAAAAACAGCATGCGACTGTCCTGCTGATTTATCTACTGACTTAAGTTACATCACCGTGGAACCAAGCGTACGTTTTGCTCCTTTTAAATCTAATTTTTATCTTTATGGAGGTCCACGATTGGCTTTCAATATGGACAAATCATTTACCTATCAATTAGGCATTAATCCAGCTTTCCCTGATCAAGCTCCAACTCCTGCAGTAACAGGTGAATTTAGCGAGATAGAGAAAACTATTCTGTCAATGCAAGTTGGTGCAGGATATGATATTCCACTTTCTTCAGATAGTAATAAAACACAATTTGTATTGTCTCCTTTTGTTTCTTTCCAACCTTATTTTGGTCAAAATCCTCGTGCTACAGAGACTTGGAACATAACTACCATCAGAGCTGGAGTTGCCCTTAAATTGGGACAAGGAAAAAACATTCAAGAAGCAACGGATTTGGCTAAAGACCGTGAAGTGCAGTTCTCAGTAAATTCTCCAAGCAACGTTCCCGGAGAAAGAAAAATGACTGAAATTTTCCCGCTTAGAAACTATGTTTTCTTTAATGAAGGATCAACTGAGATTCCAAATCGTTATGTCTTATTGACAAAAAATCAAGTAAAAGACTTTAAAGAAGATCAATTAGAAACATTTGCTCCAAAAAATTTATCAGATCGTTCTAAACGTCAAATGACTGTTTATTATAATGTACTGAACATCCTTGGAGATCGAATGCAAAAAAATCCTTCATCGACAATTACTTTGGTGGGTTCCTCTAACAATGGCAATACAGATGGTCTTACTATGGCGGAATCTGTTAAAACCTATTTGGTAAATATATTTGTAATAAATCCAACTAGAATTACCACTAAAGGTCAAAATAAACCAAATATCCCATCAGAGCAACCAGGAGCAACATTAGAATTGGTTTTGTTACGTGAAGGAGATCGCAGAGTTTCTATCGAAAGTAATTCTGCTGATTTATTGATGGAATTTCAAATTGGTCCTGATGCGCCATTAAAACCAGTTCAAATTACAGCTTCACAAGAAGCACCTTTGGAAAGTTATGTTACTTTCAATAATAAAGGAGCTGGAGAAGCATTATCATCTTGGTCATTACAAATAACTGACGAGAAAGGAAAAGTACAGTCTTTTGGACCTTATACTCAAGATGAGATTAGCATTCCTGGAAAAACAATTTTAGGTAGCCGTCCAGAAGGAGATTACAAAGTAAAAATGATTGGCCAGACTAAAAGTGGTAAAATTATAGAAAAGGAAACTCCGGTTCATATGGTACTTTGGACTCCTGCAAAAATGGAAGAAGGTATGAGATATAGTATTATCTATGAATTCAATAACTCTAAAGCAATTTCATTGTATGAAAAATATCTTACTGAGGTAGTTACTCCTAAAATTCCTGTAGGAGCAACTGTAATTATCAAAGGTCATACTGATATTATTGGTGAAGAAGTATACAATCAGGACTTGTCATTAGCTCGTGCAAATGATGTAAAAAATATCCTTCAGAGCAGTTTAGCTAAAGCGGGTAGAAACGATGTTAAATTCGATGTATCAGGTTATGGTGAAAATGAAAATAATTCTCCATTTGACAACAAAACTCCCGAAGAACGTTTTTACAATCGTACCGTAATAATTGATATTATTCCTGCCGTTAAATAAGTCGAGATAACAGAATACCATTTAATAAATTATAAAAGAGGATAGAAACTTAAAAGTCTATCCTCTTTTTTTATCTAAAATTGAGAAACCATTTCCGAATGTAATCTAATGAGAATCAATCCTGAATTATTCCTGGTGTTTCTATATCAGAAATAAATCACATCAAATTATTCTATATTCCTTTTTTAAAACCTAAATTTTAACAAAAAAATTATTATTTTTACTACTCACTTTATGTAGATATGACCCCAAACGAAAAAACCCTCATTAAGTTTTATACTGCTTTTGCCAATGCCGATGCTTCAACTATGTGTGAATGCTATCACTCTAAAATTGAGTTTCGTGATCCTGCTTTTGGTTTATTAAAAGAAAAGGATGTTTGCCAAATGTGGAAAATGCTTATTGAAAAAAGTAAAGGAAATATAAAAATTGAGTTCTCAGATATAAAAGCTGATGAATACGTTGGTTCCGCGCAATGGATAGCTACCTACACATTCAGTAAAACCAATAGAAAAGTAGTAAATGTTATTCGCGCACAGTTTCAGTTTAAAGACGGATTGATCAAAAAGCACACTGATGATTTCGACATCTGGAAATGGTCCAAACAAGCTTTTGGAATTACCGGATATTTATTAGGTTGGACTGGTTTTTTTCAACATAAAATACAGCAACAAGCACTGCTATCATTGAAAAAATACAAAGAAACTAAAAATGCTAATTGAAACTTTAAAAACACTATTCAACCGAGATTTAAATCAGCTAAAAACTGAAATTAACTCGTACCAAAACGAAAGCGATATTTGGAAAACTCAAAAAGGCATCGCTAATTCAGCCGGAAATCTATGCTTGCATTTAGTGGGAAATCTAAATACTTACATTGGCGCCGAATTTGGAAAGACAGGTTATATAAGAAACAGACCATTAGAGTTTTCACTGAAAGATATTCCAAGAGCAGAATTGCTGACAAAAATCGAAGAAACCATTGTCGTTGTTGACAATGCATTAAATACAATATCAGAAGAAGAATTAAAAAAGGAATATCCTCTTTTAGTTTTCGAAAACAAGACTTCTACTGAGTTTATGCTTGTCCATTTGACCACGCACCTAGCCTATCATTTAGGACAAATTAATTACCACAGACGATTATTGAAATCTTAAAACATTCGCAATAATTGGCAATTTAGTAGTTTGTTACACGTTTTAGGTTCATACTTAAATCGTTTATAAAGTAAGGAAGAGTAAGGAATAACGCTTATAATACAACAATTATATGTCAGAATCTTCTAAAACACCCATTCCATTTCAATCCAACAGGAGATTTTCTGTGTTAGAAATTCTTCAGTTTATCGTATTGGCGGCTTTGATCCTTTACTTTGCCAAAACACTATTTATTCCGTTAAGCTTTTCATTACTCATTGGTTTTATTCTATATCCTGTTTGTAAATGGATGGAAACAAAAGGAATCAACAAAGGAATTGCAATTGTTATTTGTATTTTAGGAGTAACACTTTTGGTAGGAGCTATAATTTATCTATTATTCGCACAGTTTTCAGAGTTTCTTCACGAATGGCAATCTTTAAGAACTAAACTAACCGAAACAATAAATCAATTGAGTATTTTTATTTCGGAACGATTTGACATTAGTTTGCAAAAACAAACAGAATTTATCAATAATACACTCAACAACTCCGGTTCACAAGCTTTTTCAATAGTCCGAAACACCGCTTATTCCCTGTCTGAATCTGTATTTTTTTTATTAATGATTCCTGTTTTCTCGGCATTAATACTTTTCCACCGCCAGATGTTATCAAATGCCTTATATGAACTTTTTCCTCCCGAAAGAAAAAAAACCATTCACGAAATCCTCGTCGAAACCATTCATGCATATTACAATTTCATCAAAGGAATGCTGTTGGTCTATTTAATAGTTGGATTATTAAACAGTATCGGACTATTGATAATCGGAGTACCACACCCATTTCTGTTTGGTTTTATAGCCTCAATCCTTACTTTTATTCCGTATGTAGGAATCATGATATCGTCGCTCTTGCCCATTGCAGTTTCTTGGATAACGTACAATTCAATTTGGTATCCGTTAGCCGTCATTGGTGTTTTTTCTGTTGTTCAAGCACTCGAAGCCTATATTATATTTCCTTTTGCAGTGGGAAGCCGTTTAAAAATAAACACACTTGTCATCATTATTGTAGTAATCGTGGGAGGCATTTTATGGGGCGCTGCAGGAATGATTCTCTTCATTCCGTTTATCAGTATCATAAAATTGATTGCGGACCGCACACCTAGCTTAAAGACGCTATCCGTTTTATTGGGAGATGGCGAACAAAAGAAAACTACGAAATAATCTATTTCAAAAGAGTAAAATCAAACTTCCAATCCAACTCTTTTTTATACCACAATTGCCCCTGTGAAACTTCCAGCGGGCAGTCAAAATTATTGGTATAAAGTGCTCCGGTTCCTAATCCTTGAGGCATCAAATTGTGCTGTAAAAAGGTCCATTGCGCAATAGCATTGAGTCCAATATTACTCTCCAAAGCAGAGGTAATCCACCATCCGATTTTATGCTTTTCAGCCAATGAAATCCATTCTTGAGCGCCTCGAAAACCACCTATAAAACTAGGCTTCAAAATGATGTATTGCGGCTTGATTTTCTCTAATAATTGTTCCTTTTCTGCCAAAGTAAACACACCAATCAACTCTTCATCCAAAGCAATAGGAAAAGGTGTGGTTCTACACAGCTCTGCCATACTGTCAGTGTGATTTTTTTGTACTGGTTGCTCTATACTATGCAATTTAAATTCAGATAGTTGTGTTAATTTATCTAAAGCTAAATTTTCACTAAAAGCGCCGTTAGCATCAACCCGAATTTCGACTTGCTCGGGAGTGAAATGTTCCCGAATAAATCGCAATAATTGCAGTTCTTTATCGAAATCTATCGCTCCTATTTTGAGTTTAATACATCGGAAACCTTGCGCTAGTTTTTCTTCGATTTGCTGCTTCATAAACGACTCCTCGCCCATCCAAACCAAACCGTTTATCAAGATGGATTTTGTGCCATTCGTAAAGTCAGAAGGAAACAACAAAAAAGGGTTTTCACTCTCCAAAGATTGGAACGCCATTTCCACTCCAAACTGTATCGAAGGAAACTCCATTAAAGCTTCCCAAAGTTGGTCTTTTCCTAAGTGAATAGTATCGCAGGTCCATTGCAATTTTTCTTCATAATCCGAACGATCATCAATACTCAATCCGCGAAGGATTCCACATTCTCCTATTCCTTTTTTACCGTCTTGCTCCAAGACGATAAACCAAGTTTCTTTTTCGGTCATAACGCCACGAGAAGTTCCTGATGGTCGTTTGAAATCCAGAATGTATTTATGGTAGGTTGCTTTCAATAAATTATGAATTATGAGTTATTTTAATCTGGCAAACTTGTATCTAACTAATTGTATCAAAACTTAATCGACTAACTTCAAAATCCTTTCAAAATCACTGGAAGTTATTCCTGCCTTTTTGAAAGCAGCAAAATCTTGTTTTATTTTTTGAGTCCAACTCAAACTATCCGTAACGTTTTGAGATTGATATTCTTTATAAATGGCTTTTGCCGAGGCATAATTATCGTTCAATAAATAGGCGTGAGCCAAATTCATCTTTATCAACAACTCCGAATCATCGAGCTTCTCGCCTTCTTTCAGGAATTTAATTGCTTTTCCGTATTGCTTCGTCAACACATAACTATTTCCTATTCCATTGTAATCCAAAGCGGTCGCCTTGCCATCATTGATAATTGTTGTCAGTTTCGAGATGGCTTCGCCTTGTTTTCCTTGTTTTGCTAATACAGCGGCTTGCTTGCGCAAATCTTCATAAACACTTTTTGAAAGACTGGTTTCCCCAAAACAACTGTTACCAAAATCCTTAAACGCTTTAGCACGCTCTACAGCCAATAATTTTTGAAATTCCTTAAACTTGTACTTGGATTGGATTTTATCGAGAATACAAACGCAAAAATCATCTGAATTGGTCATTTTTTGAGCCAAATTAGATGTTTTACATTGATCGATGATTGCTTTTCTGTTTTCAAGCGTCCAGCCACGACTGAGTTTATTATCTACCCACGGCACGACTTCCAGAATAATTTTTTGGTTCATAATCCAGTTTTTACTTTCGAAACCAAACCATAAATTCCCAGAATTGGATTGCATACAAGCCGATTTCTCTGTAGAAAGTCGTTTGGCATCTTTACTGACTGGCGTATCCTGAACCAAACACGCGTCATCCATTTTTCCGTTTTCTTTGTATTTTGCAGCCAAGTCAGCACTAGAAAAAACAGCATATTTACATTTGTCATCTCCAGAAATTTTAGACAAAATAAAAACTGCTCCTGCTGAACCTTGACTAATTCCCGTAGGATCCGGGATAGCTTTTAAAACCGAAACCAAACTGCCCGCCATTTGCTGATTTTTATCCAAAAGCGTTATTCTATAAACGACCTCAGTAGTTCCTTCAGGGAAATCTTGGGTTTTTATGATGATTCTGTCTCTCGCTGAAACAGTTGTTTCTTCGGTTGTAGCGCGAGTTTTATCCCAATAACCGTCTTTTTGAGAGAAAACAGATTGAAATGAAATAATTGTTACTACTATTAAAGCTATTTTTTGAATGTTCATTTTCTTGATTAACGTTTTTTAGCCCAGATTACTTCACTTAATTTTTATTTACATAAGGGTTCATTGAACTTCGTTTGCAGTGAAAATCCTTTTTATCAGCCTTTTTCGGCTGATAAAAAGATTACTTCACCATACTTTTATTTTAGTGGAGTTCAGTGAATTTCATTTGCAACGAATAGCTGGAGATTGCTTCGAAAAACTCACAATAACTAATTACAATTCGATGGAACTTCCTATTTCCAGTAACATCAAATCTTTTCCTTTGTTGAAGAATTTACGAATGGATTCCTCGTGGTCGATTTCGATATACCCAAAAGTGTCATAATGATACCCTAGAATTTTATCGCAATCCAAGAAATCAGAAGCAATAATTGCATCTTCGACATCCATGGTGAAATTATTGCCTATCGGCAGAATAGCCAAGTCGAGTTTGGTACGCATAGGAATGAGTTTCATATCCATAGAAAGTGCCGTATCGCCTGCAATATATACGTTTTTATGTTCGCCTTCGATGACAAAACCACCTGGATTTCCTCCGTAACTGCCGTCAGGAAAGGAACTGGAATGAATGGCATTTACATATTTCAGTTTCCCAAAATCGAAATTCCAACTTCCACCGTGATTCATCGGATGTGACTGAAAGCCTTTTTGAGAATAATAACCCGCAATTTCAGCATTGGAAACAATTACCCCATTGGTTCTTTTAGCAATTGCCTCGACATCCAAAATATGATCTCCGTGAGCGTGCGTCACCAAAATATAATCCGCTTTTAAGGTGTCAATGTCAATGTGTGCTGCGTTTGGATTAGCCGAAATATAAGGATCAACAATGATGTGTTTGCCTCCAACTTCTATCCCTAATGATGCGTGACCGTAAAATGTTATTTTCATTTTTTTTAATTTAAAAATTGAATGATTGAAAGATTCCGTATTCGATTATTATTTTATCTCCCGCCTAAAAATGTATTTACAATGATATCCGAAAAAAAGTAAATCATACCTAACGACAATAAAACCGAAAGTGCAAAAGTACTCAATGCCAGTTTTTTTAATTCAGGATCTAATTCCTTAGGGTTTTGATTTTTATAGACGGTAATTAAATGTTTAGTTAAAGGGATATACGCCAATAAAAACAAGTATTGATCAAAATGAAAATCGTCAACAATTGCAAAAATCAACACCATAACCATCGCTGTTGCAATCAAAAAATAATGATATGTTTTTGCTTTGGCTCCGCCAATTTTTACGACAATCGTATTTTTATTAGACTTCCTATCTGATGCTTCGTCACGCATATTATTCAGATTCAAAACACCCACGCTCAATAATCCAATAGCAACTGCAGGTAAAACCAATTCGAAATCCAATTGTTTGGAGTATAAAAAATTCACCCCTAAAGTACTTACCAATCCGAAAAATACAAAGACAAATACATCACCAAATCCACGGTAACCATACGCTGTATTCCCAACCGTGTATCGAATTGCAGAAATAATTGAAAGAATTCCCAACACTAAATAGAACAAGGAAAACCATAGATTTGTATCTCTAAACGCATAATAAATCAACAATATCGCTGAAAGCAACGTCAATGCCGAAGTAATTATAATCGCGCGTTTCATGGCTTGTGGAGTAATCACACCACTTTGTATCGCACGTTTTGGACCTACTCGATCCTCGTTATCCGTTCCTTTCATGCCGTCACCGTAATCATTGGCAAAATTAGACAGTATTTGCAATCCCAAAGTTGTTAAAATAGCAAAACCAAATAACCGCCAGTTAAAGACTTCTGTTGGCGTTAATATATCATCTGTTGGGTGCGCCAAAGCATACATACTACCAACTATTATTCCAGAAACCGATAAGGGTAATGTACGTAATCGTGCGGCTTCAATCCAATGTTTCATGTTTTTTTATTTAAAAATTTGAAGTTTAAAACTTAAGATTTAAAGTATATAAAACTTTAAACCTCAGACTTTAAACCATTTTATTTACATCCAATTACTATCGGAAGTTTCTATTTGATACAACCAAAGGTTGACTTGTTGCTTTATAACTGAATAATCCCCTAACTGAAAAGCGATATCTCCTCCTGCGGTATGCAATGTTACAGAACCTATATTCAACTTTTTATGCCAAAAAAGCTGCGAAGTTGTAATCGCCTGAATTTTACTGGGCTCAATAATATCATTACTCACATCCCAAGCACCACTTTGCTTTATTATAAAATTCTCGTTGATAAACAATCGGTTATTCTTAAATTTAAAATATTGGATTAATCCAATAAAAATCACATAAACCGGCACTACATAACTGTATTCAAAAAACAGGGGTTCAATCCAATACCCAATCGCCAAAAATCCTAACAAAGGTAGTCCTATTGAAAGGAAAATAGAAAAAACAAGTTTACGAAAATCAGGCTGAAGCATTAATCCTTTTTCAGGAATTTTATGAAACAACAATTTCAATATCGAATCTCTCTCGGTTTCACTACAGCCCGGAATTTCTATTAGCGACTTGCGTTCTTCTTTTTCTCCGCTGGTCGCTTGTCTAATTTTCAGTTCTAAAATCCCCATTTTCTTTTGGAAATAATTCCTTTTAATGGTCGTAATCTGAACTTTTTCAGGCTTGATAATAGTACTTTTTGTATTTAACAACCCAAAAGACAACAACAAAGAGCCTTTTTGTCGGGTTATTTTATAATCATAATATTTGAAAACGATTCGGATTACATTTACAACCAAAACAATTCCAAACAAAAATACTATTGATATTAAAATCGTCTGAAAGACTAAATTTTTATCTATGTAAGAGCCTACTTTCTCTTTGTAAACATTATTCTCGTCTCCAAAGTTTTGCAAATTCTCATAAATCGTACTAAAGAAAATAAGCAACAAGGCGATACTTCTCTCATAGTTAGACGTTATTCCAACTTTCAACAAACTCAAAAAACTTATTTTAATGAAAGGATGCGTCGCTTCAAATAGTTTTTGCTCGGTTTCCTCCAATGAAGTTTCTTCAGTTCCGATTGTATGCTGCGTTTCTTCATTTTCCAACAAACGAAATTTCAGTTCTAAAGCCAGTTCATGCGAAATCGCTTTGATAGCGCCTTCTTTTTTATTGCTACCGGCAGTGTCTACATCCAATTCATAAACACCAATTAACTTTTGAATAAAAGACTGATTAATATTTACCTGTTGAATTTTACGAAGCTGAATCGCTGTTTTAGTTTTATTGAAAACGCCATCTGTAATGATAAATTCTTCATTTTCGGCATCCAAAAAGAAAGTAAAATTCAGATATTTCAAATAAGAAACAACTCCAATACTCACAAAGACAGTTGCCATCCCAAGGAAAAAATACAATTTATTAACCTCGTCAAACTTGAAAATCCAAATCACAATCATAGGCCACAACGCTCTGGCGTATTGCTGAAGCGTGTAAAAAAACATCACCAAAATCCCTATTGAAGATTGCCTTTGCGGCTGACTAAAATCGGCTCCCATTACAATTGCTTTTGTATTTTACCCATCAACAATTGTTTGATATTTTCGGCTTGTTCTTTTTCGATTCCCGGAATTTCAATATCACTTGAACTTCCTCCGGCAGTAAAAATTTCAATTTTGGCAAGACCAAAATAACGTGAAATTAATCCTTCATGCAAAGCCACATGTTGCACTCTATTATAAGGAATTACAATAGTTTTTGTAGCGATAATCCCGTGCCTGAAAATAACATCGTGTTCCCGGAATGCAAATCCTTTTTTCTTTAATCCAATAATCGAAAACACGACTAACAAAATCGAAAATACAGGAATTACTATTCCTAAAATCAACCAGACTCTTCCCGAAAATAATTCCGGTTTAAGCATGGAAAATAATATTGGAACTAGAATTAGTAGTGCTATAATTCTCACCAGACTAATCAAAACCACTCTAATGTATTTAGGATGTAAATTCGTAAAAGTGACTTCCTCAAATTTTGGAAGTTGGCGCGTATCAATCGTTTCGTTTGTGAAATTTTCCATTTTTTTATTTTGTTTCAGGTTTAAAGTTTAACGTTTCAAGTTCTACACTTGAAACCTAAAACATTAAACTTTTTACGGCAACCATTTTTTCTCAAAATTCGGTTTTCTTTTCTCAAGGAATGCATTTCTTCCTTCTTTAGCTTCTTCGGTCATATACGCAAGTCTTGTAGCTTCACCAGCAAAAACCTGTTGTCCTACCATCCCATCATCCGTAAGATTCATGGCAAATTTCAGCATTTTAATCGCCATTGGTGATTTTTGTAAAATTTCCTGTGCCCATTCGTATGCCGTATCTTCTAGTTCAGCATGCGGAATCACAGCATTCACCATTCCCATATCCATTGCATCCTGAGCCGAATAATTACGTCCCAAGAAGAAAATCTCGCGTGCTTTTTTCTGTCCCACCATTTTGGCCAAATAAGCAGAACCATAACCACCATCAAAACTCGTTACATCAGCATCCGTTTGTTTGAAAATCGCGTGTTCTTTACTTGCCAAAGTCAAATCGCAAACCACATGCAAACTGTGTCCTCCACCTACAGCCCAACCTGGAACTACAGCGATAACTACTTTTGGCATGAATCGGATTAAACGTTGTACTTCTAAGATATTCAAACGGTGCTGCCCGTCATCGCCCACATATCCTTGATGCCCGCGCGCGTTTTGATCGCCACCGCTACAAAAAGAATATACGCCATCTTTAGAAGAAGGTCCTTCAGCAGAAAGTAAAACGACGCCAATGGACGTGTCTTCCTGTGCATCATAGAATGCATTATACAATTCGGCAGTCGTTTTCGGACGGAACGCATTGCGCACATCCGGTCTGTTGAACGCAATTCTGGCAACGCCATTGCATTTCTTATAAGTGATATCTTCGTATTCTTTGGCAGTGATCCAATCCATTACAATTGATTTAAATTATTTTAGTGTAAAAATAAATCATTTTTTACATTTTATCTATTCTATTTAGATAAGCTTATGGTAATCCTTCTCTGATTAAAGGCTTTAAAACGTTAAAAAAGAATTAAAAAAAAGCATTTTAACAGTAGGCAATTCAAATTATTTTTAATTTTAAATCAAGCTAATCAGATGAATACAAATTGTTTATCTTGATTAATTATTGATTCTTCACTGATTTATTAACCTAAAAAAAGAATGTATTGAATGCAATTAAAAATGTTGTCGCTCCTTTTTCTACGGTAATAACTTATAAAAATATATTCAAAGCCCCGATAAACGAGCTAATGTTACAACCATTTGCCCCAGCAGTAAAAAATAAAAAGTAACACCTACGGTTAAATAAAGATTTATTTTTCTTGTCCTTGCAAAAGTGAGACATTAATAAAAAATTGTTTTAGAAAATTATCTTCCAATATATAGAAAACCAGCGGCCTTATCGTGAAATTATTTCTTAACTCGTAAGCAAGTGATTGTACATTTAAAGACAAACTATTCTTTAAAGTAATTTACGCTTAAGTTAATATTTTTAAAATAGTATAGAGCATACTATTGTTCATTATAGGTGGATAAATATACTTTAAAAGTAAAATTAAATTTATTTTAATGCTGCTAGAATTTAATATTCTAAAACAGGATTAAAAAGAGAAAGACTAACCGTTATGATTAGTCTTTCTTTTTTTTAAATAAATAAATAAATAAAGATTGTTCAACTATATTTTTTTCTAAACCATTTAGAAATTAAGCTACATTAAGAATCTCCTCTTAACTAAATTTCCTTAATCTCTTAATGGTTACAAAAGAATAAACATCAATATTGTTAGTATTTTTTATTCCTTAACCAAGTAAATTCCGTCTTCCTTGATTTCTATTAATTTCTCTCGATACAAAGCACCTATCGCTTTCTTGAAGGTTTTTTTACTCATTTTCAAAACCGTTTTAATATCTTCCGGATGTGAATTATCAGTCAATCGCAAGAACCCTCTGCTGGCTCTCAACTCATCAAGAATTTTTTCGGCATTCGGTTCGATACTTTGATATCCTTGAACTTGCAATGCCACATCAATTTTATTATCAGGACGAATTGTTTTGATATAGCCACGCATGCGATCTCCCGTGCGAATAGCATCATCATACACTTCATCTTTGTACATCAAACCTTTGTACTTTTCGTTGATGATAACGTTAATTCCTAATTCAGTGATATGAGAAACAATTAAATCTACTTCTTCCCCTTTTTCAACCGTTAGGTGATCATTTTTTAAAAACTGATTCAATTTACTGGAAGCCACCAAACGATTGGTTTTCTCGTCCATATAAAGGTACACTAAGTAGCGTTTCCCTTTTTCCATAGGACGCGCCTGCTCTTTAAACGGAACCAAAATATCTTTTTCCATTCCCCAATCCATAAAAGCACCAATTTGATTGGTATAATTCACACGCAAAAGTGCAAATTCATTCAATAAAATATAAGGTTCTAATGTCGTGGCAACGGGTCTTTCTTCATGGTCCAAGTACACAAAAACAATCAACTCCTCACCTATTTCAAATTCGTTTGGCACGTATTTGTTAGGCAACAGAATATCATGTATTCCTTCTGGATCTTGTTCTGGATTTCCCAGAAACAAACCCACTTTGGTATCACGTAAAATGGTAAGCGTATTGTATTTTCCTATTTCAATCATTTTCTTTCAATTTCTAAAGCGCAAAGGTACGAAGTTTGAAAATAGTAAATTAAGAAACCGTCCACAAAAAAACAAGCCTAAAATCCGATGGCTATTTTCTTTATTAGGAGCACAAATTTCCGTTTTTTCATAACGAGTTGTCCCGCTGTTCGCAGTATCAACGCCCAAAAGCGTTGGATACTTGCTTCCATCGGGGCTAGATTAGAACGTTTTGTTTTTCAAAATTTCGAACATTATAAGAGTAAACAATTCCTAAAACTTAATTTCGTTTATACTTTCTTTTTCTTTTTCACTAACTTTGAAGAAACTAAAAAATCCTATTAATGAAACCAACCTCAATTCTCTGTTTGTTCCTACTATTATTCATTTCTCATACGAATTACGCACAAACCACAGTCGATGACCCCGAAATAAAAAAAATGGTTGCCGAAGTAAAATCGGAGAACATGGAAGCTACAGTTCGAAAACTTGTATCTTTTGGAACCCGACATACATTAAGCGATACCAAAAGCAACACCCGCGGTATTGGAGCGGCGCAACGCTGGGTAAAATCAGAGTTTGATAAATATGCTTTAGCATCTGGCGGAAGACTGACTTCTATTATTGATTTTTTTACCATCAAAGCCGATGGAAGACGTATTGCTACAGACAGCCAATTGGGTAATGTGATGGCAACTTTAAAAGGAACTGATCCTACAGATGATCGTGTATTAATTATAAGCGGCCATTTAGATTCTCGTGCTTCAGATGTAATGGATGCCAAATCAGATGCACCAGGCGCTAATGATGATGCTTCTGGAGTAGCTGCCATGATGGAACTAGCCCGAATCATGAGCCAAAGAGAATTTCCTTTTACACTGATTTTTGTCGCTGTTGTTGGTGAAGAACAAGGATTGTACGGAGCCAAACATTTAGCCGATGTTGCCAAAGATGGAAAATGGAATGTTATTGCGATGATTAATAATGACATGATTGGAAACAGTTTATCCAGCGGTACTTTATTGCGTGATAATACTAAAGTTCGTGTTTTCAGTGAAACAATTCCATTTTTAGAGACGGAAGCCGAATCAAAAATGCGTAAATCGACCAATCGTGATAACGACAGTCCATCGAGACAATTAGCCCGTTACATTAAAACGGTTACCAATCAATATGTGGAACAACTAGACATTAATTTAGTGTATCGCAACGACCGTTTCTTACGTGGTGGCGATCACACTCCTTTCAGTCAAAATGGATTTACAGCCATTCGTTTTTGTGAAATGAACGAAAACTACGATCACCAACATCAAAATGTTCGAAAAGAAAATAACATACAGTACGGCGATCTTGCTGAGTTTATGGATTTTGAATACATGAAGAAAGTAACTTGTTCTAACTTGGCTACATTCAGTAATTTGGCTTGGTCTCCAAAAGCACCAACAAATGTAGGAATTGAAGTAAAGGATTTGACTAATTTTTCTACTTTAGCATGGACTGCCCCTGAGGGAAAATCAGTTTATGGATATAACATTCTTATCAGAGAAACATCATCACAACATTGGGAAAAAGCAATTTTTGTAAAAGACACAAAAGCCGAAATTCCATATTCTAAAGATAATTTTTTCTTTGCTGTTCAAACAGTTGATGCATTAGGACATTCCAGTTTACCGGTTTTCCCAATACCAATTCGTTAAAAAGCATTCAATACTAAACAAAAAAGCGTTTGCCGAGGCAAACGCTTTTTTTATGGATACTATTTACAAATTAATATTAATTGTAAACACTCTCTTTTTTGAAGTGAACTGTCAGTAAATAATAAACGACCACTCTGTATTTATTTTTATTGGAACGACCGTATTTTTCCATAACTGCATCCAGTGCTGCATCTAAATCCGGTCCATCTGCAAGTCCTAATTTCTTGATTAGAAAATTGTTTTTCACCGTATCTAATTCCGCTTGCTGGCTTCCGGCAACCGTTGCAGAATCATCATTATAAATTGACGGACCACAACCAATAGTTACTTTTGTCAACAAATCCATATCTGGATTTACACCACATTTGTCTTTCAAATCGGCAGCATACTTTACAATTAATTCGTCTCTTGCACTCATAAATAAAAGTTTAATATTTGATTAATAGATTTTTATACTCTCAAATTTAAACATTTAATCGTGCCTTTTTACGGACACCTGAAAATAATTAGACCAATTCTTTAAAATATTGCAGTAAAATGCTGTCATTTTCCAAAGTGGGTGTGAAAATTTCCAAAATACTTGGCTTTTCATTTTGAGCATATAAAGCAGTCAAACTTGTTGCTAAACTTGCTTCATCGCTGGCAATATTATATTCAAAACCATACATTTTAGCCAAATGTTCCGCTGTTAAACAATGGGAAGTTTCAAAGAATGTATTAAAAACAGGACTTTCTTCATGTCCTGGTAAAATCCTAAATATTCCTCCGCCTCCATTATTGATTAGAATAATCTTGAAGTTTTTCGGGATATAATTGTTCCATAATGCATTGCTATCGTACAAAAACCCAACATCTCCCGTTATGAAAACGGTTTGTTTTTCATCTCGTCCATATGACGAGACAGCCGCACCAATTGCCGTAGAAGTACTTCCATCGATTCCACTGGTACCGCGATTGCAATACACTTCAATTGAAGGATGAACGTCTATTAATTGCGCATAACGAATTGCTGAACTATTGCTGATTTGCAACTGACTATTCGTTGGCAAACACTTAATCACTTTTTCGAAAACTTTAAAATCCGAAAAAGGAATTTTATCTAAATAAATATCACTTTTTAGCTTTCGCAACGCTTTCACAGCGTCTAATTGCTTAAAATAATTACTTTCTATTACGTTTGTAAGTGGTAGAAATACATCAAAAAATACATTTGGATTTACTTCAAAATGGTTGGTCAAAGTACCAAAAGTGTCATACGCTCTCCAAGAATCAATATGCCAATGGTGTTTTGGCTTGTATTTTCTCAAAAAAGCTTTGATTCGTTTCGAAACAATCATTCCGCCAAAAGTCACTAAAATTTCCGGACGAAAATTTTCAAAATCATCATGCGTAAAAGGCGTAATTATAGTGTCAATATTGCTTATAAAAGTATCGTGATGCAAATTAGAAGTCGTTTCAGTCAAAACTACAACCGACTCATCTTTCGCAAAAGCATCTATTATTTTTTCATTGATGGTATTCGGTTCATTTACACCAACTAAAATCATTTTTTTGGTGGAATTGTTCCAAATTGTTGCAAATTCCGAAACGTCTTCGATAGAAATTGTCTGAGTTACATTTGCGGAAGCGATAGTAAGCACTTCAACTGAAAGTTCTGAAACGGTTTCATACAAAGGCTCTTCAAAAGGGGCATTGATGTGAACGGGACCTTTTTGCGTGATTGCCGTATTGATGGCTTCGTTGATTTTTAAATCATTTGTTGCTGAAACGTCTTCCTGCAAATTAGCATTGTACAAAGAATGGTTTTCGAATACATTTTCCTGTCTAATCGTTTGTCCGTCGCCAATATCAATTTTGCTTTGCGGTCTGTCTGCCGAAATCACTATTAAAGGAATCTGGCTGTAAAATGCTTCCGCAAAAGCGGGATAATAATTCAATAAAGCAGAACCGGAAGTACACACCAAAACCACTGGTTGTTTCGTTTGTTGTGCTATTCCCAATGCAAAAAAAGCAGCCGCACGCTCATCAGCAATACTGTAACATTGAAAGGCGGGATTACTCACAAAACCTATTGTTAACGGTGCATTTCTAGAACCCGGAGAAATAATTATGGTGGTGATTCCTTTGGACAAACAAATTTCAATAATGCTTTGTGCTAAAGGTATTTTGGGGTAAATCATTGTTTTAGTTTCAAAGTAACAAAGATACAAAGATGTAAAGGTTTTTCTCTAATCTTAAATAGTTTTCTTAAATTTGAAGGAAAATAAATTCTATATGGAAATCAAAATAAGACCGGCTGTTTTTACCGATTTAGATACAATATTGGAAATCATCAATCACCAAATACTTCACAGTACTTCGATTTATGATTATGAGCCACGAGATTTTGAAACCCATAAATTGTGGTTTGAGGATAAATTGGCTCAAGATTTACCTGTAATTGTAGCCGAAACTGAAAATGGAACCATTGGATATGCTACTTATGGCTCATTTCGTCATAAAATAGGCTACCGTTTTACAGTGGAACATTCTGTTTATGTAGCGGAAGAATTTTTAGGAAAAGGGGTTGGAAAATTATTATTGGCTGAACTCATTCAATTAGCGAAAAAACAAAAATACCACACTATGATTGGCGTTATTGACTCCGAAAACAAAGGAAGCATTGCTTTTCATAAAAAATATGGTTTTGAAACTGTGGGCGTTATTAAAGAATCCGGCTATAAATTCGATCGTTGGTTGAGTTCCGTTTTTATGCAATTGATATTAGAATAATTGAAGTTGAACTAGAATTTGGTTCGTTTTTTTCAATATGTTTGGCTTTATAACTTTATGACTTCAAGACTTGAGACTTTATAGTATATTTGCACAACTAAAAATTTCATGGACTATACCTTACTTTCATCACCTTTACAGGGATTTACCGACTTTCGTTTTAGAAATGCCCAAAACAAAATTTTTGGAGGAATTGATACGTTTTACTCGCCTTACATTCGCTTAAACGGAAAAATGGTTATTAAACCGTCCTACGAACGAGACCTTCTTCCGGAGAACAATCTTGATTTAGAGGTGATTCCGCAAGTGATAACAAACGATGCCGATGAATTTTTATTTGTGGCGAAATATGTTCGAGAACTGGGTTATAAGGAATTAAACTGGAATTTAGGATGTCCTTATCCTATGGTTACCAAGTCTGGAATGGGTTCCGGTCTAATCAGTAATCCAGAAAAAATAAATAACATTCTTCAGAGAGCACACTCTGAATCTGACATTCTAGTGTCTATGAAAATGCGTTTGGGTTATGAAAACAGTGAAGAAATTCTGGATGTTTTACCTATTTTAGATACCTACCCTATTAAGAATATTGCGATTCATGCACGTATAGGAAAGCAATTATATAAAGGTGGCGTAAACTTAGATGCGTTTCAGCTATGTGTTGATAACACCAAGCATAAACTGTATTACAATGGTGATATTACTTCGGTGGCTAAGTTTCATGAAATGCAACAACGCTTTCCTACTATTGACCATTGGATGATTGGTAGAGGATTAATTTCGGATCCATTTTTACCCAGTATGATAAAAAACAATACTTCAGAATATCCTGCCAATAAAATGGAATTATTCAGTGCTTTTCACGATACTCTGTATGCTATTTATAGTGAATCTCTTTCTGGTTCAACACATATTTTATTGAAAATGTATCATTTATGGGAATATTTTTCGGCTACGTTTTCAAATCCGCATAAGGTATTGAAAAAAATAAAAAAAGCGCAAAGCATCCGAAATTACGAAGCTGCTGTTGCAGAAATTTTTAAAAATGAAAAAATTTAAATTAAACCATTCAGAAATTAAAAAAAATTAAGCTCTGATTCTTAATGTAACTTAATTTCTTAATGGTTCAAATTTTAGAAAATATTCGACACTTACTCAAACCGTAAAAAAAAGAGATTTTCATTTGACTGAAAATCTCTTTTAAAATATTTTACTTTTTTAAATCAGTAAATTAAGCTTTGATCCAATTCAATACTTCAGGATCTGTTACCAAAGTTTTTGGGGAAATCACTTTTTCTAATTCTCCTTTTTCGTTGATTAGGTATTTTTGAAAATTCCATTCCACAGTTGAATCTTTCAATCCGTTTTTTGATTTTTGAGTCAAAAACTGATAGATAGCAGCCATATCATCTCCTTTTACAGAAACTTTATCCATCATAGGAAAAGTCACTCCGTAATTCAGTTGGCAGAAAGTAGCAATTTCTTCATTTGTTCCTGGCTCTTGAGAAGCAAAATTATTCGCAGGAAAACCTACAATTACTAATCCTTTGTCTTTGTATTCTTTATAAACAGCTTCAAGATCTTTGTATTGTGGCGTCAATCCACATTTTGAAGCAGTATTTACAATCATGATTTTTTTACCTTTCAAAGAAGCAAAATCAAAACTGTTTCCAGATAAATCTTCTACTTTGAACTGATAAATTGTTTCTTTAGCTATTGATGCGTTGCTCATTTTGGTTTCAGTTTTTTTAGGTTGCGCCTGATTTTGACAGCTAAATAAGATTAAAGCAAAAGTGGCAATAAATACTAGATTTTTCATATTTAAAATTTTTTATAAAAATAGACAATTATTTGTCTCATTAAAATTTATTTTCGTTAAACACACGTTAAAAAACAAAGAAGCCTGACATTATGAAAATGCCAGACTTCCTAACAAATAAACAACAAATCTTAATATGGTATTTAAAACGTATAGGTTATTTTTCCTTTCATGAAGAAAGGCGTTCCTGGAGTAAAATGAATTTCTTCGACACTTTCAGGTTCATTCTGAAGCCTGGATTCAGTGGCAAATTGTGTTTCGTTCCATGCAGTATCAAAAATATTCTCAACTGCTATTCCGAAATTGATATTCTTATATTGATAATTAACATTTAAATCAGATATAAAATAACCTCTGGCAACAATAGAATTATCCTCATTTGCTGGGCGATTTTTTAAGTAACGATACCGTATTCCTCCTGAGAAACCATTCACTTTCTGGAAACTTAAACCTCCTGTCGTGGTGAAATCTGGCGCTAACGGGATGTAATCCTGACCTTTTGGTTCATCAATACTTCTGGCATAAGTATAATTTGCATCAGCATCAAAATACAACCAATCGTTCAACTGATAACGCAATCCAAGCTCTGCTCCCATGCGTTTTGATTTTCCGCTTGGCTCAATGATTCCGGCATCTCCGACGTAAACAAATTCCTGCTCCAAAAATAAATACCACAAAGCAGAATTCACAATTAACTTAGGAAATGGTTTCCAAATGGTACCAATATCCGTTCCTATTGCGGTTGGTAAAATTTGTTTTCCACTGTTTTGAACGACCACTCGAGCATCATTCGAATGAAAACCCATTCCTGATTTTATAAAAAACTGCAAATTGTTATTTTGCGAATAAATGAAATTCAGTTTTGGAGAAAATTTAACTTTAGATTCTGATTGTGTTTTGTAATCCATAGTCAACTTATCTTGGTAATTAAATTTGAAATAATCCAATCGAATGGCCGGATTAATCATTAATTTTCCAAAATTGAATTCTGAATTCAAGTACGAAAACAAATTAGATTCATCAATATCTCCTAATTTTATATTTTCTAAAACTGTTCTTCTGTTCAAAGTATGAGAAAGCTCCGTATCTTTTGTAGCATCAGCGCGAAAACCTCCACCAAACTGTAACAAAACATCTACATCATTTAATTTTGTTTTCTTATTCAACTCGGCATTCATTCCATAAATATCCCTGTTTTCTTTCTGTTTAATTTGGTCTCCGTTTATTGGATCTTCCAGGAAGAAAGTAAAATTCGAATACAATTCAAATTGATAATTTGAATAAAAAGCATTGGCTTTCAAGAACGTATTTTCATCAATTGGTTTACTCAAACTTGCACTGAAGTTCGTTCGGGAAGTATTTCCTCCTTCGGTATCATCAACGGAACCAAATCTAGAAATCGTTCCATTATCAATCAGCCGTTGCGGAATTTGACCCGAAGCATCCCATTTACTTGAAAAGCGAGAAGCCAAGATTGAAAACTTGCTATTGTCACTTAAAATAGCTGAATATTTTCCTAACAGATTGATCCTATTGAAATTTTGGGGAGAATCAAAAGGCCCATCTGTCAGTATATATTCTGTAGCGATATAGGCGCTTTGTGTTTTTTGGTTGCCCAAAAGATTAAACAATCCCACTGTTCGCATCGTGTTGAATTGTCCTATTTCAAGACCAATACTACTTTTTTCAATTTTATCTTTAGTTTGGAAAGCAACATATCCTGCCGTTGCAAAATCCCCTTTGTTAGCATAATATGTTCCTTTTCCAAAATCTATTTTTTCTACCGTTTCCGGAATTACAAAATGCAAATCAGCATACCCCTGACCATGCGCATGAGAAACCATGTTTACTGGCATTCCATCTACTGAAATGGCAATATCTGTTCCGTGATCGATATCAAAACCTCTAAGAAAAATTTGCTCCGCTTTTCCTCCACCGGCATGTTGCCCTATGAATAATCCAGGTACTTTTCGCAAAATTTCTTGCGAAGAATTTACCGGAGTGGTTTGCAAATCTATTTTAGAAATTACATTCATAGCCGAAAGTTTAGGTTGGATTATTATTTCATTCAATCTAAAAATATCATCTTCCAGAATGATTATATCATCCGATGAAACAATGGTAAAATTTGACTTTTTATATCCTAAAGCGGTTATTTTAATCACATCTCCCAAAACTGTTTTATCTAAGCTAAACAATCCGAATTCATTTGTATGCGCATGACTTTCAGAATTTGTGTTCACTAAGTAGGCGTTTTCAACAGGATTACCATCGCTATCTAACACTTTTCCTTTTTGGATTTGGCCATAGGAAGACAACCCAAAAAGGGTAATCATCACTAAAATAATATTTTTCATACGCTATAATTGATTTACCTTTTTGTCAAAATTAGGTCCCAATTCATACAAGCTGGACAGTAATTCTTCCTTAATAGGTTTCGCTTTAAGCGCTAAATTATTTGATTTATATATCATTGCTAAGTGGTATTGTACCTTTGGTTCAAAGGATTTTCCGACCACATGATTCTGAGCAATTTCTAATGCTTTTTTATTTTCGCCTACATTTAGGTATGCCCAAGCCAATAAGTCATAAGAATCTGCAGTGGGTCTGTGCTCTACTTCTATTTTGGCAATTTCTAATGCTTTTGAAGCTGTTTTTTTGTCATCGGCATAAATCAAAGCATTGTATTTGTTGTACATCGCGCCATAATTATTTTTCTCCATCATAGAAAAATAAGCGTTTCTATTTCTTATTTCATTGGTTTTATCTCCTTTAAATTGGGCAATTTGAGATTTCAACAAATAAAAATCTGGAGTATTATGAGTAACAGCTATAGCATCAATAATTCTATTTGCCTCATTTATATTTCTTTCTTTAGAGAAAACTATCCAAGCAATTCCTTTTAGAGCATAGGAATAATTAGGATCTAATGCTAATGTTTTTAGGAAACTGTCATACGATTCCTGAATTCTTCCAGCATGACCATAAAAATCTCCAAGGTTTGAATAAGACCAAATTTTAAGTCCTTTGTTATCGTCTTTTTCAGCAATATCTCTCGCTTTTTCCATGAAAGTTATTGCTGTATCCAAATCTCCTTTGTGATCGTTCCATTTTGCCAAGCGAATCAAATAATCAAAACTATTCATGTCTCTTATGGCATTCAGATTTTTAACCGCTTCCGGATAATTTCCTAATTCCATTTGAACGTCGAACAATAATTTTTGGGTTTCTTTTTTTCCTTCGCCTATTGCTAATGCTTTATTAGCTAACTCCAACGCTTCTTTGAAACGGTGTTGTGAAATGTAATTTCTTGCTAATGATCGAATCGTTGATACTCTGGAATAATCATACGCTTCATTTGATTTTGTCAATAATTCTTCCGTTTTATATAGGCTTTTAATATTTCCTGTATATTCGAAAAGCATGTTGTAATTTGATGCTAATTGACTTAAATAACTGATTTGGTTTGGAGCTGCATCAAATTTTTTCTGCCAAAAATCAATTTCTTTATATGCAAAAGTCAGTGATTTATTTTCCTTTAAAGTCAAATATTTATTATAGTCTTCCTTATTTGTAATTTGTTCTGATTTAGTCTCGCAACCGAATATGAATAGGATTGTGAAAACTAAAAATGATATTGTTTTTAAAGTTTTCATACTCTAATTGTTTTGTTTTGTTTGTTTGTTTGTTGTAATAAAAAAAACAGAGCGAAAATTGTTGCAAGCGCTCTGTTTTTTTTTTTAGAAAATATTACCAAGCAGAAGCTAAGTAAGGGAAAGTTGTACCAAATGCTTTATCATTTGCATTTACATTATCTTTAGTAAGGCCCGGGTTAGAAGTACCCGCTGAACCACCAAAAATCAATAATAATTCAACATCAATTACATCATCTGCCAAAGCTCTACCAGTTAATATATTAGTCCCGTCAAAGAAAGTAGTTTTAGCTGTCTTAGAAACTCCCAATACATCTGTAGCCAAAAGACCAGTTAGCTGAGCAGCCGTTTGTCCTAAAGCATTAGTAGTATATCCTGGATTCAATGCTAATAATCTAGATTGAAAAATAGATTGGTATTTAGCTCCCATTGCCGAAGGAATTGCAGCATTAAAATCGTCTTTAGGTTGCCCTGAAGCAACGAATACAGTATTGATTGCGGGTCTCGCCATTTGATCTTGCTGAACATAAGTTCCTGAAAAATCTAGGCTTACAGTAGAATCACCGTTTGAATCGTCATTATCACAATTTACTGAAACAACTGCAGCTACTAGCGCGATTGTTATAATTTTGAATTTATTTGTTTTACTCATGATCTTTATATTTTAAGTTTTTTGGAAATCGTAAATACTCGATTTCATGTTGTTACTTTTTTAAATAAAATAATTATTGTTTTTTCTTAGTTTCAGCCCAAACATTGATTGTGCTTGAAGAACCTAACATTGTTTTTGGAACTTCTACTACAATTGACATTACATTAGTTCCTGCGAATGTATCTACACCCGGATTTTTAAAACCTGAAGCTGTTCCTCCAAGAATTGCTTTAAATTGACCTAAATCAAAGAAAAAAGGATCGTCTCTTGGTCCTGCGAAAAATTTCATTCCGTTTTGCTCAGCAGTTAAAGCTGTTGCGCCATAAGTAGAAATTGTAACATTTCCTGTAGCTGCAGTCGTTTTAACTGTACTTGATGTTCCCGTTGTTCCTGGAGCAACTGGTCCAAAGAAATACATTTTGTCATCTCTCTTGATTGCTTGAATCACTAAGTCTTCAACATTGTCACCTGTGTTATCAATATTGATCTCAACCATTACATTTTCTTTAAATGTAGCAGCACCTGTAGCATTAGGACTTAACAATCCTTGTGTGTTTACTGCAAATACTAAATTACTTGTGTTTTGACCTTGAAAAGCGTACACATCAGTAATATCACCTGCATCGCCAGACATTGTAGCCGGAGCATCTATGTGATCCGCAGCTACTAATATTAAGCCCGAAACCGCCACTAGCGATAGACCTAAAATCATTTTTGTTTTTTTCATTTTGTTATAAATTAAAAGGTTATAAAGTCATTTACGGGAAAGTGTTTCTTTTGGTTTTAAAAATGGTAAAAAAAAAACAATTAATTAGTCAAATACTTGATAATCAAGAAAATAAATACTTAAATAAAATATAATTATTTTTATTTTATTTTTTTTATTATCTTGACAATCATTAAATCAATCATTTCTAAATAAGATTGTATAAGTTTGTATAAGTAAAATAGTAAGATATGAGTCAAGAAGAGTTATTAGTATTAATTTATAAGAAAGACGAAAGGGCATTTACACATCTATATGATATGTATTCCAAAAGTTTATTTTCGGTTATAAATGTTCTCGTAAAGAATAGAGAAGAAGCAGAAGACGTGCTTCAGGAAGTATTTGTAAAAATTTGGAAGAATATTGATTCGTACCATGAGAGCAAAGGAAGATTTTACACTTGGATCCTCAATATTGCCAGAAACACTTCTATAGATAAACTGCGTTCAAAAAATTTTAATAACAGTCAAAAAAACCTTTCTACAGATAATTTCGTAAATCACTTTGAAGACAGTTCTAAACTGGTTGACAAAATGGATACAATTGGATTGCAAGAGTTTGTAAAAAGACTAAAACCAAAATGTATTCAAATAATAGATTTACTGTTTTTTAAAGGGTATACCCAACAAGAAGCTTCTGATGAATTGGCAATTCCTTTGGGAACAGTAAAAACACAAAATAGAAATTGTATTAATGACTTAAGAAATTATTTGAAAGTATAATGGAAACAAAAGAATATATAGAATCAGGAATCCTGGAGCTTTATGTTTACGGTTTACTAAGTGAACCCGAAAACGAACAAGTAAGCGCCATGGCGAAAAATAATCCAGAAATTAACAACGAAATTATTGCGATAGAAAAAGCCATTGTTGCTTTATCATCTAGCTTTTCACCGTTTCATTCTGTAGCTAATTACGAAAAAATTAAAGCAAAACTGGAACTCAAGCATGCTAAAGTAATCGAGTTACAGCCTACCAAGAATTGGTCACAATATGTTGGTTGGGCAGCAGCAATTTTATTATTGGTTGGTATTGGATATCAATACAATCAATTAGATGAAACTACTACGCAAGTAGCCAATACTGAAATTGACAAAGCTAAATTAGAGAAAGAATTTAATGTCTTAAAATTAAAAAACACGGCTAACGAAACGAGTTTAGCAGTTGTAAGAGACACTAAAAATACTGTTGTAGCACTTGGTGGACAAGTAGTTGCTCCAGAATCTTTTGCAAAAGTATATTGGAATCAAGATACTAAAGTAGTCTATATTGATGCAGCAGGTTTACCAGAACCACCAGAAGGAATGGTATATCAGGTTTGGGCATTAAAATTAAGCCCATTAACCCCTACAAGCATTGGATTACTGGAAGACTTTGATGCAAATGATCAAAAATTATTTGCTGTGAATAATGCTAATGAAGCCGAAGCTTTTGGAATCACACTAGAGCCAAAAGGCGGAAGCTTAACTCCTACAATGGAACAATTATATACATTAGGAAAAGTGTAAATTATCTCTTTTTCTGTATTACTAAAAAAGGTTCAACTTTACAGTTGAACCTTTTTTTATTGAGAACTAACGAAAAAACATATCGAATAGAGATAATAAATTACATTTAACTAAAAAAACATTTTTTAAATATTAAATCTATTCTAATAAAAATAATCAAATTGAATTCTATCATTTAACAACAAAGTAAAACCAAGTATTAAAGTGTCTAATGTAACTGTATTACCACTTACTGAGTAGGCTGAATTCCTAACTCTTAAACCATTAATAAACATTTTTACTTTACTTTTTACAGATGGTGTTTTAGACATAACAAAAGTTGATTGCAATAAGTTAGAATAAAGCTCATCTGTTACATCATTTACACTATTATCAACATAATCCTTAACCGATTTTACGCTTGGATATTTCGTGTCAGAAGTTCCGTCCGTGCTTACACTTGTACTTTTGTTTGCCAAAGCTTCTTTGCTTGCTTCTGCAGTCGTAGCACGAGATACTTCTGATGCTAAACTTGTAGTCAATGTAGCTTCAGCAGCTGTAGCACGAGATATTTCAGATGCTAAATTTGTAGTCAAAGTCGTTTCAGCAGTTGTAGCACGAGATATTTCAGTTGCTAATGCTGTTGAACCGGATGTAGCCGAAGCGTCAACATAATCCTTAACCGATTTTACACTTGGGTATTTCGTGTCGGATGTTCCATCTGTGCTTACACTTGTACTTTTGTTTGCCAAAGCTTCTTTGCTTGCTTCAGCTGTTATGGCACGAGTTGTTTCAGTTGCTATAGTCGCAGTCAATGTAGATTCAGCAGTCGTAGCTCGAGATACTTCTGATGCTAAATTTGTTGTCAAAGTAGCCTCAGCAGTCGTAGCACGAGATATTTCAGTTGCTAATGCCGTTGAACCGGATGTAGCCGAAGCGTCAACATAATCCTTAACCGATTTTACACTTGGGTATTTCGTGTCGGATGTTCCATCAGTACTTACACTTGTACTTTTGTTTGCCAAAGCTTCT
>NZ_JASCRZ010000008.1:0-184830 GCF_030010385.1 Flavobacterium algoritolerans | reverse complement strand
TTCCTGCTCCGTTTTCAGTCCATAGGATTGTTCCGTTTGTAGCAGAAGCACCACTTACGGTTGCCGTTGCATTCGAACAAATGGTTTGTGATCCTCCTGCAATTGCTATTGGCAAAGGATTTACAATTACTGTGTATGTTGCCGTTTGAGTTTGCGGTGTGCAGGCATTGTTGCTGGTTACCGTCATTGTCAAAGTAACAGAAGTTCCTGCATCGGCAGCTGTTGGGGTATAAGTGGGCGTTAGAGTTGTAGCTCCTGCGGTTATATTTCCTGCTCCGTTTTCAGTCCATAGGATTGTTCCGTTTGTTGCAGAAGCACCGTTTACGGTTGCCGTTGCATTCGAACAAATAGTTTGTGTTCCACCTGCATTTGCAGTTGGTAGTGAATCGACTGTAAAAATACTGGCACTCGTAGCAGTTCCTAAAAAAGTAACTACTGAAATAAATCCAGTTGAAGCACTTGCGCTCAGTATTGCAGTTATCTGGGAGTCATTATCGACAGTAAAAGAAGTCGCAGCTACACCATTAAAGGTGATTGAAGTTGCTCCGGTAAAATTAGTTCCAGTTATTACAACTGAAACCCCAGAATTGGTACAGGCATTAATTGGATTAAAATTCGATATGGATTGTGCAAAATTATCCAAACTGAACAGAAAAACAATCAAAACTATCAAAAGAGAATTCTTCGAATTTAGTAATACAAAAAATAAATTTATATTGAATCTAGAGTAGTTTTTTTTCATAATAGGCACACTTTTTAATCAAACAATTAATGATTTTGTAAACCAGATATAGAAAATTATCTATGACGTTTACAGAAGTTAAATAAAGTTTATTGTAGTGGTATTATTTGCAATGAAAAAATGAACCAAGCTATTGTTATTCTATATATCTTATTTTAGAGTTGCTATGCAAAAATGATAACAGCTATGGTTTTATTCGGATTATATATATTGATTTTTTTGGTTTAGATGCTTAATTATCTTAAAATTAAGTATTTATAATGGTGTATTGTCAAAAAAAATCCTTTTTTCGATGAAAGGATTTTATCTCCCGATAAACTACTTGTTTTGAAAAAATAATTTGTGAGGTTTTCTTTTTTTCTTATTTCGGGATTGATTTAGATATAAAAAAAAACTGCCTTTGCAGACAGCTTTCTCTTTTTGAAGTTTATTAAACCTGAAATTATTTGATAATTATTTTTTTGCTAAGCGCTCCTTTGGAAGTTTTTAGTTTTACAATATACACTCCTGAGCTTATTTTTTTGATTGGAAGCTGTATGTCATATTGCCCTTGATTTTCAATTTTCCAAGTGGTGATTGATTGTCCAATAATATTGAATAAAGTCACTTCTTCTACAGTCGTGTCTATTGCTTTATTGCTGATTATTATTGTGCTTTTACTTTGTGAATGGGCTATTTTTATTTCATCATCAATACTGGTTTTATCATTAAGACCTAATGTTTTGTCTTTGAATCGTAATGAAAAACGAGAATAGTGTTCGCCATTTGCAAGATTGATTTCAAAAGCTTCATTTCGGATATTATGGTATATTTTAGTCTCATCATCGTATAGAAAAATAGGCTGGTTTGCATCAAAGTTTTCTAAAGCATCAATCATGAATTTTACTTTCCCCGCAGCATCTGTTTTTACACCGATAGGGTAGGAAGCATCTAGGTCAAAAAATCCTTCGCCTTGAATTACCAATTGATTTTCCCCATTCAAAAAATACATATCATTTGGAAAGTCATCGATATTTAAACCGTCATAACCGTGATCCATTTCACTGGTCGCTTTTTCATCCATAAATCCTAACAATACCTGTCTGTGATGGTTATTATGGGAATTGAATCCCAATCTAATTTTTTTATAAGTATCATTTATTACTACATCATTATCATTGTTATTCCAGGATTTCTCTTTACTGGATGTAGTTTTGTACATCACATTTGAGTTCAAAGCGTCATTTTCTTTATGAAAACCCCTTTGGCTATTATTAAAAATAACCGTTCCTCCAGAACCAATTTTTCCATTTACAAAAAAGCCTTGCCCAACTGGAATATAGCGGTTAGGAATACCTCTTGACGGAGTTCCTGACTGGCTGATAAAATCAACACCTGCCGCTGATGGGGCTAATCCTCCAGTTAAATTTCTAACGGCATAACCTCCTTGGTAATCACGTAAAGTATGGGTGTTGTTGCTGTCATAATGTTCCCAGAAATATAATGTTCCATCTGTGGAGGGATTTGAATTTATATTGGCTGTTATGAAAGCTTCGGCATCCAGCGCTGATGGATAAGGATTACCGGTTAATAACAATTGATCATCACCAACAGTATTTGTTGTTATTGATCCATTATTTGGTTTTCCAATGAAAGTATAGTTTTGAGTTCCTAATGCACCACCACTTCCTTTTAAAGTGAATCCTTGCCCTACTCGTATCGGATCATTTTCAGTTATTTGTACCCAATTAGCATAATCATTAGTATAATCATCAAATTTATAAAGCCAATATCTGGCTAAGCTTACAGGAAATGTAGGAGCTCCATCATAACCGCCAATCCAGTTTATTGCAATTGGTGTCAGAGGATTTGTTCCATCTTTCAAGCTGCCTGAAACGGTATAGTTAGTGTTATTAGTTGTCGTATTTATTGGACTTACCGGAGAGCTCCAATAATTATAATTGTATACATTAGATTGCCCTTTTTGATCTCTTTCGAGATGGCCAGAGCTTGAGACGTCTAAATCACTTTCTACAGTTTGCACCAATTGTGACATCCCAACTAAATCAATTTTCCCATCTAATTTCAAGTACCAATCATTTTGTATTTTGGTATCATTGTTCATGATGATATTTTTTCCTGTATCTACCAGCATTCCTAAATCAATAGTGTTTGCCGTTTCTGTAATGTCGTGTTTTACATGAACAATCGACCAGTCCTGTTCCATAATATCTTCACCTCTTATTTCTTTTGTAGGGCTGTTTACAGCTGTTGCAAAACTTCCATTTCGTTCCGTTAAAAATGGCATTGGTGCTTGTTGAACATGAATGTTTTTATGGTTGTATATTTTTGTTCCAATAATATCAATTGCAGGAGTTGTTAAGTCATCAATGATATCATCTTTGTAAGTATCCATTCTGTAATAACGAAGCAAATTAGTAAAAGGCAAAGAAATAGGAGAGGAAGCTACGTTTTTTGGAACTATCATACCTCTAATTTGAGAACTGACATCTTGAATTTCTTGGTAGACCATTCTTTGTAATTGAGATTCGGTCAAAGCCAAATTAAATACTCTTACTTCATCTATTTTTCCTCTAAAATATTTTGTGTTACTGCTAGGATCTTTTCCTAAAGTAAAGAGTGATGCATCTGCTGGAATACTTCCTGTTTTAGCCTGGCTTGTCACCAAAGCACCATTTAAATAGAGTTTAATATTTGATCCGTCATAGATTACGCCAACATTGTACCACTGTGATACATTTAAAGTGGTGTTAAAAAGAACTGATGTTCCATTAACAACAGCTTCTAGTTTCTTGCCGGCAGTAATTCGTATTTGGAAATTATTTTGTCCGACTATTACTCCTTCCGATGAAAATGCAGGGTTTAAATTAATCCATGCCATGAGTGATGCATTGGCTAAACCACCCAGAATTGCGGTGCTTTGTCCATAATCATTTCGTCCGTCAAAATCAAGAAATAATTTTGTACGGATGTCTCTTGGAGAACCAAAAGAAGCCGTATTAGTGTCAAAAATGTCTAGTATTCCGTCTTTATCAATATCCGTTGTACCGTCAATAATTCCATTATTATTAGTGTCTAAAGTTTTGTAATCATAGATCAATAATGTGTTAGTAATATCTAATATAGTTCCATTTGACATGAGATCTAAATAATCAGGAATTCCATCTGCATCTGTGTCTTTTAAATAAGTTGTGGCAGGATTTGCAGTTGCAATTCCTTGTCCTGAATTTCCATATTGTGTATTAAATGTCACACCGGAACCATAGTCGTAAATGTCTAATATTCCGTCACCAAAACCTTCGGTTATTCCATCTCCATTGATGTCTTTGCTTCTAAAGGTTTCTGAATCAATTCCATCGCCAACACCATCACCATTGATATCACCATCACCATTTTGATACCCCGCAACGGCATTTGTGTTTCCGGCTCCAGACTCATCAACATCAAAAAGACTGTCGTTGTCACTGTCTAAATCTATATAATTCGGAACACCATCACCATCAGAATCTAATGCGGGTAATGCAGCTACTGATTCAATACTATCATGAAGTCCATTTCCGTTAGTATCTACCCAGCTCGCATCAATTTTTCCTTTAGCATTACTCAAGCTTCCTAAACCGGCTTCAATAACATCTTCAATGCCGTCATTATCGGCATCTAAATCAAACATATCCGCAACGTTATCATGGTCTAAATCGCATAAAGTTTGTGAAATTAGGATGTCATCCAGCGCAAGATCATTACCGCCACCTCCAGGAGCATTATTTTTAAAACGAATGGTAAAAGCATTTACATTTCCTAGGTTTACACTAGTGGTGAATTGTTTCCAAACTCCTTGAGCACAACTGTTATCTGTGGTGCTTCCTGAGCATCTGCCTATATCTCCAGTGTTGAAAGTCGTAAGAAGATTGTTTGATAAATCATAAAATTCTACTGTCACATTGGGTAAAATTGAACCAGGGAAAGTAGAAGGTGCCATAATATTTAATACCCAGAAACTATAAGTTATAGGGAGATTTGACAGGATTCCAGTAATAGTTGTTTCATAAAATGTTCCTGGTGTAAAACTAGCATTAAAAACGGCCATCCTTCCATTAGTATCTCCTGTAGTATGATCTTCGCCGTTATACCATGCTAAATCCCCATGAATATTTTCAGGATCGCTAGCAATTGTTCCGGTTATTTTAGAGACAACGGTGTACTCACCATCGTCAAGTATCCAAGTTGATTGACTAGGACATTCTGTTGTATTAGCCCCTACAATTCCGTCTTCATAACAATAGGTAGTTGTTGCATTATAAGCAGCGGTAAAACTTGCCGTTTTTCCTCCTGCACCAAAGGTTTCATTTAAGAATTTATAATCTACTTTATGACCATTTAGGTTGTTGCAATTTATTTCCTCAGTTCCGTCTAAGATACCGTCGTTATCATCGTCAATATCAAAGTTGTCATATATACCATCTCCGTCACTATCATAAAAGGTTTGGATTCCCGTTCCTTGTATCGAAATATCATACGGGTTTTCATTATTGTCATTGTTTACAATTGAAATTTCAGCCGTTTTTATGCCTAAGGTGTTAGGATTAAAGCTAATAGAAAATGTTGAGGTACCTCCCGAAGCAATTAATACGCTCGGATTAGTGGAAACTGCGAAATCACTTGCATTAGTTCCAGAAATAGTTATCGTTCCTATAGTTAAGGGTGCATTTCCAGTATTTTGAATTGTGAACGTTTTTGTGATGATTCCGGTACTGGTTTCCATTGAACCAAAATTTGTCCAATCTGTGGTACTTGGCGTGGCGTCACCATCAATGATAGAAATCGCATTTCCAAGGATGTTTATTTCTGGCTCATTTACGGTTGCAATTATTGGAATTCTTGGCGAAGAGGTACACGATGCATTAGTGACTTCTAAATAATATATAGTGGTGGTTGTAAGAACAGGAGTAGTGAAGGTTAGTCCCGTACCTAGATTAGTTCCACCAGTTAGGGCTGTAAACCAAGAAATTGTTCCCACTGATGCAGCAGCTTCAAGTACAACTGTTCCTGTTCCTATTCTGGAAGCAGGTGTCGTACTTAAAATTATTGGATTTGTATTTATAGTTATATTTACTAAGTTATTAATGGTGATGAGTGAACTACAATTATTGGGAGCTGTTCCTCCACTTGACAGTTTAGTTATTGTTAATGCAGTTACGCCAGAGTTTAAAAGTGTACTTGTTGTAAAAGTTCCTATACCAGCAGTTGTAACCGTCATAGTTGCTGTGTTTCCGATGGCCACATCGGCTCCTAATAAATCGTAAGTGACGGTATAAATTCCTACGGGTAAATTTGCTGTAGCAGCAGTGACTGTTATTGTTGCACTATTTGAGGCACACACTGATGTTGCGATTGTTGTAGTACTCAAACTATAAACAGTAGGACAATTCCATGTAATTATAACTTTACCATCTGATCCATTTCCTCCTGTTCTTGGATTTGATGGGGATGTAGAATGTCCTCCTGCTCCACCCGCACCAAAAGTTGTACTTGAAGCTCCATTTGCATCCGCAATACTTCCAGTGGCTCCAGCTCCACCACCTACAGGCGCGAGTCCACCTATTAAAAGTATCGGAGCATTTCCGTTTGTTAAAGTACCGGCACTAGAACCGCCACCTCCGCCAGATATTCCCAATAGACCGCCACTACCTCCAGCACCACCGTAATATGAATAGGATGAGGACCAACCTATATTTCCTGTTGTACTTGCGCTAGCTCCAGTTGCGGTGTTATTGTTGCTTTCAGAACTGTTACCTCCATTTCCACCTATTGCTTTGATTGTTGTTGATGATTGAAACCATGATGCTCCACCCGCACCACCAGAGCTGGTACTGCCAAGTCCACCAGTTCCAACATTAATGGTATAAATGGTGCCCGGCACAACTGTAAAGGCTGTGTTTTTGACATAACCACCACCGGCGCCTCCACCACCACCTGAAGAGTTTTTGGTTCCGCTACCACCAGCGCCACCAGCGCCCCAAGCTTCCACCTGTATTGATGTTACTCCAGCAGGAACTGTAAAAGTGCCTGAAGTGCTATAAATTTGACTTGTTTGCGAAATTCCAAAAACGGTTGTAAAAAGAAGGCTAATCGTAAAAACTATTTTTTTGCTTATTAAAGTAATTTTCTCCATAATCTAATTACTGTATTTAGTTAAGATTCAGTTTTTTATCTTTTAAGAGGAATGTATTTAGGTTTGTTTTTTATCAATACTATAAATTTAAATTTATTATTGCAATAAAACGGTTTAAAAGTAAATAAAATCGATTAAATACATATTTATATAAATAATGTAAGTTTATTAGTGTTTAATTGCCGTTATTTTTATTAGAATTTTATAAGAATAGTATGAAGGAATAATAGGTTTGTTTTTTGATTTTTTGAATAGTATTTGCCTTTTCAAAAAATACAATCCTGAGTACGATCATTTCTTAATTCCAGATTTTTAATTTTAGTGGAATTTTTTAACTGATTTTAGGATAAAAAAAAAGACTTCCCGGTTGTGGGAAGTCTTTTTTTAAGTTGGATTATTTTAAATTATTTGATAATAATTTTTTTATTGATATTTCCTTTTGAGGTTTTTAATTTTACGATATAAACTCCCGATGTTTTGTTTTGAATTGGGATTTTAATGTTAGTTTGTTCTTTTTCGGAAACATCCCAAGTAGACATCAACTTTCCTTGAATATTGAAAAGCGACACGGCAACAACTGTATTATCAGTTGCTCCATTTTTAATATTCAAAACATTATTAGAACGTGTAAAAACTACTTGAATAGTATTCTCATAAATTACATCTTTTACACCAAGTGTTTTATCCGTAAAGCGAAGGGAGAAACGATCCGTAAAGTATCCTTGAGGAAGTTCTACTTCATAAAGTTTGTTTTTTATGCTATTGTAGGTATCCGTTTCTTTATCGTAAATAAAAATATTTTGGTTTTGATCAAAATTTTCTAAGGCATCAATCCCAAATGATACTTTTCCTGGTGCTTCTGTTCGAACCGCAATAGGGAAGGAGGCATCTTCATCAAAATAACCTTCTCCTTGTATGGCTAATTCATTTTCGCCATTCAATAAATACATATCACTTGGAGAATCATCTATATTGAAAGCATCGTAACCATCATTCATTTCACTATTTGCTTTTTCGTCCATAAAGGCTAATAATACTTGCCTGTGGAATGTTTTGTCCATTACATTAAATCCTAGACGTATTTTTTTATGGGTATCTTTCTCAATTGGAGTATTGCTATTGTCTGTCCAATGGGTATCTGTCTTTGGATTAACTGGGATTTTGTATGTTGTTTGGGAACTTGCATTTGTCTCCGTAATAAACTCTCTTTGGCTGTTATTAAAAGTTACTGTTCCTCCAGTACCCACTTTACCTATAATAAAGAAACCTTGTCCCACAGGAATGAATTGGTTAGGCGCTAACTTACTTGCTGTACCAGATCCACTTATGAAATCTACACCAGTAGCGCTTGGAGCGACTCCACCAGAAAGATTTCGGATGCCATATCCTCCTTGATAGGCAGCTAATTCATGTGAACTATTGGTAGCATAATGTTCCCAGAAATACAAGGCACCATCAATTGCCGGATTAGTAGTTACTGTTTCTATAGAACCAATGTTGTCATTAATAAATTTATTTGCATCTAGTGCTGATGGATATGGATTACCCACTAGTAACAATTGATCAGCTCCTACAGTATTATTTATGGTACCATTATTAGGTTTTCCTAAAAAGGTTAGATTCTGCGTTCCTGAAGTTCCAGGTCCTTTTAAAGTAAATCCTTTACTGGCTGATAATAATCCTGTTTCGCCTATTTGAGTCCAATTGGCATAATTATTAGCCAAATTATCGAATTTATAAATCCAAAAACGTGCTAAACTAAACGGAGATGTAGCTCCATCATACCCATTAATCCAGTTTATGGTTCCTGGTGCTGCAGCATTTGTACCATCTCTCAAAACTCCGGCTACAGTAAAAGTATTGTTATTTGTAGTTGTGTTTATGGCTCCCACTGGAGAACTCCAATAGTTGTAATTGTACTTGTTAGCCTGTCCTTGTTGGTCTCTTTCTAATGAACCGGAACTCGTTGCATCTAAGTCGCTGCCTAGTTTTTGTACCAATTGCGATCTTCCCACTAAATCAATTTTGCCATCTAGTTTCAAGTAATGTGAAACTTCAATTTTTGAATCATTAGTGGCGCTCAAAGTATTACTATTGACAAATAATCCTAAAACTGTTTTATTTCCATCAGAAATAATAGTATGAGTTGTTCTCACAATATTCCAGTCTACACGGGTTGCGTTATCTATGATTGATAAGCTGTAAGGCTGGTCTTGATTTGCTCCATTTGTCCATGTTGCAGCAGTTTGCCATAATCCATCAGCAGTACTGATATAAGGCATTGGAGCAGTTTGTACATTGATTGATATTTTATCAGGAATTACTAAACTTCCTCTGTTAACGTTTACTGAATCATCATCTAAATGTGTTCCTATATAGGAATTCATAGAGTAATAAGCAAATAAATTATTCCAAAGCAAAGTATTAATGTCGTTTTTAGTAATTGTAGAGGGAATAATTGTTCCAGTTGTCCCGGTACTACTTTGTACTATTTCTTGGTTCATAATGAATCGAATCTCTGTTGCGGTAAGTACTCGATTCCACATTCTAAGTTCGTCTATGTCACCTTTAAATAAGTTATTAATGGCGTTTTTAGTTATGTACTGCCCACCAATACTGAAAATTCCTGTTGATGCACCTGGGTTTCCAGACATTGTTACTGTTTTTTCCAAAACACCATCAATGTAAATGGATAGTGTATTGGTAGCGAAGGTGTATGCTATATTGTGCCATTTTACATTTGGTAAAATAGTATTTGTTATTGCGGTTCTTAAAATTGCTGACCCGTCGTACCATTCAAACCTAACTCTATTGTCGTTTTGTAAAACTATTTGATACCCGTTTCCGGCAGCGGATTTTTTTGATAAAATGGTTCTTTCATTTGCTGCTGTATTGGTTCCGTTTGGTCGAATCCAAGTCATAACAGAAAAAACAGTAGGTAGTTCGTTACTGTTATCAATTCTTACATAATCGTCAACACCGTCTAGTGTAATATGCAACGGATTTGTAGCTCTATGTGCCACACCAAAAGAGATGTATTTAGTACCATCAAAATCATATAAACAGGTTTCGTTAGCTCCAGAAGTTGACATAAAAACGGTTTCTAATCCTGTTGTAAATGCTGCATTGGTAGCTACAACCATAACATAAGCATCTGTTGCACCAAGAGCGGGTAAACCACTCACAAAAGAGGCAGTAGGAATGTTAACACGTGCGGTACCTACATCACCGCCTGTCTCTACTACTTTCCATTTTCTATTGACTACTTCTGTAATAGTAGTAATTGTCGTTGGTCCTAAATCTATATTTAAGTTGACTCCAGAATTGGACATTGTACCATCGTTAGATCCCCAAACTAAATAGTTTCTATCGTTTAAAAAACTATTAGGGTTTAAGTTATTAGTACTCATTACGTCTCCAATCCCAATAGTTAAAACTGTTCCAGGATTTTCACTTTTGGATTGTTTTTGATTTAAAGCACTATTGTCATCTCTACCTATGCCTGCAATATCATAATTAAAGCCAGTGTTGGCTGAGGTACTCCAAATAGTAGCACCACTAGAATCTACATAATCAGTATCTCCTAAATTATTTGCTGTAATGCTATTTGAAGCGTGCAGTGTTACACCATTTTTTATAGCAAGATATGATTCGATTTTCTTTTTTTCTGCTGCAGATTTTATGTCCGAATAAGAAATTATCTCAGATAATTTTCCATCAAGATAAGAAGCCACATTCCCATTCAATGAAAATCTACCAACTCCAAGGTTATATTGAATATTATTGAATTCAGAAAAATTTAGAATTCCAGTAACAGTTATTTGATCTGATGCTACTGATTCTCCCGGATAATTATCAATTCTTTTTCCGTTTTTGTATATTTCTGTTGATGTTCCTGCAGCATTAGTCTTTACATTATATATTGTTGTTTCTTGTATATAAGTTTCTGTTGTAGTTGCATAAGCCATTCCGTATGAACTAGTTGATGGGGTTTGAGGAACAGAGCTAATACTATGTGATACTAACTCATTTTTATATCTAGCAGTAAAGTTTCCTAAAGCAAATGCAGTTCCATCTAGGTGAAAACTACTAATAGAAGTTCTTCCTGATATAGGTGCTTGTCTTGTAGCAGAAGCACTGTTTATTGTATTATTAGATTTTACTACAACAAAATAATCTTGTGCGTGAAAACCACCTTTACCTCTCATAGAAGTAGCGCCAGCAATAGTGAAATCTACAACAGGATTATAGTTAATATTTCTAGTTCCGTCCCTATAAATAGGTTGAGCCACTCCAATACTTTTTGCATCGTTATCAATAGCTTGGTCATTCCATTGGGCTAAAGATGTGCCATCAGTAGCTGAACCAGTTCCAGCATTAGCTTTTAGCCATAATTTTAAGTTAGTAGGAACATTACCGGGTGTAAAAGGTTTATTGGCAAATGGTGTAATGGGGTCACCTTTTACAAAGAAATTATCAATAGCAATCGTTCCGTTATTGTTAGTATTATTGGTTCTAATTAATATTCTGAAAATAATATTCGATTTGTTATCTAAATCATTAGATTGAGTAGAACGTTCTACAAAATCGTTGAAACCTGCTACACCTGTATTTATTGTTCCAGTAAATCCTAATAGACTTCCTAATGATCCGGTTCCACTGTTAAGTGTTGTAACATTGCTATTGTTGTACCAAGTTGTAGATTCTTGATAAGCACCAAGTACTTTCCACGTACTACCCAAGTCAGTACTATACTGAATTTGCATTCCATCATCAGCTTCTTGAGTTCCAACTCTTAAATCTAATGAAATTCTGATATTATTATATCCTGTTGTATTAATTGTAGGTGATGTTAATGTAGAGGCTGTATTACTCCCGAAGTTATTTCCAATTCTCCAATAATTACCTTCTCCATTGTAAGGAGTATTACCATGTGTCCAACTACTTCCGGCAGAACTAGCTGCAGTCCAACCGCCATTATTAGCGTCAAAATTTTCGTAAAATAAAGTATAGCTTTGCGATGGAAAGCTAGTTCCTGTTCCGCTTAGGTTAAAGTTATAGGGGTTTTTTCCAGTTACATTTGTACTAAATGATATGGTTGCATTTCTAACACCCAAAGCTGTTGGGTTAAAAATTATTTCAAATGTAGTTGTTCCTCCTAACGGAGCTACTGTTGTTGCTGGTTGTCTTGTCACAGTAAAATCAGATGCATTTGCACCAGCGATAGTTATGGAACCAAGAGTAAGGTTTGTTGCCAATGCATTATTTGTGATAGTAAAAACTTTCGTTATTACACCAGAGCTTTCATTAGTAGAACCAAAATTAGTTTGGTTGAGTACTAATGGTGAATTACCTCCATTATCATTTATTATATTTCCATTTCCGTAAACATCAATTTGTTGTGAAAATATTACTGAACAATTTAAAATGAAAAGAATTATAAGTATGTTTTTTACTTTTTTGAGTAATAATTTATTCATAAGCTATGTATATTTTGGCTACGTCTAGTTTCATTTACGTATTTATTCTTTATTTGGTTTTAATTATCAGATAATTAATGCTTTAAAAAAAATAATTTAATATGTCAAAAGTAAAATATTTATTCCTAATTACAATGCCTTTTTAACGACAAAAAGCAATTATTAGCGTTTAAATTCAATGTTTTATGATTTTAATCAGAAAAAGAAAATTAATTAGTGAGTAAGAAACACCTTATTGAAAAAAAAAGCTATCATATTTTGATAGCTTTTTAGTTTCAATGTAACGAAGTATTATTGTTTTATAAAACGTTTTATTGTAGTGGTTTCTTTATCAGTTATTTCCAGTAAATAATTTCCTTCGGCAATAGAAGAAACATTAATGGAATTATTTGATAGTTTCCCTTTCATAATGGTTTGACCAATTACATTGTAGATTTTATAGGTTGCATCCTCAGAAACTGAATTTATATGTAGGAATAATGTCGTTGGATTTGGGTAGACTACAATATCGTTTGTAATCTCTTTCTGTTTACTGGTTTCATTTGTTCGGGCAGCTGGAGCGGTAATATTTACCGTATAATCTTCAACTTGTCCTGAAGCAAATGTTTCGCATGAAGTAGGAATTGCATTGTATTTCATAGAAACTCTCATTCTGGTTGCTCCAATTTTTGCTGTAGCAGGAACGGTGATGCTTCCAGTAACGGGTGTAGTTGTTGTAGCTGCTCTTGTGAAGACTTGTTCACCGGCATCTACAAAATCACCGTCTCCATTGTAATCAATCCAAACGCTATATCCTTCTTTGTATTTTGTTGAAGCCCAAGAAGGTGTTATTGTAATAGTGTATGAAGTTCCTCTTGTGGCATTTGTTGCAATTGCAGTGTAGTTTTCATAACCTGTTCCACCAGTTGTAGTATTGTTTATTGTTCCAAAAACAACTTTCCCAATTTTCTCTTTTGTGACACTATTTCCTTTAGAAACGCAATAAGCTGCAATAGACGCTGAGGTTGTTACGCTTGCCACATTACTTGAAACTGAAATGTTTCCTGCGGCATCTTTGGCTCTTATTGAGAATGCATAGGCTGTTGAAGCTGTTAATCCAGTTACTGTATAAGAAGTTGCTGTTACGCTGGCCATCAAAGTAGTTTCTTGATACACATCATAGCCAGTAACTGCAGTATCATCTGCTGAAGCTGTCCAAGACAAATTAGTTGTGGTTTGAGTGGTCCCAGAAGCGACTAATGAAGCTGGAGCCGAAGGGGCAGTTGTGTCAACAATTGGGTCTAGTGTGGTAACATTTACCATAATGCTTTCAGCCGAGATGTTTTCGACAGCATCTTTTGCTTTTACAGAAAAAGTATACGCAGTTGAAGCTGTTAATCCAGTTACTGCATAGGAAGTAGTTGTAACACTCGCTCTTAAAGTACTTCCCTGATATACATCGTACCCTGTTACAGTAGTATCATCAGTAGAAGCTGTCCATGACAAATTAGTTGAGGTTTGAGTGGTTCCCGAAGCTATTAATTCAGTAGGAGCTGTAGGAGCTGTGTTATCTATAATTACATTTTGATTTGCTGTTACAGATTGTCCGCTTCCATCATCAAAAGTCCATACTACTACAGTTGTTCCTTGTGCAGTTATAGGAAATGTTGCGTCAGTTGTTCCTATTATTGTTCCTGCACATATATCAGTTGTTGTAGGAGCAGTAAGCGTTACGGCATTTTGACTCATTACAGTAGCCAAAGTTGGAATTATTGGCGCAGTTGTATCTTTAATAGTTACACTAGAAGTACAGCTTGAAGTTTGTCCGTCAGCATCAGTAACAGTCAGAGTCACTAGTTGAGTAGTGTTTCTATGGGTACAATTGAAAGTGTTTGGAGAAACCGAAATAGAAGTAATGGCAACATCATCTGTAGATCCATTATTTATATCTGTTGGCAATACGGTTAATTGTCCGCTACTGTTTAAGGATAAAGTTGCGTCTTTACAAATAGCTACAGGAGCTGCAGATAAGTCTAAAATTTTGATGACTTTAAAATCGTCGATATAAAAACCATCGAAGGTAGTCGTATAACCATCAGTATTATTGGAACTGTCAGATCTCATATACAATCTGAATCTGGCAGCTGTAGCACCAACTAAAAAGGAATTGTTACTGGCATCAATTACAATTTCTTCCATTACCCATTTACCCATTTGATTTCCATCATATAAAACACCACCAGCACCGGCAGTATTCTGGAAATTATTAGTAGATGATTTGGTGGCATGTGGATTCGTTTCGGTTGTTGATGTAGGCTTAGTGTAAGTACCGCACAATGGAGTCCAGTTTGTTCCATTTGTAGAACCTTGCATTTGAACTAAATCAAAATTTCTTTCTAAATCCCATTTTGCATAATACTGTACTAAAACTTTAGTCGCTCCAGATAAATTTGAAGTAGTGGCTGTAGTAAGGGTTTTGTTAAGATTATTTGCGTATGCTACAGTTGAAGCATCAGTAATTGATCTTGTTCCTGAGTAAGCACTGGTCGAATTTACCCATGTGCCACCAGCTTGTGTCCATTTAGACAATAAATTAGCGTCAGGATTATCGCTGAATAATACAGTTGGCTGGTAATATTTTATAAAATTAGCTTCGTATAAAATATAATCCCCGTTACTCAATGAAATTTTATATTCAATTTTTTGATTGGGTAAAATTCCAGGAGCTAATTGTATTGCAGCAGTTACATTTCTTTGTTCTAATACAGTCATTCCGGTTTGTACCGTTGGAGATGTAATAGAAACGATATTGCTGGATACAGGTGTAACTGTTAACGTATAATTTGCAGTAGTTTGCCCAAGTCTTTCAATTCCAAAAGTTAAATTAGAATTTAAGGATGTGATACTGCTTTGTGTAAGGTCATGAAATTTCGCATATTTTCCGGCATAGTAAGCAGCAATTAAATTCATTCTCAAGGCTCTTTTTGCAATAGCGGTAATATTTATTGGGCTAGGCCAAAAACCACCTTCTGCTAAACTTCCATTTTCCGGGGATAACGATAAAGTGTTTTTTCCAGATCCGGTGGAACCTGTTCCGTCATTAACTCCGCCCGTCATCCAGTCACTTGCATCGCCACTCGCAGCATATAATATTCCTGGAGCAGGTCCATAAACATATCTGTTGTATTGTGTCATATCATGACTTAACTTAGCAAATTCATTTTCTCTCCCTGTTAAAACTCCCGATTTCCCATTTATTGGGTGCGGAAGAAGATTTGAATACGCATGATGATTTAAAGCTGTCTTGAAATTTTTTGTTAAAACAAAATCTCTCATCATTTGAGTTTCTGGCTCAGAAAAGGCAGCTGTTCCTCTATAAGTATTGTCGCATAAAACAGTAGAAGAACCAACTAATCCATAATAGTAACCGTAATTTCTATTTAAATCAACTCCTCTAGTATTGTTACTGGATGCTGTAGTTCCAGCATCACAAATTCCAGGTCTTAAATTTTTACGTTGCATTCCTCCACCGGTTGGCGCAATAGTTTCATTCCAAGACAATCCATCCGGATTTGCTACAGGAACAAAATACATTTCGGTATTATCAACGATACTTTTTATAAAAGGATCTGAGTAGTAGTTTTCCAATAAATACCACATATAGTATATAGTATTCATCATACTGCTTACTTCTCTTGAATGTGTCATACCAGTATAAAGAACATTTGGTTCTGTTTCATTCACTGATGGGTTATCAGAGATTTTTACATAATAAATAGGTCTTCCCTGGTGTGTTAGTTGATTTGATGGAGAAATATTTGCTTTAACAGATATTAGATTTGGATACATTTGCTGCATTTTATCTAATTCAGCAATCATTCCGTTATTAGTTAAACATCCACCAAAAGTTGACGGAATAGTAAAATTAGTAGGTGTTACAAAGTTGATTTCACTACAATCATTTTGTTGTCCAATATTACCAATAATAACATTTTTTACGCTCAATGATTTGTTTGTTTTTGAGCTATTTTTTTCTCTAAGTAAATTGCTTTGGGCCTGAGGCATATCTTTTTGAGCTCTTTCCGAATATAATTTTGTAAGATCTTCAATTACTACTTTATATTTCAAGCCGGCAGATTTGATTTTGCCTAATTCATAATCAGAAAGTTCTAATTGAATATAGGTAGCGGTATTCACTATACCGCAATCTAGATCTACACCAGTTTCCATTAATTTTTTGATAACATCGGGAGAACTTTTCGAAATCTGAACTCTTTTATACTTAAACTCTGTATCTTCAATTTGACTAGAATTACTAGTAATAGATTTTGTTTGAGCGTAAGATTTGATGAAAATAAAAGAAAACAAAAGAAAAATAAAAGTAGTTTTTTTCATGGTAAAATAATTTAGGTTATCAAAACTAAAATAAAATTTTAACAAAAACAATTTAAAAATCGATAAAACGCATTAATTTATCGACGAAGTGCATTTTTGTTACGCTGAGTCTTTTGAATGATTGAGGATAGAGTTACTGAAAAATTGATTTTAATCGAAATAACGACAAATTTTAGATAGGTTTATCTATTACTGTTAACTCTTTTATTTAGTGCTATTTTTAAAATAGTTTAATTTTAAAACGAAAAGCCAAAATTTTAATTTATCAGTAATGATAAAATTAAAACTATGGCTTTGGATAAATAAAAAAATAAATGCTAAATTTTTGTATCGGTTTTATTTCGTGTTCTGTAATTTTTTTTAGTGGGTTTGTTTAAAATGCAAACGATCTGATTGATTTTGATTTTATCCGAACTTTAGAAATAATGTTTTAATAAAGCTCGGATATGTATCTTAAATACCTTGTATTTTTCTATATTTTTTAAAAGTATAATAGGCAAAAATAATTCCTGCAATAGCCAATACAAAAAGTTTACCGTTTATTGGGGCAGCAGGTGCATCTGTATTCTCTAAATCGCCGGTAGGAGTGTCATCACCAGCTTGAGCAAATAGCATAACACTGGATAAGGTACAAAAGAGGGTACAATATAATTTTAATAGTATGTTTTTCATTTTTCGATTTATGTTTTTGATTTTATCCAGTTTGTAGAAGTAAACAAGATTAATAAACTACTTTTTTAGTAATAACTTTGTTTTTGTCAGATGTTATTTTAATAATTAAAGTCTGCTCTGCCGCACCAAAATCTTTGATTGAAGTTGAAGTAGCATTAATCTCTTTTTGCTCAAAGATTAACCTTCCTCTGATATCAAATAGTGTAACGTTTTTCATAATTATTGTACCGGAATTGATATTTAAAACACCTTTCTGATTAAAAACTACTATATTATTTTCGTCAATTACAGGAGTTTCAACACCAAGTGTACTGCTGTTTTTATACATTAATTCAAAACGGTTGTTGAATGTTCCAATTGCTGATGAAAAAGGATAGTCGCTTTTTTTCAAATCATGAATAAAACCATTTAGTTTATCCATTAAGAATATGCCTTGTTGATTAGTAAATAATCCGTCAACATGATCAATAGCAATGGTGTAGTTTCCGCTCATATTAGTTTTGAATGTTAGGGGGACAATATCAGTGTCTACAAATGGAAGGCTTCTTCCTTGTATAATAAACTCTTCATTTTCGATTAAAGAGTTTAAAGCAATAGGATTGTCATTAATATACCTTCCGTCTATTGTGGCGTCAATTCCTGTGGTGGCGTCAGTCATGTAAGCAACTAACATTTGGTTTACTGGAGCAGTAGGAGTGGAGAGGTTCAGCCAAATTCTATTGCGCTCTATATTTTTAGTTCTTAAAAACTGGTCTCCATTATTACCCAAACGCATAGCATTTGTGAATAAAATAGTGTTAGCAGTAGCCTTGGCAATAAAGCCTTGACCTACTTGAATAATACCATTAGGTTGAATGCTGCTTAATCCGCCTGCGTTAGCAGTTCCACCTGCAAGAGTATAAGTTGCATAGGAGGAAGTCAAGCTGTTATTTGTTTTTCTCCAAAAGTATAATGCCTCAGTAATATTATTTGTTGTAATAAAAGTATTGGCATTTATAGTAGAAGGATAAGGGTTTCCAATAGCGTTATAGGTATTATTGGTAACGGCTAAATTATAATTTCCATTGTTAGGAATGCCCTGAAATTCTCCTTCCCAGATAGTTGGAGTTGTAGGATGATTGTTTGGCATGCGAATTAAGTAACCAGTTCCTGTTGCAAAATTAGTTGTAGAAGTTACACCATTATAAAAATTGGTTGAAGGATTGTAAGTGTAAAAACGATTCGATAGTGTAGATGGAGAGAATAATTGCAATTGTTGACCAGATACAGGAGCACTCCATAATACATAATCTAAAAGCATTAAAGTAGATGTCTTTCTTTTTACAATAATGTTTCCGGTATTACCATTAGTGCTTTTGGTTTGTATCAAGTTGGCATTACTTTCAAATGTTAACGAAGAACCTGACGCAACATTTACATCACCCGCAATATTGAAATTGAACCCTGGATTTACTTTAACTACAGCATTGTTATTTACAGTAAGACTACAAGCCGTAAGGTTTGTGTTTAAAGTCAGATTTGCAGATATGATAGCTTTCATACCTGAAACGGGTTCACTATTTGACCAAGAGGAACCGTCCCATGTTGTTGAGCCAATAATTATATTTTGATTTGCTGTTACTAATTGCCCATTATCATCATTAAATGTCCAAACTACCACTGTGGTTCCTGATGTAGTTATAGGGAAAGTCGTAGTTGTTGTACCAGTAATTGTACCAGCGCAAGCATCAGTAGTTGTAGGACTAACAGGAGTAACGGAGCATTGTCCATTAATATCTGCCAAAGTTGGAGTTACAGGAGGTGTTACATCTTTGATAGTTACATTAGCAATACATGTGCTGGTTTGCCCGTCTGCGTCGGTCACTGTGAGGGTTACATTTTGTGTCGTATCTGCATGGGTACAATCAAATGTATTCGGAGAAACTGTTAGTGTAGTGATACCTACATCATCAGTAGAATTATTATTCACATCACTAGGCAAAACAGTTAATGAACCACTACTGTTTAATGATAAAGTGGCTGTTTTACATACTGCTACTGGTGGAGCTGATGGTATTTTTATAATTTTGAAATCGTCAAAAACAAAACCATCAAAAGTTGTGGAATATCCATCCGTTCTATTTGAGGAATCTGAATCTAATAAAAATCTAAATTGTACATTAGTTTGTCCTGACAAGAAACTGTTTTCTGTAGCGTTGATATAAATTTCTTCCATTATCCATTTATCCATGGTGTCCCCTTCGTATACTGATAGACCTGCCGGTTGATTATTCTTATCAGTATTGGTTTTTGTAGGGGTAGGAACGGAACTAAGACTACTATTATGTGGATTTGTGATTAAAGATGATCCAGGTTTTGTGTATTTTCCACATAGTGTAACCCAGTTAGTACCATCTTTTGAGCCTTGAAATTGAGCATAATCAAAATTTCTCTCTAAATCCCATTTTGCATAAAATTGAACAACAGATCCTGCACCGTTAGATAAGTTAACAGCTGTGTTTAGTTTTAAGGATTTACTAGTATTATTTGCGTAAGCCCCTGAAGGAGAATCAGTAATAGCAGTAGTTCCAGAGAAAGAATCCGTAGTGGTTCCCCACGCGCCTCCAGAACTAGTCCAATTTGTAATACCAGAAACATCCGGGTTTTCAAATAATAAAACTGTTGGAGTAAAATGTTTAATTATGTTGGTTTCATACATTACATAGCCATCATCGTTTCTTAACGAAACCTTAAATTCAATAATTTCATTAGCTTTAATGTCATCATTTAAAACATAAGCTGCATTCAGGGTACGTTGTTCTAATTTAGACCATCCAGTTTGTGTTGACGGAGATGTTACAGAAACTATATTTGAGGAAATAGGTGTAACTGTTAATGTAAGATTGCCTAATGTTTGTCCCAAATATTCAAGACCAAATTTAAAATTTCCAGTCTTTGTAGTGATGTCTGTTGTATTTAAATCGTGAAATTGAGCAAATTTACCACTATAATAAGCATTTACAAAATTCATTCTCATACCTCTTTTTGCAATATTGACAATTTGTGTACCAGTTGGCCAAAAACTTCCTTCGCTTCCATCAGGTGCGCCATGTTCAGGAGAGAGTGCTAAGACTTGTTTTCCTGATCCTGTTGATCCATTTACATCAGCAACGCCTCCTAACATCCAGTCACTAAGATCGCCATTTGCAACAGTTAAGACATCTGGTGCTTCCCCATAAATGTATCTATTAAATCGTGTTAAGTCCTGACAAAATTTTGCAAACTCATTTTCTCTTCCAGAGGCAGGTGCTCCAGGATACCCATTATAAGCATGTGGCATTAAATTTTGGAACGCATGATGATTTAGAGCAGTTTTGAAATTCCTTGCTAATGAAAAATCTGTTATTATTTTAGTTTCAGGTTCAGATACAGCACTAGTACCTCTGTAAGTTTGATTGGCTGCCGTTCCTGATGAACCTCCATATATTGGATTTGAACCCCAGAAATAATTAAAATTTCTATTTAAATCGACTCCTCTAGCTTCATTATTCCCAGGATTTGCTGTAGGATTAAGATTTTTACGTTGCAGACCGCCTCCACTAGGAGCTATTTGTTCATTCCATTTTAAACCATCTGGATTTACTACCGGAATAAAGTACATCTGATGATTATCAACCAGATTTTTAATACCAGGGTTAGTGCTGTAATTTTCTAATACATACCACATGTAGTAAATGATATTCATCATACTGCTAACCTCTCTTGAATGTGTCATTCCAGAATACAAAGATTCTGGCTCGTTTACCTCAGCAGCATCAGGATTATCTGAAATTCTAACATAATATATTGTTTGCCCAGGCCATGTACTGTAAGCCCCTGAATTAGTAAAAGCATTACCATGTGTTACTTGATTTGTTGGAGATGCATTTGCTTTTATGGATATTAAATTAGGGAATTTAGTTCTCATTAAATCTAATTGGGATAGAACTTCTGCATAGGTCAAACAGCCTGCCATACTACCTAATTGAAAGTTTTGTGGAACAGCCCAATCTACTTCACTGCATTCTTCATATTGTATAAAATTTCCAACACTAGTTGATTTAGCACTATAAGATTTTGCATTGTTTTTAGATTGCTTTTTTAATTCATCTAATTCGCGCTTCGCTTTTGGAAGTTCTTTTTTTGTGACTTTTTCATAATAGGCTTTTAAGTCATTTATGATAATTGTATAGTCAATTTTTGCTTTTTCTAAGCTTTTTAATTCTTGACTATCAAGTTCAAGTGTTAGATTGTCTTCACTGAAAATTGCCCCGCAACTCAGATCAATCCCTGCATCTTTAATTTGCAAAAGTTGTGATTGAGATGGTTTTGAAATTGAAACTCTTTTAGCTATTGGAGTTTGCTGTGCAAAAGAAAATTGATTTAACAGTAAAATGGTAAAAAAAGCTATTAGGTAATTTTTTTTCATGAAAGATTATTTTGAAGCCCAAAACTAAATCAAATATTTAGTAAAAACAATATAATTTTCGTTTAAACGTGTTATTTAATCGATTAAATACGCTTAAAGTTGTTTTTATCATGTTAAAAACGTTAAATAGTTTAAATTTTAGATAAAGTATTTATTTGACAAGGCTTTTGTTAATTATTTAAACTGAGTTTTATTTTAATATAATTTCTTTCTAATTGGGTATTAACGGCTTATTGAGCCCGACAAATATCTATTTTAATAAAAAATAATAATTTTAGATCACTTTTTTAGTACATTTAATAAAATTTATAAAATATTGTATTATGAAAATTTCTAGAACATTGGTAATTGTATTCTTCGTATTTGTAGGTTTTGGTCATGCCCAAAATAAGCTGACGGGAAAAGTTATGGATTATAAGAATAATCCAGTGGCAAATGCCAGAATATATTTAGATTCCATTTATTCAAATGTTACTACGAATAGCAAAGGGGATTTTGAAGTTTTGCTTCCTGAGGGAGTAGCAGTTATTAATGTATATTCGTATAAGTTTGGTTTATTGTCCTCTAAATTCAATAATGAAAATGTAATGAATTTCATGTTTTTAGAATCGCAAAAATCGATAAAAGACCGAGCCAAAAATGGGGATAAGATTACTATCGGGTATTCTGATGTGGATCAACAATATAAGGTCAATACAATAAAAAGTTTAGATGCTCAAAATGATAAAAATTCAAGTATTTTTAATACTATTTATGACCTTATAAGAGGACGTTTAGCTGGAGTTACTGTCACAAGGGATAATAGAATAATCATTAGAGGGGTGAGTTCAATTAATAATATCTCGGAACCATTATTTGTAGTTGATGGCGTTATTGTATCAAGTATAGACTTTATTTCCCCTAATAATGTAAGAAGTGTAAGTGTATTAAAAGATGCCGAGGCCTCTATTTATGGAGCTCAAGGTGCTAGTGGAGTCATTGTAATAAAGACGAAGTAGGGCTGAAAATACTTTTACATCTTGTAGCTTTTAGATTAGCATCAAAATACTTTTGGCTAATGGTTAATTCATGCTTTGTGGTTCTGGGAGTTTGATAGTTATCTTGTTTTTCTTTGACATCAATAGATATAAGGTTATTCCGCCTAAAACAACCAATAAAGCAATCTGAAGTTGACCAAGAAGATTATTGTCGTTGTGCAAGGTATTTGAGTGTGTCAATTTAGACTTACCCTCTTTACTTTGAATTTGTGACAACAGTTCCAGTATTTGCAAAGCTTGATTACTGGAGTAATTTACTTGCTTCCAGTTTTTATTTTTAGCCTCTTTATTAATCGCAGAACAAGAAGCCAGAAATGCAACTAAAGATGTTTTTTCTTTGGGAGTTAAAACAGTTTTCAGGTATAATTTATTTATGTTTTGAATGTTTTTTAAAGCGGCTGTGATTTGTTCCTTTTTTTGAGTATCATTTAGTTTTGCTTCTACTGCGTTAGCTTTTATGGAATAAAGCTCATTTGTATACTGAAAAATATAACGAGCCACAACTAATCGGTCATTATAGATTGTATTGATATCCTCATTCGTTTTTTTAGAATTTTGCAGTGTATTGAAATTACTCAATAAGATGATAAACATAACAATCAGTAAAACAAAAGCGGCTTTTGTTTTATTACTGTATTTTTTTAAATCTTTCATCGCGACAGAATTTATAAGTATTGCAATATAAGCTATTGTATTGAATTTGTTTTAACTACAGTAGATAGTATAGAAAAGTATACATTTTAGAAATGATTCATTTTAATAATATAACCTGAAATCAAGTAGTTTACAAAGCGCATAATGTTTTTGATATAATTCTTCTACAATTTCAACAACATCATCTAGTTCTTCAAATAAACTAAAGAAAGCTTTGTCAAGATTACTGCTGGTTAAGGTATTGAATTTTGCTCCATAACCGGAAACAGCACGTGCTCCTGTAATATCTAAAAAATATTGTGCTTCTTCCTGGCTCAAGTCCAATACTTTTGCATTGGCAAAATGTAAAATTTTCCCTTTCATTTTTCCTTCAAAAAGCTCGGCTATTTCTTCTAAACTGTAGTAATATTCATTGAGGCAAATATTGTTTCCTTCGCCTTGCATCACTAAGTAGATTATTTCATAATTGGTAAAATTATGGTCGTCATAAAGCAATGTATTTAAGCTTTCTTCTAGTCCTTCAATAGTATCACAGGTTTTATAAATACTTGTAATGCCTTGTTCAAAGGCTAATTGCTCCAGGTTTTTGACTACTTCAGTAACGGTGTCAGTTTCTATATCGGGAACGGCTTCGAGGCAGAAAATAAATGTATCTGAATCCATGAATTTAGTTTATGTAGATGATATAATGCAAACAAATATTTTATTGAGACAAGAATTTACAGAAGTAACACTCTTGGGATTCAAAACAAATGACAGTTTTTTGACACTTGCCACAAAGTCAATAATCTTCTCAAATTAAGGCTTCGTAATCTCATTTTGTAAAATTACTTCAGAATGAAATTCGTTGTTAGTATTTAACAATAAATAGTTATTAACCTTTAAGTTATTCTCCATTAGCTTAGAATAAGGAAGGATTAAAATAGAATAAAAATAGAATAAAAATAGCTAATGAATTGGCTTTTTAAAGGCTTCATCATTAGCTATTACAGTTTTTATAATACAGATTACTTTTGTTAGAACAATCTGTATATGGTTTGATTATTGATTCCTAAAGAGATAACCATTATTAGTTAAATGAAATCTCCGATAATAGAAAATTATGATTACTAACGATGCCGTTTTTGTCAAATAAGTTCAGTTTAATCAACGGCTCTTTGTCTTTGTAGAAAATTTCTATTAAACCAATATTGTTCTGTATAATCACATCACCAATCCTGTTTTTATTCGACTCAGTGCTAGTCCATGTTTGGGTTATACCGCTTGAGGTAACATCATACAAAGGATACGAATTATTTGTTTTCATTTTTGAAATTTCACCCCAGTGAACATCTCCCGAAATAAATACAACACCATTGGCTTTGGTTTTTGCTATTAAATCAACAAATTTTGCTTGTTCATGAGGCATATTTGTCCAGGATTCATACCCATTATACTCATGCCCAAATTGCAAACTTGAGGCAATGATTCTGATGTCTGCTTTTTTTGACAACTCATTTTCTAACCATTTCCATTGCTTGTTTCCAAGTATCGTACTATCTTTTTTAGTATAAGGTATATAGTCATTTTTATAGGCTGAATTTTTAGGTTCGTTATTTAATAAATCATCTCTAAAGGTTCTCGTGTCCAGCATTATTATCTGGAGCGTTTTGTCACCTAGTTTTACATATTCGGAACCATAAATACCGTCATGAGTTCTTCTTTCAGAGTTTTGGGGAACTTCCCAAAAGTTCATAAAAATTTCTTTAGACTCTTTTTTAAACGGATAGTGTCTTCCTTTGTCATTTTCTCCAAAATCATGATCATCCCAAACCGATAAAATTTTAGTGCTTTTTTTCAGTTCTTGAAACTCAACTTTGGACGCTAATTTTTCATATTTATTCTTTAATACATTCATGTCTCGTGTGTCTCCATAAATATTATCACCCAGATAGATGAATAAATCAGGATTTAGTTTTACGGCTTTTTGAAGCATAGGCTGTTCTTTGTCCTGATGGGCACAAGAACCAAATGCGATTTTGAAACTTTCATTAAGCGGAGTCGCTGGAGCCTCATTTTTTTGAGCGGTGCAAAAGATACTGTTTGTTAATAGCAACAATTGCAGTATTGTGAATAGTCTATTGAAATTTTTCATTGTTTTTTATTAAAAGTGGTTCTGCCACAAAACTAATTTATAAAATAAAGAGTAAATATAATCAGCATTAAGGCATTAAGTTTATTAAGCTTAATGCCATTTAATCTCTTAATGGTAAAACTTTAAAAGTTATCCCACCAAACTTTAGTATTAATGTTATCTCCTCCAATTGCTTTTACGGCAACACTATTGTTTTCGGCATTCACTGATTGCTCAATACTTGGATACATAACTCTTCTAGGGACTTTACCGCCATTTTTAGCTCCAGGTCCGGCTTGAATAAAGCTTGGTTTTCCAGTTCTTTTCCAGTCTATCCAAGCTTCTGCACCAGTGTGGTACAAAGCCAGCCATTTTTGTGTGTACAGCACATCATTTGTAGCACTATAAGGTGCCGTTGTGATTAAATAATTTGCAGGCATAGCAACATTCCATTGATTGAATGATGCTTGCACTGCAGTGTTGTAATATCCTTGAGCAGTTCCGGTAGTAATTATATTTCGCTGGCGGGCTTCGGCTAACAAGAAATTTAGCTCACTATAAGTCATGAATATCGAAGTTATTTTAGTCTTGTTATAAAAATAATTTTCGGCTCTTCTGGAGTATTTTGTTGGTTCCCCAATTTGATCTAAAGCAAGACCCGGTTGAACTCCTTTGTGATTCGTGGTTCCGGCAATTGGATCTATCCATTCCTCCAAACGTGGATCACTGTTAGTGATTAGTGTATTTACAATGTGGGTGGTAGGCATAACGATATTGTATCCATACAATCGGTTTATCCCATCACTCATAGGAGATATATTTGGAAAAACACCCGTGTACTTATAATTTGCATTATCTGAGTTGGACTCAAATAGGGGATAGGTTGCTGGTTTCGAAATTATTTCACTTAGTTTTGCATTCACAACAGTCTTATTAGAAACACGCATCAACAATCGTACATGAAGTGAATTACAGAATTTTTTCCATTTCAACATAGAACCATTAAACAATAAATCACCTTCTATTGATTTACTCGTTTCAATAATGGAATTTGCAGTAGTTAAATTCTCAAATATTTTTGTGTAAATCTGTTCTTGAGAATCATACACCGGTTTCAAGATTCCTTCTTCTCCTCTTGATGCTTCTGAATAAGGGACATTACCATACGTATCAGTAATTACACTTATTACGTAGGATTCTAAAATTAGGGAAACTGCTTCGTAATTTTTATCATTTATGACAGCTGCCTGTTTCTTAATGTCATTGATGTCATTAAGCCATTTGTACATATCCCAAAAACGGCCACTGGCTCCCCAGTTATATACATCAAGCTCATTGTACTCATAGTTTCCACCATATTGAGCCACAATATCTCCAAAGTCAAAAGCATTTGACACATTTTCATTTGCCAAATTAAAAATGACATTTGGCAATAGCGTTTTAGGTTGGGCTGCTGTTGGCTGATTTTTATTGGTGTTAATTTCTTCGAATTGATCGGTGCAAGAAATCGAAACACTTAATAATAGAACGAATATTAGAAATTTTTTCATGATTGTTTTTTTTAGAATGAAACATTTAGTTTTACACCATAGCTTCTTGAGGATGGAAGTTGCAGTACTTCAAATCCGGGTAATAATGTCCCTCCGCTTAAAGATTGAGTTTCCGGATCGATATTAGGCACTTTTGTCCAAAGAGCAAGGTTGTTTCCTACTAAGCCAATGCTTATGTTTTGCACGTTGGCAGCTTTGATTAATTTTTGTGGAAATCTATAGTTCAAACTTACTTCCCTCAATTTTACATACGAAGCATCAAATGAATTAGCTTCAATATTATCACGACGGAAAGCATTTGAATAATACCAGTTTTCGGCACTTATCACTGTTGTATTTGGACTGTAAGAACCATCAGAATTTTGTACAACACCATCGCCAACAATTCCTGTTTCTCTTCCTGGTAATGAAACGGCCAAAATGCCACTTTCCATACCAATTGCATTAGTCATTGAATAGATTTTCCCACCGTGTCTAACGTCAAATAAGGCGTTAAGAGTTACATTTTTAAACCTTAAATTAGTAGAAAGACCCAACATCCAGTCCGGATTGTAGTTTCCGATTTTTTTAATTTGGGTATCCAAAATTGGAGAACCGGTATTATCAAAAACAATTTGACCATCAGGACTTCTAAGATATCCTCTGCCGTACATGTCTCCCATTCTTTCTCCTACACGAGCTTCTACAGTTCCGCCATTAGGTCCTTGTGCAATAATATAACTGCTGATTCCTTCCGTTAGTTCTTTTACAACCCCTCTGTTTTGGCTAAAGTTAGCATTAATCGACCATTCTAGATTTTCACTTTTAACAGGTGTAATCCCTAAACCAATTTCAATACCTTTATTCTGAATTTTTCCTGCATTGATTACGTTTGATGTAGATCCGGTTGCTTGTGAAACATCTAAACCAACAATTTGATTTTTAGAGTTTGTAATGTAATAACTGGCATCTAATGTTACTCTTTTGTTGAAAAACTGAGCTTCAACACCTACTTCATACGATGTTGCGATTTCAGGTTTCAAATTACTGTTTAAAATAGTACTTGGATTTGTCAATGTACCTGCCAAAGCTCCGTTTTCATACGTTTTTACTAAACGGTACGGATCAGTATCATTTCCTACAGATGCAGCATTTGCTCTAAATTTTAAAAAATCAATGTTTTTATTCATTTCAAACAATGAAGTAGGAATAAAACTCAACGACGCCGAAGGATAGAAATAAGAATTATTATCTGCCGGAAGTGTAGAAGACCAGTCATTTCTGGCGGTAAGATCTAAATAAAGATAGTTTTTGTACCCAATATTTGCCATTCCATAAGTACTATTTATACGTTTCTTATAAATATTTCTGGATTGTATAGGCATTACATTAATGTTCTGTAAGTTGTAAATTCCAGGAATACTAATTCCTTGTCCTTCAATTTTACCTTCGGAAGTGTATTGATTCATTCGGTTTGCACCCAAAGATAATTTTGTAGAGAAATCTCCAAAAGTACGGTCGTAAGTAAGCAAAGCATCTGCATTGTACTCTGTAAAAGCGATGCTTTGTTCACGGTACATTCCTTGTGGATATCTGGAAGAACCAATAGGTCTTCGTGACCAACGGAAATCATTAGAGTTGTCCATTCCCATTCGAACCATCAAGGAAAGGTTTTCATTGAAATCATACGTTGATGCTATGTTTCCATATAAACGTCCTTTTTTGAAGGCATTGATGTTTTCATAAGCAATTTTAAATGGATTGTCTCCCCAACTGAACATGCTGTTTTGTTGAACATCTTTTGTAATCCAGTAATCCTTAAGCCAGTCTAAATCAACATTGGTGTGGTTCCACAATAGATTATACATAAGTCCTTGGCTTCCATATCCAGTTACAGGAGTATTGTCACTACCGCTTTTTGTATAGGTTGCTATTGTTATTACTTTCCATTTATCAGAAATTTTATAGTTTAAGTTCAAACTGATATTATCTCTTTTTAAATTTGAATTTGGTACAATATCTTCACTGGTGGTCTTTCCGTAACTCAAACGGAAATTAGTCTTCTCGTCTGAACCGGTGATGGATACCGAATTAGAAATCGAACTCCCTTTTCTGAAAAAGTCATTCAAATCATATCTGAATTGAAAAGGTAATGCAACTCCTTGACCAACGGAATAACCTGGACTTCCGTTTTGTAAAATAGACAATCCGGCATCTAGTCTGGGACCTAAATTAGTATCTGCTCCCGGATCATAGGTTAGTTTTGATCCTGCACCGTAAACACCCTGTATTTCTGGCAATCTCAAGGCTTCACTTGTCATGTATGAGGAAGAAATGGAAACACCAAGTCCTTTATTTTTTTTACCTGATTTTGTGGTAATAACAATAACCCCATTTGCGGCTCTTGATCCATACAAGGCAGATGCTGCGGCACCTTTTAATACATTCACACTTTCTACATCTTCTTGGTTTATTTCGGATGCGCCATTACCATAATCTGTTGGTAAATCACGTTGATTGGTTGAGTTACCACCAACTCCATACGTATTGTTGTTTATTGGTATTCCATCAACAACAAATAGTGGACTGTTATTATTTATGTTTAAAGATTTATCCCCACGAATCACCACTCTAGAAGAGCTTGTAATCCCATTTCCGGAGCCTGTTATTTGAACACCGGTAACTTTTCCTGATAGATTAGAAACAAAATTTGTGGAGTTGACTTTATTAATGTCATCTGATTTTAATTCTTGCGAAGCATATCCAAGAGCTCGTTTGTCTCTTTTGATACCTAAAGCTGTCACTACGACTTCCCCCAAAGCCAATGAGTTATCATCCAATACCACATCTATTTTAGACCCTTCGGAAGTTAAAATCTCTTTGGTTTTAAAACCCATAAAAGAGAATACTAACGTTTTTCCATTTTCAGTTTTAATGGAATAGTTTCCGTCTAAATCTGATATGGAGCTCATTTTGGTTTCCTTAACCATAATACTGGCGCCTGGTAATGGAAGCCCCGATTGATCGGTTACTTTCCCGGTAATTGTTTTTGTTTGTCCATTAATTAAGTGAACAGAAAAAACAAATAAAAAAAACAATAATTTTTGTCCTAAGATTTTCATTTTTTGTAAAGTTTGATTTTCGAGGACAAACTTAGTTGTAGGATGTTTATGGTGTATTATGATAATTTTAACAAAATGTATTCTTTTATTAATAAACAAAATGGAATGTAAAGTTATTGGTTGACGCCCTTTTATGGAGTGTTTAATAAATTTCGAAATAGCTGTAAAGTGTTAAATAACAAATTCTTACATATTTTATTTTTTTGATTTTAGCTTTTTCCAAATAGGTTGAAATTTAAAATTGCTAAAACTAATTAGGATAAAGACATAGATTATTTGGACTTGTAGTTTTAAGGTAGTGTTAAGTGCAAATTCTGGTGATATTAACTCAACCATTTAGAAAAAATAGAAATTGAAGAGGACGCGTATAAAATTCTTTTTTTTTTGAATTTAGTGCGTCACTCTAATTTTTCACTTTTGTATTGTAACCTTTTATGCTGGTTAAAAACCTATTATATAAGAAAATAATGGTTATAAATAGGTGCATTTTTTCTAACTGAATCATCTTTTTGTTTTTAACATAAAAAATGTTTAATATTGCTTTTTTCGATCTTCACCTCTTTTAATTAATGTCTGTTTATAGCAAATATGCTGATCATATTTTATTAAATCTTCTTAAGGAAGACGATCAATTGGCGTTTACAGAAATTTTTGAAAGGTATTCTAAAATTTTAGTTAATCATGCTTATAAAATGCTGGGCAATCGGGATGAAGCAAATGATGTTGTTCAGGAAGTATTCTTATCAATCTGGAACAAACGCTATGAATTAACGCTTACCGGATCTTTTTCTTCTTATTTATACAAAGCCACAAAAAACAGAATACTAAATCATATCGCCCATGAAAAAGTGGTTTCGCGTTATGCAGATTCAATTTCAAACTTTATCGAAAACAGTTACGTTTTAGCAGATTCTAATCTTAGAGAAAAAGAATTAGAGGCAATTATTGCAAGAGAAATTGCTTTACTTCCAGAAAAAATGCGCGAAGTTTTTCTTTTAAGAAAGGTAGAAGAACTCTCCTATGATGAAATTGCACTTCAATTAAATATTACGGATAAAACAGCCAAGCAGCAAGTGTATAATTCGCTGAAGATACTACGAGGAAAACTCAAGTCTTTAATGAGCGTTTTTGTTTGGTAAATTATAGTAGTGTTTTTTGTTAATTTCTATGATAGAATCTAGTCAGAACATCCTTGTTGATGAAAAAGAAATAACATTGGTCTGGATTTATTAACGATATAATAATATTTTTTTTAATTTTTTTGTCATTGTCTATGACAAAAGTTATTTCTAACTGTCTTACTTAAAACAGGACAAAATTTCGTGTTGTAGTTATGAATGAAACTGAAATCTTAGCGTTGCTACAAAAATACCAGAAAGGTACTTTATCTAATGAAGATAAGGATAAACTAGATGCGTGGTATTTGCATAAAGCGTCTAATAGTAATGGGCAGCTTAGCGAGTATGAACTGCAAGATAGTTACGAATATCTAAAATCGAAATTGCCATTAAAGTATGAAAAAAAAGTAGTTAGTCTTTGGCCACGTGTAGCAGTTGCGGCATCAATAGCTTTATTATTGGGTACGGGAATATTTTATTTTACAAAACCAAAAGAGCAAGTTATTCAGGTTGTTGAAAAACCACAGGAAATTGCTCCTGGAGGAAATAGGGGAATCTTGACACTTTCGAACGGAAAGCAAATTGTTCTGGCTGATATTTCGGCAAAAGATACTATTGCCAAAGAAGGAGAAAAAGAAGAAGTTACAATTAAGATGAATGCAAATGGAGTTATCACGTATATCGTAAATCCAGATGCTGATGCTTCAAAAAATGATGCTAATTCATTCAATACACTTTCAACACCCACAGGAGGACAATACAATATAGTTTTGGCAGATGGAACCAAAGTTTATCTAAATTCAGTTTCATCCATTAAATATCCAACCCAGTTTAATGGAGATCAGAGGATGGTAGAGTTAGAAGGAGAAGCTTATTTTGAAGTAGCCAAAAATAAAAATAAACCTTTTAGGGTAAAATCCGGCAATCATGCTATTGAAGTACTTGGAACTCATTTTAACGTAAATGCTTATAACAATGAATCAGTTGTAAAAACTACTTTATTAGAAGGAAGTGTAGCGATTACTTATAAAAATCAAAAAGCAATTTTAAAACCGGGACAACAATCTAATGTGTCTGATAATTTTAATAAGATTGCAATTCGGGAAGTGGATACCGAAGCTGCTATTGCTTGGAAAAATGGCCGTTTTAAATTTGATAATGCCAATCTGAAAACAGTAATGAAACAATTGGAGCGCTGGTACGGAATCAAAGTAGAATACCGTGGCGATGTTTCGGATGTAAGGTTTAACGGAGGTACGTTTATGAATAAAAATTTGTCTGAAGTATTAAAAGTACTTGAGCTTAGTAATATAAAATTTAAGGTCGAAGGAAAAACGATTATTGTGTATCCCTAGATGTTAAGTTTACCCGATTATTAAGGCTATTAACCAAAAAACCAGAAGCAGTTACGATGCTTCTGGTTGTGATAAAGGTTAATGACCAATATAAATTGTTCTCGTTGTTTAACCCTAACCAAATGTAAATGTATGAAATTTAATTTACAACCAAAAAAAAATCCCCAAAGACCAGGGAAGAGAATTCCTAGGCTAAATTTATCAACTTATTTATGGGTATTCAGTACACTATTTCTACTATGTAGTTATACTTCTGAAGCACAGAATATTTCGATAAATGTAAAAGATGCACCTCTTGAGACTGTGCTGAAAAACATTGCTAAACAGGCTAACTATGAAGTTTTTTATAGCCAAAAGCTTCTGAAAAGTGCTAAGCTTGTCACTATTTCTGTAAAAAATACTCCGTTAAGAAGTGTTCTGAATTCAATCTTTGATACTCAGCCATTAAAGTACTCCATCACCAATCAAACCATTGTGATAAGTACTATTATAAAAGAGGATAAAGGAACGGGTTCTATCGATGTTCGCGGTCGTGTCATCAATGCTAAAAATGTACCTTTTCCCGGAGTAAATGTTCGGGTTTTAGGGGCTGAAATTGGAGCAATAACAGATTCTGACGGTAGTTTTGTTTTAAATAATGTACCTGAAAACGCAACAATTGAAAGCTCAGGATTAACTATTGAGAAAAAATCTTTTTCTGTTAATGGACGTACTGAATTGACGCTTGTAGTTGAAGAGAAAGTGTCTATAATGAAAGAAGTTGTAGTAACAGGTTTTCAGACTCTTTCCAGAAGCCACTCCACTGGCGCAATTTCTAAAATTGATGAAAAAACCTTAAACGAAAATATAAATGCTAATTTATTAACTGCACTGGAAGGCCGTGTGGCTGGTTTGATGTTTCAAAAAAATCCTTCTGGATCTGCAGCAGATAAACCTATATTACGAGGTATAGGTACTTTTTCTTCTTTAGGAGTAGGCTACACTCCGCTATTGGTAATTGATGGTTTGCCAACTGAATTGACTTTGGAAGAGATTAACCCTTATGATATTGAAAGTGTAAATGTCCTTAAAGATGCAGCAGCAGCTTCTATTTATGGCTCAAGAGCTGCAAACGGTATTATTGTTTTAACTACTAAAAAAGGAAATGGTAGCTTAAAAGTGAGTATCAATTCGGATTTCTTTATGGCTACAAAACCCAATTTAAAGGATATGAATTATGCCTCTACAAGTGATTTAATTGATTTTGAACAGGCTGTATATAATAGAGAACGAGCGAGATTTGCTAACACGGCTACTATGTTCAGCAGTTATGGAGATGTTGGAAATAGCAGTATGAAATATTATAGCCCTCTTTACCAGCTCAACAGAGATTTTGAAGAAGGAAAAATTAACAATTTAGATTACAACAACACGATTACCCAATGGAGAAAGAACGACTATAATAAAGACTATCGGGATAATGTATGGCAAAATGAATTAAGACAACGTTACAATATTGCGTTTTCGGGTAGTACCAGTAAGCAAAATACCTATGTGTCATTTAATTATGACGAGTCAAAAAATCGTATTAAAAACAATGATAGCCGAGCATTTAATCTGTATGCAAAAAGCAGTTTTCAGGTATACAACTGGTTAAATGCTACCATTGGATTAAATGGAACATATAGTAATGATGATGTTACGGATTCTAGTTTTGGTAATTACGATATCCAAAAAAGATACGAGCGCATTACCGATGACAATGGAGATCTTGTAATATCTCCATTTGTAGGGATTAGCGATGGTTTTACGTCAGGCGGTGTAATTAATCCATTGGTAGCTTCAAAAATAGCTAGTCTTAGTGGTTTTAAGCCAGTAACTTTTAATGTTTTAAATGCGCTTCAGGAAGGTACTACACATGAAAAATCTTTAAGTTTAAGAGCTTTTGCAAACTTGCGTGCCAAGATATGGAAAGGTTTAAGTTTTAACACACAATTTCAATACGAAACAAGAAGAAACGATAACGAGCAATATAATGACATCAATTCTTATAAGATGCGTTATGCCATTAATTCTTTAACGGGATATAATCCCACTACTAATGCTTATACCTATGTAGATGGATTCTCTACAGGAGGACGATACAAACAATTTAGCAGTCAGGCCAGTAACTATTCTTTTAGAAACCAATTAGATTATAGCCAAGATTTTGGTGAAGGTAAACATTCAGTTAGCGCTATAGCTGGTTTTGAAATGCGAGAAACTTTTGTTCCCAGAACTATTGAACAGTTAAGATACGGTTATGACCCCGTTACACTTACCTCTGCTGTAATCAATAGCCTTGCTCTTAGTCAAACAGGAGTTGCAAGTTATATATATGGAAATAACCGAACTTTAGCAGCCTTGTCAAGAACTCAACAGGAAATTTTACATCGTTATTTTTCGGTTTTTAGCACTTTAGGGTACACCTTTTTATCTAAATATAACGTAACAGGAAGTTATAGGGTTGATAGAGCAGATTTGTTTGGAGTAGATCCAAAGTATAAAAACCGCCCTTTGTGGTCTGCAGGTTTAGGATGGAATGCCAGCAACGAGGATTTCATGAAAAAAATACAATGGGTAAGCTCACTTAAACTTAGAGCGACTTATGGTGTGAACGGAAATATTGATCAAACTACCACTCCATACGTAACCGCTACAAGAAGAAACGATAACTTATATCAATCTTTACAATACATCAATATCACGGCTCAACCAAATCCTTTGTTGAGATGGGAAAAAACACAAAGTACCAATTTAGGTATAGATTACAGCTTGTTTCAAAGTAAGTTAAGGGGTAGTGTCGATATTTATCGTAAATACAGTTCTGATTTATTAGCTACAACCGACTTAGATCCTACTGTTGGCGCATTGACCAGAAGAATTAATGCCGGAGCTTTATTGAACAAAGGAATCGAATTTAGTATTGGTTCTGAATGGTACAATAATGGTGATTTCCATATTAGTTCTAATGTAGTTTTAGGTTTTAACAAAACGACCGTTAAAAAGATTACCAGAGCGCAATCGAATGCTTCGGTGTATGTTAGTTCGCCATCAGATTACTTTTTAGAAAATGAGATATACAATAGTTTGTATGCTTACAAATATGGAGGAACGATTAATGGGTATCCTTATATTTTAGATGAAAATGGAAGTCCGTCAATCACTTTTGATGCAAATGGTAATCCAATATCAAATACTATAAAAACAGTTAATAATCCTGATGCTTTAGTAAACATGGGGAGTTTAACACCAACTTATACCGGTTCATTATCACAGCGATTTTCGTACAGACAATTCGATTTGAATATGTTGTTTGTTTTCTCAGGTGGAAATGTAATGCGTAAAGAGGTTCTTGATATGAGTTCTGATGCAGTAAATCTTTCAGGTATTTCAGATCGTTACACTGATTTGCAACAAAATGGCAACACTCGTTTGTATGTAGATTTTGATGAAAGTGTTAGAAATTATGCTGGAACTATCAGCAGTCAATGGCGAAATTCAGATGTAAATGTTGTAGATGGTGATTACATCAAGCTTAGAAACATTTCATTAGGCTATAATTTGCCAAAATCTTTTGCAAATAAAATTAAAATGTCATCGGCTAAATTTACTTTTCAAGTAAATAATCTTTGGTACTGGAGTGCTGCTGGAAATCGTATTGATCCAGAAGTCTATTCTGTTAACGCTGGTACACGTAATTTACCATCGCCAAAAACGTACTTATTTGGTTTTAATCTTACAATTTAAAAAAATGAAACACATACATACTATATTGCTATCGCTGATCATGTTAACTGTAGCATCTTGCGAAGATTACACTGATGTTATACCAAAAGGAGCTTTAGTTGTTGAAACAGCTGCACAATTTCATGAAATGGTATCGCTCCCAAACAGAGGTTATCCCATCAACAACTTTCAGTATTTGTCAGACGATCAATGGATGCGAGAGGCAAACGTAATAGGAAGAACGCCAAACATCGATATTATTAATTTTACTTTTGATGAAAGCACAGATAGAGTTTCTTTATTTACAGGTTCCAGTTTTTATAATCAGGCTTATACTTATATTAACAGATGGAACACCATTATTTCATTAGTTGATAATAGTAAAGGAGATGAAAGTATAAAACAACTAGCAAAAGCAGAAGCTAAAATCTATAGAGCCTACGATCACTTTTTGTTAATAAATACCTATGCAAAAGGGTATGACCCACAAACTGCCACCACTGATGGAGGTATTTGTATCATGGATAAATTTGATTTAGAGGCGCAGCCATCAAAATCTACTGTGGCGCAAGTTTACGAATTTATTCAGAAGGATATAGAGGATGCATTGCCGTATCTTCAGGAAAAACCACTTGATGTTTACCATCCGTCATTAGCATTTGCTTATGCGTTTAAAGCTAAAGTTCATTTGTTTAAGCGTGAAATTGCCAGTGCTGCTGCGGCTGCAGAAAAGTCACTAAGCTATAATAATCAAATATTTGATATGAAAGCTTACAATGCACAGGGAGGACCAACAGCAGTTGCTGTACCTGCAGCAAATAATGTAGAAGTACTTAGCTATATGTACATGACAGGTTACAATGAGATGAATTTTGCACAGAGCTATATCATAAGCCCGGAGTTAAGAACTTTATTTGGTACTAATGATGCACGTTTTAATTTGTTTTTTAATTCTACTAGCACAACAAATCTGGATCAAGGTTCAAGTACAGCGTATTGGGGAACTCAATATACGAGATTTTTTTATCCTACTGTTGGAATGAAAACGCCGGAGGTCTATTTGATGTTGGCCGAATGTTATGCCAGAGAAGATAAATTTAGTGAGGCTGTAACTGTTTTAAATACATTAAGAGCAAAACGTATTTTATCCGGTACTATAAATTTAGCTGTTCCAGCTACCAGAGCAGCAACTATGGAGCTTGTTATAAACGAGCGCAGAAAAGAATTACTATTGGGTTTTCATCGTTTTTTTGACCTTAAAAGGTTAAACAATGAAGCGGAATACGCAAAGACTATCACAAGAATATTTCCAATCGTTAACAAGACCGTTCCACAAAAAACGTATACTTTACAGCCCAATTCCAGATTATACATTGTGCCGTTTCCTTTGTCTGCTCTATCAAAGAATCCAAAACTTACATTAAATACAGACGAAAAACTCCCATTTTAATTCGAATGAAGAAATTATTTATATTAATAATCATGCTCGTTGCAGGACAACAGCATGGTTTTACACAAACTCAAGAAAAGAAAGCGGATAGTACTAGTACCCAGCCAAAAGGGATACAGCCCTACGGTAAGGTAATCAATGAAAGCGCTAAAAGCAAATTAGGTCTCTTTACTATTAGTAAGGTTGATAATAAATTCTTCTTTCAAATTCCGGACAGTTTGTTTAACAGATATATGCTGGTGGTAACCAGGTATCTTTCTACTCCTGAAGGAATGGGGCGTTTTGGTGGTGAGAAAGCCAACGAGCAGACTATTTACTTTGAGAAAGGAGCTAACAATACCGTTTTCTTGAGGTCATTGCAATACAAGCAAGATGTCCGCAACGCAGATTCGATGTTAGCAAAAGCATTGGCTGGAAGTAACGAAAATCCAATTGTTGCGGCCTTTCCAATAAAAGCAATCAATCCTGATACGAAGAATATTGTCATTGATGTAACAGATGCTTTCAAGAAAGATAATCCAATGTTCTCTTTGGCGAGCCAAGAGAAAACGGATAAAAAACTAACGACTCTTGCAGATGATAAATCGTTCATCGAGACTATAGATGTCTACCCTATTAACATTGAGGTCAAAACTACAAAAACGTACACAAATGCTACAGCGAGTAGCGGAAGCATAACACTGCGATTAAATACCTCAATTGTACTGCTTCCAAAAACGCCAATGCGCAAACGTTTTGCTGATGAAAGAGTGGGTTATTTCGCCAATAAATATGTTCTGTTTGATGATGATGAGCAGCGTGCCCAAGCCAAGTATATCGTTCAACGGTATCGGTTGGAACCTAAAGACAAAGACATTAAAAAATACGAAAGAGGCGAATTAGTTGAACCAAAAAAACAAATTGTCTACTACATTGATCCTGCAACGCCAAAAAAATGGAGACCTTACTTGATTGCAGGGATTAACGATTGGCAAAAAGCTTTTGAAGCTGCAGGTTTTAAAAATGCTATTGTTGGTAAAGAATGGCCAGAAGATGATAAGACGATGAGTCTGGAAGATGCACGGTATTCTGTAGTACGATATTATGCTTCAGAAACGCCTAACGCTTATGGACCTCGTGTGAGCGATCCCAGAAGTGGAGAAATCATCGAAAGTCACGTGGGGTGGTATCACAATGTGATGAAATTAGTACAAAAGTGGTATATGATTCAGGCAGGACCTTTAGATCCCAGAGCCAGAAAAATGCACTTAGATGATGAGTTAATGGGGCAATTAATTCGCTTCGTTTCTTCTCATGAAATTGGACATACCATTGGTTTACGCCACAACATGGGAGCCAGCAATGCCACACCGGTAGAAAAACTCAGGGATAAAAAATGGGTGGAAGCAAATGGTCATACCGTTTCTATAATGGATTATGCCCGTCTTAACTATGTTGCACAGCCAGAAGACAATATTAGTCCAGAGGGTATTTATCCGCGTATTGGTATGTATGACAAATGGGCGATTAAGTGGGGTTATGGCTATTTTCCAAACGCTAAAGATGAGTTTGAGGAAGAGAAATTGCTCAGCAAGTTAACAACTGATAGCTTGGGCGCTAATCCTAAATTATGGTTTGGAGGCGAAGGAAAAGAAGAAGATCCACGCAGCCAAACAGAAGATCTTGGTGATGATGCGGTACTTGCCAGTGATTATGGAATTAAAAATTTAAAGCGTGTAGTGCCTAATCTTATTGAATGGACTTACCAGCCTAACGATGGATATGATAATTTATCAGATATGCATAAAGCAGTTGTGAAACAATATGGTGTGTACTTGTATCATGTGCTGAAATATATTGGTAATAACTACATAACCAAAAGAACTGTTGATGAAAAAGGTTTGGTTTATCAGCCTATTCCGAAAGCAAAAGTTAAAGCAGCTGTCGATTACGTTGGCAGACAATTGTTTGCAGCTCCTCTATGGATGTATCCGCAAGAGATTAGTCAGCTGATTTCTTTGAAAACCGCAGACGAAATATCAGATCAGCAAAATCAAGTGCTAAATATGTTGTTAAGTTCTGGTATGCTTTATAATATCAGTCTTAAAGCGATGCAATTTGAAGGGGCTTATACTGTTCCCGAGTTTCTAAACGATTTGCAACAAACCGTATGGGTAAAATTTAGTGGTAACGAAAAATTGGATTTTTACAGACGAGGTCTGCAACGTAGCTATATTGATAAGCTAAACATGCTGTTATTACCTAAAGAAGTAGAACCCGGTAAAGCTTTAAATGCAGCACAACGCAGTGATGTGGCGTTATACAGCAAGCAACATCTTTTAAGATTAAGAACTGATGTTACAAAGCTAATGAATGTAACAACAGGTCTAAACAAAGAACATTTGGAAGGTATTTTGATAGAAATAGATAAAATAGTTTCAAAAATAAATAAAACAACTATATGAAAAATATATTAGTTATAGCATTAATTTGCTTTAGCAGTTTGGTGCAGGCCCAGTTAACTTCAAAGCAAGAGGTAGCTACAGAATTAGTAGCAAAACGCGAAGCAGATAAAAAGGAAATCACAAACAATTACCTGGCTTTAAAGAATAGTTTGCTAATTTCAGATAGTCTGGCAGTTGTAGTAAATGCGACTGCATTACAGAATTCGTTAAAAAACTTCAAGTTTAAAAAGTTAAGCCTTGAACAAATGAACGAGGCTACGAAAACAAGAAAGGAAATTATAGAACTTGCAACAGAAGTTTCATCAACTAAAAACATCAATAAGCAGCGTAAAATTTTCGAATTACTTTCTGTGAAATTTTGGAATATGGCACCTAAATTTAAGGCTGCTGATACCACATTACATCTGCAGGTATGCCCAATGACCAGTGCGATGTGGTTAAGTGATAGTATGGAAATCAAAAATCCCTATTATCCCAAAAACATGTTGACTTGCGGTGAAGTAAAGGCAAGTTTATAAAAAGTAAGGTAGTTTGTTTTTCAAGTTGTCAAGTGTCTAAAAAAACTCTTTGCAGATTTTTTATCATCACATTCAACTCATGAGATACTCGAAAGGTATTATATTGATCTAACTATTTTCGTTACTACTGGGGTTGAGGTCTGAAGAATTTTACAAATTTTAAATATAAAAACCCTAACATATTGATGTTAGGGTTTTTGCTTTGGTAGCGAGACCGAGATTTGTTTACGGTTAACATTAAAATTTAAAACTGCATTAATAAAAATTTATTAGAAGATATGACCTCTCTAAAGAGGCAAAGATGTAATTTTGTTTATTAAATTTATTTAGAGCCTGTTTTGAAAAATATACTTATCATCGACGACGAAGAAAAACTTCGTGGACTTCTCGCTAGAATTATAAAATCTGAAGGATTTGAAGTTTTTGAAGCATCGGATTTAAAATCGGGTTTTAAAAAAATGGAAAGCAAAGATATTGATGTCGTTCTTTGCGATGTCAAACTACCTGATGGCAATGGTGTTGAATTTCTTCATAAGATGAAAACAAGTTTTCCATTGACAGAAGTTATCTTATTGACAGCTTTCGGGAAAATTTCCGATGGGATTCAAGCCATGAAAAACGGAGCTTTTGATTATATAGTAAAAGGGGATGATAATGATAAAATCATTCCGCTTTTGTACAAAGCATTGGAAAAGGTGCAATTGCAAAAAAAAGTCAAACAACTCGAAAAAAGAATCTCAGATAAATATTCATTTGATACCATTATTGGAAAATCTAAAGGATTGGAGCAAGTAATTGATTTGGCTCAAAAAGTTTCTAAAACAGATTCAACAGTTCTTTTAACAGGAGAAACAGGAACAGGAAAGGAAGTTTTTGCGCAAGCAATTCATGAAAACAGTAACCGCATCGGAAAATCATTTGTAGCACTAAACTGTAGCACTTTCAGCAAGGAAATTCTTGAGAGTGAATTATTCGGTCATAAGCAAGGTGCTTTTACAGGAGCTGTTAAAGATAAAAAAGGATTTATTGAAGAGGCTAATGGAGGAACTTTATTTCTGGATGAAATTGGCGAAATGCCATTGGAATTGCAAGCTAAATTGTTACGGGTTTTAGAAACTAATGAATACATTCAAATAGGAGATACGACTCCCAAAAAATCAAATTTCAGGCTAATAGCAGCAACAAACCGAAATTTGAAAACCGAAAGTGAAGCGCATCATTTTCGTTCTGATTTGTATTTTAGACTTAATATTTTCGAGATTGTAATTCCGCCCTTGCGAGAAAGAATAAAAGATATTGCTCCATTGGCGCAGTATTTTGTAAAACAATTTTCAGCTAAAACGAACAAGCAAACCTTATCCATTGATCCAGAATTCCTTCTTAAATTGCAAACATATTATTGGCCGGGAAATATTCGAGAATTAAAAAACGTCATTGAGCGAGCCGTTATCTTAGCTAATGATTTAAGCCTCACGCAAGATGTTTTGCCTTATGAAATTCAGCATCAGCAAGATAATTCCAATAAGACGATGTCGGCTTTTTCGATGCAAAGTATTGAAAAACTTCACATCCAGAAAGTTATAAATTACACCAAAGGGAATAAAGCAGAAACGGCACGTTTACTAGAAATAGGAATTGCAACGCTTTATAGAAAATTAGACGAATATAACATATAATAGAAACCTATTGTTTTGAGAAAAGCCTATCATTTTGATAGGCTTTTTTTATGTCTTTTTTTAGTTGGGAATCATCAAGCCTTAATTCACAATCAATTATAAAGTTTTATTTTTCTTGGAATACATTTTGGCATAAGCGATGAAGAACATAAAAATCATTCTTATGAAAAATCAAGTCAGCACGATTTACAAACAAGCAGAACGCTTTGCCGAGATCACCAAGACTGCAATTATTACGGGAAATATTTCCAGAGCAAAAAAATGTTTAGCACTTGCTGAACAATTATTGATAACAGGAAGCAACGAAACAAAAATCGCTATTTCCAATGTTTATCTTTTTTCGGTTTCCTCTTTTATGGAATTACGCCATTGCAGTATTTCAAATCTTTTTCCTAAATCGTTGAAAGCAGAATACATTAAACAAATCAATACTTCAGGAGTATAATGAGGCAAATCGATTGTCTAATAATCTAAAATCTATGTTAATCACTATTCTATTACTCGCATTAGCCGTTTTGCTGTTTGCGATTTGTTTTAAATCCGTCGAATTTTTTGAAAAAATCTAAACTATGACTGCACTATTTATTATTTCAATAGCTGTTTTCGGCTATTTGGTTTATGTATTAATCAAACCTGAAAAGTTTTAATTCATGTAAAAAGTAAAATTTGAATTGTAAAGAGTAAGAAGACGAAAAATCTACAGTACTACGCATCTCACATTTTATAATTTACATTTCACAAAAAAACAACAAATTATGAACACAGAATTATTTGGTGTCATCGTTATTTTTATTCTCTCAATAATTTTAGCTATTCCCGTTGGAAAATATATTGCTAAAGTTTTTATAGGAGATAAAACATTCCTTGACCCGATTTTCAATCCAATTGAAAAATTTATTTTCAAAATCAGCGGTATCAATGCTACCGAAGAAATGAACTGGAAACAACACTTAAAAGCACTATTGAGTGTCAATATGGTTTGGTTTTTCCTTTGCTTTTTCATTTTATTGTTTCAAGGATCTTTATTTTTAAATCCTGATAATAATCCATCTATGTCACCCGATTTGGCTTTCAATACAGCCATTTCGTTTGTTGTAAATTGTAATTTACAGCATTACTCAGGCGAAAGCGGTGTTTCTTATTTATCACAAATGTTTTTAATGTTCTTGCAGTTTGTTTCTGCAGGTGTAGGAATGGCCGCCGCCGCCATGGTTTTCAATGCAATGAAAGAAAGAACTACCGATAAATTAGGTAATTTCTATAATTATTTTATCAAAAGTTGTACTCGTATTTTATTGCCGCTTTCTGCAATTGTAGCTATCGCTTTGTTATTCAGCGGAACGCCAATGACTTTTGAAGGAAAAGATACGATTACCACTTTACAAGGAGATTCAGTAGCGGTTTCTCGTGGTCCTGCCGCAGTATTTATTGCCATCAAACATATAGGAACCAACGGTGGTGGATTTTTCGGAACTAATTCTGCGCATCCTTTAGAGAATCCTACTTATTTTACGAATGCGGTTGAATTATGGGCACAATTAATCATTCCGTTTGCAATGATTTTTGCACTGGGTTTTTATTTAAAGAAAAGAAAATTTTCACATGTAGTTTTTGGAGTAATGACTATTGGTTTTTTGCTATTGGTAATCCCAACTGTAATGTCAGAATTGAATGGAAATCCAGCCATCAAAAAAATGGGGATCTCACAAACTACTGGAGCTATGGAAGGCAAGGAAGTCCGTTTTGGACCCGCTATTTCTGGATTTTGGAGTATTGCTACGACCGTAATTTCTACAGGATCGGTCAATAGTATGCACGATAGTTCGATGCCAGTTTCAGGTTCCATGCAATTATTGGCTATGATGGTCAATGCTTTTTATGGCGGTTGCGGTGTTGGTTTCTTGAACTTCTATGTTTTTATTATTCTCGCTGTATTTATTTCGGGTTTAATGGTGGGTAGAACACCGGAATTTTTAGGAAAGAAAATTGAAGCCCGAGAAGTCAAAATAGCTGCTTTTATCGCTATTCTTCATCCTTTATTGATATTGTCAGGAACGGCTTTGGCTTCTTATTTTGCTGCAAATGATACCGCAATTGGCTATTGGTTTAGCGGTAATGCTACAGGCTGGTTAAACAATCTCGGACATCATGGATTTTCGGAAATGCTATACGAATATACATCAAGTGCCGCCAATAATGGTTCTGGTTTTGAAGGTTTGGGAGATAACAATCCGTTTTGGAACATCACTACAGGAATTGTTTTGTTATTGAGTCGTTTCATTCCTATAATCGGGCCATTGGCTATTGCAGGATTATTAGCCAATAAAAAATACATTCCGGAAAGTGCAGGAACTTTAAAAACTGATACGACCATTTTTGGTGTGATGGTTTTTGCTGTAATCGCCATTATTGCAGCTTTATCGTTCTTTCCTGCATTGGCTTTAGGTCCATTGGCGGAATATTTTACCCTAAAATAGATTTAATAATTTAAACCATAAATTAAAATGAATTTAGTATAAAACCATTAAGATATTAAGGCAAGTGAAGTTAAATAAGGTTAATTCACTTAATTCCTTAATGGTTTAAAGAATATTGAAAACTAAATTAATTTTGGAAAAAGACTAAAAAAATGACTAAAAATAAATCCAATTCATTATTCGAAGGGAAGCAGGTAAAAGATGCCTTGGTGCAGTCTTTTGTGAAGCTTAACCCGAAAATAATGTTCAAAAATCCGGTAATGTTTACCGTAGAAATCGGTACAGCGATTATGTTTGCTGTGTGTATTGCCATTTTGTTTGGCTCACAGGATCAAGGTAGTTTTGCTTATAATTTCATCGTGTTTTTAATTTTATTAGCAACGCTTTTGTTTGCCAATTTTGCCGAAGCTATCGCTGAAGCTCGTGGAAAAGCACAAGCCGACAGTTTGAGAAAAACACGGGAAGAAACACCAGCAAGACAGGTTTTAGCTAATGGTGAAATCAAAAATATCAGCTCATCTGAATTGAAAAAAGGTGATGTTTTCATTTGTGAAGCAGGTGATTTAATTGCCACTGACGGTGAAATCATCGAAGGTTTAGCTACAATTGACGAAAGTGCGATTACGGGAGAAAGTGCTCCTGTAATTCGGGAAGCTGGTGGTGATAAATCATCAGTTACCGGAGGGACAAAAGTATTATCGGATAAAATTAAAGTTATCGTGACAAACGAACCAGGGGAGAGTTTTCTGGATAAAATGATTGCTTTGGTAGAAGGAGCAAGCCGTCAGAAAACACCAAACGAAATTGCCTTAACGATTTTGTTGGCAGCCTTTACTTTAATCTTTGTGATTGTTTGTGTGACCTTAAAACCGTTTGCTGATTATGCAAATGCACCAATAACCATTGCGGCTTTCATTTCCCTTTTTGTTTGTTTAATTCCAACAACAATTGGCGGTTTGTTATCTGCAATTGGAATTGCAGGAATGGATCGAGCCTTGCGTGCCAATGTAATTACTAAATCAGGAAAGGCAGTGGAAACTGCCGGAGATATTGATGTATTACTTTTGGATAAAACGGGAACAATAACTATTGGAAATAGAAAAGCAACTCGTTTTTATCCTGCAAAAGGAATCTCGGAAGACGATTTTATCAAATCGGCAGTTTTGAGTTCGCTTGCTGATGATACACCGGAAGGGAAAAGCATCATTGAGCTCAGTAAAATGTTAGATGTAAACGGTAAAATGGAGTCCGACATTTCACAACACACTTCTCACATTTTACACACTATCAAGTTTACTGCTGAAACCAGAACCAGTGGTGTTGTCTTAAAAGACGGAACAGATATTAGAAAAGGCGCGCAGGATGCAGTAAAAAATATTGCAAAACAAGCCGGAAATGTATTTCCGGAGGATACAGCGCAACAGGTAATCGAAATATCCTCTAATGGAGGAACGCCATTGGTTGTAGTTAAAAATAATATCGTTCAGGGTGTTATAGAATTGCAGGATATTATCAAAACAGGAATGAAAGAACGTTTTGACCGATTGCGAAAAATGGGAGTAAAAACCGTGATGGTTACTGGTGATAATCCGTTGACTGCAAAATTCATTGCCGAAAAAGCAGGTGTTGATGATTTTATTGCCGAAGCCAAACCGGAGGATAAAATGAACTACATCAAAAACGAGCAACAAAACGGCAAACTGGTAGCGATGATGGGCGACGGAACGAATGACGCACCCGCTTTGGCGCAAGCCGATGTAGGTGTGGCCATGAACAGCGGAACTCAAGCTGCAAAAGAAGCTGGAAATATGGTCGATTTAGACAATGATCCTACCAAGTTAATTGAAATCATAGAAATTGGGAAACAATTGTTGATGACTAGAGGAACGCTTACTACGTTCTCGATTGCAAATGACGTTGCCAAATATTTTGCCATTGTTCCCGCACTTTTCATCACGGCTATACCAGCGCTCGAAGGATTGAATATTATGCGTTTGCACAGCCCGGAAAGTGCCATTTTATCGGCGGTAATTTTCAACGCGATTATTATTCCAATATTGATACCGCTGGCCTTAAAAGGGGTCGACTATAAACCAATTGGCGCGAGTGCCATTTTAAAAAGAAATCTTTTGATTTATGGTCTTGGTGGATTGATTATACCGTTTATCGGAATCAAATTAATCGATTTGGCTGTAGCATTATTCATGTAGAATCAGGCTTAACCTATTTTTAAAACGGGTTAGGTTTAAAAAAATAAACAAATGAAAAATATATTTTCAATACTCAAATTCACACTATTCATGCTGGTATTGCTAGCTATCATTTATCCCATGGCGATTTTTGGGATAGCGCAATTGGCTCCAAATAAAGGAAAAGGAGAAACGGTTACCGTTAACGGAAAAGTGGTAGGATATCAAAAAATTGGACAGAAATTCGATAAGTCAAATTATTTTTGGGGAAGACCATCAGCGGTGGATTATAATGCTGCCGGAAGTGCCGGAAGTAATAAAGGACCCAGCAATGCAGATTATCTTGCTTTGGTCCAAAAAAGAATTGATACTTTTTTAATCGTTCATCCTTATTTAAAAAAAGAAGAAATTCCATCGGATATGGTTACAGCTTCCGGTAGTGGTTTAGATCCGAATATTTCACCACAAGGAGCGTTGATTCAAGTGAAACGAGTGGCGGAAGCAAGAAAATTATCAGAAGAAAAAGTAAAAGCTTTGGTAGAAAGTAAAATCAATGTGCCAACAGTTATGGGAACTTCAACGGTAAATGTTTTGGAGTTGAATATAGCTTTGGATGAATTGAAATAAAAAAATAAATTATAGAACAAATTTTTTAGCCCCGATAGAAGGGAAAATCCTTTTATTTTTTCCTTAAAAAAAAGAAAAGATTTGGAATGATAGCGGGATTAGCTCTTAATATAAATAATGAGGATGAGATTGCTTCGGTCCTCGCAATGACAAAAACAATGAAAAAAATAATAATTTCCGCTTTATTAGCTTTCGGATTTACAACAATCAATGCTCAAGAAGGTGGGAAAGAGAAAAGTCCTTTCACGTTTTCGAGTTATATAGAAACGTATTACAGTTATGATTTTGGCGAACCCGACAATCACGTCAGACCCGGATTTTTTTACAGTCATAACAAACATAATGAGGTCAATTTGAATTTAGGATTGGCAAAAGTGAATTATTCGCAAGACAATGTTCGCGGAAATTTTGCTTTGATGGCTGGTACGTATCCCGAATATAATTTGGCCGCAGAACAGGGCTTATTGAAAAATGTATATGAAGCCAATGTGGGAGTGAAAATTGCTAAAAATCAAAATTTATGGATTGATGCAGGAATCATGCCTTCACATATTGGTTTTGAAAGCGCCATTGGTAAAGATTGCATGACGCTGACCAGAAGTATTTTGGCTGACAATTCTCCGTATTATGAAGCAGGAGTTAAAATTGGCTATACTTCGAAATCAGAAAAATGGTATTTGGCTGCGATGTATTTGAACGGTTGGCAACGCATTCAGAAAATCGAAGGCAATCAAACGCCGGCTTTTGGGACACAAGTAAGTTATAAACTCAATTCAAAAACAACGTTGAACTGGAGTACCTATGTTGGAAATGAGCAACCGAACAATGACAGAAAATGGCGTTATTTCAATAATTTTTACGCATTGTTTAAAGTGTCTGAAAAAGCAAGTGTTGTGTCTGGTTTTGATATTGGTTCGCAACAATCAGCCCATAAAAGTGACAAATATGATGTATGGTTTTCACCAATTTTGATTTTGCAATACAAACCAACCGCTAAAATTCAATTGGCAGCAAGAGGCGAATATTACCAAGACGAAAAAGAGGTAATCATTGCCACGGGAACGCCAAACGGATTTAAGACTTATGGTTTTTCGGCTAATTTTGATTATTTGGTTACTGAAAATGTAATGTTTAGAGTAGAAGCCAGAAATTTGAATAGTAAGGATGCGGTATTTTTGAAAGATAATTTGCCTAGTAATGAAAATTTATTTTTAACGACTTCATTAGCGATTTCGTTTTAAAAAAAGGAAGATGTAAAATGTGAGAAGTGAAATGTAAAGGAGAGATGCGGTCAATCACAAACATTTCACATTTTGCTTCTTACTTTTCATTCTATCAGACAATGGAACAAGAAAAAGAACATAACGTTAAGCACTTTCTGGATTTAATCCGAAAATCACGTAAAGGAAAGTTTAAAGTCTACATTGGGATGAGTGCCGGTGTGGGCAAAACGTTTCGAATGTTACAGGAAACACATACGTTATTGAAAAAAGGTATTGACGTAAAAATTGGGTATATCGAAACGCATTTTCGCAAAGAAACCCATGAATTGTTAGAAGGGTTGCCTGTAATTCCAAGAAGGACACTTTTCTATAAAGGCAAACAACTCGAGGAAATGGACGTGCAAGCCATTATCAATTTACGTCCTGAAGTGGTTATTGTTGATGAATTGGCGCATACAAATATTGAGGGGAGTAAAAACGAGAAACGCTGGCAGGATGTTTTGGAGATTTTGGAAGCGGGAATTAATGTAATTTCGGCAGTGAATATTCAGCATATTGAAAGTCTGAACGAAGATGTAAAACGCATTACCAATATAGATGTCCAGGAGCGAATTCCGGATAATGTACTGCGGCTGGCGGATGAGGTGGTGAATATTGATTTAACATCAGAGGATTTGATTGCGCGATTGAAAGAAGGGAAAATTTACACTGCGGATAAGATACAGATGGCTTTGAATAATTTCTTCAAATCAGATCAGATTTTGCAATTGCGAGAATTAGCTTTGAAAGAAGTTGCGGGTCAAGTGCTTAGAAAAGTAGAGAATGAAGTTTTAAACAATAGTGCTTTTAGACATGAAAAACTGCTGGCTTGCATCAGCAGTAATGATAAAACGGCTAAAATTGTAATCAGAAAAGCAGCTCGTTTGGCTAGTTATTACAATTGTAATTGGTCTGTTTTGTATGTGGAAACACCAAAAGAAAGCAGTGATAAAATTGCATTGGACAAGCAGCGTCATTTGATAAACAATTTCAAATTAGCCACACAACTTGGAGCAGAAGTGATTAAAGTTCAAAATCCTAATATTACAAATGCAATGCTGAAAATTGTGGAGCAAAAAAACATTACAACGGTTTGCATAGGAAAACCACACTTCAATTTATTTAAAGTAATTTTGTCTACAACAATTTTCAGACGCTTATTGAATAGTCTTTCGTTATCAAAAGTTGATTTAGTGATTTTGTCATAAAAGAATGTAGCCGCAAGTTCACAAATTTATAGCCGTAAATAGTAGTGATAAATAAAAAACGAATTAAATAAAAGAGGATGGGATTACTTCATTTCTCGCAATGACACTATGAAAATTAAAACTAAATTAAACCTGGGTGTTGGGCTGCTTTTTCTAATGATAATTATTTTGTCAATAATAGCTTCGTTTTATATTTTTTCGATAAAGAAAGATACCGAAAACATTCTGAAAGCGAATTATAATACCTTAGAATATTCTCGGAACATGCTTCTTTCATTAGATGAAATTAATGTCGATAAAGGAAAGGCAATTGCTGTTTTTGAAACTAATCTGAAGAATCAAATTGCCAATATCACAGAAATCGGGGAAGATAAAGTGACGTATAATTTGCAAAAAAGTTTTGATTTTTTAGAAAAAAACAGAACAGATGAAAACATAAAAAGTCAAATACGTCAGGACATTTTCGAAATCATGAAATTGAATATGATTGCGATAAAAGAGAAAAGTGATATTGCTAAACATACTGCAGAAACCGCTAATTTGTGGATAGCCGTTATTGGAACACTTTGTTTTTTGATTGCGTTCAATTTATTAGTGAATTTGCCTAATAATATTGCCAATCCAATAAAAGAGCTTACAGCAAGTATTAAGGAAATTGCCAATAAAAACTATTCGCAACGCGTACATTTTATGAATCATAATGAGTATGGCGATTTGGCCAAATCCTTCAATACGATGGCACAAAAACTGGAGGAATACAGTAATAGCAACCTACATAAACTATCTTTTGAAAAGAAACGATTGGAAACACTGATTAATAATATGCATGACCCGATTATAGGATTGGATAATGATGGTCTTGTATTATTTGCGAATGACGAAGCCTTGAAAATTATGGGATTGAAATCAGAAGATGTGATTGGTAAACTAGCTCCTTCTTTGGCTTTGACAAATGATTTGATGCGCTCATTAATTATAAAAGAATTAGAAAGTGATATTAAAAATCCAAGACAAAAATCGCTTCCCATGAAAATTTTTGCGGATGGAAAAGAAAGTTATTTCGAGAAAGAAACTGTAACAATTACCATACAATCAACAGGTGAAGACCAAACTACCACTATTGGTGATGTGATTATTTTGAGAAACATTACCGTTTTTAAAGAATTGGATTTTGCCAAAACAAATTTTATTGCGACGGTCTCACATGAATTAAAAACACCAATTGCATCCATAAAATTAAGTTTACAATTATTAGAAAAACCAGAAATAGGAAAAATAAACGAAGAGCAAGAACAGTTAATCGAGAGCATAAAAGAGGACAGCAAAAGACTTTTAAAAATTACAGGTGAATTATTGGATATGGCGCAATTAGAAACAGGAAATATCCATTTAAGTATAGAGAAAAGTAACCCGTATCAAATGGTAAAATATGCTATAGATGCTGTAAAAGTTCGAGCTGATCAAAAGGAAATTGAACTAATTATTGATGGAGAAGATGAATTGCCAGATGTAAAAGCTGACAGTGAAAAAACGGGCTGGGTATTAATTAACTTTCTAACTAATGCTATAACTTACTCTTCAAATCAAAGTAAAATAATTGTCAAACTCAAAAGAGAAAACAGCCAAGTAGTGTTTCAAGTTGTAGATAGTGGAAAAGGAATTGATAAAAGGTATAAAGACAAAGTTTTTGATAAGTATTTTCAAATTCCAGGAAGCAATAAATCTGGAACGGGCTTAGGTTTAGCAATAAGTAAAGAATTTATTGAAGCACAAAGTGGAACTATTGGAGTTGAATGTGAATTGGGACTGGGAAGTACTTTTTACTTTAAATTGACTGCGGTTTAAAATTTTTGAAATAGATTTATTTAAAAAAAATGTTGAAGATTTAAAATTGAACAATCCAAAAATCAAATAGTCTAACAATCTGCCAAATTCCCGATGATTGAAAAATGACTTTGAAAATTAAAATGTTTAATGTTTAGTGATTTTTTATCTCAATTTATAAAATTCCTCACTCATTTTCCCCACTTGAGCCATTTGCAGTCGGTATTTTCGAAATATAATTTCAATAAAAAACCCTAACATATTGATGTTAGGGTTTTTGCTTTGGTAGCGAGACCGAGATTTGAACTCGGGACCTCAGGGTTATGAATCCTGCGCTCTAACCGACTGAGCTATCTCGCCATGATTCCGGGTGCATAACCATCCCTGAATGCGGGTGCAAATATAAAAATAAAATTAATGCTTGCAAGCATATTTTTAATAAAAAAAAATATTTTTAAAAACGCTTTTTTTTCGGAGTTATATTCTATATATTTCGAAAAAAATAAATGTAGCTCATGGATCAAAAAGTACGTTACGAAATCGAGTTTCCCATAAATTCTTCGCCTCAATTATTGTATCAATATATATCGACTCCGTCAGGTTTATCTGAATGGTTTGCTGATAATGTGAATTCTCGTGGTGAATTTTTTACCTTCATTTGGAATGATTCCCAAGAGAAAGCTAGACTTGCTTCAAAGAAAACAGGTGAAAAAGTAAAATTCAAATGGGTTGATGAGAATAGTAAAGACACGGAATACTTTTTTGAGTTGCATATTTTAGTGGATGAACTTACCAAAGATGTTTCTTTGATGGTTGTCGATTTTGCAGAGAAAGATGAGGTTGACGAGGCTACATTATTGTGGGAAAATCAAATCTCAGACCTTAAACATCTAATAGGTTCCGTATAGTAAAATAGTATTTTATAACTTATATTTGCCCTGAATAAAATTTAGGGCTTTTTTATGATTAATTTTAATGGAACTATTGTATCTGAGGATGCTAATATATTGACACAAAACCGAGCTTTTTTATATGGCGATGCCGTTTTTGAAACGGTTAAAATAATAAACAATAAAATCCTTTTTCTCGAGGATCATTATTTTAGGTTAATGTCTTCAATGCGTGTTGTTAGGATGGAAATCCCGATGAATTTTACCATGGAATACCTTGAAGAGCAAATACTTTCTTTAGTCGCAAAAAATCAAGCGCTAAATTCTTCTCGTGCTCGAATTACCGTTTATAGAAATGACGGTGGATATTATTTGCCGCAAAATAATTCAGTATCTTTTATTATTCATTCAATAGCGCTTGAAAATACGTTATATTCAATTGAAAAAAAGCAATATGAAGTTGATTTATACAAGGATTTTTACATCACAAAACAATTGCTTTCGTCTATTAAAACGACCAATAAAATTATAAACATAACAGGAAGCATTTTTGCAAATGAAAATGGTCTAGATAATTGTTTGCTGTTGAACGATAGTAAAAATGTTGTAGAAGCTTTACAGGGTAATATATTCATGCTATTGGGTAGCAAATTAGTTACACCTCCGGTTTCTGAAGGATGCTTAAATGGTGTTATGAGAAAACAAATTCTAAGTTTGGCTAAAAAACTAGGAAATTTAGAAGTTGTAGAGGAAGTAATCTCACCATTTGACCTTCAAAAAGCAGATGAATTATTTATTACAAATGTCATAAAAGGAATTCAACCGATAACACAATACCGAAAAAAAGCATTCAGTACGAATCTATCTGTTGAATTGTTAGCGAAACTTAATGAAATGATCAGTACAATTTAATTTAAGTATGGATTTTCAGGGGCATTGGACCAGATAATATATTCTCCTCCCAATTCCATGATTTGCTCTTTCCAGAAATGAGTAGCTGATTTTCCAATTATTTTATTCTCGTAGCTATTCGCGGTAATAATCCAGGAATGACTTTCCATTTCATTTTCTAGTTGGTTTTCATTCCAACCTGTATAACCTAGAAAGAATCGGATGTTATCGTTGTTAATGGCTCCTTTGTTGATTAATTCCTTTGTCGATTCAAAATCACCTCCCCAGTATATTCCATTAGAGATTTCGATGCTATTGGGAATCAATTCTGGAATGTTATGTATAAAATAGAGGTTGTCTTGTTCTACCGGACCGCCGTTATAAATCTTAAATCGCGCGTCTATATCCGGAATTAAATCATGTATAGTATATTTCAAGGGTTTGTTAATTATAAAACCAACTGATCCTTCTTCGTTGTAATCAGCTAATAAAATCACCGATCTGTTGAATGATAGATCCCCAATTATCGTAGGCTCTGCTATAAGCAAATATCCTTTCTTTAGTTTATCTGTAATCATCGGAATGTGTTTTTTTTATTAAATTTAAGTTTTTTATTATAATAATGCAAAATAAAATCGTTGAAACGCATAAAAAAACCTTCCAGATGGAAGGTTTTGATTATATTGGGGGAACTAAAATTAGTTTACCGCACCTTCTAATTCTGCACCTGCTTTAAATTTCACTACATTTTTAGCAGCGATTTGAATAGTTTTTCCTGTTTGAGGATTTCTACCGTCTCTTGCAGCTCTAGCAGAAACAGACCATGATCCGAAACCTACTAAAGATACTCTTCCACCTTTTTTCAAAGTTCCGCCTACATTACCTAAAAACGACTCTAAAGCCAATTTTGCTGCAGCTTTAGTAATTCCTGCATCAGCAGCGATAGCATCGATTAATTCTGATTTGTTCATAATAATTAGTTATTAATTGTTGGTTAAAAAAATTGTTAATACACAAATTTAGTAGGAAATACGTTCCTTGCAAGTGTTTTGCTTGATTTTAGTTTATTTTGTTAATAACTTATTTCTTTTGTTAATAATTAGAAAGTTATTTCTTACTAAAACCAATAAAACACCCGTTTTTATTGATGTTAATGAGCCTTTGCTTCAGCTGAAAATGCAATTCCATTAAGTAATTCTGCTGTATTCATCTTCTTTTTGCCAGGAAACTGCAAACTTAGGACTTGAATAAATCCATTTTCTACCGCAATCTTCATTTCTTTTTTGGTACAAATCAAACTTCCAATGCTGTAATTATGATCTTCTAAAACAATTTTAGCTTCGTATATTTTTACATTCCATTCTTCATTTTTGTCCTGAATGAAACACCAAGCTGCTGGATATGGACTCAAACCTCGAATTAGATTGTTGATTTCTAAAGCTGGTTTTGTCCAGTCAATTTTGCAATTCTCTTTATTAAGTTTGTAAGCCGTTTTAATATCGGCAGTGTCTTTTTGAATAATTGTGGATACATTGCCTTTTTCAATCATCTCCAAAGTATCAATAACAGTCTTGCTTCCAAGATCCATTAATCGGTCATGCAATTGACCTGCATTTTCGGTTTCATTGATAGGTGTTTCGGCACTTAAAATCATTGCACCGGTATCAATTTTGTCATCAATAAAAAAAGTAGTCACACCCGTTTTTGTCTCTCCATTTATTATTGCCCAGTTTATAGGCGCTGCTCCGCGATAATTCGGCAGGAGCGAGGCATGAAGATTGAAAGTGCCTAACGCTGGCATTTCCCAAACTACTTTTGGTAACATTCTAAAGGCAACTACGATTTGTAAATTAGCATTCAACGATTTCAATTCCGATAAAAAAGTTTCGTCTTTAAGATTTACAGGCTGTAATAAAATAAGATTATTAGCCAGCGCATATTCTTTTACTGCTGAATATTTTAATTTTTGTCCACGACCGGCAGGTTTATCTGCGGCAGTAATGACACCCACAACTTCGTAGTTGTTTTTGAGTATGGTATCTAATATTCCCACTGCAAATTCGGGCGTTCCCATAAAAACAATTCGTAATTTTTCCATTATGATTTTAAAGTATATTTATTATTTGGTTTAACCAAAATTGTGTTGTTTTCTAATAAATTCTGAAGTGCAAAGATAACTTCGTCAGGGTTATTTTTAGTTCTGTTTTGTATGTCTCTCGAATTTAAATCTTCAGACTGTAATAAAGCTATGATTGCTGCAGAAAGTGACGTGTTGTCTTTTTTCTTGTTTTTCTTGGTAATACAAAAGGAACAAATTCCACAATCAACATCCTTTTTTTCTCCAAAATAATTCAAGATAAGCTTGTTCTTGCAAACCTTTTTTTCGGTAATATAATTCAGAACGGATTGAAGTTGTTCTTTCTTTAGTTGATTTTGATTTTCTAAATATTTTGAAACCCTACTGATAGTTCTTTCATCTTCCCGAACTTCATTAAAAATTAATGTGGAATCATTATTTTTCGAATGGTACTCAATAATTTCTTTTCCTTTTAATTTATGTAAGACCGCTTGTATTTCAGCTTCCTTGTGATTTGATTTTTTGGCAATCAATTGTAAGTTGAAAGCGGTTTGCATTTCATAAATCCCGGGATAGGTTCGCAATATTGCTAAAATAATTTCTTCGTCATTCGGATTCAAACTCATATAACGAATCACTTCTTTGGAAGGAATAAGAAATTGTAATGTAATTTTTTTAGAAAACTCTTGAGACAAATTGATAATTCCTTGTCTGTCCAGAAATTGCATTGCATTGTATGTTTTCAATGTGGGGAATTCATATTTTAAACAAAAATGATTCAAATTGAATGTAAACTGCTCGTTGATTCCTTCTCCGTAAGCTATCTGAAAATAATTGCAGAGTTTGACATACATGAGATTCAAGAACTTTTTATCTGGAAGAATATTTATAAATTGATTTTCAGCCTGAATTATATCCGAAGAGCTTGTTAGCAAAACAGCATAGGCTTTTTCGCCATTTCTTCCTGCGCGACCTGCTTCTTGGTAATAATTTTCTAAATTTTCGGGTAATTGAATGTGGATTACGGTTTTTACATTGGCTTTGTCAATTCCCATCCCAAAGGCGTTGGTGGCCACAATAACCTGAACGTCTTCATTCATCCATGATTGCATGTTTTTATCTTTTTCTTTGGACGAAAGTCCGCCGTGATAATACGTTGCTTTAAATCCTAACGAATTCAGTTGTGCCGAAATGTCCAGACAGGATTTTCTGTTTCGAACATAAATGATAGATGATTCTGGATTTTTCTTCAGGATTTGTTCTATTCTGAAAAGTTTGTCTTCTACTTCAAAAACCATGTAGGCAATATTTTCTCTTGCAAATGATTTCTCAAAAACGTGTACATCATGCAATCCCAGTTCAGTGATGATGTCTTCTTTGACTTTTGGAGTTGCAGTAGCCGTTAATGCAAGGAAAGGTACTTTTGGGAAATGTTTTTTTAATGCCGAAATCTTCAAATAAGCAGGTCGGAAATCGTGTCCCCATTGTGATACGCAATGCGCTTCATCAATGGTAATTAAGTTTATGGGAAGGCTTTTTATTCGGTCCAAAATCCAATCGGATTGTAAGCGTTCCGGGGATAAATAGAGGAATTTATAATTGCCGAATTGGCAATTGTCCAGCAAATCAATCATTTCTTCGGATCTGATGCCACCAGTTAATGCAATGGCTTTGATGTTTCGCTTTTGCAAATTAGCAACTTGATCTTTCATCAGTGCGACCAATGGCGAAATTACCAGACAAATTCCCTCGTTCATCATTGCCGGAATCTGGAAACATATAGATTTCCCTCCTCCGGTTGGCATCAATGCAAAGGTGTCTTGACCACTTAAAACGGAATCAATAATTTCCTTTTGCAGCGACCTGAATTTGTCGTGTTTCCAATATTTTTGAAGAATAGCTAACGCTTCTTGCATAGATTACAGATTTCAATTCGTAGAAAAAATCCCAAATTGTAACTTCTAAACTCGAAAATTATTTAGAAATTTCATCTAAGATAAAAAGAATTCTGTTATCCAGAGTATCTTTAGGAACTTCTATGAGTTCGTAACCGTAACTTTGATACGTTTCAGTAAGGTGATTATAGATAAGTTTAGCTTGTTCGAAGTTTTCATAACGTTCGTGATCGCTAATATAAATTTCTTCCCAAGGCGGAAGAATGAAGATTTTTGAGTACGTATGTTCGCGACAAGCGATGTCAAAAGACGCAGGATAGCTATCGCCAATATAATGCATGTAAGCCAAAACATCTGGAATTCCTCGGTCAATAAAAACGATTTCATGTGGCTCTTTGGAAGCATTATGAAACTGTTTTTTTCTTCCTTCAAGGAGTAATTCACTGAATAAGATTGGTTTTTCAAGGAATAACTGCTCAATTCCTTGTTTTTTTGCTTCCAAAGTTACTTCCCGTGAAATTTCGGGATAACAACAATGTCCTTTGGCTATCAATCCATCGATGATAGTTGTTTTACCTGTTCCTGGACCGCCAATGATAACTATGATTTCTTTCTGCACCTTTAAAAAATAAGGGGCAAATTTACTTAAACTTATTGGGATTTGAAAAAATGATTGCGGTTAAAATAATATTAGGTAAAAAATCATAATTCAAAATTCATAATTTACGTTTGAAACTGTATATTTGCCTTTATTTTTAAATGAAAAATGGATAAGAACACTCAAGAATTTTATGATAGATTAAAAGTAGAGTTGGACATGAGCAATACATGGCCGGCAGAATACTTGTTTAAGTTTATTGTGCCAACTGAAGAGGACAATATCGAACGTGTTCAACTGGCTTTTGATTGTATGGGAGCGGTTATAAAAACGACAAAATCTAAGACGGGTAAGTTTACCAGTATATCTGTTGATGTAACCATGAAAGATTCACAAGAAATAGTAGATAAATACCTAGAAGTTTCTACCATTAAGGGAATTATTTCTCTTTAGATACAAAACTAAATTTTGATGCATATACAATCGAATGATTGCAAATCTTCGAAAAAGAGCATGTAAGATTAAAAAATATACATTCGAATATGAATTCAAAATATATTAAAGAAAACTCGAACGATGTGGTGCATCATTTGGAATATAATGCGGAAAGATCGCATTTGATTATTCCAGAATATGGACGCCATTTGCAAAAATTAATTGATCAAGCGACCAAAATTGAAGATGATGTAGAACGCAATAAAGCGGCAAAATACATTATTCAGGTTATGGGAAGTTTGAATCCACATTTGCGTGATGTTCCTGATTTTCAGCACAAGTTGTGGGATCAGATTTTTATTATGTCTGATTTTAAATTAGTGGCTGATTCTCCATACCCAATTCCATCCCGTGAAGTATTACAATTGAAACCGGATGTGTTAAGTTATCCTCAGAATTTTCCAAAATATAGATACTACGGCAACAACATAAAATACATGATTGATGTAGCCAATAAATGGGAAGATGGTGAAATGAAAAGTGCTTTAGTGAAAGTTATTGCTAATCACATGAAAAAATCCTATTTGAGTTGGAACAAAGACACTGTTAAGGATGATGTTATTTTCGAACATTTATATGAATTGTCAGGCGGTAAATTGAATTTGCTTCAAAGTACCGAAGAGCTTCTTAATACCACTGATTTATTGCGAACCAATAAGCGAGTTTCTAATAAAATCTCACCGGCTGGTCCTCCAAAAAATCAAAGTAATAAGAATACAAAAACTGGAAAACCAAATCCGATTCACAAAAATCAAAATAGAAAACCGTTGTAAAATTTAGTTATAAGGTATCAATTATAAGTTATGAGTTTAAAAAAATCGTAGTTTATCAATTCATAGTTTATTCATTCATAATTCATAATTGTAAAAAAATATGGGAATTTTTAAAATAGAAGGCGGCATTAGTCTTAAAGGAGAAATCACGCCACAAGGAGCCAAAAATGAAGCATTACAAATTTTATGTGCTGTTCTTTTAACCCCTGAAAAAGTGATTATTAATAATATTCCTGATATTATTGACATCAATAAACTAATTACGCTTTTAGGAAATTTAGGAGTTAAAATCCAAAAAACTGGATCTGGCTCTTATACTTTTCAAGCTGATGAAGTGAATATAGCGTATTTAGAAACCGAAGCATTCAAGAAAGAAGGCGGTTCTCTTCGTGGTTCTATTATGATTGTTGGACCACTTTTGGCACGATTTGGAAAAGGATATATTCCAAAACCAGGTGGTGATAAAATTGGACGTAGAAGATTAGATACCCACTTTGAAGGATTTATAAATCTTGGAGCAAAATTCCGTTACAACAGAGAAGATCATTTTTATGGTGTAGAAGCGCCTAAAGGATTGAAAGGTGCCGATATGTTACTGGACGAAGCTTCAGTTACCGGAACAGCAAATATTGTTATGGCTGCCGTTTTGGCCAAAGGAAAAACAACAGTTTATAATGCTGCTTGTGAACCTTATTTACAACAATTGTGTAAGATGTTAAACTCCATGGGAGCTAAAATTACAGGTGTTGGGTCTAACTTATTGACTATTGAAGGTGTTGAAAGTTTAGGTGGTTGTGAGCATAGAATTCTTCCTGATATGATTGAAATAGGAAGCTGGATAGGTCTTGCTGCAATGACAAAATCAGAAATCACGATAAAAGATGTAAGTTGGGATAACTTAGGAGTAATCCCTAATACTTTCAGAAAACTTGGAATTACCCTGGAGCGTAAAGGAGATGATATTTACATTCCTGCTCACGTAGACGGATATGAAGTAAAAACAGATATTGACGGTTCTATTTTAACAATTGCAGATGCTCCTTGGCCTGGATTTACTCCGGATTTATTAAGTATTGTTCTTGTTGTTGCCACTCAAGCGAGAGGTGATGTATTGATTCATCAAAAAATGTTTGAAAGCAGATTGTTCTTTGTGGATAAATTAATTGATATGGGGGCTAAAATCATGTTGTGTGATCCACACCGTGCCGTTGTTATGGGACACGATTTCAAATCACAATTGAAAGCCACCACAATGTCTTCTCCGGATATTCGTGCGGGAATCTCATTGTTGATTGCTGCGCTTTCAGCAAAAGGAACAAGTACCATTCAGAATATTGAACAAATAGACAGAGGGTACGAGCGTATTGACGAACGATTGAGAGCTATTGGCGCTAATATTGTACGTGCATAAATCAAATAAATAATTACAAAAATATCGTTTAAGTAAACCAAATTGGATTTGAATCTAACCATTCAATACGGTTTACTTAAACGTTTTTAATTTTAATTCATCTTTAGAAAAAGAGCATGTCAACGGAACAAACAGCGATAAAGGCCACTTATTTTAGTATTATTGGAAATACATCTTTGGCCATTATTAAAGGTCTGGCAGGTTTTTTTGGAAATTCGTATGCTTTAATAGCGGACGCAATTGAATCTACCACGGATATTTTTGCTTCATTTTTAGTTTTATTTGGAATAAAATATTCGAATAAACCTGCAGATAAAAATCATCCTTACGGACATGGAAGGGCAGAGCCTTTGATCACTTTTTTGGTTGTTGGTTTCTTAATCACTTCTGCCACCATCATCGCTTATGAAAGTATCATCAATATTGGTACGCCACATGAATTGCCAAAACCATGGACATTAATCGTTCTAGGGGCAATAATTATTTGGAAAGAGTATTCCTTTCGAGTAGTGATGAAAAGGAGCATTCAAACCAATAGTTCTTCTTTGAGAGCTGATGCTTGGCATCATCGTAGCGATGCTATAACATCGGTAGCGGCATTTCTTGGGATTTCAATTGCTTTGATTTTAGGAAATGGATACGAATCTGCTGATGATTGGGCTGCACTTTTTGCTTCGGGATTCATTCTTTATAATAGTTATCAAATATTCAGACCCGCTTTGGGCGAAATCATGGATGAACATTTATACGATGATTTGATTGAGCAAATTAGAATAGTTTCACTTCAAGTAGACGGAATAATAGATACCGAAAAGTGTTTTATTCGAAAAGCAGGAATGCAATATCACGTAGATTTACATGCAATTGTGGATTCGAATATTACAGTAAAAGAAGGGCATGATTTAGCACACAAACTGAAAGATACCTTGCGAGAGGAAATCCCGGAATTAGGTCACGTTTTGATTCACGTAGAACCGAATTAATTTCATAATTTAATTAATTTTGAAATTTATAAGACAAAAAAAAGGCACAAGAAATAATCTTCTTGCGCCTTTTTTTCTTGTGGAAGTTTTACTCTAAAATATTTAAAAATTTAAGTCCAAAAACTACTCCGTCACCTTGAAATCCATTTTGGTAGGAACGTACATAGTCAACTCTTAGCATCTTAAATTTTCCAAATCCTAAATTATCTAAACCTATCGTGAACTCAGTGTATGGCTTAATATTTGGTGTAGAAAGTGTATGAGCACCTAGAATTAATGTTGATTTTAATTTATTCAACAACGGAATTTTATTCATAAAATATCCTTCGTCATTGTATTCTGCGTGTGCTTCAAAATAACGGTTATTTGTACTGTTAGAATAATAAGGCAATAAGTTAAAAACATTCAAGTAGCGTTCTGTCTGACCTATGTGTGTTTGATTGCCATTGAAATGTTTGTAATCTACAAAGGAGATATTTTCTGCATTCAGGAATTTCCCGGCTTTTAAATTCATTCCTAGAGTTCCTTTATTTTCTAATTTTAAATCATAAGTTAATCGTGCATTTACATGGTCAAATTCATATTTTTTTTCATTGGCAGCAAAGCCTTTTTCATATCCTAAAAATAGTGTAGGATATTTTTCATTTCTTATATTATATTTTCCGTCTGGACGAGAAGAATATTTGTTTCCAAAATTGATTCTCGCATTTAAAGTAGCTTTCGTCAAATGGTGTTTTTGAAAAGCTGGAGTGGTGAAATCATTTGGTGCCAAAGGATTATTTGAAGTGTATAAATCATCCTTCTTAAACAAAGAAAAATCAGTGTTGTTGAATAATGGTTTACGTTGCTGGTATTCTATTTTTCCATTTAGGTTTACTCCATTTGCAATATTTTGGCTGTAGCCAATTGCCCCCGATTCCAGATTATACAACTTCATGAAATTGTTCTTGAATGCCAATGAACTTATCGAATTTATAGTAGCACTAATGGGTTGTTCTGCATTAAATTGTTTGACTGAACTACCTCCTGTCATATATAAAGTAGCATAATTCTGATTGTTGAACCGATGGATAAATTGTCCTGTTACACGCAAACGATCTTCAGCAAAACCGTAATTGATTTTTGTACTTATAGAAGTGTATATTCCTTTCTTTTCTTGATTTTTCCAGTTGGAGTATCTAAATCCCGAATCAAAATTATATCCTTGTACAGTATTGAAACTTAGAGAACCTAGATTTAGTAATCCTTCGTAACTAAAGGAATTTTTCTCTGAACTGTTTCTATAAGTATAACCCGTTAGGATTTTCAGCAGTTTAAATTTATTCCCTTTTGCATCAATAGAGTCTAAATATTTTTTAGAATTTCGAACCTTATAAATACTGTCTTTTCGAATATAATCATTACTCTCTTCAATTGTTAAAGGAATGGGTCTGTTGCTATTCCAAAAAATAGAATCTTTTTTATTTGAATTTATTTCGACACTTGTAATCTCATTTGTAAACGTTTTTTTAGCAAACGAATTCACAAATTCGTAATTACTGTAGACATAGGTGTATTTTCCATTGAATTTTATTCCAAAGGCTCCTGCTGTAATATCAAGACTTTGTGTGTTTTTAGCCCAAATTTTGTTGCTTTTGTTGTAACTGAAGTTTTGTTTTAGGGTCATTACATCTACAAATTCTTCTTTCATTCGATAACCTTTAATGTCCAAGTCAACGGCATATATGGCCCAAGAATCTTCAACAATATAAATGTAACCTTCAAAAACAGGTTCGCTGTCACGTTTTGCAGTAACTTTTATTTTATTAATCATTTGATTATTGGCATCATAAAAAGTACTTTCTAATTTGTATTTATAATAATTGAAAGCATTATTTGCGATAGGAGAAATCATATTAACTCCAAAATCAATCGTATTGTCATAGAAGTCATAAAACGAAGATCTGGCCGTATTGTAACTGTAGCCATTATCTCTTCCGCTTACTTTGGAGGCGGTTACGACTTCTCTTAGATTATTGGGTTTCTCAAAAGTAATTTTAGAAAAAGTTTCAGACAATGAAATAATTCCCGTTCCTGTAGAATCCAAAGAACCATTCAGATCGCCAATTTTTTGACCAAATATTTTTTTAGGGGCATTTTTTAGTTTGAAAATTCCTCTGGAATAAAAATCAGCATTGAAACGTACTGTTTTTTCAGTATTTTCTTTTTTGCTGGCAATCGCTTTTTTTATGATAGCAATTGCAGGATTGATTTTGGTATTGATTACAACTTCATTCAAAGAATAACTTTCTTCAATCATTTTAACGTCAAATGAATAGGGTAATTTATCCGTCTGAATTGTTATTCTTTGTGTTTTAAAACCTAAAAATTGAAATACTACTGTTTGCTTTTCCGCTTTCTTCAAGTTGAGTTCATATTTACCTACTTCATTTGAGGTAGTCCCATTATAGGTTTCTTCTTGAAAAATAGTCACAAAAGGCAGAGGATTCCCTTTTTCGTCAGAAACGGTTCCTTTTATTTGTGCATAGTTGGTAAGCGACACCAATGAAATTAGAAGTAGGTAGTATTTTCTCATGAAAGTTTTTTCTTTCACAAAAATATAAGAAGTTTAAAAAGAGGCTATTAATTATTTGTTAAACATTTATAAGAATATTTTTATTCTAAAATGGGACATACACGAAAGATTGAATAGCCAATTCATAACTTTTTAAACCAAAACCTAAGATTACTCCTTTTGCATTTCCAGAAATGTAGGACTGATGTCTGAAACTTTCACGTGAAAATGTATTGGAAATATGGACTTCAACAACTGGAGTTGTGATAGCTTTAATGGCATCACCAATGCCAATGGAAGTGTGGGTATAAGCGCCAGCATTTAGAATAATACCATCGTAGGTGAAACCAAATTCCTGAATTTTATCAATTAATTCCCCTTCAATATTACTCTGAAAATAGGAGAATTCTATTGTTGGAAATTTTATTTGTAAAGTCGTAAAATATTCTTCAAAGGTTAAGCTGCCATAAACTTCTGGTTCGCGTTTTCCTAAAAGATTGAGATTTGGTCCGTTGATGATACTAATTTTCATAATTCCAGTTTTGGTAAAAATAAAAAAACCGTTCTAATTTAAAGAACGGTTTTGATAAATTTAATTTTTTTATTTCTAGAATTTAAATCCAGCAGAAACTTGCACTACTGAGTTCTTGATATCAGCATCTTTAGATGCTTCAGTAAGGCCTAATACATAACGTCCTTGTATAAAAATGCTTTTTGTAACATTTAGTGTTAAACCTCCGGCAACTCCAAACTCAAAAGTTTCAGACTCTTTAAAATCCACATTTTTTCTTTCGCTCAATAAAAAAGAGGCTTGGGGACCAAGATCTAAACTGACTGTTTTATTGAAATTAAATTTTGCTAGAACGGGAATAGATAGATAACCCAATTCATTTTTGAATTCTTCAAAAGCATTTTTATAGGTTGCACCTTGTGTAGAGTACAATAATTCGGGCTGAATTGAAAAACCGTCAGTTACTTTGATTTCGGCAATTAAACCAGCGTGATAACTGGTAATAGCTTCTTTATCATAATTTTCACTATTTATTGTAATATCACTACCAGTTTGGTTGGCATAGTTTAAACCAGCTTTAATTCCAAACTTGACTAATTGTGCTTGCATGTCTACAGACGTGGCAAGAAGTACTACTGCTACTAAAATTATTTTCTTCATAATTTGTTTTTTATATTAATAATTGAATTGGGACTTTTACTTAAAACTATTTTGTTTAAGTATTATTGTTTAATTTTTCTTAAAATGCATTGCTGCAAAAATTAGTCCACTAAATTACAAAAGTAATATTAAGTGTCCTTTTTTATTTTTTTAAAATATAAAATAATGATAATCAGATATTTATAAATGTTATTTTTATTGTTTTTAATCTGATTTATTTGATATTCAACGAGTTTTTCTTTTAAATAAGTCTTCTCCTATTTGATTTTTTTAACTTTGGTAGTATTAATTTTAAATGAAAAATCATGAAAAAAATTATTTTAATGGTAATTACCGTGTTCACTTTTGGTTTTGTGAATGCTCAAGAGAAAGCAGATATGGCATTTGGAGTCAAAGGAGGTTTGAATATCTCTACAATTACTAATGCTGATGTAGATGGAGTAAATTCGAAATCTTTAATAGGATTTCATGTTGGTTTTTTTGGAGAATTTATGATTAGTAATAAATTTGCGATTCAACCTGAAGTTTTGTACTCTGCGCAAGGAACTGAATTAGAGTTTGAGGGTGTAAGTGGAGATTTAAAATTAGATTATATTACTATTCCGGTTATGGCTAAATATTATGTAGCGGATGCTTTTAGTCTTGAACTAGGCCCTCAAATAGGTTTTTTAGTCTCTGCTAAAGCTAAATCCGGAGGAGAATCTGAGGACGTTAAGGACGAGCTTAAATCAACAGATGTAAGTTTAAATTTTGGTGCAGGATATGATATTACGCCAAACTTTATGATTGGTGTGCGTTATAGTTTTGGTCTGACACGTTTACAAGATGAAATTTTCCCCGGAGAAGATGAATCTAAAAACTCTGTTTTTCAAATTTCAGTAGGTTACAAATTTTAATATTTTTAAAAAGTTAATATCTTAAACCTCTCAATCTGGGAGGTTTTTTTATGTAAAGTCATAATTAAAATATGTTAATAACTTATAATAGGTAGGAAGTGTAGTACTTTATAATTAATATACTTTTATGTCGTTATTAACAATTAAACATACAAAATGAAAAGAATTATTCTAGCAGTACTTATTACTTTCGTTGGTTTCAACGTTTATTCGCAAAAAAAAGATGGTTTTAGAGTTGGTTTAGATTTAGGAGTTGTTCCTACTAATGGAGGTGGTGGCATCTTATTTTCTTTGGAACCAAAGTATAATATTCAGGATAATATGAATATTGGTTTAAGAATGGGTGTTGCAGCGATAGTTCGTGATGTAGAAAGTACTAATGGGCAAATTGATAATGCTAAGCTTTCTGCGAGTAGTTCGTTTTTAGGTACTTATGATTATTATTTTAACAAATCTGGAAAATCTTTTGTCCCTTATATTGGAGGTGGAGCGGGTTATTATGCTATTGGAAATGTTGAATTTAATGAAGCTGATGTGGATGCTGGAACAGAATTACAACCGGAAGTTAGCGGTGTATTTGGTGGTTTAGTTAGAGCTGGTTTTGAATGGGGTAAATTCAGAATGGGTCTGGAGTATAATTTAGTTCCTGATACTAATTTAGAAGATTCTAACGGAGTTAATAAAGGCTCTGTAGCAAATTCTTATTTAGGGATTCATTTAGGATTTTATTTGGGTGGAGGAAAATGGGGAAAATAACCTATTATTCTTAAAAAATACTTTTAAAACCACTCTTTGTAGTGGTTTTTTTATGCTCAAAAAAGCGTTACTTTGCAACTATGAATTGGATTTCCTGCATCAAAAGCTATCAGTCATACTTGAAAATTGAACGCGGTTTGTCTAAGAATACTATAGATAATTATTCTTTCGATATTGAACGGTTGTGTCTTTTTTTGACTAAAAATGGAATTGTTGTTTCACCAATAAAAATTGGAGAAGAAACGATTCAGCAATTTATTTATAGTGTAGCTAAGGAAGTCAATCCACGTTCACAAGCCAGAATCATATCGGGTCTTAAAAGTTTTTTTAGTTATATGGTCTTTGAAGATTATCGAGCAGATAATCCATTAGAACTTATTGAAACTCCCAAAACAGGCAGGAAACTTCCCGATACTTTATCGGTAGAAGAGATTGATAGTCTTATTTTTGCGATTGACTTAAGCGCTAACGAAGGCGAACGCAATCGCGCCATGCTCGAAACCCTTTATGGATGTGGATTAAGGGTTTCCGAATTAGTTTCTTTGAAAATTTCGGATTTATTTTTTGAGGAAGGTTTTGTTAAAATAACGGGTAAAGGAAATAAACAGCGTTTTGTGCCCATAAGTGATTTAACGCAGAAGTACATTCAAATTTATAGGAATTCTATTCGAACATCTATTACTATTCAAAAAGGTTTTGAGGATACGCTCTTTTTGAACAGAAGAGGGAAACAGTTAACAAGAGCCATGATTTTTACTATCATTAAAAACTTAGCGGTCAAAATAGATTTGAATAAAACGATAAGTCCGCATACTTTCCGACATTCTTTTGCTACTCATCTTTTAGAAAACGGAGCTGATTTGCGCTCTATACAATTGATGCTTGGGCATGAATCGATAACAACTACTGAAATATATGTGCATCTTGACAGAACATTTCTGACACAAGTTCTAAATTCATTTCATCCCAGAAAGTAACATTTTGTTAATAATTTAAAGTTTAGAATTGTTTAAGAAAGAAAAGGTTTACGGTTTAAGTCTAAAATTAAATTTTTAAAAAATCAGCATAAGATTCCATCAAATTGGTGCGATTTTATTGTTAATTTGTCTGTTAAATAAAAAATATAATCTAAATTGTTCACATATTAAATGTTATAAAAAAGAGTATGGTTTTTGATTTTCCCCAAAACGGAAATTGCCAAGAGGTAAATGATTTTTACAGTAAATTATTTAATGAGATCCCAGATTTAATTTTTGAGTTTGTGATTGCTCCGGGTAATACCTATTTATTTCCTTTAGTGAGTAAATCGGTAAACGATTTTTTTGAATTGTCTTCAAATCATTTTGTTGACAGTGACAAATTTTTGGTCTATGATAGGATATTTGAAGCGGATCGATTGTTGTTTTTTCAGTCATTAGTACATGCAAAAAGGAATATTACAAGATGGGATTTTGAGTTTCGGGTTTTATTGCCTAAAAAAGGATTACGTTGGCTTAAAGTTTCATCAAAACCAGAATTGTATCCGGATGGTAATATTGCTTTTTATGGAAGAATTTCGGATGTGACCGACCTAAAAGAACAGGAGATTAAACTTAAAATTTCTGAAGAACGTTTTAAATTTGCTCTTGAAGCTTCTACAGCAGGAGTGTGGGATTGGGATTTAACGACCAATAAAGTTTTTTATTCCTCACAATCCATGAAAATCCTGGAGCAGGAATCTTTGGATATTTTTGATAATCCGGAGCGTTGGGATGAAATTGTGCATCCTGATGATTTAGAAAAATATTACTCTGAAATACATGATCATTTTGATAATAAAACACCATTTTATGAAAATTACCACCGTGTTTTAACTTCAAGCGGAAAATACAAATGGATTTTAGACAGAGGTAAAGTAATTGAGCGTAATGAAGATGGGAAGCCATTGCGAGTTATTGGCACGCATACTGATATTTCCTCGCAAAAAGAGAAAGAGTTAGAATTAGTGCGAACGATGGAATTATATAGTCAGCAAAATAGCAGACTATTGAATTTTTCACATATTGTATCCCATAATTTAAATACACAAGCAGGAAATATTAAATCACTATTAGACATTATTGATGCCGATGAAGATTTAGAAAGTAACAAAGAAATGTTGGCTCATTTGCGCACTGTTTCCAATGACTTAAACGAAACAATAGCTAATTTGACTCAATTGGTATTAATTCAAAGTAATTCGAACATTCCGATCAAATCATTAGACTTGAATTTATATTTAAATAAGACTTTAGATTTGATCAAGAATTTAAAAAATTATAATCAAGTTGCCATTATTAATGAGATTCCTGAGGGCGTTTTTGTTGATTTTAATCCTGCGTATTTAGAAAGTATTTTGTTGAATTTTACAACAAATGCCATAAAATATTCGAATCCTAATAAACCAGTAGAGATAAAATATTTTTTCGCTTTGGAAAATGGTAAAAAAACGTTGTCAATTTCTGATAACGGATTGGGTATCGATTTGAAGAAATATGGAGATTCTCTTTTTGGGATGTATAAAACATTTCACAAGCATGAAGAGGCTAGAGGATTAGGATTGCATATCACAAAAAATCAAATAGAATCGATGAAAGGGACTGTTTCGGTTGAAAGTGAAGTAGGAGTAGGAACTACTTTTAAAATCGTTTTTCACGACAGTTTAAGTGATTAGTTAATTGTGTTCGATAGATCTAAAGTATCTTATAAAGTAATTAAATAGCATGTATAAAAAAACTTCTCAATGATGAGAAGTTTTTTTATATGTAAAATTTAAATAAATTATTTAGCGATATTCACGGCTCTTGTTTCACGAATTACAGTTACTTTAACTTGTCCAGGATACGTCATCTCTGTTTGGATTTTTTGAGAGATATCAAAAGATAAGTTAGCCGCGTTTTCATCAGAAACTTTTTCGCTTTCCACAATTACACGAAGTTCTCTACCGGCTTGAATGGCATATGCATTTTTCACACCGCTGAATCCATAAGCTACTTCTTCAAGATCTTTTAGACGTTGAATATAAGAATCCAATACTTGTCTTCTCGCTCCTGGTCTTGCACCTGAGATTGCATCACAAACCTGAATAATTGGCGATAATAATGATTTCATTTCAATCTCATCGTGGTGTGCTCCAATAGCGTTACAAACCTCTTCTTTTTCACCATATTTCTCAGCCCATTGCATTCCTAATAATGCGTGAGGTAAATCACTTTCAGCATCTGGAACTTTACCAATATCGTGTAATAAACCAGCTCTTTTAGCCAATTTTACGTTTAAGCCAAGTTCAGCTGCCATGATTCCACAAAGTTTAGAAACTTCACGGGAGTGTTGTAATAAATTCTGTCCGTAAGAAGAACGGTATTTCATACGTCCTACCACTTTAATCAATTCAGGATGTAAACCATGAATTCCTAAATCGATAACGGTACGTTTACCAACTTCTATAATTTCATCGTCAATTTGTTTAGCGGTTTTTGCAACTACTTCTTCAATACGAGCTGGGTGAATTCTTCCGTCAGTTACTAATTTATGTAAAGCCAAACGTGCAATTTCTCTACGTACAGGATCAAAACAAGAAAGGATAATCGCTTCTGGTGTATCATCTACAATGATTTCTACTCCAGTCGCAGCTTCCAGTGCACGGATATTTCTACCTTCACGACCAATGATTCTACCTTTTACGTCGTCAGATTCAATGTTAAATACCGAAACACAGTTTTCTACTGCTTCTTCTGTACCAACTCTTTGAATGGTATTGATGATGATTTTTTTAGCTTCTTGTTGTGCAGTTAATTTTGCCTCTTCAATAGTGTCTTGAATATGAGACATTGCTTTGCTTTTTGCTTCCGCTTTCAATCCTTCTACTAATTGATCTTTAGCTTCTTCAGCAGATAAACCGGAGATGACTTCCAATTGTTGCAATTGACTTTTATGCAATTTGTCAACTTCAGATTGTTTCTTATCTAGGTTTTCAATTTTAGTGGTGTATTCTAAAGTTTTAGATTCGAAATCATCATTTACTTTTTTAGCTTTTGATAATTCATTAGAAACTTGAGATTCTTTATCACGAACTCTTTTTTCTATTTCTGCAACTTTTTTATCACGGGATAAAATAACTTGTTCGTGCTCTGATTTTAATTCAATAAATTTTTCTTTTGCTTGAAGAATTTTATCTTTTTTTATGTTTTCAGCTTCCAGATTTGCATCTTTTAATATGGATGCTGCTTCTTTTTTTGCGTTTTTAATTAAGTTTGAAATATTGCTTTTTTCAATCAATTTGGCGATCCCAAAACCTCCCGCAATACCTATAATTCCTGAAATAATAATCGTTAATATGTTGTCCATGTTTGTTAAAATTTATATATAAAAAAGCCTACATTAGATTGCTTGTATAAACTCGAAAAGACAAGTTTTGAGCTAACTCGTTGTTCAAGCTTCCAAACTGAATTGGCTTGCTATAGTAACGATGATTTGCTCATTCTAAATTGTTAGTGTTGAGTTTACCAAATATGAACTAATGTAGGCAGTATCTTAGTTTTTGTAAAGAACGTTTATTTGTCGAGATATTGATCTAAAATCGCATTGATTTTTTTAATTCTTTCGATGGTTGCTTCTCCATCTATCGCATTATCAATTTGTTTTTGTTCCGTTTGTGAGGCAAATTGTAAAGCACACATGGCTAATACATCTTGCTTGTCACGAACAGCATAATTTTCTTCAAATTGCTTGATCATCGTATCAATTTTTTTAGAAGCGCTTCTAAGGCCTTCTTCCTGAGAGAAATCAACCGTTAACGGGTAGACTCTGTCTGCGATTGATATTTTAATTTTAAGCTTTTCGTCCATATCTTTTATTAATCTGATAGCTGTGCTATACAGTAATCAATTTCGCGAATTAATGAATTTATTTTAAGCTTCGTATCTCTTTTATTATCGTCACTGCCTAGTAATGTATTTGCTACTTTGAGTGTTTCATACTGCGTTTTTAGCGCTTCAATCTCTTGTGACTGAGTTTGTATTATGGATGCAGTTTTTGTTAATTCGTTTTTCAAATCTTGATTATTTTTCTCCAAACCTTTCATTTTTGTAAAAAGTTTTTCAATCTTACTTTCAAGAGTATCAATAATTTCTGCAATTGCACTCATTATATATCTTATTCATTACATAATCATACAAAGTTAGTATTCCTTTTTAATTTTGCAATATTTTATTATTTTTTTTGCATTAAATTAATTAAATATCAGTTGTACAAATGGTTACGAACCATTTTTTTTATCGCTGTTTTGAATACTTTTTTTATCTTAGCAAAAATGTAAACGATGAGATTTTCTGTATTTTTTTTATTTTTTTGCACTTCTGTTTTTGCACAAGTTGACTATCCAAAAGATTATTTTATATCTCCTTTAGATATTCCGATGCAATTATCAGGAAATTTTGGAGAATTGAGACCCAACCATTTTCATGCAGGTTTTGATTTAAGAACGCAACAAAAAGAAGGATTGAAAGTATACGCAGTGGCCGATGGTTATGTATCAAGAATAAAGATTTCTACTTTTGGTAACGGAAAAACTATTTACATCAACCATCCGAATGGGTATACTTCAGTTTATGGGCATTTAAAAATGGCCAATGGCGAAATAGAAAACTACATCAAGAAAACGCATTATAAAGAAGCGTCATTTGAAATCGAAATGTTTTTTAAACCTGATGAAATGGTAGTAAAAAAAGGAGAAATCATTGCTTTTTCCGGTAATACAGGAGCTTCAGAAGGGCCACATTTACATTTTGAATTTCGGGATACTAAAACAGAGTTTATAATCAATCCGATGCTTTTTGGGTACGATAAATTTTTAAAAGATACAAAGAAACCTGTCGTTTCCGGAGTTTATGTGTATCCTTTGGATTCAAAAACTACGGTTAATCACTCGAAACGACCTTTGTTGCTAAATGTCTCCTTGCAAAAAGATGGAACTTACCTTTCTGATAAAGTAGTTGCAAACGGTACAATAGGTTTTGGTATTTCGGCTTATGATACTGATGATGTTTCGTTTAATAATAACGGAGTATATAAAGTGCAGTCTTTTTATAATGGAAAACCAAATTTCGGTTATGAATTCAATACCTATTCATTTGACGAAATGCGCTATATCAATGCGCTGATTGATTATTCGAGATATAAGAAAATGCAGCAACGGGTTCAGAAATTATTCATGAAAAACCCGTATAATCTGAGCATTATACAAGCCGATGAAAATAAAGGAGTTTTACAGGTAACTCCAAATTTAGCATCGTTATATCGTATTGAAGTTTCGGATTTTTTTGGAAATAAAAAGACAATAGCCATTCCTATTCAATATGATTTATTGTCTATAACTATAAGTCCTGAGCCAGTGCAATCGAACTATTTTGTAAAAGCGAATAAAGACAGCAATTTTGCTTTAGCAAATATGTCGGTTTTCTTTCCTGCGGGAACTTTTTATGAAGATTTTGATTTGAATTTTGATGTAAAAAATGACACGTTGTTTTTACACGACGATACAGTTCCTGCTCACACTAATTTTACGGTTTCAATTGAAGATACAAAATCGACTGAAGCGCAGAGAGAGAAAATGTTCATTGGCAGAATAGAAGGAAAGAAAATAAATTACAATCCAACCTATAGAAAAGACAGCATATTCAATACAAAGGTTAAAATTTTAGGTAAATATGCTTTGGTTGCAGATACTATTGCACCAAAAATAACTATGGCGGTTCCTGTTGAAGGGAAATGGATCAGCGAGCAAAAAACAATTCAGCTTTCTATATACGATGACGTGTCTGGCATAAAATCATACAACGGCTATTTAAACGGAAAATGGGTGTTATTCGAATTTGATAATAAAACCAGAAAACTAACCCATTATTTTACTGATGGAATTGTCGCTGAAGGTGCCAATGATTTAAAAGTTGTTGTGATTGATAATGTAGGAAATTCAACTACCTTTGAAACTCGTTTTTTTAGAAGCCAAAAAAAATAAAAACCAAATCATTTGAGTACTAATAAATTAATTTTTGTTTTCTTTTTCTTCTTCGTAAGCCTATCTTTATTGGCTCAAACGGCTAGAATAAAAGGAGTTATTTTAGACAAAAACAATCAACCCGTAGGTAACGTAAATGTTTCTTATTCCAGTATTGGCACTCAATCCAATAAAAATGGATTTTACGATCTAAAAGTTCCTGCGAACCAAAAAGTAACGCTTGTTTTTACGCATGTTTCGTTAAAAAAAATAACAATAACTTTTTCTTTGGATTCCAATGAGCAAAAGGAATTCAACCCAGTGATGAGTGATCAGGAAGAACAAATGGGTGAAGTGATTGTGACGTCCAATAACAGAAAGCTGATTCAAGGGATTTCTACAATTGAGCCTGAGGTTATTCGGAAAATTCCTGGAGCTAATGCCGGTATCGAAAATATTTTAAAAACCTTACCTGGAGTAAACTCTAATAACGAATTGAGTACACAATATGCCGTGCGCGGTGGGAATTATGATGAGAATTTGGTTTATGTAAACGAAATTGAAGTCTATCGCCCGTTTCTGATTCGTTCGGGACAGCAAGAAGGTTTGAGTTTCACTAATACTGATTTGGTACAAAATGTGGACTTCTCGGCGGGAGGTTTTCAAGCTAAATTCGGAGATAAACTATCGTCTGTTTTAGATATTACGTATCGAAAACCGGTTAAATTTGGTGCAAGCCTTGAAGCGAGTTTTCTTGGCGGAAGCCTTTCTGTTGATGCGGTTTCTAAAGATAAAAAATGGTCTGCGGTAACGGGAGTTCGATATCGAAACAACAGCCTTTTGGTAAAAAGCCAAGAGACACAGACTAATTTTACGCCGTCATTTGCAGATATTCAAACCAATATAAATTATCAGGCCTCGGCTAAATGGCAGTGGAGTTTTTTAGGGAATATTTCTCAAAATAAATACCAATATCAGCCATTGACGAGACAGACTACTTTTGGAACCATAGATAATCCTATGGCACTTACTGTTTTTTATGAAGGTCAGGAAAAGGATAAATACGATACTTATTTTGGAGCTTTAAAAACAACATTCAATGTTTCTGATAATTTTACGTTGAAATTCATCGGTTCTGTTTTTCATACTTTAGAACAAGAATATTTTGATATTTTCGCCCAATATCGTTTAGGTGAAGTGGATTCCAGTATTGGGTCAGAAACTTTTGGAGAAGTTGCTTTTACAAGAGGGATTGGTTCGCAGCTGAGTCATGCCAGAAATGATTTGGATGCACTAATTGTAAATACCGAGATAAAAGGATTTCACGATTGGAAAGAAAATCAATTTGAATGGGGAATTAAATATACACGGGAATCCATTCGTGACAGAATAATAGAGTGGGAGGTAATTGATTCGGCTGGTTTTTCATTGAATCCACCAATTATTGATTTGCCTAAAAATGATCAACCGTATTCGCCTTACACCGGACCGTTTGTTCCGTATCAAAATATTCGATCGACTAATTTTAACTCCATCAATAGATTTTCGGGTTATGGTCAATGGAGTTTGAAATCGAATATTGGTTCGAGTGAAGTTTGGTATAATGCCGGCGTGCGCATGCACAATTGGGAAGTTATAGGTACTGCTATAACTGGAAAGTCCCAAATTACTTTTAGTCCCAGAGCACAGTTTGCCATAAAACCAGCCTGGGAGAAAGATATGGTTTTTAGACTTTCAGGAGGATTATACCATCAGCCGCCATTTTACAGGGAATTGAGAGGTGCGGATGGAATGGTGCAACCCAATACTAAGGCGCAACAATCGGTGCATATTGTTTTTGGAAATGATTATAGTTTTAAGATGTGGGATCGTCCTTTTAAATTAGTCTCGGAGTTGTATTATAAATCGCTGACAGATGTAAATACGTACACGATTGACAATGTTCGCATTCGTTACGCAGCCAATAATAATGCAACAGCCTATGCTCAAGGATTAGATGTTCGCTTGAACGGGGAATTTGTTCCCGGAACGGAATCTTGGTTTAGCTTTGGCTATTTGAAAACAGAAGAAAATAGTGATGATAAAGGATATATTGCCAGACCTACAGATCAACGACTGAAATTTGGGCTTTTGTTTCAAGATTATATGCCTAATATTCCAAGTATAAAATTGTACTTGAATTTGGTTTACAATACTGGATTGCCGGGAGGTTCGCCATCGTATGCTGATTCTTACTTATACCAAAATCGATTGAATGATTACCGCCGTGTAGATGTTGGTTTCTCCAAAGTTTTCATAGATAACACTACAAGAAAAGAGAATAATACGGGTTGGTTCAAAAACTTTAAAGAGTTGGCGATAGGATTAGAAATTTTTAATCTTTTTGACAATCAAAATGCCATTACGAATACTTGGGTTCGGGATGTATATTCGAAAAATCAATATGCAATTCCTAATTATATGACCACCAGAGTTTTTAATGTAAAATTGACTGCGAAGTTATAAACGTTAAGAAGTGGTAAAGTTTAACCCAATTTTAATTCGTTAAATCAAGTATTGAATGGCGTTACCATTTTTAAAAATGATTACATTTGAATTTTAATAGTACAACAACATGAAAAAACTACACATCACAATATTAGGAATCGCAATTTTGCTTTTAACCAGTTGTAAAGAAGAGGTTGAAAAACCAAAAGTTACTTACGATGGAGCGAGTAGGGCTAAAGAACTAGCCAAAGCGGATTCTACCCAAATACAAATTGCCGATTTGCCACTTCAAATGGAAGGAACGGATTATTTGATTCATCCCGTAGCTGATTTAAGCATTCGTGAGAAAGGCATAAAATCGAGATATGGTTCTTCCAGTGTGAACGATTTGAGTTTTACAATATCGAACTATGGTGAATATGAAATCACCGGTTTTTTACAGAATTTAAAATTTCAAAAAGTAGATTCGGATTCCATCAGAAAATTGACAGACAAACCTGTTTTGATTCAAACTGCTACGTATTTGAAGTCAGTTGCTGACAAAACCAATAACCAGATTATGGTGTATACTATGGTTGATATGGATACGAATAAAGACGGGAAATTAGATACAAGTGATATAAAAGCATTGTATTTAAGCGAAATCAGCGGGGAGAAATTTACTAAAATATCTTCCGATTTTCAGGAATTAATAGATTGGAAATTGATAGGTTCAAAAAATCGTTTGTACTACAGAACAGTTGAAGATACTAACAAAAACGGAGAGTTTGATAAGAAAGATGTGGTGAATTATTACTATATCGATTTGTCAAAAAAGGAATGGAAAATAATTGGTTACGAGCCAGTTTAGAAGTGTCGATTTTAAATCAAAATATCACTTTCCAAGTCTGATTTTTCAATGGTGAAATCAAATCCCAGTTGTTTTACTAATTGAATGACCAGGTTTTTATACCAGTTTTCGGATTTGGGATGAATGTATATTTTTTCAATCAATTGATTGATATCTACATTGATTTTAAGTCCCTCATTGATTTTGATGTCACTTTTACCAATGTCTGTAATGATGCGTACTTCGCCTTCATATTGAAAACTTTTTCGCTTGAATAAAAAAGGAAAAAACATATCATCAAACGGAATGTGTTCTTTTTTGTAATCGATGTAATTTACTTCCCCAATATATTGATTGAAATTAGTTTCCGGAACAAGGGATTCTTGTAATCTGCCAATGGTTGATTGAATCGCCAAACCTTCACTGTTTTGCGTGAAAATTTGCCACATAGCAAACGATTCATATTCATTGATATGCCAGCTGCTAATCGCAACTTTTTCCCGATGTGTTTTGTAATAATTTAAAAAGTCAGGATTGTCAATGGAAAGTTTTTTTATTTCCTCAAAAGTGGGTTCGCTAAAAGTGCCTTCATATTGATCTTCAAATTTATCAGATCGTGACATGAATAACTTCTCAGACATTAATAAATCTAAGAATTTAGATAAGTCAAGATATTTCCAAACAATAGTATTTGGGTCTTCAGGTAGTTTTATGTTTTGATTATTGATGTACATTTAAATTATTTAAAAAATTGTCGGGGCAACAAGTAAATAAGACATGTAAAGTTCACCAATTTATTTTAGAATTATGATTTAAGGACTTGTTTTTTTATAATGATTTTTTGTCCATTCAACTTTTCTATTTCATAGCTGTCTTTTTTAAGATTTTCAATTCTCCACAATAAAAAATCACACTCGTCTATAAAATACGTTGCAGCTAAACCATTTATTGATTTTATTTCTTCTTCTGTTGCTAATTCTTTTGCTGAACTTTGAGAATTGTTGTTCTTGCCGACTATTATTAACTTGCCATTTTTTAAAAAACAATCGGCATCAAAACTCATTTGTAAAGAAATAGGTTTGTTTGAAAGTTTCAAATAATATTTAGAATTGTCATTGTTTAGTATCATAATTGAGGATAATTGAGAAAAGAATTTGAGCCCGATTTTATTTTCAATATTGGCCCTGATTTCAATTTTTAAATCATCAAATCGTGTGTTGCCTATCATCAAATTATCAAAGCTTAAAGTCTCGTACTTGTTGATTTCCATATTTGAAAGACTCATTGTCAATCGCGAACCAGAAATTATTGCATCTTGATTTTCCTGTTTTAGTTTTTTAAAAAAGGGTTCTTTCTCAGAAACTTCAAAAAAGTCGTTATATCCTAAGTCTACTAAACAGTTTTTGAATTCAGTTTCATGGATATTAAAAGTAGTAAAATGTCTGTTGTTTTTATAATTAATGGGCATTTCAAGCATTTCGTCAGAATATTCAAAAGTTGATTTTGAGACGTATAAAAGTTTTTTTTCAAAATCAATTTTCCAGTTCAGCTTGTTGATTGCATTTGCACCCAATAAATAATAATTATTACAAGCCAAAAACGGCATGTCATAAACGACACTTTTTATATTTTTAATTTCGAAAGAGCCAATTGTTACTGTTTCAATCATGGCTTCTGACATTGAGTTTACATTCTCATTGCTGTCAGTGATATTCTTTTTTCCTGTGATTTTTATATTAGCGCTATTCGCTTTTTCAGCGGTTATCACTCCAATAGCGGCACCTGTATCTAACACAAAATCAGTTTCGACACCATTTATTTGTCCCTTGAAAACTAATAATGATGATGTAGTTGTAAAAGGAATTGTATCAATTTTGACAGATTGAGCTTTGCTTAAAAAAGATATTAAAAACAGCACTGAGAGTAGTAGATTTTTTCTCATTGGTATTGATTTGATTTTTGAGATTTTAGTTTTCGTAATGTTCGACCGATGAAGATACCACCAATAATTCCTGGTAAACTCCACGCTAAAACTGCGGGTAAAAAAGTGTTATTAATGACAAGAAATGCCGTAAAAGCAGCAATATAAGCTCCAGTCATTCTACCGATATGATTCCTTAATCCGTATAATTTATCAGTTACTTTTCCGGTGTAAGCTTTGTATTCAACGGAACATAATCGCAAACTAATACTTCCAAACAAAATATAAACTATCCCGAAAATTTGTTTTGCTAACATATATTTAAACCCAATATAAAAGAAGATAATACTGGAAATAAGCATTAGAATAGTTAAAAAAGCATCGCCTATTTTAGGTTTTTGACCCAGATGAGCCTTTTTTAAATGGATCATTCGATATCCTGAAATAGACAGGTAAATTGTAAACACGCCTACTATAAAAAGGAATAAGTTAGGATGTACATACGAAAGGTAGAATGCGCACAAACCAGTTGAAACCATTGCTAAAGTAAATACTTTGCCAAGTTTTTTATGAATGACATCTCCTTTTTTGCGAATTAAAAGCAGCGTTCCTAACAGTAATGCGGTGAATCCGGAAATGATATGAATGGTTAATATAATTTTGAAAATCATATTTTTCAGTATTAAATTAAAAAGGTTGAGTAAATATATTAGATGTTACTCAACCTTTTTTAAATTTTTTACTGAACTGTAATTTTAACAGCCTGAAGTGTATTTTATGGTAACTTACTCGAAAGACTGCATGGTAACTAATTTATTATATGTCCCATTCATTGCAATAAGTTCCTCGTGTTTTCCTTGCTCCACTATTTTTCCTTTTTGCATTACCACAATCAAATCGGCTTTTTGAATGGTAGACAGACGGTGTGCAATAACAATTGAAGTTCTGTTTTGCATCATGTTTTCAAGTGCTACTTGAACGAATTTTTCACTTTCGGTATCCAATGCTGATGTAGCTTCATCTAAAATCATAATTGGAGGATTTTTCAAAACCGCTCTGGCAATGGATAATCGTTGTTTTTGTCCACCGGAAAGTTTGTTTCCGCTGTCGCCAATATTTGTATGAATTCCTAGTGGCAAGTCTTTCACAAATTCGTAAGCATTTGCAATTTTTAGGGCTTCAATGATTTCTGCATCGGTGGCATCATGTTTTCCCAAAGCAATATTTGCTTTTATAGTATCATTAAACAAAATACTGTCTTGCGTTACTAATCCCATTAAATCACGAAGGGAATGCAGGTTCATGTCTTTGATGTCAATTCCATCAATAGCTATTGTACCTTCATTTACATCATAAAAACGAGTCAATAAATTGGCAATCGTACTTTTTCCACTACCAGATTGTCCTACAAGAGCAACAGTTTGTCCTTTCTTAACTTGAAGCGAAAAGTCTTTTAAAACGTTCTCGTCTTCATATCTGAAATTAATATTTTTAATTACTATACTGTCTTCAAAAGTTAATTTTTTAATCGCATTTTCGCTGTCTGTGATCTCATTTTTTACTTCTAAAACTTCAAAAACACGTTGGGCTGCTGCTAGTCCATTTTTTACTGAATAGGAAGCTTTAGATATGGCTTTGGCAGGAGTTAAGATGTTATAAGCAAGACCCATATAAGCTAGAAATTTAGCTCCATCAAGTAAGGCTTTTCCATTAGGTAATTTGTCAACAAGTACCATTTTTCCACCAAACCAAAGCAATATGCAAATAGTAATAATCCCTAAGAACTCACTTAAAGGCGTAGCCAAGTTGTTTTTTTTACCTATGCTGTTAGACAATTTTAAAACTCGGGTAACTGAATCATTAAATTTTTGTTTAAAATTTGATTCGGCATTGTAACTCTTAACAACTTTTAGTCCAGATAAAGATTCTTCTACAATAGAAATTAGATAGCCGTTTTCATATTGTACTCTTTCGGATTTGCTGCGCAGTGATTTACCAATTTTTGATATTAATAGTCCTGAAAGAGGGATGAAAATAAAGACAAACAAGGTTAGCTTGAAACTGATTGCAATCATACCAACGAGGGTGAATATGATGGTCATTGGCTCCTTAACGATCAATTCTAAGACAGAAAAAAAAGAGTTTTGAACCTCATTTACATCACCTAACATTCGAGCCATAATATCACCTTTTCTTTTTTCAGAATAGTAGGAAACTGGTAAGTTGATGATTTTGTGATACATTGAATTTCTTAAATCCTTCAATACACCATTTTTAAGATGCATCAAATGATTAGATGCTAAGTAATTAAATAGATTTTTGAATAGGAAAGTTATACTCACTATGGCAATAACTAACAGTAAGGCAAATTCAGGACCATTCTTTTCGGTTAGTAGTGTGATGTTGTAATATAAGTATTCTTTAGAAAATTTGATGATGTCAAAAATAGACTCTAAAACAGGTTTTTGATTAACTTTTTCAGTAGTACCAAAAAGGACATCCATCATTGGGATTAATGCAATAAAAGACAAGGTGCTAAAGAGTGCGTAAAAAATATTGAATATTACGTTCCAAACCACATGAGAACGGTACGGGTTTGTGAAAGGAATAATTTTTTTGAAATTTGAATCCATTTAAGTTGTTTTTTTATCATCAAGACCCGATAAGTGGAGAACTTATCGGGTCTGTCTGAAAAATCAATTTTGTTTTTTTTTATTAATTCAATTGCATTGAAGTAATAATGTTTTTTATTTTATTGTCCAAAATGCTTTCTACTTCGTTGAAATCTGCTACTGAATCCAATTCCGTATTTACACTGATATAGAATTTTATTTTAGGCTCCGTTCCACTTGGTCTGGCGCAAATTTTAGAACCGTCTTCGGTATAATAAATCAATACGTTCGATTTTGGAATTTCCATTTTGGTTTCCTCATCAGTAAGCAAGTTTTTAGCTATTGAAGATTGGTAATCCTCTACCATGACAACTCGTTGTCCGTTGATTTCTTTCAATGGATTTTCACGCAAATCAATCATCATCTGATTGATTTCCTGTAAGCCATCCATTCCTTTTTTAGTCAATGAAACTAAATATTCTTTGTAAAAACCGTTATCAACATACAGTTGCAGTAGTTCTTTGTAAACCGTGCTTCCTTTTGCTTTGGCTTGAGCCGCAACTTCGCAAATCAATAAAGTAGCTGCAACAGCGTCTTTATCACGTACGGCATCGCCTACCATATAACCAAAACTTTCTTCGCCACCACCAATGAATTCCAACTCAGGAAAATCCTTAATCATCTTGGCAATCCATTTGAAACCAGTCAAACCAACTTTGCATTCTACACCGTAGTTTGTTGCTAATTCCATCATCATAGGAGTAGAAACGATTGTAGAACCCACAAATTGTTTGCCATTGATTTTACCCGCTTTTTTCCATTGTTCCAATAAAAATGCAGTCATCAAAATCATGGTTTGATTTCCGTTAAGCAACGTCATTTTGCCTTCGTTATTTCTAACGGCAATTCCTAAACGGTCACAGTCAGGATCAGTCCCAATAACGATATCCGAATTAGTCTTGTCAGCCAATGCCAATGCCATTGTCAATGCTTCCGGCTCTTCAGGATTTGGAGATTTTACGGTTGGGAAATCACCATTTGGTACTCTTTGTTCTTCAACAATATTCACATTAGGATAACCCGCTTGCGATAAAGTATCAGGAACTAATTTTATAGATGTTCCGTGCAAAGAAGTGAAAACAATATTCAGATTTTTTTTGGCTTCAGCCGAAGTTCCAAAACTGGCATTTTCGATAGTCGATTTGATAAAAGCTTCATCAACTTCTGTATCAATATAGTGTATCAAATCTTCATTGGCAGTAAACTTGATTTGATTGTAATTTAAATTCTCAATAACATTGATGATTCCCTCATCTTCCGGCGGTACAATTTGTCCACCATCTTGCCAGTACACTTTGTATCCGTTATATTCCGGTGGATTGTGAGATGCCGTAAGAACAATTCCGCACTGACAGCCTAAATGTTTCACTGCAAATGACAATTCTGGAGTAGGTCTCAATTCCGAAAATAAATACACTTCAATTCCGTTAGCCGAGAAAACATCCGCAACTAATTTGGCCAACGTATCACTATTATGACGACAATCGTAAGCAATAACTGCTTTCAAAGGCTGGTTAGGGAATGCAGTATGCAAGTAATCCGAAAGTCCTTGCGTGCTTCTTCCAAGTGTGTATTTATTGATGCGATTGTTTCCCACACCCATAACTCCGCGCATTCCACCAGTTCCAAATTCAAGATTTTTATAAAAACTCTCTTCCAGTTCTTTAGGCGATGTAGTCATCAATTCTTTAATCGCTTCCTGCGTAGCGGTGTCAAATATTGGCGTAAGCCACTCATTTACTGCGTCCAAAATGTTTTGTTTGATATCCATTCTATATGTTTTTTAGTTTCTAAATTCGTAATTAAAATTTAAATACAGTTGTTTTGTTTTAGGAGCTATATCCTGATAACAGCGGCATCCTTTTTCTTTTTTTAAAGAAAAAAAAGAAAAAGGATGCCGCTGTTATCAGGGCTAGTTGTAGTGTAAACGATAACTATTATCTTTAAATTTAGTTTTAGTTAAATTTATAAAAAATTAACTTCACTCGACACTTTATAACGCTCTTCATTATTTTTTGTTCGCAAAATTATTTCGCCAAGAAATCCGGCCAAAAATAATTGTGTTCCCAAAATCATTGTCGTAAGTGCAATATAAAACCAAGGGTTATTTGTAACCAGACTATAACGCATGTCATTATACATATGGTATAGTTTTGAAACACCAATGTAACCGGCAAGCATAAAACCAATGATAAACATTAACGATCCCATGGCACCAAATAAATGCATCGGTCTTTTTCCAAAACGGGAAAGAAACCAAATGGTAATTAAATCCAAGAAACCATTGATGAAACGTTCCATACCAAACTTGGTCTCGCCGTATTTTCTGGCTTGATGCTGTACTACTTTTTCGCCAATTTTTCCAAAACCGGCATTTTTTGCTAAAACTGGAATGTATCGGTGCATTTCGCCCGAAACTTCAATGTTTTTTACAACAACATTTTTGTATGCTTTCAATCCGCAATTGAAATCATTCAATTCAACTCCCGAAGTTTTTCTCGCAGCCCAATTGAATAATTTAGAAGGCAAGTTTTTTGTCACTACGGAGTCGTAGCGTTTCTTTTTCCATCCGGAAACCAAATCATATTTACCGTTGGTAATCATATCATACAATCCCGGAATTTCCTCTGGACTGTCCTGCAAATCAGCATCCATAGTAATAATCACATCACCTTGTGCTTTTGCAAAACCAGCATGCAATGCTTGTGATTTTCCAAAATTTTTCATGAAACGAACCCCTTTTACATGAGGGTTTTCTTGTGCAAATCCTTCGATAATAGTCCATGAATTATCAGTACTTCCATCATCCAGAAAAATGATTTCGTACGTATAATTATGAGATTGCATCACTTTGATGATCCAGTTGTATAGTTCATTAAGTGATTCCTCTTCATTAAGAAGCGGTATGAGTATAGATAAATTCATTAATTTTTATTCTTGTGTAGATTTGCTTTTAAAGAATGCTGCCAAAATTAATCCGAAAATTGAACTAAAAACAATACTAAAAATAGATCCTTTTAGTAATTCCAATGTAGAATAAGGATTGTTTTCTTTCATTTTTGCTATAGCGTCGTTAATGGCTGATGCTGGTGTACCAAATTTTTGCATCATGTTGACAGTATATTTAATCATTAATTCACTTAAAGTCTCTTTAGCAGAAGGATCAATAAAATTGAATAAAAGAACATTAAAAAGAGTTGAAATTAAAATACCTATTAGTGTAGCAATGAAGTAAGTTGTAAAAGCATCTTTGAAAGAGAAAACATTGTTGAGCTCTTTTTTTGTTTTCGAAAGTAAAATAATTCCTAATGTAAGATAAACCAAAATACTTAAAACTCCAATCCACCAAGAAGTAAACAAATTTAAATCAATAGCGTAAATTGTTGAAGTAATTAATGCAGAAACAATTCCAATTGTTACTCCAAAGGTTATTCCATTCTTTTTAATAATTTCATTTATCATTGTTGTTGTTTTAGAATTAATTCACAAATATAACAATTCCCAATATATTCGTAGCTAAAAATCGTTTTTTACGATTATATAAAAAAAGTGAAGCAAAGATTTGTTTATTGGAAAATAATTGTAAATTTGCAAACTCAAAATAATAGTGTAAAACAAAAAGTTATAAGAAGTTTATACCTTTTCTGTTAGAAGAAAAGCTTCAAGACTAATTATAATTAACAAATAAAAAAGATTAACAAGATGAAAAAAGGAATTCACCCAGAAAATTACAGATTAGTTGCATTTAAAGACATGTCAAATGACGAAGTTTTTATCACTAAATCTACTGCAGATACAAGAGAAACATTAACAGTTGACGGTGTTGAATACCCAGTTGTAAAAATGGAGATCTCTAGAACTTCTCACCCTTTTTACACAGGTAAATCTAAACTTATCGATACTGCAGGACGTATTGATAAATTCAAAACTAAATACGCTAAACACGTTAAATAATTTTAACTTGTTATCAAATACATTAAAGCCTTCCTTTTTGGGAGGCTTTTTTATTTTTATCTATTTGAAAACTTTGTAACTTTGGTGTCAATATTATTAAAACGGCAGGTTGATGAAATTAATTTTCGAATCAACAAATAACCGAATCAACAAATAAACAATTTTTATGAATTACATACTTTTTGACGGACCTTCCAGAAACGCCTTATTGCCTTTTACTTTCACGCGTCCGGTTGCGGATATTCTTATTGGAATCATGACCATTCGTCAAAAATGGGAAATGCGTTTGGGTTCTACCACAACTACATTGACAGAGGAATATTTGTCTGAGAAATTCCCAATGGTAGAATTAGAAGAGAATGTAATGATAAACGCTTCCTTTCTTCCTAATGATGTTTTAGCAGAAATGGTTAGTAATCTGGAACCCAATCAGGCTATTTTCAAAGGAGATGAAGTAATTGCTTTTTATACGAATGATGAGCAGGAAGAAGTAGATTTTGATACCTATGAAATTATTGAATATACTGATGATTGCTTAACAGTAGAATATACTTGGGATATTTTTTCCAAAAACGATGCAGCGATACGAGAGGATTTTGAATGCCTGACTGAGGATAGAAAATCACAACCAATTCCAAAAAGTGTTAATGTCATCGCACCCGAAAATATATTTATAGAAGAAGGGGCAAAGCTAGAATTTGTGACTTTAAATGCTTCTGCAGGTCCTATTTATATTGGTAAAGATTCAGAAATCATGGAAGGTTCCGTAATCAGAGGCCCTTTTGTCTTGTGTGAAAATGCAGTTGTAAAAATGGCTTCAAAAGTATATGGCGCTACAACGGTTGGACCTTATTCCAGAATTGGAGGAGAAGTTAATAATTCCGTTTTATTTGGATATTCTAATAAAGGACATGATGGATTCTTAGGAAATTCTGTTCTTGGAGAATGGTGTAATATTGGAGCGGATAGCAATAATTCTAATCTAAAGAATAATTACGAAGAAGTGAAATTGTGGAGCTATGAAACGGAAGGTTTTGCTAAAACGGGTCTTCAGTTTTGCGGTTTGATGATGGGAGATCACAGCAAGTGCGGCATTAACACCATGTTCAATACCGGAACGGTAGTAGGAGTAAGCGCTAATATTTTTGGCAGCGGATTTCCTCGCAACTTTGTGCCTAGCTTTTCTTGGGGTGGTGCTTCTGGTTTTACGACTTATGTGACCAAAAAAGCTTTTGAAACAGCTCGATTAGTGATGAGTCGCAGAAACGTAGATTTTGACGAAAGAGAAGCGGCTATTCTTGAACATGTTTTTGAGGAATCAAAAAAGTGGAGAAAAGAATAATTTCTCATTTTAGATATAAAAAAAGCCTCTTGATAGAGGCTTTTTATTTTAAGTAACCTTTATTGATAGGCATAAATAAGCGAGCCATTTTTTATCAAGTTTATCAAGGTGTTGGCATTATTGTCCGGAACTGAAAAACATCCCCAACTAAATTTACTGAACATCTTTTTTGAAGAATGGACAACGATATTTCTTTTCAAAGCATTCGAGTTTTTATCATTTTCCAACCCATCTAATCGTAAAGAATATCCCCACATCCCTTGATACGTCTGTAATGTAAGATAGCATCCTAATGAAGTGGCTTTACTTCCTTCAATATTGCTAAAAGAACTGGGAGTCAATCCTGTGCCTGAGCCGGAACCATGGTCAACATTACTGGTCAAAAGTATTTTGTTGTTTTTTAAATCAATAACGTAGAGCCTTGCTTCGTTGATTGATTTTGAAAAATCAATGAGTGTAATAATATTTTTATTTTTGGCTTTAAAGCCCCATTTTGTTTGTACTTCGCAAGCTTTCTGTACAATTTCTTCATTGCTTTGGGCTGCAATAAACTGGAAAGCGCACAAGAGAATAATTGTTAATGTTTTTGTCATGATCTAGTTTTTAAATTTTCATTCAACCTATAAAAGTTAGGTTTTCGGTTTACGCATCGGTTTTATTTTCTATACCATTCTCCTGTTTTTACATTGTTTAAACAGGGATTACTATTTTCATAATGATTTAGGGATTTGTTGTTTTTAAGATTTAATGTTGTTTCAAATGAAAATGTTTTTTGTTGTTAAAGGTCTAATTATCAAATGCAAAACTATAAAAAAATACTATTATTGTGCGCTGTTTAAATTTTATATTTCTTTTATTCAAAATTTAAATTGTTATAAATTATTCAATTGTCCAATTCCTGAATTAATCTATCTTTGCACTTTTAAAAAACACTTGCTGAGAAGTCTAATAATCTAAGCAGTCTAAAAATCTAAAAATCTAAATGATTACAGTTAACGATATTTCTGTGCAGTTTGGTGGCACAACACTTTTTAGTGATGTTTCTTTTGCTATAAATGAAAATGATAAAATTGCCTTAATGGGTAAAAATGGAGCAGGAAAATCGACGCTGCTTAAAATTATTGCAGGTCAAAGCAAGCCTTCAACCGGTAATATTTCGGCACCAAAAGATGCAGTTGTAGCCTATTTGCCTCAGCATTTATTGACTACAGATGGTGCGACGGTGATGGAAGAAACTTCGAAAGCGTTTGGAGAAGTTTTTGCAATGAAAGCAGAAATCGATGAAATCAATGAGCAATTAACCATTCGTACTGATTACGAAAGTGATGCGTACATGAAATTAATCGAAAGAGTTTCGGACTTAAGCGAGAAATTTTATGCTATTGAAGAAATAAATTATGAAGCCGAAGTAGAGAAAATCCTAATCGGTTTGGGATTTGTTCGTGAAGATTTTAGCCGTCAGACTTCAGAGTTTTCCGGTGGATGGAGAATGCGAATCGAACTTGCCAAAATCCTTTTGCAAAAACCAGACTTAATTTTACTGGATGAGCCTACCAACCACATGGATATTGAAAGTATTCAATGGTTAGAGGATTTCTTGATTAATTCAGCCAAAGCTGTTGTGGTAATTTCTCACGACAGGGCTTTTGTAGATAATATTACGAATCGTACCATCGAAGTTACAATGGGACGTATTTATGATTATAAAGCCAAATATTCTCATTATTTGGAACTCAGAAAAGACAGACGTGTGCATCAGCAAAAAGCGTATGACGAGCAACAACGCATGATTGCTGATAACAGGACTTTTATCGATCGTTTTAAAGGGACGTTTTCTAAAACGGATGCTGTTCAGTCTCGTGTTAAGATGTTAGAGAAGCTGGTTATTGTTCAGGTTGACGAGGTGGATACTTCGGCTTTGAAACTAAAATTTCCGCCTGCTGCACGTTCCGGACAATATCCGGTAATTGTAAAGGATTTGTCAAAATCATATGGCGATCATGTGGTTTTTTCGAATGCAAATATGGTTATCGAAAGAGGAGAAAAAGTAGCTTTCGTTGGGAAAAATGGGGAAGGAAAATCGACAATGATCAAAGCCATTATGAAAGAAATCGAAATAAATGGTGGAAGTTTAGAGATTGGTCATAATGCACAGATTGGTTATTTTGCCCAGAATCAAGCCTCTTTATTAGACGAAAATGCTACTATTTTTGAAACTATTGATGATATTGCCGTGGGTGATGTTCGAACTAAAATTAAAGATATTTTAGGAGCTTTCATGTTTCAGGGTGATGATGTGACTAAAAAAGTGAAAGTGCTTTCGGGTGGCGAGAAAACGCGTTTGGCAATGATTAAATTATTGTTGGAACCAGTGAATTTATTGATTCTGGATGAACCTTCGAATCACTTGGACATGAAAACCAAAGATATTATCAAAGATGCGTTGCGTGATTTTGACGGAACATTAATTTTGGTTTCTCACGACAGGGATTTCTTGGATGGATTGGCAACTAAAGTTTTCGAATTTGGAAACAAAAGAGTAGTAGAACATTTTGAAGATATTACCGGTTTCTTGGCAAATAAAAAAATGGACAGTATGCGAGAGATAGAAAAATAGTCTTTGGTAAGAACAGTTTATAAATACTAAAACGGCATGCGGATAACGCATGCCGTTTTTATTTAAGTCAATTTTTGAGTAGTTTTTTTGCAGTAAAACGATAGTGATTTTTGAATGTGATTTTTTATATATAAAAGGTTAAAGTGCTTTTTATTAAGTATTTAATTTTAAATTTTTCGTACCTTGTGTAGTGATTTAATTTCAATGTATAAAATTTTTTAGTCATGAAAAAATTAATTTTATCCTTAGTCTTTTTAGGTACCACGCTGTTTAGTGTGCCTCTGTTTTCACAAATAGACAACAGGCCGGTAGCTTTGGGTTTGCCGGGTGATAACCTTAATCTTTATGCAGTATTAGATATTTTTCAAAAATCAAAAACTTTAGAAGAATTTGAAAGAGCAATTAATGATAAAGATACCAATGTTAATAATCTTGATTTGAATAATGATGGCTATGTCGATTATATTCATGTAGTTAGTTATAGAGAAGGCGATTCTTATTCAATAGTCCTTCGTGTAGCGGTAAATAGAATTGAATATCAGGATGTGGCCGTTATAGAAGTCAATAAAAATAGATATGGGAAGGTTATTATTCAAATTATAGGCGATGAAGAATTGTATGGTGAAGATTATATTCTGGAACCTTCAGCAGGAGATGGGTATACGCCAAATCCAGGTTATTTAGGTTATGAAAGAACGTACACGAGTAATTATTGGAATGGAGTTTTATATGTTAACAATTGGCCAATAATAATCAATTTATTTTCTCCGTCATTTGTAGTTTATATATCTCCTTGGCGTTGGGGTTATTATCCGTCTTATTGGCGTGCATGGACTCCTATTTATTATTATAATTATTGGGATTACCACCGCCATTATTATAGAAATGATTTTTATCGCAGAGTGGGATATGTACGATATCCGCTTGCGTATTCCTATTATTATTCCAGAAGGAACAGTTCTCCGGTGGTAAGGAGAAACAGAATCAATAATGTTTATAGAGATACCTATCAAGGAAGAAGTTTTACAAGACCGCAAGGAACGGTTCTTCCTAGAACTCGAGAACAAATGCGAGGAGACCGTTCTGTAAATCCTCGAACCTCCCGTTCGGATCAGCCCATGAGACCTACAAGACGTCAAAATGTAGAAGAAAATCGTCAACAAAGCCCTTCATCAGCGCGTCCTGTTCGGCCTGCAGCACCAATAAATCGTCAACCGGCTCCAAGAAGCCGACAAGATAATCCTTCAACTGCCCGTCCATCTCGATCCAATGCGCCGACAAGTCGTCAACAAAACGAAGGAGCTCGTTCTGCTCCATCTAGAAGACCTATGGAAAAATCGGCTCCGGCAAGAACGAATAATCCTTCTCGTGGTAAGGATAGAAATTAATACGGGTTTTGAATTTTCATTAAATAAAAAGGCTGTGTTTTTATATGACACAGCCTTTTTTTATAATCTTATTCCGGGTGGTAAGAGCTCTTTGTAGACAGGATTTTTTTTGAAAAATGCCACTATTTTAGGCTGGATTGGAACAACTTTTAATTTTCGTTCAATCGCAATTTCCATGATATTTTTTAGAAAATTAGAAACGAATTCCTCGTTTTTGAATGTTTCCGGTACATTTAATTTTGTCAGAAATATTTTTTTCTCCTGAAAAGAATACTCAACTGAGATTAATTCTTTTTCAACTATAGTTTCAAATTGTCTTGAAAAAGTATTGTCTTTGATTTCCATAGTGATTGCTGTATCCATACTAATTAACGCTAATTCATTGGCACTTCTACCAATAGTATTTTTGATTTGGTACTGATTTTAATTTCGAATTGATCAAAATCGGTTATTCCCATGGCATCTCTTGCCCTCAAAGTTTGATTATTCACTTCTATTTCGCCCTCAATCAAAAATAAATAGACACCATTTTTAGGGATTTTAACCTCATATTTAGTGGTGGTATTGCTATCGAAAATGCCTAAATGGAAAAAGGTTTTTTGGTAAACCCAAAGTGCATTCCCGTCATTTTTTTCCTTTGGCGAAACGATGTTTACAAAGGTATTGATTTGATTTTCAATATCAAATGATTTTTGGTCATATCTTGGAGCCACGTTTTCGGTGTCAGGAAAAACCCATAGCTGCAGTGTTTTTGCTTCGTTTTTCTGGCTGGCATTCATTTCAGAATGTTCTACTCCAGATCCGGCACTCATTACCTGCACTTCTCCAAAACCAATTACACCTTCATTTCCCATACTGTCGCGATGTTGCAGCCCGCCTTCGAGCGGAATAGTGATGATTTCCATATTGGCGTGGCCATGAGTGCCAAAACCTGATCCGCCCGCAATAGTATCGTCATTTAAAACGCGTAACATTCCGAATTGTATACGTTCTGGATTGAAATAATTTCCGAAAGAAAAAGAAAAATTGGCTTTAAGCCATCCAAAATCTGCCTTGCCTCTTGTATTTGATTCAAATAGTTGTGTAGTCATAAATTATTGATAATATAAAGTGAAAAGTGAATAGGGTTTGAATAAAAAAATTATTTTTATACAAAATTCGCCATAAAAAGACTGAATTTTGTTATAAAATAGTTAAAACAATTATGAGTAAAATCGCAGTTTATTTAATGCCGGGATTAGCGGCAAGTACAACCATTTTTGAGCGAATTGCACTTCCCGAAGAAATGTTTGAAATAGTCTTGCTGGAGTGGGAAATCCCTCTTAATAATGAGTCTTTGACGGATTATGCCAAGAGAATTGCAGATAAAATTACGCATCCTAATCCGGTTTTGATTGGGGTTTCGTTCGGAGGTATTTTGGTACAGGAAATGGCTAAATATGTTGAACCCAGAAAAATAATTATTATTTCGAGTGTCAAAAGTAATGTGGAATTTCCCAGAAGAATGAAAATTGCTAAAACTACCAAAGCTTATAAATTAATTCCCATGAATCTGATAGCAAATATTGAAAGTCTTGCTAAGTTTTCCTTTGGCGAAAAAGTAAATCAAAGGCTCAAGCTATACGAGAAATTTCTCTCGGTTCGGGATATTCGTTATTTGAATTGGGCAGTGGAACAAGTGATTTTATGGGATAGAACTGTTGTTGACGAGAGAGTAATCCACATTCATGGAGATATGGATGATGTGTTTCCTATAAAATATATCAAGAATTGTGTCGTTGTAAAAGGAGGGACGCACATTATGATTTTGAATAAGTACAAATGGTTGAATGAAAATTTGCCTTCCATTATATTGGGAACAGAAAAGAAGTAAACGCACTTTTATAGCTATATGAAAGGTCTAAAAAAGAAAAGATGAAATTGATTAATAAAGGTGCCATAATCCTTACCGTGATTTTTGCGAGTAGTGTATTTATTTTTGCCGCTAAAAATCCGACAGAAGGAAAAGAGGTTACAAAAGAAATTGCGGGTGATTTTCCTGTGAAATTAGATTTTGCAGGCGAGGAAACACCATTGAAAATATCAGATGTAAAAGAACGTTTGGACAGGGAATTGCTGGTAAATGTAAATCTGCATGCTTCTACTATTTTGGCTATTAAGAGAGCCAATCGTGCATTTCCAGTGATTGAGCCTATTTTAAAAAAGAACGGAATTCCGGATGATTTTAAATATCTGGCAGTTATAGAAAGTGGCTTGGTCAATGTTGTTTCGCCAGCAGGAGCAAGAGGGATTTGGCAGTTCATGCACGATACGGCCAAAGAACGCGGAATGGAAGTCAATGAAAATGTGGATCAGCGCTATGATTTAGAAAAATCAACGCAAGCGGCCTGCAGTTATTTTTTGAGTGCCAAAGGTAAATTTGGAAGCTGGACTTTGGCGGCAGCCTCTTATAACGGAGGAATGACGGGTGTCAATAAACAAATTGACATTCAAAAAGTGACAAATTACTATGATTTGTTGCTTACCGAAGAAACGTCTCGCTATGTTTTTAGGATTTTAGCATTGAAAGAAATCATGGAGAATCCCGTAAAATATGGATTTACAATTGCTCCCGAAGATTTATATGCAACCTTACCAACTAAGAAAATCGAAATTGACAGTACGATTACAGATTTGGCTGATTTTGCAAAAGGGCAAGGGATTAACTATAAGATTTTAAAAATTCACAACCCTTGGCTCAGAGAAACAAAACTAATAAATGATACTGGTAAAAAATACCAAATCGAAATTCCGTTAAAAGGATATTAACTAATTTTTTTGAACTAGACAAAGCATTTAAGGAAATATAACCCACATAAAAACTAAAATCAGCAAATGCTATATGAACTTATATTTCTTATATAGTTAATAAAAAATGGGGAGTAGCTTTGTTTTCCAAAAATTTAGGATATAACCAAATAAAAAAGGGTCAAATGTGTATCATTTGACCCTTTTTCGATAATTATAAAAAATTATATTTTCTTCATTTGTTCTTTCATCATGACAATCTGATCTTTCAACATATTCTGTTTGTCTAATTTTTTGGCTTCATTCAATAGTGTTGTAGCTTCTAATTTTCTTCTGCGTGTCATGGCAACTCCGGCTAAGTTTAATTTGGCTACAGCCAAATCCATATCCATTGATAATCCTAGTTCAATTGCTTTTTTGAAAAATTTCTCCGCTTGATTGATATTCGTTTGCGAAAGCATGATTCCGTGCAGGTAATTAAAGTATCCTTGTTGTTTTTGGACTAAAGCTGTTTCCGGGTTTTTGATGTAAGCCAACCATTTTTTAGCTCCTTCAAAATCTTGTTTTCTTAGTTTTAAGAAGGCTAATAAGATGAATTCGTTTTTAAAGTAAAGGAAAATAGGAATTGCACTCAATAATATAAGGAAAATTCCATTACCGATATTGCTTTCCGTGAATTGCCAAATGCCAGTAATTATAATTAGTCCGGCGATAATAAGTTTAATATTTCTGTGAAACATAGTATGATTATTTTAAGATCACAAATATAGTAAAATGAATTGAAAATATTTTTACAAAACTACTTGTGAGAAAAAAAAGTCTTTGTATATTTGCACTCGGTTTTAGAATAACAGTTATTCAAAAATAGGAAGACATATAAATAAGATTTTAAAGATACAAAGCAATGAGCAAAAGAACGTTTCAACCATCGAAAAGAAAAAGAAGAAATAAGCACGGATTTATGGACAGAATGGCTTCTGCTAATGGAAGAAAAGTTCTTGCGCGTAGAAGAGCTAAAGGAAGACATAAATTGACTGTTTCTTGCGAACCAAGACACAAAAAATAATGTTTTTATAAACATAAATAAGGCGTTACTTTTTTTAGTATCGCCTTTTTTTATACCTATTCGTTAAAAAAAGTTTAAGATTTACAGTTAAAGGGTTTGAGTTCAGTAACTTTAATCTTTTGAAGACAACAACTACACAACACAATACTACCATACAATGCCAAAAGATACATCTATAAAGTCAGTTTTAATAATAGGTTCAGGTCCTATTGTTATTGGTCAAGCGTGCGAATTTGATTATGCGGGATCGCAATCTGCTCGTTCTATTCGTGAAGAAGGAATTGAAGTTATTCTTATTAACTCTAATCCGGCAACGATTATGACCGACCCATCCATGGCCGATCATGTTTATTTATTGCCTTTGACAACTAAATCAATTATCGAAATCCTTAAAGCACATCCTCAAATCGATGCCGTTTTACCTACAATGGGTGGACAAACCGCTTTGAACTTGTGTCTGGAAGCAGATGAAAAAGGAATTTGGGAAGATTTTGGAGTACGATTAATCGGGGTTGATGTAAACGCCATTAATATTACCGAAGACAGAGAGCAATTCAAACAATTGCTTCATAAAATAAATGTGCCTACTGCACCCGCAAAAACAGCTACTTCTTTCTTGGAAGGGAAAGAAATTGCACAGGAATTTGGTTTCCCGTTAGTCATTCGCCCTTCATTTACATTAGGTGGAACTGGAGCGGCTTTTGTACATACTAAAGAAGATTTTGACGAAAAACTTTCTTACGGATTAGAAATGTCGCCTATTCATGAAGTTTTAATTGACAAAGCTTTAATAGGTTGGAAAGAATACGAATTGGAATTATTGAGAGATAAAAACGACAATGTTGTTATTATCTGTTCTATCGAAAATATGGATCCAATGGGAATTCATACCGGAGATTCCATCACGGTTGCACCAGCAATGACATTATCCGATACGACTTTCCAAAAGTTACGTGATATGGCCATTTTGATGATGCGCTCTATCGGAAACTTTGCAGGAGGTTGTAACGTACAGTTTGCTGTTTCGCCAGATGATAAAGAAGATATTGTTGCGATTGAAATCAATCCTCGTGTGTCTCGTTCATCAGCTTTAGCATCGAAAGCAACGGGTTATCCAATTGCAAAAATTGCTTCTAAACTGGCTTTAGGATACAATTTAGATGAATTGCAAAATCAAATTACCAAATCAACTTCGGCTTTATTCGAACCGACTTTAGATTATGTAATTGTAAAAATACCACGTTGGAATTTCGATAAATTTGAAGGAGCTGACAGAACATTGGGACTTCAAATGAAATCGGTTGGGGAAGTAATGGGAATAGGACGTTCGTTCCAAGAAGCCTTGCACAAAGCCACACAATCATTGGAAATCAAAAGAAATGGTTTAGGAGCTGATGGAAAGGGATATACCAATTATGAGCAAATTATAGAGAAATTGACTTTTGCGAGTTGGGATCGTGTTTTCGTGATTTACGATGCTATCGCCATGGGAATTCCTTTGAGCCGTATTCATGAAATTACCAGAATCGATATGTGGTTCTTGAAACAATACGAAGAATTGTATGTTTTAGATAAAGAGATTTCTAAATATACTGTAGCTAATTTGCCAAGAGAATTGTTGCTGGAAGCCAAACAAAAAGGGTTTGCCGACAGACAAATTGCACACATGATGAGTTGCAAGGAAAGCCAAGTACATACGTTGCGTACTGAAATGAACATCAACCGAGTGTTCAAATTGGTAGATACTTGTGCGGCAGAATTTAAAGCAAGAACACCATATTATTATTCGACTTTTGAGGCTGAAATAGAAAAAGCAGACGGAACACGTTACGTTGACAACGAAAGTGTTGTAACAGACAAAAAGAAAATAATCGTTCTTGGGTCAGGCCCAAATAGAATTGGACAAGGAATCGAGTTTGATTATTCTTGTGTTCACGGGGTACTTGCCGCCAAAGAATGCGGTTATGAAACAATAATGATCAACTGTAATCCAGAAACGGTTTCGACTGATTTTGATACAGCAGATAAATTGTATTTTGAACCCGTTTTTTGGGAACATATTTACGACATCATCCAACACGAAAAACCAGAAGGTGTTATCGTGCAATTAGGAGGACAAACGGCCTTGAAATTAGCAGAAAAACTGTCTAAATACGGAGTAAAAATCATAGGAACTAGTTTTGATGCCTTGGATTTAGCCGAAGACAGAGGGCGTTTCTCTGATTTATTAACCGAATTAAATATTCCTTTCCCTCAATTTGGAATTGCTGAAACGGCGGATGAAGCCTCTGCTTTAGCAGATACTTTAGATTTTCCATTATTGATTCGTCCTTCTTATGTATTAGGAGGTCAGGGAATGAAAATCGTAATCAACAAAAAAGAGTTGGAAGAGCACGTTATCAACTTATTGAAATCGATTCCAGGTAACAAATTGCTGTTAGACCATTATTTGGCAGGAGCAATCGAAGCCGAAGCAGATGCGATTTGCGATGCCGATGGAAATGTGTATATCATAGGAATTATGGAGCATATCGAACCATGTGGAGTGCACTCGGGAGATTCTAACGCCACTTTACCTCCTTTCAATTTAGGTGAATTTGTGATGCAGCAAATAAAAGATCATACAGAAAAAATTGCAAGAGCTTTGAAAACGGTTGGATTAATCAACATTCAGTTTGCGATTAAAGACGATACGGTTTATATCATCGAAGCCAATCCTAGAGCATCTCGTACGGTTCCATTTATTGCAAAAGCATACGGAGAACCTTATGTGAACTATGCTACCAAAGTAATGTTAGGACACAATAAAGTAACCGATTTTACTTTCAACCCACAGTTGAAAGGATATGCTATTAAACAACCGGTTTTCTCTTTTAGCAAGTTCCAAAATGTGAACAAAGCATTAGGACCAGAAATGAAATCAACAGGAGAAAGTATCTTGTTTATTGATGACTTGAAAGACGATCAGTTCTACGAATTGTACTCCAGAAGAAAAATGTATTTGAGCAAATAAGCTTGAGTTTATATATTGAAAAAGCCTCGTTTGGGGCTTTTTTTATGGAATGTGTTTTGTGTTTTAGGCGATGTTTTCGAGACCGCCCGGAAATGGTCTGTACGCATAATAATGCAAGACTTCTTCGATGGCAACTTTTAAAGCTTCATTTATAGGAAGTATGGTAGTGGCTAATCTACTGTCAATTTGTGAGAGTTGCATGTAGTAATCAGTAAAAACAGGTATGTAGAGTCCTTTGCTGATGGCTTCTTCGGCCGTTTTGTAGTTTTCTTGTTGTCCTTCTTTGATTATTTTGCAAGTAGCTAATCGTAGTTTGCCATATTTGTCTCTACTGGCAGCATACCCAAAAAGCCTGCAAATTAATCCGCGATAGCGATAATTGCTGCAACTTCCCATATTTCTGTCCAGTACAGTAAGTGGTCGGTATAGATGACAATTGCTGTCGGATTTATTGTTTAGCTCGACTAACATTTCCTCGGCTTTCCCGTTTAAAAATAAATACAATGCCCAAGGTAAAAACTCTAGTGGCGTAGCATTGATGTCTGGAGTGGAACAACACTTGCCGCAACCGGTGCGACACTGTAAATGAGTTTCTGATTGGAACACCGTAACTTCATTTTCAAGACGGTCAAATAATTCTTCGACCAATCGAACCTTGTGTTCTATAGACATTAATTTCTTGGTAAGGTAGGCTATTAAAAACCGTTACAGCGATAATACCATTTTACTTGCGGATTATATTTTGAAACTAATTTACGTTTACGTATGTGACGTTTAATTTGTATTAATGAGATTGTTTTTTGTGGTATAATGGTTTGTTCTTGTGCATCATTGTTGAGTGTCAAAGTTGGATACATTTGATTAAATATCGTAGAGAGGTTTGTTTTTTGTTTTAAAAATCACAAATAGCTATGAATTTCTCATAGCTATTTGTGATTTTTACTCGCTTATGTAGGCACAGTTTGCAAAACTGCACTAACGATTGTCTAATATTAGCGCTATCTGGGTACTTTTGTTTTTTTCTTAATTAGTAATTGTTATAATACCTGTCATTGATGAATGAAACTCACAGATGTAATATAATGTATTTGGTGCATTACTTGGTACCGTAAAAGTTATAATTCCATTTGATGATCCATTGTTGGTTACCCCATCACTGAATGGATTTAGAGTTCCTGTACTTTGAACACTTTTAATTAGAAAAGGATGTCCAGGTGTATTTACAGTGAAAGTATATGTTTTTCCTCTTTGGAATGTTAAATTAGGATTATTACTATTGGTTAAACCATTTCCGTTAAAAACATAAGATGTAGCTCCTGAGTTAGTAACATTATAATTTACAGTAGTAGGATTTCCAGTATTAGATCCAATATTTCCTTGAGCGATTATTGTTGCCAAATTGTTAGCACTTTGATGAACATTTATGTATCCATTAAAATTCAATAGTTCCTCATAGGTTATGGGGGTTCCATTATTAAGCTTATTCACGCTAGTCTCACTCTTTCCAGTAGCACCGGTGATATTGGTAAGATCAATTGCTATAGGTCCTCCCTGGGCGGCAGTATTGAGATGGATGTGTGCGGGAGAACTAACTCCTGCAGTTGTTCCAGTTATGGAGATACTTACTAAAGTTTCACCGCTAACCCTTTTTGTGAATTTCGCTGTTCCGCTTATCGCGTTGTTAGAAACCGCGCTTAAAGTATATGTTTTGCTAGTATTAGTAAGTTCATTCTTACCAATGTCGCCTTGTGCTATTAATGTTGATATGGCTGTAGCACTTTCATGAACATTTATATAACCATTAAAAATCAAGAGCTCATCATAAGTGATGGCTGCTCCAGTATTGAGTTTATTTACACTAGTTTCACTTTTACCAGAAGATCCATTTACCGGTGTGAGATCTACTACTACACCGCCTGTCTGAGCGACAGTATTGAGGTGAATATGTGCAATAGAACTAACTCCTGGAGTTGTTCCAGTTAGTGCTATACTTACCAAAGTTTTACCGCTTACTCTTTTAGTGAATTTTGCAGTACCACTTATGGCGGTATTAGAAACTGCACTTAGGGGGTACGTTTTGCTAGTACTTGTAAGTTCATTTATACCAATGTCGCCTTGCGCAATCAATGTTTCAAGATCAACTACACTAAGGTGCACATTAACATAACCATCTAAATTTATTAACTGATCATAAGTGATTGGTGAGCCATTATTTAAAGTTTTAACCACCGTTTCACTTTTACCTGTACTTCCATCAACAGCTGATAGGTCAAGTGCAATAGCTCCGCCTTCTGCAGCTGAATTAGCGTGGATATGTGCAGGGTGAGTTCCACCAGCACTAGTGCCGTTTAATTGAACTGTGATCAGAGTAGCATCATCATTTCTTTTGGAAATAGTAACGGTTCCGCTAATGGAAGGGTTCGATTTATTGAACAAAACGAATTGTTTTGATTCCCCGGTGAGTTGTGGCAAAGCCTCGTCATCACTACATCCAGTAAAAAACGTCATACTGGATAAAAATAAACATGATAAAAAATATAATTTTAAAAATTTTTTCATAATCTTCATTGTTTAAGTTTTAAGTAAAAAAGTTAAACAAAACTAACGAAAATAATTATTTATCACTTGTTAATTTGTGATTTATTTAACATATTTTTTTATTAAACGACCGAAGGGGTCCTTCAAAGCAGAACTATCTACATACCCAAAATTCCAAAAAATAAATCCCTTTTCAGTCTTCTGATGGTTACTTCAAAAGACTTAAATCCGATATATTGTAACGGGTGTATATGCTCAAAGATGAACTTGTTTAACAGCCATCTTCTTTAGCTGTTACAGAAAGCCCGAGGTGTTGTTTTAACAATGAATTTATTCTTGTAGTCGATCCTTATCATCATTGGTTTCTCCCGTTTGTTTATAAGATTGCTCAATTTACGCAGTATTCTCTTTAAAAATAATCTGTAATTATTTTTTCTTCAATTTTTCCTTAAAAAAATCTATGGTTCTTGTCCAAGATAAAGTGGCGGCTTTTTCATCGTATCTGGGAGTCGTATTGTTATGAAAACCATGATTCACACCGTCATAGAAATAAGCAATATGTTCTATTTTGTTCTTTTTAAGGATGGCTTCAAAAGCGGGCCAACCTTCATTTACGCGCGTGTCTAAACTAGCATATTGCGCTAGGATAGGCGTTTTTATTTTTTCGGCTTCAGCTGCCGTGGGTTGCCCGCCGTAATACGGAACAGCGGCACACAAATCTAGGATTTTTACCGCCATCATATTGGCAATCCAACCGCCAAAACAAAATCCTACCACACCAATACGACCATTACAATCTTTGTGGGATTTTAGGTATTCGTAGGCTGCAATGAAGTCTTCGAGCATTTCCTCACGGGTACGTTTTTTTTGTAATTCTCTTCCCGCGTCATCATTTCCGGGATAACTGCCCAGAGGCGATAATGCGTCTGGTGCCAAAGTAATGAATCCTTCCACGGCTGCTCTTCGTCCTACATCTTCAATATACGGATTCAGTCCACGGTTTTCATGTACGACGATGATTCCCGGTAATTTCTTTTTGGTTCCTGTGGGTTGGGATAAAAGACCTTTAATTTTTCCTCCGCCTTTAGGAGAATCGTAAGTGATGAATTCTGATTTTAATCGGGGATCACCGGGTTTTATCAAAATAGAATCAATATAATTTGGTGTCATAAAGCTAAGGAGTGACGGTAGTGTTAGCGCTCCTACCGCAAACAGGGATAGTTTCTCGACGAATTGTCTTCGTTCAATTTTGTTATGGGCGTAATCATCGTATAAGTCAAATACTTCCTGACTGATATCCTCTTTGGTTAGTTTTTTCATAGCTTTTATTTTGATTTAACTAATTTAGGAAAAAAAGCGATAGTTTTAGTATTAGTGGAAACTGCAATTTTTTTAGTTTTAATTTTGAAAAGTAGAAATCTGATTTTTCTATCATTTCAATTTTAAAAATAAAACTACAGCTTAAAACAACATTAGTCAGTATCTATGGGAAGACTCAACAAGTGTATCACTTCGGCATCTTCCACTTGGTTGAATTCTTCATAAAATCCGCCCACACTTCTAAAATATTTGGAAGCTATTAGATAGATAAACTCATCAGCATTTTTTTTAAATACAGGCACTTTGTCATAAGGTATCACAGGTGTAGCCACAATTATTTTTGCTGGATTTTTTTTTCGAAGCATGCTTATACTGGCAAGTAAAGTATTTCCTGTAGCGATACCATCATCTACTAAGATTATATTTTTTTCTTTCACATCCAGCGGTTTTCTATTGCCCATGTAATGTTGATATTTCTCGGTCATTAATTTCCGCAATCGAATAATTTCATGGTCAATGTATTTTTTAGAAACATTTGGATGTTCATCAAGAATCATAGAATCTGATGAGATGGCGCCTATCGCAAATTCGGTGTTACTGGGATGTCCTATTTTTTTTGAAAGAACGATGTCTAAAGGAAGGTGTAAACTTTTAGCAATTACATATCCCACAGGTACTCCGCCTCTGGGAACGGCAAGTACTATGGTGTTGCTATTCTGGTATTTTTTTAGTTTTTCTGAAAGCAATTTACCCGCCTCAATTCTATCTTTTAACATCCCTTAATACATGATTCTAATTTTATGTTGAAATAAAAAAAAAGTATATAAAGGTATTGATTTTTAAATCATTATGATTATTTTTTAAAAACATTTAGTGTAAAAATTATGAATTATTAAAAAAAAGAAAGTTCTTGAAAGCGAACATTAATGAGAGATTTAAAACTGTTATTACAAATAAAAGAATAGTATTGTAAAAATAAGTTGGAATTTAGGAAGGGCATATTCTAAAGGTGAAATCACTTCCTAATTTATAAAAGGTTTTTTGCTATTTTTACTTCGTAATAAATGAATAGCAATAACTGCAATGAAGAAAATAAATTCAAAAGCAAAGGCAGATACAAATACTGGTTTTGGAACAAATGCCAATAATTATGGTGGACGTTTTGTAAATAAAAATGGAACAGCTAATGTAGAGAAACGCGGCATGCATCTTTTGCATCGCATTAGTTGGTATCATACCATGATTGATTTGCCAAGATGGAAATTCATGTTAATTCTTTTGTTGTTTTACGTGGGTATGAATTTTCTATTTGCGTTGCTGTATTATGCCATCGGAATCGAAAATTTAAATGGGATTGATGTTACAGGCTCAAATTGGGTTCAATTTGGTCAAGCCTATTTTTTTAGTGCACAAACTTTTACAACAGTGGGGTATGGACACATTAGTCCTTCTGGTTTTTTGACCAGTTTGTTAGCGGCTGCTGAGGCTTTGATAGGGTTATTGAGTTTTGCAATTGCTACTGGTTTATTCTTTGGACGTTTTAGTAAGCCAACCGCTTTTTTGAAATTTTCTCACAATGCCCTGATAGCTCCTTATGGAGAAATAAAAGGTCTAATGATACGAATTACACCTTTCAAAAACACCAATTTCACTGATGCTGAAGCCAAAATAACTCTAGGTATGAGTGTGGAGGAGAATGGTGCTAAAACGAATAGATTTTATACTTTAGATTTAGAATTGGAGAGAATAAATGCATTAACCTTAAGCTGGACTTTGGTACATCCCATAACTGAAAACAGTCCGCTGTATAACTTGACCAAAGACGATTTTGATAGTATCCATGGAGAAATTCTTGTTTTTATAAAAACCTTTGATGACATGTTTAGTAATACCGTTGCCATTAGAACTTCATATACTTTTGAGGAAGTTATCTATGGAGCAAAATTTGAACCTATGTATACTAGAAGTACTGATAATTCCAAAACAGTTCTTGATTTAGACAAATTGAATGCTTTTTACAGCGTCACTTTAGAATAATACAATAGTTTTCAAATTATTTCAAATTTATAATAAAATTTATTTTACATTTGTTTATTAAATTTAGACAAATGATGAACAATATAAAAAGTGTGTTTAGTATAAAAGATCTTGAAAATCTTTCAGGAATCAAAGCACATACTATACGAATCTGGGAGAAAAGATATGATATTCTTCAACCGATGCGTACAGATACTAATATCCGATTGTACGATTTGGCTAGTTTGCAAAAACTATTAAACATAACTTTGTTGCATGACTATGGCTATAAAATTTCAAAAATAGCGACCTATCCACAAGAAAAAATCCCATCGCTTGTACGAGAAATAATTTCGAACAAAACGGCCAAAAGTCATGCAATCAGTGAGTTTAAAATGGCAATGATGAATTTTGACCAAGAATTGTTTTTCAATACATACAATTGGTTGATTGCTGAAAAATCATTCAAAGAAGTTTTTCATCAAGTCTTTATTCCTTTGATGAATGAGTTGGGATTATTATGGCAATCAGATACAATAACACCAGCCCATGAGCATTTTGTTAGTTATTTAATCAAGCAAAAATTGCTCATAAATACAGAGAAACTTCAAGTTTTGAAGCAAACAAAAAACGATAAAGTTTTTGTGCTTTCGCTACCAATGAATGAAATTCATGAACTTGGGTTGATGTATTTAAATTATGAAATTCTCTTGCTAGGTTACAAAACCATCTATCTGGGCGAAAGTATGCCTATCAGTAATTTGAAAGATTTAAAAAAACATTTTGACTCTATTGTTTTTATTTCGTACTTCACAGTGCAACCTGAAAGGGATATTTTAAACGACTATGTTCAAAAAATGGCTGATGAATTATTAGATGACAATACGGAGTTATGGTACACAGGACGTTTGGTTGAATTTATTAACAAAGAAGGGCTTTCAGATAAAATATCAATTTTCAATTCCATTTCTGAATTAGTGGATGAAATTTAATTTTTTTTGTTTAAACTTTTTGTATATTTGCTAAACAAATGAAAGAAATAAAAAAAATAACAATAATAGGTTCTGGGTTTTCCTCACTTGCAGCTTCCTGTTATTTAGCGCAAAGCGGTCACGATGTAACCGTTTATGAAAAAAATGCAACAATTGGAGGAAGAGCAAGACAATTAAAAATGGAAGGTTTCACCTTTGATATGGGACCAAGTTGGTACTGGATGCCCGATGTATTTGATCGTTTTTTTGCTGATTTTGATAAAAAAACTTCGGATTATTATGAGTTAATAAAGTTGTCACCTGCGTATCGTGTGTATTACGGAATCGATGACTTCATTACCATTGCAGATAATTTAACTGACATCATATTTGCTTTTGAAGCGATTGAAAAAGGTAGCGGAAAAATATTAAATGATTTTATGGCTGAAGCCAAAAGCAACTATGACATTGCAATAAAGGATTTAGTATACCGTCCGGGAGTTTCTCCATTAGAATTAATAACAGTTGAAACGGCTAAAAAAGTAGGACAGTTTTTCAGCAACATCAGTAAAGATGTTCGGAAGAAATTTAAAAATCAAAGGCTGATTCAAATTTTGGAATTTCCAGTTTTGTTTCTTGGAGCAAAACCCTCAGATACACCTTCTTTTTATAGTTTTATGAATTATGCTGATTTTGGTCTTGGAACCTGGCATCCTAAAACAGGAATGTTTGATGTGGTTCGTGCGATGGAAAGTTTAGCAAGAGAATTAGGAGTTACGTTTCACACGAATTCAAATATTGAAAAGATAATTGTTGAGAATAAAACAGCTAAGGCTTTAGTTGTAAATGGCGAAACAATTACATCTGATTTGATTTTGAGTGGTGCCGATTACCATCATACCGAAACATTATTGGATCAAAAACATCGCGCGTATTCTGATGAATATTGGGACAGTCGAGTTTTCGCACCTTCGTCATTGTTATTTTATGTTGGTTTCAACAAAAAAATAGATAATATTTCACATCATGCATTATTTTTTGATGTCGATTTTTATCAACATGCTAAGGATATTTATGATGAACCACAATGGCCAATTGAGCCGTTGTTTTATGCTAATTTCCCGTCATTGACAGATAAAACCGCAGCCCCAGAAGGAATGGAATCTGGTTTTTTCTTAGTGCCTCTGGCTCCGGGAATCAATGATACTGAGGCATTACGAGAAGAATATTTTGAAAAAATAATGGATCGTTTTGAAACGTTAACTCAGCAAAGTGTAAAAAATAATATTATATTTAAAAAATCATTTTGCAAAAACGATTTTGTCTCTGAGTATAACTCTTATAAAGGTAATGCATACGGAATGGCGAATACATTATTACAAACCGCTTTTTTGAGACCTAAATTAAAAAGTAAAAAAGTAAAGAATTTATATTTCACAGGTCAATTGACCGTTCCGGGACCAGGTGTTCCGCCAGCATTAATTTCAGGTAAATTAGTGTCAGAATTAATTAATAAGCAATTTTCAGAGCAATAATATGAAGCAATTATTTGATGATGTATCTTTTAAATGTAGCAAGCTAGTTACAAAAAATTATAGCACCTCTTTTTCTATGGCAGTTTACATGTTGTCGCCAAGTATAAGAGATGCCATTTATAGTATATATGGATTTGTTCGTTTTGCAGATGAAATTGTAGATTCATTTCACGGTTTCGATAAAGAAAGTTTAATCACAGAGTTTGAGGATGAGTATTACAAATCAATTGAAAGAGGAATAAGTCTGAATCCAATTTTGAATTCTTTTCAGCAAACAGTAAAACAATACAATATTTCGGATGATTTAATTCAAGCTTTTTTGAGAAGTATGAAATTAGATTTAATTAAATCCGATTATAACAGTAAAGCTGAATATGATGAATATATTTATGGCTCGGCAGACGTGGTTGGATTGATGTGTCTTAAGGTTTTTGTTGCAGGTGATAATGAACGATATGATCAACTAAAAGAAGAAGCAATGCGATTAGGTTCTGCATTCCAGAAAGTTAATTTTTTGAGAGATTTAAAAGATGATAATTTAGTGTTGAACCGAAATTATTTTCCTGGAGTCGATTTGAATTCATTCGATGAAAAAGCTAAAACAGCAATCATAAATGAAATCGAAGAAGATTTCAAAGTTGCCTATGAAGGAATTGTAAAGTTACCAATAGAAGCTAAATTTGGAGTTTACACCGCCTTTGTATACTACAAGAAACTACTAAAAAAATTAGAAAACACGCCTTGCGATGAAATTGGAAATGCAAGAATTCGAGTTTCTAATTATACTAAAGCGGGTCTTTTAGCACAATCTTTTGTAACGTATAAATTAAAATTGGTATAAAATAATGCCTTTTTTGAAAAGTATATTTTTAATTAAATAAAAAAAATAATGATTTCCTTTTTAATCTTTTTTGGTGTTTTCCTTTTCATGGAGTGTGTGACCTGGCTTACACATAAGTACATAATGCACGGTTTAATGTGGTATTTTCATGCCGATCATCACCAACCTAAATACGCCAATATTTTCGAACGAAATGATATTTTCTTTGTAATTTTTGCTCTTCCTAGCATCGTTCTTTTCTACTTTGGCGTGCAAGGCGGTATGAATTATTTATTTTTCATTGGACTCGGAATCACATTTTATGGTTTTTGTTATTTCATGATCCACGATGTATTAATTCATCAGCGTTTCAAGTGGTTCAAAAACACTAATAATAAGTATTTGATAGGCTTGCGAAAAGCCCACAAAGTACATCATAAACATTTGGGTAAGGAACACGGAGAGTGTTTCGGAATGTTATTTGTGCCTTTCAAATATTATAAAATGTAACAATTCCATTTGGGCGTGACCCGCTGAAAAAGCAGGTCAGGCTGTACGTTCCCGCTTTTTTACATCTGGTCTCGTTCTAAAAAAAAACGAGACCACCTATAAAAAGAGCTCCACTGTCATCCCTCACGCACAATTCCGTAAAGTTAAAGAGATTTTTGAATCAAGATTAATGATTTTTGTCCCGAAGCTTCGGGAGCAGATTTCTGAAAATCCTTATAAGCACGTTTGAAAATCTTAAATCAAGAATCGTTAATCAAAAATCTTAAATATTTTTAGATGAAACTCTATAAAAAAGAAACCGTTCAGCATGTAAATGCAAGCTTAGAAGATTGTTGGGCTTTTTTCTCCAGTCCAAGTAATCTTCAAAAAATCACACCGGAAACAATGGGTTTCGAAATCACAGATTTCGATAATAAATCCATGTACGCTGGGCAAATAATACAATACAAAGTCTCACCACTTTTAGGGTTAAAATTGCCTTGGGTTACCGAAATCACATTTGTGAAAGAGAATAGTTATTTTATCGATGAACAACGTTTTGGCCCTTATGCATTGTGGCATCACAAACACTTTTTCGAAGCTACAGAAAACGGAGTAAAAATGACTGATTTAGTTCATTATGCGTTGCCTTTAGGTTTCATAGGTCGTATAATGAATACACTTATCGTAAAAAATAAATTGAAAGCTATCTTTGATCACAGACGTGTTATGGTAGATCAAATGTTTAATGGTAAATAATGGACAAGCAAGAAGTATCGTTTTTTTGGTTCAGACGCGATTTACGTTTAGAAGATAACGTTGGATTATTTCAGGCTTTAAAATCAAAATATCCTGTTATTCCGTTGTTTATTTTTGATGATTCCATTTTAGAGAGTTTACCAAAAAACGATGCTCGAGTAGGTTTCATTCACCAATCACTTTCGAAAATAAATCAACAATTACAAGAACTAGGAAGTTCACTTTTAGTAAAAAAAGGAAAAACTATTGATGTTTGGAAATCTCTTTTAGAAGAATTCGATGTCAAAGAAGTCTTTTTCAACAAAGATTACGAACCGTATGCTATACAACGTGACACCGTTATTTGTGAAATTTTGGAAGCTAACAATACCATCACTTATTCTTTTAAAGATCAAGTTATTTTTGAAGAAAAAGAAATCACAAAAGCTGATGGATTGCCGTATACGGTTTACACTCCCTTTAAAAATAAGTGGTTAGAAAAATACAAAGCTATGGCTCCGGTTCCAGAATACGATGCCACTGGTATGTTTTCTAACTTCAATAAAAATAGTTTTACTGTTCCTACTTTGGAACAAATAGGTTTTGAAGAAAGTCCAATAAAAGTAAAACCACACAACTTAAAATTCATTTCAAATTATCAAGATATAAGGGATTTTCCAGCCATGGACAAAACCTCGTATCTCTCACCACATCTGCGTTTTGGAACCGTAAGCGTGCGGAAATTAGTCAATTGGGCATTTCACAAAAACGATGTTTTTTTGAGTGAGTTAATTTGGAGAGAATTCTTCATGCAAATTTTATTCAGTTTTCCAAAAGTCGTTACGCAAAACTTCAAATCAGCTTATGATGGGATTCAGTGGCGCAATGATGAAGAGGATTTCAAGCGTTGGTGTTCGGGAACAACTGGATATCCTATGGTTGATGCCGGAATGCGTCAGCTCAATGAAACAGGATACATGCACAACAGAGTCCGAATGGTTGTGGCGAGTTTTCTCTGCAAGCATTTATTGATTCAGTGGCAATGGGGTGAGGCTTATTTTGCTCAAAAATTACTGGATTACGAATTGTCTGCAAATGTAGGAAACTGGCAATGGGCAGCAGGAACCGGTTGTGATGCTGCGCCTTATTTCCGTGTTTTCAATCCGGAGATTCAACAAAAAAAATTCGACGAAAAAGGAATCTACATCCGAAAATGGATTCCAGAATTTGATTTAGGATATGGAAAACCAATGGTAGAACACGCTATGGCTAGAGACAGAGCGATTGCAACTTACAAGGCCGGAATTTTAAAATAAAAGATACAAATTGAACAGATTGATAACCTGTTCAATTTGTATTTCCTTTTTCCAGTAGGTACAGAAAAGGATATTTGTTTACTATTGAATCAATTTCTTCAGCATTCCCTCGAAAATAAATCCATGAAACGGTAAAACAGAATACCAGTATAATTTTCCCCAAATTCCTTTTGGTCTGAAAGTCGCCGCTTGATACAAAGTATTTCCGATAATTTTAAATTCTAACCAAGCTTCACCTGGTAATTTCATTTCGGCAAATAAGATTAGTTTTCCCTCTTCTTTATTGGCATACAAAACGCGCCAAAAATCTAAGGCATCACCAGAATGAATGTCATGACGATTCGTTCGTCCTCTTCGGGAACCCACGCCACCGTATAATTTGTCAATAAAACCACGTAAATCCCACAACCAATCACCATAATACCAACCTGTATCGCCACCGATGGACCAAATTCTGTTGATGGTAAAATCTCGATCTATGATTTCCATTTTACGTCGGTCGATAAAGCAATCTTTTTTTGGAACTTTTAAATATTCTGACAAATTGCTGCTAAAGCGTCCGCTGACTAAAGAATCTTTCCAGCTCGAAGCAACCTTATCTTCGTCTACTTTTATCAAAGCACGGGAAAGCGCTTGTTTGTATGTCATAGGCGAAACATTTAGCAAAGTATTGATTTTGTTATCACTGCAAACCACTTCTACTTTCATACTACTGACTAGTGCTGATGCGAGTCTATATGATGTTGAGGTTACAAAATACAACCAATACGAGGATAATTTTGGGGTCATGATAGGAACAGTAAAAATCCATCGCTTTAGTTTTTTGGCCTCCGCAAATCCCAAAAGCATTTCTTTGTACGTTAAAATATCTGGTCCGCCAATATCAAAACTCTGATCGTAAGTAAGCGGATTTAATAAAGATTTGGATAAAAAATCAAGAACATCAGGAATTGCAATTGGCTGGCATTTTGTGTTAAGCCACTTTGGAGTAATCATGATGGGCAATTTATTCACTAAATCCCGAATGATTTCGAACGAGGCACTTCCAGAACCCACAATAATTCCCGCTCTTAATGTTGTTGTGGCAAACGTTCCAATATTTAAAATTTCTTCTACTTTTTTCCTCGATGATAAATGTTTGGACAGCGATTTATCATTGATGATTCCGCTCAAATAAATAACTTGTTTTGCTTTGGTTTCATTCAATCGTTGCACAAAATTCAATGCTGACAAGCTTTCTAATTCATCAAAATTAGTTGCCGTTCCTGACATGGAATGAATCAGATAATAAGCTGCGTCAATTGTGTCTGGAATGGCTGTCAATGTTTCTTGTTTGAGAAAATCAACTTCAATTACGGTTATACTTTTTTGAAATTCAATTGGACAATAAAACCTATTTTTATCCCTTACACAACAGATTATTTCATGTCCTTGTGCCACCAACAAAGGCAAAAGTCGTTTCCCGATATAACCTGTTGCACCTGTTAAGAGAATTTTCACGGTTTTGTATTTAAATGATAAAAATTAACTCAGTTTATTAGAAACTAAACTGATAAATTCTTTTCTGGTTTTGTCTTTTTCGAAAGCTCCTGTAAAGGAAGAAGTCGTGGTAACTGAATTTTGTTTTTGAATTCCTCGCATTTGCATACACATGTGTTGGGCTTCAATTACAACCGCTACACCAAGTGGATTCAAAGCATCTTGAATACAATTTTTAATCTGGTCTGTCAATCGTTCCTGTACTTGCATTCTTCTGGCAAAAGCATCTACCACTCTAGGTATTTTACTTAAACCTACAATTTTACCATTTGGAATATAAGCCACGTGTGCTTTTCCAAAAAATGGCAACATATGATGTTCACACATAGAGTATACCTCGATGTCTTTTACCACAATCATTTGTTGATGGTCTTCTGTAAACATCGCTGATTTTAATATCTCTAATGGATCTAATCCGTAACCATGAGTTAAATACTGCATGGCTTTGGCTACACGTTCTGGTGTTTTTTCAAGACCTTCACGAGTAACATCTTCCCCTAAATTTTCAATGATTACTCTATAATTATCTGCTAAAGCTTCTGTTATTTCAGTATCGTATTGTTCAATTTTCTCGTAACTTTTCATTTCTTTTATCATGGTATGCTGTCTTTCAATTTAAATTTGGCTAATTATTTTATTGGATGTTTTTAATTTTTTTAGTAAACCATTAAAAGATTAAGAAAAGTTAAGTACTCTTTCTAAATATACTTAATTTCTTAATGGTTTAAAACTTATTTTCTAAGATGATAAATAACGACTTCTTTAAATTTTAAAAGTCACTATTCCGTAATCCATCTCAAATATCTGACCTGAGATTGATTTAGCATTTTCAGAAATCAGGAAGTTTGCCATATTTGCCACTTCTTCCGGTTTCAAATAACCTTTCATCGGATGGCGTTCCACCATGTTTTCTTTCATTCGATCATTTCTTAAAATTCCTGCTGAAAGTGATGTTTCAGTAATCGTGGGAGCAATGGCATTGATGCGTACTACCGAAGCTAATTCTGCTCCCAACGATTTTACTAATCCTTCAATACCTGCTTTTGCGGTAGCAATACTAGCATGAAACGGCATTCCTAATTTTGTGGCTACGGTGCTAAACAAAACAATCGATGGATTAGTTCCCTTTTTTAAAACAGGTAAATATTTCTGGATGGCCTTTACAGCGCCAATGACATTAATTTCAAAATCAGTTCTGAAATCATCGATACTAAGACTTCCTATTGGTTTCAAATTGATGGAACCCGGACAGTAAATCAAGGTGTCGATGGCTTCAATTTCTGGAAGTGCATCCTGCAAGACATCTGCAGAAAAGTGTTTCAGGTTGGGATGTGTGATGTCTGGAGCATTTCTACTGATGTTGTAGACTATGTTTGTTTCTAATTGTTGCAACAAAATAGCACTACCAATTCCTTTACTACCACCAATGATTACTATGTTTTTCATTTTTTATATATATTGTTATTTTAACAGATTACTGTTCGCTGAACACTAATTTTTATCGTTTGGAAATCTTGTTGTTGTTAATTTGTCTTTGCATCGTACATTTAAAACGTCCTTCTCGAAAATCCCTCAATTTTTCATGTTTTGTTTTGCGGCCTTGCACTCTTTCGCGCCACATTCTAAAACTCGAAGGTTTCATTTCGTTGCGCATCAAGTCGATAACCTCTTGTTCCTTTAATCCAAATTGCATTAAAATCGCATCAAAAGTGGTTCGGTCTTCCCATGCCATTTCTATGATTCGGTCTTTGTCTAAATCAGTAAGTTCTTTTTTTACAGTCACGATGTTTTATTTATTTGAAATTGCTATTTTTTTAGATTACTATTGAAAAATTATTCACTGTCGCCAATATCGGCCATGGTGTGTAATTTTAATATGCGTGAACTTTCCTCTTTTACCAATGGATTTTTCTTCATTTTCCATAAAAAATCACTGGCAAATTTCCTCGTTCGTTCCATATTTACAATTGGTTTCGGATAGCTGGTACCTATTTCGAAATCATTAAATTTTTGATCTAAATACGTCATTTTATAAGGTTCATGTACAAATCCTCTAGGCAAATTGCGTAATTCGGGCACCCACTTTTTTATAAATTCACCGTCAGGATCGTGTTCGTAACTGTTCTTTATTGGATTATATATACGTAACATATTGATTCCGGTTTCACCAGCCTGCATTTGTAACTGGGGAAAATGTATTCCAGGCTCAAAATCAAGGAACATTTGTGATAAATGTTGTGTTGCTTCCTGCCAAGGCTGCCATAAATTATGTGTAAAAAACGATACTAGCATTGCACGCATTCTAAAGTTCAAATAACCGGTTTCATTCAAGCAACGCATGGAAGCATCGATTAATGGAAATCCCGTTTTTCCCGTTTTCCAAGCTTCAATATAATTTTCATTGACTTTCTTTTTCAACGAATGAAAGCCTTTGTTAACACTTTCAAACTCCATAATTTCTTCCATCTCAAATTTTTGAATGAAATGTGCCTGCCAAGTCAGTCTGGATATAAAAGAATCAATTTGCTTTTTATGGCTACATGTCAGTCTGAACGTGGCTGCTTTTTGCAAAACTTGTCTTGATGATAAATTTCCCCAAGCAATGTATGGTGATAATCTACTGCAGCTTTTTCTAGCCAATAAAGGTTTCGAAATATGCGAGCTATAATTGTGATAGCGTTCCTCAAAGAAGTTTTGCAGATATTTTCCAGCCATCGTACTGCCGCCTTTTTGAAAAATAGTATCCGGAACAGTTTCTAAATTCGTCTTTTCTAATGTTTTTTCAAGTTCAATTATTGCTTCTGTATTCAGGAAGTTTTCTGATTTAGAATCAAAAATAAATTGGGGTTCATTCATGTATTTTTCCCACTTTGAAACCCAATTAGTTCTGTTTCTTAACGCTCTGAAAATTCCGTTATTTGTGTTTTCAACCCAATTGATTTGATTGTTTTTACAAAACCGTTTGAAAGTTTTATCTCTTTCGTAAGTAATTTTTAAACCAGTTTCCTGATGCGAAAAAACGGTTTCAATTTTGTATGTTTCCTCAAGTATATTGAAAACTTGAAGTACCTCTGACGATACCGCTAATACCTGTGTATTGGATTGTTCCAGTTGTTTATTGATATCTACAAGTGATTGCTTGATGAAATTCCAATGTCTCGAGCTGTAATGGGAATCATTTTCTAAGGATTTTTCGAATACATAAAGCAACAAAGTAGGAGTATTAGTTTTTAGGGCATTAAAAATCGCTTCGTTATCCTGTAAACGAAGGTCTCTTTTAAACCAAACGACATTTATATGTTTCTTATTTGTATTCATTTATTTTTAAAATAATTGTTGTTGCAGCCATAATCTCTGAAATTTTGATTGTCCGTCGTAATTCTCCGCTTGTAATTTAATATTGAATTTTCGATCTCTGGGGTCATTACCAACTCCTGAAACATACATCCAATTTCCGTAATTGCTGTGAACATCATAATCAATGAGCATAGCCTCAAAATAGGCAGCTCCAATGCGCCAGTCTAACAACAGATTCTTTGCAAAATAAGAACCTACATTTTGTCTGCCGCGATTGCTCATCCAGCCTGTTTGTTGCAATTCAATCATATTGGCATTGACAAAAGGCTCTTCAGTTGTGCCGTTAATCCAATTTTTTATCGATAATGGATTGTTTTTCCAATCGTATTTTTTGTCTAAAATCCCTCCAATTTTAAAAATCGAATCTCCGTTTTTCATCGAAACGTATTTAAAATAATCCCTCCAAATGAGTTCGAAAATCAACCAATATGTAGAATCATTTTTCCCAATTTGTTGTTCATATTTTACAATTTCCCAATAAATGGTCTTCGCCGAAATTGAACCATTGGCCAACCAAGGAGAAAATTTTGAACTAAATTCAGTGCCGATTAATCCGTTGCGAGTCAATTTATAAACACTTAGTTTTTTGGTCTCCCAAAAATAATGCTCCAACCTTTGTAACGCTTCATTTTCACCACCACGAAAAGGAAAAGCTGTTCTAGAATCTATTTGAAAGTCAGTAAATCCTAATGTTTCCATCGTAGGAATTACAGTTTCATTTGCGATCCAATTTTCTTCAGGCATCTGTTGAACTGAAAATTCAGGTACGACTTTCGTAGACTTTTCACATTGATTTCTGAATTGTGTAAAAACATTTGGAATCTTTTCAATCGCAAACGGTATCGTATCCGGATGAAATAAAAACTGATTATAAGTAGCTTTAAACGCTATTGAACCCGGAACTTTAGATTTGATATTCTTCAAAACTTCCATTTCTTCACTCGTCCATTCTTCTTGAAAATAAACATAGCTGATTTCATTTTGAGCAATAATTTCCGGAATAATATCTTCTGGTTTTTGGTGATACACCAAAAGTGGAATATTTAATTTTCCCAGATTTTGTTTCAATGCTGTTACCGATTCAATTAGGAATTTAGTTCTAAATTTCTCGGTTTTTTTAAATCCACAACGTGTGTTTTCAAAATGCCTTGGGTCAAAACAATAAATAGCAATTATGCTATCATTTTCTTTTATAGCATTCGACAGCGATTCGTTATCATGTACTCTCAAATCATTTCTAAACCAGACTAACCCTTTTTGTTTCTTTTGCATTTCTCGCTACAATATTTTACTTCGTCCCAAACTTTCTCCCATTTTTTCCGCCAACTAAAAGGTCGGCTGCAAACCAAACACATTTTTGAAGGCAGATTTCCCTTTTTCACTAGTTGTATTTTTGATATTCATTGACAACGATTTTCGCTTTCAAATCAAACATTAAATTATACAACCCAAAGAACGTTCTGTTCATGTAAATGAAATGTTTAGAACCTCGATTGCCATTCATTTTTCTAAGATTGGTGTCTTTTGAAAATCGTTCTCCCAATTGTGCTATGCTTTCAAAAAATGCTGCATCTGAGAAATCAAAAGTTTCAGTTTGGAAAGGTTGTGTGAACAACGATAATAAATCATAAAACATTCGAGTAAAATAGTCCACTTCCTCTTTGGAATCATCTACTCTAAGGATTTCTAATTCGAATAATTTCTGACTAAAAAGTTTTTTGTTATCAATCACTTCTTTGTTTATTAATTCGAAATAAGGAATGTAGAAATCGTTAGGAATTAGTTTCATACAGCCAAAATCTAATGCTACCAACTGATTTTTATCGTTTACTAAGAAATTTCCCGGATGCGGATCAGCATGTACTTTTTTAAGGATATGAATCTGATACATGTAGAAATCCCACAATGCTTGACCGATTTTATTTGCGATTTCCTGATTGTCATTCTTATTTGTAAACTCCGAAAGGTGAATTCCTGCCATCCAATCCATCGTGATAATCTTCTCTGATGAATATTCAGAATAGTAGTTTGGGAAAACCAGATTTTCAATATTTTTACAGGCTTCAACAACTTCTTGACTTTGTTTTAATTCTAATAAATAATTGGTTTCCTCAATCAATTTGTCCTCCACTTCCTTGAAATATTTATCAGAGTCTTTCCCTTGAAGGTTAAACATTCTGATTGCAATGGGTTTTACCAAAGCCAAATCAGATGAAATACTATTGGCTACACCAGGATATTGAATTTTTACAGCCAGTTTTTTTCCGTCTTTTATCGCAACATGAACTTGTCCTATACTTGCGGCGTTTACAGAGTTAGCGTTGAATTCATCAAAAATGTCATACGGTGTTTTACCAAAATTTGCTTTGAACGTTTTTAATACTAATGGAGCCGAAAGTGGCGGAACAGAAAACTGTGAAAGTGAAAATTTTTCTACATAAGCCTGTGGCAAAAAACTTTTGTCCATGCTTAACATTTGCGCGACTTTGAGCGCACTACCTTTTAAACTTTTTAGTCCGTCATAAATATCTTCGGCATTATCTTCGTTGAGTTTATCACGAGTCAAATCAGAATTAACAATTTTTTCTCCGTAATATTTAAGGTAGTTTACACCTACTTTCGCACCGGTTTGCACTAGTTTTGTAGCCCTTTCAATTTTTGAAGTAGGGATATAGTCTATCGTTTTCATTACTTATTGTATATTTTTTCTTTGAAAATAAATTTTCCAAAGTCTATTAAGCTGTCAAGCGGAGTGATGTTCATTAATTCAAAAGAGGCTTTCACTGATTTCTCAATATAGATGTCTGTTTTCTCAAAAGCTGGAGAAGAATCATCCAGCCAGAATTTCAACGTCAATAAAAGTTGAATCCATGAGGTTTCCTGAAATGCTTTCTCTTGAAAATTCTGAAATTTTTCTTGTTGTGTTCTAAATTCATCTGAGATTATTTCGATAAGATAATTTTTGAAACTATTTCTAAGTTCAGAAAGTTGCATCAATTTTTTTAATTGATTGTTGTGTTCTTTTAAAACGAGCAGGACATAGCTTCTGTTAGCAGTTAGGATTTCAAAAAAAGTAAAATAGAAACTTAGCATTTTACTTTTCATGTCATACATCTCGTATTCCTTGTTTTTATTCAGTAATTCTACTGTTTTTTCTAAAAACATTTTAAAAATCTCTTTCTCGATAGTTTCTGTAGTTCCAAAAAACGCATAGAATTCAGATTCCGTAAAATCATTTATTTTTGCAAAATGATATACTGATTTCGGTTTTTCACTATGATCAAGTACATAATTCATGTACATTGAAACTATTTTGTCCTTTGTTAGTACTGTTTTTTTAGCAGCCATTTTTAGTGTATTTCAAATTAAAGTATAAAGATATGAAATGTTTAACTATATATTAATAAAGTTAAACAAAATTTAATATAATTTTATACCATTATAAATCATTAGCTTTACACTATTATGAAAAAAAATGTTTTAATAAGCGGCGGTTCGGGATTTATCGGGAGCCATTTAACGGACTTATTAATTGCAAATGGCTATTCAGTTTCTATATTAAGTAGAAGTGAAAAACAAAATAAAGCTGACATTTTCTATTACCAATGGGATGTCGCAAATCAGACTATTGAAGAAAGTGCCGTTTTAAATGCGGATTATATCATTCACTTAGCAGGTGAAAATATTGCTGAGAAAAGATGGACAGCAAAACGAAAAGCGGCTATTATTGATAGTAGGGAGAAATCGACTCAGTTGTTATATTCTGTTTTAAAAAAGAACAATAAAAAGCTAGATGCTTTTATTTCGGCTTCCGCTGTAGGAATTTATGGTGCAGTGAATGGCGAAGAGATTTGTTATGAAAACTCACCTTATGCGAATGATTTTCTGGGGTATACCTGCCAGAAATGGGAAGATGCCTTGGATTTTATTGAGAACTTAAACATTCGTACCGTAAAAATCCGTACTGGATTAGTTTTAGGAAAAAATGATGGTTTTTTGAAAAAACTTATTCCGTTATTTAAGTTTAGATTAGGTTCTGCACTTGGTTCCGGAAAGCAATACATGCCATGGATTCATGTTGATGATTTGTGCAACATCTATCTTCAAGCGGTTTTAAATCCTAATATGGAGGGTGCTTATAACGCAGCCATTAATGATATTACGACTAATACTATTTTTTCTAAAACATTAGCACGTATTTTTGGGTATTCTGTTTGGTTACCTAATGTTCCTACTTTTGTATTAAAGTTAGTTATGGGGGAAATGGCCCTAATTGTACTCACCGGAAGAAGAGTGTCATCTGATAAAATCGAACAAACTGGTTTTAAATTTAAATTTAAAAATCTCGAAGAAGCATTAAGGAATTGTTTAGCAAAATAGAATTATTTCAAGACACAAATGAGTTGTGTGTTTACGTTTTTGGATATTTTGGTGCGAACAATAAAAGGTATATCAATTTTAAAATCATCCGTATTTAAAGGAAATTCAGAATGAAGTTCAATCCCTTTGCCCACTTTTTTCATAGTTCCATTAATCACTATTTTTTTAGTTCGCCCGCGTATCGTTATTTTACCGGTTATTTGATATTGATTCAAATCTGAATTGATGTTTTTTAAATCAAATTTTTCAATTCTGCCTTTAAAAACGGCTCTAGGAAATCGTTTGCTTTCCATGTAGTTTTCATTAAAATGTTCTTCCATCAAGCTTCTTTGAAATTTGAAATCTTTGATGTTCATCCAACAAGCAATTTGTCCCGTTTTAGTTATCAAAATACAGGTTGTTTTGTCATTACTTGCTTTTACTTCTTCAAATAAAGGAATTGAAGCCTCAAAATGTATGATAGCTCCATAAGTCACCATTTTATCTTGTGCCAAAGATTTAATTGCAATAATGAGTAGTACTATTAGAGTAATTTTTTTCATAATGATTTATGAATTAAATTACTTAAAGTTACGAAATTAACCGATGAAATAAAAGTATTAACCGGTTGAAAAAATGACCGAATCAGTTAATTTTTCATGATTTTTTTAATCAGAAATTAAAGTATAATCAAGAATGTAATATTCGTAGAAAAGTGTTTTTTTACAAAAGTGTTAGTTATCGATTAGTGTAATTATAATTCTAGCTTTATGTTGTATTTTTTTAAGCTTTCTAATGATTCCTTGGAGGTGTAATCAAACTTCTCTTCGTGTAGGTCTTTTTCTTTTTTTAAGGCAATTTGTTTGATGCAATTGCAAAAACGGCGTACTTCATTCATATTAGATAAAATCAACCCGGGAACAAGCATGCTGTTTCCTTCTTTGTCCTTGGCTACCATCGTAAAATAAGAAGAATTACAATGTTTGATTTTTCCCGTTTGAATATTTTCGGCCTCAACCCGAATGCCTATAATCATAGAACTTTTTCCTACGTAGTTCACACAGGCTTTCATCGTAACCAGTTCGCCAACTTCAATTGGTTTGAGGAAATTGACCGTATCAACAGATGCTGTCACACAATAATTCCCTGAAAATTTTGATGCACAGGCAAATGCAATCTGATCTAATAACGATAAAATATAACCGCCATGAATCTTACCGCTAAAATTAGTGTGTGACGGCAACATCAATTCTGAAATTCGAATATTTGAGGACGCAACGGTTTTAAAAGTACGGTTCATTTATTTTATTTTAAAAGGAGAATTTACTTTTTTGACTTCTGTAATAAAATAATGTGTATCACCCCACCAAGGAAATGTTCTGTAACGTTCTACATAATTAACTTGTACATATTGTCCTTCGAATTCTTGTAAGTCAGTAATTACTTTTTCCTCACTGTCCAATACCGAAAAAGAGAAAATTTGTGCTCCGGAAATCCCTTGACTGATTTCGCCTTCCCATGTTTTGAATGCAACTCCTTTACGGCTCACTTTTATTAATTCTCCTGAACGTACCCCTTCGCTATACGTGGCAGTGTATAAAAAAGCAAAATAACCGGCAACTGATACTACAAGTATTAAAGTTATAACCATTAAAAATTTTCTCATTTTTGTTTAGTTTAAAAGTTGATTTTCGTCTTTTTCTGCTCTATTTAATATACTTTCCGGAAGCGCTTTTTTCGCTTTGGCTCCCATTTTTTTCAATTTCTCCACACTCACAATCAGGTTTCCTTTTCCTTCTACGAGTTTATTCATAGCACCGCTGTATTCTGTTTTGCTTTCGTCTATTTTCTTTCCAATTCGGATTAAATCCCCAACAAAACCTTCAAATTTGTCATACAAAGCACCAGCTTGACGTGCAATTTCAAGTGCGTTTTCCTGCTGCTTTTGGTTGGTCCACATGCTGTCAATCGTTCGCAAAGTAGCTAATAAAGTCGCCGGAGTAACAATAACTATGTTTTTCTCGAAAGCTTTGTTGTACAAACTTGTATCCTCGTTCAGAGCCATTGCAAAAGCAGGCTCTATTGGAATAAATAACAATACAAAATCAGGGCTTTCTATTTGATATAAATCTTGGTAGTTTTTATTGCCTAATTGTTCTACGTGGCGTTTGATGGAGTTAACGTGTTCTTTTAAAAATCCAACTTTTACATCGTCATCTTCTTCATTGATGTATTTTTCATAAGCGGTCAAAGAAACTTTAGAATCGACAATCATCTTTTTACCGTCCGGCAGATTGATGACAACGTCCGGAAAAACACGATTTCCATCTTCGGTAGTGAACGCTTGTTGGACTTCATATTCACGGCCTTTCTCTAATCCTGATTTTTCAAGAACGCGTTCCAAAACCAATTCGCCCCAATTTCCCTGCATCTTACTGTCGCCTTTCAAAGCTTTCGTCAAGTTGAGGGTTTCCTTGCTCATTTGGATATTCATTTCTCGTAACCCCAGAATCTGTTGGCGCAAAGCGGCATGGTAATCGATGCTTTCTTTGTGGGTGTCTTCGACTTTCTTTTCGAACAAATGAATTTTATCCTGCAAAGGCGTCAAGATGTTTTTCATGTTTTCCTTGTTCTGTTCCGTAAATTTATTGGATTTTTCGTCTAATATTTTGTTGGCGAGATTTTCAAATTCCTTGGTGAATTTTTCCTGTAATTTCTCTACTTCTTCTTTTTGTTCTTTGTTGCGTTCCCAAAGATTCTCAAAATCAACTTCTTTCTTAGAAAGCTGAATCGCCAGACTGTCTTTTTCACTTCGAATGCTTTCTTTCTCGGAATTTGCATTTTCTAATTGCTTTTCAAAAGTTGTTTTATCAATAACAATCTGCTCTTTTAGTTGGTTGAATTGGGAAGTAAAAGCAATTAGTTTTTCTTCTAAACTGATTTTTTCCGATTGGAATCGGGCGGAGAAAATGAGTTTGCCAATAAAAATACCAATAGCGAGAGCAACGATGAAAATCAATAAAAACGGAAGTATATTTGACATAAAATTTCTTTTTGTAAGTTTGTAAAAATAAACAAAAGTTTCCTTCTTTCCTTTCGGAAATCAAAATAGTATCTCAAGTTTTAGCATTCATGGATTTGCAAAATTAGTTGCCAATTAATTTTTATACTTTAAAAAATATGCAGGATAAATCTTTAAAATTGAATTCTCGTTTTTTTGCAATTATTGCTATTGTCGGTTGGTTTGCGGTTGTATTACAATTGTACCTTATCATTATCAATCGGGTGGTGTCACTTTCGGAAACGATTGTTCGTTTTTTTAGTTTTTTCACGATTCAATCGAATATTTTAGTGGCAGTTTGTTTTACTTTTCTTTGGCTAAAGCCAAAATCCAAATGGGGATTATTTTTTTCGAAACCTAAAAACACAACAGCAATTACGTTATACATTACCATTGTTGGACTTGTTTACAATGCAATTCTTAGATTTTTATGGGTGCCTACGGGTTCTCAAAAAGTAGTGGATGAGTTGTTGCATCTGGTTATTCCAATTTTGGTTTTAGTATATTGGATTCTATTTGTACCTAAGAAAACATTGGAATTCAAAAACATCTTTCCGTGGTTGATTTTCCCTGCGGTGTATTTGGTTTACACGTTAATTCGGGGCGCTTTTTTTAGTTTTTATCCCTATCCATTTATAGATGTGATACTTTTGGGTTATGATAAAGTATTGCTTAACAGCTTTTTTATGTTGTTGGCTTTTCTTTTTTTTGGTACTTTATTCATTGGTATTGGGAAATTAAGAAGTAATACTTTAGAATAGAAAATGAAAAAGGCCAATAGGAATTAGATTCGTATTGGCCTTTTTTAAATAAAATCAATTGTTATTCATCCAGTTTTATATTTCCTCGGTCTTCCTTATTATCCGGATGGGAATTTGGATAACGGTTTGGAATGATATCCGAGTTATGATCTTTATTTTCGACCATTTTTTTAGCTTGTTCTTCAGAGACATTTGCAATATCAGAACTTAAATTTATAGGAGTGCTATCCTCATTTTGTTCTAAAGTTCCGTCTATATTCCGTGCTCTTTGGACAATTTTTTGATTTCCATGACTATCAGTTTCTACTTCTGATTTTAAATGTGATACTTCAGGATTCGTATTTTGGGCTAGATTCTGACCGCTAAATCCTTCGTTTATATTTTGTTTATTATTTGTTTTTTTTGAACCTAAATCGTTGCTTTCCATACTCTTTAATTTTAAAGCTAATACTGTTAGCTTCTATAAGATTACGTCTTTTAAACGAAGGAATTCAATCATTTAACATAGCTTTTGGTTTACACCAATAAATGTATGGCGACACTATTTTAAATCCAGAGAAAACAAAACTATCTTTGCACGCACAACTAATACACTAAAATGTCTCATTCTCATTTCATCATTCATAAGCCTTACGGGTATCTGAGTCAGTTTATTTACGAATTAAAAAGAAAAAAGAAACTGCTGGGTGAATTGCACGATTTCCCAAAAGGAACGATGGCAATAGGGCGTCTTGACGAAGATTCCGAAGGATTGTTGCTGTTGACCACAGACGGGATGATGAGCGAAATCATTCGTAGTAAAAAAGTCGACAAGGAATATTATGTCCAAGTCGATGGCATTATCCATCAGGAAGCGATTGAGCAATTGCAAAAAGGAGTCGAAATAGGTTTTAATGGTACGAAATACATCACGAAACGGTGTAAAGCATTCTTGATAAACGAAATTCCCGCTTTTGGCGCAAGAGGAAAAAAGATACGCGATGAACGTCACGGTCCCACTTCTTGGGCTTCGATAACGGTAAATGAAGGGAAGTTTCGCCAAGTCCGAAAAATGACTGCCGCTGTTGGTTTTCCTACGTTACGATTGGTTCGTGTTCGAATAGGGGACGTACATCTCAATGACTTACAGGCAGGAGAAGTTTTGGAAGTATCTGATTTTGCAGTCGATTCGAATGAAAAATAACAATAAAAAATAACAATAATTGCAATGTTAAACATCGTTTTAGTAGAACCTGAAATCCCAAATAATACGGGAAATATTGGCCGATTGTGCGTAGGTACCGAAAGCCGTTTGCACTTAATTCATCCTTTTGGATTTGTCATAAATGATAAAAACCTAAAACGTTCCGGTTTGGATTATTGGGTGCATCTTGATGTTACTGAATATCAAAATGTAGCCGAATGGAAAGCGCAGATTCCTGATTTATCCCGAGTTTTCCTGATGAGTTCCCATGCCGAAAAATCGTATTTGGAGAATGATTTTCAGGATGGTGACTGGTTGGTTTTTGGGAAAGAAAGTAAGGGTTTGAGCGAAGCTGTTTTAAACGAATTTCCCAATCATCTGACAATTCCAATGTCACCGTTAATTAGAAGTTTTAATATTGCAAATTCTGTCGCGTTTGTCATTGGCGAAGCAAAGAGGCAAATCACTAATAAACGGTAAGTTGTAAATTTTGAATTGTAAAAAGTAAGGCAATTTTGTGGATGGAATTTCATATATTTGAATAGGTCATTCTGGATCTAATTGTGTTTTTTCTCCCTTAAAACGTACTTTTTATGATTGATAAAATTACTCTTAGAAGCACCATTTTCAATCATTTAGATGGTTTGGTTACCGCTCCGGTTGCATATGTTTTGTTTGAAAAAGGAATGCTATCCTATATCCTTGACAAAAAAGAAGTCACACTTACGGAACTTACCGAATATTTTAAAGCCAATGGAGGCTATCTCAATGTGGGTTTGCGTGTTTTGTGTTCGCAAGGATTCTTGGACTATCATATCCATACCTCCACAGATCAAATTAAATTCAGCATAAACAATAAAAGCGCGATTGCTTTTTCAATGTTCTATTTGTATGAAGATGTTCTTGATTTACTGCATTTCACGATGCAATTTCGCACGCGATTATTAGACGATATGCCATTCGCTCGATTGGGTTTAATTTTCGATTTGTATAAAAAAAAATATGGAATTTCATTTTCGGATGATACGCTGACCAATGAAATTCAGCATCAGATTCTAACGCATATTGAAGGTTGTTTGGTTGGGCCAATATTAGTAAGACTGGGTATGAGCGGTATGTTCCATAAATATTTTATGGAAATTTCTTTCCGTCCCGAAGAATTTCATAAGTCGCCTGAAAATTTCAAAATTATACTGGATTTCTTTGTTGATTTAGGTTGGTTTACCCAAAAAAAAGGCAATTATCAGTTTACGGAAAAGGGATTGTTTTTTGCCAAAAGAGCTTCTGCTTATGGAGTGACGGTTTCCTATTTACCTACTTTTAGTAAAATGGAAGATTTGCTTTTTGGCAATCCAAATATACTTCGAACGGTTGCCGAGGGCGAAGATGAAATTCATGTAGACCGAGAAATGAATGTTTGGGCAAGCGGAGGCGCACACGATACTTATTTTAAAATCGTAGATGAGATTATCATCAAATTATTTAATTTACCAATAGAAGATCAGCCCAAAGGAATTCTCGATATGGGTTGTGGCAATGGAGCATTTATAGAGCATATTTATACTGTGATCGAACGACAAACCCTTCGCGGAAAAATGCTGGATGATTATCCTTTATTCCTTGTTGGTGCCGATTACAATCAGGCAGCCTTGAAAGTAACCCGAGCCAATTTAATCAAAGCCGATATTTGGGCCAAAGTAATTTGGGGCGATATTGGTCAACCGGATTTGTTAGCCAATGACTTATTGGAAAATTATAACATTGATTTGAAGGATTTACTGAATGTGAGAACCTTCTTGGATCATAACCGAATTTGGGAAATACCAAAACACGTTACTAAAGGCAGAGTAAGTCATTCAACTGGAGCATTTGCGCATAGGGGAGAGCGAATCAGCAATGGTCTTGTCGAAGATAATCTATTGGAACATTTGAACAAATGGTCGCCGTACGTTCGGAAATTTGGATTGTTAATGATTGAATTGCATACGATTGCTCCAAATTTGACTGCTGCTAATTTAGGTAAAACGGCCGCTACGGCTTATGATGCCACGCATGGTTTCTCTGATCAATACATCGTTGAAATTCCCGTTTTGCACAAAATCGCTGCTGAAGCGGGATTGTATCCGGATGCTAATTTCTTTAGGAGATTCCCAGACTCAAATCTTGCAACAGTGAGTATAAATTTATTGAAAGGGAATGGTTAGTACGATTTTGGACGGAATAAAATGTTGGAACTAAACAATCATGAATTTTCCTTTTTCAGCATCAAAAACAATATGTTCGTCTTTGAATAAGGTGTTAAAACTTCCTTTTGCAATAAAATTACAAGGCTCGTCTTGAAGCACTGTTTCCGGTGTCATAATAATCATTTCGTCACTCAATTGTATCGCCATATCAATATCATGAGTAGAAAATAAAATGCATTTTCCGGTTTCATGAGTAAGCTTTTTCAAAAGTTTGAATAAAGCCACCTTATGTAATAAATCCAAATGGGTTGTAGGCTCATCCAAAATTATTAATGGAGTATCCTGTGCCAAAGCTCGTGCAATTAATACTTTTTGCAATTGCCCGTCACTGATTTCATAATGTTTTTTTGTAGCTAAATGACTGATTTGCGTCAATGCCATAGCTTCATTAACTTTAACAATATCAATGTCAGATAAAGTTCCCATCCAATTGGTGTAGGGTTGTCTTCCTAAAGCAATGAGTTCAAAAACGGTTAAATTACTGGGGGGTAATTTTTCTGTTAAAACAATACTTAGGTTTTGCGCTAAATCCAAAGGTTCGTAATCAGTGATTTTCTTTTCATTTAAAAATGCAGTACCGGAAAGTGGTTTCTGGATTCCTGTTATCGTTTTTAAAAGCGTTGATTTTCCAATGCCATTCGCACCAATTAAAGCAATCAGTTTTCCTTTTTTTAAAGCAATAGAGATATCTGAAGCCACTACGATTTTCTCTTTTTTATGAAAATAGCCGATGCTAATTTGAGACGCTTGTAAGATGATTTTGTTTTCCATTAGGCAATCATTTTTCGTTTACTAACCAATAGCCAAATCACAACTGGAGCTCCAATTATAGAAGTTACAGCATTGATTGGCAAAGTGATCTCCAATCCGGGCAATTCTGAAATTACATCACAAATAAGCATAATCGAAGCGCCTAAAAGTAACGTACTCCAATACAAAACTGAATGGTTACTGGTTTGAAACACTAATTTTGCTATGTGCGGAACTGCCAGTCCTACAAAGGCAATTGGACCTGCATACGCGGTGATGCTTCCGGCTAAAATACTTGTTGCAAAAATAATAATTAATCGTGTTTTTTTGAAATTCAAACCTAAACTGCGTGCGTAATTTTCACCCAATAATAGTGCATTAAGTGGCTTGATACTAAATAGACTTAATAATAAGCCAATCGCCACACAAATTGTCAGAATTAATATAGAAGACCAAGACAAATTGCCTAAGTTTCCCATAGACCAAAACGTGAATTTTTGCAATTGTTCAGCGGAACTAAAATACGTAAGAACGCCTACTATTGCGCTGGTAAAACTGCCAAACATCAATCCCACAATTAAGATAGCCATCGTATCGCGTAACCTTTGGGAAACCATCAAAACGGCGAGTAATACAACTGAACTTCCTATAGTTGAGGCTAAAACCACTCCATAAGAGGATAATAAAATGGCACTTAAAAAAGGTGGAAGTAAGCTCGCTCCTAATAGTACAAAAGCAACGCCTAAACTGGCACCGGAACTTAGTCCTAAAACATAAGGTCCTGCCAGTGGATTTCGAAACAGAGTTTGCATCAGCAAACCACTTATAGATAACCCCATTCCAACAAGAATTGCAGTAATGGCTTTGGGTAAACGATAATTGATGATGATATATTCCCAAGTGGATTTACTCGCTTGACCACCAGTTAAACTAGTATAAATTTCTTTAAAAGGTATCGTGATGGAACCAAAACTAATGTTTACAAAAAACAATAGAACAAGCCCTAAAGTAAGCAAGAAAAATAGAATCGTATTTCGTTTTTGATTGTTCAATTGTGGTTCGTTTATAGATGTATTATGATACTATATTTAATTTTTAAAATGAATTAAAAATCCAGTTTTGGCTCCCTCTGCTTTGGAGAGGGTTGGGGTGAGGATTTAATTTAGTTTTTGTGCAAAAGCAAAAGTATAATTTGGGAGCAGTTCAGGATGGAAGATTTTAATGTAATCTTTCAAGACTAAATCGGGTCGGCTTGGTGCTAATTCATAATAAATGGTTCCTCCAGTTGCACCTAATTTACTTTCAAAAGTATACACATTTTTAGATTTAGAAGCATCAAACTGACTGTAATGTGGATTACTGTTTTCGAATTCAGCAATACTTTTAAAAGAACCTGTTGCAATCCAATATTGCGCCGTTTTTGCTTTCTCTAATATTTTTTCAAAAGGCAAACTAAGACTTCCTGTTCCTTCGACATTTGCCCACAAATAATTTGCTTTGGCATCTTTCATGAATTGGGCTACCCAGCTATTTCCTCTTGCTACATACCATTGTTCTTGATACATAGATCCGTACAAAACGGTTGCTGTTGGTTTTTGGGTTGCAACCAATTGTATCGCGTCATTGTAATTTTTAACAATTTCATCAAAAAGCGTTTTGGCTTCTTTTTCTTTTCCAAATAAAGCACCGTAAAGCTTGATCCATTCTGCTTTACCCAATGGAGTTTGTTCCATCCAGTCCGCTTGTATGAGTACATTAAGTCCGCTTTTTTGTAAATTATCAATCATCGGATTGTTGTTGTCAATGCCAAAAGTTACGATTAAATTAGGTGCCAAATCAATGAGTTGCTCAATGTTTAATTTTTCGTTTTGTCCTATGTTTTTAACAGCGCCTGCATCAATTAGTTTTCTGGTTTTTTCAGAAGAAACATAATCGGTATGAGGGAAGCCCACCAGTGATTTTTCAACTCCCAGCATTTCCAAAAAAGGAATATTAGTCGTTGAGGTAACGACGATTGATTCTAAAGGAACTGAAATTGTAGTGTATTTTTGCAGGCTATCAGGAATGCTGCCGTTTTTTTCTTTCAATATATAAGTGAAGTTTTTATTGGCTTCAGGCCAAGGATTTGAAACTGTCACTACTGAATATCCTTCGTATTTATTAATAGAAAGTCCCGAGGCATATTCGATTGTATTTTTTGAATCAGTACTTTCTTTTACGGTTAGGTTTTCGCTTTTTTTACATCCAACGAAAGTTGAAAAAGATAGAACAAAAAGGATTAATTTAAAGGTGAATTTCATGGTTTAATTTTTCGATAGCGACAAAGGTATACCAAATTTATAAAATTTCTTGTTTATTTTTAGCAGTAAAAAATTCAACAAATACTATCTTTACGAAATGAATAGCATTAAAGTCAAAAACTGTTCTACTTGCGGAACTCCTTTTAATTGTGGGGACACACCAGAAGGAAGTAAATGCTGGTGCAATAATTTTCCACCCATTTTTACTCCGTCAGAAGTGGTGGATTGCTTGTGCTACAGTTGTTTTACAATTGCTTGCTCCACTAAAATTGACGAATATGTTGCAACTCTATCTTCTGAAACTGCAACGGATAATAAAGCCAAAGATTTACCCAAAACGACTAATCTCATAGAAGGAATCGACTATTATTTAGAAAATGGGAACTATGTTTTTAAAGCTTGGTTTCATCTTAAAAGAGGACATTGTTGTACTAATGGATGTCGACATTGTCCGTATGAATTTAAAAAAATATAAAAATGACATATTTAATAACTGGTGGCGAACGCTCCGGTAAAAGTAGTTATGCCGAAAATTTAGCAAAAGGATTGTCGGATAAACCAATGTATGTGGCTACAGCCCGAAAATGGGATGATGATTTCCAAAAGAGAATCGATCGCCATCAAAAAGATCGGGACGAACGGTGGATTAATATCGAAAAAGAAAAACACTTAAGCGAAATTGATTTTTCGGGGAAAGTAGCTATTGTTGATTGTGTTACGCTTTGGTTAACGAACTTTTTTGTGGATACTAAAAATGATGTTTCCTTGTGTTTAGAACAAGCTAAAGCCGAATTTGATGCTATTGCCAATCAAGAAAATGCAACTATTATTATTGTAACCAATGAAATAGGGATGGGCGTTCATGCCGAAACTCATATTGGGAGAAAATTTACCGAACTTCAAGGTTGGATGAATCAATATATAGCTGCAACTGCCGATACCGTTGTGCTTATGGTTTCTGGAATTCCTGTAACGATAAAAGAAAAAAAATGAAATAGCTATGATTTTACAATATTGAATTCAAAGAAAACATTGCCTCATAGCGTATTACATATTCAATTAAAAATCAATAAATAACTACATATGAATTTTGTAACTTCTTGGAGTGGTGGAAAAGACAGTTGTTATGCAATGATGCAGGCAATTCAGCAAGGATTTATTCCAAAAGTGTTACTCAATATGATGAATGAAAACGGGAAAGTGTCTCGTTCTCATGGATTACCATTGTCTATATTGAATCAGCAAGCCCAAAAAATGGGATTGCCTCTGGAAGGAATTCCCGCAACTTGGGGCGATTATGAAGCCAAGTTTATTGCAGTTTTGAAAATGCTAAAAGCTAAATATGATTTGGAAGCCGCCGTTTTTGGTGATATTGATTTACAACCGCACAAAGATTGGGAAGATAAAGTATGTGCCGCAGCATCGCTAAAAGCAATTTTACCTTTGTGGCAACAAGACCGAATCGTTTTGGTAAATCAAATGCTTGAAAACGGAATTGTAACGATGATTGTTTCTTGTAATACCATGATGGGAGAACATTATCTGGGGAAAATTTTGACCAAAGAACTAGCACAAGAATTACACAAAAAAGGAATAGATCCTTGTGGTGAAAATGGGGAGTTTCATACTTTGGTAATTGACTGTCCGTTATTTTCTGGAGAGATTGAACTGCCTGAATTTACCAGAATTACCTATGAAAATTATTGTTTCATCGTTTGGGAAGAATAACTTTTCAAAAAAAAAGCAATGTCAATATCAATGTCAAAAATCAATATCAAAGCAATGTTTTTCAAATTGATTTTTGCAATTGTCATTGAATTTTGCCATTGAACTTTTAAATAAAAAAACATGACTTATTTAGATGAAATTTTAAAATCCCGTCGCGACACCCGTCATTTTACGGAGGATCAAGTACCGGATGCTGTTCTTGAAAAAGCACTGCAAGCGGGTCATTGGGCGCCTTCTGTGGGTTTGACTGATGCTACAAAATACTATGTTATCAGGTCGGCTAAAATAAAGAAAGCCATTAAAAATTTGTTTTTAGATTATGATGAAAAAGCAGTTGCGCTAACGGATGACGAACAACAAAAACAAGCCTATAAAGCCCTAAAGTTAGAAGCAATAGAAGAAGCACCACTGGGTTTAGTGATTTGCTATGATCGTTCCGTTTTGAATAATTTTACGATTGGAACCGTTGGGAGTAATGAAGCAGTAAAGTTCAGTTCCGTTTGTGCGGCGCAAAATATTTGGCTATCCTTAACGGAGCAAGGCTATTCCATGGGATGGGTTTCCATATTGAATTACTATCAGTTCAAGGAATTATTAGGTTTGCCTGAAAATATAGAGCCGTTGGGGTATTTTTGTGTGGGAAAACCGGCTACCAATTATGATAATCAACCCATGTTGCAACAACTGAATTGGAAACAAAAACAAGAAATTCCATTAGTTGAGGAAATCACTGTTTTGCATGAAAGTAAAATAGAGAAAGTGTTTTTTGACACTAAAAAAGAAATGGATGCTGCTGCTTTTGCAAATGCGTTACAACATAAAATCGACCAAAAAACCAAGCCAACGGGTTCATTAGGAGTTTTAGAAGTACTCGCCAAACAAATAGGGATGGTGTTTCAAACTTTAGAACCTAAGATCACAAAACCCAATCTGGTTGTTTTTGCCGCAGATCACGGAATTGCAAATCATGGCGTAAGTGCTTATCCGCAAGATGTAACCAGACAAATGGTAAATAATTTTTTGAGAGGTGGCGCAGCAATCAACGTATTTTGTAAACAAAATAAGATTCAATTAGCTATTGTAGATGCAGGTGTGAATTATGATTTTCCTATGAATACGGATTTGATTTCGGCTAAAATAGGGAAGGGAACGCACTCCTTTTTACAAGGACCTGCAATGAGTAAAACAGAAATTGAATTGTGTTTTATAAAAGGAAGCGAAATTGTTGCCACTATTGCAAAAACGGGCAGTAATTGTATTGGTTTTGGTGAAATGGGTATTGGCAACACAGCTACAGCTTCGGTTTTAATGAGTATTATTTTAGAATTACCAATTCAAGATTGTGTAGGGAAAGGCACAGGTGTAAATGATGCACAGTTGATTCAAAAAATTAATATCCTTAAAAAATGCATTGCCAATTATAATGGTTCAGATGATTTAGAGAGCAAGTTAGGTTATTTCGGCGGATTTGAAATCATGCAAATGGTAGGTGGAATGCTTCAGGCAAAGGAAGCCAATATGTTGATTCTACTGGATGGCTTTATCTGTAGTGTTGCTTTTTTAATTGCCTTTAAAAAGAATCCATCCATTATTAAAAATGCTATTTTTTGCCATTCTTCCGCGGAGCAAGGACACCAAAAAATATTAGATTACCTAGGAGTTCGTTCTTTGTTGCAACTTGATTTACGGTTGGGTGAAGGAACGGGTTGTGCCATTGCTTTTCCTATAATTGAGTTGGCTGTGGCATTCTTAAATGATATGGCGAGTTTTGAATCTGCGGGGGTTAGCAGTCGGTAGAGACGCACGTATAGACGCACTGCAGTGCGTCTCTACAGGAAAATAAATCAAAAAATAATTCCAAAAATGAAAAAAGAACTACACATATTTTTTACAGCATTAATGTTTTACACCAGGATTCCGTGTCCCAAAAACATCGATCATAATCCGGATTATTTGAATAAAGCGTCCCGTTATTTTCCATTAATTGGTTGGATTGTGGGTAGCGTTGCTTTTGGGGTATATTGTGTTTTTAATTATTTAGTTGCACCTGAAATTGCGGTAATCTTCTCTATGATTGCTTCCGTTTTAGTTACCGGAGCTTTTCACGAAGATGGTTTTGCTGATGTTTGCGATGGTTTTGGTGGCGGTTGGACCAAAGAAAAAATACTGATGATTATGAAAGACAGCGCCATTGGTGCTTATGGAGCGATTGGTTTAGTGCTATTGTTAATCCTTAAATTTCAAGGGTTGACTCAATTAATTGATGTCTCGGATAATCCTAAATTTATAATTTATAATTCACAATTTATAATTCTATTACTCTTTGTTTCTGCGCATTCTATCAGTCGATTAGCGGCAATTTCAATTGTTTTTACCCATGAATATTCTCGTGAGGACGCTTCCAGCAAAAGCAAACCAATCGCACAAAGTTATTCTTGGAGAGAAGTGGTGGGAGCTTTCTTTTTTGGATTACTTCCATTAGTTATTTTGTCCTATTTTCAGTGGGAAATACTGTTGGTTTTAATCCCTGTTTTTTTGACTCGATTTTTTTTAGCGCGTTATTTTCAGAAATGGATTGACGGGTATACTGGAGATTGTTTGGGCGCAACCCAACAGGTTTGTGAAGTGGTTTTTTATATATCAGTTATTGCATTATGGAAGTTTATTTAGTACGTCACACGGAAACGGTTTGCGAAAAAGGAATTTGTTATGGACAATCGGATGTGAAAATAATGGAGCCTTATGATGCTGTTTTTCAGTCTGTTTTGAATCAATTGCCTCAAGATGCAATATTATATTCGAGTCCTTTACTTCGCTGTGTTCTTTTGGCAAATTATATCAAAGACAATTCAGAAATTACCGCTGTAAATGAAGATTCTCGCTTGATGGAAATGAATTTTGGCGATTGGGAAATGAAAAATTGGGATGTAATTCCACCTGATGATTTTACGCCGTGGATGATTGATTTTGTAAATGTTCGCGTGCCCAATGGAGAATCATTTACGGATTTACACAATCGAGTAATTGATTTTATGCATAATGAACTTCAAACAACCAATTCAAAACCAGTAATTATTGTGGCACATGCAGGAGTGATACGAAGTTTTTTATGTAAAATTTCGGATTTGCCTCTAAAAGATGCTTTTCAGAATAAAGTAGATTTTGGTGCTGTAATTAAAATTGAATTATAAAATCCGCAATTATTTAGGTTATTAACTTAATATAATTTTATCTTTGCCGCCGTATTGAGGTTGAGGTTTGTTATTTTCAAACCACATTAAAAGGGAAGAGAGTGATTGAAGATTGATGATTAACGATTTTTGATTTCAGATTTAAAATCTGAAATCATTATTCAAAATTCAAAATTCAAAAATCTAGCGCTGTACCCGCAACTGTAAGCTATCAAGCTTGTTGTTATCTACAAAACCATTGTCTCGTCCTAAAGACGAGATGAGAAGGTAAACAACAAGACGCAAGCCAGGAGACCTGCCTATTACATCGAGTATCAAACTTTCGGGAAAAAAGGTTTGGGTATGGGTCATTCTATGCTTTTCTCCCCATTTATTAAATTTTACATTTTTAAAATGAACAAAAAATTCATTCGCTTTAGTGCGATTGCATTGTTATTTGCAATGAACACGTATGCACAAGAACAAGAACCAAAACAACTTGATGAAGTTGTTGTTTCCGATTCAAAATTTGCTTTGCCAAAAGAAAAATCAGGAAAAGTTATCGTGAAAATCACTGCTGCAGATTTAAAGAAAAAAGCAGGACAATCAGTAGCTTCTATTTTAAGTACGGTAGCAGGTGTTGAAATCAATGGGAATCAGAGTCGTAATGGTAAGGATTTGGGCCTTTACATTCGTGGAGGAAGAAATCATCAGGTTTTAATTTTGATTGACGGGGTTCCGGTAACGGATGCTTCCGGGATTAGCTTATCGTATGATTTGAGATTGCTTCCTGTGGAGCAAATTGAAAGTATTGAGATTATGAAAGGAGCTTCAAGTACTTTATACGGTTCAGGAGCAGCAACTGGTGTGATTAATATTACACTTAAAAAAGCAGGTAAGAAAGCTATTGCTGGAAATGCATACGTGAATATTGGTACACAAACAGCTGCCAAAAATGCAAATTATAGCATACAAGATTACAGTCAAGGAATTGCTGTAAACGGTGGTTTTGAAAAAGTAAATTATTTTGCTTCTTTGAATAGCACTGAAACTACAGGGATTTCTGAGGCGAGACCATTAAATTCAAATACTAAATTTGAAAATGATGATTTCTCAAGAGTTAATTCTTTAGTAAAAATTGGCTTTACGCCAACTAAAAAATTATCATTTGATTTCTTTGCTAATTATGATCGAATGAAAAACGGTTTTGATGCAGGTTCGTTTGCAGATGATCTTAAAAATTTTAGTCTTTCGGAGCAATTTAGAGTTGGTTTTACTCCAAAATATAAATACAATAAGGGAGAATTGGTAATCAATACCAGTGCAAACGTAATCAACCGAGACATCTTTAGTTATGGTTCTTTATTCCAAGCGAAGTCAAGAAGTGTCAATGTTGATGCCTTTAATAAATATGAAATTTCATCTCAGTTATTTGTAGTAACAGGAGCACAATTTCAGTTTCACGAAATGTCAAACTTAAGCGAGTATGATGCAATTACAACTGAGATGGCAAAATTCAATATGATTGATCCTTATGTAACGGCGGTTTATAATTCTGGTTTTGGATTAAACTTAAATGCAGGAGCACGTTATAACATTCATAGCAAATACGGGAATAATTTAGTGTATAACGTAAATCCATCGTATAGCTTTTCAGAATCATTGAAAGTATTAGCTTCTTATAGCACAGCATTTGTTACTCCAAGTTTGTACCAATTGTACTCTCCGTATGGTGATTTGGATTTATCTCCAGAGAAAGATGCCACTGCCGAAGTTGGTTTTGAAGTAAGTTTGGCAAATAAGAAAGTGGTTTTAAATGCTGTTGTTTTTCAAAGAGAAGAAGAAGATGCAATAGGATTTGATTTGATGACTTATAAATACTTCAATGTTAATGGTAAGAATAAGGCCAAGGGTCTTGAAACAATGATTTCTTATGCTTTTAATGATAAAGTAAAATTCAATGCCAATTATACGTATACGGAATTAGAAAAACAATCTCGCATTCTAAACCCGAAACATAAAGCTAATGCTTCTGTGGATGTGCAAGCAACAGAACGCCTTGCTTTTAATCTGGCGTATCAGTTTGTATCAGACAGATATTTAGAATACACGACATATCCGGGACCTACTTATGATCCTGTTTTAAATTCAGAAATTTTGAAAGATTACCAATTAGTAAATGCTAATGTTCGTTACGAATTAATCAAAAATAGATTAAACGTTTTTAGTGCGGTTGATAATATTCTGGATAAAGATTTTGTTGAGAGCAGAGGGTATAGCACTAGAGGAAGAAACTTTAAATTAGGTTTAAATTTCTTATTCTAAAAGAGTATATTTTAGTTTTTAGTCTTAATTCCCGTTCCTTATTTCGAGCGGGTTTTTTGTTGGAGAAAATCGGATTTTTTGATTTGTAATGATAAAAAAAGAGGCTTTCAGTGATGAAAGCCTCCTTTTAGTTTAATTTTTGAAATTAATATTATTCCAATGCTTTCAAAAGTCCTTCTGGAGCTTTGTCAATATACATTTGATTTTGGATTCCTTTGATTGATTTCGCATCTTTAAAAAACTCAAAATCTACTCCTGTATTTTGCTTCAACATGCGGGATGTTCCTGTTATTTTTCCAATAGCGGTACTTAATAAAGGTTCTGAAGTGTCTCCAAGAACGCCATAAGTGCTAATTGTTTCTTTTAATAAATAATCAGGTTGTAATCCATTGAAATAATCTCCAAAACCAGTTGAATTCACAATTTTCAATACAATCGGCTGCATGGCGTATCTGTGATTTGGATTTCTGTTTTCGGAGCCAAAAGTAGGAGAGTCATAAAGTGTAACTGACCCAACATTTTTTCCTACAGTTACATCACCAATTTGTATTACATTGATATGAGGCTCTAATCCGTTGATTACTAATTCACTTGCTGATGCTGTGCTTTGAGTAGTCAATACATAAACTTTAGTTAAGTTTAAACTGTTTATTGCAGTAGTTCCAATTTTGTCAGTAAAATTGTTTAGTAGAGCTCCGGGATTGTTAGTCTCAAAATACGCATTAATTTTAGCGTTCCATTGTTGTTTAGCAAATATTTTTCCTGTAAACTGTCCAGTAATCATACTCGCTAATCGCGTAGCAGTTTGCACAGACCCACCTCCGTTATAGCGTAAATCCAAAACTAGATCCGTAACCCCTTGTGATTTTAGAGAAGCAAAAGCCTCATTCAATTGCGTGTCATAATTAGCATAAAAACCATTGTACATCAAGTACCCTATTTTATGTGAACCGGAAGTGATTACTTTGTTGATTAAAATTGGATTTTCGGATAAAACGGTTTTTGTCAACTCTACTGATTTTCCGTTGGCTACAATAGTAGTTCCGTTATAATCTGCCAGATTTAATGTGTAATTTTCGTTGGAACCAAACAATAGTGCTTCATAATTGCTCAAAGTAAGCTGAGTTCCATTTACGGCAGTAAAAAAATCACCACGCTTAATGTTCTTGTTCGATGCATCTGAATTTGCAATGATATAACGTACATAACCAAATATTTCAGTAGTACTTCCAGGTTTTCTGCTTAAACCAAAATCAACACCATTATTTTTAGTGGTTCCTTGGAGCGTTCCTTCGAGTTCTAAATAGTCATCGACAATCCAACTGAAACGATCTATAGTTTTGTCAACTCTGAGTGCATCAAACAAATCCTCGGGAACGGTATATCCTCTTAGAAACGTATTTAATGCAGTTTGGTCTGCAAATTTATCATCGGCTAGATTTGGAACATCTGCTTGCCATAAGTAATATTGGTTCATCCCTTTCCAAATAAAATCTTGTATGTCTAAACTGGCTGGTGGGGCAACATCATCATTATCTTGACAGCTTTGGAAAGTGAAAACTGCTATAAATAATAAAAGCGTAAATTTGAAACTTGTTCTCATATGTAGGTTTTAATATAATTAACGTAAAAATAGTAACTTTAGTTTTATTTTATGTTTTTTGTTACAAAAATAAAAATGAGTCGTCTAGATTATATAACCAGTTTAAAAACCTAATTTTTTATGAACCAAAATGAGTTTGTGTTGCTTGTCACTCCTTTTAAAGACAAAGTTTTTAGGCTGGCCAAGCGATTGCTCGTAAGTACTGAAGAAGCCGAAGATGCAACTCAGGAAGTTTTGGTCAAATTATGGAGTAAAAATGGAAATTTAGCGGAGTATAGTAGTGTAGAAGCATTTGCAATGACAATGACCAAAAATTATTGTTTGGATCAGCTAAAATCAAAAAGAACAGGAAACCTCAAAATCGTTCATACAAATTATGTAGATAGAGAACCGGGTCTCGATAAGAAAATGGAAGACCTGGACAGTTTGAACTGGGTGGAGAAAGTAATGAATAAATTACCCGTTCAACAAAGATTAATTATTCAAATGCGGGATGTTGAACAATACGAATTTGAAGAAATCGCAAAAATACTCGACATGAATGAGAGTGCGATTCGGGTGGCGCTTTCAAGAGCAAGGAAAACGATACGGGATTATATGACAGAAACACACAATTATGGAATTAGTTAAAATAGAAGATTTATTAGAAAAATACTTTCAGGGAGAAACCAGTATTGCAGAAGAAAATGAATTACGTAATTATTTTTCTTCATCGAATGTTGCGCAGCATTTAGAACAATACAAACCTATATTTGGGTATTTCTCTCTTGCAAAACAGCATCAGTTTACGCCAGAAATTCCACTACTCCCGAGGCCTCGGGATGAAAAACGCAATGTTGCGTGGATATCAATTGCGGCTTCGGTTGTTGTTTTGCTGGGAATAGGAACCTATGCTTATTATAGTGCAGATGTTGTAAATGAAAGCCAAGATTTAGGAACGTATGATGATCCTGAAGAGGCTTTCAGAGCAACTCAAAAAGCATTATCATTATTATCAGATAATGTAAATGTTGGCATAGAAAGTGTACTGTATATTCAAGAATACCAAACCACAAAAGACAAAATATTCATTAGTACTAAAAAACAGTCTGGTGGTTCTTAATTGCCTTGAGTAAATAGTAAAAAAAAATAATAATTTTAAACCATAACAATTTAAAAAAATGAAATCAACAATTAATAATAACAAAATGAACAATAATTTCAATAAGAGTAAAAAGTTTATACTGACATTAGTATTTACATTAGTTTCAAGCACATTTTTTGCACAAGCGATTTTTGATAAATTCGACGGGCAAGAAGGCGTAACATCAATCATTGTCAATAAAAAAATGTTTGATTTGATGAGCAAGGTAAAAATGGATGCTTCAGATAAAGAAACACAACAGTACTTGAGTTTGATAAAGAAACTGGATGATTTGAAAGTATTTACCACTAAAAGTGCCAGAATTGAAGGCGAAATGAAAGTTATAGCCGATAAATACATAAAAACGGCAGGATTAGAAGAACTGATGCGTGTGAATGAAGATGGCAGAAGCATTAAAATTCTAGTAAAATCAGGAGCGAGTGATTCTCAAATAAGAGAGTTGTTTATGTTCATTGAGGGTGCTAAAAATGACGATACGGTTTTAATGTCTTTGAAAGGTAATTTCGATTTGAATGAAATTTCAGTTCTTACTAATAAGATGAAAATTCCTGGTGGAGAAGATTTGAAGAAAGCAACTAAAGGAAAAAAATAAGATGAAAACAGTTTTTGGATTAGCGCTGCTATTGAGTTTGTTTCTCGTGAGCTGTAACTCGGAACCGACCTTGCAAAAGTATTTTGTAGAAAATACCGAAAACAAAAATTTTATAGCTCTTGATGTGTCACCTAATATTCTGAACGTTGATAAAACAAAATTGTCAATTGCACAGAGTAATGCTTTAAAGTCTTTTGACAAGATGAATGTTTTGACTTTCAAATTAAACGATAAGAATAAAGCGGAATTTGAAATTGAACGTGCTAAGGTTAATTTGATTTTAAAAGACAAAAAGTACCAACAGCTTATGAAGTTTGGTTCTGGTAAAGAAGGTGCTTCGGTGAGCTTCGTAGGAACTGATGAGCACATTGAAGAGTTTGTGTTCTTTGCCAATAAAAAAGAAAATGGTTTTGCTGTTGTTCGAATTTTAGGCAAGGATATGAATCCTACTAGTGTTATGACTATGATGAGCGTTTTACAGCAATCTAATATTGATTTAGAGCAATTAAAGCCTTTGCAGCAGTTAATGAAATAAACGTATTCTAAAACAATAAAAAGCGCCTTGATAATATGTCAAGGCGCTTTTTTTACGATCTATAAGTTTCGATTAAATGTAAATGTGTTATTGTTTGCAAAACATCTTTTTTATTGCCACTGAATCGTTCTTGTTTAATTATGATTTTAGATATATAAATAATGAATAAGAGTTAGGATAAAAAACAAAAGGAACTAAAGGTGATTTACTTTACCTTTCCCAACAAAGCTCCGCTTTAAAAACAAAAATGCTTCAAAAATAATCAAGTTAACTTGGAATTATTTTTGAAGCATTTTTATTTATTCGTGACCACGGTGGGATTTGAACCCACACGCCCTTGCGAGCACCAGCCCCTCAAGCTGGCAAGTCTACCGTTTCTCCACGTGGCCTAAAAAAAGAAAAGGTCAAGTAATAAATTACTCGACCTTTTGTGACCCGACTGGGGCTCGAACCCAGGACCCCATCATTAAAAGTGATGTGCTCTACCAACTGAGCTATCGAGTCAATGCTTCAAGGAAATTATGTGTTGATCACTAAAATTGTGACCCGACTGGGGCTCGAACCCAGGACCCCATCATTAAAAGTGATGTGCTCTACCAACTGAGCTATCGAGTCATATTCTTTCCTTGAATGCGGGTGCAAATATAAGGACTTATTTTGGAGTTTTCCAAGCAATTTTATTATAAATTTGTCTTTTTTTAACAAAATTACTCAACACCTTAATTTGTAAGGTTTTATTCAGATGAAAAAAATTATATTATTAGGTTATATGGGCTGTGGTAAGTCCACAATTGCAAATAAATTGTCAAAACTTATTGAAATTCCTTTTGTGGATTTGGATAAAAAGATTGAAGAGAAGGTGAATTTATCTATAAATGCTATTTTTGAAAATCACGGAGAAATTTATTTTAGAAAGCTAGAACACGAAATTTTTATCGAATTATTGCATTCGCCAGAACAATTAATCATCGGCTTAGGTGGAGGAACTCCATGTTATGCCAATAATCATGAGTTGCTAAAAGGCGATAATGTGGTATCTGTTTATCTTAAAGCGTCAATAGATACTTTATTCAATAGATTGAGTCATAATAAAAGTAAGCGTCCTCTTATTGCCGATAAAAGTGACGCTGAGATGAAAGAGTTTATTGCTAAACATCTTTTTGATAGAAGCTTTTATTACAATCAAGCGCAATACAAGGTGATTGTTGATGATAAGACAATCGATGAGACAGTACTCGATATTGTTGCAATTCTAGCTTAAATAAGCATAATTGTCATCGTTTTCATCAAAAACCACTTGTACGTGTTCCAATAATGATGTAGAAAGTGATATGCCTTTAAAATCAGCTTTTACAGGGTATTTTTTGTGATTTCGGTCCACAAGTACTGCAGTTTTAAATTTTTTTAAAGGAACGTCTATAAAATGCCTTACTGCGTAGATTAATGTGGTCCCTGAATTTAATACATCATCAACAAGAACTAAGCCTTTATTTGCATACTGTTCTTTTGATAAGGAAGTGTGAATTGGTAATTCGGGATTTTGCTTATTGATTTGTACTTCACAAAGTGAAACTTTAAGAGGAGAAATGGTTTCTAAGATTGAAGCTATTTTTTTTGCAAATGTAAAACCGTTAGAGGCAATTCCTGCAATTACAATTTCTTCGTCATCTACAAATGTTTCATAGATTTGGTAAGCAATTCTTTTTATTTTATGCTCGATTTCTTGATTCGTTAAGATAATATTTTTGCTCATTATTTTTAGTTTGTTATTTAACCGTTTACAGTTTAAAATTCAAAGAATCATATTGGTAACTTAAAAAAGTAATGTTTTAGGTTTACACATCATCTTCATCAGTGGTTATTTCATTCCCAAATTCATCGATATCTCTTCGGTCTTTTTTGGTAGGTCTTCCGGTGCCATTTTTTCGGTAATGCTCCTTAGATAATTTCAGTAATTCTAAATGTTGGTAGGCTTCTGCTGGAGTGTCGTTTCTACGATATATATCAACTAATTTAGCCCCAACACGGTTCTCTGGTACATCCAGAACGGTGATGATTTGAGTAATTTGGTCTTTCCGAAACGTAATTTTGTCAGTAGGAAAAACCTCTTTTGATGGCTTGGCAACAAGACCATTTACAGTCACATGATTCTTTTTACAGGCTTCAGTAACCATGTTTCTGGTTTTGTAATACCGCATGCACCATAAATATTTATCTATTCTCATAAATTTTCTAAAATCGGAGTTAAATAGTTTACAAAAATCAATCAATATTGTATCTTGCGCACTTAAAAATTTAGCTATAATGAACAAATTTAAGTATTATTTTATTTTATTAATTACAACCGTCTCTTTATTTTCATGTTCAAAGGATGATGTCGCTGAAATTGAACCACCTAGAGATTATGCAGCACAACTTGCTACTGATTTAACTGATATTGAAGAATATTTAAAAACCTATTCTATAACTGTTCTTAATCATCCTGGTTTTGCTGATGATCAAGATGTTACTTTTACAAAAATTCCAACAGGAGGAACAGCACCCTCTATTTATTCCTATTTGAATAGCACCACTTTTCCTAAACTTTTGACTAAAGAGGTAAAACTTCATGATATAGTGTACAAGTTGTATTATTTAGTGCTAAGAGAGGGAGTAGGAGAGCGACCTTCTAATGTAGATGGGGTTTTGGCCGCTTACAAAGGAGATTATTTATCTCGTCAAACGGTATCTGGAGTTACAGCACTAGCTGCTACTCGATTTGAAGAAGTCAGAAATCCACAACAATTCTTAAGTTTATTTAATACTATACCAGGATGGGGTGAAACTTTTCCAGAGTTTAAAACAGGCACTTATTCTTCTAATGCTGACGGTACGGTTTCTTATAATGATTTTGGAGCTGGAATTATGTTTATTCCTTCAGGACTTGGATATTACAATTCAGGAAGTGCCAGTATTCCGGCTTATTCTCCTTTAGTTTTTAGTTTTAAATTATTCGCTATCAGCAGACAGGATTCTGATGGAGATGGAATTATGAATTTTCAAGAGGATATAAACGGTGATGGTTACATGCGTGTTTTAGCAACAGGCGTTGTGAATCCTGATGATACTGATGGAGATGGAATTCCTAACTTTTTAGATACAGACGATGATGGTGATGGTCTTAGTACAAAAACTGAAATTACAGGTGCTAATGGTGTTTTAATCCCTTTTGCTGATATCCCAAGTTGTGATGGAAATACTACTAATCCCGCTAGAGTAAAAAGACATTTAGTAAAGTGTAATTAAAAAATACAAATCAAAAAAAAACCCAGTTCAATTGAACTGGATTTTTTTTTGGTATAAAAAGAAAAGATTATTTTCTTTTCATTACTCTTTCTACGGCTTCAACAATCGCTTGATTGTTCAATTTGTATTTTTCCATTAATTGTTCTGGTGTTCCGGATTCTCCAAAGCTGTCATTAACCGCTACAAACTCTTGTGGAGCCGGACTGTTTAGTGCTAGGACTCTGGAAACGCTTTCACCAAGACCACCAAGAATATTATGCTCTTCAGCAGTAACGATACATTTTGTTTTTGCTAATGATTTCAAAATCGCTTCTTCATCCAATGGTTTGATGGTATGGATATTGATTACTTCGGCAGAAATACCTTTTGCTTCCAAAGCTTCAGCAGCAATTAGCGCTTCCCAAACTAAATGTCCAGTAGCAATAATTGTTACGTCAGAACCTTCGCTTAAAACAATCGCTTTTCCTATTACGAAAGGCTCATCAGCAGGCATGAAATTAGGTACAACCGGACGACCAAAACGCAAGTAAGCTGGACCATGGTGATCTGCTAATGCTAAAGTAGCCGCTTTAGTTTGATTGTAATCACAAGTATTGATTACAGTCATTCCGGGTAACATTTTCATTAATCCAATATCTTCAAGAATTTGATGTGTAGCACCGTCTTCACCTAATGTTAATCCAGCGTGCGAAGCACAAATTTTCACATTTTTCTCAGAATACGCCACTGATTGACGGATTTGATCATACACTCTTCCTGTAGAAAAGTTAGCGAAAGTTCCTGTGAAAGGAATTTTTCCTCCAATAGTTAAACCCGCTGCAATTCCAATCATATTTGCTTCTGCAATTCCAATTTGGAAAAAACGCTCCGGGTGATTTTTCTTGAAATCGTCAAATTTTAAAGAACCTATTAAATCCGCACAAAGTGCAACCACATTTTCATTCTTTTGACCTAATTCAGTCATTCCCGCTCCAAAACCCGAACGAGTGTCTTTACTTCCTGTATTTGTATATTTTTTCATTTTTCTTTTAAAATTGAAAGATTAAAAAATTGAAAGATTAAAAAATCTGTAATCAGAAATCGTTAATCAACAATCTTAATTCTTAATAGTCGCTTTCGCCTTCTGTATAATTTTGACCTAAAGCAATTTCAAGTTGCGTATCATTTGGCGCTTTACCGTGCCAAGCATGACTGTACATCATAAAATCTACACCATTACCCATTTCAGTATGCAACAACACACAAACTGGTTTTCCTTTTCCTGTTCTTGATTTTGCATCATTCATTCCAGAAATAATAGCTTCAATATCATTTCCTTTTTCAATTTCTAAAACATCCCAATCAAAAGCTTCAAATTTAGCGCGGATACTTCCCATTGCTAAAACTTCATCAGTTGTTCCGTCAATTTGTTTTCCGTTTAAATCGATTGTAGCGATAAGATTGTCTACTTTTTTTGCAGAAGCATACATAATTGCTTCCCAGTTTTGACCTTCTTGTAATTCACCATCTCCGTGAAGCGTGTAAATTATATGATTGTCACCATTTAATTTTTTAGCTTGAGCAGCACCAATTCCTACTGATAATCCTTGTCCAAGAGAACCTGACGCAATTCTTACTCCGGGTAAACCATCATGAGTAGTTGGGTGACCTTGTAATCTTGAATTGATCAAACGGAAAGTTGCTAATTCCGATACCGGGAAATAACCGCTTCTCGCTAAAACGCTGTAGAAAACAGGAGAAATATGCCCGTTTGAAAGGAAGAAAAGATCTTCTCCAATACCGTCCATATCAAAGCCTTCTTTGCGTTCCATTATTTTTTGGTATAAGGTTGCCAGAAATTCAGTACAACCTAGAGAACCACCTGGGTGACCTGAATTGACAGCGTGTACCATTCGAAGAATATCTCTTCTGACTTGGATTGTTAAATCGTTTAATTGTTGTGTGTTAGGCTTCATTTTGTGTGTAAAAGTTAAACTGCTGCAAATGTAATTTTTATTTAGGGTTACCGCAAAAGTTTTTAGGAATATTTAATGAAAGATTCCGTTAGAATTTATGTTGAATAAAATTACCTACATAAGTTTGAATAATTCACAAAAAAGCCCGCTAAAAGCGGGCTTTTTTGTGAATGGAGAAATACAGAATAATTGAAATTCTCCAATTACAATTGTAGTTAAGTGTTCGTAATTGCATTAGCTCTGTGCGCTTGATTATTGATTGCAGCTAAAGCGATTCCAGTTAATACCGCATCTGTTTTTTTTTCATCATCAAGACTCATTGCCAATAGATTAGCTACTTTGTCTTCTCCTAAAGTTTTTGCAAAAGCATGGAGGGTTCCATAAGTTGCAATTTCATAATGTTTTACCTTTTGATCTGCTGCAATAATTCCTGCATCTCGAACAACGCCAATGTCAGTTTGTCTAATCAAGCTATTGGTTTCTTTTAATATGCCTCCCATTGCTTCGCATTTTTTGGCAGTCGCCTCAACACCAGTTGCTTCAAATATTTTTTCTAAACGTGAAACGTGTTCTTGTGTCTCATTCAATTGGTTTTTTAAAGAGTTAACTAATTCTGGTGATGATGCGTTTTTCATCATTTTTGGCAATGTTTTAGTTAACACTTTCTCTGCCCAATAAATATCTTTCAATCCAACTTCAAATAAATCTCTCAATCCATGTGCTGCATTTGCTTGTACAGCTCCTTTACTATTTTCGCTTTTACCCATTTCAGTTCTCATAACACTAGTTTTTAAGATTAATTTTTTATGAAAAATATTAAATATGATATTCTCTCAAACAAACTCATTATTTAATTTTCAAGTAGGGTAAAATTAAACATATTAAAATGTAATCAATTGTTAATTAACTAATTGTAAATACGAAATGTATGATTTTTTAAAGAAATTAATGTTCTGATTTTAGTTTTGAATGGCTGTAGGATTGTCTTTTTAAGTGGTTTATGACTGATGATAGTTCACATCCAGCCATGAACCGCCATTGTAAGATTCAATTCCATGTGCCGTTAGAAACACTTGTGCCTGTCCGCTTCTATTTCCCGATGCACAACAAAGAATTAATGGGGCTTTAAGTTCTTGTATTTCCTGCATTCTATGTGGTATCTCATTCAAAGGAATGTTTATGGAACCAGCAACATGACCGCCCATAAACTCATCATAGGAACGTACATCGACTATGGTTCCCAGTTTTTCTTTAATTATTTTTGCTACTTCCATTTTGTTGTTCTTTAAAGATTATTAATCTATGATAGTATAAAGCTGTTTAGCTCTATCTAAATTTACGGATTTATTCAACGGAATTTCTAAGAAATATTCCAGTTGCCATTTTTGGGTTTTTTGCGCTTGTTTGCTTTCTGTCAAGTCCCACGGCGGATACACCCGAATTCCTCGTTTTCCTTCTTTTAAGTCAGTACTGATAATTCCTTGTTGACTAAGCACCGACTTTGGAAATATAAATTGACCAAATTTATCGTTGCTTTTAGTATTTATAATAAAAAAATCAATCGAGTCTGAAACCGCATAAGGCTCGATAGGTCCATTTTCGCTTCTCTTCCAAAAAGTGACAAATTGTCCAATCTTTGTAGGGGTGATTTTTGCAACACGAAAGAGTATTTTAATGATGTCAAGGTCAAATTTACAGGCGCTATATTCGGCACTTTCTTTTTCTATTTCAAGATTTCGGAGTTCAAAACCACATTTGTCAAATACAAGCTCTTTAGTCTCAATTAGGTTTTCGGGAATCATTCGCGTTGTTATTTGGGCTTTTTAATGGGAAACTAATTTTCTAATGGTTGTAAGTCAGTATCAGGTATGATTTTCACTTCTTCTTCCTCATCCTTCAATTCATAAAGTAAGTGTTCAACTTCAGAATAATCCTTAATCACTTTTACAGTAATTATGGCTAGAGGAATACCAATTATTGAAGCAAAAATACTGGCAATAGTAGTCGTAGTAAGCTCTTCAAGTGTCTCCGCCTTCATGGAATATCTAAAAATGAATTGCCCTAAAAATGAAGAAATAATCCATAATGCCCACCACCATCCAATGAAATGGGTCGTTAGATTTTGAGCATAATTTTCATCCTTTTTAGATAGTAAACTTTGTGTTTCCTGATACAACTCTTTCATGATTTGGTTGGGTCTATAAAGAGATATGATTGGTACAAACCAGCAACCGGCGGCCCATCCTTCGGTGAATGATAAACTTTCGGCTTTTATATGAAGATTGTAGTAGGCTCTCCTGAACCATCGTATAAAAGTAATTCCCGAAATCACATATACTGTCAAATAAATTAGGCCTATGATTTTTTGTCTTAAATCATTATCAGTGGCTGCTTCAGTTGTGATTTGTCCGCCATTTGCAACAGTTTCTAATAAGTCATATTGCAAATAATCAGAAAGGAGTGAAATTATTTCGACAGTTAGCACAGTCCATAATAGCATAATAGCAATTTTTGCTCTTTGGCTGTTGGGTTTTAAATTTTCCATTTTTTATTTTTTTGTCAATTTAAATGCTCCACCACCTTGTTTTATAATCATTTGTTTTTCATTCGGCTTAAATTCTAGTTGTATTCCAGCGGCTAAAAACTCAAATTTATCTTTCTCAGTTGCTTCTAGCGGAAATGCTGATTGTCCGGTTGCTTGTGCAAAAAGTTTTAAATTATCTTTTGTAATCGTAATTTTCATGGGAAATCCAGCATCTGAATATTCTCCTAAATAAGGATCTAAGTCTTCGGTTTTGAGTTCGAAATTTTTAAAAGTAGGAATTACAAATGGCTTGTTGAAGTAACTACTTAAAGCGGCGATAATGATATCATTATTGTTGTATGTCTTTCCGTTTGATGTTAAAGCAACGGCAATCTTGTCCTCTGTAAAATAATACAACACAGATCTGAATTCATCAATTCCTCCAGTATGGCCAAATCCTTTTTTATCATAAAACGGAATTTGTAAAATACCCATGCCGTAGTTGTCTTGTAAAGTAATCATTTGTTTTAAACTGCTTTCGTTGATTATTTTATTCGCGAATAAATGGTCAATAAAAATGGTCAAATCAGTCGGATTAGAAACAATTGAACCAGCACCCATTGGGATTGACATATCCGTTTCGGTTTCTTTTATCCATTTTTCTGAAAATTTATAAGAATTAGATTCGTTGTTTTGAATGCTTATTTTATCTCCTACGTAAGTATTTTTTAAGCCTAATGGCTTTGTAATTTTATCTTTTAAAATAGCTGCATATGGTTTTTTGTATGCTTTTTGAAGAATATAACTCAACAAAACATAATTTGAATTGCTATAATTTGCTTTGCTGTTTGGGTCAAAATCACTTTTCCCTTTTGCAATGATTTCAATCATTTGCCCTTCGGATTTCGGTTCGGTATTGTACTTTAAATAGTCTGGATTATTGGTAAAATTATGGATGCCGCTTCTATGGTTTAATAAATTTCCAATCGTTATTTTCGTTGCATTTTCGATTGTTGGGAAATAGATTTCTATAGTTTGATTTAATGCTATTTTCTTTTCTTCAACCGCTTTGAATACTAATGCAGAAGTAAACATTTTTGAAATAGAACCAATTCGGTATTTGGATAAATTAGTTGCTTTTTTATTCGTTTCAATATCTGCTTTTCCAATTGATTTGGAATAAATCAGCGTTCCATTTTGTGAAACGGCTATGCTTCCCATAAACTTATCTTTTGCTTCAAGAATTTGAAATAAACTATCCAGTTTTGCAACGTTCATTTTTTGGGAATATCCAGTGCCAAATAATAAACTGAAAAGCATTGTAATTAAAATTTTCTTTACCATAATTGTTTCAATTGTATTGTTGTAAGGTTTTATAAAATCCTGTGAAATCCCAGTTCATTTTGAAAAGGATAAAAGAATAAGATTTTAGCAATTTTCAAGTAAATATATACGATTAAACTGATATAAAATTATTTTTATAAAAAATAACTTCCTGTAAAAGGATTACAACAACGTTGCTTTTTTTGGAATTATATTTTTCTATTTCAGTTTTGAAAAGAGTTACACAGTTAGGAAAAGTCCGTGTTTTTATGTTTTTATTCGTCCGTAAAAGGGAATTATTTTATGAATTTAAATGCAGAAAAAATTCAAAAATGTTCCTTTTTTATTTAAAACAAGACGAAAGTTTTTAATCGTAAATACCTGATATTCAGTATTTATAATTAAATTTAATGTCTTATTAACCAAAAAAACAAATAAATATGAAAAAATTTTTCTCAATGGTACTGTTGATTGCAGTTTGCATCACTTACGCTCAAAAGAAAACAAACGGGACTATTTATGTGGAGCATCCTGCAATTAATGTTGTTGAAGCCATGACTCAAGCTTATGTCAAGGGAGACGCTGATAAAGTTGCCAGTTTTTTAACAGACGATTTTAAATCATTTAATGGTGTGACTTCTAATAAGGATGATAAAGGATCAAACAAAGCTGCTTTTTTAAACGAGGTCAAGTTTTGGAAAGAGAACATTGATTATTTAAGTATTAAAAAATCAGAAGGTGCTTATCCAGATGCTTTAGAATATAAAGAAGCTGATAATAAAGATGTAGTTTGGGTTCAAACTTGGGAGGATTTAAAAGGAGTGCATAATAAAACAGGAGTTAAAATTGATACGCCGTTGCACCGTTTATTTGTGGTGGATAAGAACAATAAAATCAAGACTATTATTAGGTACAGAAATAGCAGTGTTTTTGATGAAATCGGGCATAGTTTCAACGACAGGGAAAATGGTGCGATTTATAATCATCACGAAAACATTAATAGTGTCAGAAAAATGATTTATGCTTTTGAAAACAAAGACTTTGACAAAGCGTATAGTTTTTATGACGAAAAGGCAACATTCTCGGATATAAATATGCCTGTAGACAAAAGCATCACTCTAGCGGAGCAAAAAGCAAATGATCAAAAGCTTTTTGAAAAATATGATTTGACAAGTATTGACATGGTTGGATATCCAGACTATTTGCATTATGAAATGGGAGATGCAAGAGTGGTACAGTCGTGGTGGAATTTTAGATTAACAAGAAAATCTGATAAAAAGAAAATAGTTTTGCCCATATTTTTCATTGATAATTTTGATGATAAAGGCAAAATAATTTCTGAAATTGCTTACTACAGTGAAAAATTATTAGAATAATTATATCCGTTTTGAAATGGATAACGTCCTAAAATAAGTTGGCACAAAATACAACTTATTTTAGGACGTTTTTATATTCAATGATTTTTTAAAGGGTTTTTCTTTTCAAAACGGAATCCATTGAATAGGTACCGCTTCCTAATAAAAATAGGGCAATATAGCACAGTAAATACATTAATGCAGATTCCATTGTTCCCAGATCATCATTTATATGAACAATAAACACGGCTACTGCCATGGTAATAATTAGCGGAATCAATGCCAGTCTGGTCCATAATCCGATTACAATTAATAAAGAGCATACAACTTCTGCAAAAACAGTCAAAGTCAATGATGCCGGAACACCAATGCCTATTGGGTCACCAAATTCCATTGTGCCATTCAATAACTTCATTAGTTTTGGAATACCATGACTTAGCATCAATAAACCAAGTGTTAATCGTAAAATAAGCGAAGCCCAATCGGTTGCATTAGCAGACCAAGAAGATGGGGAGAACAGTTTTTGAATCATAATTTAAAGTTTTTAGTATTGTGTTCTTACAAACGTAAGATATTTTTGCAAGAATTTGCTGTATGAAATAACTTATTTTAGTGATGGCTCGAAGTTGTTACTGTATTTTATTCTCTCGTTTTAAAGTGAATTTTTCAATGCTAATTACGGCCAAAATTCCAAGCACGTAGGCAAGCAAATCCATCCAGGCGAAAGAATTTCCAAGAACAACTTTAGCAATTTTGTAATGCTCTAATCCTAGTTTTTCAACCATATTAAAATATTGTGCGGTTTCGATAGCAAATGAAAACAGCAACACAAAACTTGCGGCAACCCAAACCGATACGTTTAGGAACGATTTCAGGAAACAATAGAGTAGCATGACCACTAAAAAATCTCCAAAATAAGGTCTTAAAAAGTTGTCATGCACAAACAAAGCGATGACTATTTCCAGGAGAAAAAGTAAAATTGTAAGTATAAAATAGTTGCGATTGAATTGAAACATTTTGGTTGTTTAATTATTTAGTGTTTTACTTTTTATTGCATTCGTTTTTGTTGTTCACTGATTTGTATCGTTTTTTCAAGCCGTGATAGTCTGGTTTTTTCTTGTTTTGCTGTCATTATCCAATGTATCATTACTTTTTTGTAGGAAGGCGCTTGTGCATTAAAAAAGTCCCAGGCTAATGAATTCATTTTAAATTGGCTTTCATAATTTGGATTAAGAATAGCTGGTTCTTTTTCGTGAGAATAAATTCGTGATTTATTTTCTGTACGTAAATCAAATGCTTTTTGCCCTTCAAGAGTCATTAGTCCGGCTTTTGTGAGTTCCTCAACTTTCTGGATGTTGATGGCACTCCAAATACTGCTGCTTCTTCGTGGCGTAAAACGAATGCTGTAACTTTCAATATCAATTGATCTTCGTACACCGTCAATCCAACCAAAGCAAAGTGCTTGATCCACGGATTGCGACCAAGTCATGGAAGGTTTGCCGCTACTCACTTTATAGAAACCAACGAGAAGTTCCGTTTCCTCTTTGTGGTGCTTTTCTAACCATTCTCTAAATGATGCTTGTGTTGCAAAAAAGGTTGGTGTCATTTTTAAATGAAATTTATTAAATATCGCAGAAAAATACAAAAAAAGAGGAATTCAGATTGCCCGTATTTACCACAATCGTTAGCGCAGTTTTGCAAACTGTGCCCAATCCAATTGGCAACTAAAATAAATCTAATAAAATCACGTCTAATTCATTTTCTAATCCTGCATAATTTCTTGCAGAACTGAAATAATAATCTTCCGACATCGTTACAACTTTTTCATTTACAGGATTGTTGTGAATGTAATCAATTTTCTGTTTTATAAATTTATTGCTATATATATGTTCCGCATGATAACCGTTTTGCCAAACTTTATATTGTTGTTCTTGTTTTATATGCTCACAAGCTTTTTTAAAATAATCCAGCATCCATTCTCTTCTGCTTTCTGGTTCTTCAATAATAGTTTGAATAATTTTTTTAGAGGTATATTTTTTAAAATCTCGCACTACATCTGATAAGATAAAACCATTTGTTGCTTTGCAAAGCAAATGAATATGGCTGTGCATAATGCAATATCCATAGATTTCTAAGCCCTTTTGATCTTGACAGTAGTGTAGCGCTTGTATGATGATTTGTTTTTGATTTAATCTTGTAAAAACATCGACCCAACCCATTGTAGTTATCGTAATAAAATATGCATCTTCGGTTGTTGTGGCTTTATACTTTGTAGACATTTTTTGTTATTATTGTATTATTTGCTCACTGTTGTGGGCACAGTTTGCAAAACTGCGCTAACGATCAGTATATCAGCGCGTTCGGATTTGCTAAATCTTCCAAATACAAACCAATTTTTCCATTATGCCAAATTCCCAAATTGCTTGTAGCGTGTGTTAGGCACAGTTATAATCTATTCATATCTATTTCATAGCCTGAGTTTCTTAACTCTCGTGCAATTTTCAAATGCCAAGCTTCTTCATCGTCCATTTTCACATAAACAACACCAGAAATGTCATTAGGTGTTTCTATATCATCTTTAACCAATGCACAAACATTTTCTCGACCAATTTTACCAATTAGAAAGCCGTGTTCAAAAACAACATTTTGTCTTGCACGATTTTTAATATTTGGTTTTTCTTCATTTTTCGCTCCGATATCACAAGGTGTGTACAGCACAATACCAAAACCTACATTTGAGTAAGCCTCAATCTTTTCAATGACTGTCTTGCTGCCGCTTGCTTGTTCGTGAAGTATTATTGGTTTTAAACCCAATTTTTCAATAAATCGTGCAGTTTTTGATTTTGCGGCTTCATCGTGTCCGTGAACAATAAATACTTGTGATTTGTCTAATTGAACAATTTCAGCTTTGGGTAAAGTATTATCTATAAAACTTGTTTTTAATAGATCAGTTTTGGCTCGTAATTTTTTTAGGTTACTTAATTTAGTTTCTATTCTAGATTTAAATTTTTGTAATTCTTGGGCAGGGGTTGCGTTTCTCCCAATTATCCCAATAGAGAAAGATCCTGCATCATCATAGCTTTTTTTGTATTCGTTGTATTCTTTGTTAAAAGCTTGTTTTAAAAATTCAGAATTATAATCTGACCAACTAGAAAAGTCTTCTTTGTTTTTAGCGAAGTTAGCTTGTGTATGAACAGGACGTTTATATAATTCTTCTCCTAATTCAATTCTTTCGTCTAAAGTGTTGTTGAAATTAACTTTGGATAAAATTAATTCTGTTGGTGCATTGTCCAAGGTAATAGGTTGTGCTTTTTTTGCCATATTTCTATTTGTATTCTTTCGTTCAAAATAATTGTGCCTAACTTGTATATATGTATGACAAAATCATATAAAGCATACTCAATTTGGGTAGATATGTATGATTTATATCATACTTTATATTTCTCAAATATATAAAAATAATAGTACAAATTGGAATTTTGGTTTGAAGTTGAAATTGATTTTTGAAATTGCCATTGTAGTTGATTTGCGTGAGGGATAACAGTGGAAATCCTCCCGATTTTTCTTCGGGAGATTATAACGAATAGCCCGACCAAGTCGTAACGCTAGTGAAGGCTTGGGCACGCCCCAAAAAAACATTGGAATTAGGTTCTAAATGCTGTTTTTGAAACCTGAAAAACGTTTTTTCCAAATCTTAAATAAATTTTTAAATTATGTAATTATCTAATTTTCAAATTAACCTATCTTTGCCAGCCGAACAATCGGGTGAAATACGTTACTATGAAGTTTGATTTATTAAAAAAAGATCCGCAGTCCAAAGCCAGAGCGGGAACTGTTACCACTGATCACGGTGTGATTGAAACCCCAATTTTTATGCCTGTAGGAACCGTAGGTTCTGTAAAAGGGGTGCATCAACGCGAATTGAAAGACGATATAAACCCAGATATTATCTTGGGAAATACTTACCATTTATACTTGAGACCACAAACCGAAATCCTGGAGAAAGCAGGAGGTTTGCATAAATTCATGAACTGGGACCGTAATATTTTGACAGATTCCGGAGGTTACCAAGTGTATTCACTTTCGGCCAATCGAAAAATTAAGGAAGAAGGAGTGAAGTTCAAATCGCATATTGACGGTTCGTACCACTTTTTTACACCAGAGAATGTGATGGAAATTCAACGTACCATTGGTGCTGATATTATCATGGCTTTTGATGAGTGTACGCCATATCCTTGTGATTATAACTACGCAAAACGTTCGATGAAAATGACGCATCGCTGGTTAGATCGTTGCATCAATCATTTAGATACGCAGCCTTTTAAATACGGATACGAACAAACGTTTTTCCCAATTGTTCAGGGAAGTTGTTATAAAGATTTACGCCAACAATCAGCGGAATATATTGCGAATTCAAACCAACAAGGAAATGCGATTGGCGGACTTTCAGTAGGGGAACCTGCGGAGGAAATGTATGCCATGACCGAAGTGGTTTGTGAAATTTTACCGGAAGACAAACCGCGTTACCTGATGGGCGTGGGAACTCCGATAAATATTCTAGAAAATATTGCTCTTGGAATCGATATGTTTGATTGTGTGATGCCTACGCGTAACGCCAGAAACGGGATGTTATTTACAGCAAATGGTACAATAAATATCAAAAACAAAAAGTGGGAAGCTGATTTCTCTCCAATTGACGAAATGGGAATCACTTACGTGGATACTGAATATACAAAAGCGTATTTGCGTCATCTTTTTGCTGCCAATGAATATTTAGGGAAACAAATTGCCACGATACACAATCTTGGTTTTTATATGTGGTTGGTTCGTGAAGCCAGAAAACATATCTTAGCGGGCGATTTCAGACCTTGGAAAGAAATGATGGTGAAAAATATGAGCCAACGATTGTAGTAATGTTTAAAGTTTTTTTTAGTTTAAAGTTTAAAACTCTTTGTGTGAATTTGCAACTGTACTAAACCTTAAACTTTTAAACCTTAAACCTTAAACTTTTTTAAATGCTAACAATAATAGACAAATACATCCTAAAAAGATATTTAGCCACATTTGCGGTGATGCTGTTGTTGTTTATCCCCATAGGAATTGTTGTGGATGTATCCGAGAAGATCAATAAGATGCTCGAAAATAAAGTTGCGTTTTTAGAGATTGCGCTCTACTATTACAACTTTACTATTTATTTTGCCAATTCCCTTTTCCCTATATTTTTGTTTTTATCGGTGATTTGGTTTACTTCAAAACTGGCGAATGATACGGAGATTATCGCTATTTTAAGTTCGGGGATTTCATTTACGCGCTTTCTAAGGCCTTATATAATAGGCGCTTCCATTGTTTCCGTTTTTGTATTGCTGATGGGTTTCTTTGTGGTTCCTGCAGCCAGTGAAGGATTCAATAATTTTAGGTATACGTACTTGAAAGGTGGTGGAAAAGAAGCGATGCGTGGCGATAATACTGACGTTTACAGACAAATTAGTGATGATGAGTTTATCTATGTAAACAGTTTTAACGCGGAGTCTAAAACTGCTTTTAGTTTTTCACTTGAAAAGTTTAAAAACGAAAAGTTAGTCCATAAAATTACCGCTACCAGAATCAAATGGAATCTAAAGGACAGCACTTACACCATGTATGATTATACCAAAAGAACGGTGGGTGAACTGAATGATAAGATTGAAAAAGCACCTCAAAAAGACGCTGTTTTTACTTTTGATTTGGAGGATTTAACGCCTGTGGTTTACATTGCAGAAACCTTGAGTCTAGGGAAATTAAATGCCTTTATTAAAAAAGAAAGAGAAAGAGGTTCCTCTAATATCAATGTGTATTTAGTGGTTTTGTATAAAAAATATAGTGTTCCGGTATCGGCATTTATTCTTACCATTATTGCTGTTGCCGTTTCCGCCATGAAGCGAAGAGGAGGAATGGGAACTAATTTAGCCATAGGAATTGCATTGGCTTTTGCCTTTGTATTTTTTGATAAAATCTTTGGCGTATTGGCCGAAAAATCGAGTATTCCACCCATGTTAGCCGTTTGGTTGCCTAATATTGCTTTTGGAATTTTAGCCATTTATTTGTTACGTAATGCAAAACGATAAATTAAAGAGTTACTTAAATCTTCATTTAATAGTTTTTATATGGGGTTTTACCGCCATTTTAGGAGCTTTAATCACTATTACGGCCGATGCTTTAGTTTGGTATCGCATGTTTTTTGCAGGGCTGTTTTTAGCTTTGTTTATTGCATTCAAAAAGATATCATTTAAAATCCCTTTAAAATCCTTCTTGAAATTGATTTTTGTGGGATTGCTGATTGCTTTGCATTGGATTTTTTTCTTCAAAGCGATTCATGTTTCTAATGTATCCATTACACTATCCGTTTTTTCGCTGGGAGCGTTTTTTGCTTCCATTTTAGAGCCTGTTTTTTATGGTCGAAAAGTATTGTGGTACGAAGTGTTTTTTGGTCTTATTATTATTGCTGGTCTGGCATTGATTATGAAAGTCGAAATTAACTATTTGGATGGAATGCTATATGCCTTGGCATCGATCATATTAGGTGTTTTGTTTACGCTGATGAATGGAAAATTGATAGAAAAACACGAACCTCCAGTAATTGCTTTTTACGAATTTCTGGCAGGTGTTTTCTTTATTACGATTTACTTTTTGTTCCAACAAAAATTCACTGCGGACTTCTTTATACTGACAGCTAATAATTGGGTTTTAATACTGATTTTGGCTTCTATTTGTACGGCTTATGCGTTTACCGCTTCTGTAAAAGTAATGCGAAAACTAACGCCCTACACTGTAATGCTGACTACAAATTTAGAGCCGGTTTACGGGATTGTTTTGGCCTATTTTATCCTTGGCGGAAAAGAGAAAATGAGCTTTGAATTTTACATCGGAGCATTAATAATTGTAATCACCGTAATCCTGAACGGGGTTATAAAACACTATCAAAAGGACAAATAATAATAACTTTCTCAACGTTTTGAGAAGCAAACTTTTACACATAAATATAAAATTTACCTTTTTGAACGATTTAAAATTTTATATTTGCGGTTCCAAATAAAAACAAAAACGCAAAAATCCTATGGAATATTTAGATTTTGAGCTTCCAATAAAAGAACTAGAAGAACAGTTAGACAAATGTCTTATTATTGGTCAAGAATCGGATGTTGATGTAACGAATACTTGCAAACAAATCAACAAAAAGTTAGAAGAGACTAAAAGACATATTTATAAAAACTTGACAGCTTGGCAACGTGTCCAACTATCTAGGCACCCAAGTCGTCCTTATACAATGGATCACGTGCGTGCTTTATGCGGTGATACTTTCTTGGAGCTTTTTGGCGACAGAGGTTTTAAAGATGACAAAGCCATGATTGGCGGTTTAGGTAAAATTGATGGACAGTCATTTATGATTGTTGGTCAACAAAAAGGATTTAACACTAAGACACGTCAGTTCCGTAATTTCGGTATGGCAAATCCTGAAGGATATAGAAAAGCATTGCGATTGATGAAAATGGCAGAGAAATTCGGTATTCCTGTTTTGACTTTGATTGACACTCCGGGAGCTTATCCGGGATTGGAAGCAGAGGAACGTGGACAAGGTGAAGCTATTGCCAGAAACATATTTGAAATGATTCGTCTTAAAGTACCTATTATCACAGTAATTGTTGGTGAAGGAGCTTCTGGAGGAGCATTAGGAATAGGTGTGGGTGACAAAGTGTACATGATGGAAAACACGTGGTATTCTGTTATTTCACCAGAATCTTGTTCGTCTATTTTATGGAAAAGCTGGGAATACAAAGAACAAGCTGCCGAAGCATTAAAATTGACTTCTGCTGACATGAAAAAACAAAAATTAGTGGATGATATCATTCCGGAACCTTTAGGTGGAGCACACTATGATAGAGAGACTGCTTTCAAAACAGTGGAGCAATATATCATGAAAGGATTTAATGAATTGAAAGACTTATCAACAGAAGAATTAATAGCCCAAAGAATGGATAAATACTGTAAAATGGGCGAATATAAAGAGTAAAATCTTACAAATTAATCTTTAATCCGAAGCCTTACCGTTTCGGATTTTTTTTTGGTTATAAACAAAAAATAGTTACTTATAAACAATTATTTGTAACAACTCAATGACAATAATTTTTTAATTTTTGCTACTTTCGCTCTATGGAAAACTTCAGAAATATAAACCCTGTAAAGGTGGATAAAACAACAATTATAAGCTTAGAAAAAGGGAAATTGCCTCCTCAGGTTCTCGATTTAGAAGAGGCGGTGCTGGGTGCCATGATGATTGATAAAAAAGGGGTTGATGATGTGATTGACATTTTACAGCCTGATGCTTTTTACAAAGATGCACACAAACATATTTTTGAGGCTATCGTTCAGCTGTTTACAGAAACACAGCCTATTGACTTATTAACCGTTTCAGCCCAGCTTAAGAAAAATGCAAAATTAGATCTAGCAGGCGGTGATTTTTACTTAATTCAACTAACGCAGAAGATTTCCTCTTCGGCACACATAGAATTTCACTCCAGAATCATTTTACAAAAATTTATTCAGCGTAGTTTGATTCGAATATCTTCAGAAATCATCGAAGAATCCTATGATGAAACAACAGATGTTTTTGATTTATTGGACAGAGCTGAATCTAAATTATACGAAGTAACACAAGGGAATATTAAACGTAGTTCTGAAACTGCCCAAAGTTTAGTATTGCAAGCCAAGAAAAGAATCGAGGAAATTGCAGGTCAGGAAGGATTGAGTGGGGTTGCAACAGGTTTCGATAAATTAGATAAGATTACCTCAGGCTGGCAACCTAGTGATTTAATTATTATTGCAGCGAGGCCAGCGATGGGTAAGACCGCATTTGTATTATCGATGGCACGAAATATGGCGATTGATTTTGGAATGCCAGTTGCTTTGTTTTCTCTTGAGATGGCATCTGTTCAGTTGATTACCCGTTTGATTTCCTCTGAGACTGGTTTGTCATCGGAGAAATTGCGTACTGGAAAACTGGAAAAACACGAATGGGAACAACTGAGTACTAAAGTTAAAAATTTAGAAAAAGCACCTTTGTTTATTGATGATACGCCTTCCTTGTCTATTTTCGATTTGAGGGCTAAAGCAAGACGTTTGGTTTCACAGCACGGTATCCGAATTATTATTGTCGATTATTTGCAATTGATGACAGCAGGTGGAAACGGAAAAGGTGGAGGAAATAGAGAGCAGGAGATTTCTACGATTTCCCGAAACTTAAAAGCATTGGCAAAGGAATTAAATGTTCCGGTTATTGCGCTTTCTCAATTATCGCGTGCGGTAGAAACCCGTGGTTCTAGTAAAAGACCTTTACTTTCTGACCTTCGTGAATCTGGGGCGATTGAGCAAGATGCTGATATTGTATCGTTTCTATACCGCCCTGAATATTACAAAATTGATGAGTGGGATGATGATGAAGCTTCACCAACTGCAGGTCAGGCGGAAATAATGATTGCAAAACACCGTAATGGTAGTATAGAAAACGTTCGATTGAAGTTTATTGGACATTTAGGGAAGTTTGATAATCTGGAAGATTTTAGTGGTGGCTATGATGATTTACCATCGAGTATGAACCAAGAAGATAATCCTTTTATAACTAAAAATCTTCCTTCAGCTAATGAAGCTTTTGGAAGTAATTTGAATGATTTAGATGATGATAGTGATGTTCCGTTTTAGAAAATGAAACAAGTAAAATATTATTTTTAAAATATATAATTAAAAAGCCTCAATCATTTATCTGATTCAGGTTTTTTAATTTTGCAATAGATGGGATGTATTTTGTTAAAACAATAAAAAGTAGTAGCTTGCTAAAGATTTTTAATTTTAAAAATATAGTTGACTAAAACCTAAAGCCCATGTCACAAGAAACTATTCCTGAAAACCATAAACAAACAAAAACTGTAAATGCAATTCCTCTAAAAACTGCACAAAGATGGGCCAAACGCTGGTCTAAAAAAGAAGGCGGTTACAACAAACATCATACTATTAATGCTTTTTTGATTCCAAAAGTAGATTTACTCGAAGTATTAGCTGAGGGCGTTGATGCCGTTAGAGCTTACATTGGGGTAGATGATAATAATATTGAAAAATTAATGATCGTAGGTACAAAATATGATCCTGTAACTAAAATTTATGTAGATATGATCACTGTTGGGGTTGGGAATGCTTCAGCCGAGCAAGATGATATTTATGATTTTACAAGACCTTGTCCAACTGACTGCGACCCTTCAAGTCCTTTATTAACTTAATATTTAATGAATCAAATATTAGCATACATAGGATATTTGATATTATTATTGAATTTACTCCTTTTTTTTATAAGATTTTCCGATCAAGGAAAAGCTTATAAAATATTTACTTTGTATTTAGGATTGGTTTTTGTCGTCCAAATTTTGGCTGAAATTTTAATTCAACAAAAAAGAAACAATTTATTTCTTTCGCACTTTTATTTTATTGGACAGTTTGTGGCCTTGAGTATTTTTTACTTAACCATATTGAAGAAAGTAGATTTACAAAAGAAGATTGTAAAAGGAGGCTTAATTTCAGGATTGTTGTTTTTGGGGATTCAATTTGTTAATGATAACACTTTATTTTTTAAGTTCAATTTATTTGAAATTGTAATCACTTCTTTTTTATTGATTGTGTTTGCGAGTTTTCATTTTTATAATCTGTTGAATGAAAAAAAAGAATTCTATTACATTAATATGGGAATTCTGATTTATTTATTTGGCAGTACTATTTTGTTTTTGGTTGGAAATCTAATGACCTCTTTAAGTCCTAAAATAAATAAAATACCCTGGATTTTGAATAGCTTTTTGTACATTATTTATCAACTGTTTATACTGATAGAATGGAAAAAAAATTTTTCTAAAAAGTCAATTGATACTGCTTTATGAAAGTAAACACACTACAAGAAAGTGAAATAATTGAAATCATAATATATAGTTGTGTCGCTTTTCTCTTAATGGGATTGGTTTTAGTCTTATTTTTCTATTTTTCAAGAAAGAAAATTATTCAAAAGGAATTAGAAAAAAAAGACTTAGAAATTCAGTATCAGAAAGAACTTTTAAGTGCTGTGATTATTACTCAGGAAGAGGAGCGTAAGCGCATTGCTCAAGATTTGCATGACGATATTAGTTCTAAATTGAACATAGTTTCTTTGAACAGTCATTTGCTTACCACTTCTAATTTAACTGAAAATGAGGTGGTTGAAATTACAACCAATATCATTAGTCTTACGACCAAAGCACTAGATAATTCAAGGAAAATTGCACACGGCCTGCTGCCTCCCGTTTTAGATAAATTTGGGCTTCATGCAGGTGTTGAGGAATTATGTTTGGAATTCAGTAGTTCCAAAGCCGTAAAAGTAAATTATGAGAATAAAACGGCGTTTGATATTACTGACAATGATAAACATTTACATGTATTTAGAATTCTACAAGAGCTGATGAATAATTCGCTGCGTCATGGAAAAGCATCCTTTATTTCGATTGTTTTTGAAAATAAGAATGAAAAGAATTGGTGTTTTTACACGGATGACGGAATTGGTTTTGAAATCAAAAACAATGAAAATCAGAAAGGTTTGGGTATGAAAAATATAGAAAGTAGAATCGCTTTTTTAAACAGTAAAATGATCTTGGAATCATCGATAAACAAAGGTATCTCAGTAGTTTTTAATTTTTAAGTAATGAATGAAACTATAAGAATAATAGTAGTTGATGATGAGATTCTTTTTAGAAAAGGAATCTCTTTTTTATTGGGACGCGAAACAAATATTGAGATTATTTTTGAAGCTTCTAATGGAGATGAATTGATTTCTTTTCTCCAAAACAATAAAAATAATCACCCTGATATAATCATTATGGATTTAAAAATGCCAATAATAAATGGAGTCGAGGCAACTAAGATTATTAGAAAGGAATTTCCGGAACTTAAAATCATTGCGCTTACCAGTTATGATTCAAAATCTTTTATTGCTAATATGATTGATGTAGGAGCTGTTTCGTATCTTATAAAGAATACAACACCACAAGAATTACTGACTACAATTAAAGAAGTCGCCTCAAAGGGATTTTATTATACGGATTATGTGATGAAAATAATTCAGGCCGATGTACTGACAAATAAGAAGACAAAAAGTAATTTTGATAACAACTTTCTTAGTCCACGTGAGATTGAAGTACTCAAACTTATTTGCTTTCAAAAAAGTACAGTGGAAATTGCTGAACAACTTTTTATAAGTCCAAGAACTGTAGAAGGGCATAGAAATAATTTGTTGCTAAAAACCGAATCCAGAAACATTGCAGGACTAGTGGTTTATGCAGTTCAGAATGATTTGATGTTGCTGAATGATTAGTTCTTTATAAGAAATGACCAAGTTGATTTCTTTTTTTGAATGTCTGATTCAAGAAATTCTCAGTAAATTTCCTGCTCTTTTCTAGGTTTTAAATCGGAGTTTGTATTCCTTTAAATCTCTTTCGAAAATTGTTTCCAATAATTGTTTTACGGAATTTTTCCCACCAAAATCTCTCAAATATGACAATAAAAAATCAGAAGCTCTAATTATTTTAGACTCGTTGTCAAATTCAGTTTCCAAATGAATAAAATCTTTGGTAACTATAGTCAGTTGTTTATCAATTTCTTCATAATCGAAATAATCAATAGTTTTTTTCTCTAAACAGATACTTCTCAGTGCAAAATGAATTCTGTAATCGACTTTGCTTACAGCTAAGGTTTTTATAAAATGAGAGTAGAATGGATTTGTAATATATCCAAAACCAATTTTAAATTTGTATTTTCTTAAAATACCATGCTCAATATCATTTAGTGAAAATACTGCACGTGCAATTTTGATTCTTTTCAGATTAAAAATTTCTTTTCCTTGTTTAGCTTCTGTTAAGTTGATGAGGTAAAAAGCATTATAAATATTTATCCAAAAAGTTTTTTTCAAATCATCTGTATTTAAACTTTTTTCAAGTTTTACTTTTCTGATGTAAAAAAGTTGTCTTCGCAATGCTATAGTATCTTTCCCTGATTTTGCAACAGAGAGAATCTCTTCAGATAAAGTTGTGTAATAATTTTTCACAATAATTGGTATTGTATTTATAGCTTTTCAGGAATATTAATTAAAAATAAGATGATAACACAAGACATAGAAGGTAATGATAAGTATTATTAAAAATACTATTGCAACATTTTTTATAAGATTCTTAATAGTGACAGGTCTATTTTTTTCGGTTGGATTCATTGTTAAATTTTTCATCTTCATTGATTATAGGATATCTGCGAATTTAGGAATAGGAAATTGTTTGGCTATGCGTATTTTTACGTGTTTTGTCTATAAACTTATTTTTAGAATAGATTTAATCGTTAAATTTCATGAATTTGAATAGCTTACTTTCTATCTTTGAGGTATAAAACTGAAAAATCGATGTCGAAACCATTTCTATATATTCTTATTTTTTTGCTGAGTATAACAGCAAAAGCTTCTTTTATTTTGTTGCCAATGGATGAAACGAGTCAACAGAATCATCTAAAAGCATACGGAATTACATACTGGTGTTTGGATAAAAATTATAAAGCCAGTTGGTTGCTTAACTATCGAGGAGGCTCTTTTTTATTACCTGATGCGGAGGAAATTCGAAAAGAATGTCAAATTAGGGGAGTGAGTTTTGAGGTTATTTCCGATGGTGATGAATTGGCAATACTGAATGAAATATCCAGTCCTTCCCAAAATATGGAATCTGTTGTACTGGAAAAAGCACCTAAAATTGCTGTTTATACCCCAAAAGGAAAACAACCTTGGGACGATGCAGTTACGATGGTACTGACTTATGCCGAAATTCCTTTTACCCCAATTTATGATGAAGAAGTTTTGAGTGATCAATTGTTGCTATATGATTGGCTACACTTGCATCATGAGGATTTTACGGGACAATATGGTAAGTTTTATGGCGCTTATAAAAATGCACCTTGGTATATCGAGCAAAAGAAAGATTCAGAAACACTGGCAAGTAAATTAGGATTTCCTAAAGTGTCTCAAGAAAAAGGAGCTGTTGCTAAAAAAATCAGGGATTTTGTCATAGGTGGTGGGTTTATGTTTGCCATGTGTTCTGCAACGGATAGTTTTGATATTGCTTTGACAGCGGATGGTGTTGATATTTGTGAAACCATGTTTGATGGAGACCCGAGTGAAGGAAATTACCAATCAAAAATGAATTACAGTAATTCATTTGCTTTCAAAGATTTTACTTTAGAAAGAAGACCAGAACAATATGAATTTTCAGATATTGATATGACTTCGAAACGAAGAGTTCCTATGGAGAAAGATTATTTTACATTAATGGAATTTTCGGCAAAATGGGATCCAATTCCTAGTATGCTTTGTCAAAATCATACCCAACTCGTAAAAGGGTTCATGGGGCAAACCACCGCATTTGATATTCCTTTAATTAAATCGAATATTTTGGTGATGGGTACTTGCGAGGTTAATGGTGAAGCACGTTACATTCATGGTCAGAAAGGGAAGGGAATGTTCACATTTTATGGTGGTCATGACCCAGAAGATTTTCAGCACCAAGTGGGCGATCCACCAACGGTTCTGGATCTGCATCCAAATTCGCCGGGGTATCGTTTGATTCTGAATAATGTATTGTTTCCTGCAGCGAGAAAGAAAAAACTGAAAACGTAGTATAAAATAAAAGCCAATCGTAATCGATTGGCTTTTGTATTTTTAGCCCTGATGGCAGTGACATCCTTTCTTTGCCTTTTTAGGCAGAGAAAGATATAACGGACAGCAGGATTAGCTCCTGAAAAAATTACACGATTCCGTGTTCGTTTTCTTTGTCTAAATATTCTTGTACAATATCAATGGCATTAGTCACTACATCACTTAATGCGGTGATGAAACTTCCTTCTTCGGCACAATTTATGGCGTGTTTTATGGCTTCAGTTTCCTTAGGGATAATTTCATAGGTTACTGTTTTACCGGATGTTTTTATACCGTCAAGGATTAAATTAATGATTTCATCTTCGGTTCTTCCTCTTAGGTATTTTTCTTGGCGAATGATAATATGGTCAAACATTCGGGCTGCAATAGTTGCGCAATCTCTAATGTCTTCATCACGTCTGTCACCCACACCGGCAATAATTCCAATTTTTTTGGTAGCTTCAACACTTTGTAAATATTCTTCGACACCTTTATAACCGGAAGCATTGTGTGCAAAGTCAATCAATACTTTGAATTTTTTGAACTCAAATATATTCATACGACCCGGAGTTTGTGCAGCACTTGGAATAAAAGTTTGTAATGATAGGCTGATGTCTTCGGTTTTAAATCCCCACAAATAACTCGCTAAAGTGGCCGCAAGGACATTTGCAATCATGAATTTTGCTTTTCCGCCTAATGTTAATGGAACGTGAGTGGCGCGTTCGATTCGGATTTTCCATTCTCCTTTTTTGATGGTAATGTATCCATTTTCATATACAGCAACTGTTTTACCCTCGGCAGAAAGTTTTTTGATAAAATCACTGTCTTCGCTCAAACTAAAATAAGCGACATTGCAATTCAAATCTTGACCTATTTTTACACAATGTTCATCGTCTCCATTCAAAACTGCCCAACCATTTTTCTTGATGCTTTTGACAACCGTAGCTTTTACTCTTGCCAAATCATCTAACGTATGAATGTCACTTAAACCTAAATGATCTTCTTGAATGTTAGTAATAATTCCAATATCACAACTGCTAAAACCCAAACCGGAACGAAGGATTCCTCCTCGAGCGGTTTCTAAAACGGCAAATTCCACAGTTGGATCTCTCAAAACATATTCAGCACTGATAGGCCCGGTAGTATCACCTTTTTCCATCATGTGGTTTTGAATATAAATCCCATCCGATGTGGTGAATCCTACTTTGAATCCATTATTTTTTACAATATGAGCCAAAAGTCGGGTGGTGGTCGTTTTTCCATTGGTTCCTGTAACAGCAATTATAGGAATGCGACAGGATTTTCCCGGTGGGTATAACATATCAATTACGGGCGATGCAACGTTTCTTGGCAATCCTTCAGAAGGAGCAAGGTGCATTCTAAATCCAGGAGCCGCATTGACTTCGAGAATTACACCGCCATTTTCTTTTAACGGTTGGGTTAAATTCTCTGCCATTATATCAACTCCACACACATCGAGTCCAATTACTCTTGAAATTCTTTCGGCAAGAAATATATTTTCAGGGTGCATCATATCGGTAACATCCACAGAAGTTCCGCCAGTGCTTAAATTTGCTGTAGATTTTAAGAATACAATTTCACCAATTCTAGGAATGGTTTCTAATGTGTAGCCTAGTTTTTCCAATAAATCTTCGGTATCTCTATCGACATCAATTTGTGTCAGTACATTTTCATGACCGTAACCTCTTCTTGGATCTAGATTCGTAGTTTCAATTAATTGCTGAATGGTATCCTTTCCGTTTCCAATTACATGAGCAGGAACTCGTTTTGCAGCAGCAACTAATTTATTATCAATTACCAATATTCTAAAGTCGAAGCCAGTAATGAATTTCTCAACAATGATTCGTTTGCTGTATTCTTTGGCGAAAGCCAATCCTGAAACTGCATCTTCCCAATTAGTAACATTGATTGAAGCACCTTTTCCGTGGTTTCCATCCAATGGTTTTAACACGATTGGATAACCAATTTTTTTTATGGTCTCAGCCAAGTCATCTTCGTCTACACAAATACTTCCGCTGGCAACAGGAATGGATGCCATGTCCAACATTTTTTTGGTAAGCTCTTTATTGCAGGCAATATCAACCGCAATACTACTTGTTTTACAGGTAATTGTTGCCTGAAAACGCATTTGGTTAATTCCATATCCTAATTGAACCAAAGAATTTGTTCCTAATCGTATCCAAGGAATATTTCTGGAAACGGCTTCTTCTACAATACTTCCGGTACTTGGTCCTAGTCTAACACGTTCGCGTATTTCACGCATTTTCTGTAAGTCGGCATTCAAATCATAATCTGTTCCGGCAATTAATGCTTCAGCAATGGCAACAGAAGATTCTGCAGCAAAAAGCCCCACATTTTCTTCGGTATAACTAAAGACTACATTATAGGTTCCGGGAGTTTTGGTTTCACGAGTCCTTCCAAAACCAGTTTCCATGCCAGCTAAAGACTGAATTTCAAGAGCAATATGCTCAATAACATGTCCCATCCAAGTGCCTCGTTCTACTCTGGAAAAAAATCCACCACGACACCCTTCGGAACAACGGTGCTCAATCATCGTAGGAAACATAGTTTCGATACGTTCTCTAAATCCGTCTATTTTATTGGTAGGAAACTGTTCCATTTCTTCCAAATCCAATCGCATTTGGATTAATTTTTTTCTTTGGATACTCCAAATATTGGGGCCACGAAGTGCTTGTACTTTAATTATTTTCATAAAACGGAAAGATTATTTTTGAACTAAAAAATGGATATGTAATGACTTAATTTTAAATGAAATAGATTCTAACTTAGGAAAAGAGCTGATTTGAGACGGTATTTTTTTAAAAAAAAAGTATAGAATCCAACTAAAGTAGTTTTTTAAAAATAGGAATCAAAATTTATTACCTTAAAAATAAACAATAAATATTGAGTTTGTGATAATTTAAAAAAAAAGCCTAGTTCAATGGCTTCTTTTATCTTTTTGGTTATTTTTACAAAATGAATATACTAGGAAAACTAATAATAATAGGAGGTGCGGTAGATAAAGGAAGTTTTACTGAAACTGATTTAGATAAAAATGCAACTAGCAATTTAAACTTTTTTGAAGCAGGCATTTTAAAAAGGATATTAAACGAGTCAAAACACAAAGAGAATTCACGAATAGAAGTCATTACAACCGCTTCAATCATTCCGCGCGAAATAGGTCCAGAATATGTTAAGGCATTTGAATATTTGAATGCTAAAAATGTAGATATACTTACTATAGAAAGACGGGAACAAGCAGCTGATGCGGAAGTTTTAGCCCGACTAAAAGCTGCAGATATTGTTATGTTTACTGGAGGCGATCAATTGCGATTGACTTCCATTCTTGGCGGAACACCATTTCATGATATTTTACTGGATAAATACCATAATGAAGAGTTTATTTATGCAGGAACTTCGGCTGGGGCAGCTGCGGCATCTAATAATATGATTTATCAAGGCAGCAGTTCTGAAGCTTTATTGAAAGGAGAAGTGAAAATTTCAAGTGGATTAGGCTTAATTGATGGTGTTATTATCGATACCCATTTTGTACAACGCGGGAGAATTGGCAGGCTTTTTCAAGCAGTTGTTGGTAATCCAAGAGTATTGGGAATAGGACTTGGAGAAGATACTGGTTTGTTAATTACCAATAATACCCAAATGGAAGCTATAGGTTCCGGGTTAGTTATTTTGGTGGATGGCCGTGAAATAAAAGACACTAATTTGACAAAAGTTGAATTAGGTCAGCCGATATCAATCTCACATTTGGTAACGCACGTTATGAGTAAATTTGACACTTACAATCTCGAAACGCATAAAATGCACATTCAATCTTCACACTACGTATAAATAAGAAAGCCTTTCAGTATTTAGATAACTGTCGAAATCTGGAAGCTGCACCCGATACATTATGAAACTAATTATACACGGAGGTTTTTTTTCGGAATCATCTACCAATCACGAAACAAAAGTTGCCAAACAAAATGCATTAGAGCGAATTGTAAAAGATTCGTACGATTTTTTAAAAACACATTCGGCTTTGGAAACGGTTGTTTATGCAGTGTCACTTTTGGAAGACGATGAATTGTTTAATGCGGGAATTGGTTCCCAAATTCAAAGTGACGGAAAAATCAGGATGAGCGCTGCTGTTATGGATGGAGAAACTCAGAAAATGAGTGGTGTTATCAATATTGAAGAAGTTAAAAATCCAGTTCAGGTTGCTCAAATATTGATGAGTTATGACGATAGGGTTTTAGGTGGAAGCGGAGCAACGAATTTTGCAAGAGAGAATGGTTTTGAAGCTTTTTCAACTGAGATTCCACAACGTCGAGTTGAATATGAAGCAAAGCTAAAATCACTAGGAACCGGAACTGTGGGTTGTGTAGCTTTGGATACTAATGGAAAAATTGCTGTTGCTACTTCCACAGGAGGTAAAGGTTTTGAAATTCCGGGACGCATTTCAGATTCGGCTACAGTAGCGGGAAATTATGCCAATGCATTTTGTGGAGTGAGCTTGACAGGAGTAGGAGAGGATATTGTGAGTAATGCCACCGCTACCAAAATCGTGACTCGTGTTACTGATGGTTTTACATTGCAAGATGCCTTTACTAAAACATTCAATGAATTAAAGCCTTATGATGGTTTTGCTGGTGCAATTGCTATCGATAATCAGGGAAATATTTTTCATCACGATTCACATCCCAGTATGGTTTTTGCCAGTTTTGACGGAGATAATTTTGAAGTTTTCGATTAATTTAATTCAAAGAAAATTCAAACCAAATAGGGATATGATCTGATATTATTCTAGCTTCTTTTAATGAATTAAAGTTTTTATGAAAAGGGATAATTCCTGAATTTATAGTATTGATTTTTGAAGTTCTGTAGTACATATTGTCAAATTCAGATGCTAGACATTTACCATTTTTACATTCTTGTTTCAAAGAGGTTTTTTGGTTGACTAAAATAGATTGATACCCCATTTTTTTCAAAGGATTAAAAACCGTGTGCGATTGCGGACAATTGAAATCACCAGCAAATATTAAATTCAAGTTGGGATATTCATCGGATAAAAACTTAAAGTATTTTATTTCGGTTTCAGGTTGCCTATTTTTAGTGATAGCATGAAAATTAACGACAGTAAATTGCTTGTTTTCATATTGAAACGTGCAAAAATACGGTTCTCTATCAATCTCTAAATGGTATTTTTTTTCGAGCCAAGCGCTACCTATCTTTTTCAATTTGCTCGTTTTCCATATAAAAGCATAGCGTTCCGTTTTGTATGCACTACTACTGGTTGGGTCGCTGATTACATAATCCCATTTGGCTCCTTTGCGGTTGAGTTCATCTGCTAATCGCGCTACTGCTTGAGCACCGCCATAACCCGCTACAACCTCTTGGATTGCAATGATATCGTAATCACGAAGTGTATTGGCGATATAGTTTATCGTTTCATCTGATTTAGATTTCCCAAGGTTTTCTATATTCCAAGAAAGGAGTTTGGTTTGTGAGAAACAAAAGGTTGAAATAAGAAATAGTAGTAGATAAAAGGGAGATTTCAATTTATTGAGAATTTTATTTTAAAGTTATTTAGTTAAATCATAACGAAATTAACTGTTAGCAATTGTAATAACAGATGTTAAATTATGAAAGAGTATGTTTTACTTTGATTTTTGTATTTATTACTTTTCTGATTAAAATTGATTTAACAGAGAAAAATTTTCAATTAATTTTAAAATTTTGAAACTTGTAAATTTAGTTATCAATCATTTTTTTCTCAAATCTCAACTTTTAAAATAAATAATCCTAGGCAGTTTTTTGAATTTTATCGTCTTCTCCAAATTTTATATACTAAAAAAATGATGCAGATAGCACCTAAAAAAAGTATAGCTATTTGTACTGAAAATAATATATTAGATTTTAAAACAATTGATGTCTTCATTAATTTTGCTTTTTTGATTGTTTAAAACTAGATTCTTGAAAAAATAGTGTTTTATGGTTTTCTTTATTCGTGATAAAAAAAGAGAAAGTGTTTTTATTCAAGAACTAGAGTATTGATCTTTTTGTGTTTTTGTATGTAAATAATTTTTCCTTTTCTATGTCTGGAGAAATGTTTTATTGGACGTTGTTTAGCAGAAGTATCCATGGTATATTTTATTGGATCATCAAATTTATTTAATGGATAATCATTTCTATTGATTATTAGTTGCTTTTCATTCGCATCATATTTATTTTGTATATTCCTTTTTTGTTCGGATTGTATTTTTGACGTATGAGAGAATAAGGTCATGAATAACAAGAGTCCTAGCGCTATAATTTTTTTCATTTATTTTTAAAGATTATACATTAATTACAACATGCACTCACAATTTTTTTTCGAATATTAAAAACCTTTATAAGTTGTTTTTTCGTTAATAACTTTTTCATTATTCCTTTATTCAACTTTTTATTTAAGCTCTCAGATTTTACTTTTAAATAAGGATATTTTGATAATGACATGGTATTCCCTTTGAGCGATTTTTTATAGTGTAAGAGATATTCTTTGACATAATTATCATAGTCATTCAGTTTTTTATCCCATTTATCTGTAATTAAATTCTCTTTGTTTTTTTCTGGTACTTTCGTAATGGATATAGTTTTGTTTCTCTTCATGATCTAAACTTATTTTTTGAAAATGATTTGGATTTTTTATCTCCTCAAAATTAAGTCTGATAAAAGAGATTTCCTTACGGGAACACGTAACCATTAAAAATAAATAACACAAAACTATATGCTCAAGTTGTTTATAAAGTATTCTGAAATTATCAATTAGTAAATTGAAATAAATAACTATTATATTTTTATCCAATTAGTTGCAATCCAATCTAATAACTGTGTTCGGTAGATTTCGTTTTCCAAAGAGGGATGTTGTAGAAAACTTTCTGCTTTTTGAAAACTTGCTTTGGTTTGAGGAACTTTATATTTTTTTAGAAACTGATTACAGAAATGAATTACTTCAAATTCTTCTGTTTTATCAACATAAATCCTATCAAGAACTTCGATAGTTTTAGGATAATCGTCAGCATTTATAGTTTGTGAATATCCAGTAAATGCTAAGTCTTCTCTCGTGAAATCTGCCATTTTATTTGATTTAAAGTTTTATTAGCCAAACCTAATATCTTTAGAAACCATTTCTTTACGGGAAACCGTAAAATAGGTAATTATTTTAAAAAAAGAAATAATATTCAATTTCTAAGATTTGAAATTGCGATTTTCTTTAACGGATTTTATTGATTGTTGCACCATTTTTATTGGAGAAAAAAATTAGCTTAAACTAAACCTAAATCTTTGGTAATAGCAATAAGATGCACATTATTACTGGCTTTGAAGTATATTTTTAATCTGTTAATTCGTTTTTCGAGACTACTGCTGCCATTTGGGATGATTCCTGAATGTTTAAATTCTGATGAAATATCTTCAAGAGTCAAACCTTTAGATAATGATTTTAAAAGTGAAATGTCATAGGATTCAATTTCAAATAGCGATTTGTCTCTTAATGCATGAGATATTTCAGCTGAAGGTTTAATTTCTTCATTATTATAAATGCGTTGAATCGCTTTCTTTAGCTCAGGAATACTGTCTCTTCCTTTAGATACATAGGCATTAATTCCCAAGTTATTGAATAGTGATTTTATTCTAAAAGATTTTTCTTCTATGGAGAATACTATAGTCTTGATATCAGGTTGTACTTTTTTTACTGCCTCAATTAGTTCTTCGCCTGAGTTTAGTCTATTTTCTCGATGGTCAGGTTTAAATGATAAATCACTAATTAATAAGTCATAGGGCTTATTGTCATGAAGTGCTTTTTTTATTTTTAAAAAAGCATCATCACAGTATTTGGCATGATGAATTTCTAAGATAGAAATTTCTTCCAGAGCTTGAACAACTGCTATACTAATACTGTCTAAATCTTCGGCTATTAAAACTTTATGGAACATAGAATCGAGTATTATATTGGAATAATAAATTGCACTTTAAATCCTTTATTTGATTTAGTGTCAAAATTAATTAATCCTTTTATGGCCTGAATACGGTTTTCCACATTTTGAAGTCCATTTTTTGAATTTAATTGTTCTATAGTTGCTCCGACCCCGTTATCAGTGTAGTCTATTTGTAATTTATCTCCTATTTTTTTAAAAGTTAGAACAACTAAACTGCATTGACTGTGTTTTTTCATGTTGACTAGCAATTCTTGGATGACACGATAAATGATGATTTTTTTGTTACTATCTATTGCCATCCAATTGATGGAATCCATTCCATTAGTTATCACATTTACTTCTTGAGTATTGAAACCGGACATCATTTCTTTCAAATCAGATATAAATAACGGTCCAGTTTCCATAGCATTGTTTTCTCTGGATATATTTCGTGTCCTTGAATAAATAGTATCTAGATTGGAAATTAATATTTCTTTATTATGTTTTGTGGATAAATCTTGAGTTTCAGCAAATGCCATAGTATGATATACATCATTAGCTAATTCATCGTGAAGTTTTTTAGCAATTCGAATTTCAGTAGTATAGGAAGCTTTAATCTTTTCCCTTTTATTTCTGGCTAATAGTAGATTGGTTATAGAAATACTTATTACAGTAATTATTCCCACAACTAAATATAATATTAAATTTCTCTTTTTCTGATGTTCTGATTCAAGTACTTTTTGGGCTTTTAGTTTCAGATTCTCCTCTTTTTCTTTCTTGGAGTCGTACTTGATTTTAGCAAATTGATTCTTAGCTTTTTGTCTTACTTTAGTGATACTGTCATTGATATCGAGGTATTTCAGGGAATATTCTTTGGATTTATTTCCTGTATTGAGTTCAATTAATAATTTTAAACTGAGTAATTGGCCTTCAATGTTTTTTAGTTTTGTTGCTTTTTTATAAGTCATTAAAGCATAATCTGTGGCTAGATTTGGATTGCTTTTTTGATAAAATTCAGAAAGATGGTAATAACTTCCAATCAAACCCCAGTCATCCTTTTTTTTTACTTTTATTTCTAAGGATTGATTTAAATAGGCAAGTGCTTTTGAATTTCCTACTTTAAAATAGGAATAACCTAAATTATCGATTACTCTGGAAAAGGCTTCGGAATTATTAATTACTTCTTTTTTTAAAGATAAAGGTTGTAGAATTCGTATTGCTAAATTATAATCTTCCTTTTCCATATATATAACAGCAATATTGTTTTTTGTATCTGATTTTCGGAGTTCATCAGTTTTTAAATTTAATGCTTTATTGTAGTAGTAGAGTGCATTTTCATAATCATATGCATATAAATAGTTAATACCAATTATGGTATAAATATTCCATTTATATTTGGGATTCGTAGTTTTTTCTAAAAAAGGAATCGCCTCCATAGCTGTAGTTTCACTACCGGAGTAATCTCCTTGATTTTGCTGGATAGTTGCTAGATTAGATATTGAATAGATGATTTTAGAAACATCTTTTTTTTCATTACAGGCTGATTTAGCTTTATTAAAATAATAGTAGGAACTATCATATTCTGATTTCTCAAAAAATTTGTCTCCTAGATTAATTAATCGATCAATTTCAGCTGTATTGTGTTTTTTTTCGGGATTGTTTAGCGTCTTTTTTTCACACGAGTGAAGTATTAAAAAGAATGACAATGATAAAAAATAAACTATTGGGGGTAACTTTTTTAGAATCATTCTTCGAAAATAAAGAAATTAATTAAAATATAGAAACTATCTTCAATACAATTTAGAGTATAGTTTTTGAAGAAGAACTGGGATTTTCAGTTTCGATGCATCAATTAAATTATTATCAGTGTTTTAAATACTGGTATAGTTTATACTTTGGTAGTTACTATTTGATTAAATAAATGAATTAGAATTACATTGGAATAATAAATTGTACTTTAAATCCTTTATTTGATTTAGTATCAAAAGTTATTGTTCCTTTTATAGCTTGAATACGGTTTTCAATATTTTGAAGTCCATTTTTTGAATTTAATTGTTCTAATGTTGCTCCAACTCCGTTATCTGTGTAGTCTATCTGTAATTTGTTTCCATTTTGTTTCAAAGTCAGTACAACTAAACTACATTGACTGTGCTTTTTCATGTTGACAAGCAATTCTTGTATAACACGGTAAATGATGATTTTTTTATTACTTTCTACTACCAACCAATCAATTGAATCCATTCCATTGGTTAAAACATTCACTTTATCGGTAATGAATCCGGACATCATTTCTTTTAAATGAGATACAAATAATGTTCCTGTTTCTACGGTGCTGTTTTCTCGGGATATGTTTCGTGTACGGGAATAAATAGTATCTAGATTGGTCAGTAATATTTCTTTATTCTGGGTGGTAGATAAATCCTGTGTTTCAGCAAAAGCCATAGTATGATATACATCATTAGCTAATTCATCATGAAGTTTCTTAGCAATTCGAATTTCGGTATTATAAGAGGTTTTTATTTTTTCTCTTTTATTTTTGGCTACCAGATAATTATAGACAAAAATACTTATCATGATTATAATTCCAACGGCTAAGTATAATAATAAATTTCTATTTTTTTGTTGTTCCAACAGAAGTGCATTTTCGGCTTTTTGTGTTTTTAGATTTAGATTTTCTTCTCTGTTTTGATCACTATCGTATTTGATTTTTATAAACTGATCTCTGGCATTATTACGAACTTTTATAATACTATCATTAAGTCGGATGTAGTATAAAGCATAGTTAGTAGTGCTTTTTTCAGAATTATTGGATACTAAAAAAGATAATGATCTCAATCTTTCATCTACACTGTTGAGTTTTGTAGCAGTTATATAGGCTTCTTCGGCGTATGTTTTAGCATATTTGGGATTTAATCCTTGGTAATATTCGGCTAAATGTAAATTACTTTCAATACTTCCATAGAAATCTGTATTGCTTTTTCTGATGAATAGTGATTTTCTCATCAATTGTAATCCTTCTGAGTTACGTTTTGTTTTAAAATAACAATAGCCTAGATTGTCTAGAACTCTGGCTTTTCTTTTATTGTTAGTGTTTAAATAAGATGATTTCAAAATGGATTCTAATATCTTAATAGAAGAGTCGTATTTTTTCATTTTGATGTAAACCGTGGCAATATTATTTTCAAAAGCAATTCTTCCTATCGAATCATTAGTTTCAGTTTTGGCTTTATTGTAGTAATACAAAGCATCTTTATAATTGAACAGTTCTTTTGAAGAAATGCCAAGAAGGTTGTATGCTGCTGATTTATAAGTAGAGTTTAGCTCTGTAAAGGATAAAGCTTCAATTAAATTTTTTTCACTTCCAACATAATCACCAGAGGTTTGTTGGCTATGCGCCATTTGAATTAAATTGTAGGTTACTGACGCGCTATCTTTTTCTAATTCATATAGTATTTTTGAACGGTTATGGTAATGAAAAGCACTGTCAAATTTTTGAAGTGCTAAGAACTTATCGCCTGTATCTAATAGTTCGCGTGCCTGAATAGCATTTTTACTGATATTATTTCCTTTATTGGAGGCTGACTCTTTTTTTAAATCATTTTGACAAGAATAGATAAATATCGAGAATAGGAATATAAAAATCGAGGAACGCATCATAAAGATAACTTTCCCCGAAAGTAATAATTTATAGTTTATAAACTTTAGTTTTATTATTTTGATTAATTTTTAGGAGTATTTTCATATCCCGGATTCCATCCTTTATATGGGAAACCATTAAAACCAATTATACAGTATTATTTAAAGCTAAGTTATCCCATAAAAAAAATCCCATTCTGATTTTTTGAATCTAAATGGGAGTTTTTTATTGTTTAAAAAAATTATTTTATGGCAAGAGCATTATCGATTAAGAAAATGAGGTTGCCTCTATGTGCTCGCGTACTTTCTTCTATGGAAGTTGCTGTAAGCAGCATTGATTTAATTTTTTTCAATGTTTGTCTTGCGGCAGCTTTCGAAATATCATCATAAGAGTTTCTAGAAGAATTTATATCCGAAATTTCTACAGCTTGTTTAACAAAATAAGTTTGAAGGTATTGTCTTTGCATATTCACTTTTCCAACTAAATCAGCTTTGAATATTCCGCTAACTAAATCATTCATAACTTCTGCTACTGAATATGTATTGCCATACAGACTTGTATTAGAAATTCGTTGCAATGTCGTAGGGTGGAGAATGTGTGAAAGCGCTCCATCAGTTTGCATTGATAGATAGATACCACCTAATTTTGGATCTTCTGTAGAAGAGAAAAATCCAAATCCACGTCTTTGCAATTGTAAATACGGATATAAAGAAGCATCAGCGTCAAATGCATTTGGTGCAAATGCATATTTATTCAATACCTCAATAGCTCTTTTTTGCTCAGCTTCAGATACAGGGGTGAATGGTTTTTCAGTTGTATTTTGGCCTACATAACTTCGGTCAACATACACTCCGCCAACATAGCGGCTTACCACAGCAATCATGTTTCTTCTTTGCCCATTTAGCATACTATATCGAGAACGCAATTCTGCATAATTCTGTCCAGTTTTACTATATTTTACTTTAAGTTTAGGCATTACAGTGTTGACTAATTTAAATCGGCCTTCGGCATATCCTATTGCATCACTACTTAAGTCTTCAACCATTACATGTGGATCAATCGCCTTTCCAGACGATCTCATATCATCGGCATCATTACCAAAAGCATGACCTGGTTCAGTACTTCTACTAAGAATTTTATTTAACTCATTCTCTTCCAGTTTTTCATCGAATTCCTTGTATCCATATTCAATGGCCCAAAGATCGTATGGTCCTGGTTTTGTAGTAAAATAGTTTCCTTGTTTTGTTCTATCCAATGAAAGATTAATAGTAGGATAATCCATTACTGAACCAATTAAACCAATTTTTTCTGTAATTGAGGTATCATTAAGTTCAGAAGGGCTTAACATTTGACTCGCTTTCATATTGTGATTTAGTCCCAAAGTATGACCCATTTCATGTAAGATCAAATAGTATAAAAATTCTTTATGAACTTTTAAAATAGTTTTTGGATCTTCATCATAAGCTTCTGCTATAGTAGCACCAGTCAAAAACTGACTTTTTAGTTCGTTTGCCATGGTACAAAGATGTCCATCTGAATGGAAATAGGTGTTGAGATTATTTTGATTTTGAATGCTTTTCGCCGAAAATAATTCATCATATATTGGAGATCTGCTTCCTGAACTCCATTCCACTGTAATATCAGAACCTAAAATTTGCCCTGTTCTTGGATTGGCAAAACTTGGGCCAATTGCACCATAATTTGGATTAGCAGAAGCAACCCATCGAATAACGTTATAACGTACATCACCTGCATCCCAATCAAAAGAGTCTGGTTGTATTTTCATTACAACAGCATTTTTGAAACCTGCTTTTTCAAAAGCTTGGTTCCAACGATTACCTGCTTCAACAATAGTTTGACGATATTCAACGGGAGTTGTATTCTCAACCCACCAAACAATGGGTTCTACAGGTTCACTGATAGCTGCCGTAGGGTCCTTTTTTGTCAAATACCATCGATTGATAATGTCTTTATAAGGTGTTGGTTTTATACTGGTTTGGTCATTAATAGTTTGTCCAAAATATCCAATACGAGGGTCATCCTGTCTGGATTTGAAATTATTTTCAGGAATTTCTAAAAACGTATGTTGCATACGTACACGAACATATCGTGCATCAGTAATGTCATTCCCACCGCCATTTAGAGGTGCTGGATTATCATAAGCTAAATCTACAACTACATCAGTGTTATTAGGAAAAGATCGGATGCTATGGTATTTTGACTTAGCGGAATTGAAATTACCCAGGTTGAAAATTGCTCCAGGAGGTATTCCTGGAGGCATCGTAGGTTTCACTGGATCTAATTTTTCACTCAAGAAAAGCCCATCTGCAAGAATTAAGAAACCAGTACTGTCTTGTGCTACAATTTTCTCAGCCAGAAAAATTGCTTCCGAAATATCAATACCAGCAGTTTTACTAACGGCATTTGTTTTGTCGTAATAAAAAGCGGTGTTTACTAATCCAAATTCAATTTTGTCATTGGCTTTCTTTATGTTGAAAACGCTTGTTGCACGATGCATACTTTGATTTAAAAACAAAGCCGTTGGTCCATTCATGGAATAGCTTTGATAAATAAATTCCTTATCCAGTTGGTTTTTCTTAATGTAAAGTTGCATGTTTCCAGTAACGGTATCCTGATACATGGTAAACAAGCCTTCAATTTTTTTAGCACTTTTTATTTTATCATTTATAGAAACGGTAGCAGTTTTTTTCTTCTTAATGCTATCAGATTTTACATCAGCAACTTCTTTTTTGTTTCTCTTCTTACGATTGCTTTTTTCTTGAGCGAATGTAGAACTTGTAATAAATAAAAGCACTAAAAAAAGAAGCAGTGTGGATTTCAATTTAGTCATAGTATTTGGGTTTAATGAAAAATGATAGGAATCACGTCTGATTTTCTTAAAATCCTTACGAAATTAGAATAAAATTTTGATATTAGTCGTATTTTTTTGATTAGAATAAATTTTGAAAACAAAAAAACCCCAATCTTTCGATTGAGGTTTCTATATAAGTAAGTAATCTAAATTGAGTTGATAAAACGTTTATTTTACTTTATTAAGTACTGCTTTGAAAGCTTCTGGGTGGTTCATAGCTAAATCTGCAAGAACTTTACGGTTCAATTCGATTCCATTAGCTTTTACTTTACCCATGAATTGTGAATAAGACATTCCTTCCAATCTAGCTCCAGCGTTGATACGTTGAATCCATAATGCACGGAAATTTCTTTTATTCACTTTTCTATCACGGTAAGCGTAGCACATTGCTTTCTCTACCGCATTCTTAGCAACTGTCCAAACGTTTTTACGTCTACCAAAGAAACCTTTGGCTTGCTTCATTATTTTTTTTCTTCTTGCTCTTTTAGCAACTGAATTTACCGATCTTGGCATAATTTTACTGTTTTTTTGTAGCAGGCGGCTTGAATTTAATCAAAAGCACTTAATGGCCATACTCCAAGGTTATTTGAAATTGTTTTAACCTAAAGAATTTTTTAAAATAATTATAAACTGTAAATTATAAATTATAGACCATGAGTGAACAATTAATAATTAACAACTAACAATTGATCTTAGATAATTCTTAATTGTTGTTTGATGCTTTTCATATCTGTTTTGTGAACTAGCGCTGAGTGTGTCAAAGCTAATTTACGTTTTTTAGACTTTTTAGTCAAGATGTGACTTTTAAAAGCATGCTTTCTTTTAATCTTTCCAGAACCAGTAACTTTGAAACGTTTCTTGGCGCTAGATTTGGTTTTCATTTTAGGCATTTTTTCCTAGTGTTTTAATTTATTCTTACTTACTTATCTTCTTTAGTCAGAAAGTTCTTAAAGTCTTAAAGTCAAAAGTTGAATACTTTTGACTTTAAGACTTTTGACTTTAAGACTTATTTCTTTTTCTTTGGAGCAATGAACATAATCATTCTCTTTCCTTCTAGAACTGGCATCGCTTCCACTTTACCAAATTCTTCAAGATCTGTAGCTAATCTTAATAATAAGATTTGCCCTTGATCTTTATAGATAATCGAACGTCCTTTAAAGAAAACAAATGCTTTCAATTTAGCACCTTCTTTCAAGAACTTCTCAGCATTCTTTCTCTTAAATTCGTAATCATGCTCATCTGTTTGAGGTCCAAAACGAATTTCCTTAACAACTACTTGTGTAGATTTCGCTTTTAAGATTTTATCACGTTTCTTTTGCTCGTAAACAAATTTCTTGTAATCCATGATTTTACAAACCGGTGGATCAGCATTTGGAGAAATCTCGACTAAATCCAATTCAAATTGGTCAGCTAATCTTAAAGCTTCCGAAAGTTTAAAAACTCCAGGTTCTATATTTTCACCTACAAGTCTCACTTCTTGTACACCACGAATAAGGCTGTTTATTCTGTGTGCATCTTTTTTTTCTACGCGAGGTTGGTAACCTCTGTTGCTTCTTATTGCTATGACTTTATAATTTAAGTTAAACTGTAAATACTTTTAATGTTTTATTGATCTCTTCGTTGACAATAGCAGCAAATTCTTCTATCGTAACACTGATATTCCCTTTTCCTTCTTGTCCGTGACGACGGATAGAAATAGTCCCATTTTTCTCTTCTTCCTCTCCTACAATCAACATAAACGGGGTTTTTTGCATTTCTGCATCCCTGATTTTCTTCCCGATTGTCTCGTTTCTGTTGTCAATGAGGGCGCGAATTTCGTGATTTTCTAGCAAATCTAAAACTTTTTTCGCATATATTTCATATTTCTCGCTCAAAGACAATATTATAGCTTGTTCAGGCATTAGCCAAAGAGGGAAATTTCCTGCAGTATGCTCTAATAAAATAGCAATGAATCGTTCCATTGAACCAAAAGGGGCTCTGTGGATCATTACTGGTCTGTGTAATTCGTTATCAGATCCTTTGTATGTCAAGTCAAAACGTTCTGGCAAGTTGTAATCTACCTGTATCGTCCCTAATTGCCATTGTCTTCCTAAGGCATCTTTGACCATGAAATCCAATTTTGGACCATAGAAAGCTGCTTCGCCATATTCTACTACAGTATTTAAACCTTTGTCGGCTGCAGCATTAATAATTGCATTTTCTGCTTTTTCCCAGTTTTCATCAGTACCTATATACTTATCTCTATTTTCTTTATCTCTCAATGAAATCTGAGCGGTAAAGTTTTCGAATCCTAATGAACCAAATACATATAGTACCAAGTCAATTACTTTCTTAAACTCTTCGTCTAGTTGTTCAGGAGTGCAAAAAATGTGCGCGTCATCCTGAGTAAACCCTCTTACACGAGTTAAACCGTGTAATTCTCCACTTTGTTCGTATCTGTAAACAGTACCAAATTCAGCATAACGCTTTGGTAAATCTTTGTATGACCAAGGACGTACATTGTATATTTCGCAGTGATGAGGACAGTTCATAGGTTTTAATAAAAACTCTTCGCCTTCAGCTGGAGTGCTTATAGGTTGGAAACTATCTGCACCATATTTTGCATAATGTCCTGAAGTTATATACAACTCTTTTTGGCCAATATGTGGTGTAACCACTTGCTCGTATCCGCCTTTTTTCTGTGCTTTTTTCAAAAACTGTTCTAGTCTGTCTCTTAAAGCGGCTCCTTTAGGCAACCATAATGGTAAACCTGCGCCTACCTTTTGAGAAAAAGCAAACAGTTCAAGTTCTTTTCCTAGTTTTCTATGGTCTCGACGTTTTGCTTCTTCCAGTAATTCTAAGTATTCCGTTAAATCTTTTTGTTTAGGAAATGAAGTTCCATAAACACGAGTCAGTTGTTTGTTTTTCTCGTCACCACGCCAGTATGCTCCTGCAACGCTCATGATTTTCATCGCTTTGATTATCCCAGTATTTGGAATATGGCCACCACGACATAAATCAGTAAACGTGTCGTGATCGCAAAACGTAATTGTTCCGTCCTCAAGATTGCTAATAAGCTCTGTTTTGTAAACGTTGTCCTTATATAGTTCTAAAGCTTCAGCTTTAGAAACGGGACGTAGTTTGAATTCATGCTTGCCTCTTGAAATTTCAAGAACACGATCTTCAATTTTTTTAAAGTCAGCATCAGTGATTTTTTGGTCTTCAAAATCTACATCGTAATAAAAGCCATTAGAGATTGCTGGTCCAAGAGTTAATTTTATACCAGGAAACATTTCCTCAAGAACTTGTGCCATTACGTGTGAAGTAGAATGCCAAAAAGCTTTTTTTCCGCCTTCGTCATTCCAAGTATATAATATAAGACTGCCGTCCGTCGTCAAAGGAGTTGTTGTTTCCACAGTTGTACCATCAAAAGAAGCCGAAATAACATTTCTGGCAAATCCTTCACTAATGCTCTTGGCAACATCCATAGGAGTAATCCCAGGAGCAAACTCTTTAACTGACCCGTCGGGCAAAGTAATCTTAATCATCATTTATTATTTTAAGAATGCAAATATAGACCATTACAAAAATACATACAATATTTATATAAGGTTTGTTATCATAAATAGGTCTAAAAATTAAAAGAAGAGTTATTATAGCATATGAGTTTAGTAGGAGTGTTATAATTAGGAGCTGTTTCCCCCTATTCGTTGTAATCTTTTCTCTCGTAAAGAAACGAGAGAAAAGGATTTTCACTGCTATCGGGGCTAGGAGAGTGGTTTTGGTTAGTCGTATCCTGCTTAAATCATCCGAAATAGGGAGTAATTAGGGGTGTTAATTAAAAAAGTGAATAAAGATTATGGCTACGTATATATTGTATAGTCTAGATAAAAGGAGAATCCGGTGTGTTTTTTGATTTTTCTTTTGAATATCATAAAAAACTTTGTGTTTCAAGAATCATGTTTTCAGCGAGTTAAAGGATAGGTTAAGAAAACATGAAAAAAAAGGTTTAGAAAAGCTTGTAAAAGCGAATAAAGGATGTAGTT
>NZ_JASCRZ010000007.1:0-195891 GCF_030010385.1 Flavobacterium algoritolerans | reverse complement strand
GAATGTTTTAACTAACGATACCTTGAACGGATTGCCTGTTAATCGTGCGGATGTGGTATTAAGCTCTACTCCAAACGGACCATTTACTATAAATCCTGATGGAACTATTAGCGTAGCACCAAACACTCCGGCGGGAACGTATACAATAGATTACACTATTTGTCAGGTATTGAACCCTACCAATTGTGATACGGCTACCGTTACTATTGTGGTTGCTGCTCCTGCTATTGATGCTGTAGCGGATACTTATTCAAATATTAATTGTTCTTCATTTGGTGCAATTGGTAATGTATTAGCTAATGATACTTTAAATGGTAATCCTGCTAAATCAGAAGAAGTTAACATTACAGTAATTTCTGGAGGAAATCCAAATATCACATTAGATAACCTTGGAAACATTAATGTTCAAAGCAGAATAGTTAGTGGTTCATATGTACTAACATATCAAATATGTGAAAAACTAAATCCGACTAATTGTGATACCGCTACGATAACAATAAATGTTCAAGATGCAACAGCTCCTGTTATTGCTCAATTACCAGTAGCTTCAACAATATCTTGCGGCTTGACACCTAACTTTGCTCAAGCATTGGCAACAGATACCTGTGGCTCTGTAAACTTAACATTCGTTGATGTAACAGTACAAGGAAATTGTATTGGCTCTTACACAATAACTAGAACTTGGACCGCAACTGATTCATCAGGAAACACTGCCATTGCTTCTCAAGTTATTAGTGTTCAAGATAACGTTGGTCCAACTACAACTACAGCTTTTACAGCGATTGTTAGTGTAAATTGTGATGCAATTCCTGCTAAGCCTGAACTTGTATTTGTAGATAATTGTTCTACAGTTTCACCGGCTATTTTTACTGAAAACATCATAAACAGAACCGAAAATTCTTATTCTGTAGTAAGAAAATGGTCTGTAGCTGATGCTTGTGGAAATGTATCTGTGTTTACTCAAACTATCAATGTAACAATTCCTAATAGTGTTGTAACAATAAACAGTTCAATTTGTAATGATGGAGAAATCACAACGACGAATCTAAATGATTTGTTACCAATGGGAACTCCAACAAACGGAACTTGGGTAGATGTAAATAATTCCGGTGGATTACAAGGAAACATTTTTAATGCTTCGGGGCTTTCAGTTAGAGATTACACATTTGAATATAAAATTGACGATGCTACTTGCCCTAGAACGGTAAGAGTTGTCATGACGGTAAATACTGGTTGTGGTGGTATTGTATTAGCTTGTGGAACCATATTAGTACATAATGCTATTTCTCCAAATGGAGACGGAATTAATGAAAAATTCATAATCGATAATATTGATGATACTGTTTGTTATCCAGATAATACTGTAGAGATTTACAACCGTTGGGGAGTTTTGGTTTATGAAACTAAAGGATATAATAATACAACTAATGTTTTCGATGGTACTTCTCTTGGTAGAACAACCGTTAGTCAATCTACCGGTTTACCTACAGGAACTTACTTCTATATTTTGAATTATACTTCTGTTGACAATGATGGAAAAATCATGACGAATAAAAAAGATGGATATTTATATATTGTAAATAATTAAAAAATTAATGCCTGAGGACAAAAAGTTCTCAGGCATTATAAAATTCAAATAGCCCTATTTCTTAAATAATAAACTCTAAAAAATCATCAAACCGATCTAATTAATTCTTATAAATTAGCTCGATAGATAATTTAAAATAATAAATATCTACTATGAAAACAAAATTATTTTCTTTCGTTTTGATGTTTACAGCCTTTGTAAGTTATGCGCAACAAGATGCTCAATTTACTCAATACATGTACAACACAATCAATATTAATCCCGCTTATGCTGGGTCAAGAGGTGCTTTAAGTATTTTTGCGCTACATCGTACACAATGGGTAGGACTTGATGGTGCTCCAGTTACTAATGCTGCTTCTGTCAATACACCTCTCAACGAAAGTAATTTAGGTTTGGGAGTATCGATTATAAATGATAAAATTGGGCCTACTACTGAAAACACGATTTCAGCTGATTTATCATACACCGTCCCTACTTCTGAAACCTTTAAATTATCTTTTGGAATCAAAGCAACTGCTAACTTTTTTAATTTGGATGTCAACCGATTAAATCCTGTTGACGATGATCCTAGTCTGCATGATTTCAATAATAAATTTACGCCTAATATTGGAGCAGGTGTTTATTTACATTCTGATAAAGCTTATGTAGGGTTTTCAATACCTAATTTCATCGAAAGCAACCGTTATGATGATAATGAAGTAGCTATTTTTAAAGAAAAAATTAATTACTATTTAATGGCAGGTTATGTCTTTGATTTGAATGAATCTATAAAATTTAAACCCGCATTATTAACAAAAGTTGTTGCAGGTGCCCCGCTTCAATTGGATGTATCAGGAAACTTTATGTTCAGTGATAAATTTGTTGTAGGTATAGCGTATAGATGGTCTGCTGCTGTAAGTGCGATGGTTGGATTTCAAGTTTCTGACGGAATGTATATAGGATATGGTTATGATCATGAAACCACAAATTTAAATAACTATAATTCCGGTTCCCATGAAATCTTTTTACGTTATGAAATATTTAAAAATAATGGTAAAATTACAACTCCAAGATTCTTCTAAAAACAATTATTATGAAAAAAAATATACTCCTTTACATAACAATAGTAAGTGTTTTTTCTATTAACATTTACTCCCAAAAAGCAAAATTGGCTACTGCCGATAAAAAGTATGACGGCTATGCTTATGTAGATGCCATCAAAACCTATGAAAGGATTGCTGAAAAAGGATATAAATCTGCAGAGCTGTTTAAAAAGTTAGGCAATGCATACTACTTTAATGCTCAACTAGATAAAGCAGCTAAATGGTATGGTGAATTATTTACTATGGATACCTCCAATTTAGAACCCGAATATTATTATCGTTATGCTCAGTCTTTAAGAGCAATAGAACAAAATGATAAGGCTAATGAGATGATGGAGTTATTCAACCAAAAATCAGGTAACGATACCAGAGGGAAACTCTTTAAAAAAAATACTAACTATTTAGAAGCTATAAAAGCAAATTCCGGAAGGTATAAAGTGGAAGATGCTGGGATAAACTCTATGTATTCTGATTATGGAACTGCACTGTATTCCAATAAATTAGTGTTTGCTTCAGCTAGAGATACCGGAAGTCTTGGACAAAGAAAACACAAATGGACCAATCAGTATTTTACAAACTTGTACACGGCTGATTTAGGGGAAGACATGACACCGGGTGCTGCGAAAAAGTTTAATGGAACTATAAATTCGAAGTTTCATGAATCTACTCCTACTTTTACTAGTGACGGTAAGACTATGTACTTTACACGAAACAACTATCTCGATGGTAAAAAAGGAAAAGATGGAAATAAAATTACTTTAATAAAAATATACAAAGCCACTTTAGAGAATGACAAATGGGCAAATGTAACCGAACTGCCTTTTGACAGTGATAATTACAGTACTGCACATCCTGCATTAAGTCCTGATGGAAAAACATTGTATTTTGCCTCTGATATGCCTGGAACTTTAGGACAGTCTGATTTGTTTAAAGTAAAGATAAATGAAGATGGGACTTTTGGAACCCCTGAGAATTTAGGCAATACTATTAATACCGAAGGAAGAGAAACGTTCCCTTTTATCAATAATGAAAATGAAATTTACTTTGCATCAGATGGACATCCTGGACTTGGAGGTTTAGATGTATTTATGTCTCGAATAAATACCGATGGCACTTTTAGTGAAGTTCAAAATGTAGGTGCTGATGTGAACTCTCCTAAAGATGATTTCGCTTATTTAATCGATACAAAATCTAGAAGAGGATTTTTTACTTCCAATAGAGACGGTGGTCAAGGTTATGATGACATCTATAAATTTTTGGAAACAAGAAGGCTGATTTGTGAACAACTGCTGTATGGTGAAATCATCGATATAAAAACAGGTGAAGTACTTGCTAATGCAAAAATCACCTTATACGATAGTCAATTTAAGGTTATCAATTCTGCTACCTCAGATGAGAAAGGAAAGTACAGCTTTACCGTTGAATGTGGAAAGACGTACAATGTTAGAGCTGAAAAACCAGAATACGCAACTAAAGAAGAAAAAATAACGATCGCCGCAACAACAGGAAAAACATATTTACCTATTGCTTTAGAAAAAGAAATATGCAAAGTAGCTGTTGGTGATGATTTGGGTAAATGTTTTGGTATCAAAATGATTTATTTTGATTTAGACAAATCCAACATCAGACCAGAAGCGGCTCTGGATTTAGAAAAAATATTAGATGTATTAAATCAGAACCCAACAATGAAAATTGATATCCGTTCGCATACTGACAGCAGACAAACCTTCAAATACAATGAAGCGCTATCTGAAAGAAGGGCTACATCAACCATCAAATGGTTAGTTAAAAAGGGTATTGATGCAAGCAGATTAACTGGTAAAGGATATGGTGAAACTCAACTGGTTAACAAATGTGCTGATGATGTAATTTGTACCGACGAAGAACATCAACTAAACAGAAGAAGCGAATTTATTATTACAGCGTTGTAATATTATTTATGCCTTAAAATAGTTAATCGTATTAAACAATTATAAACCTCGGGAGTTTGACTTTCGAGGTTTATTTTTTTTATATATAAATATAAAATCGTAATAAGCTTAATTAGACAATGCAATTAAAGTCCTAAAAAAATTAAGTTAATTTCTAAAAATCATTACCACTCTGCTTGTTAAAAAAATAAAACAATTGTTAATTTTTTGAAATGAAAAACTAAATTTTTCTTAAAAAAAGTACATTTAAACGAGTATTTAGGTTAGTTATAGAGAAAAAAAATCAATACTATTAATTCTTTGTAATTTTAATTTAATAAAGTAAAACTTTGTTTTTTAACGCTTTAATAAAAAATAATTACTAAAACAAAAGATTGTTTAATCTCAAAAAGGAAAGCTTTAATCTTTTAAAAATTTAGAAATTAAAATTGATTTAAAGTATAAAAATTGTAATTGTTCAATTAAAAAAATTTTTACTTTTTTTTAATAAAAAATTGATTTTCCATTTATCAAATACCACAAAATTAATTTTAGTAATAATAAATTAAAAATTTGATTGTATGAAAACAAAAATTACCCTTCTTTTACTGACTTTATTTATGTTTGTTGGTAACATATATTCGCAATTTGATTCTAATCATCCAGATTTAAGAAATTGTGGTACAGCACCAAACTATTATTTAGATCTTTTTAATTGCGAATCTAATAATTTTGAATTAAAAAATGTATATCTGACTCTAGTTCTTGGTGATGGAACTCCACTTACTGATTCATTTTGTAACATTGGGGATCCATCTGTGCAAGTAAATGTGATGTTAAATTATACTTCAAGTGCAAACAACACACCTAATAATGCCAGATTATTTGCCGACTTGAATATTGACAATACAGTGATTCCTATAAATGCATACTTGGGAGATATCCCACCAGCATCCGTTAATTCACCTGCACAAAGACTTATACATACTTTTACATGGACTTGTGGGCAAAGATTATCGTTGAATAGAGCTTTAATAGTTTGGAGAACAGGAGGTAGTTCTGTAAAATTAGCATCGTATAATTGTAGCACCTATAATTCTGCACAATGTGAGTTACCAAACAATATTGTTGTTTCAACTCCATTAGTAGTAAATTATAATTATAAAGCTTGTAGAGTGGGAAATAATACTACTGTTCAATTTACAGACGATACATTTGGTGGTAACCCTCAATATACTTATGTATGGACTTTTAGTGACGGAGGTACTTCAAATCTAAAAAACCCAATTCATACTTTTACAACGCTAACTGGAAATACGGCATCTTTAAAAATTACTGATTCTCATGGAATTTTTAATTCAATTACAAAGAACATATTAATTCCTACTGAACTAACTTTAATAGGATCTTCTACAAATGTATCTTGCAATGGTGTAAATGACGGATCTGTAACTGTAGCTCCTTCAGGAGGAACAGGATCTTATACTTATTCATGGAAAAACTCATCAAATGCTAATATAGGAACTACCGCAACAATTACTAACTTAGCTGCTGGGACATACACTGTTGAAGTTAAGGATGCTAATTTATGTTTAGCTACTACCACTGTATCTATTGTACCAGCTTCTATATTGACATTAGGAGCATCTAGCAAAACAAACGTTGACTGTTTTGGAACTAACACAGGAACTATAACAGCAGGAACAATTACTAATTCTACTGGTGCTGTTTTTTATTCATGGAAAAATGCATCTAACAATATTGTAGGGTCTACTGCAACAGTTAATAATCTTCCTGCTGGAACTTATACTCTAACAGTAACTGACAATTGTACAACCAAAAGTAATAATGTAACCATATCTCAACCTATACCCGTAACTGTAACAGCTTCTGCTTCTAACGTAACTTGTAACGGTGCAGCTGATGGTACAATTACTGCTACGGGATCTGTTGGTGCTATTATAACCATTAACGGTGAAGCTCCAAAAGCAACTTATGGTCCGGGAACATACACTGTTCTGGCAACTGCGCCTAACGGTAACAATAACGGATTCTGTACCGCAACTACATCGGTAACCATATCTCAACCTATACCCGTAACTGTAACAGCTTCTGCTTCTAACGTAACTTGTAACGGTGCAGCTGATGGTACAATTACTGCTACGGGATCTGTTGGTGCTATTATAACCATTAACGGTGAAGCTCCAAAAGCAACTTATGGTCCGGGAACTTACACTGTTCTGGCAACTGCGCCAAACGGTAACAATAACGGATTCTGTACAGCAACTACATCGGTAACCATATCTCAACCTATACCCGTAACTGTAACAGCTTCTGCTTCTAACGTAACTTGTAACGGTGCAGCTGATGGTACAATTACTGCAACGGGATCTGTTGGTGCTATTATAACCATTAACGGTGAAGCTCCAAAAGCAACTTATGGTCCGGGAACTTACACTGTTCTGGCAACTGCGCCTAACGGTAACAATGACGGATTCTGTACAGCAACTACATCGGTAACCATATCTCAACCTATACCCGTAACTGTAACAGCTTCTGCTTCTAACGTAACTTGTAACGGTGCAGCTGATGGTACAATTACTGCTACGGGATCTGTTGGTGCTATTATAACCATTAACGGTGAAGCTCCAAAAGCAACTTATGGTCCGGGAACATACACTGTTCTGGCAACTGCGCCTAACGGTAACAATGACGGATTCTGTACCGCAACTACATCGGTAACCATATCTCAACCTATACCCGTAACTGTAACAGCTTCTGCTTCTAACGTAACTTGTAACGGTGCAGCTGATGGTACAATTACTGCTACGGGATCTGTTGGTGCTATTATAACCATTAACGGTGAAGCACCAAAAGCAACTTATGGTCCGGGAACTTACACTGTTCTGGCAACTGCGCCTAACGGTAACAATGACGGATTCTGTACAGCAACTACATCGGTAACCATATCTCAACCTATACCCGTAACTGTAACAGCTTCTGCTTCTAACGTAACTTGTAACGGTGCAGCTGATGGTACAATTACTGCTACGGGATCTGTTGGTGCTATTATAACCATTAACGGTGAAGCTCCAAAAGCAACTTATGGTCCGGGAACATACACTGTACTGGCAACTGCGCCTAACGGTAACAATGACGGATTCTGTACAGCAACTACATCGGTAACCATATCTCAACCTATACCCGTAACTGTAACAGCTTCTGCTTCTAACGTAACTTGTAACGGTGCAGCTGATGGTACAATTACTGCTACGGGATCTGTTGGTGCTATTATAACCATTAACGGTGAAGCACCAAAAACAACTTATGGTCCGGGAACTTACACTGTTCTGGCAACTGCGCCTAACGGTAACAATGACGGATTCTGTACAGCAACTACATCGGTAACCATATCTCAACCTATACCCGTAACTGTATCTGCTTCTGCTTCTAACGTAACTTGTAACGGTGCAGCTAATGGTACAATTACTGCAACGGGATCTGTTGGTGCTATTATAACCATTAACGGTGAAGCTCCAAAAGCAACTTATGGTCTGGGAACTTACACTGTTCTGGCAACTGCGCCTAACGGTAACAATGACGGATTCTGTACCGCAACTACATCGGTAACCATATCTCAACCTATACCCGTAACTGTATCTGCTTCTGCTTCTAACGTAACTTGTAACGGTGCAGCTAATGGTACAATTACTGCTACGGGATCTGTTGGTGCTATTATAACCATTAACGGTGAAGCTCCAAAAGCAACTTATGGTCCGGGAACATACACTGTTCTGGCAACTGCGCCAAACGGTAACAATAACGGATTCTGTACCGCAACTACATCGGTAACCATATCTCAACCTATACCCGTAACTGTAACAGCTTCTGCTTCTAACGTAACTTGTAACGGTGCAGCTGATGGTACAATTACTGCAACGGGATCTGTTGGTGCTATTATAACCATTAACGGTGAAGCTCCAAAAGCAACTTATGGTCCGGGAACATACACTGTTCTGGCAACTGCGCCAAACGGTAACAATAACGGATTCTGTACCGCAACTACATCGGTAACCATATCTCAACCTATACCCGTAACTGTATCTGCTTCTGCTTCTAACGTAACTTGTAACGGTGCAGCTAATGGTACAATTACTGCAACGGGATCTGTTGGTGCTATTATAACCATTAACGGTGAAGCTCCAAAAGCAACTTATGGTCCGGGAACTTACACTGTTCTGGCAACTGCGCCTAACGGTAACAATGACGGATTCTGTACCGCAACTACATCGGTAACCATATCTCAACCTATACCCGTAACTGTAACAGCTTCTGCTTCTAACGTAACTTGTAACGGTGCAGTTGATGGTACAATTACTGCTACGGGATCTGTTGGTGCTATTATAACCATTAACGGTGAAGCTCCAAAAGCAACTTATGGTCCGGGAACTTACACTGTTCTGGCAACTGCGCCTAACGGTAACAATGACGGATTCTGTACCGCAACTACATCGGTAACCATATCTCAACCTATACCCGTAACTGTATCTGCTTCTGCTTCTAACATAACTTGTAACGGTGCAGCTAATGGTACAATTACTGCTACGGGATCTGTTGGTGCTATTATAACCATTAACGGTGAAGCTCCAAAAGCAAATTATGATCCGGGAACTTATACTGTTCTGGCAACTGCGCCTAACGGTAACAATGACGGATTCTGTACCGCAACTACATCGGTAACCATATCTCAACCTAACACATTAACTGCTTCAATAATTAACCAAACTAATGTTACATGCTTTGGTGGAGAAAATGGTTCTGCAACAGTTTTCGTAGCTGGTGGAACTACTGGATATACATACAACTGGAATACTAATCCTAGTCAAAATGCGGCTACTGCTACAGGATTGGCTGCTGGAACTTATACTGTTACTGTAACCGATGCAAATGGATGTACTAAAACTGCTTCAGTAACTATAAATGATGGTGATGGTACTCCACCAATAATTAGTCAATTACCTAATGAAACAACAATAAATTGCCCTGCGATACCTGAGTTTGCACAAGCAATTGCTACTGACAATATTGATGAAATTTTTTCTTTGACTTATGAAGATCGAATAACTCAAGGTCAATGTACAGGTTCCTACACTGTAATTAGAACTTGGACTGCTACCGATGCATGTGGTAATTCTTCAAAAAAATCACAAAAAATAAATGTTCAAGACAATACGGCTCCAACTTTTACAACCCCTTCAGACATAACACTTTCAAGTGATGAAAATTGTCTTGCAGACACAAGTACAAGTTCAACTGGTACAGTAACTAATATTCAAGATAATTGCGATTCAAATCCATTAGCTACGTATGTTGATTCTGAATGTTTTGGAAATTCAGAAGAGCAAGAAATAAATGCAGGAAATGGGAATTATTTTCCTTTTACTATCTCTGGTTTTGATAATTTGACAGCTGCTAATATTGAAAAAATTAGTTTGGCATTTGAAACAAATCAAGGAAAAGGGAGAGCTGAATTTATTTTAGTTGCTCCAAGTGGTCAAGCAATTAAATTAGTTGGATCTTATTGTGAAGGAGGAGAATGTGATGATGAATCGTCAAATACTCAAGAATTATATTTACCTGTTTTTTATCCTAATAGTTCAGGTTATACAAAATGGAATAATAACGATTTTATTCAAGATGGAATTAGTCAAAACTTGATACCAAATGGAGAAACTCCTTCTTCGATTAATATTCTTGGAGTGTCAACTTTTGTTTCTAGTTTTGAAGAATTTACAGGATCTATGAACGGAGATTGGTTTGTATATTCAAAAAAACAAGCTACTGTAAATGGTAGTGTTAAATTTAAAAGTGTTTGTTTGAAACCTACTAGTCTTTGTGTAGGAAATAAAGTAATCTCTAGAACTTGGACTGTAACCGATGCATGTGGAAATAAAGCAACTTCAACTCAAACTATCAAAATTATAGATGCTAGTTCTCCAACTTGGATTACTGGTGCAGATGCTTTAAATACTTCTATCGAATGTAATAATCCAGAAGCTTTGGCTAATGCTCAATCTCTAAGTCCAATAGCTAAAGACAATTGTGATACGGATGTTTCCAATATCACTAAAGTAAGCGGTGCGTTTGTTGCTTCTTCTGAATGTACAAATGCAGGAACTTATACCAACACTTGGACGGTAAATGACGATTGTGGAAATACTTCGGCAGTATTTACTCAAGTAATCACTATTCAAGATACAACGGCTCCAACTTGGTCTACTCTAGCAACTGCTTTAAACACTACGGTAGAATGTAGCGATGCTGAAGCTTTGGCAACGGCTCAAGCTGCTTTCCCTACTGCTGCTGATTTATGTGATACGGATGTTTCCAATATCACTAAAGTAAGCGGTGCGTTTGTTGCTTCTTCTGAATGTGCCAATGCAGGAACATACACCAACACTTGGACGGTAAATGACGATTGTGGAAACACTTCGGCTGTATTTACTCAAGTGATTACGATTCAAGACACAACGGCTCCTACTTGGTCTACTCTAGCAACAGCTTTAAACACTACGGTAGAATGTAGCGATATTGTAGCTTTGGCAACGGCCCAAGCTGCTTTCCCTGCTGCTGCTGATTTATGTGATACGGATGTTTCCAATATCACTAAAGTAAGCGGTGCGTTTGTTCCTTCTTCTGAATGTGCCAATGCCGGAACTTATACCAACACTTGGACGGTAAATGACGATTGTGGAAACACTTCGGCTGTATTTACTCAAGTGATTACGATTCAAGACACAACGGCTCCTACTTGGTCTACTCAAGCAACAGCTTTAAACACTACTGTAGAATGTAGCGATGCTGAAGCTTTGGCAACGGCCCAAGCTGCTTTTCCTGCTGCTGCTGATTTATGTGATACGGATGTTTCCAATATCACTAAAGTAAGCGGTGCGTTTGTTCCTTCTTCTGAATGTGCCAATGCCGGAACTTATACCAACACTTGGACGGTGAATGACGATTGTGGAAACATTTCGGCTGTATTTACTCAAGTAATCACTATTCAAGATACAACGGCTCCAACTTGGTCTACTCAAGCAACTGCTTTAAACACTACAGTAGAATGTAGCGATGCTGAAGCTTTGACAACGGCTCAAGCTGCTTTCCCTGCTGCTACTGATTTATGTGATACGGATGTTTCCAATATCACTAAAGTAAGCGGTGCGTTTGTTCCTTCTTCTGAATGTGCCAATGCCGGAACTTATACCAACACTTGGACGGTAAATGACGATTGTGGAAACACTTCGGCTGTATTTACTCAAGTGATTACGATTCAAGATACAACGGCTCCAACTTGGTCAACTCAAGCGACAGCTTTAGATACTACTGTAGAATGTAGCAATGCTGAAGCTTTGGCAACAGCCCAAGCTGCTTTCCCTGCTGCTGCTGATTTATGTGATACGGATGTTTCCAATATCACTAAAGTAAGCGGTGTGTTTGTTCCTTCTTCTGAATGTGCCAATGCCGGAACTTATACCAACACTTGGACGGTAAATGACGATTGTGGAAACACTTCGGCTGTATTTACTCAAGTGATTACGATTCAAGACACAACGGCTCCTACTTGGTCTACTCAAGCAACAGCTTTAAACACTACTGTAGAATGTAGCGATGCTGAAGCTTTGGCAACGGCCCAAGCTGCTTTTCCTGCTGCTGCTGATTTATGTGATACGGATGTTTCCAATATCACTAAAGTAAGCGGTGCGTTTGTTCCTTCTTCTGAATGTGCCAATGCCGGAACTTATACCAACACTTGGACGGTGAATGACGATTGTGGAAACACTTCGGCTGTATTTACTCAAGTAATCACTATTCAAGATACAATGGCTCCAACTTGGTCTACTATAGCAACTGCTTTAAACACTACGGTAGAATGTAGCAATGCTGAAGCTTTGGCAACAGCCCAAGCTGCTTTCCCTGCTGCTGCTGATTTATGTGATACGGATGTTTCCAATATCACTAAAGTAAGCGGTGTGTTTGTTCCTTCTTCTGAATGTGCCAATGCAGGAACATACACCAACACTTGGACGGTAAATGACGATTGTGGAAACACTTCGGCTGTATTTACTCAAGTGATTACGATTCAAGATACAACGGCTCCAACTTGGTCTACTCAAGAAACTGCTTTAAACACTACGGTAGAATGTAGCGATGCTGAAGCTTTGGCAACGGCTCAAGCTGCTTTCCCTACTGCTACTGATTTATGCGATACGGATGTTTCCAATATCACTAAAGTAAGCGGTGCGTTTGTTCCTTCTTCTGAATGTGCCAATGCAGGAACATACACCAACACTTGGACGGTAAATGACGATTGTGGAAATACTTCGGCTGTATTTACTCAAGTGATTACGATTCAAGACACAACGGCTCCGATAATTAATACAGCTGCTTCAAATATAACTGTTGAATGTGATAGTCAAGGGAATCAAAATGCAATTGCTGATTGGTTATCTAATAACGGAGGAGCAACTGCATCTGATAATTGTTCAGATGTAACTTGGTCTAATAATTTTAATACACTTTCTAATGATTGTTCAACTGCAGTAACTGTACTATTTACAGTAAAAGATGCATGTGGAAATAGTTCTACAACGTCAGCTACATTTAGTGTAAAAGACACTACTGCCCCTATAGCTCCTGAAGCTCCTGCAACGATAACCGTAGCTTGTGCTACAGATGTTCCTGTATCAACAACACTTACAGCTATTGATAATTGTAATGGTGAAATCACAGCTGAAGGAATTGATGTTATTGCTCAAGGTGATTGTCCTAACTCATTTGTTATTACAAGAACTTGGACATTTACTGATGCTTGTAGCAATTCCTCTTTCACTTCACAAATCATTAATGTAATTGATACAACTGCTCCAGTAATCAGCGCACTACCTGAAATATCAACTATCTCTTGTCCTGCAACTCCTGAATTTACTCAAGCCATTGCAACTGATAATTGTGGTTCAACTGTTACTATGACTTTTGCGGATGTAACTACTAACGGTCAATGTGCTGGTTCCTATTCTGTAACTAGAACTTGGACTGCTACTGATGCTTGTGGAAATGCTTCAACAGCTTCACAAACCATAAATGTTCAAGATACAGCTGCTCCAGTTATTGCTGTATTACCGGAAACAATAACTATCTCTTGTCCTGCAACACCTGAATTTACTCAAGCCATTGTAACTGACGGATGTGGTTCAACTGTTACTTTGACTTTCGCTGATGTAACTACAAACGGTCAATGTGCTGGTTCCTATTCTGTAACTAGAACATGGACAGCTACTGATGCTTGTGGGAATGCTTCAACAGCTACACAAACCATAAACGTTCAAGATACAGCTGCTCCAGTTATTGCTGCGTTACCGGAAACATCAACTATCTCTTGTCCTGCAACGCCTGAATTTACTCAAGCTATTGCAACTGACGGATGTGGTTCAACTGTTACTTTGACTTTTGCTGATCTAACTACAAACGGTCAATGTGCTGGTTCGTATTCTGTAACTAGAACATGGACTGCTACTGATGCTTGTGGAAATGCTTCAACAGCTACACAAACCATAAACGTTCAAGATACAGCTGCTCCAGTTATTGCTGCTTTACCGGAAACATCAACTATCTCTTGTCCTGCAACTCCTGAATTTACTCAAGCCATTGCAACTGATAATTGTGGTTCAACTGCAACTTTGACTTTCGCTGATGTAACTACAAACGGTCAATGTGCTGGTTCGTATTCTGTAACTAGAACTTGGACTGCTACTGATGCTTGTGGAAATGCTTCAACAGCTACGCAAACCATAAACGTTCAAGATACAGCTGCTCCAGTTATTGCTGCTTTACCGGAAACATCAACTATCTCTTGTCCTGCAACTCTTGAATTTACTCAAGCCATTGCAACTGACGGATGTGGTTCTACTGTAACTTTGACTTTCGCTGATGTAACTACAAACGGTCAATGTGCTGGTTCGTATTCTGTAACTAGAACTTGGACTGCTACTGATGCTTGTGGAAATGTTTCAACTGCTACACAAACTATAAACGTTCAAGATACTGCTGCTCCAGTTATTGCTGCTTTACCGGAAACATCTACTATCTCTTGTCCTGCAATGCCTCAATTTACTCAAGCCATTGCAACTGACGGATGTGGTTCTACTGTAACTTTGACTTTTGCGGATGTAACTACTAACGGTCAATGTGCTGGTTCCTATTCTGTAACTAGAACTTGGACTGCTACTGATGCTTGTGGAAATGCCTCTACAGCTACGCAAACCATAAACGTTCAAGATACTGCTGCTCCAGTTATTGCTGCATTACCGGAAACATCAACTATCTCTTGTCCTGCAACACCTGAATTTACTCAAGCCATTGTAACTGACGGATGTGGTTCAACTGTAACTTTGACTTTTGCGGATGCAACGACAAACGGTCAATGTGCTGGTTCGTATTCTATAACTAGAACATGGACTGCTACTGATAATTGTGGAAATGCTTCAACAGCTACACAAACCATAAACGTTCAAGATACAGCTGCTCCAGTTATTGGTGCGTTACCGGAAACATCAACTATCTCTTGTCCTGCAACGCCTGAATTTACTCAAGCCATTGCAACTGACGGATGTGGTTCAACTGTTACTTTGACTTTCGCTGATGTAACTACAAACGGTCAATGTGCTGGTTCGTATTCTGTAACTAGAACATGGACTGCTACTGATGCTTGTGGAAATGCTGCTTCGGCTTCACAAACCATAAACGTTCAAGATACAACTGCTCCAGTTATTGCTACGTTACCTTCTGCTTCAACTATCTCTTGTCCTGCAACGCCTGTCTTCGCACAAGCCATTGCAACTGACGGTTGTGGTTCTATTGTAACTTTGACTTTTGCGGATGTAACCACAAACGGTCAATGTGCTGGTTCGTATTCTGTAACTAGAACATGGACTGCTACTGATGCTTGTGGAAATGCCTCAACAGCTACGCAAACCATAAACGTTCAAGATACAACCGCTCCAGTTATTGCTGCGTTACCTTCAGCTTCAACTATCTCTTGTCCTGCAACGCCTGTCTTCGCACAAGCCATTGCAACTGACGGTTGTGGTTCAACTGTTACTTTGACTTTTGCGGATGTAACCACAAACGGTCAATGTGCTGGTTCGTATTCTGTAACTAGAACTTGGACTGCTACTGATGCTTGTGGAAATGCCTCAACAGCTACGCAAACAATAAATATAGTAGACACTGTTGGTCCTACAACTGCTACTCAATTCAGTTCAACTGTTAATGTGAATTGTGATGCAATTCCTGCTAAGCCTGAACTTGTATTTGTAGATAATTGTTCTACAGTTTCACCGGCTATTTTTACTGAAAACATCATAAACAGAACCGAAAATTCTTATTCTGTAGTAAGAAAATGGTCTGTAGCTGATGCTTGTGGAAATGTATCTGTGTTTACTCAAACTATCAATGTAACAATTCCTAATAGTGTTGTAACAATAAATAGTTCAATTTGTAATGATGGAGAAATCACAACGACGAATCTAAATGATTTATTACCGGTAGGAACTCCAACAAACGGAACTTGGGTAGATGTAAATAATTCAGGTGGTTTACAAGGAAGTACTCTTAATGCTGCTGGGCTTTCGGTTAGAGATTATACATTTGAATATAAAATTAATGATGCAACTTGCCCTAGAACAATAAGAATTACAATGACGGTGAATACTGGTTGTGGTGGTATTGTATTAGCTTGCGGAACTGTATTAGTTCATAATGCCTTCTCTCCAAATGGTGACGGAATTAATGAAAAATTCATAATCGATAATATTGACGATACTGTTTGTTACCCAGAAAATACGGTAGAGATTTACAACCGTTGGGGTGTATTGGTTTATGAAACAAAAGGATATAATAATGCAAGTAATTCATTTGATGGAATTTCTGGTGGTAGATCAACTGTTCAACAATCTTCTGGTTTACCAACAGGAACTTACTTCTATATTTTAAATTATACATCTGTTGACAATGATGGAAAAATCATAACCAATAAAAAAGACGGATATTTATACTTAACAAAATAATTAATCTTATACCTGAGGACAAAAAAAGTTCTCAGGTTTAATAAAAATAATATCTTTAGGCCGATTTTACAGAATGATTATCCCTAAAGAAATTTATCAAACCGACCTGCCGAATTCTTATAAATGAGTTCGATAGATAATTTAAAATAATAAATATCTACTATGAAAACAAAATTATTTTCTTTCGTTTTGATGTTTACAGCCTTTGTAAGTTATGCGCAACAAGATGCTCAATTTACTCAATACATGTATAACACAATCAATATTAATCCCGCTTATGCTGGATCAAGAGGTGCTTTAAGTATTTTTGCGCTACATCGTACACAATGGGTAGGACTTGATGGTGCTCCAGTTACTAATGCTGCTTCTGTCAATACACCTCTCAACGAAAGTAATTTAGGTTTGGGAGTATCGATTATAAATGATAAAATTGGGCCTACTACTGAAAACACGATTTCAGCTGATTTATCATACACCGTCCCTACTTCTGAAACCTTTAAATTATCTTTTGGAATCAAAGCAACTGCTAACTTTTTTAATTTGGATGTCAACCGATTAAATCCTGTTGACGATGATCCTAGTCTGCATGATTTCAATAATAAATTTACGCCTAATATTGGAGCAGGTGTTTATTTACATTCTGATAAAGCTTATGTAGGGTTTTCAATACCTAATTTCATCGAGAGCAACCGTTATGATGATAATGAAGTAGCTATTTTTAAAGAAAAAATTAATTACTATTTAATGGCAGGTTATGTCTTTGATTTGAATGAATCTATAAAGTTTAAACCCGCATTATTAACAAAAGTTGTTGCAGGCGCACCGCTTCAATTGGATGTATCAGGAAACTTTATGTTCAGTGATAAATTTGTTGTAGGTATAGCATATAGATGGTCTGCTGCTGTAAGTGCAATGGTTGGATTTCAAGTTTCTGACGGAATGTATATAGGATATGGTTATGACCATGAAACCACTAATTTGAATAACTATAATTCCGGTTCCCATGAAATATTTTTACGTTATGAAATATTTAAAAATAATGGTAAAATTACAACTCCAAGATTCTTCTAGAAATTAAGACTATGAAAAAATTTATATTCTTTTACATAACAATAATAAGTCTTGTTTCTTTTAAAGGAAATGCACAAGATGCAAAATTTTATGTAACTGATAAAATAAGTGACAAATATGCTTATATAGATGTTCTCAAAACCTATGAAAGGATTGCTGAAAAAGGGTATAAATCAGTAGATTTATTTAAAAAACTCGGAGATTCCTATTACTCAAACGCAGATTTTAACAAAGCTGCTAAATGGTATTGTGAATTATTTGCCATAAGCAATGATTTGGAACCTGAATATTATTATCAATATGCTAAGAGTTTACTGTCTATTGGTCAGGATGATAATGCCAATCAAATACTGGAAAAATTAAAACAAAAATCAGGGACAACAAAAGAGACAAAAAATCGAAAATAACGATAAAATCACAACTCCAAAATTCTTCTAAAAACAATTATTATGAAAAAAAATATACTCCTTTACATAACAATAGTAAGTGTTTTTTCTATTAACATTTACTCCCAAAAAGCAAAATTGGCTACTGCCGATAAAAAGTATGACGGCTATGCTTATGTAGATGCCATCAAAACCTATGAAAGGATTGCTGAAAAAGGATATAAATCTGCAGAGCTGTTTAAAAAATTAGGCAATGCATACTACTTTAATGCTCAACTAGATAAAGCAGCTAAATGGTATGGTGAATTATTTACTATGGATACCTCCAATTTAGAACCCGAATATTATTATCGTTATGCTCAGTCTTTAAGAGCAATAGAACAAAATGATAAGGCTAATGAGATGATGGAGTTATTCAACCAAAAATCATCAAACGATACCAGAGGGAAACTTTTTAAAAAAAATACCAACTATTTAGAAGCTATAAAAGCAAATTCCGGAAGGTATACAGTTGAAGATGCTGGAATAAACTCTATGTATTCTGATTATGGAACTGCACTGTATTCCAATAAATTAGTTTTTGCTTCAGCTAGAGATACCGGAAGTCTTGGACAAAGAAAACACAAATGGACCAATCAGTATTTTACAAACTTGTACACGGCTGATTTAGGGGAAGACATGACACCGGGTGCTGCGAAAAAGTTTAATGGAACCATAAATTCGAAGTTCCATGAATCTACGCCTACTTTTAGTAGTGACGGAAAGACTATGTACTTTACCCGAAACAACTATCTCGATGGTAAAAAAGGAAAAGATGGAAATAAAATTACTTTAATAAAAATATACAAAGCCACTTTAGAGAATGACAAATGGGCAAATGTAACCGAACTGCCTTTTGACAGTGATAATTACAGTACTGCACATCCTGCATTAAGTCCTGATGGAAAAACATTGTATTTTGCCTCTGATATGCCTGGAACTTTAGGACAGTCTGATTTATTCAAAGTAAAGATAAATGAAGATGGGACTTTTGGAAACCCTGAGAATTTAGGCAATACTATTAATACTGAAGGAAGAGAAACGTTCCCTTTTATCAATAATGAAAATGAAATTTACTTTGCATCAGATGGACATCCTGGACTTGGAGGTTTAGATGTATTTATGTCTCGAATAAATACCGATGGCACTTTTAGTGAAGTTCAAAATGTAGGTGCTGATGTGAACTCTCCTAAAGATGATTTCGCTTATTTAATCGATACAAAATCTAGAAGAGGATTTTTTACTTCCAATAGAGACGGTGGTCAAGGTTATGACGACATCTATAAATTTTTGGAAACAAGAAGGCTGATTTGTGAACAACTGCTGTATGGTGAAATCACAGATATAAAAACAGGTGAAGTACTTGCTAATGCAAAAATCACCTTATACGATAATCAATTTAAGGTTATCAATACTGCTACTTCAGATGAAAAAGGAAAATACAGCTTTACCGTTGAATGTGGAAAGACGTACAACGTAAGAGCTGAAAAACCAGAATACGTAACCAAAGAAGAAAAAATAACAATATCCGCAACAACAGGAAAAACCTATTTACCTATTGCATTAGAAAAAGAAATATGCAAAGTTGCAGTTGGTGATGATTTGGGTAAATGTTTTGGTATCAAAATGATTTATTTTGATTTAGACAAATCCAACATCAGACCAGAAGCGGCTCTGGATTTAGAAAAAATATTAGATGTTTTAAATCAGAACCCAACAATGAAAATTGATATCCGTTCGCATACTGACAGCAGACAAACCTTCAAATACAATGAAGCGCTATCTGAAAGAAGGGCTACATCAACCATCAAATGGTTAGTTAAAAATGGTATTGATGCAAGCAGATTAACTGGTAAAGGATATGGTGAAACTCAACTGGTTAACAAATGTGCTGATGATGTGATTTGTACCGAAGAAGAACATCAACTAAACAGAAGAAGCGAATTTATTATTACAGCGTTGTAATAATTTATCATAAAAATTTAATAGGCTGCCTTTATCAGGCAGCCTTTTTTGTACACCATCACTTTCTTGAATAATGAATTACGATACAAACTAGGTATAATTTGTTTCACTCTTAGAGCTTAATTAATCTTCCAGAGTTAACTAAAACCAACCGATAATTACTCAAAACAAAAAAGTACAATGAAATAATTTTCATTGTACTTTTCTATTCAAACAACTAAATTTAAATTAGCTATACGTTTATTAATTATCTTTCAAATACCTTATAAATATAAAAGGCTGTCTTTTGGGGATAAGACAGCCTTTTAGTTTAAAAAACAAACTCTAACTATATTTTTGCGAAAATATTAGTGTAATACTTTCTACCATTTGCAGGATTTTCTTTAATTGCAATTCCAAAATGAGTATGATCACCTTCGATATTAGCTTTGTGACTAGGACTTGCTAACCAAGCACTTAAAACTGCCTCAGGAGTATTGTAATTGTAAGCTATATTTTCACTTACAGTTTTTGCTCCTAAAGTTTTGATTATATTTTCAGAACGAGCTACAAAATCATTATGATTAACTACATTATTTGCAATCATGTAATTGTCATGTTCTTCTGACTTAAATGACATATGATTGATTTTTTCCAAAGGTTTTAACCCAACACTAATTCTGTGTTTATTGATTAAATCCATTGTTTCTAACTCAATAGAATTATAAGAATAACTTATTACTTTTTGTGCAGATGCCTCAGTAGTTTGTGTCTCAGATTCATCTGAAGAGCAAGAATTCATAGTACAAATAACAGTAACAAGTAATAATGCGCGAAGTAATTTTATTTTCATAATATAGTAGTTTAAGTTTAAAGTAGATTGTGGGGCAAACTCCTTTAATAAATAAATATATGTTCGTAATTCTTTTACAAACATACTTGTTTTATCGTTAAACTACCAAAAAAAATCGACGAAATGCACAATAAAAATATTTAAATATGTATTTTTCTTACATTAAGGCGATAAGCGATCGATTTTCCATGAAAAATCTTCTTGACTACTATATCTAATTCTGTCATGCAATCTATTAGGTCTTCCTTGCCAAAATTCAACCTCTAAAGGTGTCACAAGAAATCCTCCCCAATGTTCTGGTCTAGGAATAACCATACCATCAAAATCCTTTTCTAACTCTTTTAGATTTTCTTCTAAAAATTCACGGGAAGGAACAACTTCACTTTGGTTAGAAACTATTGCACCTAATTTACTTCCGTAAGGTCTGGATTCAAAATAATTATCTGAAATCGTTTCTGTAGTTTTATGGGCAATACCTTTAATAATAACCTGCCGTTCCATAGTGTGCCAAAAAAAAGAAAGACAAATTTTAGGATTTTGGGCAATAGCCCTACCCTTTTCTGAATTATAATTGGTATAAAAAATGAATCCTTCCTCATTAAACTTTTTCAACAAAACTACTCTGGCCTTTGGAAACCCATCTAATCCTATTGTAGATACCGTCATAGCGTTAACTTCGCTATCACCGCCAAAGTCCTCTACCTCATGAAACCACCTGTTAAAAAGGTTTATTGGGTCTTCAGGAATATTTGATTCTAATAGCTCACTCTTTTCGTAAGATTTTCTATAGTTACTTAAATCGTTCATGATTTTTATTTTAAGATTATTAGATATTTGAATGATTCAGTTTAAGAGTATCAAATATCCAAATGTGAATTCAGATGAAATAAATTATTTTTTATTTAAAACTCAAAGCTTTTTCCATCATCGGCCAAGAGCACTTCCGGAAAAATAGTTGCGGCTTCTTCTCTAAAAAGGTCAATATTTTCATATCGAGTAGAATAATGCCCTAAAATTAATTGCTTTGCATTAGATTTCAAAGCAATTGTAGCCGCTTCTTTTGCTGTGGAGTGCAAAGTCTTTTTAGCTAAATTTTCTTCTGATTGCAAGAAAGTTGATTCATGGTATAAAACATCAATATTTTCAATGATTGGAATCATAGTTTCATTATATGCGGTATCAGAACAAAAAGCATAATTTTTTGCAGGAATTGGATCAAATGTTAATTTATCATTTTCAATAACTCGGCCATCTTCTAAAGTAATGTCTTTTCCGTTTTTTATTTTTTGATAATAACAGGTATCAATTTCATAATTTTGAACAGCATCCAGGTTAAGTTTTCTCGGTGCTGCTTTTTCTTGGAATAAAAACCCATTCGTATATACACGGTGCTTTAAAGGAATAGTTTTTACCAAAACTTTTTCATCTTCAAAAATTACTTCGCTTTCGTTGGATTCTAATTCATGAAAGAACAAACCATAATTAGTCCATGAATTAGACAATCTCAATTGTAACTTGATGATTTCTTGAATTCCCTTTGGACCATAAATATGTAAATCGGTAGTTCTGTTCAGTAAAGTAAAAGTAGATACTAATCCTATTAGTCCAAAAAAATGATCTCCATGTAAATGAGAAATGAAGATATGATTAATCTTAGAAAATCGGATTTTATTTTTCCGCAATTGTACTTGGGTTCCTTCTGCGCAATCAATCAGAAAAATTCTGTTTTTTATTTCTAAAATCTGTGAGGTTGGATTCGTAAATGTTCGGGGTGTAGCTGCATAGCAACCAAGGATTGTTAGTTTCAATTTTTAATTTCAATTTAAAAGTTAGGATAGAATTAAAAATTGAAGATTCACATTTCGTTATTTATAACCAAATTATAAACTATCAATATTCTTTTCCTTATTGTATTTTCTAATTTGCAGCGCCATAGAAATCGCTAATAATAAATTGGCTACTATTCCCCAATAGCTAACTGAATACGTATTGATGAATACATTATATAGATTAACAAACAGTAAAATTACAAAGCATACTAATAAAATAATTCTAAAAATATGTACTCTTTTTTTGTTGTTATAAAAATCCATTTACTATTTTTAAAAGCCTAAATCTCTTTCAATCTCTTCCATTTCAATAATATCATGTGCTTCTAATAAAGAAGGAACAACGGTTAATTTTTCAGGAACCGCGTTATAATCAAAATCAGAAGTAACTATAACAAATGATTTTTTAGCTTTTTTATGAACTTTTGATAAAGGCATAAATAATTTCATATTACCCGCCGGTAAATCTTTGTACAGCAAAAGATCTATGATTAGATTATGCTTTTCAAATGTCTTATATTGATGAGTAACCTTCATTAAAAAAGAGGTAAAATCACCTTGCGTATCTCTAATGCTAATTGTGTGTCCTTTTTGATCTACTTTCATCTTTTTAATTTCTAAGTCTACTCAAGGTAGAGAATTTATAAATAGCTAATTTACAAAGTTTTATATTAAATTACTGAATTTTTGATGCCAAAAGATAAATTACGGCCATTCTAATTGCAACACCATTTTCGACTTGGTTTAAAATTACCGATTGTTGTGAATCAGCCACCTCACTGGTAATTTCTACACCACGATTGATTGGTCCCGGATGCATAATTATGATTTCTTTATTTAGGGAGTCCAAAATCGTTTTATCAACTCCATATTGTTGAGCATACTCTCGTGTAGATGGAAAATAATTTACATCCATTCTTTCGTTTTGCACGCGTAACATATTTGCCACATCGCACCATTCAAGCGCTTTTATCAAATTAGGCTCTACTGTAACACCAAGCGATTCAATGTATCTTGGAATCAACGTTTTTGGTCCGCAAACTTTTACTTCAGCTCCTTGCATTTGCAGCGCATATATATTTGACAAGGCCACTCTGGAGTGCAAAACATCACCTACAATAACTACTTTTTTTCCGGCTACTTCGCCTAGTTTTTCTCTAATCGAATAACTGTCTAATAAAGCTTGTGTAGGATGCTCATGTGCGCCATCTCCTGCGTTTACAATACTAGCTTTTACGTTTTTGGAAAGAAAATAAGCAGCACCTGGATTAGCATGTCGCATTACCACCATGTCTACTTTCATCGAAAGTATATTATTCACGGTATCTATTAATGTTTCCCCTTTCTTGACTGAAGATTGTGCCGCCGAAAAGCTAATAACATCCGCAGATAAACGTTTTTGTGCTAATTCAAAAGAGAGTTTTGTTCTAGTGCTATTTTCGAAAAAAATATTGGCAATTGTAATATCTCGTAAGGAAGGTACTTTCTTAATTGGTCGATTGATAACTTCTTTAAAATGATCGGCTGTTTCAAAAATTAGGTCAATATCATTCTTGTTGATGTATTTTATTCCTAATAAATGATTTACGCTTAATTCTTTCATTTCTTTTTACGATTATTAGTTTTTAATGTTAGCCTTTTAAACAAATCAGTATCTAACTTGTAATTAAATATACACCATCTTCACCTTCATTTTCTGCCCAGCTCACTTTTACTTTTTCGTTATTTATGGCATCTACTTGTCTCCCTCTATAATCCGGTTGAATCGGTAAATTGCGGCTAAAACGTCTGTCAATCAAAACTAGAAGTTCAATTTCTGATGGTCTTCCAAAAGATTGAATGGCTGTCAAAGCGGAACGAATACTTCGTCCTGTAAATAAAACATCATCAATGAAAATAACTTTTTTGTTTTCAACGATAAAATTAATCTTGGTTTTATTTGCTTCTAATGGCTTATCTGTTCTTCGAAAATCATCTCTGAAAAAGGTAATATCCAAATAACCCAATTGAATTTCAGGTGTTTGGTATTCTTTTTCTAATATTTCTTTCAAACGTTCTGCTAAAAAAACGCCTCTTGGTTGAATACCTACTAAAATAGTGTCTGAAAAATCTAAGTGTTTTTCAATTAATTGACAGGCCAAACGATGTAATATGATAGTAACTTCTTTTGCAGTAAGTAATACTTTTTGACTCATTGTAAAGTGTGTTGTTTGGTTTTGCAAATATACGAATTCCGATTTATGATTTTATAATTATAAAGAGAGAAAATAGAGTCATTTTTTATTTACCCCATGATATCCAGGTAGCTTTGTGCCAAATAGTTTCTAAAGGTCCTTGTTTATGGGTTTTAAGCCACCAGGTGCAAAATAACAATTGGATAATAAATAATACAATACCTATCAATAAACAATATGTTGCTCCCGTATATTCAAAAAGTCCTAATCCGTATCGGTAATAAATAAAGGAACCAATCATAGATTGCATGATGTAATTAGTCAAACTCATTTTTCCAAAAGGAATAAGCTTAGACAATACTTTATTAACAGAATCCTTTTGATACAATAAAACAAATCCTGAAACGAGAACTAACATAAATGCTACGTTTGACCAAGAAGCAAATATAATTGTGAGTTTATTAGATAACATTACTCTGGCTATAACATCTAACGTATGCGTCTTTAATACAAATAATGGTATAAATAAAATACTTGAGTATAATAATACTTTTTTCCAAAACTGCTGGTTTGCATCGGTTGCATTAAAAAGTTGTTTTCGACCCAGTAACATTCCAAACATAAATAGAGCTGGAGCCTGAAAAAACCTTCCATTTTCCCAAGACCATAATAGAGAAGCGATTTTTCCTAATGTCAAGTTTCCAACTACATAATCTACGAAAGAACCATTTTTCATATAAAGTGCAATACTTTCATAATATCCCGTTGATACGTTAGGCGGCGCTATATAATCCGGATTCAGTATATAATAAATACACCTTCCCCATTCTAAAGGTTGCAACATCAAGATAACAGCCGTAATAAAGATAGCTTTGTTACTCCAGTTAACAACCGGTATCAATAAAAGCCCTAGAAAAGCATATAAAGTCAGAATGTCTCCTTGATAAAATGCTGTATTTATAAGTCCAAAAACTAATAATAGCATCATGCGCCAAAAAAATCGACCACGGAAATAATTCCCTTTTTTAGCTTGATTATCATTTTGAATGTAAAAACTAAATCCAAAAAGAAGCGCAAAAATGGCATAAGACTTTCCTCCAAAAAGAAAAAATAAAGTATCCCAAATTATTTTATCCAAAGCTACAAGCCAAGCTGGAAAATTTTCGGGCAAATGAAAGTATTCAAAATGTTCAACATTATGAAGTAACATAATAGACATAATGGCAAAACCACGTAAGGCATCTACCACTTCTATTCTGGGAGATTTTAAATTTAAAGTAATGCTGGTCATATCAATAGCTTGGTTTAAATAGTTATAGTAAAATTCAAAAATATATTTTTTTACATAAATAGTCGTTTAAAAAATATTTTTAAAGGTGCATTTTGTGATTTTTTTTAAAACTATTAAAAAATTTTACAATAAACAGTAGAAATTATATAACAAATTAGCCTCTTGAATTAGTATTTTTATATCTCTAATTAAAGAAAAAAAATCATGCAAAAGAAACTAACCAGAATATTAATGCTTTTAGTAGTATTAGTGTCATTTACAAGTTGTTCAATAATAGAAGGTATATTTAAAGCGGGAGTTGGCGTAGGTGTTTTTATTGTCGTTGCAGTGCTAGCTATTATCGCATTTATTGTGAGTAAAATTTTCAATAGAAAATAGACAGAAATAATTTAATTATTTTAGTGAATATCCATTTAACAAAAAAATCTCCCAAATTGAGGGAGATTTTTTGTAATAAAAACTGTATTACTTTTATATTGTATACATCTTAGCTCTCAATTCCTGAACTTTTTCATCATCAAGATAATCATCAAACGTCATGTAACGGTCAATAGCTCCGTTTGGAGTCAATTCGATAACTCTATTAGCTACAGTTTGAGAAAATTCATGATCATGAGTAGTAAAAATTACTGATCCTTTGAAGTTTTTCAAGGAATTATTAAAAGCTGTAATCGACTCTAAATCCAAGTGATTCGTAGGCTCATCAAGCATTAAAACATTCGCTCTTTCCATCATCATTCGAGACAACATACAACGTACTTTTTCTCCTCCTGATAATACTCTACAGGTTTTTAAAGCTTCCTCTCCTGAAAAAATCATTTTTCCAAGGAAACTACGAATATTAACCTCATCACGCTCTTCTTCGGTTTTTACCCATTGACGCAACCAATCCACAAGAGAATAGTCACTCTCAAAAAACGAATGATTTTCTACTGGTAGATACGCTTGGTTTGTAGTAACTCCCCAATCGTAGGTTCCTGAGTCGGCTTTTTGATTTCCATTTAAAATTTCATAGAAAGCAGTAGTTGCACGAGAATCTTTTGAGAAAAGAACGATTTTATCGCCTTTGGCCATATTTAAATCAACCCCTTTAAACAAAACATCTCCATCTATTGAAGCACTTAGATTTTGTACATTCAAAATTTGATCTCCAGCTTCACGTTCCTGGTCAAAAATAATCGCTGGGTAACGACGACTTGATGGTTTTATCTCCGAAATATTCAACTTACTGATCATTTTTTTACGAGAAGTAGCTTGTTTTGATTTGGCCACATTCGCACTAAAACGACGAATAAATTCTTCTAATTCCTGTTTCTTTTCTTCGGCTTTCTTATTCTGTTGTGCACGTTGTTTTGCTGCTAATTGACTTGATTCATACCAGAAAGTATAATTTCCTGAATAATGATTTATTTTATTGAAATCAATATCTGAAATATGCGTACATACAGAGTCTAAAAAGTGTCTGTCGTGAGAAACTACAATTACTGTATTTTCATAATTTGCCAAGAAATTCTCTAACCAAGCAATAGTCTCAAAATCCAAATCATTGGTAGGCTCATCCATAATAAGCAAATCAGGGTTTCCAAAAAGTGCTTGTGCCAAAAGCACTCGAACTTTTATTTTCCCTTCCAAATCTCCCATTAAAGTATAATGATGATCTTCGCTAATGCCAAGATTTGATAACATTGATGCGGCATCAGAATCAGCATTCCAACCATTCATTTCTTCAAATTGCACTTGCAACTCGCCTATTCTGTCTGCATTTGAATCATTGTAATCTAAATACAAAGCATCCATTTCTTTTTTGATGGCATATAGTGTTTTATTACCCATCATTACGGTCTCAAGAACGGTACTCTCATCAAACATATTATGGTTTTGGTTTAAAACCGACATACGTTTTCCTGGTTCCAAATGAATATGTCCTGATGTAGGATCCATTTCACCGGCAATTATTTTAAGAAAAGTAGATTTTCCAGCGCCGTTGGCTCCAATAACTCCGTATATATTACCGTGTGTGAAGGTAGTATTTACTTCGTCAAACAAAATTCGTTTGCCAAACTGAACTGATAAATTATTTACTGTTAACATGAATATTATTTTTATAAAATTTTTGCAAAAATACGAAAAAAATACTGATTTTTTTTTATTCGGAAAATACATTTTTATGAATTGTAATTTGCTTAACATTAAAGTGCTAATCAAAAAAAATCCTGACAGAATCAGACCTGTCAGGATTGCAATATTAATTTTCTTAAAACAAACCATTAACCAAATAGAAAAGAAACTAATATTTTATATCGATTTAAAACTTAAAGTAACTTTTTTAAACTATTGTAAACTGCTAATTCTACATCAGCATTCTTTTTAGAATTACATTGTTCTAATAAATCATTCAAAATAGTTGGGTTTACCGTTTGTTTATTCTCTATTATGAGTAACAATTGTTGTGATAAATCATTTAAACTTTTTGACAATGGTAAAAGCGGTTGCACCAGCGGAGCATTAGCACTTAAACTAATTAAGTCAGCATTCATAGCAATCCATTTTCTAAAAAAATTGGTCACCAAAATTTGATTTTCTTGACTTTTATTTTCTAAATAGTTTTTCACTGCAGTATCAAAATCAAAAACATCTAATGCATCTGCAGTACATGCATCTGCAAATAAAGTCAACGGAGAATGCATTCGATATTTTTTTCCTCCACCATTACGGGTATAATTTTTCAACGGTTCACAAACATTCGAAAAATCATTCAGTGCCTCAATTTTTTGATTATTACTAATATTTCTCAAAATCACTTCTTTATTTCTTAAATGTGTAATTCCAAGTTCTTCTAATCTAAATGAAATTGTTTTCAATCTTTTGCGTAAGCTAATCATGTCGGTAACATTTTCATTAGACCACAATCGTTCCGCAATAGCGGCTGTTCGAGGCCAAATCCTTGAATCTATGTTTGACGGTGTTGCGAGCTCACTCCACATGGCTGCTTCTCCTCCTAAAATTCTGGCTTTTTCATCCGGAGTCAAAATACTGTTTTTTGGTATTGGGTCATTCAAATAATGTTTCTCTACACCAAGCATTAAATCAATATAATAGCCGTTAGATAAAACGGTATTAAAGCCACTTTTTGCTGCTTTTATTAATGAGCCTCCAGAAGCAAGACCTTCATTCGTTCCTCTCCAGGCATGAATTATGGCATCTTTAGACATATTTTCGGTCATTATTTCTTCCCAGCCCATCATTTTTTTATTGTGCTTTTTCAACATTGGAATCAACTGCATGTTAAAATAGGTTTGCAAATCATGATTATTAGCCAAGTTGTATTTCTTCTTGAATTCCTGTATTTTAGGGTTTGCATTCCACTCTTTACCATTATTTTCATCACCGCCAATATGAAAATATTCTCCCGGAAATAACGGACAAACCTCATCAAAAATTTCGCTTAGCAATTGATAGGTTTTTGGGTTTGAAGGATCCAATGTTGCATTAAAAATTCCTGAATTTCTTTGTACTTCATAAGTAACTTTTCCATCACTCACTTTACTTCCTACTTCTGGATAAGCGGTAAGCAATGCCGAAGCGTGACCTGGTATATCTATTTCAGGAATAACTAAAATCCCTCTTTCATCAGCATATTTTACAATATTTTTAATTTCTTCCTGAGTATAGTAACTCCCATCTGAAGCCAATTCAGTCAATTTCGAATGTTTTTTCATTTCAATTCTCCAACCTTGATCATCTACTAAATGCCAATGAAAAACATTCATTTTCATCGAAGCCATTGCATCAAGATTTCTTTTGATTACATCCACCGGTTGAAAATGTCTTGCTCCATCAATCATCAATCCTCTCCAGGTAAATCTTGGTGAATCTGTAATCTCAACTGCCGGAAAATAATACGAGCTACTGTTATTTTGCAGTAATTGTAATAAAGTCTCCAAACCATGCAAAGCACCTAAATCAGAGGTAGCATTGATTGTTATTTTATCGGAAGCAATAATTAGTTTATAACTTTCATCTTCATTTATTGCTATTTTTCCGTTGCGAACACAATTAATTTGCAATTCTGCTTCTGGACTTTCATTGACTTTTGTCAAAAAACTTTGCTCCAAAAACAATCCTGTTCTGCCATCCAATCTTCGTAAAAAGCGGGTTGCTCCAATAAAAATTCTAGGATTTGGATTACCGGTAATATTCACTTTAAAATTTTTGCTTAAAGCAAAAGTACCAGCAGTCAAATTTATATTTTGAGGCCACGGCATAAGATTCAATTGTTCTTTTTGTATCTGGGCATTTGACACAAAAGCAGCAAATAGTAATATTAGGATGTATTTCATATTTTTTTGTCCGGTTTTAAAGATAATTTTTAATAACTAAAACGCTTAAAAGCTTCAATAGCTTCATATTCGGCAAGACCTAAATTATCATACAATTTTGCAGTATTTTTATTACGATCTTCAGCTCTTACCCAAAATTCTCTGGAGTCGTTTCCTTGAAACATCACCCTGTCTTTTTGAGATTGATGGTATAAAATAGCATGTCTTTTTAATAAAACTTCGTCAGGACTTAAAGGAACTGCCATATCTATTTCGTGAATATCCCATTCATGCCAAGCACCTCTGTACAGCCACAGCCAACAATCATCCATGTATTTCTCTGTCTTCAATTGCTTCATAGCCACAAAAATAGCATTCAGACAAACTTCGTGGGTACCATGTGGATCTGCCAAATCTCCTGCTGCAAAAACTTGATGTGGTTTTATTTTGGCAATAATAGCCGCCACTAAAGCTACATCTTTTTCGCCTATTGGATTTTTCTTTATTTGTCCGGTTTCATAAAAAGGCATATCCAAAAAATGAATATTTTCATCTTTCAATCCTATGTATCTTGTGGCTGCGTAGGATTCACGGCGTCTAATAAGTCCTTTTAATTTTCTAACTTCAAGAGAGTCAATTTGGTTTTCTTTTTTATTATTTAAAAAATCGATAACTTCCTTAAAATTAATTTTAGTTTCATCTGTACCAATAAAATCGTTACAAACTTCGGCAAATTTTAAAGCTTCGTCATCAGTAACAGCTATGTTCCCAGAAGTTTGATATACTACATGAACATCATGTCCTTGTTTGATCAATTTTGAAAAAGTTCCTCCCATAGAAATTACATCATCATCTGGATGCGGACTAAAAAGGATTACTCTTTTCTTAGCAGGATTAGCGCGTTCCGGTCTGTATGTATCATCCGTATTGGGTTTTCCACCTGGCCATCCAGTTATCGTATGTTGCAATACATTAAACATATTGATATTTAAATCGTAAGCGGAGCCTTCTAAAGCCAAAAGATCAGACATACCATTATTATTGTAATCCCTGTCGGTTAGTTTTAAAATTGATTGATCTGTTTTTTGGCACAGCCAAACAATCGCTTTACTTTTTAACTCTTGTGTCCAAATGCATTCTCCAACTAACCATGGCGTTTTGAATCGCGTTAATTCAGAAGCTGCCGATTGGTCTAAAACAAAAGTTGTATTGGTATGATTTTGCAAAAAAGTAGCCGGAATTTCAGAACTGATGTCTCCTTGAACTGTTCTTTTTATAATATCGGCTTTATTTTGGCCCCAAGCCATTAACACAATCCTTTTAGATCTTAGAATAGTTGAAACTCCCATGGTAATAGCTCTTTTAGGAACATTGTCAATCCCATTAAAATCTGATGAAGCATCTACTTTGGTGATATGATCCAAAGTAATTATTCGAGTTCCTGAATTGATGTGAGACCCCGGTTCATTGAAGCCTACGTGACCTGTACGACCAATTCCTAATAGCTGAAAATCGAGTCCTCCAGAATCTTTAATATTCATTTCATAATCAATGCAATATTGATTCAGCTCTTCAATGGCTACTGTTCCGTCTGGAATATGAATATTTTCAGGCTTAATATCTATATGATTAAAAAGATGCTGATACATGAAATAATGATAGCTCTGATTATTCTCTTTTGTCATTGGATAATATTCATCTAAATTAAAAGTGATTACATTACTAAAACTAAGTCCTTCTTCGTTATACATTCTAACTAGTTCTTCGTACACTTTTATAGGTGAGGATCCAGTAGCTAAACCCAGAACACAAGGTTTATTTTCTTCTTGTTTGGATCTAATTAGCCGTGCAATTTCCTGAGCGACAATTATAGATGCTTCTACTGAGTTTTTAAAAATTTCATTGTGGATTTTTTCAAATCTCGTTTCTTCATATTTACCGGCACTTTTATAGCTAATGTCAGGTTTAATTTCTAAAGCATTTTTCATTTTATTTTTATTTATTCGATTTAATTACTTCGTTGATATTAATTGTTATAATCTAAGTATAAAATTAAATAAAACGTTTTTCCTGAGAAAATAATTTATACCAACGGTAGCTTATTTTAAACCAACGACACAATTTTATCAACAACGCGTTTTTCAACTGCAAAAATTTTGAGTTTTTCTTACCAATTTGCATATTTTTGATATTTTTATTTAAAAAGATTTTTAGTGTCTAATGATTTAAGTTCCATAAAAATCACTTTCTTTAAAAATGGTTACTCCAAAAGATGATTCCAACAAAAAATGAAGCATCCCAACGAGGAAAAACTCGATAGCAAACTTTAAAATCATTTTTGGTTTTGGGGATTGTTTTTTTTTAATGAACTTTATTCGATGAGGAGCGTATTTCAATTTATTTTTCTAATTCCACGCTATATAGTAACATCAAAATATTAGAAGTATATTTTTGCTTCACTTTTAAGTTTAATGGTTGTTTATTAAAAACAGGATTAACCTATTATACTATTTCAGAAGATATTTGACTCGAAGCAGATAGAGAATACAAAATATTTTAAATTAATCATATTGTTGTCGTATTCATTTGTGAATTGATATATTGTTGCAATCTCTACAGCTTTTTACCTTACCCAAATCCGACTCAAAGAAAGAGAACGAATCAGAGCCATCATTGAAAACCTCTCTAAGATGAAATTGAAGTATATTAAAGTCCCAAATTAAACCTCATTTTCTTTTACACCCTGAACAACCAGTAATCATAATCACTGGAATCTTCGAATAAAGTTCCCGATATAATTATTGAGTTACTAAAATTGATGGAATATGTATTATATGATCTAGAAGATACTAAATTTGTATTATTAACAAAAGAAATAGATTATATTTAAATTATATTGAAATTAAAAACTCCGTTTTGAAGACGTAGAGGAAGTATAAACATATAATAATACCGCTATCTAATGAAGATTAAATGTGTTTTGATTGACGACGAACCATTAGCCATGAAAGTATTGCAGAATTATTTTAATAATTTTGCCGACTTTGAAATTACTGGTACATTCAATAATGCACTGGAGGCTCTAGAATTTATAAACAGCAACTCTGTCGATGCTGTTTTTTTAGATATTAATATGCCTATGATGACCGGTTTTGAATTGATTCGATTGATAGAATACAAGACCAAAATTATTATCACGACCGCCTTTAGAGAATTTGCTGCCGAAAGTTACGATTTAGATGTTTTAGACTATTTAGTAAAACCAATACCCTTACCAAGATTTATAAAATGCATTCATAAAATTGAAGCCGATTTCAATTTAAAAAACAATATTAAAATTGAACCGCATAAAATTGAGCCACATATTTTTATCAAAGTAGATAAGAAAATGGTCAAAATAACCATCGATGAAATCCTGTTTATTGAAGGAATGAAGGAATACATAAAAGTAGTTACAACGGATAAAACTTATATTACCCACAAATCATTGACCTCTTTATCCGAAGAATTACCTGCTGATAGGTTCATGCGCATCCATAAATCGTACACTATAGCCATTGATAAAGTAAAATCAATCGAAGGCAACAGGATACAAATCCTTTCTTACACGCTACCAATTGGTAGAAATTACACCAAAGATGTAAAAAGTAAAATTTTAGAGTAAATTCCGTTTCAATATTTTTATTTGAAAAAGCAAAAACTTCGAAAAAAAAGCATCGTTTTTTAACAAAAAGTGATTATTCTATAATTCTAACAATATTTATTCTAAATAATTTTTTTTTAATTTACTTAACAAATATATTTACGGTCTTGCAGCTATAAAAGTAATTAACTTAATCATTAACCAATTTAAAATTATGAATTCAGAACAAACAAAGTCTAACAATTCCGCACTTTATACGCTCATTACCGTATTTTTCTTTTGGGGATTTATTGGAGCATCAAACGGTATTTTTATCCCTTTTTGTAAAGCCAAGTTTGGCTTAGATCAATTTCAAAGTCAACTTATAGATTTTGCTTTTTACGGAGCATATTATATTGGAGCATTACTCTTATTTATTTTTAGCAGCATCGCAAAAAAGGACATTTTAAATGCTTGGGGATTCAAGAAAGGAATTATTTACGGACTATTGATTAGTACATTTGGAGCTGTATTAATGATCTTAGCTGTAACACAGGGAAGTTATTTATTTATTTTAGGAGCTTTATTTATAGTTGCATTAGGCTTTTCACTACAACAAACTTCTGCACAACCATTTGCTGCTTCTTTAGGAGAAGCACATACTGCTTCAAGCAGATTGAATCTTGCTGGAGGAATCAATTCATTAGGAACTACAATAGGACCAATAGTTGTTTCTATTGCCTTGTTTGGTGTTGTTGCCGGAGTAAATATTGAAGAATTTGCTCAAAAAGAAAACTCATTGGATTCAATGAGAATATTATATGTATTTGTTGGAGGTTTATTTTTATTAGCTGCAGCATTATTCCATTTTTCTAAAAAATTGCCAGCGGGTAAAAGTGACTCTACTTTTGAAACAGCCAGCAAAGCAATGAAAACGCTTATTGCTATCACAGTAATTCTAGTAGCTATTTTTGCTTATATATTTTCTCGTTATGAAGATTCTGAATTTATCACTCGTTTCATCGAGAATAAAGAAAAGGATTATTTAGGTTTAGCCTTAACTGTGTCTACATTGCTAGTTGTAGTTATCGGTTTGTTTTTTGCCAATACTACGGCACAAAAAAATCCTGAAGGTTGGGGTGCTATGAAATATCCACAATTAGTTTTGGGAATGTTAGCGCTTTTCGCTTACGTTGGTGTCGAAGTAACTATTGGAAGTAATCTTGGAGAATTATTGGTAACTGCTGATTTTGGTTCTATTTCTGGACCAGCATTAGCACCTTATATGTCTATGTATTGGGGAAGTTTAATGATTGGTCGTTGGGCTGGAGCTATCACCGTTTTTAATCCATCATCTCAATTAAGAAAAATTTTACTTATCGTTGTTCCTTATGTAGCATTTGGAGTGGTATTGACTGCTAATGCAATTTCTGGACAAGATGTTACACCTTTATATGCTTACGCATTTGTAATTTTATTCCAAATTGCAGGTTTCTTTTTAGGGAAAGATCAACCATCAAGAACCTTAATGATTTTTGGTTTAATGGGTATGGCTGCCATGATTATTGGTTTATTCACTACTGGTACAATTGCTATTTTTGCTTTTATGAGTGGTGGTTTATTTTTAAGTATCATGTGGCCTTGTATTTTCTCATTGGCAATTGCCGGATTAGGAAAATATACATCACAAGGATCTGCATTCTTGGTAATGATGATTTTAGGTGGTGGAATTATCCCACCGTTACAAGGAAAACTTGCTGATATCATTGGAATTCATCCTTCTTATTTCATTCCAGTTTTGTGTTTTGCATTCATAGCATTCTATGGTTGGAAAGTAATTGGAATTTTAGAAAAACAAGGAATAGGAAAAGAAATAGAAGTTGGTGGAGGACACTAATTTCAACACAAACTAACCAAAACCAAACCAATAAAAAAACTCCCATTTTGCTAAGCATAATGGGAGTTTTTATTTACCGAAATCTCAAATCAAAAATCGTTACCCGAGCCTGAAAGGCGAACAGGCGAAGCAATCTGCAATCTCAAATCTATTTATTTCCTTTCTCGAAATCAGCAACAAACTGTGCCAATCCAATATCAGTCAAAGGGTGTTTCAATAAACCGTAAATGGCAGATAATGGTCCAGTCATAACATCAGCACCAATTTTTGCACAGTTTACAATATGCATCGTGTGACGAACTGAAGCAGCAAGAATTTGAGTTTCATAACCGTAGTTATCATAAATTAATCTAATTTCTTCAATCAAAGCCAAACCGTCTGTAGATACATCATCTAAACGACCAATAAACGGAGAAACATAAGTAGCTCCAGCTTTTGCAGCCAATAAAGCTTGACCAGCAGAGAATACTAAAGTTACATTCGTTTTAACTCCTTTATCCGAAAAGTATTTAGCAGCCATAACTCCTTCTTTAGTCATAGGTAATTTTACCACGATTTGCTCATGTAAATCAGCTAATTCCTCTCCTTCTTTAACCATTCCTTCAAAATCCAAAGCATTTACTTCGGCACTAACATCTCCATCAACTAGGTTACAAATGTCAACGTAATGTTTCAAAATGCTGTTTTTCCCTGTTATTCCTTCTTTTGCCATCAATGATGGATTAGTTGTAACACCATCCAAAACGCCTAATGCTTGTGCTTCCTTAATTTGAGCTAAATTAGCCGTGTCAATAAAAAACTTCATAATATATCTATTTAATTGTGTGTTTTATAATTTGGGCGTGACCAAAAGGGTCAGGCTTTTCGCTATATCCTCGCAAAAAAGCGAGGGATGCCGCTAATATCCTTCACGCGAATTCTGTGCAAAATTACAACTTATAATGATTCATAAGCATTTTTTCATATACTTTATCGGGTAAAACTCTCTTCAAGACAATCGAGAACTTTTGCATAAAAACACCTACTTTATAATGAATTTTAGGATTTGGAGTTTGAATAATTTTATACACCGCTTCTGCCATTTCATTAGGATTATTGCCACTATCGACATGTTCATCCATAGTTTTTAGTGAATCCCCATATGGAATTTCGTAAGCAGAACCTTTTATAACCTGAGCATGATAACGTCCCGAAGCAATATTTGTAGCAAAATCACCCGGAGCCACATTCGTAATATGAACACCAAAGGATTTTACTTCCATACGTAACGCTTCAGTGATGAGTTCAAGGGCACCTTTGGAAGCTGAATAAACACTTCGGTATGGCAAACCCATATACGCGGCAATTGAAGTAATATTGATAATCAATCCTGATTTTTGCGAACGCATTTGTGGTAAAACGGCTTTCATCACTTCAATTGGACCAAAAAAATTAGTCTCAAAATTGTTCTTGATTTCATGCATTGGAATTTCTTCCAATGGTCCTGTAATTCCCACACCGGCATTGTTAATTACAACATCCAGTCTTCCTGAAATAGCAATTACTTTGGCTACAGCCGTATGAATAGAATCTGCATCCCGAACATCTAAAGCTACCAATGGAAAAACAGAATTTAAAACTTGTTCCGGATTTCTGCTGGTTCCATAAACAACAAAACCTTTTTGATGTAAAAACTCGCCAATAGATTTCCCTATTCCCGAAGAACCTCCTGTAATTAGAACTACTTTATTCATTTATTTTGTTTAAGGTTTAAAGTCTAAAGTCTAAAGTTTTTGACATCTTGTACAACTACAAAAAGCTAATCCCAACTTCAGTTAGAATAGTCCAAAAATAAAAAAATCCTCCCGAAGGAAGACTACTTTTGTAAGAAATAAAAAATGGCAAGCGACCTACATCGCACCGCTCAACCACGTACCCTTGCTATGTTCCCATCCTGGGGGAGTCTGCAGGAGCTGGTCGTGTAGGACTTGCCGGTGCAAATATACAACCTTTTTATATTTTTGCAAGTGCTTTGCACCTATTAAAATAACGTTGTATATTGGGGTATTCAAATTTTACATTATGAAAAATTATAACATACTATCTATCATTTTATTAGGAACCTTATTCGTTAGCTGTGGTGATACAAAAAAAGGTGAAAATTCTTTATTTACCTTTGATAATTTAAAATTTAAGGAACAATACCAACCTCAAGAAGCACTTTCTTTGGAAATTTTGAACTCTAATTCAAAAACTATTGACAGTATTATTTACTATGTGAATGAAAAAAAAATTGGTTCAAAAAAAGGAGTTGACAAATTAACTTTTGAATTAAAAGATCAAAAACTAGGCTATCAAAACCTAAAGGCTTTAGTTTATTATGAGGGACAAAATTCAGAAGCGACCGCAAGAGTGGAATTAGTGTCTAATATTGCGCCAAAATTATTGAAGTATACCATCGTAAATACGTATCCGCACGATATTCAAGCGTACACTCAAGGATTAGAATTTTACCGTGATACGCTTTATGAAGGTACAGGAAACGGATCAGGTCCATCTGGAAAAAGAGGAATTTCCAGCTTAAGAAAAACAAATTATAAAACTGGGGAAGTTTACAAGAAAGTAGAACTAGATGCTCAATATTTTGGCGAAGGAATTACAATTCTAAACAACAAAGTTTACCAATTGACATGGAAAAATAATGAAGCGTATGTTTATAATGCAGATACTTTCAAAAAAGAAAAAACAGTTCCGTATTACAAAAATATGGAGGGCTGGGGTTTAGTGAGTAATGGTACAAACTTATATATGACTGATAGTTCTGAAACGATACATGTATTAAATCCTGAAACTTTTAATGCGATTGACCATATCAATGTTTACTCTTTAAAATCTAAAGTAAAGGGAGTGAACGAACTGGAATGGATTAACGGAAAAATATATGGGAATGTGTACCAAAAAGATGCAATTGCTGTCATTAATCCTAAAAATGGAGCGGTCGAGGGAATAATCAATCTTGCAGATTTGACTACAAAAATTGCTAAATTAGAAGATACTGACGTTTTAAACGGAATCGCTTACAACCCAAAAACAAAAACCATTTTTGTTACCGGTAAAAACTGGAATAAAATGTTTGAAATCAAAATTTCAGAGTAATTATCATATAAAATGACAACTTTAATTATCAATATAAAAGAGTTACTGCAGGTTCGGGAAACGGCTATAGCTAAAGTTTCCGGTGCTGAAATGGCAATTCTTCCAACTATCAAAAATGCCTTTTTAGTAATTAAAGACCATTTAATTGCTGATTTTGGCTCTATGGATAATCTACCTCAAATACCTGCTGACAAAACAATTGATGCCAGCGGAAAAATGGTTTTGCCTTCTTGGTGCGACAGTCATACCCATATTGTTTATGCCGGCAATAGAGAACAAGAATTTGTCGATCGAATCAATGGTATGACCTATGAAGAAATTGCCAATCGTGGCGGTGGAATTTTAAATTCAGCTAAAAAATTGAATGAAACGACCGAAGAAGAAATCTATAATCAATCCAAAGCACGGCTTGAAGAAGTCATGCGTTTAGGAACTGGCGCTGTAGAGATCAAATCAGGATACGGATTGACGGTTAATGGAGAATTAAAAATGCTTCGCGTGATTAAACGTTTAGCGCAAAACTACCCAATAACAATTAAAGCAACTTTTTTGGGCGCTCATGCTTTCCCATTAGAATTTAAAGGAAATCATCAAGGATATATAAATTTAATCATTAACGAAATACTGCCTGAAATTGCCAAAAATAAACTGGCAGAATTCATAGATGTATTTTGTGAAACTGGTTATTTTACTGTTGATGAAACCCAACAAATAATGGAAGCAGGAATTAAATTTGGCTTAAAGCCAAAAATACATGTCAATCAATTCAATTCTATTGGCGGAATTCAGGCTGGAATTAAATACAATGCACTTTCGGTTGACCATCTAGAAGTTATGACAACAGAAGATATTGAAGCTTTAAAAAATACAAAAACAATGCCTGTAGCGTTACCATCCTGTTCTTATTTTTTGAGTATTCCATATACGCCGGCACGAGAAATGATAACTGCCGGACTTCCTCTAGCTCTTGCAACCGATTATAATCCAGGTTCTACTCCATCAGGAAATATGAACTTAGTTGTTGCTACTGCGTGTATCAAAATGAAAATGACTCCCGAAGAAGCCATAAATGCGGCTACAATAAACGGAGCTTATGCCATGGGAATTTCAGCAACCCACGGAAGCATAACCATTGGTAAAAAAGCAAATCTTATAATTACAAAACCTATTCCCTCCTATTATCAATTGCCGTACGCTTTTGGCAGTAATCTAATTGATACTGTATTGATAGAAGGTGAAATTTTCGCATAAAAAAAGAGGAACATAACGTTCCTCTTTTTTATTATGTAAACTATTGTTGTTATCTTAAAACAAAACTTGTTTTAGAAACTAATATATCTCTATCGAAAATATTGATGTAGTAAGTCCCTTTAGCAAAATCTTTACCTCTTAAATCTTCAGTAACATTGATTGTTTTGTTTTCATATTTTACATTAGTTAAAAAACTATATGTTAAAGTATTGTCTCCAAAAGTCTCTGTTTTTTTATCGCCTAAAACATTGTTTTTACTGTCAATTACTTGAACATAATATGTTTTATCACCAGATTTAGCAATTTGGTTTTCAGCTATTGTAAAATTAACTCTAAGAACATCAGCTCTGCTTGCTTTATCAGTTTCAATTTGTTTTCCTGAACTTCTTAATTTAAAAGCAGAACCTCTAGTGTTTAAAACTGTCAATTTTGAACCGATTTCAACTGCTTTAGCCAATTCTTCATTTTGACCTGTCAATGCTTCAACATTCTTTTTAGTTTCTCCTAATACTACAACTGTACTATCACGTTGTGTAGTAAGTGTTGTATTTGCCTTTTTTAAGTTGTCATTTTCAGCAATTAAAACTTTCATATTTCCTTGCAAAGCATTGAATTGAGTTCTGTATTTCGATAATGAAGCTACATCCCCTTTCGATTTACTTAAATCAGACATTAAGTTTACCACTTTATCTCTTTCTTGAATTAACTCTTCAGACATAGATGTGTTTTCTGCAATTGCAGCATCATAGGTTGATTTTAATTCTTGTAAATCTTTCATAACTGATTCTTTCTCAGTCAATGTCGTTTTCAATTCTGTTTTAACGATTTCGGTATCTGAAGTCATTTTAAAAATATAAACTAAACTTCCCACTAATAAAATAGCTAATACTGCTATAACCGCTTTAAGACTTGAACTGCTTTTTTGATTTTCCATCTTTTAATTTAATTTAATTTATTTTACAAATTTAACAATATATAACCACGTAATAACGTAAGTTAACGTAATTATATTATTTTTGGAAAAAAAATATTTTTTTTAATGGAAAAAATTATCCCGTTTACTATCAAAGATCTTGCTAAAATTACGAACCATAGAAGTGGTGAAATAAAATTTGGAGAGAAAATGATAACTGTTCCAAAAGAGACCAATGCTCTTGAGTTCTTAAAGACTTGTGAAGCAAAATATGTATTGTTTGGAATTCCGGAAGATATAGGTATAAGAGCTAATTATGGCAGGCCTGGTGCAGCATCAGCATGGGATAGCGCCATTAAAAGTATCGCTAATATTCAGCACAATCGATTTTGTAAAGGAAGTCAACTTTTTGTATTAGGCCAATTGAATGTTAGTGCAGAAATGAAAGAAGTAGAGCATTTGGATTTTAATGATATTGATGATCGATCTAAATTAAGCCAACTAGTAGAAAAAATTGATAAAGATGTTTCTCATATAATTTTCAATATTATAAAACTGGGCAAAATTCCTATAATTATAGGTGGCGGACATAATAATTCATATGGAAATATAAAAGGAACTGCACTCGCTAAAGGAAAACCTATCAATGCTATAAACTTTGACGCTCATTCTGATTTTAGAATTTTAGAAGGACGTCACAGCGGTAATGGTTTTTCATATGCTTTTGAAGAAGGGTTTTTAAAGAAATATTTTATTTTTGGTTTACACGAAAATTACACTTCCAAAAGTGTATTGGACATCATTAAAAAAATAGAAGACCGCGTACGCTACAATACTTATGATAGCGTAAACATTAGAAAAGAAAAAGATTTTAATCAAGAAATGGCTCTAGCCTTAGAGTTTATAAATGACGACTTTTTTGGAATTGAGATCGATTTAGATTCGATTCCTAATATTGCATGTAGCGCAATGACTTTGAGTGGTTTCTCAGTGGAGCAACTGCGTCAATTTATTTCCTTTTTTGCAAAAAATAAAAATGCAACCTATTTACACATTTGCGAAGGCGCACCAGATTTAGGCGAAGAAAAAAACAATCATTTAATAGGTAAACTTATAGGATATTTAGTAACAGATTTTATTAAATCTAATACTATTTAGTCTGTTTTATTGATGAATTTCTGGATTTAAATTCCAGAAGTTGTAACCCTAAATACCTTGTAATCCACCATCAAAAATAATAATACTATCTTTGTCGCACTATCTATGTACATAATACAGGATATTAAATACCAAAAATATGTTATTCGAAGATTTATCACTTTCAAAAAGTATACAAAAAGCCGTATTTGAACAAGGCTACCTTAACCCAACACCTATTCAAGAACAATCTATCCCAATTGTATTATCAGGAAGAGATTTAATAGGTTGCGCACAAACTGGAACTGGAAAAACAGCCGCATTTGCTATTCCGATAATACATCAATTGCATCGAATTGTAGGTTCTTCAAAAAAAGCCAAACAAATTCGTGCTTTAGTAGTTACTCCAACCCGTGAATTAGCTGTTCAAATAGGACAAAGCTTTGATACTTACGGAAAATATACAAACCTGACACAGCTTACCATTTTTGGTGGAGTTTCACAAAATCCACAAGTAGACACTTTAAAGAATGGTGTCGATATTTTGATTGCAACACCAGGAAGACTGCTAGATCTTCACAAACAGGGTTTTATTGATTTAGACCATTTACACACTTTAGTTCTTGACGAAGCGGATCAAATGCTGGATATGGGCTTTGTGAATGATGTGAAAAAAATTGTAAAGCTTACGCCAAAAAACAGACAAACATTGTTTTTCTCTGCTACAATGCCAATTGCAATACGAGAATTAGCTGAAATGTTTTTGACTGATCCTGCAACAGTAACCGTTTCTCCTGTATCTTCAACTGCTGAAAATGTAGAACAACGTGTTTATTTTGTTGACAAAACAGAAAAAAGGAACTTACTATATCATTTAATTAAAAATGAAAATCTATCCGATGTTTTGGTTTTTTCAAGAACTAAGCATGGTGCTGATAATGTTGTAAAAGCATTACGAAAAAACAATATTGCCGCAGAAGCCATTCACGGCGACAAATCACAAAATGCTAGACAACGCGTTTTGGATGCTTTCAAAAATAAGGAAGTTGGCGTTTTGGTCGCTACTGATATTGCAGCCAGAGGAATTGATATTGACCAATTGCCTTTTGTAATCAATTTTGACTTACCAAACATTCCAGAAACGTATGTTCACCGCATTGGTAGAACAGGTCGTGCCGGAAATGGCGGTATTGCAATCTCTTTTTGTAGTAAGGACGAGCATACTTATTGGAAAGACATCCAAAAACTAATAAAAGTGGATGTAAAAACCGTAAATGATCATCCTTATCCTTGGCATTCAGGAAGTCCTGAAACTGCTCCTGGATCCCAACAAAAAAATTCAAACCGTAGCGGTGGAGCTCACAAATCGAGAAAATCAGAAGTTTCTAAGCAAAACAAAAAACGCTGGTATTAAAAATATTTAATACTTGTTTTCATCCGTAAGAAATACCTTTTTAAGTTTAAATTAAAAAGGTATTTTATCGTTAATTATCTTGTTTTCAACGTTTTATAAGTTAAATAATATTTGTAAATAAATAATATCATTAAATTTGATTCAACTTATTTCAAACAATTAAAACATAAAACTATGGAAACTTTAGTAAAAAGAAACGGTTTATTTCCCACTGTGAATACATTTTTCGATGATTTTATTTCAAGAGATCTTTTTGATTGGAATGATAAAAATTTTACTGCTATTGGCAGTAATTTACCTTCAGTGAATTTAAAAGAAACTGATGATAAATTGCAAGTGGAATTAGCTGCTCCGGGAATGAAAAAAGAAGATTTCAAAGTTGAAATTGACAACAATATGCTTATGATTTCATCCGAAAAAAAGGAAGAGAAAGAAGAAACAAGAAAAAAAGATAATTACGTCCGAAAAGAATTTAATTATCAATCATTCTGCAGAACTTTTACTTTACCTGAATATATTGATGAAAGTAAAGTTGAAGCCAGTTATAAAGATGGAATTTTGCATGTGGACATTGCCAAAAAAGAAATTGGCAAGAAAAAAGCAAATAAAACTATAGCTATCAAATAAATAGTATTCAATAGTAGTTATTAGATAATGCCTTAAAAATCGTTAAATCCTTGGAATCAGTAATTGGTTTTGAAGATTTAACGATTTTAATTTTTATACAAAATCTATTAAAATTCCTCATCAAACAATTTTTAAAAACAGGATTATATAAAAATAAATTAAGCGATACTTTTAGGTTTTGATATTAGAATACTGATGATTTCAAATAATTTAATCGAATCAAAAGGTTTTATGATGATATCATTGATTCCTGCTGAAAGAGCTTCTTCCGTTATTTCTGTTTTATCAAATGCCGTCAATGCTACAATGGGTATGCCAATACCTTTAAGACGGATCTTTCTTGTGGTTTCAAAACCATTTATTAAAGGCATATTAATATCCATTAATATCACATCAAAATTCTCTTTTTCTAATATTTCTAATGCGGCATAACCATTGTCAACAACACTACATTTATAGTTGTTCTTCTCAATCGTTTTTCTGGTAATAACTTGATTTATTCGGTTATCCTCTACAACCAATACATTAACGGTTTGGGTTGAACTCATATCGACTTGAATATTATTGATAATTTCAGTTGTTCGCTCTGGATTAAATTCAAATGCAATAATAAATTTAAATGAAGTACCCTTTCCTATGGCACTTTCGAGTGAAATATCGCTATCAAACAATCCTAACATTTGCTTTACGATAGAAAGACCTAAACCAGTTCCTTGGTAATCAGTTTCTTTCCTGCTAACCTGAACAAATTTATCAAAAATCTTTTCCTGATCTGTAGCATGAATTCCAATTCCGTTATCTTGAATTTTAAATTCTAAAAAATGGGTTTTACCTTCTACTTTAACCAAGTTAACATTTATGCTTACTTCTCCTTTTTTTGTAAACTTCAATGCGTTACTGACTAAATTCATAATGATTTGAGAAAGTCTTAACTTATCGCCAATTAAAAATTCCGGAATACTAGGATCAACATTCACGTGGAGTACATTATCATTAGTTTTAGCTATAAATGATAAAGAACTTTTGATCATATCAATTTCATCAGAAATATTAAAAGTTAAATTCTCAAGAACAATTCTGTTATCTTCAATTTTATTAATTTGAAGAATATCATTCACTAATGATAATAAATATCGGGCTGAAAATTTAAGAGAACTCAGATGTGGACTATGAGCTAACTCTTTATGCTCATCAAGCAGCATGTTTGTAATTCCTACTACACCGTATAGAGGAGTCCTTAATTCATGACTGATTGTAGAGACAAATTGTGATTTTAAAATAGACGCTTCTTCTGCTTTCTCTTTGGCAGCCAGCAATTCTATATTTGTTTGAGAAAGCTTCTCATTGGCTTTTTTCTTAAAATTATTATTCTTGAATAAAGTATAGAGTAATAATAACAGAAAGCAAAAAACTACTCCAAATAGCAATACAATGATTTTTGATTTTCTTAAACTTTGGAGCTGAGCCACTTTCTCTGTTTCAATTTTATCTATCTCTCTTTTATATTCATCCAATTCTAAATTTATTCCGGCTAAATTAGCTTTCTTAATTTTTTCCTCGTTATATAGTTCGTCAGTAATTATATTGTACTGTGTGAGATTTTCATAAGCGTTTTTGTAATCACCATTCTTCAATAAATATTTTGAATATTCAAGATATGAAAAGGACAAATCTGATTTTTCATTTCCTTCATTTCCAAATTTTATAGCATTGATAAAAGATGATGTTGCTTTATCAGGGACTCCTTTGTAACCATAATACATCCCGTTTAGCATGTTTACAGCTACAGCGTTTGTTACATCACCATATTTTTTATTGTATTTGTTGATGAATTCTAAACTTGGGAAACCTTTTTCAAACAGACCAATATCAAAATAAGCCCAGGCAATATTAAGTTTAGTCATAAAAACCTGGTTGGTATCTGCTAATTTCTGACTGTATTTAAGAGAGTTTTCATAAAAATTTATCCCCTTTTCATATTGCTTTTTCTCAAAACAATAGATATTGCCTAAATTATTATTTATCCTTTTTCTTAATGTGTCATTACTCGTCTTATCAGCATAGGATAAACTCTTGTTATAGAAGAATATTGCTTTATCAAATTCAGCCATCTCAGCATAATTTGCCGCAATTGTAATATAGGAAATAGCTGTTGAATATAAATCATTAGCATTAATGGAGGAACGAAGTGCCAATTTAGAAATATCCAGAGATTTCTCAAAATTAGACTCCTTTAAGTATCGGGAAGCTTCGTCAGTAAGGTTAGTGATTTCTTGCTTAGAATATGTTTTTGTTTGGGCAATTGAATTATCACTAAAACAATTTAATACAAACAATAGCGATAAAACAATACGTAAATGATACATAAACAATTAGAGTTTATCAAATATACATTTTATTAATAAAAAAAAGAGGAATAAGTGCATATTATCTATTAAAATAAAATTGAATAAGCACATTTTTTAAAAACAGCAATATTATCTTTAAAATAAGAAACAATTAAAATTCTGAGTTTTAAATCCAAAAAAAAACCTGCTCAACTAATTGAGCAGGTTAAAGATGTTATTTATTGGAAAATGTACTTAATAACTATTCTGAAGCTACAGTTTCATTTTCATCATTCCCTTCCCATTGTCCTACAACTGATGTAGCAAGGGCATTTCCTAAAACATTTGTTGCACTACGAAACATATCACAAAAATGATCTATGGGTAAAATTAATGCGATTCCTTCAATTGGAATATCAAACATACCGCAAGTAGCTGCAACTACAACTAAACTTGCTCTTGGAACACCTGCAATTCCTTTGCTGGTAAGCATCAAAACTAAAAGCATGGTCATTTGTGTTCCTAGATCTAAATCAATACCATAAGCTTGAGCAATAAAAATACTGGCAAAAGTCATGTACATCATACTCCCATCTAGATTAAATGAATAACCTAATGGCAACATGAAAGATACAATTCTATCTTTTACTCCAAAACGCTCTAATTCCTCTGTCAATTTTGGAAAAACCGCTTCACTGCTGGTTGTCCCAAAAGCAATAATCAAAGGACTTACAATTCTTTTAAGTAAAACAGTCATTCTGCTTTTTAGAAAAATATAACCAACCACTATTAATACCAACCAAAGTGATGAAATTCCAACTAAGAATGAACCAAAAAATTTGAAATAGGTAATCGCTAATTCTTGAAAATCTCTTACTGCGAAAACTCCTGCAATGGCTCCAAAAACTCCTATTGGAGCAAATTTCATTACATAATTCACCATTTTAAGAACAATGTGAGATGTTTTATCTAAAGCATTTGTAACTGGCTTAACATAATCTCCCAATGATGCTGCGGCTAAACCAAAGAAAATAGAAAAAATCACAATTTGTAAAATTTCATTGGTTGCCATTGCTTCAAAAATACTTTTAGGCACAATATGCTCAATAAAATTTTCAAAAGATATATTTTGAGTTTTTGCAGTAACTTCAGAAACAGAAGCCAAATCAACATTTGATAAATTAAGACCAACTCCCGGTTCAAGTATGTTTACAAAAAACATTCCCAATAATAAAGAGATGAATGAAGCTGTAAAAAACCAACCCATTGCTTTTCCTCCAATTCTTCCAACAGCTTTAATATCTCCCAGTTTTGCAATTCCAACAACAAGTGTTGTAAAAACTAAAGGCGAAATAATCATCTGAACTAATCGAATGAAAATTGTTGCCAAGATTTTAATTTTTGCACTGAAGCCTTGAGCTGCTTCTGGCGAAATGGAATTATGAATTACAATGCCTAAAATAGCACCTAAAACCATCGCAATTAATATTTGTCCCGTTAATCCTGAAAAAAAAGATGGTTTTTTAGTTGTTTTGGTGTTCATTAAATTGATTGTTAGGTTTTAGTCTTAACCTGTTACTTCACTCAACTTTATAGGTCTTCAGTGAATTTTCTTTACAATACTATCTTTTTCTTGTTTGCTGCCAAGCAAGGAAAAATAAAGTGTAAAGCAGGAAAAGCTTCAAAAATTAATATTAATAAGTTTTGTTTATCAAATAAAAATCAGCTAATACAATGGCTGCCATTGCTTCAACTATGGGCACTGCACGCGGCACAACACAAGGATCATGTCGTCCTTTTCCAGTCATTTCAGTAATATTCCCTTTGTTATCCAATGATTCTTGTTTTTGCATAATGGTTGCCACTGGTTTGAAAGCCACACGGAAATAAATATCCATTCCGTTACTGATTCCACCTTGAATCCCACCTGAAAGGTTGGTTTTAGTAGTGCCGTCAGTATTGTACAAATCATTATGTTCACTTCCTTTCATTCTAGCTCCATCAAAACCGCTTCCAAACTCAAATCCTTTTACGGCATTGATTGAAAGCATGGCTTTTCCCAATTCAGCATGAAGCTTATCAAATACAGGTTCTCCTAAACCAATAGGCACATTTTGAATCACACAAGTTACAGTTCCACCCACAGTATCACCTTGTTTGCGTATATCACGGATATATTCCTCCATAATTACTGCTGAAGCTTCATCAGGGCAACGCACAGGATTGTTTTCAGTTTTTGAAAAATCTAATTCTTGGTATGGTTTTTCTAAAAAAATTGGACCTACAGAAGAAACGTAAGCATTGATTTTTATTTCTGACAGCATTTGTTTTGCTACCGCTCCAGCCACTACTCTACTGGCAGTTTCACGGGCAGAACTTCGTCCGCCACCGCGGTAATCACGAACACCATATTTTTTTTCATACACATAATCAGCATGGCTGGGTCTGTAATTATCTTTTATATGAGAGTAATCGTCTGATTTTTGATTGGTATTAGGAATAATAAAACCTATTGGTGTTCCAGTGGTTTTACCTTCAAATATTCCGGATAAAAATTGTACATCATCCGGCTCTTTACGTTGGGTAACTATAGCCGATTGTCCCGGCTTTCTTCTTGACATTTCAAATTGAATTGCATCTAAATCTATAGTTATTCCAGGAGGGCAACCATCTATTATACCACCTAATGCTTCACCATGTGATTCTCCAAAAGTTGTTATTCTAAATAGTGTTCCGTAGCTATTTCCTGCCATTATAATTAGTTTTGAACAAAAGTACCATTTTAGTTGAAAGTTCAAAAGTTTAAAGTTTAAAGTTTTAAGAAACATTTGACATTTATTGATATTAATTTAATCTTGTCTTAGATTTCTTAACCTTTAATTCCATTTCTATTGCTAATAATTCTATTAATTTGGTAAACTTCAAATTCAAATACATTGAAAAAAAGAAAAGTCGAGTTAGTGGTGATTTCTGATGTACACCTTGGAACTTTTGGTAGTCATGCTAAAGAACTTTATAATTATTTATCTTCTATAAAACCTAAAACGCTAGTATTAAATGGTGATATTATAGATGTATGGCAGTTTCGAAAATCCTATTTTCCAAAAGCACATTTAAAAGTCATACAAAAAATTATAAGTTTTGCATCCAAAGGGACAAAGGTTTACTACATCACAGGAAATCATGACGAAATGCTCCGAAAATTTAGCGATATGAATATGGGTAATTTCGCACTAGTGGACAAGTTAGTTTTAAATCTCGATGACAAAAAGGCCTGGATATTTCACGGTGATGTTTTTGATGCCTCAGTGCAACATTCAAAATGGATTGCCAAACTTGGTGGTTTAGGTTATGATTATTTAATACTTTCAAACCGATTTGTCAATTGGTGTTTATCAAAAATAGGAAGAGAGCCGTATTCTTTTTCTAAAAAAATAAAGGCAAGTGTAAAAAAAGCGGTAAAACACATTTCTGATTTTGAGAAAACGGCAACTGAATTAGCCATCGAAAAAAAATACGATTATGTTATATGCGGACATATTCATGAACCAAAAATGATTCATCAAGAAACTAAAAACGGGTCAACTTTATATTTGAATTCTGGAGATTGGGTTGAAAACTTAACAGCATTGGAATACAACAAAAAACGTTGGAAATTATATAATTATTCCGAAGCAAATTATATTGAAGAAGAGAACCTTTTTGAGATGGAAGATATTTTAAGCAATCAAATCGTGGCTTCAGCACTTTTCTCCAAACAAAACATCCTAATGTAGTACCAACATAAAAAAACATCAAAATCCTGAAAAACGTAAATTATATAACTTTTCTATAAAATTTTATAAACTTCATACCCTACTTAATTATACATTTGTATCTATAAAAAACTTACTTATGAAAAAAATTATTTTATCGGCAATAATGTTAATCGGATTAGCATTTACCGCACAAGCACAAGACATTTCGAAAAACGCATTGGGATTACGTTTAGGTGGTAATAATGGTTTTGGTGGAGAACTTTCTTACCAAAGAGCATTAGGAAGCAACAACAGACTTGAACTTGATTTAGGTTGGAGAAACAGAAGTAACTATAACAACAATGGTTATGATGACAATGCAGTAAAATTAGCAGCTTTGTACCAATGGGTATGGAACATTGATGGTGGTTTCAACTGGTATGCAGGTGTTGGTGGTGGTGTAGGAAGCTACAGTTATGATAATAATAACGAATCATTTAATGATACGTTTGTATTTGCTGCTGGAGATATCGGTATTGAATACAACTTTGATATTCCATTGTTAATCTCTTTAGATTTCAGACCTGAGTTTGGAGGAAATGGATATTACGAAAACAATTATGGTTCTGATATTGCATTAGGTCTTAGATACCAATTCTAATATTTTAGAAAACATATTAAAAAACGCCACTAGCAATAGTGGCGTTTTTTTTATTTAAAAATAATCTCTTTCTTGGAATTTATCTTGACTACACAAAAAGGATTTGTAAAAGCTTGTGTAACCATACTCCCCGGTTTAGGATTAGTTTCTTTTATGGTGATAACAATATTTTTATCGGTTTCGATAACACTATCAATCCCTATACTATACCCTCCAGATGTTTTTTCTCCCATATTCAAAACTATAAAATTCGCAGTCTGAACATCATTTGAACTGATTTTATTTTTTAAATTTTCATCGTTCTGCAACATTGCAATTTCATTTGGCTCCGAAAGAATCTCAAAAAAACGAATACTTGCACCACCGTTTGTCTGTTGCGTCAAGACTTCATATAAAGAACTTTTATCGGAACTTTTTGTAACTGTTGTACCGCAGGAAACTAAAGCGACAGCCACTAGTGATACTATTATTTTTTTCATTGCAACATTTTATTGGTTAATGGATTAATTTCAAAAAGTTTTACTACTTTTTATTTTAGAAGAATGTAAAATCTATGCGTATTTTTTTATCGCTTTTTTATATAAAGCTTCATAAAGCGGCAAGATGTTTTTGATGTCAAATTGTTTTGCAACTGACAGCGCATTTTCTTTAAATTTATGAAGAGTAGCGTCATCTTTTAAAATTTTCAAAGCGTTTTGTGCCATTTCATCTGTATTCCCAACATTGCTTAAATATCCGGAAATACCGTCAAAATTCACTTCTGGCAAACCTCCGGAATTACTTGAAATTACGGGAACACTCCAAGCCATAGCTTCGAGAGCGGCAAGACCAAAACTTTCTGTTTCAGATGGCAACAAAAATAAATCAGTATAACTCAAAATTTTATCAATCTCATTACTGTTTCCAAAAAAGATGACTTTATCCTGAATTCCTAATTCCTGACATAAATATTCTGCTTTTTCTTTTTCAGGACCATCCCCTACCATCATCAATTTAGCGGGAATTTCTTTTTGAATATTATAGAAAATTTTAATTATATCCGGAATTCTTTTTACTTTTCTGAAATTACTGATATGCGTAATGATTCTCTCATTTTTATTAGCCATTACAGAACGATGACAAGCTGTACTTGGATCATTATGGTTTTTATCTAATTCTATAAAATTAGGAATTACCTCAATTTCATTTTTTATATTAAATAATTTATGGGTATCATCTTTCAAACTTTGGGAAACCGAAGTAACAAAATCAGATTTGTTAATGCTAAAAGTTACGGCTGGTTTATAAAATGGATGGTTCCCAACTAATGTAATATCAGTTCCGTGAAGTGTAGTCACCATTGGAATATTAATTCCCTCATCTTTCAGCATTTGTTTAGCCATATAACCTGCATAAGCATGAGGAATTGCATAATGCACATGCAACAACTCGATTTTATAGAGCTTTACCATATCTACTAATTTGCTTGACAAAGCCAATTCGTATGGTTGATAATGAAATAACGGATATTCAGGAACATTCACTTCGTGGTAATGCACATTTGGATTTAAAAGTGCCAAACGTACAGGTTGACTATACGTTATAAAATGGATTTCGTGACCACGTCTTGCCAATTCAAGACCTAATTCTGTAGCGACAACACCACTTCCTCCAAAGGTAGGATAACAAACTATTGCAATTTTCATCTATGTATTTTAATGAAACGAAATTAATAAAAATAGGAATGTGTTTTATGGAAATTTAAGTTAAATCTTTAAAGTCTAAAACTTAATACGTTGGATTCTTACCGCATTTAAAATCGCTAATAAAGCGACGCCAACATCAGCAAAAACAGCTTCCCACATCGTAGCTAATCCTCCTGCTCCCATTACCAAAACTATCAACTTAACGGTAAAAGCTAAAAAAATGTTTTGCCAAACAATTTGTTTTGTCTTTTTTCCAATATTAATTGCAGTATAAATCTTAGTGGGTTGATCATTTTGAATAACAACATCAGCAGTTTCAATAGTGGCGTCACTTCCTAAACCACCCATCGCGATTCCTACATTTGCCAAAGCAATTACCGGAGCATCATTTACCCCATCACCAACAAATGCAACGCTTAAATTTTGCTTCAATAAATCCTCTAGTTTTTCAACTTTGTTTTCAGGCAATAAATTTCCAAAAGCCTGCTCCATATTCAACTCTTTGGCAACAACAGAAACTATTGATTGATTATCGCCAGAAAGCATAATGGTTTCGACATTTAATTTGTGTAAGCTCCTAATTGCCTCTTTTGCATCTTCTTTAACTTCATCAGCAATAATAAAATAACCAGCATATTTTTGGTTGACAGCAACAAGTATAATTGTAAATGGAATCGTATCAATTTCAGCATCATAAGTGATATTGTAATTTTTCATCAACTTAGCATTTCCAACTAAAATCTCTTTTCCATCCACAAAACCTTTTAATCCCAATCCTGGAATTTCCTTTACTTCAGTTACACTAGTAGCTTTTGTATGGTCTTTGGCAAACTCTATAATTGCAGAACCCACGGGATGTGTGGATTTAGTTTCAATTGCGGCTGTATATCGTATCAAATCGGCTTCTGTAATTCCTACAGCTACTACTTTTTGAACTTTGAAAACCCCTTTAGTCAATGTTCCTGTTTTATCAAAAACGACTACTTTGACTGATGCTATTATATCCAGAAACGTAGATCCTTTGAATAAAATTCCGTTTTTACTTGCTGCGCCAATTCCCCCAAAATACCCTAACGGAATAGAAATCACCAATGCGCAAGGACAAGAAATCACTAAGAAAACCAATGCTCTGTACAACCAATCCTTAAAAATATAATTGTCTATAAATACCATTGGAAGTACACAAATTGCTATTGCCAGATAGACCACAATTGGTGTGTAAATTTTAGCAAATTTTCGAATAAACAATTCGGTAGGTGCTTTTTTTACAGTAGCTTCCTGAACCATTTCCAGAATTTTCGATAATTTACTATCGGAGAAAGCTGTAGTTACTTCTACTTGAGAAACCGTATTGAGATTAATCATTCCTGCCAGGATTGTTTCTCCTTTAGATTTGGTATCAGGTTTACTTTCTCCTGTTAATGCTGCAGTATTGAAAGTGGCATGATCAGAAAGTAATTTTCCGTCTAAAGCTAATTTTTCGCCTGGTTTCAATTCTATGATTTCTCCAATGGTTACTTCCGAAGCTTTTTTGGAAACAATATTCACTCCGTCAATTACATTTGCAACATCAGGTCTTTGGTCTAATAATGATTTTATATTCGATTTTGCTCTTCTTACGGCTAACATCTGGAATAATTCACCAATGGTATAGAATAACATTACAGCCACACCTTCGGCATATTGACCAATTCCAAATGCGCCTAACGTAGCAATTCCCATCAAGAAAAATTCAGAAAAAACAGCTCCGTTACGGATGCTTTCATACGCTTCTTTCAAAACTGGAAAACCTACCGGAATATAAGCTATAACATACCAAACGATTCGAATCCAACCATTAAACCAAGATTGTGGAACGTAATTATCAAACAATAATGCAATCAGCAATCCTATAAAACTAATTATGGAAGGTAAAAACATTCTGAAAGTGCTTTCGCTTCCATTAAAATGATCGTGATCTTCCTCATCATGATGTTCAGACTCACTGTGAGAAGAACAACATCCTGCATCTTGCTCTGCTTTATTGACTTTTTTTTCTTCTAAAGCACAGCAAACTTGTTTATCATCCATATCCTGTTTGTGTGTCATTTTAGCTAATTTATTTTTAGTAAAAGAAAAATGCTAATACTAACCAAAGTGCTACTATTACTGTAAAGTTAGTTGAATTTAATGTTTTATCTTTTGATACAGCACATAAAATTAATGCTAATAATTACCCAACAATTATTTATTTACAATAAAATGTTTCAGACTTGAATTCTTTTCGCTTTCAAACAATAATCATAGTGTTTCAAGTCTATTTGTCCTTTTTAGCACTTTTTTTATTAATCCATTTATTAACTTTATAACTAAGATAAGCCGAGCCAGTGCCGATAATTGCTCCTGCAAATACATCACTTGGATAATGAACCCCTAAATGCATTCGAGAATATCCCACTGCCCCTGCCCAAACAAATGATGGGGCAATAACATACCATTTAGGATAAGCCAAACTCAGTGATGTTGCTGTTGCAAAAACTAAAGAAGTATGCCCCGAAGGAAAAGAATTACCAACAGATGATGTTGCTTGATCGATATCCGGATAGGTTTCAAATGGTCTCTCTCTTTTTATAGTATGTTTCAATGCAGTGGTAATAAATGCATTTACTAAGAATGCTTCACCTATAAAAATCGCCTGTTTCTTGATGGTACTGTCTTTCTTAATTAAAGCAACCGAATATAGAATAATGGGAGTTGCTACACTGATTGGAACCGCACTATTTGTTACTAATTTAAAAGTAGGATCTAAATTCTTATTTCTATGAACATTGATATCCCGTAAAATATTTATATCACTATTTTGAGCATTTACAAAAGTCATGCAAAAAAGCAATACAATTAGATAGACTTTTGTAAAAACGGTATTCCTATTTTTCATCAAACAGTTTTTATCTCAAATATACTATAATACAGGCAAAATTTGTAATGAAATACTGCTAATAAAATCATTTTAACAAAAAAATAGTCCAAATGAAATTGTCTATAATTTCATTTGAACTATTTTATTATTCCGTCAAAGTAAGCTTAATTTATAATCGCTTCATAAATCACCTTTTGGATATCTTCCCGAATGTTTTCTTTGGATAATCTATTTTCACCTGCTATTGGAAAAGTTCTATTCGATAAAAACACATAAACAATTTGCGTTTCGGGATCAGCCCAAGCCATTGTTCCTGTGTAACCGGTATGACCAAAACTAGTCATCGAAGCGCAACCGCACGTAGGGCCTTCAGCACCTAATTGTGGTTTATCAAAACCTACACCTCTCCTATTTCCTGCCGCACAAAAATAACACGTATTGAAATCTTCAAATGTCTTTTCAGAAAAATACTGCTGATTTCCATAATTTCCTTTTTGCAAGTAAAGCTCCATTATTTTAGCCACATCCATAGCGTTCGAAAAAACACCGGCATGCCCGGAAACTCCGCCTTCTAAAGCCGCAGATAAATCGTTGACATATCCTTGTAAAAGCTGATGACGGAAATACGTATCTGTTTCTGTTGGTGGAATTCTGTTTTTATCAAATTTCCCTAACGGATTGAAACTGGAATTATTCATTCCGAGTGAGCGATAGAAATTCTCCTGAATCAAAATATCTAATGTTTTACCCGTTGTTTTTTCTAAATAATCTTTCAAAATCATAAAAGTAAGATCGCTGTACTTGTATTCTTTTTTCAAGGAAAGCTTGCTCTTAACAATCATTTTCATAATGGTGTCGCTAAAATCATTTCTTATAAAAAGACTGTCTGTCATTCGTTTAGAAAACTGCTCTTCGGATGTTTTTCTAAAATAAACTTCCGAAGGAAATTTAGATTTATCCATTGTCGCTTTATAAAATGGAATTCCAGCGGCAAGTCCGGCGTAATGAGACAATAAATCTTTAAAATTAATATTGGCTTTATTGGAATCTTTAAAAATAGGAGACATGGTTCCTAATGTAGTTTCCAGATTTATTTTTTGCTGATCGTATTGCAACATAACATTCGGCAACGTAGCCAGAATTTTTGTCAATGAAGCAACATCATAAATATCTGAATCTTGAACTTTAATCGTTTTATCATAAGTATGGTGCCCGAATGATTTTTGATAAATAACTTTACCTTTTCTAGCTACCAAAACTTGAATTCCAGGCGTCATTTTGCCATTAATCGCTTTATTGGCAATGGCATCAATTTTGGATAAAATTTCAGCATTCATTGCCACATTTTCAGGAGTTGTGAATCCTAAACGATTTAATTTTTCAGTTGCTAAGCCATCATTTACTTTGAAGCTTGTATTGATAGAAACCGGTAATTTTCCTTTGGCTTCAATCGCTCCAAAAATTAGTTCTGCAGAAACTATTTGTGCAATCGTACTGTTTTGATAGGAAACAACCAATCCTTCGAAATCATCAAAATTTGTAATGGATAATAACGAATACGGTTTTGCAAAAACATCCAGAATTACATTATTGTTTTTAGCTAAAAAATTGATTTTAAACAATTCATTAGATTTTAAATCATCGTTTCTAAAAGCAACATCTGATTTATGATATCCAATGATTACAGTTGTAAACCCTTGCAATTTTACTTGCAAACTATCTAAATTAGTATCTGCAACTACAGTTACGTCAGCGTATTTTTTTAAAGTCGAAACAAAAGCATCATTACTGTCATCTCCTATTTTTACATAGGCTATTTTTTGTTTGTCCAAATTTTTTATTGGTAAAACAGCAGCCGTATTTTTTAGAACAGTAACTGCGTTTTCATACAACTCATATTGTAAAGCATCATTTTCAGATGAGTTTAAATCGTTATATAAATTTTCTGTTGCAATAGGTTTATAAGAGTTTAAACCTGCTTTGTATTTAAATTTCAAAATTTTCTTTACCGAAAAAGCCAATCTTTCTTCAGAAAATAAATTAGCTGAATACGCCAGCTTAAATTTTTCAATTGCTGAAGGAACATCTTCAGGAAATAACAACACATCATTTCCAGCCATAAAAGCTTCAAAATTAATTTCGCTTGGTAATTTAAAGTTACTTACACTTTTCATATTCAAAGCATCGGTAAAAATAAGTCCTTTGAATCCTAATTCTTTTTGAAGAATATCAGTAACCACATTATAGGAAATCGATGAAGGATAATTAGGTCTTGACTCTAAACTGGGAACGTTTAAATGCGCCACCATAACAGACGAAAGTCCTTCATGAAACATTTTTTTATACGGATAAAACTCTACATCCATTAATCTTTCTTTCGAAAAATTAATTGTTGGTAATCCTTTATGTGAATCCGTTTCAGTATCTCCATGACCAGGAAAATGCTTTCCTGTAGAAAAGATTCCTTGACTCTGAACCCCTTTCATTAAAGCAATGGCGCGTTCTGTAACTTTGAATTTATCTTCGCCAAAAGAGCGAAAACCTATTATAGGATTTCTGGGATTTGTATTGATATCCAGAACTGGAGCAAAGTTAAATTGCAAACCCAATCGCTTGCTTTGTTTTCCCATCTGAAGGCCAACTTTCTCCAACAATTTCATGTCCTGGATGGCTCCGAGTGTCATATTCCAAGGATAACGATAGGTAGAATCCAATCGCATGCTCAATCCCCACTCAGCATCACAACCAATAAACAAAGGGATTTTTGACTTCGATTGAAAACGATTGGATAATTTAACTTGACGAACAGGACCACCTTGAAAGAAAATCAATCCTCCAATTTTGCTTTCCTGAATCAGTTTATCAATGCCCTTGAAGTGTACAGTATCTTTATTAGAATAAGCGGCAACCATAAATAATTGCCCAAATTTCTCCTCTAAAGTCATAGCATTGTAAACACTATCAACCCATTTATTTCCTTCAGGAGATAATTCAAAAAGTGTGGGTGTATTACTCGATTTGATACTGTCCAAATTTTCAATTTTGGACGGAATGTTGGCTACAATTACTTTATTCTTATTAATTTTTGTCCCAACACAACTTGAAGCAACAAAGAAAATTAAGACATAAAATAAAACAATTTTGATGCCTATTTTTCTCATTGAACTGTTTTGTTTAAAAAAAGCGACTATGCCAGCTATCGATGGCAGGAACTTCCCAAGATTCATTGTATTCTTCTATATTATTAACTAAATTATTGAAAACTATAGTGTTTTCAGTAACCGCTTTATCTTTTACCATTTTCTTGAAATCAATCAAAGGCTTGTGGGCTATATGCTCTCCAAGTTTGAAAGTAACATTCATTTTATCCAATAAATCAACCGTGTATTTTTGTTCTAAACTTTGAATAAATTCCACAGATGAATCTATAGAACAACCTGTAGCTGCTTGTACATCCTGATTTACGGCAATAATGATAAATCGGTTGTATTTTAATTGATACGATGATTCTAAACTGGTACCGTGTGCAGCCCAACCTTCAAGAAAGGATTGCAAAGCAGTTTCTATTTCAGAAAACTCGGCATCCGAAAATTTTCTGTTTGATTGATAAATCCAGATTCTGGATTCTTCGGGTAAATTTTCAAATGGAACGTACATAATATTATTTTTTTCTAGATTTTCAGAAAATTAAAAATTTACTTTTTTGCTAAATCAGTTATAACTTTAAAATATCTAAATTCTTTATTTTTTGGATCAAAGAGTTCAATTTCAGTATAACTCACTTTTATACTATCTTTTTTATTAATCTCATTATTAGTTAATAAAGAGGCTGTTTCAAAGTAATCTAATAACAGAAAACTAAAATTTCTTCCATTTTTATCTTTTACCTGAAGTGTGATAAATTGTTCGGTTTTTATTTCGGTTACTTCACCTTCAATAAAAGCAATCTCTTTTACTTCCTCTATAGAATCATCTTCATCAATAGATCTTTTGCCCATTTCCATAATAATTTCGGGACAACTAACCATCATTTTCATTGCTACTTTTTCTCCTAAGTTTTGCATTCCTTTTTCATCATCAAAACTTATTTTATCTTCCGGTTTAAATTCTGAAAGATGAGAAGAATAACTTTGTATCATACACACTCCAACTTGGGTCTGCATCTCCTTTTTATTCATCTTAAAATAATCTATCTTTTTTGCATTTAAACATTCACAAGTTTCTTTTCCAATAACATCAAAAATATCCTGAGAATATGACACTGAATTGCAAAGTACAATTAGAATAAAAAATATTTTTTTCATAATTACAAATCTTGTGCATTAGCAATTAATTCAGCAATATCCATAACTTTTACTTCGCCTTCCTTTTCTTTGTTTTTAATACCGTCAGTCATCATGGTATTACAAAAAGGACAACCCGCAGCAATAATTTCTGGTTTTGTTTCTAATGCATCTTCGGTTCTTTCAATGTTGACTTCCTTGTTTCCAGGTTCAGCATCTTTAAACATTTGGGCACCACCGGCACCACAACATAAACCGTTAGCTTTAGAACGCTTCATTTCTACTAATTCAGCATCCAATTTAAGAATCAAATCTCTTGGTGCTTCATACACATTATTGGCTCTTCCTAAATAGCAAGGGTCATGAAAAGTAATTCGTTTTCCTTTAAATTGTCCTCCTTCAATGGTTAATCTTCCGTCGTCTAACAACGATTTTAAAAACTCAGTATGATGAACAACTTCATATTTTCCGCCTAATTCTGGGTATTCATTTTTTAAAGTATTGAAACAATGCGGACAAGCAGTAACAATTTTTTTTGCTTCGTATGCATTCAAAACCTCGATATTCATCATGGCTTGCATTTGAAACAAAAACTCATTTCCAGCTCTTTTTGCAGGATCACCGGTACAACTTTCTTCAGTACCCAAAACGGCAAAAGGAACATTGGCACGATTTAAAATTCGAACAAATGCCTTCGTTATTTTCTTTGCTCTATCGTCAAAACTTCCAGCACAACCTACCCAAAATAAAACTTCTGGTTGTTTCCCTTGAGCTAACATTTCGGCCATAGTTGGCACTATTAAATTCTCTGACATACTATTTTGTTGATTCGGTTATTTGCTTATTTGATTAATCACAAATTCTTAATTTATAAATCGGTTATTCGTTAAACAAATAACCAATTAAACGGTTTAACGACTATTCGTTTTTCCAATTCAATCGATCTTGCTGATTGTATTGCCATGGCGCACCATTATTCTCTATATTAGTCATCATCGCATTAATTGGCATTGGTGCAGCACTCTGCTCCATTACTAAATAGCGTCTCATATCCATGATAATTGAAAGCGGACTAATATTTACAGGACATTCCTCTACACACGCATTACATGATGTACATGCCCAAAGTTCTTCAGGAGTGATATAATCGTTCAATAATGTTTTATTATCCGGAATAAAAATACCTTTATTAGCATCAATATTTCTTCCTACTTCTTCCAATCGATCTCTTGTATCCATCATGATTTTACGTGGAGACAATTTTTTCCCGGTTATATTCGCAGGACAAGATGAAGTACAACGACCACATTCGGTACAGGTATAAGCATTCAATAACTGAACCCAATTTAAATCCTGAACGTCACTGGCTCCAAATTTACTTGGAACTGCATTTTCATCTACTGGTGCTGCTGCAAAAGGATCAGCATTTGGATCCATCATTAGTTTTACTTCCTTGGTAACGGATTCTAAATTGTCAAATTGTCCTTGAGGATTTAGATTCGCAAAATACGTATTTGGAAACGCTAACAGTATATGTAAATGTTTAGAAAAATAAAGATAGTTCATGAAAATCAAAATCCCGGTAATATGCAACCACCAAAATATTTCAGAAAGAAGCATTACTAATTCATTTGACATTCCATTAAATAATGGTTCAATAAATTGGCTTATTGGAAATGAACCTGCTTTTATAAAATGAGAGAATCCTCCAGGGACATTCTGCAAATGCAAATCAGAAGCATTCATCAATAAAAATAATGTCATTAAAACTACCTCAAAATACAAAATATAGTTTGCATCATTTTTAGGCCAGTCTTTTAAATCAGAGCTTACAAATCTTTTCAATTTGATAGCATTTCTTCTAATCCAAAAAATGGAAACGGCAACTAAAACTAAAAGAGCCAAAATTTCGAAAGAAGCAATCAGTACATCATACGTAGTTCCTAAAAAAGCAAAAACACGATGCGTCCCAAAAAGTCCGTCAATAATAATTTCTAATAATTCGATGTTTATAATTATAAAACCAACATAAACAACGATATGCAATATTCCTGCAATAGGTCTTTTCACCATTTTAGATTGACCAAGAGCAATCATGGCCATATTAGTCCATCGTGCTTTGGGATTATCTGAACGATTTACATCGGTTCCAAGATTGATATTCCTTCTAATTTTTTTAACACTGTTGAAAAAATATCCAAAACCAATTACCAATAGAATGGCAAATAAAATATTGTCTAAATAGCTCATAATTGCTAATTTTTTACATTAGGTATAGAATCGTTTACAGGAGCAACATAAGGCTTGTTTTTCTTTCCAAACAAAGAAATATTTACATATCTAGTTGGGTAAAGTCGAACATCTTGCAATAATAATTCTAATTCTTTTGTGGAACTTTTAATATTTTGGTAGAAAGCTTCATCGTTCAATAATTTCCCCATAGAACCTTTACCAGATTCTAAACCAGTCATAATACCATCGACTCTGGCTAAAGTTGCATTTAGATTTTTAACCGTTTTACCCAAATCAGCTTTATTCAGCGAATCAGATATTTTAGAAAAATTTCCGGATATTTTATTAAAATTAGTAACAACTCCATTGATTTGAGTTTTGTTAGCATCTAATAATGTATTAACGCTTAAAGAAGCTTTATGAAATTGCTCAATAGTCTTGCTCAATTCCGCTAAAGTAAGTTTTAAATCCTGCTGACCTTTTTCGTCTAAAACATTATTCAATCCTGAAATTAATTTTTCAGTACTTCCCAATAACTTTTCTAATTTTTCTTGAAGTGGTGCTAATTGATCTCCAACTTTATCTGTTAGTCCTAATTTTACTCCGCCTTGTAATTTTTGACCATCAACAGCTAATGTTTTATCATCAAAATTAGGAATAATTGCAATTTGTTTTCCTCCAATAAATCCTGGCTCATAAATAGAAGCTGTACTCGATTTAGAAATTGGAAAATCAGTTTTTAATTGTAATTCAACTAATAATACACCTGTGTTTTCATCAATTGTGATACTGCTAACTTTACCAATAACTAATCCGTTTAGTGTAACCGGCGCAGATGTGGCTAAACCTTCTACACTTTTATATTCGACATAAAATGTTTTGTAATTGGTAAAAAGGTCTCTTCCTTTCAAAAAACTGTAGCCCCAGATAAATAATAAAATAGATGCAATTACTAAAATAGCAGTTTTAATTTCTCGTGTTATTTTCAAAATTTAAGTATTTTTTACAAATTTAATATAAAATATTTGACTTGTTGTAATTATTTAAGTGCTTCTTGAATACTAATATTCTTTCCATCTTTAATTGCAATTATATACGCTGAAGTATATCCTTTGGATTTCACAACTTTCAAATCCTCTTTTGCAGTGTTATAGTCTGATGTTAAGCCATATGCATACTTATACAAAGATCCATTGCTTGTTGTCATCGAAACATTTTTTAATCCTTTAAAATTTGAAGGATTTAATTTAATATTTTTATTTCCGGCGGCAAATTGAACTTTAAAAACTACATCAGAATTTTGTGTTTTCGACTCTTGCTTTTGCGAAACTTGTTTTTCTATAATTCGTTTTGATTTAGTACTCTTTGAAGTATCTTTTATCTCATCTTCGGCTACTTTTTTAGATGGCAGCTCTTCATAATCATCATTGGATGGCGTTCCAAAATATTCTTTCTTGTAAGCAATAATCGCTGATGCAATAGCTTCTGCCATATTATTTTGTCCTTCCTCTGAATTTAAATAAAGACCTTCTTCGCTATTGGATAAAAAACCCAATTCAATCAATACACTTGGCATATAAGCCGCATCCAAAACCCATAGCGGAGTCTGTTTTATACCTCTTGATTTTCGATGTAATTTATTTTTAAAATTACTCTCAATTTTTGAAGCCAGATTTATGCTTCGATCTAAATAATCTTCTTGCAGAATTTTTAATCCAATCAAGGTTTCAGGATTCTTAGGATCAAAACCTTTGTAGGTTTGCTTGTAATCTTTCTCCAGTAATATCACCGAATTTTCTTGTTTAGCAATTTCTAAATTACCTTTACTTCTTGCCAAACCCATTACAAAAGTCTCTGTCCCAAAGGGAATTGGGTTATCAACAGAATTACAATGGATAGAAACAAATAAATTAGCATCGATACTATTTGCTTTTTTTGGTCTATCCTTTAATTCTATAAAAACATCTGATTTTCTGGTATAAACAACTTGAATATTATTATCTTTTTTGAGGTATTTTTCTAATTTCAAAGTCGTTTTAAGAGCAATTTCTTTTTCAACAAAGCCATGATAAGAATTCCCCGGATCTTTACCTCCGTGACCCGCATCTAAAATAACCGTAAACTTTTGATTGGATTGAGAAAAAGTATTTGAGCAGAAAAATAGAAATAGCGCTAAAATTGTGGTTTTGAATCCTCTGTTTATTTTCAAAATATAAGTATTTTTTTTACAAATTTAATATAAAAAAGATAAGCTATTACTATTTAATTACGTCTTGGATATTAACTTTCTCTCCATTTTTAAATGCAATCAAAAACGCAGAATTATATCCTTTTTCTTTCGCCTCGCTTAGTTGCTTTTTTGCTTCATCATAATCTGAGGTTTCACCATACATATATTTGTAAACCCTGTTTTCATAGGCTACAGAAATATTTTTAAGTCCATTAAAATTTCTTGGAACTAAATCTAATCTTTTACTACTGGCTGAAAGTTGCACTTTGAATAAAGGCTTAGCATTATCAACCGTTTTTTTTACTTGTGATGATTCTGCTGCGGCTTGTGGAATCATTTTAGGTTTAGCAGGAGAAACTGTATCTCTTATAGGTTTTTCGTTGATTTTTTGCGAAGGCAACTCTTCAAAAATTTCAGTTTCACCATTGCCAAAATATTCTTTTTTATAACTGATAATTGCATCAGCGATAGCTTTGGCAATTTCATTTTGACCGTCTTCAGAATTTAATATATTTCCTTCAATAGAATTCGAGATAAATCCCATTTCGATTAATACTCTAGGCATGTAAGCCTTATGAAGTACCATAAAAGGTGCTTGTTTAACGCCTCCTCCTCTTATTTTTTTTCCTAAATCTGCAAAAGAGTCCTCTACTTTACTTGCCAATGAAATACTATTATCTAAATATTCTTCCTGCATCAAAGTCATTCCTATCATAGTCTCCGGAGAGTTTGGATCAAATCCTTCGTATTTTTGTTTGTAATCTTTCTCTAATGTGATTACAGAGTTCTCTTTTTTAGCAGCCTCAAGATTTGATGCAACTTTACTCAAACCCATTACATAAGTCTCAGTACCATCAGCAGCGGTATTTCTATTGGCATTACAATGAATCGAAACAAAGATATTAGCGTTAAATCTATTGGCAATATTGGCTCTTTCAATCAAATCAATAAACACATCTGTTTTTCGGGTGTAATTGACATCCATTTGTTTTGTAGACTCTAATATTTTTCCAACTTTCAAAACTACTGCCAAGGCAATATTTTTTTCCACACGTCCTTCATAAACGGCCCCAAAATCGTGTGCTCCATGACCCGCATCTAATGTCACCTTGAAAATATTGGATTGACTAAAACTCGATAAAGAAATTATCGTCAAAATAAAAGTTAATATTATTTTTATTTTATATGTAATACGCATAAATCCAAAAGTTAATTTAATTAAAACACCACCCTCATAAAATTTTTTATTTGGCTATTTTTGACAAAAAATTATATGTAAGTTTGACATGTCAAAAAACAGGCCATAATTTTACAAAAATAGCATTTAAACCTTTGCATACAAACTTATTTAATATCGTTTTATTATCATTTTTCCTATCGTTAGGATGTGGTAAATTATATTCTCAAGATATAACAAAAAAAAAGACGGCTATATCCGCAATAAAACAAGCAGACACCACCAATTTAGATACTAGTAAAAAAAATACTGCTTCCTTAACTGTTAAAAAAGAAACTGACTCCATAAAAAAAGACAGTGTAAAGCCTCAAAAAGCGTTTCTTGATGGAAAGGTTAAATACAAAGCAGATCAATATGCTAAAATTGACCAAAAGAAAAAGCTCATCACATTGTATGATAAAGCAGAACTGTATTATCAAGATGTCGAATTGAAATCTGGTATAATCGTAATGGATTATGAGAAAAACGAAGTCTATGCGGGCCGTATTAAAGACTCCACTGGTGCTTATACTCAATACCCAAATTTCAAGCAAGGCGCAAATGTAGTAGAACCAGATTCTATTCGTTTTAATTTTAAAACAAAAAAAGCTTTAATATGGAATTCAAGATCAGATCAAGGAGAATTTAAAATTAAAGCTTCTATAACAAAAAAAGAAAATGACTCTGTTTATTTTTTAAAAGGAGCTCGTTTTACCACTTCAAAAGATGTTGACAACCCTGAATATTATTTCCAAACCAACAAAGTAAAATTTATTCCGGGCAAAAAAGTAGTTACCGGATTGACTAATATGGTCATTGCAAATGTTCCTACTCCTATAGCTTTACCGTTTGCTTTTTTTCCAATGAGTAAAGAAACCAGCATTTCAGGATTGATTTTACCCAGCTATAACGACTCCAACAACCGTGGATTTTCTCTTCAAAATTTAGGATATTATTTTGCGTTGAGCGACAATTATGATTTAACCGTTTTGGGAGATTATTATACTAATGGAAGTTATGGTTTGCGTTTTGAATCCAGTTATGCCAAAAGATATAATTATAGAGGAAACTTAAACATTCGATTCGAAAATTTAATCACCAGTGAAAGAGGATATCCTGATTATTTGAAACAAAATATTTATAACATTCAATGGTCTCATTCCAAAGATTCTAAATCAAATCCTAATTCCAGTTTTTCAGCTTCTGTGAATCTTGGAAGCAGTAAATACTTCAAGCAATCCATCAATCAGGTTAATATTGGTTCGAATCTTAATAATACATTAAGTTCCTCTATATCGTATTCAAAAACATTTACTTCGGTTCCACAAGTCAGAATGTCTTTGACCGCAACACACTCTCAAAATACACAAACAGAAGAAATCAATATGACTTTGCCAACACTACAATTGAGTGTTGACAGGATTTATCCTTTTGTAAGTAAAGATGGAGTGAAGAAAGGTTTTTTCAAAAACATCAATTTACAATACAATTTAAACGGTAGAAATAGTATCGTAACTACTGACTCCTTATTCTTTAAACCACAAATGTTTAGAGATGCAAAAGTTGGTTTTCAACACAGCATTCCATTAAGCACCAATTTTAAATTATTTAAATATTTCAGTGCCTCTACTTCCATGAACTACGAGGAAATTTGGTATACCAAAACAATTGAAAGAAGTTATGATGTTGACCAAAGTAAAGTTGTTGATAAAACCATAAATGGATTTGACGCTTTTAGAACGTACTCCTTTTCATCCAGTGTAGGAACAACTATATATGGAACTTTTAATTTTGGTAATGACAAAAAAATCAAATCGATAAGACACGTCATGAGACCATCTGTATCGTATGGTTATACACCTAGTTTTGAAAAATACTACGACACCTATGCTTCAGACGCTAGCGGAACAATGAAACAATATTCCAGATTTGAAAGTGGAATTTTTGGTGCTCCGGGATTAAATAATTCCAATACGTTAGGTTTTGATTTGAGTAATACTTTTGAAGCAAAAGTTACAGACAAAGACAGCACCAAAGTGGAACCTAAAAAAATAATGCTGCTTAATAACTTGAACCTTTCCACTAGTTATAATCTTGATGCAGATGGCGTAACTACACTTGCTTTTGCTCCAATAAGAGTTAGCGGTGGTACAACATTATTAGACAATAAAATGAATGTCAATTTTGGAGCTACATTAGACCCTTATGCTATTGACAATTCAGGAAACCGAATAAATGTATTCAACATTGATAATGGCGGAAGTCTTTTTAGAATGACAAGCTCAAATATGACTTTAAATTACTCTATTTCGAGCCAGGGCAAAGACAAAACCGATAAGGACAAGAATACCCAAAGTCAACGAAATGGTGGTCGTGAAGATGATTTATTTGGGACAAATACTGATTTAGGTGACAGCCGAAGAAGTCAATTTGATGAAGAGGATGAAGACGAAGGCGAAGATAAAATCTCAGAATTTTTCAATTCAAAGTTGCCTTGGGACATGACATTTGCTTATTCCCTGACATACGGAAATAACAATCGAGAAAATAAAATTATTGGTAATTCCATAATGATTTCAGCAAATGCTGATATAACTCCAAAATGGAAAGCCGGTGTATCTACAGGTTATGATTTTGTACAAAAAGGAGTTACTTTCACACAGCTTCGTTTTGAGAGGGATTTATTGAGTTGGAGAATGGATTTCAACTGGTCTCCATTTGGAACAAATGCAAATTGGGGTTTCTTTATCGGAATAAAATCTGGTGTTCTTAGTGATATCAAATGGGATAAGCGAAGTACCATAAACCGATAATTGATTCTTAAACTTTTTACTATATAAAAAACAATTGTTTTATGAAAAAGATAATTTTTACAGAAAATGCTCCGGCACCAATCGGGCCATATAACCAAGCTGTTCTTAAAGGAAATACGCTATATACCTCTGGTCAGATTGCAATTAATCCTGCAACTGGAGAATTGACTACGGAAACTATTGAAGCGGAAACCGAGCAAGTAATGCAAAACATGAAAGCCGTACTTGAAGCAGCAGGAATGTCATTTGAAAATGTTGTAAAAACAACCATATTCATCATGGATATGAATGATTTTGGAAAAATAAATACCGTTTATGGTTCTTATTTTAACGAAAAAACCGCTCCAGCTCGTGAAACGGTTCAAGTGGCTTGTTTGCCAAAAAATGTAAATGTTGAAATTTCAATGATTGCAATACTTTAGTTAAGTATTGCAATCATTGAAATTTTTATTTGTTTGCAATATGATACGCAATAAGTCCATCAATTGGTCTTCTAAGTACATTACCTAATTGTAATTCATATTTATCGAAAGTCTCTTGCAATTCATCTTTCAAATAAAACGCAATAGATCCCACAAAGTGAACAGGTACTTCCTTGCAATTATCAAATTGTTTAATATAATTTTTTACAAAAGATTTCATTCCTTTTAAAATTATTTTTCTACAGAACTCAGTGTCTTTATGTTGAATTAAGAACTTTGCAAATGTTGCTAAGTAAGCATTAGGATTTGCTTCTTTGTATAATTTACTTTTAATAGCATCAGGATCTAAATCGTATTCTTTCTCAAATTCTACTGCCAATTCTTTTGGCATTTTATTGAAATAATACTTTCTGATTAATTCTTTTCCAAAAACATTACCGCTACAATCATCCATAACGATATATCCTAATGATTGTACTTTTTGGTGCAATTCTTTTCCATCAAAATAACTACAGTTAGATCCGGTTCCTAATATGCTGACAATAGCTTTTTCGCCTTTAGGTGTAGTAGCGTAAACTGCAGCATAAGTATCCTCTTCAACTACAATAATTGCGTTAGGAAAATAGTTTTGAAAAATTTGTGAAAGTGAAATTTTCATTCTATCAGTTCCACAGCCTGCGCCATAGAAAAATAAATGAGTGGCCTCTTTTTTATTTTGCAATATATCAAAACGATCATTTAGACGTTCAATAATTTCATCTCCATCTAGAATTTCTGGATTTAATCCTAATGTTTGTGTGGTGAACAATACTTTTCCGGCATCATCTATCGCAATCCAATCGGCTTTAGTAGAACCACTATCAACTAATAATCTCATTTTTTTTGGTTTTTTTGGTTTTTGTGTTTCGTTTTTCTAGTTTAAAATGTGTGCAGTATAAAATTTACATTCAAAAAAGTAAACAAAAAATAAAATCCCGTTAAATATAATATAACGGGATTTGTAAATATAAAGAATTATTTTAAACCTGCAATATGTACAGATAAATCAATTAATTTGCTAGAATAACCATATTCATTATCATACCAAGAGATGATTTTGAAAAAAGTAGAGTTCAATCCAATTCCTGCATTAGCATCAATGATAGATGTTCTTGAATCAGAAACGAAATCTTGAGAAACAACTAAATCTTCAGTATATCCTAAAATACCTTTCATTGTAGTTTCAGAAGCATTTTTCAATACAGCCATAATTTCTTCGTAAGTAGTTTCTTTTTCAACTTTAACAGTTAAATCAACTACAGAAACATCAGTTGTAGGAACACGCATTGACATACCTGTTAATTTCCCGTTCAATGAAGGAATAACTTTTCCTACTGCTTTAGCAGCACCTGTAGAAGATGGGATGATGTTGCATGAAGCAGCACGTCCACCTCTCCAGTCTTTTCTAGAAGGACCATCAGTAGTCATTTGAGTTGAAGTTGTTGCGTGAACAGTAGTCATCAACGCTTCAACAATTCCAAAATTATCATTGATAACTTTAGCTAATGGAGCTAAACAGTTAGTAGTACAAGATGCATTAGAAACAACCATATCAGTTGCTAAAGCTTCTTCATGGTTTACTCCCATTACAAACATTGGAGCATCAGCAGAAGGAGCTGAAATAATTACTTTTTTTGCACCACCTTTGATGTGCTCGTTTGCAGTTTCAATAGTTGTAAAGAAACCAGTACATTCAGCAACTACATCAACATCAACTTCATTCCATTTTAAATCTGCAGGATTTCTTTCAGCAGTAATACGAATGTTTTTTCCGTTTACAAAAAGTTTTCCATCAGTAACTTCAACAGTTCCATTGAAACGACCGTGAACTGAATCATATTTTAATAAGTAAGCTAAGTGATCTACATCTAATAAATCATTGATTGCTACAACTTCTACATTATCTCTGTTGAAAGATTCTCTGAAAACAATTCTTCCAATTCTTCCAAATCCGTTTATTCCTAATTTTACTTTTGACATTTTACTTTAATTTTTTTGTTTATTTTTATTAACTCAACCTAAAGTCTAATTTCCTCACAATAAACTTTAACCACTTATGTAGACATAATGTCTGAAACTCTCAATAATTCTCTATCAATCATTGTTTTTCCTTTAATTGCTTGTTCTAAAGGCGTTAACGCTACTTTATCATTTTGCAATCCAACCATATAATTTGACTTGCCTTCCAATAAAGATTCAACGGCTTTTACACCTAATCTACTGGCTAAGACTCTGTCAAAACAAGATGGGGAGCCACCTCGCTGCATGTGACCTAAAACTGAAACTCTAACATCATATTCAGGCAAATTGGCTTCAACATAATCTTTTAATTCGAATACATTTTTCCCAATTTTATCTCCTTCAGCAATAACAACTATACTAGAGGATTTTCCTGAAGCTTTACTTTTTTGCAGTGACTCTAATAATCGGTCTAAACCTAAATCTTCTTCAGGAATTAAAATTTCTTCGGCTCCTGCACCAATACCTGCATTCAAAGCGATATGCCCAGCGTCTCTTCCCATTACTTCTACAAAGAATAATCGGTTGTGAGAACTTGCAGTATCTCTAATTTTATCAATTACATCAACTACAGTATTTAAAGCAGTATCGTACCCTAAAGTATGACTCGTCCCAAAAATATCATTATCAATAGTTCCTGGGATTCCCATTACTGGAAAATTAAATTCGGTATTGAATAATAAACCTCCGGTAAAAGTTCCGTCACCTCCTATTACCACTAAAGCATCAATTCCTGCTTTAGTAAGATTTTCGTGTGCTTTTTTTCTTCCTTCTGGAGTTTTAAATTCTAAAGATCGAGCCGATTTAAGAATCGTCCCTCCTTTATTTACAATGTTGTTTACACTTCGAGGTCCCATTTCTTTGAAGTCTCCTTCAATCATTCCTTGATATCCTCTATAAATCCCTATGCATTCTATATTATGATAAGCACATGTTCGAACAACTGATCGAATAGCTGCATTCATTCCTGGTGAGTCTCCTCCCGAAGTTAGAACGCCAACTTTTTTTATTGTTTTTGGCATTATTTAAGTATTAAAGTGTAAAATTAGCAAACATTCAGCACTTTTAAAGCTGTGTTTTTAATAAATTAGTAAACCATTCCAAATTCAAACGTTTTCGTTGATAAGTTTTTGGAAAAACAAAATAAAAAGGATTTTATTTAACAAAATTGAAAAATAATCGATTTTTATTTGATAATTAACAATTCGCTTGTTTTTTGATTAAAAATCAAGACAATACATTAACTATTTGTTACTAAGATACAAAAAGAGAGTTTTCTTCTGTAAACTTTAAAAAATAATTATGATTTTATGCAGCGATGACTGTTCGAAATATTAATCGCCAGCATCATTAAAATGCATTTTTATTCAGAATTCGTAGTTTTTGTATTCAAAAAGACCAACTATTAGTTTTCCTCAGGAAGCAAGCCTTCTTGATTTTTCTTGATCTTTTTGGGAACGGATTTTTTTGATTTAGAAAAATTAATATAATCCGGAGACATATCAGAATCTTGATCTTCGGCAACAGGAACAGTAGCTCGGTCTATTTTTAGATTTTTAAAAATTTTATTGACTAGCTCTTTAAAAGTATCAAAATCGACCTCATAAGAAACCCCTAAACCTTGTGTATATCCAATTCCTTGACCTATATAATTAATATCATTCTCTTTATTAAAAAGACGTAAATTAAGTGTTCCGTCTTCATTTACTCTATACAAAACTTCAACATCACCTACGATTGCTGATTCATTAATCCCTCCAAAAGGAACTCCTAGTTTTCCATTGATAGTAATTCTTTCATTAATTTTTGATGAAATTGTAGCTACAAATCGTCCGTCAGTCTCTTTTCCTATTCTTCTGTCGGCGCCAATAAAATTAAGACCTACTTTAAATTTCTCATCATCCGATTGTATGATTCCACCAAGTATACTAGAAGCTGTCTCGAATAAACTTCCTGAAAAATCAGATTGACTTACTCCTTCCGGACTTAAAAAACCACCAGATGATAATAAATACAAAGCTTGAGTTTGTCTTACATCCTTATCGTTTAATTTATATTGAATTTCTGATTTCAAAACATTACTTACTGTTGGGAATTCAATATTAAAATCAGGTTCTGGACTCGTCAAATCGCCTCGAATACCAATCACTACTTCAACAGGAACTTTAGTGTTAAACGATGAATTATCTAGCAATACAGCAGGATTTGCTGTAGTTTTATATACCGCTTCAAGGTTTAATTGTGCTCTCATCGGATTTCCTTCCCAAGAAATAGAACCACCTTTTCTAACAGCAAATTTCTTATCAATAAGTCCTCCATATTTAAAATTATAGGTTCCCTCATACGCTTGGAAATCCCCCCACATATTGAATTTTCCTAAAGTATTTATTTTAAACAATAAAGATCCAAAACCTTTCCCTTTCATTCCATGACCAGTATTTCGATCCAAAATTACTTCTACTTCAGCATCTGGTGTAATATCTAAATCAAACTCTAATTCCAGTCCGTTGTAGTTTCTGGAATTATCCGTAATTCCATTTTCTAGATTGTATTTTTCTTGAGCGGTCACAAAATGTAGAAAAACATTATCACTTACGCTTTCGGCATTATTAATAGGGATTTTTACAGCTGTTCCTTTTTCAGATTTTGCATCAACTTTTATAAACAAAGAATTTGTTGGACCTTTTATAGTGGCTATACCGTCAATAAAAGCAGTTCCATAATAAGCAGCATCTTCACTATCTTGAGTGTCTAACGCTAAAAGCCTCTTGGAATTAATGGCTAAATCCAGCTTCCAATCTGCAAAATTATTATGTTCAATACTTCCGTTCAATTTCCCTATCGTTCCGTATTTTGTATCCGTAAGGGTATTATTTCTAAACAGAAATTTCTCATCGGTAAGGTCAATAATAGTATTGTTGCTCAATGCATAATCAACATTCAAATACGGAATCGTTATACCAGCATCGTCCAAAAATAAACGCCCATTAATATTCGGTTTTTTAAGATTTCCTTCAATCGTGGCATTACCGGAAATAGAACCTCTAATATTTGATAAAACCTCCCCGCCAAGCGAGTTAAGAGTTGCAATGTTAAACTTTTCGAATTTTAGTTTTAAATCCAGAATGGTTTCTTTGTTAACTATTTCAAAGCTTCCATTGGCATTAAAAGATTCGAAATTTTTATTTTCTAAATTAGAATTTATGGTAAACTTTCTAAGGCTTTCATCCCCTTCAATTTCAAAATTCAAAGTACCTAAATCTGTTTTATTGACATTCAAATTATCGATTACTATGGAAGATGTAGGCTGATAAACATTATTATTTTGCTTAAAATTCACCTCGCCATTTATATTACCATGTGCAACAAATTTATTATTGAAGGGCGTAATTTGGTTTAAATCTACATCTTTAAAGCTCAATTTCAAATCCTTGACATTAGAGCCTTTAAAAGCACCCATTAACGAAATAGATTGATTTTCATGCGACAATATTATATTGTCAATGTCAAAATTCTTAAATGATTTATCAAAGACAATCTGATTATTTGGCGTTTCATTTTCATTCAAAAACCAAAGATAGTCCTTGAATTTAACTTCTGATTTGCTGATTCCAACAACGTTATTATTGTCTTTATTGATGGTATGATATAAATTCAGATTATAATAATCTTCCCCTTTTGAACCGCCTTTAAATTCTGAACGAAAGAACAAAGTATCTTTCATGGTCACATTTATCACACTAAAATCACGAATTTTATAATATTTCGTTTTTATGCTATCCAATTCAATGTAAGCATTATAAAGTGGATTTTTATTATCTACCGTAACTCGGATATTATCAAATGTATTATCGGAAGCTACTATTTGAGGCGAATTAAAATTAAGTTTAAATTCTTGATTATCAGAGTTTATATTTCCTTTAACTATAGTATTAGAACCGATTGAAATATCAGGATAAAATATTTCGATGATTTTATTATAAATTGAGAAATTGAATTTAAGAAACTGCCCTTTTTTTACCTTACTAGGTTTGAAATTTGTGTAAAGACTTCCCAAAGAATTTTTTACTAAATTCTCCAACTGATTGAATTCATATTTACCTACAATTTCACCTTCAACAATATCCGGAGAATTTACTGTTATGGTTCGGATTCTGTTCTGGTCAAAACTGGAAATTATTGTAAAATCATCAAAGTTGTAAATTCCCTTAGTATTTTGATAAGACGTTTTATTAATGTAAACATTTCCTTGAAAATTCTCTATATTATTTCCCGAAGCTTCCACCACAACGTCCCCTTTGAAAATAGAAACAGAATCTTTTACTAATTTCAATTTAGTTAAATCGGCGTTTTCAACATTAATATGAAAATCATATCGGCTGTCTTTTTTACTTAAATCCAATAAACCATCAAAAGTCATACTCAAATTAGGGTCATTTACAGATATTTGACCTTTATAATTAGGACTTTTAAGCGTTCCATTGACAACAATATTGGTATAATTATAGTTTTTATAATCGATTTGACTAATATCTCCTTTTATTGCGGTGTTAAGATATTCCCGTTTAAAACCTTTTCCGTCGACATCAATATTCAAACTTACACTACCTAGCTCTTTTTGATCAAATAATGTCCCAATATCAAAATTTTCTAAAATAACATTCCCTAAATAGGAAGCCTTATCGATTACATCAATATTTTGTATTGCTAAATTAGAAGTCACTTTTCCCAATGCGGTAATCATAGAAAAATCAGCTTCAACTGCAGTAGTTGAAACATTAGAAGTTCCTACAGCGGTAAATCTTCCTAATTTTTTTAAAGAAGTAGGTAATTTATTTCCTAGAATATTGGGAAGTATAACAATTAAATCATCATAGCTGGAAGTAAGCTTATCAAATTTGGCATACATCGAAAATTTTTGTCCTTTTTTGGCAAACAAATTTTTAAAATTGATATCACCATTGATTCGCGTTTTACGGTCATCAACTAATTTTAAATTTTTAAATCTTAAATCATTTAAAGTCCCTTTTATACTTGCTTTGGTATAAAAATGTTGGTTTTTGCCTAATTCTTTATAAAAATAACGAATGTCATTTGAAGCAATTGATGCTGCATCTAATTTTATATCAAACTGAACTTTATCGGTAAAATTAGAAAAATCTTCAATTTTATATTTTAATAAAACAGTTCCTTTCAGCGTTGATTCTTTGGTCAACAAATCAAGATTTTCCAGTTTTATATTCTTTTTCGAATAACTGAATTTGGAACTTAAATTTTTAACATACAAACCACGGAAATCCAAAAACGACATTCTATTAATCATTGTGGTAACATCCGGACCGTATATTTTGAAATCAGTTACTGAAGCATTCAGTTTAGTAAAATCTAAATCCTTAGGATTCTCACGATTGTCATCAGTCAAAATAAAATGACCATCATAAATTTTTAAAGTATTTACTTTTAATAAAAATTTCTTGGTTGATGGCTTTCCAGTTTCAAAAGCTGCAATAAACTTATCGAGATTGGATTGTTTTTCGTTTTTGTACGTTCTCAAATTAAAAAGTAGCCCATGTAAATCTAAATCATCAAAGATTAAATCTCCATCGAGCATTTTTTTACCTTCTAAAATAGTGGTTGAAATTCTATTGGCATAAATTAAAGTATCTTTATGATGATCACGAATCAATACTTTTTTAAACTTTACACCTCCAAAAACTGAAATGGCAACTTCATCAATATTAATATTAGTGCCAAAATCTTTATTAATGCTATTTGTAAAATATTGAGCAATTTTTGTTTGAACAAATGGCATGGTGAGAGTAATACCGAGTACCAACAAAAGTAGGATTAGTCCAAGCAGAGAACGAAATACTATTTTTTTAATTTTTTTGATACCTATATATAATTTAAATTTTCTAATATTTCATTTTGCCTTTGGAAACGGAAGCACCTTAAATAAAAATTCTTTAATTTTGGCTGCTACAAAACGATTTTTACAATCGACTTGTCAAATGTAATTCAAAATCTGTGCCTTTTTATGCAAAATTCCGAGGTTTTTATTCTTGCCATCGAAAGTTCCTGTGACGATACCGCTGCTGCTATTTTACAAAACGATAAAGTGTTGTCAAATGTTGTTGCAAATCAGCTTATACACAATCAATATGGCGGCGTGGTTCCTGAACTGGCCTCTCGCGCGCACCAACAAAACATAGTTCCGGTAATCGATGCCGCGCTTCGTAATGCAAATATACAAAAAGAACAGCTATCGGCAATTGCCTTTACACAAGGTCCTGGACTGATGGGGTCGCTTTTAGTAGGAAGCTCATTTGCAAAATCAATTGCTTTGGCCTTGAAAGTTCCATTGATTGCTGTAAACCACATGCAGGCGCACGTTTTAGCTCATTTTATAGATGAAGAAGGATATGAAAAACCTACTTTCCCTTTTTTGGCGTTGACCATAAGCGGAGGACACACTCAAATTATAAAAGTGGACAACTATTTTGAAATGACCGTAATTGGAGAAACCACTGATGATGCGGTTGGCGAAGCTTTTGATAAAAGTGCAAAAATACTGGGTCTTCCCTATCCTGGCGGTCCTTTAATTGACAAATATGCACAATTAGGAAATCCAAAAGCTTTTGCATTTACTAAACCAAAAGTCCCAGGATTGGATTTCAGCTTTTCGGGTTTAAAAACAGCTATTCTGTATTTTATTCAAAAGAAAAAATTAGAAAACCCCAATTTTGTTGACGAAAACCTCAATGATATTTGCGCATCCATTCAACATACGATTATTGAAATTTTAATGGACAAAATAAAATTGGCAGTAAAGGAAACTGGAATAAAACAAATCGCTATCGGCGGAGGAGTTTCTGCAAATTCTGGAATTCGAAACACATTAAAAGAAACAGAGAATAAATACGGTTGGAAAACCTTTATTCCTAAATTTGAATACACTACCGATAATGCTGCAATGATTGGAATTGTAGGTTATCAAAAGTTTTTATCGCAAAAATTTGAAACTTCTTCTGTTGTTTCTAAAGCAAGAATACAATTATAAATTATGCAATTATTTTACAATCCAAATATTACAGAATCTACCAAAACTTTTTCTTTTGATAAAGAAGAAAGCAAACATATTATTAAAGTATTACGAAAGAAAGATACTGATATATTATTTGTAACCAATGGCTTGGGTTTTTTATTTAAAACAGAAATCACATTAGCTTCGGATAGCAAATGCACGGTTAAAATCCTTTCTTTCGAAAAAGCACCAGCCACAAAATTTCATTTGCATTTAGCCGTAGCGCCTACTAAAATGAATGATCGTTACGAATGGTTTCTTGAAAAAGCAACCGAAATAGGCATACATGAAATCACGCCTATCATTTGTGATCATTCTGAGCGAAAAGTCATCAATAATGAACGATTTGATAAAATTTTGTTGGCTGCCATGAAGCAATCTAATGAATTGTATTTACCAAAATTAAATAATGCCATAACCTTCAAAGAATTCATTAAACTTGAAAGAGAAGGTTTAAAACTGATTGCACATTGCGAAGAAACGGATAAAAGAACACTGAAATCAGTTTTGAAACCCAATGAAAATATAACGCTACTCATAGGTCCGGAAGGTGATTTTTCCGAAAAAGAAATTACTTTAGCTCTTGAAAATAACTTTATCCCAGTTTCATTAGGAAATACCAGATTAAGGACTGAAACCGCTGCAATTGTTGCCTGCCATAGCGTAGTTTTTGTCAATGAAGAAGAATAATAACTGATTTTATGCAATTATGAAACAACTATTTTATCTACTGTTATTGTTTTCAATACCAACATTTTCACAAGAAATTGCTCTGGTAAAATATAGCGGCGGCGGTGATTGGTATGCAAATCCTACCTCTTTGCCCAACTTGATAAAATATTGTAATGCCAATATCAATACCCGAATAAAAACAAAACCATCAACTGTTGAACCCAGCAGTCCTGATTTATTCTCCTATCCCTATGTTCACATGACTGGACATGGAAATGTTGTTTTTAGTGATGCTGACAGTAGTAATCTTAAAAATTATTTACTCGCCGGAGGATTTCTCCATATTGATGATAATTACGGTATGGATCAATACATAAGAAAAGAAATAAAAAAAATATTTCCAAATAATAACCTGATTGAAATCCCATCCAATCATGCCATTTTTCAAAAACCGTATTCATTCCCAAACGGATTGCCAAAAATACATGAGCATGATGGAAAACGACCGCAAGCCTTCGGGATATTTGTTGAAAACAAATTAGTATTGCTTTACACCTACGAATGTGATTTAGGAGACGGTTGGGAAGATCCAGAAGTGAATAACGACCCAATTGATGTTCGTGAAAAAGCATTAAAAATGGGCGCAAATATTCTTAATTATATTTTTAATAATTAAGAAATCTGTTTTTAAGTTTCATTTAAAAACGACCTATTCAATATTTAGATTTGAATAGGAGTTTTCATTTAAAATCGTTTCAAACAAAAATATATCACACACACAGGTATTGAAAAATAAAGGAAAAGAACCTCCAAAAGGCTATTTACAGCAAAAAATAAAAACATCAATTTCATATACATTTATTAAATTATTTTATTTAATGACAAAATATCTCTTAAATGAATCCATTATCACTACAATTTTGGAATGTTGAAATCTGGTAGAAAAAAATTTGTATGAAAGTACTTGTAAATTGTAAATCTTTAAAATTAACTCAAAGCAGTAAAATCAATAGAATGATTTATTTTTTAATTTTTTTTTTCAATAAAATTTTTTTTGTGAAAAAATTGTTATAAAATTGTGAAATAATTAACCAAATCTATTAATTTATAACAAATTTTTTATGAAAAAAATTCTTTTATCTGCCGTAGCATTATTGATGCTTTTCTCTTGTCAAAATGAAACAACAGAAGTTGCACCAGAAGCCAGTGTATTGGCACGACGCGGTTGTGCGTCTCAAGAAGTTCTTGAAGCGCAATTGAAAGCTGACCCAACTTTAGCTTTAAGAATGAACGAAATTGAAGCATTTACTCAAAAAGCAATGTTATCTGGTCGTTTAGTAAATGGTAAAGTTGAAATTCCTGTTGTAGTAAACGTATTGTACAGAACTGCTGCAGAAAATATTTCTGATGCTCAAATTCAATCACAGATTGATGTATTAAATGACGATTTTAATGCAACTAATTCTGATTTCAGCAGTACACCTGCTTTATTCTCTGGAGTTGCTGCAAATGTTGGAATTACTTTTGTTTTAGAAACAGTAAATAGAAAATCTACTACTAAATCATCTTGGGGAACTAGAGATGCAATGAAAAAAACAAAACAAGGTGGTTTAGACCCTACTTCACCTACAACAAAACTTAATATGTGGGCTTGTACTATTGGTGGTGGAATCTTAGGTTACGCTCAATTTCCTGGAGGATCAACAACTACTGATGGTGTTGTAATCGATTCAAAATATTTTGGATTATCTGGATCAGGTGCTTATCCTTATAACTTAGGAAGAACAGCTACTCACGAAGTTGGTCACTGGATGAACTTACGTCACATTTGGGGAGATGCAACTTGTGGAAGTGATTTAGTTTCTGATACACCTACACACAACACGGCTAACTATGGTGTACCAGCTTACCCACATTACAGCACTTGTACTGGAACTCCAGTAGAAATGACTATGAACTATATGGATTATACAGACGATAGAGGAATGTACATGTTCTCTAATGGTCAAAAATCAAGAATGGCAGCAATTTTTGTTTCTGGTGGATCAAGAGCAGGTTTCGGAATATAATTCCCTTTAAAATTAATAAGAGAGGCGACCTAAAAAATCGCCTCTTTTTTTATTCAGAAGCCTGTCTGATTTTATTTTTCGTTTACTATCGAAGCTGATAATACCCGTATAAATCTTATTTAATAGCATTGTATACTAAAATTGTAAGGTTGAACTATTTAAAGTTCATACCCTAAAAGCATAATTTCAACATCTTTTTAAATTATTTTTTAAATAAATGTTTAAAAAATTTGTTTTTAGAAAAAATTGTTATAAAATTGTGAAATAATTAACCAAAACCATTAATTTATAACAAATTTATTATGAAAAAAATTCTTTTATCTGCTGTAGCATTATTGATGCTTTTTTCTTGTCAAAATGAAACAACAGAAATGACTCCATCTGCTGATGCAGTTACAAAACGCGGTTGTGCATCTCAAGAGGTTTTAGCGGCCCAAATGAAGGCTGATCCAACTTTAGCCTTAAGAATGAACGAAATTGAAGCATTCACACAAAAAACAATGTCTACTGCACGTTTAGTAGACGGAAAAGTTCAAATTCCTGTAGTTGTAAATGTTCTATACAGAACTACTGCCGAAAATATTTCATTAGCTCAGATTCAATCACAAATTGATGTATTGAACAAAGATTTCAACGCAGCTAATTCTGATTTCAATAGTGTTCCTGCATTATTTTCTGGAGTTAAAGCGAATGTAGGAATCTCTTTTGTTTTAGACCAAGTAATCAGAAAATCAACTACTAAAACATCTTGGGGAACAACAGACGCAATGAAAAAAACGACTTCAGGTGGTTTAGCTCCAACATCTCCTACAACAAAATTAAACCTTTGGATTTGTACAATTGGTGGTGGAACCTTGGGTTATGCTCAGTTTCCTGGAGGATCTTCTTCAACTGATGGTGTGGCAATTGATTCTAAATATTTAGGAACTACCGGTACCGCTACTTATCCTTACAACTTAGGAAGAACAGCTACTCACGAAGTTGGTCACTGGATGAATTTACGTCACATTTGGGGAGATGCAACTTGTGGAAGTGATTTAGTTTCTGATACACCTACACACAACACTGCAAATTATGGTGTACCAGCTTACCCACATTATAGCACTTGTTCTGGAACTCCAGTAGAAATGACTATGAATTACATGGATTACACAGATGATAGAGGAATGTACATGTTCTCTAACGGTCAAAAATCAAGAATGGCTGCTCTATTCGTTTCTGGCGGATCAAGAGCTAGTTTTGGAATATAATTTTTTAGTTTTTTAGGTTTTAAAACTCGCTACTAGTTAGCGAGTTTTTTTTATCTTTATAACCTAAAACAACGATATGATTACATCTAAAACCATTTCAAATGGCATTATCAGAGCATTATTGACAACAGTTTTCGTTGGTTTAATTTTATTCGTCTTCTATCAAATTCAATCTGTACTAATTTATCTAGTTGTATCGTTTATACTTACATTGATTGGAAATCCTATTTTAGACTTTTTTAAAAAGCGATTGAAGTTCACCCATGTTTTTGCAACAATAACAACTTTGTTTATTTTCATACTAATCATATTTGGGTTTATAATGATGTTCGTTCCTTTGATTTTATCACAAGGACAAAATTTATCGCTTCTTAACACTGCTGAAATTGAAAAAAATATAATTCAGTTAATTAATCAAATCACTGTATTTTTAGACAACCACCAAATTGATTCCGCACAAGTTTTAAAAGAAGCAAATATTACCTCTAAAATAAATTTCAATATTATTCCTAACTTTTTAAATGCAATCTTAGGAACCATTAGCAGTTTCGGAATGGGATTGGGCTCAGTACTGTTCATCACTTTTTTCTTTTTAAAAGACCGATTAATGTTTATCGTGGGTGCTAAAAAATTAATCCCAGACAGTCATGAAGATCAAATCTTGAATTCATTGGAAAAAATAAATCATTTACTGTCTCGTTATTTTATTGGTTTACTGCTTCAATTGTTTATTGTATTCCTTTTATACCTTATTGTCCTAGTTATTTTTGGCGTTCCAAATGCAATTGTTATTGCTTTTTTATGTGCTGTGCTAAATATCATTCCCTATATAGGTCCATTAATCGCCTCTTTTTTAGCTGCAATTTTAACTATGATGAGTAATTTAGGAAGTGATTTTCAATCTGAAATTTTGCCTACAACAATTTATGTACTTATAGGTTTTTGGATTGTTCAAATAATTGATAATAATCTATCGCAACCTATAATTTTTTCCAAAAGTGTTAGTTCACATCCTTTAGAAATATTTCTAGTAATCCTAACTGCAGGTTTCCTTTTTGGAATATTAGGAATGATTGTGGCAGTTCCATTATACACTATAATAAAAGTAATTGGAAAAGAATTTTTTCCTGAAAACAAAATCATTCAATTATTAACTAAAGATATTTAATTTTGGATTTAAGGATTCTAGATACCGAGATACAAGCGTTTATCGATACTAATATTGGCAAAAGCATTTCAAAATTAGCACTGCAAAAAAATCCTTTTCAAGAGGTGGATTGGATTTCTATTTTGAACCAAATAGAAGCCAAAACAAAAGCTAAAGAAAAACTCCCAACTTGGTTTTCGACAAAAAATATTATTTATCCAATTAAAATTTCAATAGAACAAACTTCCTCTGAAAAAACCGCAGCCTATAAAGCTTCAATTATATCCGGAGAATCTCTAATCGATTTAACTGGAGGTTTTGGAGTTGACGATTTTTACTTTGCAAAAAAAATAAAAACAGTTGTTCATTGTGAAATTAATCCAGAACTGTCAAGTTTGGTAAAACACAATTTTGAGCAATTAAATGTTTCTAATATCACCTGCTATGCTGGAGATAGTTTAGCTACATTAAACACTTTAAATGCAAAATGGGACTGGATTTACATTGATCCTTCCAGACGAAATGACACTAAAGGCAAAGTATTCATGCTAAAGGATTGTTTACCAAATGTTCCTGAAAATATTGATTTTTATTTTACGCATTCAAATGCCGTTCTAATAAAAACAGCACCTATTCTTGATATTTCTGCTGGCTTATCCGAATTAAAACACGTAAAAACGATTAATATCGTAGCTTTAGAGAATGAAGTAAAAGAATTATTATGGGAATTACACAAAGATTATTCTGGAAATATAAACATTAAAACTGTCAATATTTTAAAAGATAAAACAGAAACATTTGATTTTGTTCTGAACGAAAATTGTAAATTCCCGAACTTAAGCTTGCCTCAAAAGTATTTATACGAACCCAACAGCGCTATCATGAAATCGGGTGGATTTGATGAAGTAAGCTCGTTTTATAATCTAAATAAATTACACAAACATTCTCATTTGTATACATCAACAGCTTTACTATCTTTTCCGGGGCGCGTTTTTGAAATTCAAAATACATTTCCTTACAACAAAACGGAAATGAAAAGTTATTTAGAAAAAAGTCAAGCAAATATAACTACCCGCAATTTTCCTGACAGCGTAGAAACCATTCGAAAAAAATGGAAAATAAAAGACGGAGGAAATGTATATTGTTTTTTCACAACTGATGAAAATAATCATAAAATAGTTTTAATTTGCACCAAAATATCATAAAAATGAAATACGTTATTACAATAACTTTATTATTCCTCAGCTTGAATATATTTGCTCAAAAACCATGTGAATATAACGCAAATGTTACCGATTCTTTAGGTACTTACAAATCGACAAAAGAATACATGATTAGCGAGAAAAATTTTGCAGGAAATTCCAGTTATATTTTTTATTCTTTGGCATTAACAGATGGAATACCAACATTGAGTGTGCAATTAATTCAAAAAAGCAAAGATTTTTTGAAAGCGAATTGTTTTGATAAAAATTCTAAATTATTTCTACAGTTAAACAATGGAAAAATAATCACATTAATACATATCGATCAAGAAAATTGCGGTACCATGTTACGCGACGATAAAGGATTTGATAATAGGGTTAATTCAGGTATTTTCATGTTTATGAAAGATAGCTTTGAAGAATTAAAAAGCTCTCCAGTGTCCATGATGCGAATTAAATATTTGACAGACACCGAAGATTATGTCTTCAAAAAAGAGTTTAAATCGGAATTAACGAATGAAATTTACAATCCGGAAAACTACTTCATCAATTACTTAAAATGTATTCAATAGGGACTATTTACAGTCCCATTTAGCATTAGAAACTTTATCATTCAAACCTGACTTCAAATTGTAGTGCCACCATTCTGAATCAAAAGAATTAAAACCGCTGCTAGTCATAATTGTTTTTAATAGTATTCTATTTTGTCTTACTTCTTCTGAAAGATTTGGATAATTGTGGCTCGCCTCAACTCCAAAAAAATCAAAATAAGTTCCCATGTCTAATTCTTTATCATTACTGTCTACTAAAGTAATATCTACAGCTCCTCCTCTATTGTGAATAGAACCTTTGGCAGGATTTGCAACATATTCTGGGTTAGATACAATTTTCCACATTTTTTTCTGAATGTCCAAAGGGCGATAACAATCAAAAATTTTGATTTTGTATCCTTTTTCCTTGAATTTTTTATTCACATCAACAAGTGCATTAACGGTTTTTAAACGTAAAAAACATTCCGCACAATCATACACTTTTGCTTTCAGGAAATTATCAGACGTTGCATATTTCATATCATACACAAAATCTTGACTATACTCTTTTAAATTTACAAATGTAGTATCATTGATACTTGTAGAATTCCTTTCTTGACCAGCAGAAACAATAGTTTGCGATTTACAGGAAACAATACATAAAAAAGAAAACAGAAGTACAAATGGTTTGAAGTAGGAAGTCATAAATGCTATTTTTTATAAAAATAGAATAAATAAAGGGATTTCAAGAACTATAAAAACAAAAAAAACGATACTATTTCTAGTATCGTTTTAAGTGAACCTTACGGTACAAAATTCGAACCTTTTACTAGAAGATTTAAAGCTTTTGAGTGAGTTATCTCTAGCGGATGTCGTTTAAATTATGATAAAACATATCCTTCAACACATTGCTTTCTTCTTCTATCCATAAATCTTCTTTAATCAATCTAGCTATTAGCTCTTGCTCATTTACAGAAAATACATTCCTGTCAAGCCCTGAGAAAGCAACTTTATAATCCCATCTGCTTTTGTGCATAAAAGAATCTGTTGGGAGATATTGATGCGGTGGTGGAGGTGTTAGGATTTGAATTTCTGCTCCTCGATTTTTTAATTTAGTTTTGATACGTTGATAGATTTTCAATCCTTCGTGATCCCAATCACAACTGTAATAGATGGGATATGACAATTCAATTTCGTCAATATCATCTATAATAGAAATGTTGTTGCCACCTACGTACCAGAGTTTAACTTCAAGTTCTTTAGCATTCCAAGGTTGTTTCAGGAAAGATTTGTTCTCACAGAGGATTATTGCCTTAGGGTTTGTATAGTCAACTACTAATCTGTATTGCAAATCCTTAGAAGTCTGTGGAAATTCATCGATTTCTAAGATTTTCAATACTGCATTACGGACACTGTTTCTAAATTTTAAATATTTTGATCCACCATAGTCAAATACCTTGGCAGAGAAGTCCTCAATGTTTGAGAGATTACCCTTTAATTCATTTCTGCTTTCATAAACTACGATCAATGTGCGAATATCTTCATCTGTGAAATTTTTGCCTCCATCGGGCCGGATACCTGCAAGATTAAGAAAGTCGTAATAGTATTGATAAGCGGTTAGGAACTGATCTTCATAATATTTCTCATAACCATCCTGTGCTATCAATATCTTGTTATTACCTTTTTTTTGAGCGATAAAATCTGTTTGCGTCATCAAATAACGTATAAAATCTACCTCCTGGATTTTGGCGGCAGTTTTCTTATTTTCATACAGATCATTCAGTGCTTTCAGTACTGGCCATGTAAAGTCCTTGCTAGGTAGTTTCTTCAAAGATTTCATCTATATTTTCTGTTAATTGTCCGTTGTGAAAAATGCCAAAAGGGGGAACGTATGTTAAGCCTGTAGCATCTTTATTGTCATTCATAATATACATATATTGCCCTTCGTCGGTGATGTCACCAGCAGTTTCGATGGACATCGTTACGATTTGATAATTTTCCTTCTTTGCTAATTTATGCAACATTTCATAGTTACTTCCTAATCCTTCGGCTTCATCAATCGGCATAATTCGTATTCCTGAGTGATCTTTATCTTCTATTAACGACAATCTGGCAAGGCAAAGCAAGGCATTTGCGGTATAGGTCTGTCCATTACTTCCCGAATTACTCTGTCCATCTTCTAATTTGATTTCAAAAAGGAGATCAAAATAAGAGCGAGGATTGAGCAGGTCTTGTACTTTAGCTTCTCTTGTTCCATTCGCCTCGCGGAATACACTGATCATAATTTCATCAATGTCCTGTTTGTTGTTTGGTGCAAATAATCCAACATCTTGCATTTCGTTCGTTAGCCGTTTTCGAAAAATTTTCATCCAATCATCCGGATAGCCGGCCGCTGGCTTATGCTGTAAAGTAGCATAATTGCCTCCCGTGATTTCGTGGCTTGATAAATATTTCGTTATTTTTTGAACCTTGGTCAGGTAATCGTTGTAGACTCTTTGTACTTCATTGAAGACGTTATGAAGAATTTCTATTTTTCTTGAACCGATGCGCTGCAAATCATTAGTCAGTTCGGTGAGCCTTTTTTCAATTTGCTCGCCAATAAGTTCTTCCTGGATTTGCTGTGTGAGGAAAACGGTAGGTAATAATTTGTGTGCAAGTACTCCAACGGAATGATCTTTTAAGATGGTTTTGTCTTCGATTTCGGTAGTAGCCCATTCATACGAGGCTACAAATTTGCTATAGGCTTCTGCACTTAGGCTTTCCTTCGGTTGATATTCTATTTTGATCAGATCCTGTTCTTTAACAAAATCACGATTATGCTCAACCATAAATTTCATCTTTGCCTCATCTAGCTTGGGTATGCTTGAATCGTATATTTGCTGATTCTGCTCAAACTGTTTTTTTACTTCATTATATGCTGTTTCGATTTCGTTGGCCATTTCATAAAGCCTGTTAAGCGAAGGAAGGGTTTTAAAAAGCTCGTCTTCTTGCTTTTGGATTTTTTGCAAGGCTATTTTCTCTTTTGCCAGAAGATTTTCTAAATCTGCTTCCACTATCAAAAGAAGGCTTTCTTCTTCTTTTGATAATTGCTCGAAATCGGTTGTGCCGTATTGTCTTTTTATGTTGCCATTAATCAGATCGATTTTTTCCTGGGTATCCTTATCAATCTGTTGGCGATGTGTATAATCGGCATATGCCTTGTCATAGTCTTCTTTGTGACTTTTATACATTGCTAGGTATTGTTCGGAATCCTTAAAAATAGAAAGATGCTTTTCGAGTTCAGCCGAAGTTAGTTCTGCAATTTCATCTATTTCTACAAATAATTCATTTTGGCTTGCTTTGTACAAAGAAACCGCCTTCTCCAATGCCGGATAGCTTTCCAGTTTTTCTTTCAGGTGTTTTAATTGTTCGTACTCTAGTTTTAATCCTTCTAGCAGTTGTTTCAATGCAACTAAAGGTTCCCTATCTAACTTGATTTGGTCTACTGGTACATTAAGATGCTGTTTTGAAACGTTCTCAATAAATTCATAGATACCGTTTAATTCCAGCCAAAATCCGGTAAGGTCTGTTTTGATTGTAATTGGATTTTCAAACAGCTTTTCTGGAAAGGGAAGGTATCTTCCTTCGGGCGGATTTATGGCCGTTCTCGATAAGGACTGGAAATGAATAAGCAGACTTTCCTGCTCAAGGCTCAGCGGCAAGTTGAGATGTTCTATTGCCCAATGGGCTAGTGATGCCGGATTATCAAGATCTGAAAAAATAAGCTGCGTTTCTTGCTTTGCGATAGCTTCTTCAAGGTTATTCAACTTTTGCAAACCAAACTGTCCTGCTTTCGAATACTTATTAAACCAATCTGACTGTTCAAAATCTTGTTGTAGTTTATGCTCTTTAAGAAAATTTTCAAATGTTTTTAGCGCTTCAGTATCATTGATTTTGGAACGTTCTGCCAAATGCCACTGACGGATGGCATCTTCATCTTTACGGTCTTCGGTAAGCCAATCGTTAACTTTTTCTATTATATCTTTATATTTTGTACTTTCATCCAACAACTTTTTTGTCTCTTGCAATTCAGATTCGAGTCTTTCTTTTTGCCGCACTGTATTTTTAATATTGTCTTTTAACTGAATTACGATTTGATGCTGCTCGTTGATATCAAAAAGTTTCATGTTAGCCAATTTTCTTTTAATCAAGAGCCTTTTGATACTGGTTGTTTGTTGTTCCTGATTTGATATTTGAAGTTCTTTATATATACGGACATTTTCTTGAGACAAAAAGCTTACGTTTTCCAAGCTAAATTGCTTTTTCAATTGGTTGTAGTGCTTGAAATCACGGAGCACATTTGCTATCTTTTGTTCCTTGCTTCTGATGGTAGCAATTTCTTCTAGCAGGCGTTGATGTTGCTGTTGATCCACATTGATGTTTTGCACTTCGTCGCGGTATTTATCAATAAGCTGTTTTTGGTCGTCGTCTCCAAAAAGAAATATTTTTAGTGCATCTGAATCTGTAAAGAAGCCTTTTCCTCTTGAAAATGAACGGATGATGGCTGCATAGCTTTTCAGGCTTTGCATGTTCTGGCTAAGATCTACCGCCAGTAAGCCGTTATTGAAAAGCAGTTGGTGGTATTTTTTATTGTTTACACCTTTGAGGTAACCCTTCTGTAAAAAGCTTTTCTCCATGTTTTCCAATGTTTCTATCTTTCCATCTACCAACAAATCCCGATAAAAAACAGGCTCATTCATCAGCACTAGCGTTTCTTCGAAATCATAGCCGGCTTGAATAATGAAAAATTGCATTTGGCTGCTTGTGGTTTCCAGATAGCCTCCCAATGCAATATATTTGCGTGGCTGTACCTCAACGTTAATCAAAATATAACCCCGCCCGTATTTTCCACTAGTGCTTTTAAGCACCAGTCCGCTTGTATCCCTTTGTTTTACGCCTTCTGTTCCTGATTTAAAAACACGAGAACCAACTAATAGCAATTGCATAAAATCGGCAATCAAACTTTTACCGCTTCCGCTTTCTCCACTAAAATCGGTACGGAAATTGTGGAATCGGTAATCGCAATTAAAGTGCTGCCTTACATTGAGGGTTGATAAACTATAAATCTTAGGTTGAAAATTAGTCATGGTCTTTTCGTTTTATAATTTCATCAATAGTTTCAATTTGTGGATAATAGATTCTTCTTAACCTTTCAAATGAGGGTTGGTAGGTAAAATAGTCGCTATCATTTGCGTCCCTTGCTATCCAGCCCAGCTGTTCAAATTCTGAAAACGCCTTATATACCAAATGTCTTAGCTTTTCTTCATTCATATCCGAATCGGCATCACTATCAATAGATGATACTACGCGTTGCATTTTATTGAGCAGTTCGTCATATTCCTGATACAGCAAGTTGATGAAATCGGATATTTTAGCCAGTTCAATATTACCATCGAGCTTATAGATTTTAAAAAAGATCAGTCCGATCAGAATGTACTCTGACTTGAGGTACCATCGGTATTGATTGTCAGTTGGGATCTTGCCTCTCGAACCTTCATGAAAATCGATATAGAAATAGGTATTCCATTCTTCGCCTTCTTTTTTAAGCAGCATTTCAAAAAAATCGTCATAGTAGGCTTGTAGACTGGCGTAATGTTTATCCAGAAATGCATAAAGCGAAACGGGTTTAGGAAAGTCTCGCTGTATGTGCATTCCCGATTTGAGCAGATAGTCGAGTTTGGCAAATGTGCTTTTTGCGGCTCTATCTGACATAAACGAATAGCGTACGTTTAGATCTTTTTCTGTATCGTCATATTCCATAGTGAAAGATTTAGATAATTTGGGTCATGATATTCGTTTTGGTCTACCGTTATCTTGTATTGCCAGCTGCTACATTGTTTCACCAGTCTCTGCGCAGTTTTTACGGCAATATTTAAGTCATCCTGCTCGTGGGCAAGAATGCTGAAGAAAAAGGGCGAAAATTCAAGTTTTCCTTCCTGTTCTATTTGGTCTATAGCTTTATTTGCCCAAAACTGTATTTTTTTCTTTTTTTCGAGTTTTTCTTTGTTTTTAGCCATGGCAGTTCTGGTTTGTTCCACGTCGACTGATCTGACGGCGGGTGGTATAGGTGCCTTCCTTACGAAATCTTTTTCGGTCAGGATATAAAACCGGGGTATCGATTCGGAAATCTTGACGCTAAAGGATTCAATTTCTTCGGGAAAAACGAGTCTTTTGGGTTGATTTTCCTGACGGATATAGGAGCTGTTATCTAATAAATAATGAAGAAACTTGTCTGTTTTTCGATCGAGCTCCCGTTGGTTGAATTCGAAGATAAACTCCCTAATGCGGGGTTTTATCTTGTCGATGCGTACGCTCACCTGATCTAAATGATTACGTACATTTTGGTTGTATTGCAGCACATGGTTGATGCTGTCCAGAATCTCAAAATTTGAGGGATCTTTAAGCATGTCCTGTAAGATATCGTCTATATCATAGGTAATCTGAAAGCCAGTAGTCAGTTCATGTGCGTGCTGTTTGATTTGGTCTAATCCTGCACTAATGATATCGATTACTTGATGGATGTTGTCCTGGCGTTGATTGATCTGGAAGCGGAATTCATCTACGGACTCGCTCACTTGCTGGTCTAATATTTCAATTTGCAAAGCCAATTCATTGCTTCGCTGGTTAAAATGGTCGTCCATCCAGATCAGCAGTTCTGGAGGTTTTTTTTCAAGGCATGTTCTTAAAGTATCCAATAGATGTTTGAACAGACGTTCTATTTTGGCGGGATGATAACTTTCTGAAAGGCGTTTGAATACTTTTTGACAAAATTCTTCTCCGTAATTTTTAAATCCATACACTTTTCTTTTCCTGTCGCGCCAAAGGAAGAACTCCTGCAGACGTAGAATAATCGTGTTGTTCCGGTTATTCTCTTCTCGATGTGAGCCTCCCAGATCGGTAAGAACCTTATTGATAATCTGTATGATCTGGTCTTCCGTAAATTCCTGCTTTTGATATTTTTGGTATAGAGCAAGAATAATCAGCCCATCTTCCTTGTTTGGGATGAGCTGATAGTAACGTGGCTTTGCTTCGGAATAAAGATCGATTTCTTTCATTTCAGGGAGTTAGCAAACTACTAAATTTAATTAATTTGTTTTCAACTTTCCAAAAGTCTCAAACTCTAAAAATTTAGATTTAAACAAATCTGATGGAATTTTCTTTTTCAGTAATAGATGAAAGTTTTCTTCGTGGGTTGATACTATTAATTGTTTATCTAGAGATAAAGTAATACCTCTAAATAAATCTATAAAAGATAGAATATTAATACTATCCATTGATTGAATTGGATCGTCTATAAATATACAATTGACAGGCTCTTTAGTTGCCGGATCTTTTGTTTTTAAAGCTCTTGCCAAGAAAATACTTAAACTTAAAATATTTACTTGAGCAGTACTAAAATAAAGAGAAGGTACAGATCTAACTTTTTGTCCTTTTTCATTAGACGACCATGTATAAATTTGTAAACGGGGTTTATTTTCGGCAAAATCACATTCAAATTCAATTGACTTATAATCAGGATGTGGATCTATTTTCTCGTAAATAGCATTAATTAAAGGTGTATAAAAATAAGCTTCAATTGTATTCTTAAGAAAAGATTTAAGACTTCCTCTTTCAATATTTAATTTGCCCTCAGCATCATCTAATTCTTTTAAGCTGTTGTTGATTTCTTCAATGCGGTCTTGTACTTTTTTTGATTCAGTAGCTTTTATACAAGCATCGTTTAAAATTCTAGTTATTTTAAATTTTTCTTTTTTATTTTCGATTAACTTTTCAACTTCCTTTTGCTTCTCAATTAGGTCTAAAAATTCTTTCTCAATTTCAGCTTTATCTTTACCAGTTAGTTCTATGCCAAACTCTGATAGAATATAATTTTCATAATTATCATATATCCTTAAAGCTAAATTTTTAGTGTTCTTTACCAGTTCTTTTTTCTTAATGTATTCCTCGTTGGTAATAGTATAATTTGACAATTTAGTATTTATCTCACTTAAAGATAAATTTAGACCTTCAATTTTAACTACTATATCACGGATAATTAGCTGAATACTAGTGATACGTTCTAATAATATAGATTTTTCAAAATTGTTAGAATTTAGCGCTTCAATAAAGAAGTTCCTTACTTCCTCATAGTCTATTGAAGATCGAAGTTTTACAAGATTATTTTCAGAAATTTTTATATTTTCTTCGTATGTTTTTAGTAATGAATCTATGTTAAAAACTTTACTGGCAATTGTATCAAGTAATTTATTCCTGTCGAGTAATTGTTTCTCTATCTCAAATACATCTTCCTGTATCTTCGCTGGCAATTCATCAGGGGTTTGCTGATCTCCAAAAAATAAAAGTAATTCTTGTAAGGTTAATTGATTTTTATTTAAATCATTTAACTTTTCCTTTCTCTCTAAAACTAGTTTATTTATTGTATTTTGTGTAACTTTCTGCTCTGATAAATAAGGTTGTTTTAATGCAGAAAAAGTATTTCCAATTTGTTCTTTGTTGCTAGATAGCTTTATTACTAAGTTATTTAATTCTATTTCATTATCATTTTTTGCCGCTAAATATATTTTTAATTTACTGTCAATTAGTTTATTAGATAAAATACTCTCTGATAATTTTTCAAATGAGTCATAATCATGATTACATAAAGGGCAATCTGAACTTTCTGATTTATTGACTAACTCTAAACCTGTATTTATAAATTCTTTTAATTCTTGATTAAAATGGTTTTGACTATCAATTTTACTTTGGACATCATCAATATTACTTTTTAAATCCTTTAATTTTTTCGATCCTTCTATATAACTAGTAATTAATTCTTTATGCTCTTTAAATAAATTAAACTCTAATAAAAGCTCAATATCATCATTAATTCTATTCTCATAATATCCAAATTGATCTAAAATTTCTTTTGAATCATTCAACTTTTTTTCTCCTGATACTATTAATTTTGATAAATCACCAATTTTTTTTTCTAACTCCAAAATAATCGGAGAAGTTGCTTGTAATTGTTCTTTTTGGGTCGGAATATTGTTTAGGATTGATTGATTCCTAACTAAAGAATTTTTAAGCTCATTGAGTTTTATTGTTGCATCGTTTTTCTCTTTTTCAGAGTCGAGCTTTTCACCTTTAGCAACTAGCGATTTGTTTTTTAATTCATCTATGTTTTTTTCTAAAGCAGCAATTTCAATTTTTGTAGCAAGAAAAGATTCAAATTGCTTTTCAATATTGAGAGTTCTCTGCAATCTGTTTTGCTCAATCTTTACATTTTCATTATTTAAACTTAATTCGTTATTAAGCCTTTCTTGCTGTTCAAACCACAATATTATTTGATCTAATTCTTTAGATTGTTCATCTAATTTTAGAATCTTATTTCTATTATCTAGGTAAGACAAAATGCCTCCATTCAATTCATTATCTTCAATTTCTTCACCATCTCTTGCTAAAGTAATTGTATCAATACGCAATTTAGCCTTAATTAGCTCCTCTTCCAGTGATAACAGTCGAACATCAATATTTCGTGATAAATTGTCGTAAGATGTCGGGTTAAATGAATGTTGATTAATAAAATCAATGTTTTCATCTTCTTTTTTTAGATAGCTAATTACTTCGTTAATTTCATCAAACTTTTTGAACTCTTGTTCAAAGTCTATCTCAGTTTGTAATGATTTTTCTTCTTCCGATTTTTTACTTTCTAAAGATTTTCTTTCCTCCTTGATATATTCTAATAACCGATTTATTTTCTTATATATTGCATCATACTTTTTTAAACTATCATCAATTTCTATGAAATTTTCATAGCGCTTATCAGCTTTCTCTTCTTTTAGAAATGCATCTATTAAATCTTGAGTCAATATTTGATTTTGAAAATATTCGTTTACGGGTTTCTCATTGTACTTATAAACTTTTTTCTTATTAATAACATTCTCAAAACTATTTAAACTCGTTTCTACTATTACCTTTCCTGATAACGAAGCCTTATTTAATAATAATGGAGCATCATTGTCTTTTCTTACTTTTTCAAAATCAACCATTCGATCGAAACGTTGAATTTTATGAGTAACTGCCCATTCAACAGCATCATAGAAAGACGTTTTACCAAAACCATTTGGAGCATAAATTGAGGCAAAATTCATTATTTCACCGTTAGAAGTGAAATCAAAAGTAGAATCTGCCTCTTTCTCAAATGCTCTGAATCCAGTAATTTTCACACTTTTAATTTTCATAACTTGGTAATTTCCTTAATTAATTTTCCTTGAGCTTCTCTATCTCCAATAACTTTTTCCTCTTTTTCTAAAAGCTCCCAAATATTTTTATTTTTTGGAACAAATTCAGAGATTGTAACTTCTTGAGTTTTATCTACAATTTCTTTTAAATCTGAATTTGTAATATGCTTTACAATTAATCGATTTGCTTCATCATTATCAAATTCTTTACTATAAGAATCTTCAACAATTTTTCTACTTGAAAATTTATCATTTTCAACTTTATTTTTTAGTTCTTTGGGAGTTATATCGCTCGCGATATATATGATGTAGAGATTCCATTTTTCATATACTGTTTCTAATTTAGACTGGTATTTTAATGCAATTTCTTTTGAAATATTTTCCCATAAACTTTCTTCAGAAAGAATAGAACTCTTAGCTAATACAAAAAATACAGATATGTTTACATTTACGTGTACTAACTGAAACTGAAAATCACAAGTCTTATATTTTTCTTTTAATTGATCTATTACATCCGCGCTATATTCCAAATACTTTTCCATATTCTTCTTTTAGTTTAATTAATAATTCATTTTCATTAGGTCTTTTATAAGTTTTGAAATCGTCACTATTTTCAATGAGCATGTATTTTTTTAAATATTCAAAATGAATAAAATTATATTTATCAAATGCAAACTCATCTACATCAGATACTGCACTCCCAATATTATTAACTGTTAAGGTTCCATTTTCATAACTTTTTCTGAAAGCATCAATTCTCGGCACTAAACTTCCTTTTTCTAACTTATAATAAGCTATATTTCCAGCGACTGGATTGCTATTTGTCTTTATAAAGACAGTACCATTTTCATTTAATCCTAAGTAGTTTGATGACAAACAATCTTCTAGAAAATTATCGCTTTGCCAATCATCATTTGTGTTCTTATACAATAATCTTGTCATTGAAAAAATACTTTCAAGATCATTTTGAGTGCAAGCAAATTCTTTTGCAATATTTATTAATGTTAAGAACTCTAACCAAGTAACATAAATTAGTTCATCATTAAGTTTCGCACCATTATTTTCATTAATTAATAATCTCTCTTTAAAAAGATCTTTGATAAATATTGGAGTAATGTCACTATTAATAACTGCAAGTGTCTTATCTTTCAGAAACTTTCTTGTAAAAGAAATATTCTCATCTAATATCCCCGCAGAAATATCAAAAGCCTTGTCCTTTAAGAATTTAAAACTTGTCAGAAATGAAGGCATCATTTCTGACAAACTGTTCTCCTCAACTATTTCTATAAATTTATTAATCGGAACAACATCTATTTGTCCATTTGCATAATCCGTAGTTGTAGATGATTGAATACCGATAATGTTTATTATTCCATTACTTAATCTCAAAATACCTCCGCCGGAAAACCCTTTAATATCTTCATGATTTAGATTTCCAAAGTTTGTTTCTAATCTAAAATACCCGTTATTAGTTATATTGATTTTACGATTAATTTGATGATTACTATATCTGTCATTTTTATTATCATCTATTTTACTAGGATAACCACATAGTAAACACTCATTAAATGCGATACAATTTTCATCTACAAAAATTTTATTACAACCTAAGATCTCCTTTATAATTAGAATAGAAGCATCTACATTTGCATCAGGATGTTCAAAATAGTTTTCATCTTTTTTTATATCAATATCATTTGGAGCATTCTGTGCATCAGAGTAAGATATACTAATTATATCTTTAAGTTCTTTTGTGTTTGGACCATCATCATTTTTCATTTCGTTATAAAACACGTGCTTAGCAGAAAGTACATAAGTTATTGTTTCATCCAAAGGTTGAAATAAAACTCCACTACCACCACCTAAAATGACCGTATATCTTTTTAAATCGTTTTCATCCATTTATAAGTAAATTCATTAGTTTCTTTAGACTTAAAAAACGCAAAGCTACTCCAATCTTCTTCTAAAAAAATTTTATCTTTTAAATCAAAATTAAAGCATATGATAGCAGTTGGATTATTATCAATAATTCTTGCTATCGTTCTTTTATTAGGTAATCCGTGCTTAGTTGCATTTGAACTTATTAGGTAATTATCTGTTTTTACAATTTCTAAAAGTTCTTTATTTGTATTGTACGCACTTCCGTGGTGAGAGACCTTCATTAGTTCAGTATTCAAAGGATTATATTTATCGTATCCAAACATTTTTAAACCTTCTATCACAACAGATGGGTGTGCATCACCTAAAAATAAAAAATTTTTATTCTCGTACTCCATAATAAAGGCTATAGAACTGCCATTGGCAATACTTGTATCCCCTTTAAATTTAAAATTAAGCTTGTTTTCTTCATCAATAAAATCTTTTAATGGAATTTTAAAATCATATTCACCATTACCACTTGTAAAATAGTCCTTTTGTTTTTCATACAACTTTAAAAGTATATCCAACTTCTCGTTATTAGGAGACAAAATTTTAAATTTTGCGCCAAATAAAATAAATTCTAATCCTTGTTCAATAATCTGCCCTTCCCATAAATTATTATCCCTAAGATACTTTTCAAATTTAATTCCTTGTTTAGGGCTGGTATGAAAATCGTCTGCTCCTTCAGTGATTTCAATATCTAAATCTTTGTTTTCATCACTTTCGAACTTCTTAGCTATTTCCTTTCCTGAGTTAAACCAAACTTTTTTAATAAGTTTAGGAGCCTCTTTATCTTTATTCAGCCATCTTAAAATCCCTCCAATATGGTCATCATCAAAATGGGTTAAAATGAGAAGGTCTATGCATTGTTCATTTTCCTGAATCTGTTTAATTACTTTAAATAAATCACCATTTACATTTGAGGAACTTTTATAAGTATCACCAATACCACCATCAATTAATATATTTCGGTTTTCTTTTCCATCCTTAAATGATAAAAGTATAGAATCTCCATTACCTGCTTTTAAAATTTTTATTTTCATAGTTTTAAGTTTGATTAGTTTTTATTTACATCCCCAAAACATCCACTTTACTTTTCCCACTTTGCTGCTTACTCACTTTAATCTGTACTGGTATCCTCTCAGTCATTTCTTGCACATGGGAGATGACCCCCACTTTACGGCCTTGGTTGTGGAGTCTTTCCAAAGCATCCATGGCGATATTGAGCGTGGTGGGATCTAAAGAACCAAAACCTTCGTCAATAAACAAAGATTCCACTTTCATACGGCTGGATGACAAAGAGGCTAAACCCAATGCCAAGGCAAGCGATACTAGGAAAGATTCTCCACCGGAAAGCGAATAAACTGTACGTACCTCATCGCCCATGTCCTGATCTACTACCTGTAATCCAAGTGTAGCGGAAATACGTTCAATCTTGTATCTGTTGGTGAGTGCCTTTAGGTGAATGTTGGCATAACCAAGCAACACATCAAGTGTATATTCCTGAGCAATCTGGCGGAATTTTTTACCATCTGCAGAGCCAATAATTTCATTCAGTTTGCTCCAGTTTTCTGTAATACCCGCTTGTGTTGCGATGCTTTTCAGCAAGTCACCAATTTTATGCTTATTGACCTCGTCCTGTTGTAATTGGAAACCAATTTCACCTTTTTTATGTTTCTGTAGTTCTGCATCTGATTTTGCAAACGTAAATAATACGCTGAGCTCCTCGAGTGGGCGTTCGGATAACGATTTTTGCTGATGAACATCCAGCAGTTGTTTTCTTTCAGCGAGGATGGAGGTTGCTTTTGTTACTTCATCATCAATTGCTTGTAATGCCATACGCTCGGTATCAATCCAATCGTTGTTTAATGTAAGAAGTTCATGCAGTTCGTTAATGCATAAGAATTGGTTGTTTTTTTGGTTGTAATTGACAAGCCAGGCTTCTGCTTTTTGCGAAGCTTTTTTGGCTTCTGCTTCTAATGAGGTTAATGTTACAAGCAATTCCTCTTTTTGGGTGTTGGCTTTTGTATTATTAGTACTCAATTCTTGCTGTATTTCTTTAAGCTGATCCAGTTGTTTTTGGGCTTCGGTTACTGCTTGTTTAATCTGACCCTCAACTTCTTCTGCCGATTTTCCTTCAAAAATGGTTTCTCTCTGTTGCTTAAGATCAAGATAATTTTGGTGCTGAGTTGTATACGCTGCTGTCTTATTTGTAAACTCTGCTAAAAGGCTTTTGGTTTGGTTTTCCAGTTCTTTTAATGTTGCTTCAAATGCTCCTTTTTGAAGGATATATTGCGTAAACTTTTCAGCATTTTCTTTCCATATTTTAGCAAAGCTGTCAATACCTTCTACAAATGCAGATGGAGCTGATTTCCAGTTTTCCATCCAGTCTGAAGTCGTGAAATAAGGTGAAAGTGTTTTTTCTACTTCACTAAGATCCAATGTAGCTTTGTTCCTTTCATTAATTTTTCCACCGTGCTGTTCCATGTATAAGGCGATAGAATTTTGCATAACCTTAACTTGGTTAGCAAGGCTGTCAATAGTTTCTTTTAGTTGGTCAATTTTGATTTTACTTGCTTCAAGTTGTTGTTTTTGGCCGGCATGACCTTGTATCTGCAAAAGCAAGTCTGCTTGTTTGGTTTTTAGGGTCTGTAACTTTTCCTCGATCCACTCAGCTCTTTTTTCATTGGTAATGGAAGGATTTTCTTTTACAATATCAAATTTCTCCCATGCTTGCTTTTTGTTTTCAAGGGCAGCTTCATTTATTTTAAGAGCCTCACTCTGACTTTGAATGGTTTCCTCTAGCGTTTTAAACACTTGTTCCAAAGCAATATGCTCACGATAACTAACGAGGTGAAGATGTTCTTTTTCATCGTAAATTTCTTCCAACTTAGCCAATACGTTCTCCAATTGCGGATTGTGCACTGCATAGGGATGGCTTGTGCTACCACATACCGGACATGGCTGATTATCGATTAAAGCCTCTCTAAGCGTTTCTACATTTTCGGCAGATGCCAGTCGAGCATGTTTCAGAAGTTCTGCAGCTGTATCTTTTTGAGCAAGTTCTACAACTAATTTCTGGGCAAGTTCTCCTAAAGTTTTCTCTTTTGTTTTGTAATCCGACTGATCTTTTTGTTGTTTCTGATTTAAGGTTTCAAGGTCTGTAATTGCATTGTAGAACAGCTGCCAATTAGATTGAGCTTTTATTGTATTTTCAACATAGCGATCTGCTTCTACCTTATCCAGATTTAGGGTTTCAATAGGTATTAATAATAGCTCTTTGGACTGTAAATCATAGGTTTTTTTTAAACTTTCCCATTCTTTCGTGTATTGGTCCAAGTTTACCTCAATTATTGTTTTATCAGTTTCACTTGTGCTAATTTTATGCTTCAATACATCCAGCTCCTCACTGGAAGACTGTAATATCCCTAAAAGCTTTTGAGCATCCTGTAATTTAGAAAGGATAATATTTCTATTGTCAGCAATGGGGCTACGATCTGCATTTTCTGTATTCCAATCTGTTATAATCTTAATTTTATCAGAAAGGTTGGTCAATTCAATTTGCTTCTCCGTCAGAACTTTTTGTTGTTGGTTGACATTTACTGAAGCACTTTCCACTTCTTTTTGGGCATTATCTGCTTGTTCCTTTCTTTCAGCAAGCAGAGTGTCCAGTTTTCTTGCCTGCTCCAGCAGAGGCAAAGTATCACTAAGAGCTATGTTTTTTGCTTTAAGATCAGTTTCTGATGCTAAAAGATGTATTTCCAGTTTTTCTTTTTGCTCCAGAAGCGAAGTAATTGTTTCTTGTAAGGTATTCAGTATTGTTGTTTTCTCAGTATGTTGTTGTTGGGCATGCCTTTGTGCATCTACCCAACTTCTGGTTTGTTGTGCGTGTTCGGTCACTAGTAGCTTTTGCCTGCGTTGGTGAGCATTTACTTTAACTTCAGTTGATAGTTGTAATGCAATATTGGCTTCAAAATGATTAACTTGCAGCTTGGCTAGCTGTTCGTGCCAATTTATTTCCGTTGTTAAATTTTCTATTTCTTTTTCGAAACCTTTGATTTGGGTTTCTAAAACACCTTGTTCTTCGAGTAAAGTTTTTAGTTCTTCTTCGTTTAGTGTAGCAATTCCTTCTTTTCTGAAATTAAGGTCGCGAAGTTGCTGTTCTTCAAATTTGTACTTTTCGTATATCTTTTTCGAAATTTCGGAGTAAATATGTGTTCCTGTTAGTTTTTCGAGCAATGAGGATTTTTCGTCTTTACTTGCTTTCATGAAAGCGGTAAAATCACCTTGTGCTAACAATACCGATCTTGTAAACTGGTCAAAATTTAAACCAACGAGTCGTACAATTTCATTTAAAGTTTCTTGCTTTTTGCCAGGAATATCTACATTGGAAGTAATATTTTTTAGTGTAATCAAATCAGCCTGCATACTGCCTTCTGCTTTATTTCTTGCACGTCGTACGCTCCAAGTTGCACGATAATGCTGCCCATCAATACCTATAAAATCTACCTCAGCAGACCCTTCTGCCGTTCCGTCCCGCAAGATACTACGAACGTCTCCCTGACTAAGTGTGCTTCCCTGCACGTCAAAAATATCTATTCCTGTTTCTTTTGCTTGTAGATATCTGGGAGTTTTACCATACAGTGCAAGGCATAGTGCGTCTAAAATTGTAGACTTTCCCGCTCCTGTAGCTCCGGTAATGGCAAAAATTCCTGCCGAACAAAGTGGCTCAGCAGTAAAGTCAATCTCAGTATTTCCTTCTAATGAGGCCAAGTTTTTTATGCGTATAGCTAATATCTTCATTTTATTCGGTTGTTTGATTTACTTCTTCTGCTACTTGTTTAAAAAGTTGCAGAATATCGTCCGGAACATCAATATTGTACCTAGATTGATATACTTTACCAAATACATCAATAGGCTGTAGTTCGCTAAGTTCATCTGGTGTAATAAATTCTGGTGCTTGCAGGGTTGATGCTGGATATTTTACATCAATTTTAGCAAGCCTAACTCTCTTTCCTACTAATGCCGTCTCTACTTTATGTCGCAAAGCTGGTTCAGGTCCATCGAGTAGTATTCTTACTTCCAGAAAAGGAACTGTTTGTAGATTATTATCCATAATTGACAGATTATCCAATAATCCAATTACTTCATGCAATGGCAAAGGAGTTTGTGGAATTCTTTGAAGCGGAACAGATAATGGAATTTCTATCGATTTTAGCTCGCTGATTTCTTCGTCTAGTTCAAAAACGATAACCTGATGCTTATAATTTAATTCAGAAAAAGACATTGGTAATGGACTTCCCGAATACCGAATGTGTTCTTTTCCACCTATTCTCTGTGCTTTATGAATATGCCCCAGAGCTACATATTTGATATCTTGATGAAATGCTGTAGCCGCAATACATTCCACACCTCCCATAATAAGTCTTTCTGTCTTATCCAAATCGCTTACTTCGGCGTGATGGGTGTGCAAATGCCCCATAGCAATGATGGTTTGCCCATCTTGCTTTTTCAAACTAGCATATTCAAATGCGTCTTTATATAATGCAGTTACTCCTTCAGTATAAGGATTTGCACAATTTAATACAGTTGGATAGTCACCCATGCGCAAAAAGGGAATCGCAAGACACCATATTTTTACATTTTTCGAATCATCATGAATAGGAACAAGTAGCTTTTGGTAGTCTATATTGCCTTCTGCATCTTTTTCAACAAAACCTATAATATGTACATTAGAAGATTCCAATAATGGTTTCGGAGCTTCTAAACGCGATGCCGAATCATGATTGCCTGCTGTAATAACAATCTGTAGATCAGGATTTAACTTAATAGCTTTGTTTAGAAAAGAATAAAACATTTTTATGGATGATGCAGATGGGTTGGAAATGTCAAAAATATCTCCACTAATGAGTAAAACATCTATTTGTTCTGTTTGCAAAGTAACAAGTAGCCAATTAAGAAACTGTTGGTGTTCATAAGTACGGTCATATTCGTGAAACAATTGGCCAATATGCCAGTCTGCTGTATGGAGAATCTTCATATTTTAATTTGCTTTTATCGGTATGCTTTTAAATTACATTATGTAAGATAATTCAAATATCATTCTTTAATATGAATCTTTTTTACGGAAAACCACATTGTTCTTACAAATATATCGATTCACAAAAATCAATCACTACGTATTTATACCTATATATTTATAATTAATATCACTAATATCTAGCTGTTAATTTATCCAAAACCTTATTGTTTTCGTAAATATATAATAAGCAAATGAGATACGTAAACATGCTCCCTAATAAAAGTAAATAAAGTAATCACTACACAATTTTTGTTATGAAAAATGCTTATTTATATGTCAGAGTAAGTACTGACGAACAAAAAAGAAAGGGGTTTTCTCTGATTGAACAAGAAGATCGTTTATTAAAATTCTGTGCAATGAACCAAATAACGGTTAAGGGAATTTTTAGAGAAGATTTTTCAGCCAAGGATTTCAACAGACCAGAATGGAGAAACCTTATTAAAACAATAAAGAAAAATAAACATCGCCCACCAGAAAATATTCTATTTGTTAAATGGGATCGTTTTAGCCGTAACATCGAATATGCTTATCAAATGATCGGGATACTAAGAGGACTGAATACTCAAGCCATGGCTATTGATCAGGTAATCGATTTTGAGGTTCCTGAAAGTACCGTAATGCTTGCCATGTATTTATCAATTCCGGAAGCAGAGAATAGCAGACGAGGGCTAAATACATCTGATGGTATAAGAAGAGCGAGAAAAATGGGCAGATGGCCGGGAAAAGCACCAATGGGTTATATAAACAAGGTTGCTCCTGATGGCAAAAAGATTATTATACCCAAGCATCCTGAAGCTGATTATATCCGCTGGTCATTTGAAGAATATTCTAAAGGTAAATTTACAATTAGCTATATCAGAAGAATGGCTAACCTCAAAGGACTTATCTGTGGCAGGAATAATTTTTGGAAGGTTCTGCACAACCCACTGTATTGTGGATTAGTCTTTGTACCTGCATACAAAATGGAGGAAGAATATTTTGTAGAAGGTCTACATGAGCCTCTTATTTCAGAGAAGCTTTTTAAAGAAGTTCAATGCCTGCTAAACAGTCGACGAACAAAAAATTCGTTTAAGCAAAAAATGAAACCGGTTTTCCTCTTGAGAGGGTTTTTAACCTGTCCATATTGTAACAAGCCATTAACTGGAAGTACATCGACTGGAAGATATGCAAAGTACCAATATTACCATTGTGCAGTTAGAAAGTGTAAAGCACGTATAAGAACTTATATTTTGGACTTTGAATATGAGGAACTATTAAAAAAAATAAACATTAAACCAGAAGTTTATGAATTGCTTGAACTTGTTTTGGAGGATGAAAATATTTTGACTGTAAAACGGGAATGTATAAATGAACAAAAAAAGATTCTTAAAGAGATCTCGGATCAAGAGCTTATAATATCAAAGGCAAGGAGGCATTTCATTCAGAATGAAATTGATTTTGAAGATTTTAAGGATTTAAAAACAGAATACAAACAAGTGATGAATTTCCTTAGTGATCGGCTTACACTTGTAAGTGAAAGTCTTAATAACTGCAATACTGGTAAAAACATTAAAGATCTAAAAGATGGTAAAAAAAATGTTTTAACATTGTATAAGAGCCAAGATATAGCTGGTAAACAATATATCATCGAGTTATTTACACCTCTTTCGTTCGACCCACTAACAAAGAAATTAAATCACTTACATATAAATCACGCTATATCCATGATAACTACTTATAGTGATAAATATATTACCAGTACTAATTTTATAAACACCAAAACCATTGGTCAAATTTCAAATAGTAAGCCCAGAGTTTTCTCTGATAGAAAAGTCTCCATCAATCAGGTAATGAAAATATTGAAAAAAAATGGCATCGAGACAACCGTAGCACAGGCAAAAGAAATACTTGATTTCCTGTATACATTTACTAAATTATATTCAAAACAAGATGTTCAAAATATATCAGAGTTGATAGAACCCCGCAAGGGGATATCGAACCTCTAATCATTGTTGTTATTATCTATTTTCACATTTTCTTTAAAATGATCTTTACGAATCAAAATTATCGAACCAGTAAAAATTTTAAAAACAACTATACAACTAATTTAAAATCAATAAGTTGAACCAAATAAAAAAGGGGATAATCAAAATTGATTATCCCCTCAAGTGACCTTGCAGGACAAAATTCGAACCTTTTATTAGAAGATTTAAAACTCTTAGCCGACTGTTTTGAGGATATTTTGTAACACAAACTTAATTAAATAAGGCATTAATGAAAAAACTTAAATAAATAAGACGACTTTAATATAAGCTATTGTGGGTGCTAATAAAAAGAAATTTTAATCATGAAAGCTACCTTTAACTTTGTCTCTATTTTATGCTTACAAATCCAAATTGGATCTAATACCTTTTCTACCACATTGATTTGAGTCTGTTTTTTATGTTTTAAAAAATATCTAATTTTTAACTATAGAAGTTTCTAATACGCTTCGTAGGTTTATGACGATATAAAACTATTTGTTTAATAATGATAGAAAAAATCTCATTCCTCTGAAATCTCCAGTTCCATCACCAGAATTCCTGTCATAAGTATGTTGTTTAACTTGATATACTAGTAAGTAATTATTAGTATGCATATATTCTAACAATAACTCAGTTCTAAAATACTCAAAATTTTGAGAATAATAATCTTCCTCAAAATTATAAGATTTGTGTGCAAGAATATTATTTTTATCTAGTATTTGAAGATTTTTAGTATCAGCTCTTAGACCCATTTGTTTTCCAATTTTTGTATTTGGAATGGTTGAACTAATTGATGGAATTACTTTTGAATTACTTTCCCATAAATAATCAGTGAGCGCTTGTTCAAATTCAAAAGAAATTCTTTTTTTCTTTTGAATATGAACAACTTTATTTATATCCTCTTTTTTATATTTTGCAGGATAATGTACTATGTCAAATGGTGTTATCATATGTCCAACTTCTTCTTCACTTTCTAAAGGCAAGTCTTTATGATTTAAAAGAGCAGTTGGTATATTGTCAGCCCAATATAATTCTCCATAATATACTTTTGACAATGAACTTCTTGAAGTATGTCCTTTTTTTGGTTACCCAAATTGTACATCAACCTAATTGCATCTATGATGGCAGTTTTACGACAGCCATTTTCGCCTATAATAATATTTAACTTTGGATCGAAGTTGATCGAAAGCGACGAAACTCCTTTGTAATTTTTTATATTAATTGTTGCTAAATACATTTAAAATTTTTAAAATTTTTACAGAAATAAATTAACTTTCAACCTGATTTTAATACTAACTTTCTTCCTTATAATAAATCTTATAGAATTTCTTACCACCTTTATCAATGCCTTTTTCTATTAACTCTTTGTCCCCGTGTATATAGATGTGAAAATTTTTATCTAACTTCAAAACACTTTTAAAAATTCGTGATTGTTTTTTTGTAGCGGTTTCAGATATTAAAAAATTATCTGCAATCTCAAGACCTTGCTCTTTTTCAAATCTGCTTTTATAGCTTTTAAAACTTTCACTAATTTCAGAGTCATCGATAACCTTTTTAGAAAAGTCTTCTATCTCAAAAACATTTTCCTCTTTAAAGAAATCTACAGACTTATTCATATAATCAGCCTGTTCAGTTTTGGATATATTGAATTTAGCAGGAAGTTCTTCACTAATAAATTTTTTGCATAGTGACATTGCATTTTGTGTATTGTAAAAACCATCTTTTCTTGGGCGTACATGAAGGAAGTCATTTATCCAATATTGTGCTTCATTAGTTTTGTTTGTATTGTCTACCACTGATACTAAGTATCCATTTTCTTTATTTGTATTGAAAATGATGCAACCCTTATCTAGCTTATTAATGTTCATTCCCTGTAAAGTTTCGATTTCGAAACCATCAGGCATCTGATTTACCATTAAAAAAAAATCTTTATTTTCCGATTTAAAAATACCAATTGCATCTGTGATTTCATCTTGTACCAAACAGTCTTTAAAATATAATATATATAATTCTCCATCCTTTATCTTAGCATGGGTACTTTGATCGTAAAGATGGCTCACAATACTTTGGGATACTTCAATTAATCTTTCATTATCGGAAAATAGTGTTTCGGCAAAACTATATAAAGGATTAAGGCTTATATTATGGGTGTAAAAAAATTCATGAAATTGGTCAAAACTAAAGGCATTTTTTGCCTGCTGTAAAATACTTGCTTCAGCATTCTGAAAGTTTGTCTCAACTTGCGAGAATTTAACACCCTCTCCTCTTGATTTATTTCCGACGTAATGAATTACTAAGTTTTTAATATGTTCTATTGAAATCTTCATAAAGGTTTATTATTTGACTGAACGTATAAAGGTACCATACCGTTACCATCTGTAAATTCTGCAACAGTATGAAAGTATTCCATATTATTTTGCTCCCAATATTCTTTTGGAGCATGCTCGACCATAAAAATCTGGAACTCATTTTTAAGTTCTTCGACAACATATTTTAAAAATGAATTGAGAAGACTGAAGGCATCTAAAAGTTTATCCTTATCGTTATTTTTCACATCTCCCTCACCTGAGTAGTAAGGGAAACTGGGTTGATCAATAAATAAAAACTGAGGCACATGTTTTTGTTCTTTTTTTATCATATGTTCATGCAATCCCAGATAAAAACAGAGATGCAAGAACATATAATTAGATGAGCTGCCGACAGTCTCAATTTCGAAAAGTTCCAAAGGGCTTTTCAATTTCAAGAATTTATCTTCAATTGAAAAACGGATTTTATAATCGTTATAATTTGGCATTGAATTGACAAGGTCATAATTCCTTTGTATGGCTTTGTCAAGTTCTTCGCTCATCACATATTTTGTACTTTCAATGTCATTTATTAGTGCCTCTAGTACTTCAGATTCTTTCACAAGCCGCTCTAACTCCTTTATGTCGGTGTTAGTAATATTATTTTTCTGCTCTTCAATATGAGCAAGCCTTTGTTTGATAGTACCAACAAAAATGTATTTTGTAGCTTCGTTTGAAAACGTGGGTTTAATTTTAGGAAGATCAGTTATTTCTTTTGCAATTTTCTGCTGTTCTTTTTTTAATTCGTCTAGATCTTCTTGAAGAGTGAATGTTTTAAAATCTGATTTAAGATAGCTTCGTTTTATATCTACCAACGATTTTTCAAGCTCACCCACAAAGAGTAAAACCTCATGGGATTTTATAATCTCATTAAAATTTTCATTAATGTATTCAATAGGTTTTAAGCTATCCTCATAACTAGAGAGATTTTTATTGTAATCAGCAATTTCTTTTTCGTAGCCTTCGATTGAATTTATTTTGCGAATTATTTCTCTTTTTTGCCTATTTAAAGCGTCAATTGCGGAAAACGTTTTCTCGTTATCAGCCAACACTGTATACTCCTCGACTATTCTGTTTAAGATACCTGGAGCTTCGATTGGTGTGGTTTCAAAATCCGGGCTTAGCAAATTATTTTCCTTGCATTCCCGCACTAGAGAAAATAAGCTTAAATCTATATCTTCTTTTTTTCTCCGTTCAGCTTTGATCCGTCTTGTAATACTGGAGATTTCTTTATTTAAACTATCTAATTTCTTCCTGTTTTTCATATTTTCCATTCTGTCAACACCAATAGCCATAAGCAATATTTGCTCAAGAGTCTCATCATTATCGATTTCGTAAAAACTTTTATCGAAATAATTATTTGTGGTAATAATGATATCAGCCGATATAGATGTGAAAAGCAAAAATTGTTTGTAACTAAAGGTTTTTAAATTACTTAAAAGGTAATCTTCAGAAGTAGATATGCCAAATTCTGTATTTAGTATTTCTTTTAGTTCATCAATTGTAGTATTGGCATATGGAAATTCAGGATACTCTCCAGTTTGGGAAAAATAAATTTCAGATGATACGGTTCCACTGTTTGCACCTTTTCTAGCTATAATAAAATTATTTTCATTAATCTGAAAATCAATTAAATACCACGAAACATTTTCATTTATTGTTTTTTCAATGATCCTATTTTTATTTGATAGCATGCAATAATCAATAACACTTAGAAAACTTGTTTTACCAGTTGTTGCATCTCCTGTGATAACATTGATTTTATTGGGAAGAAACTTATAGATTATGGGCTTTGATTCATTTTTGAACCATAGCTTAATATTGTTGAGCCTAAATTTCATAATCTAATTTTTAAAATTTTATATAACGTATTGGTTTCATAGCCTGCAGTCAGACTGACAAAATTTTCAAGTTGGCCTGCAATGCTCTCTAATCTATTACTTGATGCTGATTGTGACAACTGCTGATAGTTTGAATTATAAAAAATTCTATTTTTACTTGTCATCAAAACTCCCATTTCTTTAAGAAGTGTTAATGAATTAATAGAAATTGGCAAAAGGTCAAGATACCGGTCATTGAAATTGGCAAAAAGTGTGGGATGTTTGCGAAGCAACTCCTCAAAATTGGAAAAATTACTTGTCCGCAATTTAACAATAATCCTATCTTCGAGAAGAATAGGTAAAATAAGTAAAAACCTTGATATCTCAATCTCATTTAAGAGCCGTAATGTCTTTTCTAGCACCAGTGACGCAATTGCCTCATTATTGTACACATAATAGCTTTTACTCATAGTTTGTATTTCTTTTCCCAATCGATATGCCATCCGATTACAGGCTCGTTTGAAAGCAGGTAAAATTGACCGTTACTAAATTCTTCCGTTAGTTCGTTGCTCTTAATATTTAATTTTTCTCTTCGCATTTCATTGACACATGCAATTGCACATTCTTTTATCTCTTCCTCTAGATCTTCAAGGGCTGCTCCAGTTGTTATTCTTTTCTTGATTTCCCTATATTTTTCTTTAAAAATTCTTTGCCACGTAATAATTGCGTCTTTATCCAAATTTGATTTATCAGTTTCTAGTAGATCACCTTCATTTACCCAGTCTTTAAGCTGATTAAAGAATTTTAGCATCGCTGTGGTATAATTTAAAATTTCTTCGTCTTGATCAGTTTCACCTATTTCAATTAGTTGTTTTATAAACAACTGCTCCTTTAAATCATCAGGAAAAATTAATGGCAGGTTTCTAATTGGGAGATTATTAGAAGCATATGCAAAATCAAAACAAGTTTTGTATTTGTTTGAAAAATCTTCAAAAGTGATACTAAACTTTTCTCTCCCGGCAATAGTTAAAAATTTATCAACTTGGATATTTGTGTAAAAAGCATTAAAAACATCATCAATTCTCTCAGGCCTTCTGATTAATTTATGAATCCTGCCCTTTATTAGTGAGATAATATTTTCCTGATCCGACACTACCTTAATCTTACATAAAAAACTTTTTTTTACTTTTTGTTTCAACTTTATTAATTGATTTATCTTTTCTTTTAAAACCTTGTCAGTGGTTCCTGAAAACAAATCTAAGATGTACCCATTCATTTGCTTTATGTCAAGCTCGCCAACTTGGAGTTTTGCAAGGTTTTTTAGAAAACCATTACTATCAATGGATTTATTGGTAACAATAGTAAATGAAGTGTTTAAAATATATTTTTCAGCATCCTCTGCTACGTTCACAAATGCAATCCAATTGGATATTGTTTTCCATAAATCAGAATCTCTTTCTGTTAGATTTATTTTCTCACCAGATCCATTTGTTTGTGTTGTATGCTTCAGTTGAAGTAACTCAATATTTCCGTTAGGAAATTCAATATGAATATCATCTAGGATCTCGAACCCAAGTTTTTCTCCGGGATCTAAATCAAGGGATAGATATAAAAAATAAAAAAGCTGATAATCAAATCCAATGAGTTGAGGACCTGCAGTATGTTCGGTATGAATTTTTAAAGTATAGGATATCATTTGCAAATAGAAGATCAAATTTCAAACTAGAAAACATTTTAAAAATAGTACTTTTTTTATTAACTTAAAAAAAAAAAAAATGAGATTATTTCATTCATGTTTGGATTTCTGCTTTCGAAATGTTAAAATTACAGTTCATAATAAATTGAAATAACGCTTTACTGCTTTGTGTAAGATTTTATATTTGTTTCCCTCAAATATTTAGATTCTTTAAACTAATTAAATACGTGGATGCAAAAAAAATTTAGAAATATAAAGTATTAATTCTTTTACTAAAAGTCATGTGTCAGATTAAATACTGTGATCACTAGTCTCTAAAAGGGTAATTCGGCTGTAACTATCTAATAGACTGTAGTCCATAGTCTTAAAGTATAATAACATCTTGCCTTTCTATTATGGCAAGTTCTTTTTAAAGAAACCTGATTGAGTGGCATGACCAATCATATTGCTAACGGAGAACTCATTTGGGTTATCCCAAACTAATTCTAGCATTTGCATGACAAGATTAGTTAAATCGTTTCTTACATAGAATGTCTCAATACTTTTTTGACCATTCAAAATACCCGTATGTAATACCACATTATCAATTGCTTCCTCAAACCGTGAGTAATTATCACGAATAAACTTAAGAAAGTCTATATAGTTTATTACTTTGATTCCGAAACCATATTTATTAGCAGTTTGAGCAAAAAGCTCATTAGACAATTTTGCTGGATCTTGAATCTGCCAATTAAGGTTTAATAATTCTTTTTTATCCATCATTGTTATTATTATCTCTGATATCCAATCGATGCAGGAGATATCAAAACCACTATCTAATTTTGGCATTACACCAATCTCTATGAATGCCTTAAGAATGGTATAAAAAGCATTATCTTGAGGGTTAGCTTGGAATTTTCCCGTTTTAGAATGAAATGTAAGATTACCAACACGATAAATACTAACCGTCAACCCATTTGCCCTAGCTTCATCTAGCATTTTCTCGGCGGTTAGCTTACTAACTTGATATGTCGTACTTAACAATTGCCCTTTGTCAATATCTAATTCCGTGAAAATATCTTTTTTATTATCTCCTGGCACACCTATTATCCCCATTGTTGAAACATGATGAATGGCTGCTTTGCATGATTGATTTTGCACAAAAACAATCATATGCTGAATTAACCCTACATTAACTTTATCAAAGATGGTTTGATTTCCATAGTGCTTCGTATAAGCCGCTGAGTTCAATATTGCATCTACTTTATTTTGTAACGTCAAGTATATTTCTTCAGTTAATCCAAACCTCTCATCAGTAATATCTCCTTCTAATATATGGAGTTGGTTTAGATGGGAAGATAGTGATTGCTCAAAATAATACTGATACATGGCCTCCATTCGTTCATTTGCCGATTGGTATTTTTCGGGTCTTATAATAATGGTAATCTGTTGCCCTCCATTTTGAAGTAAATCGTGAAGAAGATGTATTCCCAAATATCCTGTAGTACCTAACAGTAGTATATGATTGTAGTTGTTAGACACCTTCATATTCTTCTCAAAAGAACGATTAACATAGTTCTCATAATAATCATTCCGTTCCTTCAATACATCGGAATGAGATGCCCCTTTAATCATTCTTCCTGATAAAATTCCATCGTTCTCATTAATTAGTGCATTTAACTTTTCTTCAAAAGATAAAACGCAGGAATCTAATTGAATTGCAAGATCACCCAATGTATCAGCATTGAAAACATCCTGTAAACTGATAGAATAACCTTGCTTTTGAATGGCTGACACTAGCCTAGTTGCAAGCAATGAATGCCCACCTAACTCAAAGAAATTATCGGTTATACCTATTTTTTCTATTGCTAACACTTCCTGCCATATAGCAACTAAACTTTCTTCTATCTTATTTCTCGGTGCTAAATATTCTTTTCTGATAAGATCTTCTCCAGCTACACTCGGTAATGCTTTTCGATCTATTTTTCCATTGGGAGTTAACAGTAATTCTTCTAATTCTATATAAAAACTGGGAACCATGTAATCCGGTAGTTTGCCTTCTAGAAAATGACGTAATTCCGATTTATCTATCTTTACTCTAGACGTAAAATAAGCCACCAATGCTTTCTCCTTATTCACTTCTTTAAACTCTACTATCACTTGCTTTAATTCCTCTGAATACTGCATAATAGCATTCTCTATCTCACCTAGCTCTATTCTAAAACCTCTAATCTTGACCTGGTAGTCTTTCCTGCCCATAAACTCAATATTCCCATCAGGTAACCATCTGCCCAAATCTCCCGTATCATACATTCGAGAGCCTTCTATAAAAGGATTTGCAATAAACTTCTCTGCGGTAAGTTCCGGATTGTTTAGATATCCTCGAGCTACTCCTGTTCCTGATATATACAACTTCCCCAATACCCCAATAGGTAACGGTTCTAATAATTCATCTAATATGTAAATCTGGGTGTTGGATATTGGACTGCCAATATGTGGAATTTTACTAATTATGTTGCTTTCTTTTTTTAAAACGCATGTCGAAACAACATGTGTTTCAGCTGGTCCATAATGATTGTGCAATTTAAATTCTGAAAATTTTATAATATCTATAACATCTTGATTTAATATTAATTGCTCCCCAGCAACTATGATATTCTTTAAACATTTATTAATAATATCTAAAAAAGAACGATTCTCTATCAACATTTTAAAATATGCTGTTGGCAAAAAAACAGTCTCAATTTTATTGTTTTTTATAAAATTTCCTATCTCATCTATATCTTTCTTTTGCGTTTCCGAGATTGGGAATAAAGTAGCTCCAATCGTTAAAGTTGAAAATATCTCTTGAAATGAAACATCAAAACTTATACTTGTGAACTGAAGAACATTTCTAACTTCCCCAACGCTAAATTGATCATTATGAAATACAATTAAGTTCTTTAAACTTTGATGTTCCATCATAATTCCTTTAGGTAAACCTGTCGAACCTGAAGTGTAAATCACATATGCCAAATTTCTGCTATCATTTATTTTATCAATATTTAGCGTTGGATATATTTTTCGATGATTAATAAACTTATGATATTCTTCTTCATTTACTACCAGCCTATAGTTACTATTTTTTTTAAGATATTCTTTCCTCGCAGATGGATAATTCTTATCAATTGGGACATATGCCGCTCCTGATTTTAATATTCCAATTAAACTTATAATAAACACATCGCTTCTATCCAATTTTATCCCTACTAAATCATCCGGTTCAATAGTATAAGTCTCTCTTAGATAATTAGCTAATTGGTTAGCCTTTTCGTTAAGTTCTTGATACGTCAGCTCAGTTTCTTCAAATAGGACAGCTACATTATTTGGCGTTCTCAAGACCTGCTCTTCAAATAAATCAACTATAGTCTTATCCTTCGGGTAAGCAACATCTGTATCATTAAAATCAACCAATAATTGATGCTTTTCTTCTTTGGTTAAGTAATCTACTTCTTGAATAAGTGCTTCAGGATGTTCTAATGATTCTATAATAAGATGCTCAAAATGAGTAAACATTCTTTCTATCAAATAACCATCATAAATATCCGTATTGTATTCAATTGTTAAGTCTAGGCCTTCTGTTTCAGCAAAAGCAAAACTGATGTCAAATTTAGAAGTCTTGATCTTAAAATTGTAATCACTTACTTCAAGGCTTATTAATTCTTCATTATTAAGATTATTTAAATGCCCATGGTTTTGCAAAACCACCAAAACATCAAATAAAACAGAACGGCTGGCATCTCTTTTTAAATTCAATTTTCCTACTAATGCATCAAATGAATAACTTTGATGTTCGTAAGCCCCTAATAAAGTTTCTTTTTGGGCTGCTACTAAATCTAAAAAACTATTCCCTTCTTTAAATTGGGTTCGTATAGCAAGCGTATTCAAATACAAACCCAGCTGATTTTCTAAATCAGGATGATCCCTTCCTGCTATTGGAGTACCAATTATAATATCATATTGACCTGTATATCTATGCAACAAAGTATTTATTCCTGCCATTAAGGTCATAAATAAAGTAACATCTTGCTCTTTTGAAAAGGTCTTTACCTTCTCTAAAAATAATTTTGAAAAGTGATGAGTTATATTGTCTCCAGTATAGGTTTGAATTAATGGTCGTATTTTAAAACTCGGTAAGTCCAATACCGGCAGTTCTCCTTCAAATTGTTGTAACCAATACTGTTCTGATGCTTGCTGTTTCTCTTGCTGTATTGCCGTATTAAGCCATACGGCATAGTCTTTATACTGAATTCTTAAATCAGCCAAATTAATTTTTTTTCCTTGTATTAACGCATTATACGTTTTTACAACCTCTGATATTAATAGCCCTATTGACCATCCATCTCCAATGATATGATGCAAAGATAAGAAAAATACATATTCTTCCTTTTGTAACTTGATCAAGGATGCTCTTACTAGTGGAGCTTGCTCTAAATCAAAAGGTTCGCTGTTTTTTTCTTGTAAATAACTGGCAATGGCTTCCTCTTGATTCTCTACTGAACTATAGTCTTCCTTTGCGATCTTAAAGTTTACTTGTTTTCTAGGTATAATATATTGTCTAATATCCCCTTCTTCATTTGTTTTAACGCAAGTTCTTAGGATTTCATGACGATCGATTAATCGTCTAAACGACTCTTCAAATTTATTGACATCAACAACTCCAGTTAGCCTTAAAGCCGCCGGCATATTATACGCCAGGGAACCGCCTTCCAACTGACTCAATATCCATAACCTACCCTGAGAAGCTGCCAATGGATAGGATACAGCTTCTGCGGATTTAGGGATGGGCGTATAAATATTGTTCGATTTTATATTATTTTTTAAGAACTCTATAATTTGTCCTTTATTTTTTTTTATCTCCTCTAAAATTGAACTTGGAATCAACTCATCATCAAATTTTAATTTTAGATTTTTATTTTCTAAAGAAATATGAATTTTATTTTCTCTAAGCCTATCTATTAACTCTCTCATTATATAATTATATAATTATTTCATTTTTAAAATCAATCTTGGTATTTAACCATTCTTTTTCATTAATTATAGCCGCTATACCCTTTATATCTTTTTTTAAAAAAAAATCTCTTGTAGAAATTTCTATATCAAATTCCTTAATAATTTTTTTCACAATTACCATCGCAGTTAAACTATGACCTCCTAACTCAAAGAAATTATCAGTAACACCTATTTTTTCTATTCCTAATACTTCTTTCCATATGGCAACCAATGTTTCTTCTATCTCATTTCCCGGAGCTACATATTCTTCTCTGATTAGATCTCCTCCAGCTACACTCGGTAATGTTTTTCGATCTATTTTTCCATTGGGAGTTAACGGTAACGTTTCTAATTCAACATAAAAATTAGGGATCATATAATCCAGTAGTTTGCCTTCCAGAAAACGTCGCAATGCTGATTTGTCTATATTTTTGGTAGAGGTAAAATAAGCTACTAATACTTTTTCTTCTTTTACTTCTTTTGCCTCCACAACTACATTTTGTAAATCCTGAGAATACCGCAAAATGGCATTCTCGATCTCTCCAAGCTCAATCCTGAATCCTCTAATCTTCACCTGCTGGTCTTTCCTGCCTATAAACTCAATGTTTCCATCAGGTAACCATCTGCCCAAATCTCCAGTATCATACATTCGAGAGCTTTCAATAAATGGGTTTTCAATAAACTTCTCTGCCGTAAGTTCTGGCTTGTTTAAATATCCTCTAGCTACTCCTGCCCCTGCTATGTACAACTTCCCCGTAACTCCAATAGGTAGCGGTTCTAATGATTCATCTAATATGTAAATCTGGGTGTTGGAGATCGGATTGCCAATTGGTACTATTGACTTATCAAGATCTTCTTTGGTTACCTTGTAAATCGACACACAAACAGAACATTCAGTGGGTCCGTATGCATTATAATAATTAATTTTTGATTCTACAGCAGCTATTGCTTTAGTAGGATTAGCCGGTTCACCAGCTGTAATGATACATCTTATCCCTGAAATATCATTTTCTGACAATAATCCTAAATAACTTGGTGGTAAAGTTACTACTGATGATTTTGTTTCTTTTAAAAAGCTAATAAATTGATCCTTGTCTTTAATTATTTCTTCTGTAGGAATACATAGCGTAGCACCACTATACAAACTCATGAGAATCTCCGATATAGATGCATCAAAAGCAACAGAAGCAAACCATACTACTTTATCAGTTTCGACAATTTCAAAAGATCTGATTTGATCTAAAGACATATTTATGGTACTATTATGTTCTACCATTACTCCTTTTGGATAACCTGTAGAACCTGAAGTATAAATTATATAAGCTAAATCTTTGGATGAAATCTTTTTCTTGATATTATCACTACTATTACAATCAAAATTGATTGATTTAATAACTACTGTATTACAATTATCAATGTATAAAGTGACACTATTAACAATTAATAATTTTAAACCACTGTCTTTTATTAAATAATCAATTCTTTCTTGAGGATAATTAGTGTCTATAGGTACATATACGCCACCTAACTTTAAAATTGCTAATAGCGAAATGATTCCAATGTCTGATTTAGGTAAAAATACACCTATGACATCACCACTATTTATGCTATATTTGGAAGAAAGATAATTGGCTAACTGATTAACCTTTTCGTTAAGTTCCTTATATGTTAATTTCGATTCTTCAAATACGATGGCAATATTTATTGGAGTTTTTACTACTTGCTCTTCAAATAAATCTACAATCGTTTTATCATTCGGATAAGCTGCATCAGTACCATTAAAATCTACTAATAGTTTATTCTTTTCTTTTTCAGATAATAATGGATATTCTGACAAATCAAGTTCTATGTTATTCTCTAAATTAATTATAAACTGGTTAAAATGTTGAACTAAATATTCACCGATTATTTTTTTTACAAAACCTTCTAAATAAGAAGCATGAATTTCTATATCTTCATTCTCATTTATTTTTACATTAAAAAAAATACCATTACAATCTAATTTAGAATCGGAGTTGATATTTATGCCATAACTCGACAGGATATTTAAATCATTACTACCTACTTTTTGAGATATAAGATCATTATTATAATCCGAATGTTTTAATGTCTCCAAAATTTCATGCTTTACTTTTTGAAGATATTTTTTAAATGATATTTTTAAATCTACAGGAAACGAGAGAAGCAAAGAATTACATTGATCTTTATAGTTTGAAACAACATAACCATCAAATTCATTGATAAGTTTCTTTAACAAAAATGAATAAATAGCAATTATAACCGTATACTGAGCTATTCGATTTTTATTTGTAAGTCTATTAAAATACTTTAATTCAATGCTATTAATAATAACATAGGGTAGACTCCTCTCTTTACCTTGTATCCTAAGAACTTCCTCTCTATTCAACATCTTTTTCTTCCAATATCTTGAAACTAAATTAATGTTCTTTGACTCCGAATTTTCACCCATAAATTTCACGCTCATTTTTCTTGATTACCCCCTACATTCTATTGTACTTCCTTATTTAATAACCACTTTAAAAATTATTTAAGGCTATTTAAGCTGTTTTGCTATGTTTCTGCAAAACATAAGTCCAATCCCTTAAATCATCTAAATATTAATTTTAACATTTAAGTATAATAGCTTTTATGCTAAAATAACGGCAACTTTCATCTAAAAATTACGGATTTTAAATATAAAAATTATGGACTTTCACATCTAGCACACAAACTACTAATAATTAAGTAGTTTGACAAGGAACTTAATCGAACCGGTGTAACGCGTCTGTTGCTTTGTGAAGAGTATATTAAAGAATATTGTTTCTACCGTATTGGGAAGTTTTTTTGATGATACTTACCATAGTAGGTGACAGAAGTTTAAAAAGAAAAGCATGTAGATACCTAACTTGCAAATTCCAATAAAAATCTGATCTTTATAAAAATACAAAATCATACATTTTTTCTAGAACAAAAAGCCCCAATATTGAAAATAAACACCGATAAGCAATAAAGAGAATAAAATTGTTGCAATAACACTTCTATTTGAAATAGACTTAATTTTTAGCACAAAATAAAATATTGAAATAATAATAAATACTATAAAAATCCACTGAATAATAAACAAGTAATCAAATTTATTTGACACCCCAAAAGCAAGTATGTAAAAATTGTCTTGAGCAGTACTACTTATAGCTAGAATGAACCCAACAATTGAAAACAAACCTAATAAAGAAGTGATTAAAATTAAACTCTTCATAAACTTATTTTGAGTTGTATCTTTCCTGTTTCTAATTAGTCCATAACAAAAATTAAAAATGGAAATCAATAAGATAATAAGAGCGATAAAAAACGGAGCAAAAAAGAGTAGATTGAATTCGTTTAGACTATTGGCAAACTTAGAAACTCCTCCGTTAATCTTTACATCTGTAACAAAATGAACTTTAGTATTTGACTGGAATTCCTTAACATTAGGATTCTGATCTGGATTGTTTATAAATTCATCAACAATTTTAGCTCCAATTTTAGAAAAACTAGGTGCATGACCAGAAACTAGAGCATTTACTAAAAATCCATTTTTAAACTTACGCATAGTGGCTTTACCATTTGAAGGTGGAGTGATCGGATCAAATGCCCCTGAAAATACTAAAACTGGTGCAGTTAATGTGGATAGCCTAGATAAATCATATATAACCTTAGATGACTGATCAACTCCAAAATTCCATTCATTACAAACTGAAAAATCTGATTTATAAAAAGATAAACCTCCCTTTAGTTTATTAAAAGCAAGCCCATCTTTATCAAACTCCAAAATTGAATTATTAGGAATAGCTTCATTACAACTCACAGAATAATAAACTCCGTAATCTAATCCCAAAGCACTCGAAAAAGCAACCACCAATGAACTTAAAGTACTCTTGTTGCCTTTATTAAATTCGGTGATCAATAAAGGTAATACTTCTATTAATTTTTCATTATATAGCGATTGTTGAATAGCAATTTTAAAATCTTCAACGTTATAGGTAAACTTTCCACTTGGAATTATTTTCTTGTCAACTGTAACGGTAATGGGATTTTTATCTAACTTTTCAATTGTACTGTAATAAACATTTTCTAAATTGGGATATTGCTTATTACAAACAAGATCATTTTCACATGCTTCGAAAACTTTTTTAAGACTATTCATGTAATTTGAAGTATTATGATTATAATACTGAGAAATGTCTGAAATTGAAGAATCTAGAATTAATGTTTTAATATCTTGAGGAAAATCATTTGCATAAACCTGAGCTGTATAAGTCCCATAAGAAACACTATAAACATTCCATTTACTATACTTTAAAACTTTTTTTAAAGCATCTAAATCTTTAGAAATCGATTTACTAGTATAGGCGTTAATATCAATATTTCTGTTTATTAAATCCTGTTTACACGCGATTGCAGCAATTGCTTTTTCCCTTTCATCTTCTGTACTATTCTGATTTTTTGAAAGTATTTCTAAAAATTTCTTTCCTAAGTCTGGACAAAGTCTAGGAAAGGAAAAACCAGTTCCTCTGACATCTAACAAAACAATATCGCTGTTCTTCCTTAATGAATGCTTAAGCCAACCCCATATTTCTTCAATTCCCCCTGCACCTGGTCCTCCTGAAATATAAACGACAGGATTTGAATTACTATTTTTAGATTCTTTTTTTAAAACGGCAACGGCTATTTTAATTGTTTTACCTTCAGGCTTATCCCAATTTTCAGGAACTATTAAATACCCCCATTCTACAGCCTCTTGATTAATTTTCTTTTCTTCGGGAAAAAATGAGGTCGTTTTTTCAAATTTAAAATTATTTACTTGAGAAAACATGCAAGTTGGCAACAGACATAGTAATACAAATAGTTTTACGAAATTTTTCATTTTATTTTTAATTAATTAGTAGGGTTATATTATATGTTTTTTATTGTTACGTCACTAATACTCATCTTTTGTGAAACGTAACATTTATATTTATCATTTATTTTAATTTCTTTTAAGAAGAATTTTTCTCCATTGATCATCGTCCTATAATCTGAAACTTCAAAGGAGCTTAATGGTATTGACAATCCCTCTCCCTGTGCTTTTATAACGGCTTCTTTTTGTGTCCAATAATCAAAGAAAGATCGAGTGCTATTACTTGAAATTACAATCTTACCAAATTCATTTTCTGACATTTGAGATTTAAAATCTTCAATTTCAATATCCGTTACTATTTCAATATCAATACCAATTTCAGATTCATCACTCAAGGCACAAACAACAATTTCTCCCGAATGGGAAATATTAAAATGGATGAAATTATCTTCAAAATAAGGTTTACTAAACTTTGTATGTTTTATTACTTTATCTAAAGGATTATGTTTGTAAATTTGTTCAATCCCCTTAAATAATAAAATCCGTCCTAAAAGTGACAATTGTGCATCTTGCCATCTTCTATATCGCTTAATTTTCTCCTGATAATCCTTTGGGAATTTGGGCAAATCAATTTCCAATAATTTTCTGTGCTCTTCTTCAGATAGATAAGAATAATAGATGTAAACCAAAACTATGTTACTTTTTAGAAATTAAAATCAAATTCTAATGCGATACCATTTTCAAATTCCAATTTAATATCAATTAAATCTACTTTAATTGATGAATTCTTAATTATTTCATTCAAAAGCTTACTATACTTTAGAGCAATAATTTGTATCGTATCTTCCTGAAATAAATCACAATTATAATCTATAATTCCTTTCAACTTATTCTCACTTTCAAACAAATTAAATACTATAGGCATCTTACTATATTCGTTATCAACAGGATAAAAAAGCAATTTGATATCATCTAATTCATTAATATCCCCAAAGGAAAACTCAGGATTCTGATATACTAAAATAATATCAAAAATAGATTGGGGTAGTTTGTCGAAAGGTATATCCTGATAACCGTTAATTTCTAATAAATCATTTTGAATACTTTCTAATAGATCAATAAAAGTTTGCTGCGATTCAATTTGTGTTCTTAAAACAATTGTCTTAACGAACATTCCTATTTGATCATTTAATTCTGGAATATTTCTCCCAGAATTTACTGTTCCAATACAAATATCATTATGGTTTGAGAATTTATAAATTAAAACATTTAAAGCTGCTACCAAAATGGTGTAAAAAGTCACTTTCTTGTCAACAGCTATTTCCTTTAAAGCTAAAGTAGTATCGCTTTTTAGTTCAAACAAAAATTTGCTTGCATTTTGCTGATTGTTTTTGATGCTAAAGTCCCTATCAAAAGAATCTTTAGATCGATAATTCTGAAGATATTTTATCCAAAATCTCTCATTTTCAACGCCAATATCCTTTAATATATTATTAAACCATTCTGAATAATCTTTAAACTGAAACTTCAAAGTATTTTCTTTAGGTGTAACTTGAAAAGTATTCTCATTATAATTTCCAATAAATTCTTTGATGAAAATTTCTAAAGACAATCCATCCATTATAATGTGATGGGTAGAAAATAGTAGTATAAATTGATTTGCTTCTAATTCAAGAAGATGCACTCTTATTAATAAATCTGTTTCTAAATCAAATGCAGTATTAATTAACTGATTTATCGTTTCTCCAATTTTTTCATTTTTAAATTTATCGATTGCAATTTCTAGCCTTACGTCATCAAAAGAATTAATCTTTTGATAAGGAACTCCTTCTATTTCAATAAAATTTGTTCTTAGGATTTCATGCTTATTAATAATTTTATTTATTGATTTTGTAATTTTATCCAAATTTACAATCCCCTCAACATGATAGCCTGCGGACATATTATAAGCTATTGAACTATTTTTCTGTTGAGATGCTAGCCAAATATTGTATTGAGATGGTGTAAGACTATAAAAACCTTTTGATTCGGATAGTGATAAAGTAATCGATTCACTCGGTTTAAGCTCTTGTAGATAACTAGCCAATAACTCAATAGAGGGATAGTCAAAAATATCTTTTAAAGTAATCGTAAATGAAAGCTGTTTGGCAATTAATCCGATCAATTTAACCGCATTTAATGAATGTCCCCCAAGAGCAAAGAAATTATCATTTAAGCTTATAGGCTCTTTACTATTTAATACCTCTTTCCAATATTCAGATAGTTTTTTTTCTAAATCGGAAATAGGAGCTTTAAAATCATCATAATTTACATTTTGTTGAATATTTCTTTGAGCCAAAGATTTTCTATCAACTTTTTGGTTTGGAGTAAGAGGAAATGCTTCCAAAGGAATGATTGCATTAGGAATCATATAGTATGGAAGATGTTTCTTTAATGCTGCGATAATTTTTTTAGTGTCAATCGTGTCTTCGCTTTCTAAAATATAGGCTACCAAAAAAGCTTCTTGTTGATCTCCTTTTTTGGCAATTACTACAGCCTCTTTTATTCCTTCAATTTGATTTAATTGAGACTCTATGTCCCCAAGTTCAATTCTATAGCCTCTAATCTTAACTTGATTATCATTTCTTCCTAAAAACTCTATCTCTCCTTTATCATTCCACTTTCCTACATCACCGGTTTCATATAATAAATGAGTCGAATCAAATGGGTTTTTAATAAACTTTTCCCTTGTTAATACATCATTATTATAATATCCTTTTGCCAATCCCTCCCCTGCTATATAAATTGCACCAGGCGTCTCTATTGGTTTGGGGCTTAAAAACTTATCTAGAATATAAAACTGCGTATTATTTATTGGTTTTCCAATATTCGATGCCTCTTTGGAATATTCAATTTTTTTTATGCTTGACCAGATAGTGGTCTCGGTAGGACCATACATATTCCAGACTTCTAAACTTTGATTAATTAGTTTTTCAGCTAATGCTTCGCTTAATAAATCACCTCCACACAACACTTTTAATCCTTTATCACCTTGCCAATTCGCATGAAATAACATTTGATAAAAACTTGGCGTCCCTTGGATTAACGTTGGTCTAATCTCTTCTAATTTTTCAATAATCAAATGTGGGTTTGATAAGACCTCTTGACTTACAATATATAAAGTAGCTCCCGAAATTAACGGTGTGAAAAACTCTAAAATTGAAATATCAAAAGAATATGTTGTTACCGATAATAATGTGTCGTTTGAACTAACCCCTGGCTTTTGTTGAATACTGCTCAAAAAATTAAGCAATGATTGATGACCTATTTCAACTCCTTTTGGATTTCCAGTTGAACCTGAAGTATAAATTATATAAGCTGTATCCTTAGGAGAAATTACTGTCTTTAAAATTCCTTTAAATTGATTGATCACTGCCAAAATACTTTCCAACGATAATACCTTTACATCTTCAACTACTGCTAATTCAAATCCTTTTTCGCTAATAAGTACTTTGCTTTTACTATTATCAACAATATAACTTAATCGATCCTTTGGAAAAGCAGGATCCAACGGAATATAGGATCTACCCGTTTTAAGTATTCCTAATAAAAAGGCTACCATATTGGCAGACCTTCCTAATAAAACAGCAATAGGCGATTTATCCCGTTCCCCATAAACATTAATAAGGTATTCAGCAATTTGGTTTGATAGTTTATGGAGTTCCGAATAAGAATATAATTTACAATAATCTCTTAGCGCCTCTTTCTTAGGGAATTTCTCTACTTGCTCTTCAAATAAATCAATTATCGTTTTGCCATTCGGATAATCTACTTTTGTATTATTAAATTCCGTTAATATCTGACGTTTTTCTTCCTCCGCTAGATAGGTCAATTCTTTTAATTTTTTATCAGGATAAGCTAAAACAACATTAATTAAATTTTCAAAATGCTGAACAACCTGTATTATTCTCAAATCATTAAAGTAATTCAGGTTATAATCAAAGTCTATTTTTACATCTTCAGATTCATCAAACTCTCTTATATAAATAGCCAAAGCAACACGTTCTGATTGATGACTTAGCGGAATTACATTGGTTTGCGTATGCTGAAAGTTAGTAGCATAATCTTGTTTTTCATACGAAAGTGTGATATTGAATAATCTTTCTTTCTCACTAAATAAGTGAAGTTCTTGAATTAGTTTACCTAATGGAAATCTTTGATGACGATAATCTTTTTTTAATTGATTTTTTATATTTTTAATAAGACTCTCAAACGTTTCTTCAAAATCTAAGCCCATTCTTAAAGGAGAAATTCCCATAAAAAGACCAACCGTTTTCTTATATTTAGATTTACTTCTGTTTAAAACGGGCAAACCTATTGCAAAATCATTATTTTGATGTTTTCTACCAAAATAGGTATACAAAACTGCTAAAATTAAATGAAATGTAGAGCATTTATAGATTACTGCTAACTCATTTAATTGATTATACACTTTTCTACTAATAACTAATTCTTTACGCTTACTTTTATTAATTTGAATAGAATCGCTTACTTTATCAAACAAATTTTCAGGCAAAGTATTAAATTTATTTATCCAATACCTTTTATCTTCCGAAAAGAAAACAGAATTTTGGTACTCATCATCATCTTTCACAAAATCCTTATAACTAAAAGGATACAATGTTTTAACATTGCCAAAATCATAAATTTCATTATAATTGTGAACCAATCTTTGAAACATTAAAGATGTACCCCAACCATCTGTTATAATGTGATGATAAACAGAAAATAAATAATAAAAATCTTCTCCTACTTTAACCAAAGTAAAAATATGCAAAAGATCTCCTTTAAATAAATCAAAAGGTTTCATAAACTCCTTTTGCATATAAATAGTAGCTTCTTCAACAGGATTTTCGCAATGCGAAAAATCAACAAATCCTAATTTAGAATGATGTTCTTCTAATAATTTAGTTGTTACATTATCTTGAAATCTAGCAAAAACAATCCTATAAGCATCGTGCTGATTAATAAGAGCTTCATAAGATTTTTTAAATATTTCAATATTTAAAGGTCCCTTAATTTCAATTTTTGCACCGATATTATATATTGGTTCATTAGGATGTAATAGTTGATCAAAATATACATCTTGTTGGGGTAAAGTAAGTTTCATGTTTAAAAAATGGTTTTCGATTTTGGTTTTATATTTTATTTCCCCATGGGAGGTTAGGGACTACCATAACCTTTCTGTATTCAAAATTTCGTCCTCCATTTTGAAATCTTTTACAATTTGTCCGTAATCAAATTTTAGTATTCTGTCAGCATGCTTAAAATAGGCGTCATCATGCGTTACCGCAATTATTGTTTTTCCTTCTTTCTTTAATTTTGGAAGTAATTTTTCATAGAAAAAGTTTCTAAAGTAAGGATCCTGATCTGCCGCCCATTCATCGAGTACCAAAATGGGTTTGTTTTCCAGAAGTGCAAAAATCATGGACATTCTTTTACTTTGTCCTTTAGAAAATTGCCTTCTTGCAGATTCTTCTCTATCATCAATAATTATTTTATCAAGTTCCATTACTTTTAGAAGCTCCTGATACTGAATGTTGTCTTGTAAAGAATAATTGTCATAATTCTGTGAGAAAATATGATTCTCAGTAAAGACTGCAGCAATCAAATCCTGAATTTTTATGGTTTCTTTATCAATAGCTTGACCATTTAACAAAATACTGCCATCAGTAGGCTGATACAACCCCGTGAGTATATTAATAAATGTGCTTTTACCACTTCCATTACCTCCAATTATGAATATAGTCTCCCCTTTTTCTACTGAAATGTTTACTGGCCCTAAAGAGAAAGATTTTTCTAATGTTTCAGTTCCATATGCAAAACTTACTGCGTTGAACTCTAAAGATTCAAATTCTTCAACTGATGTACTTGGAAAATTATTTTCGACTTCGGTGGTTGCAAAGTCTTTTAGGAATTTATTAATTCGTCTATTAGCTACCAACAGCCTTGTATACATATTTTGCATGTTGATAAGATTGTTGATTGGCCCGGAGATAAATAATAAAATGACAACATAGGAGGTACTATCTTCAATGTTTAATAATTTAAACTTAGGTAATAAAAAAAGTATTGCTCCTATTACTAAATATAACCCATATTGGCTAATAAGATTAATAGATAAAAAAACATAATTTATTTTATAATCCAGTTCTCTGGCATTTTCTCTGTTTGGAGACAGGTATTTATTCATCAAATTCTTTCTTCGCTGAGGACCAAGCTTAAAATCTTTAAATCCTTTAATTACATCCTGAACATAATTATAATAATTTTCATTAAATTTTCGAAGTGTAGCAACCTTTTGATACATTGTGCTCATGACGTAGAAATATATGCCTGCTATAGCAATAATTAGAATAATCACCACTACAGCCGAAACGACAGATAAGGTAAACATATACATTATACACAATAAGACCATTAATAAGGAATTAACAGTATGTGTTACTATTTCAGGAAAGGACGAAAATATTCTTAAATCTTCGATTGTTGTATAAAACCTCTGTGAACCAAGTTTTTCAAGAGTCAATAAAGGTGTTTTTAATATTTTATCGAAAATTTTTTTCTCATTGTCATATAGCATTTCAAATGAGTATTTATTAATTTTTTTTTGAAAAATAATGTTTAATAAATAAGTATACACAACAATGCATACAAAGACTATCCCCATGTAGTCTTCTAAAAAACCTTTGTCACCAGAGATTACGTGATTGGTAATGTATAATATTCCAAAACTAAGTATAGTATTTGGTATAGAATATGCTGCGAGATAAAGAATATTCTTTATTGAAATTTTAAGCATCAGTTTATAGGTATGTGTATATTTGTAGTAAGACTTTCAAAATAGTTTACAAAAAAGGACTCGTTATCGTAAATAAAAAAATGGTTTCCTTCTAAAGAGTTAAGAACAACTTTTTCTGTGCTGTGATTTTTCCAGCCTTCAATTTCATTTTCTGATATTCCCTCGCTCTTTCCGTAAAAAACGTCTATGGGCACTTTTAATTTTTCACTTTTCTCATAGTGATAATCTTCTATTGCCTTAAAATCAGCTTTTAATATGGGCACGTAAAAATCAATCAATTCAGGATGCTTTTTTAGTTCATCAGGGATACCGCCAATTTTTATAACTTCTTCCCAAAATTGAATATTGGGAAGGTCTGCTATTTTTTTATCCCTTTTAAGTGAAGGATCATTTCTGCCGCTAACTACAAGTTTTAAAGGAGATTTTATTTCTAGTTCCTGAAGACGGTGACAAATTAAAAATCCTATCAAAGCCCCCATACTATGTCCATAAATGATATATTCCTTGGTAGTTTCAATTTCTTTTATAACTTTTGGAAGCAGATCCTCAATTATCATATCAATTTCGGTTAGCATTTTCTCTTTTATTCTTAGTCCTCTTCCAGGATATTCTTCAACTATAAAATGAGATATTTTTTTAGAAAACATTTGGAAAGAATATCTGCTGCCACCAGCAAAAGTAAAAGCTATTATTTTCATTTTTTGTTAATTTATAATTTAAAACCGGGGTTTAACATCAACTGTTAAACCCAAATTTTAAGTCAGTAATGTTGAAATGGATTTTAGAGTTTCAACTTTATTATAAAGTGGCTAAAGTATTTTGAAGATGACACTCTAGTTTTTGCTCAAGACCTTCTAAACAATTAAAAAGGTTTTCAAATGAGTCAATTACGAAGTACTCATTTTGCAGTTCGAAACTATTAAAAGATGTATTAAAGATGTGATCTAAATCAAAAGGATATTTAGGCGTATTTGGATTATTTACTTTGCTCATTTCTTCGGCAGAAGTAATAACGGCTCCTCCATAGAATTTAAATATCCCATCCTCATTTATCAAACCAGTTTCATAGGTAAACCAATATACCCTGCTTAACAAATCCATAGCTTTTTCATTATCAATATATTTCATGGATATTGCACTAAAAGAAGTAAGAAAATCAACAAATCTTTCATTGGTTAATAGCGGTATATGCCCGCAAACATCATGAAAAATATCTGGTTGTTCGCTAAAATCAATTTCCCAAGGTTCTCTAATCGAAACTGTTACAGGATATCTTTTTTGCATCAACATCTGAAAAAAATCTTTTGGAGGCAATAAACCTGAAACAGGTACCAAACTCCAGCCAGAAATAGCAAACAAACGCTCGCTAACACTAGCAATAACCTCTATCTTGTTTTTATCAAATTTTAGTTTATCAAATCCATTTAGATATTCTTTGCATACCCATTTGTTATGTGAATCCTCTTGTCTTTTATAAAGGACTGACCATGTTTGATGATCTTCATTTTTATAGTTATCATAATTTTGCTCGATAACATAATTTTTAACTTCCATAAATTATTTTTTTATTTGTAATTAACTGAATTGTAATTATTTGAAATTAAATTATTCTAATTTAATTTGAGAAATGGTATGAAATTTATCGATCTCCTTATTCTTATCCCCTGGGAAGGTGTCATAATTTACCACCAATAAATTTCCTTTATAAATTATTGTTTCGCATGGATTATCCAGTTGTCCATCTGCACCGTCATTGTTATCATTTTCCCAGATAAGAGAAATTGCATTAGTATTTAAGTTTAGTTGATAAACACTGTTATTTTCATAGTTGGCAATAAAAATTGAATTTCTTTTCTTGTCATAGAAAAAACCATCACAGCATTTTAATTTATCTGAATTAAAAACTACATTTTTTGCTTTTACTGCTCCTGATTCGGTAAATTCAATTTTTGTAATCACTCCATCTCCAAAATTCCCTGCATATAGATTTCCATTTTTATCAAATGCAATTCCATCAATTCCGATTGTTTTTTTGGTTACCTCTTCTTTTAAAACAAATTCGCTTACCAAATATTTTGATCTGTTTTCTTTAGTCAAAATCACTTTTCCCTGATTCATCTCGTTCAGTGAAAAGCTGTAAATGCCACTTGTTCTTCTGTTTTCAAACAAAGCATCTGTTATATATGCCTTATTTTTATTCCATCTTATTGCTTCTCCAAAATTTAAGCCTTCAACTAAAATTTCAGTCGATTTTGGTTTACCATTTTCGATATTAATTCTAATAAGTCTTGAAAAATTTTCATTTCTGGTAAAAAATTGATTGTCGACGACATACAGATTTCCATCCGGTCCAAACTCAATTCCCATTGGATGTACTCTCTTGGTAATAGGATGAAGAGGAAGTTGATCAAACCATATAATAGGTTTATTATATTTATCAAATGTCAGAATCTTAGCACCATTAGTTTCAAAAGTGGATGGATTAGCAATCGATAGAAATAAATTTCCTTTTTTATCCACAGCCATTCCATCAGGTGTCTGACAAGTTTCATCCAAACTTGCAAACAAAGTTGGCTTTATCTGCTTTGGAGTTTCGTCATAGGTTATATCTTTCTTCTCTTCCTGAGAATAGAGAATTACCGAATTGAGAACTAAAATTAGTAGCAATACTGTTGTAAATTGTGATTTCATTGTAATTGTATTTAAATTATTTATACTAAATAAGCTGTTTTTTGCCCTGTTAATTGAACAAGACATTCCTCCAAAATTCTGCACACATTAACTTCTGAGATAAAAGACTGATCGAAATCTATTGCAATTGTCACATCATTTTCGTCATTAGGATTTATTCCTACTTTAATATTAATAGGATAATGATAATAGTCAATAGAAAATTCATTTAACAATTCAGGCATTCCATCCACTGGCATATTCTTATCTTCATTTTTTGAATTATGAAAATGAGTGAAATTAAAACTCACAATACTATGATCAGAAGTCCTATCTTTTTGTATTGAAGTGTTCGAAAATCTCGAAAACGCCTCAGCCTGATTTAATTTATTATGAATAGTTTTATTATTTATATTGAAATTTTCATCCATTTGGATTGGCAGAATATTCCAAAAAAGCCCGATAGCATTCAAGCTCTCCTGATCATCAGATCGTCCATTAAATACTACTGCAACACTCAGACTTTCGGCTTCCATAACAGTTTTACAGGATTCTGCAAAAGATCTCAGATAAATTGTCTTTAATGAAATTTTGTCTTTAAGAATCTGACCTTTGATTTGCTCTACTATTTCTTGTGAAACTTCTATTCTTTTAGTCAAATAACCCTTTACACTTGTTTGCAAATCAGACATAGGCTTCCAAGGCTTCCAATTTTTCATTTCATTATTCCAGAAATCAATCGCATCGTTTGACTCGCTTATTTTTTTGCAATTTTCGATATGAGGAATTAGCATATTTGGAGCTGGAGTAATAGCGATCTCCTTATTTTGTTTTGCATTAAGATAAAAACTCAGAAGTTCTTTCTTAAAAACTGCTCCACCCCATCCATCGATTAAAGCGTGATGTGCCGAAATCATAAGTTCAAAAGAACTTTCACTAAGTCTAAAAATTCTAAATCTCGATGAAAATTTATTAAATTCATTCATTTTGAATTTATCTTCAACATCCCTTTTAATAACATTATCAATATATGAACGCTGTAACTCATAAGAAAGCTCAGTAATATTATCTTCTTCTATATCTCCTAATGTATTCTTAACGACTTGACAAATGGTTCCGTTTTGAAGTCTGATAAAATTTGATCGGAATGCAAAATGTTTTAGTTGTAGCGCGACAATTGCTTTTTTCAAAGCGTCAGTTGAGAATGTCTGATCAGAAAAAGTCCACGAAAATAAACTATGATAAATTCCTTTGCAATCAATGTCTTTTTCATACTTCTCAATAATACATTGCTGCATTGCTGACACTTCAAAAACATCTTCAATTTCAAAATTATTCCCTAAAGACTCCAGTTCTTTTATAGTAAAATCGTTGTAAGTAAGATCTACCGGCGTGATATATTTATTTTTTTCTAAGGCTAATTCTGAGATTAACTGATTTAAATTTGCTTTAAAAACATCGGTCAGATTATCTATTGTACTTTTTAGATATTGCTCCTGGCTATAATCTATGGTAACCTGCATAATACCATTGACTATCATCGCAGACACATCTATAGCAGAATCTCTTTTCATGTTTTTGGAAAAAGGAAGACCATGATAATCACCTAAAAAATTAAATATTTTTTTTCCACTTTCAGCTCCTACTCCTGATCCAAAATCTCCAAAATAATTAAATGTTATCTGTGGATCGAGCTTATACGGCTTGTTACATAAATATCGAAGTACTCCATATCCAAAACCTTTATTAGGTATGCGGTGTAGATTTTCTTTTATACTTATAAGATGCTTGCTTGGTTCGTCTGTACTAAGCACTTCTAAAACCACTGGATACATTGTGGTAAACCACCCCACAGTTCTTGTTATGTCTATTCCTTTTCCAATATTTTCACGTCCATGCCCTTCCATAGCAATAGCTACTTTATCAATACCAAAAACTGTATTCAAAGCTGCCGTCAAAGTGCTGATTAAAATATCATTTACGTCCGTTTTATAAGCTTTGAAACATTTAGTTAGTAAAATATCCGTAATTGTTTCTTCTAATACAAAAGAAACCTTATTAGTATTTTCATATAAATTACTACCATTTGGATTATCTGCAGGAAGCATGGAAATAGCTGCTTCTTCAAGCCTTCTCCAATAAGCTTCCTCATTTTTAATTTTAATACCATTGGCATATGCTAATTGTTTTTCCATCCATAACTTAAAAGAATCTGTCTTTAATGGTATAGACAAAGTTTCATTTGCAAGGCATTGCTCATACAACGAAGAAAAATCTTCAAAAAGAATACGCCATGAAACAGCATCAATTACAAGGTGATGTGCAATCATTAATAAACGATCGCAGTCTTTACCTCTAAATACACATACCTTAAATAAAGGACCATTTTCTAAATCAAAACCTGATTGAAGACGATTACAATTTTCTACGAATTCATTTTCATCCTTAAATGATATTAATTCATAATCATAGGTATGTTTATTTCCTCCGTTAATCTGTTTGTATACCCCGTTCTCTTTTGGATAGTACATTCTGAGTGCATCATGGTGATTAATGATAACATCAAAGACCGTTTTTAAATGCTGCTCTGAGATTCTCTCAGTCGACTCAAGTAATACCGATTGATTAAAATGATTCTTTGGAAATTTGTCATTTTGAAAAAATGAAAGCTGAATTGGGCTTAATCCAATTTCACCCTCCACTATTTTTTGATCCTTTTCTTCAGTCACAAACTCAATTTTCTCTGATAATTCTTCAATAACCGGAAATGCTAACACATCTTGTATTGATACCGTATAGCCAAGCTGTTTAAGCGTTCCGACAATTTGAATTGCTTTAATTGAATCTCCACCGGAAACAAAAAAATCACTTTTACTATTAATATCTTCCCTTTTTAAAACTTCAATGTAAACACCAATTAAAATGCTTTCTTTTTCATTTTTAGGTTTAGCACAGCTAATTCCAGTTTCGATTGTACTGTTTTTCAAATTAGACAATTTGCTTTTATCAATCTTCCCATTTGTATTTAATGGCAGTTCATCAAGTTGTACAAAATGGCTTGGTATCATAAAAGACGGCAAATCCTGGCTTAATTGAGCCATTATTTCCTGAACATATATAGTACTCAAACTTATAATATAAGCGGTCAATTCCTGAAATCCGTCAGCATTTAAATGTGCTGCTACAATAGCAGAATCTACTCCGTTACATTTCTGAAGAATTCGCTCTATCTCTCCCAGTTCAATTCGGTAGCCTCTTATTTTAACCTGATCATCAACCCTTCCTATAAAATCTACAGAACCATCTGGAAGCCATCGTCCCAAATCCCCTGTTTTATACATAAATTCTTCAGGTCGAAATGGATTTGCTACAAATTTTTCCATGCTAAGGATCTTATTATTTACATACCCCTGAGCAAGACCAATTCCTCCTATACAGATTTCACCAATCATACCTGCCGGAATAAGATTCTCCTGTGGATCTAGAATATAGATGAAAGTGTTTTGCAATGCTTTGCCGATTGAAATATGCGGCACAGATTTACCACTACCCTTTTCTATTTTGAAAATTGAAGTACAGATACTCGCTTCTGTAGGTCCATATGCATTAAAATAATCAACATAATTAGAAATTTTAAAGATAATTTCTGGATTAACCGCTTCTCCCCCTGTAATAAGCTTATTCAAAGACGGCATGTTTTCGATATTTATTTGACTTAAATAGGCAGCAGGAAGAGTAAGGATAGAAATATCTGAATCTGATATGAAATTTTCGAGAAGTTCCGGATTTTTCTTTTCCTGATCTTTTATGATATATAAAGTAGATCCGGATACAAGGCTTAAAAATATTTCAAAAACTGAAACATCAAATGAACATGAAAAAAACTGAAGGCATTTGTCATTCGCGCTAATTTCTAGAACATGAAGTTGAGCCTGAATTGAATTTGAAACAGCACCATGTGTTATCATTACTCCTTTTGGACGTCCAGTAGATCCAGAAGTATATATAACATAGGCAAGATGTGAAGTGTTAACTGGTGAAAAATAACTCTCATCTGCATATAATTCTTTTGTGTCTTTAAAAGTTACCAGTTCCTTATTATCAAACAATAACACACAACCACTATCCTCTATCATATAATTAATGCGATCCTGAGGGTATTCTGTGTCAATGGGCACATAAGCGCAGCCTGCTTTAAGGACTGCTAATATGGTGATAATCATCCATTGGCCTCTTTCTAACTGTATTCCTACTAAATCATTTTTAGATAAACTATAATTTTTTAATAAATAATCTCCCAGCTGATTTGACAAAGTGTTGACATCTTGATAAGTATATTCAGCTCCCTCAAATACAAGAGCAATTTTATCCGGCCTTTCTGAAACCTGGTGTGCAAATAAGTCCAAGAGTGTATTTTCTGTCGAATACATTGACTCTGAAGGATTAAATCCATTTAAGAGCTGTTTTTTTTCGGCAGTGCTTAAGTAGTCGATACTTTTAATAGGCATTTCAGGCTCACTGGCCAAAATTTCTAATATCTGTAGCAAATGACTTCCTAGTTGACTAACTGTTCTTTCATCATAAATATCACTATTATATTCCAAACTCAAATTCAAAATATCTCCTGACTCAGCAAAATCAAATCCCAGGTCAAATTTACTTATGATCTTCTCTTCTCCTTTGTATTCACTAACTTCTAAAGAATCTAACAGTTGAACTTCTTTTTTATGATTAATGTCTGCGCTCTGGAATAAAACCATAACATCAAATAATACATTTCTGCTAGCATCACGCTTAAGATTAAGTTCTTTTACCAATTCGTCAAAAGGAAAAATCTGGTGTTTATAACCTCCAAGAGTAACTTCTCTTACGTTTGAAAGTAAGTCTATAAAATTGTCATTACCGCTGAAACGTGTTCTAAATGCTAGTGTATTAACATAAAAACCTATTTGATTTTCTAAATCTGCATGATCTCTTCCAATTATTGATGAACCAATAACGATATCTTCCTGCTGTGTATAGCGGTAGAGTAAGGCATTAACTCCGGCAAGCAAACTCATAAACAGGGTACTATCATGTTTATGAGCAAAACTTTTCAATTTTTGTGTCAATTGAGTTGGAATACGCAAATTAACTGCCCCACCTCTATACGTTTTATTTACAGGACGCACCCTGTCTCCCTGCAGTTCCAGAATTGGTAATGTACCTTCAAATTGTTTTAACCAGTATTTTTTATGTTCATTAAGATAATCTCCCATTAACCTCTCTTGCTGCCATGCTGCATAATCCTTATACTGAATACGCAATGGCTGCAGAGAACTTTTTTGTTTTGAACAGAAAGAATTGTATAGTTCCAACATTTCTTTTATTAGAATATCCATAGACCATCCATCAGTAATAATATGATGCATGACGAATGTGAATATCCATTTATTATCCTCAATTCTATACAAGTGCGTATTCCATAGCTCATCTGAAGAAAGATCAAATACTTTGTTAAATTCTTTATGAATGTGATTTTTAACAGAATAATCTATGTTTTCTTGAGCTCTTAGGTCAGTAATATCAATACTTAGATTATATGAATTGGCAGGCAGAATAAACTGCCTGATTTCTCCCTGACTATTTTCTTTAAATGCTGTTCTTAAAATCTCATGCCTGTTTTTTAATTCTGAAATTGAAAATTCAAGTGCCGAAACATCAAGGGATCCCTTGAAAACATAACATCCAGGTATATTATAAGCATTATTGCCTCCATCAAATTTACTTAGTACCCAAAGACGTTTCTGGGCTGAGGATAATGCATAACTATCCTGAAGATTCACTACGTTGATATTATTGTTTCCAATGGCATTCAGATTAGTTAAATAATCAATTATACTTGACTTCTTTAACTTTAACTCTGCCAGAAGATCATCATTTATTCCTCCTTTAGGAAACTTAATTGATAATTCCCCTTTTTCCAGCTGCAAATGAATATTTTGCTTACGAAGGGTAGATAAAAACTCTCTCATTTTTTATAATTGGATTCTCGAAAATCCTATTTTAATTAAAATCAATTATTTAACGATTACGTGTGAAAATTACCAGCTGACTTTAGGGACTATTTTTTATGATTTATTAAGAACATAAATTCATAAAACTGAAAACAGGGTGCCCTATTCAGCTGATAAATATTCGAAAATGATTTATTACAAAATGATTTCTTCTGAAAATTCATGTTTTTCAACAGACAGCAACTCTCTTTCACCAAATAATCTTTCAGCTACTATACCCCGGCTTTCACATGTTTCAATAAGATAATTAGATTGAATAATTGGATTAGATTCATTAGTATATTCTAAGTCTAAAATGTGTTTTAACCATGGTTCTTGTCCCATTGCATAAACATATACTTCTTTACAGTTAAAAGCTTCGACAAGCTTTAAACCTTCTTTAAAATTACTTCCTCTACCTCTTCTTGAACGGTCAGCTTCACGTTCTAATACTTTTGGAAAAAGAGGCCCGTATGCCCATGATGCTGGCGAACCATCACACTCCATACCTAAGAAAAGAACATCAACATTACCCACAACTCTATTAATATGCTCATAAAGTCGTGGCTCGATATTACAGGCATCTGCAACTGCCAATACAGAATAACCGTCAACACGGATTACATATCCTAATTTGCTGTTTATACATAAATCATGGTGTTCTCCTAAAAATGGTACTCCTGTAATTGATCCTTCTGTAAATGAAATCTCTTCCAGATCTCTTAATTCAAAAACATTTTTAAAACCTAAATTTTCCAACGCCAGTTTAAGTGAAGGATCTTCCAAAATTCCATCCATGTTTCTACCCACGATTATATTTTTAACCTTATGTCTTATCTGAAGTAGTGTTTCTAAAAGAATGTGATCCTGATGACTGTGCGTAATCAACACATAATCAATCTGATCCGGTAAATCTAAATAAGTATATCGTGATAAATCTGACTCATAAGTATAGCTCAAAACAGGATCAAGTAAGATACTTACATTTTTAGTTTCGACCAATATACACGCATGTCCAAAATATCTTGTTCTAATTCCATCCCCTTCATATTTTTGATATTTTGGTGGAGCTTCTGTCGTGAAAAAAGACTTAAAGAGTTCTTCCTCAGGTAAAAACACTCCTAGCTTTTCTTTAATAAAAGCATAAGTCTGTGGCGTATTTTTCATTTTAAATAGTTCGTCAAGACCTTTGCTATCAAAAGACATTGGCAAATGAAGCACTTTTTCATCTGGTAAACGAGGCGTACTCATGATAAAAGGACGATCTTTATCTTTTATAATTTCTGATAAGGCTATACTTTGAGAAGCCACTGAATAATAAGGACTTTTATACAATAAAGCTTCAAAAAAACGGAAAGATGCATTATTATTAATATCATAATACAGTTCAACATATCCTTTTAACAGATCAGGAACTTCCTTGTATAAAGGTTCAAGAGAGAATCCTTTGGCTTTTTCTTCAAGTAGCTTATGAAGATCATTTATTGCAACTTTAAAATCAAATAAATCTTTATTGCTCTGTTTTATCTCGTTAATAAGTTTTTTTACATCTTCAACTCTTTTACCGTCTAAATCAATAAAAGGTCCTCCTCTCATTTCCGGGTTTTTTACAGCACTTGCATGAAGCTCAGGGTATTCTACATAAGAATCCATAATGCGTACGTATCTTTCAAAAAGATTTAGTGCGGCAGTTGCAGGTGAAATTAAATGTACCCATGCAAACCATTTATTTACCAATGGTTCTATTTGTATATTTTGCTTTAAATAAATTTGTTGTTCCATGTTATTTTGAATCTGTTTTTAATGTTATTTTATAATTTTATTAGTAGATTGATTTATTGACAAATCAGGTTTAAATGGTATTCATCAGTTTTTATTAAATTTTTATTTCATCAAATTCATCGGTGTTTTCAGTGATACCGGACAGTAGCCAGAGATCATTAATTATTTTTTCAGCTAATTTTTCTATGGTTGGCTCTAGAAAAATAGTTCTCAGGTCAAGGTCAATGTCAAACTCATTTTTGATTTTGATATTTAATTTAATAGCTTTTATACTTTGCCCCCCTAAATCAAAGAAATTATCTTTGACACCTATCAGCTCGGTTCCTAATAGTTCTTGCCAAATTACTGTTAGCTTCTCTTCCGTTTCATTTCTTGGTTCCACATATTCAGCTTCGCTTGATAGTGCAACTCCCTGCATCTGCATTATCTTTTTCCTGTCTGCCTTTCCACTTGCATTCAATAGGAGTTTTTCTACCTGAATAAAATAGCTCGGAAGCATATAAGCAGGGAGCGTTCTGCTAAGCCAGGAGCGTATCTCTGATGAGCTCAGACTTTTTTTACTCACTATATAGGCTACTAGTTCTTTGGATTCGTCCGGATTAGATTTAACGACCGCAATCGCATAATCAATATCGGGATAGCTACAAATAGCGGACTCAATTTCACCAAGCTCAATTCTATATCCTTGTATTTTTATCTGCGTATCCTTTCTTCCCAAATATTCAATATTTCCTTCTGGAAGCCATTTCCCGACATCGCCTGTCTTATACATTTTTTTTCCGTGCTCAAAAGGGTTCGGGACAAAACTTGTTTGTGTCAAATCGTACTGATTTAAATAACCTCGTGCTAATCCGTCTCCGGCAATATTGATTTCACCGACAACCCCCATGGGCACTAACTCATTTCTTGAATCCGTTATATAAATCTGTGTATTCCAGATTGGTTTTCCAATAGGTATCTTGAGATCTCCTTTTTTGGTTTCATAACAAGTTACTTCTATCGAAGCTTCTGTTGGCCCATACAGATTAAATATTGGAGTGTCTAACTTGTTATACCAGCTTTTTACAGTCTCAGCAGACAATGCCTCACCACTTGCTGACACCCTTTTCAAATATTTCAGTCGACTTTTTAAGTCATCATTCTCAAATAGCGGAGAGGAGATAAAAGCATTTAACATACTCGGTACAAAATGAACACATGTAATTTTATGATTTTCAATCAAAGACAAAAGTCTGTTAGGTGAACTAACGTCTTCTTTATTACACATTACCATCTTAATTCCCCAGCATAAAGGCATGAAAAGTTCCCAAACAGATACATCAAAAGTAAACGTGGTCTTTTGCAGGATGATATCTTCTGCATTATAATCAAATTCATTCCACATCCATTCAATTCTATTGATTACCCCTTGATGCTGCACCATACATCCTTTAGGCTTGCCAGTTGAACCCGAAGTATAAATTACATAAGCTAAATCACTTGATTTACCAGCTGTTTTTATAACATCATTTGGTAAAAATGACTGCTCTTCTTCAAATTTTCTGAACTGTATTTCATCTATTAAAACTTTACAATCACTATCTTCTAAAATGTAATCAATACGTTCCTGAGGATTTTCAGGATCAATAGGAACATAGGCTGCCCCTGTTTTTAAAACTCCCAGGATTGCAACAATCAGCAATTCGCTTCTTTCTAATTTAATTCCCACTAAATCCTCAATTTTCAGATCATAATGCTTCATTAAATAATGCGCCAGCCTGTTTGATTTCTCATCCAACTCTCTGAAGGTAAATTCTTTCTCTTCAAATACAAGAGCGATACTCTCAGGTCGCTGCGTTACTTGATTTAAGAATAATTCAATAAGTGTTTTATCTTTAGGATAAGCCATTTTGCTACCGTTAAACTCGTTAAGTAGTTGGTCTTTTTCCTTAGTACTCAAATAATCCAAGTTCTCAATTGGCATTTGAGGATTTTTTAATGCCGCCGCAAGCAATTGTTCAAAATGATGTAATAGCCTTTCGATAGTCGATGCTAAATAGATATCGGTATTGTATTCGATATTAAGTTCTATTTTGTCTTCAACTTCAGTAAAAATAAGGGTTAAATCAAATTTACTTGTATGGTTTTGAACATCGTTGTAAGTGCTTACTTTTAAACCACAACTGTCGGTCTCTGCTGAAATTCCGGCATTTTGCAAAATAATCATTACATCAAACAAAGCGCTTCTACTTGTGTCACGATGAAGTTCTAAATCATCCACTAGTGCATCAAAAGGATAAATTTGATGTTCATATGCCTTTAAGGTATTTTCAATGATATTACTCAATAACGTTTCATAGCTATCACTTCCTTTAAATTGTGTTCTTAAAGCGAGGGTATTAAGATAAAAACCTATTTGTTGCTCAAGACCTATATGCTCTCTTCCGGCAATTGGACTTCCAATTATAATATCTTCCTGTCCTGTATATCGATGGAACAAAGCATTTACGATTGCCAGTAAGGACATAAAAAGAGTACTTCCCTGCTCCTGATTTAAAGCTTTTAACTCTTTAGATAACTCCCCAACAATTATCCTACTTCTATTTGCGCCATTGTATGTTTTTACTAATGGTCTTGTTTTGTCTCCACTCAACTCGAGAACTGGAAGATCTCCTTCAAATTGTTTTAACCAATACTCCTGATGTTTCTTCAAAGATTCACCTTCCAGCTGTTTCTGCTGCCAGATCACATAATCTTTGTATTGAATAAGCAAAGGTTTCATCGGAAAAACCGACTCTTTGATAGAATTATTATAAAATTGCAAAAGGTCCCTAATTAATACACTCATTGACCATCCATCACTTATAATATGATGCATGTTACAGTTAATCAAAAACTTGTCTTCATCCATCTGTACAAGAACAGCACGTATAAGTGGACCCTGGCTTAAATCAAAAGCAATATTGAATTCTTGTTGAACAATTTGCCTTAATTGTTCTTCCTTGTCTTTCTCATTTGTAATATCTATTAAAGGCAATTCAAATTCTACGTCATTAAAAGGCGTAATATACTGGTGAATTTCCCCATTTTCGTTCTCTCTGAATGTTGTTCGGAGGCTTTCATGTCTTTCTATTAATTTTTTAAAAGAATCCTCGAAAGCATGAAAATTTAAATTGCCCTCTAAAACATAAGCTCCAGGCATATTATATGCACGATTTCCTTCAGAAAACTGACTAAGAACCCATAATCTACGCTGTGCTGCAGATAAAGGATAAGACGTTTGATTGTTTACCGGCAAAATATCATGAAAATCTGTTTTCTCTTCCAAACGAATTAAATGTCCCAGGTCCTCAAGTACAGGTGTGGCAAATAATACTTTTAATGAAATTTTTACATCAAATTCCTTATGTATCTGACTTATCAAACGGGTTGCTTTCAAACTATGCCCGCCAGATTCAAAAAAGTTATCTTTTATCCCTACTTTATTCGCTCCAAGTATCTCTTTCCAAATTAATACCAGCTTTTCTTCAATTTCATTTCCTGGAGCAACATAAACTGTACCTGATGATAATCCCAAGTCGACAGGATCTGGTAAAGCTTTTTTATCTACTTTTCCATTTGTCGTCACAGGAAATTCTTCCAATTGAACAAAGTGGCTTGGAATCATATAAACCGGCAAAATTTTATTAAGCTGTTCTTTTAAATTTTGCAGCACTAAAGCTGTATCATTACTTTGTATATAAGCAACTAATTCTTTTTCGTCTGGGGAATTGGAACGGGCAACAACAACAGCAGAATTAATTTGAGGAAAACTCTTTAAAACACTTTCTATCTCCCCTAATTCAATTCTGTATCCACGGATTTTAACCTGATCATCTTTGCGTCCCATAAACTCAATATAACCATTAGCTGACCATCTTCCCAAATCACCTGTTTTATAAATTAATCCTTCTTTATTAAACGGATTAGTTACAAAACTTAATTTTGTGAGCTGTTCATTGTTAAGATAACCAACAGCCAAACCTGTTCCGGCAATGCATAATTCTCCAACGCAATTAATTCCCTGTAACTGCATCGCCTCATTAAGTATATATATTTGTTTATTATCGGCCGGATACCCTATAGGTACTCCAGGATAATTACCTTTTGAATCTAATCTAAATAAAGTACTGTTCACGGTACATTCGGAAGGACCGTATCCGTTATAGAACTTCTTAAAATCTGCATAGTAAAGAGCATCTTCAACATAAGCTGCCTCTCCCGCAGTAATTATAGTTTTTACCGTATTTAAAGGATTTTTATCTAATGCTCGTAAATAAGCTGGCGGAACAGTCATTACTGTAACATCATTTTCAGTAATATATTCAACAAACAAATCAATATCACCAATTATATTTTTGCTCAACAAAACAAGACTTCCTCCAGATAATAATGTCATGAATATATCTAGTACTGAACCATCAAAAGAAATTGACATAAACTGCAGTACATTATCAGATGGGGTTAATTCAAGTTTTCTAATATGATCAAAAGCCATATTGACAAGCCCGGAATGCTCAATTAAAACTCCCTTTATTGTACCGGTAGAACCAGAAGTATAAATTACATAAGCTAAATCAGTTTGTTTGATTGCAACATCATTTTTAACTTTAGATATTTTATAATCTTCAATGTCTTCAAGAACCAAAGATGTGCCATTAAAATAACTAAGTTCCTCAATATAATCACTTTGTGTAATTAGGGTTTTTAATTGGGTATCATTTAAAATATACTCTTTTCTTTGTTGCGGAATTTCAGGGTCAATTGGGACATAAGCTGCTCCAACTTTAAGTACTCCCAGTATAGCAATAATCATTTTCTCAGAGCGATCAAGCATTATACCAATGAAATTATTGGCTTTTACTTGCAATTTATCACCTAAATATTGAGCAAGCTGATTTGATTTCTCATTTAGTTCAAAATAAGTAAGTTTAGTTTCCTGAAAAATTACAGCAATTGCATCCGGGTTAATATTTACCTGATATTCAAACAAGTCCAATATCGTCTTATCAGATGGATAATCAATTTTAGTACTATTAAATACAGTCAGTATTTCCTTCTTTTCAATCAGGCTTAAATAATCTAATTCATTTACAGCCAACATTGGATTACCTAATACTGATTCAACCAAACTTTCAAAATGAGTAATCATTTTGGCTATTGTTTCTGACTGATAAATATCACTGTTGTATTCAATACTTGTAATAAAATCTTCACTTGTCTGAACGAAATCAAATGTTAAGTCAAATTTGCTCGTGAAGCTTTCTAAATCTTCATAAGAACGCACAGAAAGATTATTATTCTCATTATTATTAACTTCACTGAAATCAGGATCCTGAAGTGTTACCATTACATCAAATAAAGGACTTCTTCCTGGGTCACGTTGTATATTTAAAGAATCAACCAATTGATCGAAAGGATATATTTGGTGTTCAAAAGCTTCAAGCGCAACCACTTTGATAGTATCAAAAAGTTGATTAAAACTCTCCTTACCCTGAAAAATGGTTCTAAGTGCTATGGTATTTAGATAAAGACCTACCTGTTTTTCTAAATCAATATGGTCTCTTCCGGCTGTTGGAGTACCAAGAATAATATCGCTTTGATTACTATATCTGTATAGTAAAACATTAACTACTCCAAGTAATCCCATAAAAAGCGTACCGCCGCGAGCTCTACTATATTCTTTAAGTTTTATAAAATTTTCAGCTTTCATTTTTTTTGTCACAGTTCCTCCGCTGAAAGTCTTTATTTGAGGACGAGATTTATCTATTGGAAGCTCCAATACTGGCAATTCTCCTGAAAACTTATTAATCCAGTAATTTTTATGCAATTGCAAAGCATCACCTGTCACTTGTTGTAATTGCCAACTTGCATAATCTTTATACTGAATACGAAGTGGCAGTAAGTTTCTTTGTTCCCCACCCGAAGCATATAATTCAAAGAGTTCTTTGATTAATATCCCCATAGACCATCCATCACTAATAACATGATGCATTACATAGCTTAATACCCATCGAGAATCTGATAACTGATAAAGAACAACTCTCAATAATGGACCTTTTGCCAAATCAAAAGAATAAAGAGAATCTGTAATTAACCGATTTTTAATTGTCTCATCCTGATTTGAATTTTGTCTTAGATCTAAATTATTAATCTCAAAACCAATCTCATTACTAGCAAGAATATGCTGTCTTACTTCTCCTTCTAAAGTTTGTTTAAATACAGTTCTGAGAATTTCATGTCGTACGACAAGTTTATTGAAAGAACTATTTAAAATTTCATAGTTAAGATCACCTTCAAACCAATAGACACCTGGAATATTGTAGGCTGCATTACTTTCTTCAAACTGACTTAAAAGCCATAATCTTTGCTGTGCAGAAGAAACTGCGTAATCTGGTTGTTCTGCTATTTTAGGGATTGCAACAAATTTTGATTTAAGGCTTTTACTGATTAATTCGGCCTGATCCTCTAAAATGGATACTTCAAACAATTCTTTGATGCCTAAATTGACTTCAAACTCTTTGTAAATTTGGCTTAATAACTGTGAAACCTTTAAACTATGTCCTCCCGATTCAAAAAAATCATCTTTAATACTTATTTTATCATTTACCAAAATATTTTTCCAAATCTGAACTAGTTTTGATTCTGCTTCGTTTTTAGGCAAAACATACTCTTTTCCACTTTTAATAGCATTATATTCCGGAAGAGGAAGACTTTTTTTATCTATTTTTCCATTTACAGTCAATGGAAATTTTTCCAACTGTATGAAATAAGTCGGGTTCATATAAACAGGCAATGTCTTATTCAATTGCGCTGCTAAATCTACTGTAGCTGCATTTTTATCCGAAATAATATATGCAACCAGCTCTTGACTCCCCGTAGGATTTAAATAAGTAGTTACAAAAGCAGAAATAACTCCAGTACATGCGCATAACGCTCGTTCGATCTCCCCTAACTCAATACGATATCCTCTTATTTTTACCTGATCATCAATACGACCAATAAAATCAATCTCACCATTTGGCAGCCATCGCGCCAAATCTCCGGTTCTATACATCCGTTCTCCCAAACGATAAGGATTAGCAACAAATTTTTCTGAGTTTAATAAATCATTGTTCTTATATCCTCTGGCAAGGCCTCGTCCCCCAATATAGATTTCTCCAATAATTCCCTTTGTTGCAAGACGTTTCTCTTCATCAAGTATATAAACAAAAGTATTTCCTATTGGTTTTCCAATTGAAATAGAATTACTTACCTTTTGACTTCCCTTTGCAATCTTAGCAATAGAGGTACAAATACATGATTCGGTTGGACCATAAGCATTAAAATAATCAACATATTGTGCTATTTCGGCCACAGTTTCAAAATTCACAGCTTCACCACCAGTCACAAGCTTTTTTATAGAAGGCAGACGCTTAATATTTATTTGTCCTAGATAAGCAGCAGGAAGTGTAATAAAATCAATCTTATTCTTTATGACAAAATCTTCAAGTAACTCCGGATTTTTCTTATCCGAATCTTTAATTAAGTACAAAGTTGAGCCTGTAGTCAAGCTAATGAATATTTCAAAAACAGATACATCAAATGAGCAGGAAAAAAACTGAAGACACTTTTGCAAGGGCTCAATCTCAATTACTAACTGCTGAGCCTGAATTGAATTTGTTAAAGCCAGATGCTCAATCATAACTCCCTTTGGACGACCTGTCGATCCTGAAGTATAAATAACATATGCCAAATCACTACCGCTTACTCCGGCATCAAGATTTTCTTTTGCGTATAAGTCCTTAGATGATTTAAAAAGTAATAATTCCTGATCATCAATAATAAGTGCGCAGTTACTATCCTCAATCATATAATCAGTACGCTCCTTTGGATAATCCTTATCTAAAGGAAGATAGGCAGAACCTGATTTTAACACCCCAAGTATGGTGATAATCATCCAATCATTTCTCTCAAGCTGAATACCAACTAAATTATTTGGACCAGCATTATAATTTCTACGCAGATAGTCACCTAATTGATTAGATAACGCATTTAATTCCTGATAACTATATTCTTTATCTTCAAAAACCAAAGCAAGACTATCAGGACTTTTCAAAACCTGTTCTTGAAATAAATCTAAAATACTATTCTCTTTTACAAAAGATACTTCGCTTGTATTAAGTTCTATCAACAATTGATGTCTTTCACTTTTAGACAAATAATCAACTTCTGTAATAGATGCCTGTGGCTCATCAATTAATTTTGATAACAGATTTTCAAAATGAGCAAACATCCTTTCAATTAATTCCGCATCATAAATATCAGTATTATACTCTATTTTTAAATCTAATCCTTCAGATTCAGTAAACACAAAGCTTACATCAAGCTGTGAGCTACTTCCAGCAAACTCATATTGTTCAAATAAAATATTCTGTAATTTGTTTCCATCGTCAAAAGTATTTAGCTGGCCCTGATTCTGTAATATAACCATCACATCAAACAAAGCAGAGCGGCTACTATCTCTTTTTAGATTTAATTTTTCAATCAGTTTATCAAATGGATATCCCTGATGTTCATAGGCATCGAGTAAATTCTTTTTTAGCAATGCAGCAACATCCTTCAGACTATTTCTTTTGTCTAATTGAGTTCGTATAGCCAGTGTATTTAGGTACAATCCTATCTGTTGTTCCAAATCAGGATGTTCTCTTCCAGCAATAGGAGTTCCTATTATAATGTCATCTTGTCCGGAATACCTGTATAGCAAGGCGTTTATTCCAGACATAAGAGTCATAAACAAAGTGATATCTTGTTGTTTAGAAAAGTTCTTTAGCTTTTCTAAAAATTCTTTTGAAAAATGGTGCGAAATATGATTCCCTTTATGGGTCTGAATTATTGGACGTGTTTTGAAACTCGGTAAATTTAATACCGGTAAATCTCCTTTAAATTTATTTTTCCAATATTGCTGAGATCTTTTGTTTTTGCTCTCCTCAAGTCCTTCAATAAGCCACTGAGAATAATCTTTATATTGAATTCTTAACTCTGGAAGTTTTACATCTCTGTTATCTACTAATGCTTTATAAATTTGATAAATTTCGTCAATTATTAATTTTAAAGACCAACCATCACCAATAATATGATGCAGTGACAAAAAGAATATAAATTCTTCGTCATTCATTTTAATCAATGAAGCTTTTATTAAAGGGCATTGTTCTAAATCAAAAGGTATATTGTTCTTTTTTTTCAAAAAGTTAACTACCATTTCTTCTTTATTGTTTTCTCCACAAAAATCTTTTACTTCTATAACATTCCTAAAATCATTGTTAGGCAAAATAAACTGTCTCAACACCCCATTGAGATCCATTTTAAAATAGGTTCTAAGGCTTTCGTGACGCTCAATTAGTTTTTGAAAGGATAGCAAAAATTTATTCTGATCAAGCAGTCCCCTAATTTTGATACCATTATGAATATCGTATGCAGAAGTTCCTCCGTCTAAATAACTCAATATCCAAAACCTGTTTTGAGCTGGAGTTGTTAAATAAGACTCTGTTATCTTGACTTGTTTTATCGGTTCATAAATAACATTGGAGGTTATCTGGCTTTTTAAAAGCACTATAAGATTTTCCTTGTTATTTCTTATTTCTTCTAAAATTGTATTTGATATTTCATCACCATCAAATTTTAATTTTAGATTTTCATTTTCTAAAGTAATATGAATATTATTTTTTCTTAGTCTTGCTAATAATTCTCTCATTAGATCGTTATTTCATTTTTCATATTAATACTGCTGTTCAGCCAGTTCTTTTCTTCAATTAAATTGGCAATTCCCTGAATGTTTTTATTAGAGAAAAAGTCACTTATAGAAATTTCTATATTAAATTCTTTATTTATTTTTTTCAGAAAAACCATTGCTCTAAGTGAATCACCTCCAAGTTCAAAAAAATCATCCTGTACTCCAATATCAATTATTTCGAAAAAATCTTCAAAAATTAATTTTAGTTTTTTCTCAACATCTGTTTGTGCAGACAGATAATCAGTTTGCAAATCCGGCCTTTCGGTTTTTTCAGCATTAGGCTTGATCTCTTTTCCCAGCTTATGACTGGTTTTATTAAAAAGATTGAGTGTTAGATTTATATCTTCTTTAGAAACATAAATTATATTAGAGTTTTGAAGTTCCAACGTTTTTTCAAAAACTTCGATTACCTCAGAAGAACACAGAACATTTTGTTTTCTTAAAGGAAAATCTTCGTCAAAATTTATAGCTGGTAATTCAACACATTTTAAATTTCCTGATTTGCTTAATGCAAAATATTCCAAATATGTATTTGAAGAGATATAAGCTGACAATCCCATAGTACCATAAGTGGCAGAAAGACTTGAAGCTGTCCAGATAAAATCCAGACTTTTATCTTTAAATGCCGTATACAAGTTTTCTATTCCATTGACTTTTGGAGCTAGCATACTTATGGTTTTATCTGAAGACAAATAATCAATGAGATCAAGATCATTATCATCTCCTCTGGATAAATGTATTATACCATCTAAACCATCAATCAAATCATTATTTTGACTGATCGCAGTAGTAAAATTCTTTAGGCAGGAAACATCAGTGCTAATATAAGTAGTGCTTGGATTTAACTTCTTCAACTCTTTGAATCGTTTTAAACTCGCACTTTCATTATCAACAGTAGTACTTAAATCTGTACGTCCTGCCAAAATAATATTTGCCCCGTATTTATTAATTAAGTGCTTCGCAAGTACAAAGCCCATTTTCCCCAATCCTCCTGTTATTAAGTATGAGCCTTTATTTTTTATTACTTGCTGCTCATTTTCATTTGTTCTCTGAAGACTTCTTTGAAACTCCTGAACCCAACGATGTTCAAGACGAAAAGCCACAATTCGATCTGAATCTGAACCAATACTTAAGACTTCAGATATTAAATTCTTCACTAGGATTTGATCCCAATTTTCTGAAATAACATCAATATTTACTGCCGGTATTTGATTTTCAAGCGGTATAGTTTTAAGAAATCCTAGTACTAAAGAATGTCCATAATTCACCTTTTCGTTCCCTAAAACGCTATAAAGAGAATTTGTAAACAGGAAGATATTTCGGTCTATTCCGTTTTTCCATGATTTTAGAATTCTGCCTACAGCGAAATATGTCAAATTGAACTCCAGGTCTTCGTCTGCTAAAGCAATGGTTTGAGAGTCTAAATTTAAGCTCCATAGATACATGACATCAGAAATAAGCAATCCTTCGATTTCTAAATTTCGAAACAATTGATCGTATTGCTCAGTCCTTAAAGGGTCTATTGAAAATAGAACAGACGAATGTTGAAAATAATTAGTTCCTACCAATACCTGAATTATGGTATTTCCCTTTTCTTGCATTTCATCAATTATCGCTCTTGTGAAATCAGAATTATCAGAAAACACTAAAAAAATTCTATTTTTTAATTCTTTAGCTGTGTTTATATTTAGCATGGATCTTTTCCATGAAGGAAAATAGAAACTGTCTTCCAGATTATTTATGGCAATTTGATTTCCTGCATTAAACATTTTATGATGGTCGATTTCAGCAATAAATTTGGTTTGGTCAAACGCATAAGTTGGCAAAGAAATTTTGCGTCTTTTCTCATTTGAATATACTTTTTTCCAATTTAGATTAAGACCGTATTCCCACATTCGACCTAGATTCTCTAAGAAAAAAGACGCATCATTCTCCAGACTTTTTGCTGATTTTAAAATGCTTACAGTCTTAATTTTTTTATCTGATTTATGTTGCTTAATTAGTCCTGAAAGTGAACTCCCTGCGCCTACCTCAATAAAAACAACATTATCTTCCAATAGCAAATTGCTGATTCCTTTTGAAAACATAACGGTGTTTCTAAGCTGACTAGTCCAGTATTTACTTGAAGTCGCTTCATCAATGCTTATAATCTCACCTGTTATATTAGATACAAATGGTATTTGAATTTTATTAAATTTAAAATCACTAAATTCATTTTCGAATTTCTCTAAAATAGAATCTTGCATAGCGGAGTGAAATGCATGAGAGGTATACAGTTTGATATACTGCAAATCACTCTCTGTCAATCTGATGATCAATTTTTCTATTGCTTCATCATTACCAGAGAAAACAACCTGACTTGGTCCATTTATCGCAGCTAAGGAGATTTTATCACTTAAAAATTTCTGAGCTGTTAACTCGTCAATCGATACACTAATCATCGAACCTTTGGGTAGTGCTCCCATAAGTTCACCTCGTTTTACTACTAATTTTAAAGCTTGTTCGAAAGTAAAAAGACCGCTTATACAGGCTGCTGCATATTCGCCAATACTATGACCAATCATATAACTAGGCACTATTCCATAATTCATTATTAATTTTGCTAATGCATATTCAATAAGAAAAATAAAAGGTTGGGCATTTGAAGTCAAATTTATATCTGATGCATTACTTTCAGAATCCTGAGAAAATAAAATCTCTTTAAAATCAATATTTGTTATTTTACTTAAATAAAGAAATCCATTATCAAGATATTCTCGAAATTCTGAATTGGATTTGTACAAATCCAATCCCATATTTTTATATTGTGAGCCTTGACCGGGAAACACAAAAACGACAGAATTTTGGACATTTCTTACTTTCTCAAAAGTCTTCTGACTTATAACGATCTGCTCCAGTTTTTGCTGTAAATCAATTTTATTTTTAAAAGATATAGCTATTCTATTTTCAAAATTCTGCCTTGCAGTTTGAAACGTATAGCACATATCTGATACATTTAGATCTTCTTCGGTGGCTATGAATTTTATCAATTTATCAAAATAACTTCGCAATGAAGTTGGTGTTTTTGCAGATAAAACAAGAAGATTATGCTCATTTTCATCTAAATTTTTCTGAATAGCCGGAGCTTCTTCAACAATTAAATGTGCATTAGTACCTCCAACTCCAAAAGAGTTTACTGCAGCTCTCAAAGGTGACAGGTCTTTAGATTCCCATTCAGATAATTTATTATTTACATAAAATGGTCCATCCTGGAAATTTATATTGGGATCCGACTCATTAAAATGCAAACTTGCCGGGATCTTTTTATTTTTGATGCTTAGAACAGTTTTTATAAATCCCGCTACACCAGATGCGGTATCCAGATGTCCAATATTTGTTTTGACTGACCCAATTGGACAAGAAAATTCTTTATTATTATTAAACGCAATATTCAATGCCTCAATTTCAATTGAGTCTCCTAATTTTGTTCCCGTACCATGTGTTTCAACATAGCTAATACTGTCAGGTTCAACTTTTGAAAATTTTTGAGCCATTTTGATACAGGCTACTTGACCTTCAATACTAGGCGCAGTAAATCCAACTTTTTTATTTCCATCATTATTTACTGCACTTCCTTTAATAATTGCATAAATATTATCCTTGTCTTCTATTGCATCTTTTAATCGTTTTAATACAACTACACCTGTTCCCTCTCCATTGACAGTACCTGTGGAATCTTTATCAAAAGCCCTACAGTGACCATCTTTTGATACAATGGATCCTTCTTCATAAATATAGCCCTTCTCACTTGCAGTAACCAAAGAAGATGCTCCTGCCAAAGCCATTCTGGTTTCTCCAAAAATTAAGGCTTTACATGCTGTGTGAATAGCTACAAGGGAGGTGGAACAAGCAGTATTAATAGCCATTGAAGGACCTTTCAATCCTAATTTGTATGAAACTAAAGTCGACAGGTAATCTTTATTATTTATGGTGTTCAAAAAGAAGTTATTAACTTTTTGATTTTCTGAAGAAAGATTAACAAATGACTTCCAAATGATATCTTCTCCGGCACCGGCATAAATTCCAACAGGCTCATTTATATTTTCAGGAATATATCCTGCATCTTCCAAAGCTTCCCATACACACTCATGAAAAAACCTGTGCCCAGGATACATCATCTTGGCTTCGTCATTTGAATAACCAAAAAACTTTGAATCAAAACACTCTTTGTTTATTAGATCAGTGGTACAGTTAACATAATTTTTATCATTAATAACTGCCTGATCCATTCCGGCATCGATTAACTCCTTAACATTCAAAAACCTTAAAGATTCTTTTGATAAAACCAGGTTGTTCCAGAATTCTCTCCAGTTTGCAGCTCCCGAAGTTCTAATTGACATTCCTACTACTGCAATCTCAAATCCCGAATATTGATTATTTTTCATCGTTAACAAAATTTAATAAATTGTATGACTCCTCCATTACGCTGTACAGCTCTTCTATTTTACTTTCTTCGTCTAATACCAGATTATCATTGCCGTTCGAATTTATCTGCTCCGAGATAGCAAGGATATTAGGTAAATTGTATCCTTCTAATAAGGAAATATTGGTTTGAAAACTCTTATTCAGATTATTGAGCATCTTTATCATCAAGAGAGAATTTCCGCCCAGATCAAAAAAATTGTCTTTAAGCCCAATTTTTTCTACTCCCAGAACTTCCTGCCATATTGCAATTAATTTATTCTCTATTTCATTCCTTGGAGCCAAATAATCATTTGCAACTGGTATTTCTTTATTCATATCTGGTAAGCTTTTTCTATTTATTTTGCCATTTGGAGTCAATGGAAACTCCTTCAATTGAGTAAAATAGCTCGGAACCATAAAATGAGGTAATTTTCTCTTTACATAATCCCGTAATTCCATAGGATCGATTGTCTTACTGGCTATAAAATATGCAGCTAAATTTTTAATTCCGTTTTCCTTATATACAGCAATCACAACCACTTGATTTACAAAACTATAACTGGAAATAATACTTTCAATTTCTCCTAATTCTATTCGGAACCCATTAATTTTTACCTGATTATCGAGTCTCCCTAAATGTTCAAGAGTCCCATCAGGAAGCCATCGGGCTAAATCTCCAGTTTTATAAATCTTTTGATCAACTATTGAAGCAAACTGAAAGTCTAAAAATTTGTCATGAGTTAAAGTTTCTTCCTTATAATAGCCCCTTGCCAGACCTTCACCTCCAATAAATAATTCCCCTTTTACTCCTATTGGACAAATTTTTCTATTGCTGTCCAGTATATATATTTGAGTATTTTGTATTGGTTTTCCAATATTTAATAACCTGTCTTTTTGTGCTTTTTCAAAAGTTGACCAGATTGTAGTTTCTGTGGGGCCGTACATATTGTAGAATTCCGCATTTGAATTCAATCTCAGCTTAGTCAACAATTCATTCGAAAATTTCTCTCCTCCTACTATAATATTTTTCAAAGAATTAATAAATAATGCTGAGTTATCATCTTCTAATAATGTTTCTAAATATGAAGGTGTAATTTGCATAGAAGTAATAGGCCCAATTTTGGAATTTGTGACAATTCTATCTTTACTATAATTATTCTTAAGTTCAGTTAAAAAATCCAGCCCTTTAATAACCTGGTGGTCATCTATTCCAAAATCTAGTAAACAAGCAATTTCAGTAACTCCCGCTGAGTAGATTCTGGAAAGTATATTTTTACATGATTCTTTTGTCCCGAGTAAAGCTGCTGTTTGCCAATATCTTTCAAATGCGAGTTCTAATAAATCTTCCAGATCATTTTCATTAATACTTGCAGCATCTTTGCCAAAATCTTTAAAAAGGTTTTGTATCAATCCTAGACTTGATTTCAGATATGACTTAAAAGGTCCGCGTGATATACTTTTTACTTTATCCAGATCATCTCCTATAAAGGTGTGAAGCATTAACGAAATCTTTGCTTTTGAATCGTCATATCCGTTTTCTCGGAGTGCTTGTTTATAGATTTTTATATTAGAGGCAAGTACATTTATTTCCTGCCCTAAAAGATGTGTTAATATATTGGCTCCTATTTTACCTGCACTCCTAAATGTTTCAGAGTTTCCTCCAGAAGTAATGTATATATCTATTTCAGTGTTAATTGGCCTTGGAAAAACTTTTACATCTATATCCTGCTTTAGTCCATTAACTCTTTTTAAAGAACCTCCTTCCCAAAGTGTTTTAAATTCTTCAATTTGATTGTACATGATCTTTTGTCTTTCCAGATAATTTTCCGGCTGCAAAACAAAATCATCAGCATGCCAACCAGATGCGATAGAAAGAGCTGTTCTTCCATTAGATAGATTATCAACAACAGACCATTCTTCTGCTACTCTCACAACATCATGTAGCGGCAAAACAATACTACCCGAACGAATCTCAATCTTTTTTGTAATTGTAGATAATGCGGCTCCTAAAACCGATGGATTAGGAAATATTCCTCCAAATTCATGGAAATGTCTCTCCGGTAACCATACCGCAGCAAAATCATTTTTATCAGCATATACTGCAGATTCTTTTAAAAATTTATACTTATCAGTATTGGAACTTTCCTGGCTCGAAAAATAAAAAAAGCTAAAATCAAAAGATTCCTGACTGCTGTTTAAAAAATGATTAAAATTACTAAGATGACTATTATCACTTTTTAATGTAATTACTATCCCTTGTGTTAAGGTCCAAAAAAGTTCTAAAACAGAAATATCAAAAGAAATTGAAGTAATCGCTAATAAATGTTCTTTATCATTTACAGAAATAGAATTACTCATTCCATAAAGAAAATTCACTACACTTTTATTCTCGATCATTACTCCTTTAGGATTTCCTGTGGTTCCTGAGGTGTAAATAACATAGGCAAGATCATTAGCCGTGTTAATTTTTAAAGGATTGCTTTGCGAATAATTACTCTGAATCCCAAAAAAGGTTTCAAGTACTGATTCATCTATAACAACCTTGCTTTCACTGTCTTTCTCAATATAAGAAATACGCTCCTGAGGATAACCCGGATCTATTGGCACATAAGCTCCTCCTGATTTTAAGACTCCTAAAATCGTAATAAGCATCCATTCGCTTCTTTCGAGTTTTATACCCACAAGATCATCGGCCTTAATGCCATAATGATCTCGTAAATAAGAACCCAGCTGGTTGGATCTTTCATTAAGTTCTCTATAAGTTATCTCTGTATCTTCAAATATCAGGGCGATGTTATCAGGGGTGCGAATTACCTGATCCTCAAACAAATCTATTATTGTCTTATCCTGCGGATATACTCCATCGGTAGCGTTAAATGATACCAGTAACTCTGTTTTTTCTGCTGCCGTTAAATAATCAGCTTCACTGACTGCCATTTCTGGTTGTTCTAATAAAGCTGTCAGTAAATTTTCAAAATGAGAGAATACCCTCTCCACCAGATATAAGTCATATATATCTGTATTATATTCAATTGTCAGGCTCAATCCATCTTTTTCCTTAAAGGCAAAACTCAAATCAAATTTTGATGTTCTGCTCTTCAAATCATAATCCTGAACCTCGACGCTGATTAATTTCTCGTTATTAATATTATTAAGCTGCTCCTGATTCTGAAGTATTACCAAAACATCAAACAATGCTGAACGGCTTGTATCTCTTTTTAGATTCAGCTTATCTATTAAAGCATCAAAAGGATAATTCTGGTGCTCATAAGCCCCTAGCAAGGTTTGTTTCTGTGCTAAGACCAAATCAGTAAAACTGCTTCCCTGTTTGAATTGACTACGAAGGGCAAGGGTGTTTAAATATAATCCAAGCTGGTTCTCCAGATCAGGATGCTCTCTACCTGCCACGGGCGTACCCATTATTATATCATCCTGACCTGTGTAACGGTGCAGCAAGGCGTTGATACCTGCCGTAAGGGTCATAAATAATGTAGCCTCACAAGACCTGGAAAAATCTTTGAGTTTGTTTAAAAATTCTTCCGAATATTTATGCGTCAGGCTCTCTCCATTATACGTCTGAATTAAGGGACGCGTTTTAAAACTAGGAAGTTCCAGTACAGGAAGTTCTCCTGAGAACTGATCCAGCCAGTATTGTTCAGATACCTGATATTTTTGCTCGTCTTTTTTGCTGTTTATCCATAAGGCATAGTCTTTATACTGGATACCAAGCTCTATAAGTGGAGCTACTCCAGACTCAATAAGACTGTTATATACTTTTATAACCTCGGATATTAATAATTCCAGTGACCATCCGTCACCAATAATATGATGCTGGGAGAGAAAAAATATAAATTCATTGTTTTTTATCTTCAGCAAAGAGGCTCTTACCAGTGGTGCTTGTTCTAAATCAAACGGTTCTCTGTTTTTTTGTTCAAGGTAATCTGATATAATTCCATCAGAATCATTGATTTGACTAAAGTCCTTCTCTAAAATCCTAAAATCAATCTGATCAGCAGCAATAATAAACTGCGTAAGGTCTCCTTTTGAATCTGTTTTGAAACACGTTCTCAGAATCTCATGACGCTGAATCAATAACCTGAAAGATTTTTCAAGCTGTACACTGTCAATGTCCCCCACCACCTTAACAGCTCCAGGCATATTATAGGCCAAAGATCCACCTTCCAGCTGGCTAAGTACCCATAATCTGGTTTGTGATGCTGTTAAAGGATATGAGTCGGATAAATTGGCTCTTGGAATAGTTTCATAGTGGTTATCCTCAAGTATACCACTTAATTCTTCAATCGAAGGATGATTAAAAAATTCTCTAAAAGATACACTCTTACCTAGTTGTTTATGAATCCTGTTAATGACCTGAGAAATAATAAGGCTGTGTCCTCCCAATTCAAAAAAATTACTGCGTATACCAATGGTATCAATACCCAATACTTCCTGCCAGATGGCTACAAGGCTTCTTTGTGTGTCGGTTACAGGCGCTGTATAGTCCCCTAAAATAAGATCGGATCCCTGAACTGACGGAAGTAATTTTCTGTCAATCTTGCCATTGGGAGTCAGAGGCAGCTGATCCAGTTCTATGTAAAAACCTGGTACCATATACTCTGGAAGTTTCCCGGTAAGAAAAACCCGCAATTCTTTTTTGTCGATGTTTGACGAGACAATATACGCTACCAAAGATTTTTCGCCATTAACATCGCTAGCCAAAACTATAACCTGGCTTATCGAATCTGAAAAATCAGCAATCGCACTCTCTATCTCCCCAAGCTCAATCCTATATCCCCTGATCTTAACCTGATGATCTCGCCTGCCTAAAAATTCAATATTGCCATCTGGCAGCCATCTTCCTAAATCTCCGGTATCATACATGTATTGACACGATTTAAAAGGATTTTTAATAAATTTTTGTGAAGTAAGTTCCCCCTGATTTAAATATCCTCTCGCCAAAGCAACTCCGGAAATATATAGTTTTCCTGTTACACCTACAGCAACCGGATTTAAATTGTCGTCTAATAAAAGTATTTGAGTATTAGAAATAGGAAAACCAATAGCTGGACTAGTTCGTAAATTACTCCCCTGCAATACTATCGTCGTAACTACATGTGTTTCTGCCGGGCCATAGTGATTATGAAGCTTAGTATCTGACTTTTGTAATATATTTATTGCTTCATTACTTAATACTAATTGTTCTCCTGCAACAATAATATTTTTAATATTATTTAACGTTATTAAAGTATTGAAAGCCTTAACATCCATTAATATCTTAAAATAGGATGTCGGTAAAAAAACCGTATCAATACTATTTCTTTTTATAAAAGCTGATAACTCAGCAGAATCTGCTCTAACCGCTTCAGGTACAGGATATAATGTCGCACCACTTACTAATGTCGAAAATATTTCTTGAAATGAGACATCAAAACTTATACTTGTAAATTGTGATACCCTTTGAATAGAATTGGCTGGAAATTGTTTATTATGAAAAATAATCAAATTGTACATACTTATATGCTCCATCATAATTCCCTTTGGAATACCTGTAGAACCGGAAGTATAAATAAGATAAACTAGACTACTATTTTTAATACAAGCGTTACAGTTATAATGAGAATACTTTGCTTGAACCTTATCAAATCTTTCGAATTCTTTTTCATCAATAACAAATTTATTATTGCTGTCCTTTTCTATATAAGTTATTCTCTCTTGCGGATAATTGATATCTATTGGAACATACGCTGCTCCTGACTTTAGTACTCCTAAAATTGCGATGATTAATTTTTCATTTCTTTTTAACTTTATCCCTATTAAATCATCGGGTTGAATAGTGTGTTTTTCTGTCAAATAAGACGCTAATTGATTTGTTTTTTCATTAAGCTCTTTATACGTTAATGATACATCTTCAAATACAACAGCAATATTATTTGGTGTTCGCTCTACTTGCTCATAAAATAAATCAATAATGTTTTTATCATTTGCATAAAAAATATCAGTGTCATTAAACTCTAATAACACCTGATTTCTTTCAGATTCTTTTAGATAAGCTAATGAACTTATAGAATCGTCTATATTAGAAACTATACTGTCCATTAATACTTCAACATGACTTAATATATTCGCAACAAAATCTGTTGAGTAAATATCCGTATTGAAAGTAAGTGTTAAACCCAATCCTCTGTCTGTTTCTCTAAAAGCAAACTCTAAATCAAACTTACTAAGAATTTCATCTTCTAATTCAAGTTCTCTAACTACAACTTCTGGTAATTTTTGTAAGTTCTCACTAAATAAATTAGCACTTTGAAGTCTAACCATAACATCAAACAATGGATTATGGCTCATGTCCCGATTAAGTGGTAAATGCTCTACCAACTTATCAAATGGATAAATTTGATGTTCATATCCCCCAAGCACAACTTCCTTAACCTTTACTAATAATTCCTTAAAAGTGTCTTCGCCTTCAAATTGTGTTCTCAAGGCTAAAGTATTTACATAAAAACCGATTTGATTTTGTAAATCTTCATGCTCTCTTCCTGCGATAGGACTCCCTATTACAATATCCTTTTGATTGGTATATCTATAAAGCAACACTTTAACTGTTGCCAATAATCCCATAAATAATGTGCTTCCTTGAGCTTGACACAAAGCATTAAAATCTTTTAGAAGCTCCTTTTTATAAAATTTCTTGATTGATTTCCCCGCATAGGTTTTAATCGTTGGTCTTGTTTGAAATACAGGTAAATCTAATATTGGGATTTCTCCTTGAAATTGTCTCAACCAATAATTTTCATGAACCTTTATACTATCATTATTTAATTGATCTTGTTGCCATGCAGCATAATCTTTATACTGTAACTTTAATATTGGTAATGGGTTGGAATTTCCTTTTACATACGCTTGATATAATTCAAATAATTCATTGGTCATTATTTCTGATGACCAACCATCGCCAATAATATGATGCATTACACCAATAAATATATGAGTATCGTTTGATGTTCTAACTAACTTAGCTCTTAGTAAAGAATCGCTTGATAAATCAAAAGGATATTCTATTTCTTTTTTTATAATTTCTTTGATTCTTTCAATGGAATGCTTTTCATCTCTAAAATCTTCATATTGCAATTCGAATTTTATTTCTTCCAAATTCAGTATAATTTGGCTTAATTCTCCTGATTCATCTTCCTTAAACAGTGTTCTTAAAGACTCATGACGATCAATAAGAGAAAAAAAAGCATTCTGGAAAGAAATAATATCCAAATTACCTTTCAATTCATAGACACTTGGCATGTTGTATGCAACATTACCACCTTCAAATTGACTTAACAACCACAATCTGCGCTGGGAAGAAGACAAAACGTAACCCGATCGTTTTGTTACTTGAGGGATCAACATACCCTTATTCTCTTTAGATTTATGTAAAGTAATAAATTCTATTAATTCATTTTTATATAACTTAATCTCTTCCAATATCTCATCAGTCATAACTCCTTTAGGAGCTTGAATATCTAATTTTCCATTAAATAAATCAAGTCTGACATTAAGTTTATTTAACTTCTTAAGCAATGATAACATTTCTTTCGGCTTATTAAAATTTATTAATTAACAGTTCTATTTTTTTCATCTTGATTACCTGTTTCTCTCTGTATTCCCCTAATTTTTTTATTCCCAAACTTATAGGAAAGAGAAAGTTGAAAAGATTGTCTGTCAAAATAGTATCTGCTTTCTTGATAAATATTATTAACCGTAGAGTTTATATATTGGATTTCGTTTCTGAATATATCGTCCCCTTTTAAGGAAACTTTCAAATCTCTATTCAGTAAAAGATACTGAATAGCTAGAGAAAAAGAACTCATCGATTTATTATTATAAATACCATCAATACCAGGGAAACTATACCAATAACTTAAATTAAAAAGTAGCGTTTTATTTGAATTTAAAATAAAATCATTATTGGTCGACACTCTTGAATTAAAACCTTTTTGTTCTTTCACAGTAGTAGCTAAACTTGACTTAGAAATAGCATAATTCACATCAATTGAATTATTACTTGTCCACCATTTAAATTTATCAAACACATAATTTTCCGCCATTCCAAAGCGTTGTGTGTTGACATAATTCACAATTGTGGATCGAATAATATTTGTATTAGGATCAGGTATTGCAATAGGGCTAAATAAGTTCTCTTCATTACTAAAGTAGAATTTACTTTCTAATTTTTTATAAGTATAAGTGAACTCGGTATTGTCAATAAACGCAGGTTGTAAGAAAGGATTACCTTCCATAGTTTGAAAAATATTAGTATACCAGATATTAGGATTTAAATCACTAAATCTAGGTCTATCAATTCTTTTACTGTAGCCAAAGGTAAATGTAGAATTATCGTTAGGCACATAGGACAAATATGCTGTTGGGAAAAATTTGACATAATTATCTTTGACCAATAAATCTACACTATGCGTAAAGGATTTGGTTTGAGTAGATTCCATTCTTAATCCTAATTGTGATTCCCAATGATCATTAAATTTTTTATTACCAGAAATATAAACTGCTTGGACGTTTTCAGTATATTCAAATTCATTCTGTACTAAAGGCATATCTGAAACTGGAACATCCATTAGGCCACTATTGAAAGCTAATATATCATTATTCGTTTTTGAATTTGACACTTTACCACCAAAATTAAATGTTGCCCATTTTAGAGGATAATCAACGTCTAATTTACCTGATACATTTGTGATGTCTTGATTATTACTATTTATTCCTCCAAAATACTCACTTGAATATGGGTTTTCAATAACAGAAATACCTTTATATTTTCTAGTATCTGTATTATTAAAATTAAAATAATCAAAATTTAAAATGATTTTTTTTCCAATCGTGTCAATTTTGAATTCATTATAAAGATTTGCTGATTTAATGTTTGGAGAGCGCACAGTTTCTCCATTAGATTTTAAACTTCGAATAATATCACCTTTAGTATAATCATAAACAGTCGTAGTCGGACTGTCTGTTCCTGTAGGTTTGTTATTGTTAATTAAAAATTGACTCCCAACAGTCCATTTTGATGAAACTTGATAATCAATACCCAATTTTACATTTATTCTACTGTAATCAACTTTAATTGGTGAATTAGAGTGCCATAAGCCATCTGAAAAATAAGAATAATCATCACGGTTAATATACTGGGTTCCATTCTTATAATTACCTAAAGCAGAAATACTTAATCTATCCTTATTATAATTAAAATTCCCCATTAATGAACCATCACTATATTTTCTTTGAAGATAGGTAGCACCAATTAAGGCATTCCATGAATCTTTCTTACCCTTTTTTAGTATTATGTTTACTAACCCACTATTGCCTGCGGCTTCATATTTTGCAGGAGGATTTGTAATTACTTCAACACTTTTGATAGCATCAGACGGAATTGATTTTAGATAGTTGGTTAAGTCTTCACCTGAAAGCGTCACTATTTTTTCATCAATCATAACGGCTAAAGTACTTTTGCCAATCATAGAAATAATATCATTTTGAACCCTTATTCCTGGTGTCACTTTAAGTGCCTCAAATGCATCGCCTCCAGCGGCATTTATCGAATTTTCAACATTGAAAACCAATCTATCAACTTTTCTCTCTATCAGTTTCTTTCTCCCTCCAACTATAACAGATTCTAATTGGATTACATCATCAACTGTTAGATTACCCATATCCAAATCTGAATTAAATTCAATACTTCTTGATATGACAATTTTTTTCGCCTGTCGAACTTGTAATTTATACTTGCCAAATTCTGATTCCAATAAAAAATTTCCTTTTTCGTCTGTAAGTTCACTTTTAATAGCTGTGGAATCCCGAGCTATTAATATAATTTCAGCAAAAGGAACGGGATTGTTATCTTTTGTTATAACTCTTCCAGTAATTTTTCCAGTAATTTTAACCTGAGCAGACAATGTTACACTTAACAATACTAACAAAATAAGTATGAGCTTTTTCAATTTAATTTTAATTTTTAATTTATATATCTATCCTTGTTATAATGTAAGTTTTAAAAAAACTCACAAATAAAAAATTTCAGTTTCAATATTAATATCATCTTGCTTAATATCAATCTTATTAATATTTTGAATATTTTCAATCAAAAGCGCTTGATCCTCCAATACCAAATTTTTAAACAAATCATTTATTGAAATCTTTACTTTAAATTCTTTATGCACGAGACTTATTAATCTTGTGGCAATCAAACTATGCCCCCCTAATTCGAAAAAATTATCTGTAACTCCAATCTTTTCAATTCCCAATACTTCTTCCCATATTGAAACCAAACACTCTTCTATCTCATTTCTGGGCTTAAGATATTCCCTTTTTATCAGATCTTCTCCATCTACATTAGGTAACCCTTTTCTATCAATCTTCCCATTTGGAGTTAAGGGCAATTCTTTTAGTTCAATATAAAAACTAGGAACCATATAGTCTGGTAATTTTTCTAGCAAGAAACTCCTCAATTCTGATTTATCTATGTTTGTAGATACCAAATAAGCAATCAATACTTTATCTCCATTTACTACTTTTGGTTCTACTATCACCTGATTTAACGCCTCTGAGTATAGTAATATGGAATTTTCAATTTCACCAAGTTCTATTCTGTACCCTCTAATTTTTACCTGATTGTCTTTCCTTCCTAAAAATTCTATGTTTCCATCTGGTAACCAACAACCTACATCACCTGTATTATACATACGCTCTCCCTCTATGAAAGGATTTGAGATAAATTTCTCTGATGTAAGATCTACTTTCTTTAAATACCCACGCGCCACTCCAGCTCCTGAAACATATAAATTCCCCTTTGTTCCTATTGGCACTAGTTGTAATGACTCATCCAATATGGAAACCTTAGTATTGGAAATTGGTCTACCGATTGAAAAGCCTGTATTTTGATTGTATAATAACTCAATCGCAGTTACTGTAGTTTCTGTAGGTCCATATTCGTTATAAAAATAATTATACATATGCCATTTACTAGCTAATTCTATAGAGCAAACATCTCCTCCAGAAATTACACGTTTTAAAAAAGGATATTTTCCTGGTGTAAGTTTTTCTAGTACAGAAGGAACTGTATGAAAATGGGTAATCTGTTTAATAGTTATAAACTCTTCTAATTTTTTACTATCTAACATCACATCTTTACTAAGGATACTAAGACAAGCGCCATTTAAAACTGCCAAAAATATTTGTTCTACGGAAGCATCAAAGGATATATTAGAAAATTGTAAAATATTCTCGGTCTCCTTAATATTAAATTGGATTGTTTGAGAAACAATTAAATTAATTACACTCTTATTTTCCACCATTACTCCTTTCGGGTTTCCTGTCGTCCCTGAGGTATAAATAACATACGCTAAATCATGCGCTTCATTTATTTTTGCAACATTCTCTTTTGTATGTTTTTCTCGAACTTCATTAAACCTATCTAAGATAGATTCATCTATTACGAGTTTACTATCACTGTCTTTCTCTATATAAGCAATCCTCTCTTGTGGATAATTTGGATCAATCGGCACATAAGCTCCACCCGATTTCAATACCCCTAAGATCGCAATAATCATCCATTCACTTCTTTCTAGTTTTATTCCAACTAAATCATCAGCTTCAATAACATAGTACTCTCTTAAATAAGAGCCTAATTGATTTGATCTTTCATTAAGTTCCTGGTACGTTAATGCTACATCTTCAAATACAATGGCAATATTATTGGGGGTTCGCGCTACTTGATCCTCAAATAAATCTACTATTGTTTTGTCTTGCGGGTAATCCGATTTTGTATCATTAAACGATACTAATAGTTGAGTCTTTTCTTCTATTGTTAAATAATCAACTTCTTTAATAAGTATTTCCGGCTGTTCTATTGATTGCGTAATTAGATTTTCAAAATGAGAAAACATTCTTTCTATCAGACACAAATCATATATATCAGTATTATATTCAATTGTTAAGTTTAACCCTTCTGTCTCTGTAAAAGCAAGGCTTATATCAAATTTAGACGTCTTGTTTTTAAAATCGTAACCACTAACCTCAAGACTGATCAGTTCTTCATTATTGAAATTATTTAATTGTTCCTGGTTTTGTAAAATAACCAAAACATCAAACAAAGCAGAACGACTAGTATCCCTCTTTAAATTCAGTTTATCTATTAACTCATCAAAAGGATAACTTTGATTTTCATAAGCTCCTAATAAAATCTCTTTTTGTGCTGTAACCAAATCTAAAAAGCTGCTTCCTTCTTTGAGTCGACTACGTATTGCGAGCGTATTCAAATATAAACCCATCTGATTTTCCAAATCAGGATGCTCTCTTCCTGCTATAGGAGTTCCTACTATAATATCATCCTGACCTGTATACCTATGCAGCAAAGCATTTATCCCTGTCATTAAGGTCATAAATAAAGTTACATCATGCGATTTGGAAAACTCTTTTAGTTTATTTAAAAACTCTTTTGAATAGGTAAATGTCAGATTGTCCCCGTTATAAGTTTGAATTAATGGTCGTGTTTTAAAACTAGGCAAGTCTAATACTGGTAGCTCTCCTGCAAACTGCTGCAACCAATATTGTTCCGATAATTGATGTTTCTCTTGCTCTTTTTCTCCATTAGTCCATACAGCATAGTCTTTATACTGAATGCTTAACTGAGGTAAATTAGCATTTTTCCCTTGCCTTAGTGCATTATAAGTTTTTACTACCTCTGATATTAATAACTCTATTGACCATCCATCTCCAATAATATGATGCAGAGATAAGAAAAATACATACTCTCCCTTTTTCATCTTGATCAAAGAAGCTCTTACAAGTGGTACTTGCTCTAAATCAAAAGGTTCATTGCTCTTTTCTTGTAAATAATCAGCAATTACTTCTTCTTGATTTTCTACTGAACTGTAGTTTTTCTCTGAAATCCTAAAGTCTACATGTTCAATAGGCACAATAAATTGTCTAATATCCCCCTCTTCATTTGTTTTAAAATAAGTTCTTAGGATTTCATGTCGATCAATTAATAACCTAAAAGATTCTTCCAATTTATTCACTTCAATACTCCCTGTTAACTTAACAGCTGCAGGCATATTATAGGCCAATGAACCTCCTTCCAATTGACTCAGTATCCATAATCGGGCTTGAGAAGCTGTCAAAGGATAGGATTCTAATTCAGGAGCTATGGGAATAACTATATATTTATTTTCTTGCAACTCATTGCTTAAACCCGCTATAGTCGGACTTACAAAAAACGCTTTAAAGGATACTGTTTTTCCTAACTGCTTATAAATCCTATTGATTACTTGAGACACAATCAAGCTATGCCCCCCTAACTCAAAAAAATTGTTGGTTATACCTATTTTTTCTACTCCCAATACTTCTTGCCATATTCCAACTAAACTTCTTTCAATCTCATTTCTTGGTGCAACATATTCGCTTCGGATAATGTCTGCCCCATCAACACTCGGCAAAGATTTTCTGTCTATTTTTCCATTGGGAGTTAATGGCAATTCTTCCAATTCGATATAAAAATTAGGAATCATATATTCTGGCAATTTTTCTTTCAAAAAACTCCTTAATTTTGATTTGTCTATATTTCTAGATACGAAATAAGCAACCAATGATTTCTCTCCATTTACCTCACTTACTAATACTACAACTTGATTTAAATCCTCTGCATATTCTAAAATTACACTCTCTATCTCTCCAAGTTCAATCCTATAACCTCTGATCTTGATCTGGTGGTCTTTCCTTCCTAAGTACTCTAATTCACCATTTTCCAGCATCCTCACTATATCTCCAGAACGATATAACCTCTCGCCTGTTTTAAATGGACTATCAATAAATCTTTCACTTGTTAAAGAATCCCTGTTTAAATATCCTCTAGCTACTCCTTCCCCTCCTACATAAAGCTCTCCAGAGACTCCAACTGGTACTAAATTTCGATCTTGATCAACTACATAACAGGTTAACGTAGGTATAGGTTTGCCTATATTACTAATATTTTTTTCGATCTCTTCTCTTGTAATTTCTTTATAAGTCACATGTACAGTAGTTTCTGTAATACCATACATATTTACAAGTTTTGTGTTAGGATATTTTTCGTTCCAATCTCTTAACTTTCTAGGTATTAAAGCCTCGCCTCCAAATATTACATAACGCAATTGAAGATTAGCTTCCACATTTTTCAAATCTTCGCTTAAGACATTATAAAAAACGGATGGTGTCTGATTTAATACTGTTACTTTTTCTTTCTTTAGAACAAGAAGAAATGCCAAGGGATCTCTCGCTACTTTTAAAGGGATAATAATTACCTTACCACCATTAAATAATGCGCCATACATTTCCCAAACCGAAAAATCAAAACAATATGAATGAAACATACACCAAACATCATTTGAGTTAAAATCAAATAATGCCTTATCAGTCTTTAGTAATCGCACAATATTATTATGCTCTACCATGACTCCCTTCGGATTACCTGTGGTTCCCGAAGTGTATATGATGTATGCCAAATCATTAGGCTGATTGATTTTACCTATATTTTCTAGAGAATACTTCTCTTGTACCTTATTAAATCTATCTAATTCTTCCTCATCTATAACAAGCTTACTGTTGCTGTCCTCTTCTACATAAGCTACTCTTTCTTCTGGGTAATTGATATCTATCGGAATATAAGCCGCTCCTGATTTCAATATCCCTAAAATAGCAACAATCATATTCTCACTTCTATCTAACTTTATTCCGATTAAATCATCAGGCTTTATATGATAAGTTTCTATTAAGTAACGCCCTAATTTGTTAACCTTTTCATTTAGTTCTTTATAAGTTAGTCTTGATTCTTCAAATACGACAGCTATATTATTGGGCGTTTTCTCTACTTGTTCTTCAAATAAATCAATTATTGTTTTTTCTTTCGGATAAGCTACATCAGTATCATTAAAATCAACTAATAACTGATATTTTTCTCTTTCTGATAACAATGAATACTCAGATAAATAAATTTCTAGATAATTATCTAGATTAACTACAAACTGTCTAAACTGCTGAACTAAACATTCAACAACTTTTTCCTTCACAAAACCTTCTAAATAAGTAACCTCAATTTCTATATCTTCATTCTCATTTAATTTTACATCAAATAAAATACCATTACAATCTAACTTAGAGCCACAGTTGATATTTATACTATAATTAGATAAGATAATTAAATTATTAATTCCCCTTGTTTCAGATATAAGATCAGAATTATAGTCGGAATGTTTTAATGTCTCTAAAATTTCGTGTTTTGTCTTTTGAAGATATTCTTTAAATGATATTTTTAAATCTATAGGAAATGACAGAAGCAAAGAATTGTGATGATTCTTATAATTTGACACAACATAACCATCAAACTCATTGATTAGTTTCTTTAACAAAAAAGAATAAATAGCACTTATAACAGTATATTGAGCTATTGGATTTTTATCGGTAAGGCTATTAAAATAATTTAGTTCATTAGCATTAATAGTGACACAAGGCAGACTATTTTGCTTCTGATTCACTCCAAGAACTTCCTCTCTATTTAATATCTTTTTCTTCCAATATTTTGAAACCAAATTAATATTATTTGACACCGTATTTTTATTCATAAATTTAACATCCATATTTTCTGTTCACAACCGGAATTCTATTGTACAACCTTAATGCATTGACCACTTTAAAGGACTAAATAGGGCTCTTTATTTCTATTCTAAACATTTTATACAAAGTTAAAATCTCCCCCTAAATCATCTAAATATTAATTTCTAATATTTAAGCATAATCAGTTTTGAGCGAAAATAAGAGTAACGCTGATCTAAAAATTACGGCCTTTTCACATAAAAATTACGGACTTTTACTTACAATACACAAAACACTAATAATGAACCAAATAACTACATGAATTATTATATTAAAATAATTTATTCCTTTGAAACCTATAAAAAAATAACATCGCTACGTCTTATTCAATAAACACGTATGTCTATGCTGTTTCGACTCAGTTACCTTTTGAGGGCGCTGAGGCAAGGTCTTTTGAATTTTAATAAGTTTCGAGTGGTACAATACCAAAGTACGTATGCAGTTTCAACTCACTTTCCTTTGGGGTATTGAAGCGGGGTTGTATAATTTAAATTTATTTGTGTTTTTTTAATCTAACTCGAATGGAGTGAAAAATTATATTAGTCACAAAAAAGGTGACGAAATTATTTTTTAAAGAGTTGTATATTAAGGATCTAACTGGTAAGTAGAGTAAAAGTTTGATTGCAAAATTAAAAAATAAAGCATACATCGAAAATGCTATTTCTAAAAAAATTACATAAAATTGCAAAATGAATTTGAAAGACCGATTTGAAGTTTATAAATATCGAAAGAAATATCAATGAAGCGTAACGTATTGTAAATTTCTACAAAAAACCAACTTCAATCTGATCATTTTTGAATAACCCTTTTCCGAGTTACATACTTAAATAATCTGTAAATTTATAGTAAAACAAGGGTTATGGAAGCTATATTCAAGGGGGAGAATATTTTAGAGTTCTCTCAGACGTTTTTTAGTGATGAAAAGTGTAGAGAGTTTATTACACAAGAAAAGTGGAAGAATGGCTATACCTGTAAGCATTGTGGCCATAAAAAGTATTTTGAGGTCAAGAAGTATTGTTCTCGAGAATGCACAAAATGCAAATATATTGAAAGTGCGACAGCTGGAACTTTATTTCATAAGTTAAAGTTTGGATTGCAAAAGTCATTAATGATACTTTTTGAGATGAGTTGCACCACAAAAGGGATCTCAAGTCCTCAAATAGCCAAACAGTATGGAATCACTCAAAAGACAGCCTGGTTTTTTATGCAAAAAGTAAAATAGCCATGGAATCGAGTAAAAAACAACCCATGACTGGTACTGTGCATGTTGATGAATTCGTAATTGGCGGTAAGGAAACTGGAAAGCAAGGGCGAAGTTATGATAGCAAAAAGTCTAAAGTTGTTTGTGTAATTGAACTAACTGAAAAAGGCAAATTAAAAGAGGTTATGCTACAGTTATAGACGATTATTCTGCGAATTCGCTAGAACCAATCTTTAAAGAGCATATTTCATTGGATGCTTATATAAAAACAGACAAATGGACTGCTTATAAAAAGCTATCAAAATAATATTCAATAGTTCAAGAAAAGAGTAAACCCAATGAGAATTTCAAACAAATGCACACCATAATTCAGCAAATAAAATCAGGAATACGAACGATTCAAACACATGTAAATCGAGGGCATCTACAAAAGTATTTAGATGAATACTTTTTCCGCTTAAATCGTTCTATTTATAAGGAAACCATTTTCAATAAGCTATATGAACGAATGGTAAATCACAGGTTTGTTCTTGAAAAAGATTTGGTATTAACTAAGTGAGTAACTCGAACCCTTTTTAAGATAATGTCTGAAAATTAAACATAACTTCAATTTTTGTTCCTTCTCCAATTTTTGATTCGATATTAAATTGACCTTTTAAAGAATTCGCCCTTTCTTTCATATTGTTTAATCCAATGCCCCTTTTTTTATTTTTAATATCAAATCCTTCCCCGTTATCACTAATACTTAGTTTTAAAACATTGTCATTCCTCTTCTGAATTCTTATTTCACAATTTTTTGCATTTGAATATTTATTAGTATTTAAAATGGCCTCTTGAATTATACGATATAAATTTATCTTGTATATATTTTGAATAGCTGTCCATTCAAACGTTTCATCATTTAGATATTTAAACTGAGTACTACTTATATCTTTTTGATTTTCAATTAAACTTGATAGCAACACATTAAAATCATTGCCTTCCAAGAAAGAACCTCGACTTAAGTCATGTGATATCGTTCTAATCTCATTTTCAATATTTTGCAATTCAAAAATATATTCCTTTCTTTTTTCAATTATTTTTGTGTCAATTTTAGAATTGAAAAAACCTAAATTCATTCGGACACCATAAATTTTATTCATTACGCCATCATGCAATTCTTTTGCTATTTTAGCTTTCTCATTCTCTTTTGCAACATTTATTTTTTCATGTTGCTCAGTTAACAGTTGGTATATTTCTTCATTAGCTTTTTGTTGTTTCTTTAAAAACCGTAACTCATTATTTTTATATTTTAAATATCTTATAACAATAATTATTATCAATAATAAAATTAATCCAAATGAAATAATTAAAATGTAAAAGTTCTTTTTTGTCAAAACTTTATTTTCATCCTCTATCCTTGAAGTTTCATATTCAATTCTGGCATACTTATTATGAGTATTTTTTTGAACTGTATTAATACTGTCACTTACTTTAATATATTCATTTGTATAAAACAAACTTTTCTTTTTATCTACTTTGGAAAGTAATTTTAATGAAGTTAAAATTTCATTACTGCTTTTAATTTTAATTGCTAATTGATTCGCTTCTTTTAAACTTTGAATTGATTTTATAGTATCCTTCTGAGTTAAAAAATATTCTCCAATATGTATCTTTTTGTATAAAATATCAGACTCTATTCCAATACTATCAACAATTTTTAAGGATTCAAAAAACATTGACTCTACATTTTCATAATCTCCATTTCTCATCTTGGAATAAGCCAAATTGCTCAAAACATTGGCATATAATCTAGTCCATTTTTTTTTTAACTCTTCTGAAAGTAAAGCTTGCAATTTTTTTATTGACTTCGGAAATTCGCCTTTTAAATCATGTAAATTGCAAATATTAATAATAGAAGTTACATTGTAATTATTTATTCCATCTTTATCATTATCATTAATTTTCATTTTTTCTAAATCACTTAATGCCACCTTGTGATACCATAATGCCTTATCGTAATTAACCAATTTCTCTAAACAATTACCCATTAATGTATTACAAGAATAAATCAACTGGTGATTTGTAGATTTTTTTAAATACTGCAATGCTTTAGAAATTTCAACTTCGCATTCTACATAATTTCCATCATAAAATAAAACATAAGCTTTATTGAATAGCATTCTACCAACATTATCATTGTCCTGAATTTTTTCGTATACTTTTTGAGCTTTCAAATAATAAAAATAAGCTGTATCTTTTTTTGAATTTTCATAACAATCACCCACATAATATAGTGATTTTGCAATTCTAATACTATCATTAGAATCCTTTGATAATTGCAAAGATTTCAAACTTACATCTAAAGATTTTTTAGGATTATTTATATAATAATATTCAGAGGCTATCTTTAAATACAAATCTCTGACAGTAGCATCATTTTTTTTAGATTTTAATGAAACTACTAAAGAATCTAAATATTTCTCTTTTCTATTTCCAGATAAATCATCAATATGACTTTTATCAAATAAAACGGTTGTACTTTTTTTACAGGAAAAAATAAAAAAAATTAGAAATAGACAAAAAAATTTAGTTCGAGTAATCAAAATACAATTATTATTTTAAAATTTCAAATATAGTATTTTGAAATAAAGAAGACTATGTAATTCATAAATAAATCTCATAGTCTTTCTTCAATTAATTATAATTAAATAATTAGTTTCTCGGTGGTTTTGGATTACTTGGATCTCCTTCTACAGCGCTTTCCTCCATACTAAAAATCACAGTAGTTGAATCAATTGTTTTTTCATTTAATCCATTTTTAAAAACCGCTTGTGGTGTAATTTGAAAATTATTATTTTTAACTTCTGGAATCTCGTAAACATCATCATTGGAACATGAATAAGTTAATAAAGAAATAGAAACAAGTCCTGCAATATATAATTTGCTTTTCATAAAAAATTAATTTAGTTTAATATTCTCTCAAAAAAACAGCTATAATTTCTTTCAATTTTACGGTATAACCGTAATATTTAATTATTTTTGTGTGAAATTGGATAAAAATGAACATGTGCCTTAATATTTTGATAGTCGATGATCACCCTATGACAGTCGATAGTTATATTAACCTGCTATCTGATACCGATTTTCAAAAAAACGACCCGACTTTTATAAAGAGCTATAATTGTGAAGATGCTTACAACAAAATAAATTTTCAACTAAAACAAAATACAAAAATTGATTTTGCTTTATTAGATATTAGTCTTCCTCCTTATAAAGACTTTAATATTAATAATGGCATTGATTTGGCTATACTCATTAGAGAAAAATTCGCAAATTGTAAAATAGTTCTTCTTACAATGCATAGTGAACCCTTAATTGTAGATAAAATCATTAAAGAAATAAAACCTGAAGGATTCATTTCAAAAAGTGACATTAACTTTGAATTATTTCCTATTATTTGTAAAAAAATTCTTGAAGGTGATATATTCCGAAGTAATACCATAATAGAATCTCAAAGAGAATTATTTAAAAGAAACATAAATTGGGATATTCATGACAATCAAATTTTAACCTTAATTTCTCAAGGAGTTAAAACTGTTAATCTTCCTAACTACATTCCTCTTTCTATGAGTGCTATAGAAAAAAGGAAAGCAAACATAAAAGATCAACTTTTAAAAGGAAAAGGCAGTGATAAAGATTTAATTGGTAAAGCTAAAAAACTAGGATTATTATAAAACGGCTTACTAACGGTGCTGAACAGAATATTCGATTTAGGATTCCAGATTGGAAGTTATTCTCAGTCAGTTGACCTTGCTAATGGCTTATTGCTCTATGCAAATGGTGTTACTTCTAGCGTTAAAGGATATTTTAAGTGAAGTAATACGGGCGTAAACAAGCCTCTGGCCTATTCAGTAAGCTATATAGGCCAATTAAGAAAAACCAGTATTAATGGTTACTTTATATATAGGGAGCAGCGCTATGCCAATCACCCACAATGCATAAATGAAGATAAACTACTACCTGTTTTAAGTATAAAAAAATGAATAGCTACCTAAAAGAAATAGCGGATATTTGTGGCATTAAAAAAGAATTAAGCTCACATGGCCAGACATACTTTTTCAACCTCTGTAACACTTACAAATGGAGTGCTAATTAAAACCGCAAGCAAAATGTTGGGTCATAAAAATATTCAGACTACTCAACATTATGCTAAAATACTTGATAAAAAAGTGAGTGAGGATATGATGATTTTAAGAGATAAATTTGAAGCTAAAATTTTAATTTAAGTTCCAATGTAAAAATTGTATTAAGTGAATTACCTCCTAAAAACATCCCTAAACTGATACAACAATCGTTCTATTAATCTTAAATCTTCAGTGACAATTTCGGCTGAACCCTTCATTTCTTGTTGAAAAGGAATTGTCTTGTGGTAGGAAGTTTCAAGTTTTTGCGACAAGGCTACATCAATCAATAAATTACCGGCTGAGTCTGGCGTAAGTGAAATGTTTTTAATTTTTCCTTTCAACATTCCAAATTCTCTGTCAGGGAAATTTGATAATCTAATATTTACGACTTGCCCTATTTTTATTTTTCCGGAATTTAGTGCTGGGGCTTTTAATTTTCCAATATATCCTTTCTCTAATCTGGGAATTATAGAAAAAACATTGTCACCCGCATTTATGGTTTGGTTTTCTGTCCAAATTTGTAAAAACGAAACTTTACCGGAAACAGATGATTTTAATACATAAGCCAATTCCCAGTCTTTTATTACTTTCTTTAATTGATAAAAAGATTGCATTTTACTACTCTCCAGATTAACTTCTTCTTTAGTTCCTTTGATTTTTGTGCCTTTACTGGTTCTGTCATTTTCAATCAAAGATGATTTTAATTGCGAAATACTACTCAATAAGTTTTTATACCCTTTCTCGGCTTGAAGATATGCTAATTTTTTACTCTCAAAATCCTGCGCAGAGATAACACCTTTACCAAACAAAGTTTCATACCTATTTATATTACTTTTTTGCAATTGCAATTCACTTTCGTTGAGAGTTTTTTGTTGCTGCAAAAGGTTTAACCTTTCTCTAATTTGAGTATTTTCTGAATTTTGCGCATTATTTTCTACCTGAAAAGGTTGTAAATTGGTGTTTAATTCATTGGCAATATAGGCTGAATGAAAAAGAGCAAAGGCACTTTCTATATCTCCGAGTTGTACATTTTTTATCTTTTCAAAATCAAATTCATTTCCTTCCGAATGGTCTTCTAGGATGCTTTTAAGTAAAAACACATCTTTATAATCAGCCGTATTTTGAATAATAGCCAATGCTGCATTTTCTTTGACAATAGATTTGTCCTGTACCAAGATCGTTTCTATTCTTCCTGAAGTTCTAGCCACTAACTTTTCGGGGGGAATAGTCGTTGTAATGACAATTTCAGTCGACACGATATCTGGATATTTTACAAACCAGGAGACAAAACATAACATTAAGATAATCGCAAAAATCAAAACAGTTCCCCAACGTATCATCCAATGCGGGACACGGGTAAGTATATCTTGTACTTCTTCACTTCGTAATTCGAATGTAGTTTTGTTATCTGCCATCTTATTAATTTCCTAATTGCAATTGATTTCTAACCAATTCAAAATAATTTCCTTTTTGTTCCACCAATGCGCAATGATTCCCCATTTCAATAATTTTTCCTTTATCCAGTACAACAATTTGATCTGCATTCATAACCGTACTTAATCGATGAGCAATCACAACCACTGTTTTGTTTTTAAAAAAAATATCCAGTTTCCCCATAATTTCTTTTTCATTGTTAGCATCTAAAGCCGAAGTGGCTTCGTCAAAAAATAACATTTCAGGATTTTTATAGACCGATCTCGCAATCAACAAACGCTGTTTTTGTCCCGTACTCATGCCTACTCCTTCTGAGCCTATTTTGGTGTTATATCCCAAGGGCAAACTCGAAATAAAATCTTTTATGTTGGCAACATCAGCGGCATAAATCAATCTCTCTTTATTAATAATATCTACTCCCACGGCAATATTATTGGCAATGGTATCATTAAAAATAAACCCTTCCTGCATTACGGCTCCAATGTTATTTCGCCATGTCTTCTGGGAAACATTCTTTAAAGAAGTATTACCTATGCTAACTTCCCCTTTATCAGGCTCATAGAATTTAAGCAACAATTTCATTAGAGTGGTTTTACCGCTCCCGCTCACCCCGACAATTGCAGTTACTTTATGAGCAGGAATGGTCAGATTTAAATTTTCAAGTACAGGAATAATCGAACCCAAATAGCGATACGACAGATCTTTAATTACAATATCGCTATCTTTTGGAATATCATGCGTTTGATGAATTTCTTGTTGCGCTTCGTCTTCCTTGTCGTGAATTTCAGATAGACGGGTTAACGATATTTTGGCATCTTGTAGTTCCCGAACAAACTCAATAAGTTGAGTAATGGGACCATTCAAACTCCCAACGATAGAAGTTATTGCCATCATCATCCCCAAAGTAATGGATCCATCAATAACCAATTTTGCCGAAAGGAAAATAATAAAAATGTTCTTTAATTCATTAATTACAGAAGAACCAATGGTTTGTGTTTGTTCTAAAACCAATCCTTTTATAGAAACCCGAAACAATCGTGCTTGTACATATTCCCATCCCCAACGCTTTTGTTTTTCGGCATTGTGCAATTTTATTTCTTGCATCCCGTTGATGAGTTCGATGACTTTACTTTGCTCTTGGCTTACCTGTGAAAAACGTTTGTAATCCAATTCTTTTCTTCGTTTAAGAAATAGAGTAATCCATCCAAAATAAAGAATACTGCCCGAAAAAAACACAAAGAATATTTGAAGATTATAATAGGCCAGAACGCCTCCCATAATAAACATATTGATTACCGAAAACAATACGTTTAAGGAAGAAGTAGTCAATATTTTTTCTATACGATGATGATCATTAATGCGTTGCATAATATCGCCAGTCATCCTGACATCAAAAAAGGAGATCGGCAAATTCATTAATTTGATAAAGAAATCCGAAATCAGGGAGATATTTATTCTTGTCGAAAGATGTAACAATATCCAACTCCGGATGAGTTCTAACCCCGTTCTTCCAGTAAATAGAAACAATTGCGCAAACAGGATTAAATAAATAAAATGAATGTTCTGATTTTGAATCCCTACATCTACAATACTTTGTGTCAGGAAGGGAAAAATAAGCTGCAACAAACTGCTAGCTACCAAGCCAATGCTTAATTGCATTAAAAAAGATTTGTACCGCAATACATATTGGGATAATAAGCCAAATCCTAATCCTTTTTGATCTTCCTTATCAAATTCCGACTGAAAGAATTTTGGCATAGGATCAAGTAATAAGGCAATCCCTTCTTCTGTGATTTCATCTGCATTATTTCCTATCCAGAATCTTATAAAATCAGTTTGATTGTATTCAAGCAATCCAAATCCAGGATCTGAAATTTTAAATACATATTCTGTATCGACATTTGTATAATGTTTCTTCTTTTTAAAAATATTTTTTACAGTACGTTTTTTATATTTTTCAATTTCATAAAGCACCACATAATGCTCTTTATTCCAATGCAAGATACAAGGCAAAGGTGCTTCTTCTAATAGTTTCAGGCTCACTTTTACACCCAAACTACGAAAGCCTATTTTTTCAGCTGCATCACTTAGAAACAATAAATTACTTCCCTGACGAGTGGTTTCGCTAAAGTCAAGCAATTCTTGTATATTAATAACTTTGCCATAATATTTTGCAATTATTTTCAGACAAATTGGCCCGCAGTCTTTAAAGTCGCGTTGTGTATAGTGAGGAAAATCAGACATAGAATTTTATAAGGGACATAAAAACAAACTGGATAATTAGAAATCAATATTTCAGGTATTTTGATAGGTTTAATTCACGTGATTGAAAAATTATTTTATTCACAGCTTATTCAAATGAAAGAATTGAATGGGTTTCACTATCTAAAAATCTTAATAACTGGTATCCAATTCCGGAAGAACCGTTAAAAAAACCAGGCTTATAGAACCTCTCTAATTTATACCCATAATCCCAACCTTCTTTCGTGCTTTTTCTAATAAGTAATTCTAATTGATTAACGATCTCTTTGTGGTGAGATGTGTTTATCAATAAATCAATATTACCTAAATTCCCATAAATGAGTATATCTTTATTATTATCAAAATTATATTGAATAGTTTTACTAATTGACAAATTCATATCATCCAATAATAGCTTATTAAACTCTGAATCATATAGTTCACTCTTCAATAATTTATTTCGGACTAAACCTATTCCGGGAGCACCATGAGACCAGGCGACAGTATTTCCTTTCATCTCATTAGGAACGAAATCCCTGTTGTCTACCCAATTATTCGTTTCTTTATCAAATAATGTATTTTCAAAAAGAATGCTTTTTTTAACAATTTCAAGATAAACTATATTTTTTGTAATTATGTAGGCTTCGTGAAAAGCCAAAGCATATCCAGAAGATCCGTGCGCAACACCGGCAAGAGGCTTTTCATGATGCTGAGAAAACCAAAAAAGATGATTTGATGTCGATTTTGATAAAGCAATTAATTTATCACAGCAATCGTTTATTAGATTTAAATTTTTCTTTTTGTCATAACAATGTTTGTGATATTTACACAAAGAAATTACAAGCCCTGCATTTCCTCTTACTATAGAATTATATGTGTCATCAACTATTAATTTGCTTATATTTACTTTTCTTAGAAATCTCTCCAAGTCATATAAATTTTTAGAATCTAAAGTAATTTCATAAAGTATTGTCATAGAATAAATAACGCCTCCCAATCCGGTAAGAAGTCCAGTGTCTATATTTTCTAAATCAATATTTTCTAAATAGGTAAGGAAGCTTTTATATATTTTGTCGGCAAATTCGTAATATTTATCATCACTTACCTTTTTTGAAAAAGCAAAGAAAAAAATAGCATCTCCTAATACTCCATTAAGTAAGCTAAAATTTGACTCTCCTATAAATGTAAAACTCTTATCAGAATCAGACCCTGACAGAATGTTTATCCATGTTGCACTATCATTATTTTGAAATGAAATCTCAATCAAATTATCTGCTATAGTATAAATTTCATTTAAAACTATATCATTTAGGTTTTTCATTTATCGATAATTTTTAATTAATATAAGATATTATGGATGCTTTAATTATCCATATTTGCCTTTTTTTATCCTCTAGGCAAATATTTTTTACGCTTTTTTCAATATTTTCCTTTGGAGAAATGTCAAAAAAATTACCGATTTCTTTATTTTCAAAATCAAAAATACTGTTCGAATTATAAAATGTATAGAAATAAGGTATATCGAGATTTAAAAGGCTTTTTTTCTCAGAAATTATGACTTTTTCTAAATATGAGGTGCCATTAACTTCAAGCCATAAACCATCTAAATGCATTTCCAGTAAAAATCCGTTTGTCATCAGATAAGGATGATATGATTCTCGTAAAAGATGCGAAAATGTCAACGTATTACGGGTTATAAAACGAATCTTTGACATTGAAAAAAAACCATTAATGATTTCAAAAAGATCTTTTTTATTTTCTAATAAGATTTCATAAGAATCACTAAATCCATCTATAATATCATTTAAAAAATGCTGTAAATTAATATCATTCTTATACGGTAAATTTTTACTTTCATCCATATAATCATCTTCGTCCATTATTCTACCTTCTTTTATACTAATTGTGTTCTTTTTAAATGGTGATTTCTGTTTTTTGCAATTGGTTAGTCCGCCAAACTCCAAATATCTATCACCTCTAAAAAAACCAAATGGAAGTAATCCCACATCAATAACACTTTTTAAGGAAACATTTTTAGTCTTATTAATTGTTGGACTTAGAAGTGTTTCCATGTCAATTATCATTGGAGTTCTCGAAACACTTATGATATTTTCATAATGCAAATCGTTTCCATTCAAAATGTAGAATAATGAGAGATGTACGCCCGCTTTATAATAAAATTCTTTTAATTTTAAAGTATCGTCAGTTTTCTTTTGGACTATATATTCCTGCCATCCGTAATTATTCCTAACAATTACTTTTGGATGTTTTATTATATGTTTAAGTCTCTTATTTTTGTTAAATAATAACTCTATAATTCTTGAGTATGAGTCATCAATTAATAAAGAATGTGGTTTATAAAGCAATTTTAAGTTATCATTAAAAATGACTATCGTAACTGATTTTCCAAAAATATGCCTGTCTCCAAGACCAAAATTTAAATCTTCAAGAGTTTTGTTTTTTCTAACTATATCTTTTATATCCTCCCAATCATTCTCTAAAGCCGATAAAATTTCGATAAGAAAGTTATATGCTCTTTTAATCTCATCATTGACAAGCCTTATTAATAAGGGGTACTTATTATAAAAATAATATTTATAATGGCGATTGGATAGTTTTGAAATAAACACTGCTAAATCACAACCGAATTTTTCTTCAAATGACTTATACTCATGAAATATAGTTTTTTCAGATATTTTAGAGATTAATCCTAACAAATGATTTCGATAAGACTGTAAAATCTTCTCCTTATTTATAGAAAAAAAAGTATTGTAATAATTCAAGTCTTCAGCAACTTCAGCAAAGTTTTCATGTAAAAAATTATCAAAAATCAGCAGAAAATTTAATTCAAGATCATTTTCATTTCCAGCTTTCTTAATTTCAATATTTGAAATTATATTGTTTTTTGATGAGATGATAGTTTCTAATATTAACTTAAAACTTTCAATTGTAATATTTTCTTTTAATAATTTTCGTTCAAATAAGCTTGTATCACATAATAACAGCTGCTCTTTCCATTCATCAATTAGTAAATTGACCTCTTCATTGTCAATCCTTTTAGTTTCATTTTTATTAAACAAAACTTTCTCTTTAACCTCTTCAATAAATAACTGCCTCATAACTTTTTAATAAATATTTAAAAATTAAATCAAATAAAGGCTGTCAAAACTCAGACAGCCTCTATTCAAATAGGATTTAATTCTAGTATAACCACTTCCAGCAAGACTCTCCTGTACCATTACAATCTCCACTATATGTGGACCAAAATCCTTCTCCAGGGTAGCCTCCTCCAACATTAGAAAGTAATTTTTTATCCATTTCTAATTTACCGGCAAATTTTTCAAAACTTGCTTTAGAGTTTTTTACAACATTTTTTTTCTTCATAACTATAAATTTAAATATTATTACCTACTCTGTTTAAGGTTTTTCGGTTACCGCCTATAAAATTCGCATTTAATGATGCAATATATAATTTGTACACTCCTGAGTACATCAACACATAATTCCAGAAAATAAAGTTTACAGCCTATAATAACTCCGCCACCTACTTTTTCAGTAGCTTTTAATTTTATAGAGGATTATTTTTGGTTTCACGTTCCACAACAATCAACACTTCAGTGCAAGTGTATATTATCATTTAGGCTTTAAAATACTACTAAAGGCATTGCAGTAAAAATCAGTTCCTGTGATCGATTTAATCAAATTACCTTCTAGCTCATTTATCAAGGTGTCCATTTTACTTTCAAGAATTTCCAATGTACCATATAACTTCATCGCTACTTTATCTTTCATCAATTGCCCAACTTTTTCTACTCGGTCCAATTTAGGACAATAAGCAGAAAATATTATTAGTCTTATATTTGTCGGTTGCACTATGTCTTTACTTAAGTGAAATCCAGTATTATCGATTACTATTATTTTAAATCCTTTATGTTTATGCTTAATTCTTATCCATAAATTTAACATTCATATTTTCTAATCACAACCAGCATTCTATTGTATCGCTTAATTTAATCACTACTCTAAAGGACTAATAGTGCTCTTCATTTCTATTCTCAATATTTCATACAAAGTCAAAATCTTTCCTTAAATTATCTAAATATTAATTATTAACATTTAAGCATAATCGATTTTAAGCGAAAATAAGAGTAACGCTCATCTAAAAATTACGGACTTTTTAGATAAAAATTACGGGTTTTTACTTACAACACACAAAACATTAATAATGCACCAAATAACTACACGAATTATTATTTTAAAAATAATTTCTTTCTTTAAAACCTATGTAAAAATAACATCGCTATGTCTTTGTTCAATAAACATGTATTTCTATGCTGTTTCGACTCAGTTACCTTTAGAGGGCTGATGCAAGGTCTTTTGAATTTTAATAAGTTTAGAGTGGTACAACACCAAAGCACAAATGCAGTTTCAACTCCATTTCCTTTGGGGTATTGAAGCGGGCTTGTATAATTTAAATTTATTTATATTTTTTAAATCTAACTCGAATGGCGTGAAAAATTATATTATTCACAAAAAAGGTAACGAAATTATTTTTTAAAGAGTTGTATATTCCGTATCTAACTGGAAAGTAGAGTAACAGTTTGATTGGAAAATTAAAAAATAAAGCATACATCGAAAATGCTATTTCTAAAAAATTACATAAAATTGCAAAATGAATTTAAAAGACCGATTTGAAGTTTATAAATATCGAAAGAAATACCAATGAAGCATAACGTATTGTAAATTTCTACAAAAAACCAAATTCAATCTGATCATTTTTGAATAACCATTTTTAGGATAATATTTAAAAATTAAACATAACTTCAATTTTTGTTCCTTCGCCAATTTTTGATTCGATATTAAATTAACCTTTTAAAGAATTCGCCCCTTCTTTCATATTGTTTAATCCAATGCCATTTTTTTATTTTTAATCACTGTTTTCCGATAAAAAAAGAAGCCAAATTAATGGCTTCTTAGTAAAAATCGTATTTTAGTTTTGCAAAATTAAAAAGACGATGGGTAAAAATAGGTATTTTTCGACTAAATCTGTTTTCGGACAGCTGATTTCTTTACTAGACGATTCGATGATAAAAGAAGCTGTAAAGAAGCATAATTCGGATAGGTATGTTAAACGCTTCAAAAGTCAAGACCATTTATTTAGTATGATTTTTTGCAGCTTGGTGAAGTGTAATTCTTTACGTGAAGTTGCAGCAGGAATGCTTGGCCTGTCTGGGAAGGAGGGGACTTTAAAATTGAATTGCATTCCTAAAAAAAGCACTTTGGCGGATGCTAATAAGAACAGAAAGGTTGATTTTTTCGAAGAAGTCTATAATTTGTTACTCAAGAAATATAGCTATGTTTTGTCGGACAGCCGAGTTAAGGATGCCTTAGGAAAAGAAGTTAAAATTGTAGATAGTACAACAGTTAGCTTGTTTAAAGATATTTTAAAATGCGTTGGTAGGAAGCCTGCTAACGGGAAAAACAAAGGTGGAATAAAAGCACATAGCGTGATTAATGCCGATGAGAAAGTGCCGAATTTAGTTTGGTTTAGTTCTGCGGCAACACATGATCATCAGTTTTTAGAAAAGTTGAAATGCGATGAAAAAACTGTCTATGTATTCGACAAAGGCTATAATGATTACAAGGCTTTCGAGCATATTACAGAACAAAAAACAGGTTTTGTAACCCGATTAAAAGACAATGCAAAGTACGAGATAACCGAAATAAGAGCGATTTCAGAGGATATTCACAGTGGAGTTTTGTCGGATGAAATTATCGAAGTCGATGTAAAGAATGGCAAGTCCATATCGAAATTAAAATTAAGAAAAATAAGGTTTTATGATAGAGAAAATAAAAGAGCGTTTGAATTCATCACTAATTTATTTGATTTTAGAGCCGACACAATAGCTGCTCTCTATAAAATACGTTGGCAAATAGAATTGCTTTTCAAGCAAATTAAACAAAACTTTCCATTGAAATATTTTTTAGGAGACAATGAAAATGCAATTAAGATTCAAATTTATTGTGTTTTAATTGTTAATCTTTTGATGGGAGTGATAAAGAAAAGTTTGAAAAGAAAATGGGCTTTTTCTAATTTGGTTAGCTTTTGCAGAATACATTTATTCAATTATATCCATCTAACTAAATTTTTAAATAGCCCCGAAAACGACTGGGAAATGGATACAGGGGAAGATGGACAACTTAGTCTTTTTGAGGACAATTCAGAAGTTGTATTTTTGAATACGGCATAAAAAATAACTCCTGAGAATTCAGTAATCGGAAAAAAAATATGTTTTTTCTCAATTATCAAATTCTCCAAAGTGTAATAAAAAGTAAGCTACTACGAGATAAACTCTCGCTAAGCCCCTAAATATATAGGATAATTAACTTTTAATAGTTTTTTACCGGACAACAATGATTTTTAATATCAAATCCTTCCCCGTTATCACTAATACTTAGTTTTAAAAGATTGTCATTCTTCTTCTGAATTTTTATTTCACAAAACTTTGCACTTGCATATTTATTAATATTTAAAATGGGCTCTTGAACTATGCGATATAAATTTATATTATATATTTTTTAATAGTTGCCCATTCAAGTGTTTAATCATTTAGGTATTTAAAATGGGCAGGAGTAGCCTATAATTTAGAAGCGCAAGTACCAGGTAAAAAAGAAGGGATTTTAAAACCTTTTTCTGAGCTTTCAAAATCTGGTAAAGTAGTCAATGCATATATCGCCTTGTTAAAGGCAGAAGATTTTAGTGAAAAAAAAATATCTTTTTTAAATTTTTAATTTAACCTCATAGTTTTTCTTACGGTTATTACAAAATTGAAGACCACTTAATAATTAACCGATCATTTACTTTTTCTAAAGTTACTTTTCTATTAATTGAAACTAAAAATGTCACTGTTTTTTTAGTTATTTCAATTATAAACTTTGACTTGTCATGCAGGCAATTATTTAATAGATATTCAATTCTAAAACAAGTATTTTTAAGAATCTTATTTTTAATTTCAAGTTGTTGCTTTTCTTTAATTTAAAATTTTAATTTAATTGTTAAATAATATTCAGCTATTCTTAATACTACAAAGAGAATAAAAGCAATAAATAATTTTACAAAAAACTTCATTTTAGCTTGTTTAGGTTTATTTGAATTAACCAATGTTTTTATGCTTTGAATAAGTCTCTCTCTATTTAACCATAAAATAATTAAAACTAAAGATTGATATACTATAGCAGCTTTCAGTGCTGCTAAATGCACTTCGAAATATATATCCTGAAAAATAACGTTAACGAGTATAGTAGATACAAGTAAACAACCAATAATCCGTGTTTTTTTGACCAAAATCAGAATTCCACCAATTATTTCTATAAGACCTAAAGTCAAAGCATAGGATTTGGAATAACCATAAAATGCCCACATCAATTGCATTCCGGTCATTTCAGAAACAGTTTTATCAATTTCTACTGCTCCATCAAACTGATTAATTTTAGCTGCTCCATAAACGAACATAGCAAGTATTACAATCCAACTTATAGCATTTTCAAATATTTCAGTTTTGTCTTTTTTATTAAAATTCATCCTTTTGTTTTTTTAATTTGTTACCATGTCAATCTGCTTAAAAACTCAAAAAGTTTCTAAATTCGTTAGTAATTCTGTAAATGTAATTGATTTGTCTTATAAAAAAAAAGTTATCTAGAATACTTGAAATTTATTCTAAAAAAATCCTATACAGAATTATTAGCCAATAAATCCTTCTCACATTCTCCCTTAATTACCACTTCGCTTTAATAAATCTGTATTATTTTTAATCTGAGTAGTTCACATACTTTTTTACTTTACTCGAAAATTTGCGATATGCGTAAAAGTTTTAATGGTTTGTGTGGGATCGTGACTAATGAATTAGGAAGATTGGCACATAGACACCATATAATTTTTAAAAGAAATTGTCATGACAATTTCTTTTGATGTAAATTTTCATCTAAAATATCTAAATCTTCCGATACAAAAGTATTCTTGATATAATACAAAATTTCATATAGCACATTCAAATGTATAATTTGTAGGGTTTTTTAAAGATCTCATAATGCAGAAAAGACTTAGCTCCATCTTTAATTAAATGAATAATTCTAAAATATAGTATTCTAGCAGTAGTTGGAAAATAAGCGGTTGTGCTCGATTGCGTTAACAGCCCACAAAAGTATGTTCACGCAATCGAGCACAACCGCTTAGAACGCCCCGTAATTACCTGACGAAGGGAAGAGGAATTTCGGGGCGGCGGGTATCAACCCACCATAATTGGCTCTAACCTGAAGTTGGCAAGGTTGAGAAAAAATCCCCTATGTGCTGTCATACCCTCACGAAACAATTTCAAAAGTAATGATGCTTCCATGTTGGCAAGCGTTGAATTAATAAACAAATTCTGTTTTTCCAATGGCTCGGCAAGGGAACAGCTCGGCTCATTTTTATCGGCCTGTGCTTCGAGTAGTTCCTTAAATTCATCGATAACCATTGGAAGATTGGAGACAGTCCTGTATAGTTTTGAATTCGGCTGTTTGATTTCTCCTATTGTGGGGAGCAGGGCTTGTCCTATATTTCTAGCGTTGCCTATGTCGAGCCAATATAAGGATTTGGAGCATTCCCAATTGATAAGTCCTGCATAATCCTTTAAGAAACTTGCAATATCGAACCGCGCCGATACGGTATCTACACAACTAATGTAAATGTTTGACCTGCCACGATTGGGAAGGGATTTCAGATTGGGAGTACTTAACTGTTCCGTGACAGCTTTACAGTAGTCTGCCTGCTGTACCGCTTCGGGTAAGTTGGTAACGGTTATGTTTTTTCTGTCTTTATCTTCTATTTGTATCATGGTGCAAGAATTTAAAAGAACAGGCAGGTTACTGCCTGTCCCAGTTAGTTAATTAAGAATTAAAGCGTCCGAACCTTTATTGGCAAACTCCAAACAAAGATTAAAAGCCGACTGTGTACGTATCTGACCTGTACCACCCATCAAAAGTGAGGTTAACTTGGCTTCATCATTTTTATAATTTCTAACATTTTGAAAATACCCCGTCACGGCATTGTACGCTCCGAATACCGTTCCTTTTGTCGTATCCATTAATTGTGTAGGGTCGCTCATGGCATATTCGTAGGCACTGTCTACCATGTTAGTAAAACAGGTTGAGAGTTCCTCCTCCCTACCCTCCTGTATGGATTTCAATACTTCCTTATTGGGAACTAGAGCAGACTGTATCAATTTTTTTACTTCGCCGTCCGTAATGGGCACTTTTGTCCAATGATTGAAAATGGTTTCCAACTGTGCCGATAACATGTCGGATATCCCCATAACTTTGTGAGCCTGTTCCAAACGTTGTTTAGCATTAGAGGTATGACGAATGCGCACCGTATTGGTTTTGTTATTCATTGCTGCATTAAGGGTATTGGCGCATACGATGCGAATTGGTGTAAATGCGGCGGTTATGCTTCCGCTTCCATCATGTGAGGTAGAAAGGAAAAGATATTTTTCAATTAAATCGTCATTCCCCACCCGAATGTAATCAGGTAATTTTGCGGTTATAAAGATGCGTTCTCCTTTCCCCAAAGCTCCTGCAGTCTCATATAGGATTCCGTCACCGCCTACTATGCTGTCGAAAAAAGAAAAGGCATCTCTGTTTTGTACGATTTGATAGTCTTTGCCCACCACACCCAATACCGTATTGTTGTCCGTGCGTATGGTACTAAAGTAATTAGGTACTTCGATTTTGCTGTCCATGGTTTCATTGGTCAAATTGATTCCCTCTGAACTAGACGTAAACAACTTGCGTTTTTCTACTTCATAATCCAATCCTGCGAATTTAATTGCTTCTGCACTTTTGGGATAGTCCGAAATTATTTGCCCTAGATTGTGCCAAGCTTTTTCCTTAACGCTGAAAAAACTGTGTTTCTCTGTTTGCTCGTTGTAATTTATATTATGTGCCATGATGTTAAAAATTTAAGTGATTAGATTATTGTTTGGATTAAAAAGACAAATCGTCTGCTGTTTCAGATTTCTTCCTCTTTGCTATGGAAGACATCACACCGTTTTCTATTAGCTCGGTTTTTTTTGCAAAAGTCAAAATTTTGATGTTATTGGTGTGAAACGTGAGGCTACTTATTGGTTTACCTTCATGGTTACAATACACATTCAACCCGATAAGCCCAAACAATTGTACGAGTACTCCTTTTTTTAGCCACTCCGCTGTCTTTGCATTAAACCAATAAGAACAATTGATATAGGTAACGACTCCCTTTACCTCGGTACTCCCTCTGGGTTTATAATTGTCATTGATGGCAATACTAAAATTGACCACCTGTTTGTCGTTGCTCACTTTGTGAACAGTTGAATTTGCTGTAATTCTGCCTGTAATTTCCATAAATTTTAATTTTTAACGATTGCTATTATTTACTTTGTCTTTAACCCTCCGCTCTGCAAAAAATCTTTTCAAAACGAAAAAACTGGAAAAAAGAAAGCAAGAAATAAGTGGACTAAGGATGCGGAGCGCTATAAGTCCCAAAGGGTGGCGCAGCCATTATGCGCGTGCAGCATACGACGGACACTATCTTAGCTGCCCTTTTAATCTGTTTCGAGTGGAAATTTGATTAAAACTTCTTAATAGAATTTAATTGGAATGGAATTCTACTGCAAGTATGAAACGGCGAAAAAACATAAGGCAGTCTTTGGTGTTCCTTGATTTAAGGCAAAGTGCTAACGGAGCCAACCCCGATGACTGTGCGAAGAGCGACACCGCTGAAAAAATAAAGGGCGACAGACATCATACGGCTGGAATGCAGTGGAGCGTAGCCTGTGGAGTAAAACGGAATGAAGCGGTATTGTGGATGTAGTAGCCCTGCCGAACTTAGGGTAGAGAACGGGTGAAGATGAGGAACGAAGCGGCGCAATGAAAATAACTGCTTATTTTCAAGCTGCTATTTTCATTGTGCTGCGTAGTGTCTGCGTAATGGAGGGAGGAGGCTTTTTCTGCCGACGACCGCCTGGAGCTGCCGAACGGAACAAAGAGAACGACCGAAGAGAGACCGCTTGATTGACCGTGTTGATTATTAACTGAAAGTTGTTTTAAAACTAATTTCACTTTAATGAGGCAATTTATTAAACTCATAAAAAGTACTCGAGCCATTTGATCCAAAGATTTTTAAAACCACTAATTCTGTTAACACTTTAAAATCTCTACTCGTGTTGCATCTGATTCTAATTTTTATTCTGTAAATTTTATTGTCTAAACTTTTCAAAGGCTTTATAGATATTGGAATACGAAGGGCTTTCATCTCCAAAACTTTTTGATCTCAGAATAGCTGTTTCTAATTTGTTGTCGGAACATAGGTCAGACACCCATTTTTCTTTTTCAAGAAACATGGTCTTTTTGTCATAATTTTCCATAAACGCTTTCAACCCTTTTTCAACATCTTTCGAATTATTAAAGTGTCTGTTTGTGTTTTGATAATGGAGTAAAAACCAAAACTCAATTGAGGGTAAACTATCACAAAAAATAACATTTTTTTTCTTTTCGTGTTTTTTGAGTAAAGCAGTAAATTTCTTCTTTTCAGCTTCTACACGTTCTGAAACATCAGTGTCAAAAACACATATTGCAATACCATTGCCATCAATTACTTCCGATATTTTACGATCCATATCTTGCAATGAAGTCGTACCGAAAAAATACGGTTTCAAAGTATATCGATAACCATACAAAGTACGAATATGCTTGAAATAATATTGTTCTGTGATGCCTTCTCCAATCAAAGTGATAATTGGTGCTTTTTGAGGTCTCTTTCCTATGCTTCTACTCATTCCTTGACTTTATAGATTTATTTTAGGAACACCACCAAATCTACCACTTCGATAGGCTTTTTGTAAAGATGCAATTCTATTCAATCCCGTAAACTCAACCAACGAATAGAGTTCAGTTGCTCCTGATTCGTTTTTTTCTGTAAACCAAACTGAATCTTTTCGGAATAGCTGATCTATTTCATTCAACAAAGGGTCGTAATGAGTTGTTATTAATAATTGTGAACGATTGTCTTTTTTTTCAAGAAATTTTTTAAGTACAAACTCTATCAGATTTGGATGAAGAGACGATTCAATTTCATCAATTACCATTAGTGATTCTTCTTGTAGTGCAGAGTAAATAACCGATTCCAGACCTGTAATACGACGTGTTCCTTCAGATTGCAAACTTTCTGATAGATAATACTTTTCTATACCTCTATCATTTGTGACTGTATGTTCAAAATCAGTTTTTAGATGGGTTATGTTTTTTTCTTTTTTCAAACGTTCTTTTTCATCATCAGGTAATCTATCTGACTTTAAAATCATGTCTAAGAATTCTTCTGGAATATCTTTTTTTATAGATGTAGTTTCAATATTAGAGATATTGAAATCTGCCTCTTTTATAAATTCTAAAAGATGTCCTTTTAAATCATTGTCTTTAAGAATTGTATGTTCGGCATAATCGAATAGGCTTGAATTTGGAGTTACTACATTCATGACGCTTTGTTTCAGCCATTCACGAGCTTCATCAACAATAGGAAGAGCCACATTTACCTGATTTCGGGCCGCAAAAAAGGACATGTTAGGTAAACATTTTAGGTTTATCTCCTCTCTTGCCACAGCACTTATTTTTACTGCTGGTGTATTAAAATTAACAACTGATACGTTTTTTACTATTGTACGATCGAAAAGTAAAGTAGGTTGTACGCTGCTGTAATAATACAATTTCTCGGAAATGACCTTGTGCTCATCAAGTTCCAATAGATACCAATATTTTACATCTTTCACGTAAAATTTTAGCGAAAAATTAGAGGGTTGCTTTGGAGTAATTTTATCGAATTTAAAAGGAACAACACCTGTTTCTGCGGTGACATCATTCTTTCTATCAAACCAGAAGTCATGGAGAAACTCAATAGCATTCAATAAATTAGATTTTCCAGAAGCATTTGCTCCATATACCATCGCAAACCGTAAAAGTCGTACATCGGGAGCTACTTCTACAACTTGATATTCTTCAAAGGTTTTATCTTTGGTTGCTTCGAAACTAAATGTAACTTCCTCTTTGAACGAGAGGAAGTTACTTATTTTTAATTCTTGAATCATTTATAAAAGGAATTGTAATTTAATGCAAAAGTATGGATAAATCCTGTAACTATTTAGGTTTAAATTGGTTTTTTGACAAAAACACGCAATACTTAAAAATAAAACTACAAATAATCAATTATTATATTATCATCATAAGCTCCATTTTTGCTAATGAGTGTTTCAAGTGTTCCTTTAAAATTTCGAAGCTCATGTTGAATCCATTCAACTTTTTCAATATTTATACCCAATTCAGAAGATGGAACAAAATAATCCATTAAATTGTCAATCGTCTGTAGTGTGGTTGGGATATCCCAATATTTGTTCTGTTCATTTTTATATTGAAAAGCTATTGGTCTATCTCCCGTAGTTTGAATGCTTTCATTTTCAGTTTTATATTTCGTAATTTTAGCATTAACGTCAGAAATATTTTTTGGTATTAATATTTTGATTTGAAATGTAGGAGACAGTTGATAATGTTTTTTAGCGAAAGGCATTATAAAGCTTTGAAAATATCCTAAAGCAAGCGCAGCTGATGGAACTGGTTTTAAATTAAAACTTTCTTTCGTTTTTTTTATTTCCGAGATTACATTAGCTATTGTAGTAGAGATGTTTTTATCATTATATTTCACTACAGTTACACCGTTAAAATCCGAAGGAAGTGAAGTCCTATCATGTGTAATTAAAAATGCTCTTTGTAATCCTAAACTCCCTAAGAACAACCCCATTTCAAACAAAACATTATCTCGCATTACATTGAATATTTTCATGCGTTTGATAAGAACATCGTCTTTTGATGCTAGCATAATACCATAGTCATACTTGCGCGATGCTTTTACTAAACTTTCTAATGTGCCACCATTCAGTGAAAAAACTTTACCATCTCCCCATGTTTCACATTCAATCCAATCTCCTAATTCTATGTTAATTTGATCTTTAACTTGATTTGCAATTTTAATTCCCTCTGCTGATGATCCAATAAATATTTTTCGTTTCATGTTGTAATTGTTTTAATATCTGTTAATACTTTATCTCTCCCTAGAATTTGTAATTTATCTTCAACTGGAAGATGACAATTTTTAAATTTTTGTCCGCTGTTACAATAGCATTTGTCATTACGTCTTGCTTTGCATTTTATAAAAGTACTTTCACAGCATTTTAACCACAATGAAACGTCATCACCTTTGAAAAGGCCCACATAAAATACTTTAAATCCTTCTAATCCGTGAGGATATTCATTTAAGAACCTTCCTTCTCTCTTTCGGTAAAGTTGATTTGCAAAATAAGGTTTTGCAATGTCTTCAATAAATTGTAAAATGGTAATGCCGTACTTACATTTGATAATTTCATCTTGTTCAACCGTCAAACAACAAGAGGTATCATTGTATTTATGCCAATCTGGATGATTCGGTATATCACCACCAACCTCATATAATTTAGGAAACCGGTAGGGAAATTTTTCTGTTGGATAAATCTCAACAGAAAAACTCCCTACAATATCCCCATTTTCATCTGAGACATCCAATATTCCTTTCAAAAAATCTCTTCCGTTTTTGTTCCGGATATTTAGATTAGGATATTTTTTTAATACAATTGGTATCTCATTTTGGAATGACTGATTCATTTTACAACTTGAAGTATGGCATTGAAGTACCAATAGCGGCTTTTAAACTTGCACTATTTGTCGTTTCCTCGTCTTCATCTTTTCCTTCAGGGAATCTATTACCTAGATGTTTCTTCCATAAACGACTTGCAGTTAGTTTATTCTTTTCGTCTATAGCCTTTTTTGCATCATCAATAAATTTTGACAAATTGCTCATAAAGTTTGTTTTCTTTGTTTCAGAATAATTCCCGAATAAGTCATCTTTAGGAGTCGTTGGCATTATACAACTGAACTTTGCTTTTAAGTCTGTTTCAATTTCAATTAAAAGGAACTTTAGAGCAATATCATCTCTTAAATTGGATTGAAAATTTTTCATCGTAAGTACAGTCATGGATAATCCGCTCGGCATATCTTGTCGCTTATAATCACACCATGATTTAAGATACTTAACCATACGAACCATTTGGTCTGATTTTTCTTCATTGAATTTAGTCATAAATTCTTTAGGATCATCTATTTGAAATCCAGAATCTTTTACCGCCAAATTAGGATGAGAGTCTTTTTCTTCATTAAAAACCAAAACAGGTAAATCAATATTGTATCCTGCTTTGTAATCAATTGTAATGCATTTTTTTCTGTGTTGAGGAGTTGCATCGGTTGTTCCATCTACAGCTTTCTTTACCCAGCTTTGGAGAGTAGTCCCAGTAACATTATCTGGATTTTCTTTGAAATAAACACCATCATCTAAATCGCAAGTATCATCTTTTGTTCTGATTAATGTTTTTAATTTGTACGAACCTTGGATATAAAATGTTGGTTTGTAGTTTGGATGATTTACTGAAAAATAATCTTTGATTTTGATTCGAAGATTATCTTTTGAAGTCATTAAAGCTTTTTTCTTGCTTGCAGTAATGTTCAGTTCACTGTCGAACTGTTTGAATAAATGATCTAAATTTGCCACAGGCGTTTTTTTTTTGAATTAATAATTGTTTTTTAAAGGTTTTTAATGAGAACCTTTTTTAAAACTCCCTTTGATTACTTCTTGTTAAAAGGACTAGCACCTTTCGATGTGTTCGGTGTTGATCTATAATGAGCAGGTACTTTAGTACCATCATCCTTTTTGTGAGGATGTACATAGACCTTCTTTTTACCATCCTCTGTTTGAGCCATAATATAAGATTTAGCGAATAATATTCAGGAGAACCTCAGATCTCTCTCTTGATCTTTTTGTTGTTTTATATTCTAAATCAACATTTTTTATGCAAATATAAGAAATAAAACATATAAAACAATTTTATTTCCAAAAAATGCTTTTTTTATGTAAAATTTAAACATAAAAATAATAAGTAATATGTTTTTATGTTTAAAACAAACAATTATGTGCTGGATCTAGGACTATTCATTGCTAATTTTTTTTTTCCTCTTGATTAATTCTTAAACAAATCTTCCTTACCATTCTTATCCGCATAAAATGCTTTAACTTTTTCAATTTCCAAACCATTTATTAATTCATCAATTTCCTGTGCTGAATTGAAAACAAAACGGAAGCCGTCACTTTTAATATATTGGTTTGAACTGGATTGCAAGGCATCGCTATCAATAATCAACAAGTATTTATCGTTTATTATTCTAAAGCGTGCTGAAATGTTAACTGAATAATCAAAATTCCATTTGCCATAAAGGAATGCACCTCTGTAATTCAAATTCTTGTATTCAATTTTCTTGTCAAGTTCAGTTACTTTATTTTCTATCGCAGTTTGTTTCCATTTTAAAAAATTATCTTTTATACTTGAAAGAAATTCAATGAATTCCGGAACTTCTTTATTTTTTAGCATTAACGATGCTTTGCTACTTGAAGTGTCTGAAGAGAAGCAATCAATATAATAATCAAAATCTCCTTTCTCGTTAGGTTTACCAGCTTGTATTTCAAAGTTTTTTGACAAAAATGTCGAATTATAGGTGGCAATTTTTTCCTGTCCAAATACATTTCCATTAAACATAAAAGTCAAAATCCCTGCGATAATCATAATTTTCTTGTACATACTATTTTCTTTTTAAATTAGATTACAAAACTATTTGCTATTGGTGCAGTCTATTTGCATAGTTTAGTTTTAAATTTACCCTATCAAATTTTTCAACTATGGCTATCAACAAAAATGCTCTTATTCGTTTTCACGCTTTGGACAAATGCTTTAGCAATTTCAGTAAGAAATTTTATTTAGAAGATTTGCTTGAAAAATGTAATGATGCTTTGCATGAACTCAATCCTGAAGGGGATGGTATAAAAAAGCGACAACTTTTTGAAGATATTAAGTTTATGGAAAGTAGTCAGGGTTGGTCTGTTCCGTTAGATCGAATTAAAGAAGGTCGGAAAGTATACTACCGTTATGAGACTTCCGATTTTTCTATTAACAAACAACCGATGAATGAATTGGAGGCCGAAAAATTGAAATCGGCTTTATTGGTTTTGTCCCGTTTTAAGGGAATGCCACAATTTGAGTGGGTTAATGAATTGATTTTAAAATTACAAGAAGCTTTCAAACTGCAATCGCACGAAAGGGAGATTATTAGTTTTGATGCCAATGAATACCTTAAAAACATTCACTTTCTAGGTGATTTATTCAATGCTATTTTGTACAAAAAAGTATTGCATGTGGATTATCAATCCTTCAAAAGCGATGTGATAACTACATTAGAAATTCATCCTCATTATCTGAAACAATATAATAATCGCTGGTTTTTGATTGGAAATAATCCGGAATTTGAGAATTTAACCAATTTAGCTTTGGATAGAATTGTTTCTTTTACGGAAATAGACAAAAAGTATCAGGTTTCCTCAATTGATTTTAATGCCTATTTTGATGATGTCATTGGGGTTTCTATTTCGCCAAATGCGGTAATTTCAAAAATCATCATACAGGCAACCGCTGATTTAGCACCTTACATTATAACCAAACCGCTGCATGGTTCACAGAAAAGAATTAGTATTGATAACGACGGTTTTACTTTTTCTATTGAAGTGATTCCCAATCATGAATTGGAAAAACTAATTTTATCTTTTGGAGAGGGATTGAAAGTGATTACGCCCGACTTTTTTAAAAACGCCATAAAGCTACGGTTAGTTAACAGTTTGGCAAATTATTAGGCAAACATAGCATTTTCATTGACCTGATTGATGACTTGAATCACTTTCATGACTTTATCTTCTTCTGGGAATATCCCAAAAACCCCTTGATCGTGTTGCTCATTAAAAGGGGCTTGTGTCAGTAATTGTTTTTCTATTACTCCTTTTTGGTTGAGGTAATTGATTATTTTTTGGATGAACGTAATTTGGTTGGCATTCAAATTCCCTTTAGAGATAAAGTCGGCAAATAATTGATTGGCGACCTCGATGTCTAAACCAATAATGTTTCGAACAAATTTACCTAATGGTTGTTCACCGTATTCTTTAATAAAACGATCTTTGCTTTCCAAAGCTTCTCTCAACAGAAATTGTTCCAATGCCTCCAATTCATTTACTGTAATAGGTAAATTTTTATACAATTTATCAATTACCAAATGGGATTTGTTTTTTCTAATAAAAGCTTCTACACGGTCTTTATAACTTTGTAAACTGGTGTAAGTAGCCAAAAGATCTACTTCTTCAACGCCATCTTGTGAAAGTTCATCTGTGAATGAAGTATAAACAGGATCGAGTTTCTTTTCATCTTTTAGGAATTGGATTAAATCACGA
>NZ_JASCRZ010000006.1:0-247302 GCF_030010385.1 Flavobacterium algoritolerans | reverse complement strand
TTAAGGTGGTTATTGCGGCGGGGCTCACCTCTTCCCATCCCGAACAGAGTAGTTAAGCCCGCCTGCGCAGATGGTACTGCAGTTATGTGGGAGAGTATGTCGTCGCCTTTCTTTGAAAAGCCTATCTGAAAAGATGGGCTTTTTTATTCATACTTCTTCATTATAAAAAAAGTATATTGGTACCTTAGCTCAGATGGTAGAGCAATGGACTGAAAATCCATGTGTCCCTGGTTCGATCCCTGGAGGTACCACAAAATGCTCGGATGGTGAAATTGGTAGACACGCTGGACTTAAAATCCAGTGAACAGCAATGTTCGTGCGGGTTCAAGTCCCGCTCTGAGTACAAAAACTTCAATTGGCTAACGCTGACTGAAGTTTTTTTTGTTTTAAAAATAAAGAATTCTCATCATTTATTTGACTTTTCTATTATAACTCATTCTATGATAGTTTTATTTTACAAATGTTTACTCTAAGCATACTGCATTAGTGGAGTTAACATTTTGAAATGCAATATTCATTGAAATGATAAGTATTTAATATTTCATCTTTGATGAAGATAAATACTTATCATATAATGCTGTTTTTAGAAGTAATAAAGTTTAGTTTATAATTAACGGTTCATTTTAGATATTTAAGAAGTTGTTGATAAATTATTAAACTTTAACGTTTGTTCCACTTAATAGTTTATTGCATTTGGTAAAAAAAAGTAATTTAGTTAATTGTTTAATAAATCGTTATCCAAAAAACAATTAATCTATGAAAAGAAGATCTTTTTTAACTACTGCAACTTTAGCGTCTGCAGGTCTTACCACACTTTTGATTACAGGCTGTACTTCCGGTACTAAAAAGGAAAAAGATTCAGTATCAGTTGAAGATTCCAATGCGGTCTTTGAATTGGATGAAGAAACCATCGGCAGTTTAAGAGAAAAATTAGCTTCTGGAAAATATACTTCGGAACAATTAGTACAATTATATTTAAAACGTATTGAAGCTATTGATAAAAATGGACCTCAATTGAATTCTGTTATCGAAGTCAATCTTGATGCAGTGGCTATTGCTGTTATAATGGATAAAGAGTTTAAATCCGGTAAAATCAGAGGTCCTTTACATGGAATCCCCGTTTTAATAAAAGACAATATAGATACAGCAGATAAAATGCAAACCACTGCAGGATCTTTAGCAATGGCTGGAAATATTGCTTCAAAAGATGCTTTTGTAGTTAAAAAACTGAGAGAGGCCGGAGCAATAATCATTGGGAAAACAAATTTAAGCGAATGGGCAAATTTTCGTTCAACACAATCTTGTTCCGGATGGAGTAGCAGAGGCGGTCAGACTAAAAATCCATATATTTTAGATCATAATCCATGTGGTTCCAGTGCGGGTTCTGGAGCAGCAGTATCAGCTAATCTTTGTGTAGTTGCTGTTGGAACCGAAACGGATGGCTCTATTGTTTGTCCAGCTTCGGTAAACGGAATTGTAGGAATTAAACCTACAGTTGGCTTGGTTAGTCGATCTGGAATTATTCCAATTTCAAAAACACAAGATACAGCTGGTCCTATGGCGAGAACTGTAACCGATGCTGCTATTTTATTAGGCGCAATGGCAGCTGTTGACCAAGATGATGCTGTAACGCTTGAAAGCAAAGGGAAAGCTGAAAAGGATTACACTACTTTTTTAGATGTAAATGCATTGAAAGGCAAACGCATTGGGATTGAGAAAAAGCCGCAAGGAAATAATAAATACATTAATGCACTTTTAGTCGATGCCATTAAACTTCTAAAAAAGCAAGGTGCTGTCGTTATCGAAATTGACTATTTGGATAAAATTAATGCTTTGGGTCAAGCCGAATTTGAAATTTTGCAGTACGAATTTAAAGACGGATTGAACAATTATTTGGCTACAGCCAATGCAAAAGTAAAAAATTTAAAAGAGGTTATTGATTTTAATACTGCTAATGAAGATAAAGCAATGCCTTATTTTAAACAAGAAACACTAGAGAGTTCTAACCTTAAAAAAGGATTGGATGATAAAAAATATGTAGATGCATTAACTGTAAGTTTTGAAGGAAGTAAAGGTATTTTAGATACTGTTTTTAAAGAAAATAAGTTAGATGCTATTTGTGGAATAACGATGGGACCTGCTTGTAGTATTGATGTGATTTACGGTGATCGTTGGGGAGGATATTCTCTGACATCTCCTGCTGCAGCAAGTGGATATCCACATATTACGGTTCCTAATGGGATGGTTTATGATCTTCCTGTTGGTTTATCTTTTTTCGGAACTCCGTATACTGAGGGACAATTAATAGGATTGGGTTATGCTTATGAGCAAGCTTCTAAAAAGCGCTTAAAACCAGCTTTGAAACCTTCTTTTTTGTAATAAATTAGATTAAAAAATATTTAAAAGGGTAAAGAGTGAATCGCTTTTTACCCTTTTATATTTTTATAATATTCACAAATGGAGTTAATTGGGCATTCCGTACATTTAGGCTGTGGCCGACAAATTTCTCTTCCTAAAAATGAAATAGCCATCCCGATTTCTCCCCAAATTTCTTTTGGTAACACTTGCATTAGCTGTTTTTCGGCTTTGATTCCGTCTTTGGTTTCTGGGATTAATCCAATTCTGGGTGCAACCCTAATAACATGTAAATCAGCGATAATTCCTTCTGCCGGAATTTTTGCTTCGCGAAGAATTACATTGGCTGATTTTCGTCCGATTCCTTTTAAGGCAATTAAACCGTCCATAGTAAGTGGAATATTTTCATCTTTTTGTATGGTTTGCGCTATTTCTATAAGCCAGTTGGCTTTGGTTCCAAAATTTCTGACTTTTGAAATGTGCGGAATTAGTGCTTCCACATTGGAAACAGCTAAACTTTCCATGTTAGGATATGCTTCAAATAGGATAGGGGCAATTTTATTAATATTGGCATCAGAATCCTGTGCGGATAAAACGACCATCACCATAAGTTGATATAAATTATGATACTCAAGGGGATGTTTTCTTCCTTTATATTTGGTTAGAATTGGTTCTAAATTTGTAGTCCAATCAGTAGCATTTTCAAATAAATTCATAGCTTTATTCTTTAAAATCTACAGATAAGGAGTTCACACAATAGCGTTGTCCGGTTTTTGTAGGTCCGTCATCAAATACATGCCCTAAATGGCTGCCGCAATTAGCGCAAAGAATTTCAGTACGTTTCATGCCATGTGTCGTATCGGAAATGTATTGTACTTTTCCTGGAATGGATTCATCAAATGACGGCCAACCGCAATGCGCATCAAATTTAGAGTTACTTTCGAATAAAGGCTCTCCGCAAGCACCACAGCAATATGTTCCTTTTTCATAATGCAAATTATAGGTTCCGGTGTGAGGGTATTCAGTCCCTTTTTGGCGAAGAATTCGGTAGCGTTCCTCACCTAATTGTTCTTTCCATTCTTGTTCGGTTTTTTCTACAGGATATTTCATGATTTTAAATTTTTTATTTTATGTATAATATTGTAATACAGTTATTTATTTTGAATGAATTGAACTGTTTTTTCAATTACTTTATGATTTCCTAGAATTTTTCGATGCCCTAATCCATCGGTTAATAATAACTCTCCGTTTTTCAAATATTTATGAATGTGAATTCCGGCCTTTACAGGAACTTCTGGGTCATTGTTATCATGGATTACCAAAACTGGAATAGCAATTTCTTTGGCCGCTAAAAAAGCAGAATAACTATTCATTTTTTCTTTGTATTTTTTCTCGAAATACAAACGTAAAAGAGTGCTTATTATTGGTTTCAATTCTAATTTTGCTACAAAATCATCCATAATATCTTCTACAATATCCCCACTGCCAATAACTACGGCATGATTTACTTTTAATCCTTTTTTGATAGCATTCAAAACGGACATTCCTCCTAATGAATGGCCAATTGCTGCTTCAAATGGTCCAAATTGTTTGTCTATTTCTAAAACTGTAGCGATAAAATCGACCATAATGGTAGTTTTTCCAGGTGATTTTCCATGAGCTGGTGCATCAAAACTAATAGTGGAATATCCTGCTTTAAGCAGTTCATCGGCTATTTTGAATAATTGTGTTCCGCGTCCCGACCAACCGTGAACCAATAAAATTTTCTTCTCACTTTTTCCATATTGATACAAAACAACCTCTTTATCAATTGCAGGTACTGGGATTAATTTTTGAATGCTATTGCGATCCATTTCTAATTCTCTTTTTGGAATTTTATGTTTTATGGGTGTTGTAAAGAGTTTAGCAGCAAATAGTGTAATTAGTTTTGGAGAAATAAAAGAGATTAATTTACTGGTTAATAAGATAATCCTAGGAATTTTCAATGATTGGGTATGATTAGAAGTTTTTTTTGTCATTTCAATAAATTTTCAAGCGTGTAATTATATTATAATTTTTTTAGTAAATTTAGAAAAACATAAAAGTAGTATTTTTTATAAAGTTTTTTGTTTGTATTAACATAAAAGGCGGAAATATTAAATAATTCGTATTAACTAAAAACATCAAAATTTCATAAATGGAAATATTTCATATCAGTGCAGAGTGTTACCCAGTAGCTAAAGTAGGCGGTTTAGCTGATGTTGTGGGTGCATTGCCAAAATATCAAAATAATGCAGGACATCAAGTGCGGGTAGTGATACCTTGTTATGATACAAAATTCAAAAAAGAAAATGATTTTGAATGTGTTCATTGGGGACATGTGAAATTGGGTAATTTTAATTTTCCTTTTAGTGTTCTCAAAGAAAAAACGAATAAGTTAGGATTTGAATTGTATTTGGTTGAAATCCAGGAATTATTTGATAGAAAAGATGTTTATGGATATCAAGATGATATTGAACGCTTTTTATCTTTTCAAATCGCCACTTTGGATTGGATTATAGGCAGAAATGAAGTTCCGGATGTAATTAACTGTCATGATCATCATACTGGTTTGATTCCATTTATGATGTTGTATTGTCATAAATACGAAAAACTCCAAAATATTCCTTCCATGATTACCATTCATAATGGTTTGTATCAAGGGCAGTTTGGTTTTGATAAATTGTATTATTTGCCAGAATTTGATTTGGCCCATGTCAAAGTTTTAGAATGGGATAATTGCATCAATTCATTGGCTGTAGCCATAAAATGCGCTTGGGCAGTTACCACAGTTTCTCCTAATTACCTGAATGAGATTAATTATTCGGCTAATGGTTTAGAAATGTTATTTAATCTGGTTCGCTATAAATCCAGAGGTATTTTGAACGGAATTGATATCGAAGTTTGGGATCCTTCTAAAGATGCGATGTTAGAAAAAAACTATTCGATTAAAAATTTCGAAAAAGGAAAGCAAGAAAACAAAGAAAAATTATGCAAGCTTTTTAATTTGGATCCAACAAAACCACTTTTTAGTTTTATTGGTAGGTTATTAGAAGAAAAAGGAGGCGATTTATTGCCTCATGCTGCAGCGCTAGCTTTATCTGAAAATTTTCAACAAATTAATATTTTAATCTTAGGTTCAGGAAATACAGCTATTGAGAATCAATTGAACGGTTTATTAGCTGATTACAAAGGGAATTACAATACATTTATTGGATACAATGAGGAATTAGCTCACTTGATTTATGCAGGTTCTGATTTTTTATTGATGCCTTCAAGAGTGGAACCTTGTGGTCTAAACCAAATGTACTCGTTGCGATATGGTACAATACCTATCGTAAGAAGAACAGGCGGACTGAGAGATACAGTGATTGATTTTGGAGATGATGGAAACGGAATTTGTCACGACCAAGCAACTGTGGGCGATGTTTGTTATTCGATTCAAAGGGCAGTAAATTTATATGACGATAAAAAACATTTAAATAAAATTATAAAAAAAGGAATGAGTACTGATCATTCTTGGGAAAGAGTTTGTCTGGAATATATAGAAATGTACAATTTAATAATTAACAAAAAATGAAAGCTAAAAAGAAAAATGTTATTGCAATTATTTTAGGTGGAGGACAAGGATCCAGATTATATCCATTGACAGAAACAAGGTCTAAACCTGCTGTGCCAATAGGAGGTAAATATAGATTGGTCGATATTCCAATTTCAAATTGCATGAATTCAGATATTTACAGAATGTTTGTTTTGACACAATTCAACTCTGCTTCTTTAAATGCCCATATAAAGAACACTTATAATTTTAGTATTTTTAGCCATGCTTTTGTTGATATTCTTGCTGCAGAGCAAACTCCAGACAATCCAACTTGGTTTCAAGGTACGGCCGATGCTGTAAGACAGTGTATGCCTCATTTTCTGAACCATGATTTTGATTATGCTTTGATTCTTTCCGGAGATCAATTGTATCAAATGGATTTTAATGATATGGTAGAAGAGCATATCAAGAGAGAGGCCGATATTACAATAGCTACTTTGCCCGTAAATGCAAAAGATGCTCCTGAATTTGGAATATTAAAAACAAACTCTGAAAGCTGTATTGAATCTTTCATTGAAAAACCTGCTAAGGAATTGTTGCCAGACTGGGAATCAGATGTGAGTGAGCAAATGAAGAGCGAAGGCAAGCATTATTTAGCTTCAATGGGAATTTATATCTTCAACAAAAAACTGTTGGTAGATATCATGTCAAACAAAGAAACCAAAGATTTTGGTAAAGAAATTATTCCACAAGCGGTAGGGAATAAAAAGATATTAAGTTACCAATATGAAGGATATTGGACTGATATTGGTAATATTGATTCTTTTTTTGAAGCGAATATTGGACTGACTGAAGATTTACCTAAATTTAATTTATTCGATAACGATAATAAAATTTTTACCAGACCAAGATTATTGCCGCCTTCAAAATTCCAAAAAACAATGATTGATAAATCATTAATTTCCGAAGGCTGTATTTTGAATGCCAAAGAAATAAACCATTCTGTTATTGGTATCAGATCCAGAATAGGTGAGGGAACTATCATTCAAAATTGTTATGTTATGGGGAATGATTTCTATCAGAATATTGATGATATGAATGAGGACGTTAAAAGCAATAAACAATTGATTGGTATTGGGGAAAGATGCTTTATAAACAATGCTCTTGTAGATAAAAATTGCAGAATTGGTAATGATGTTTACATCAATGGAGGAAGTCATTTAGAAGATTTTTCGAATGAATTGTATGCCATTAAAGACGGAATTGTTGTTATTAAAAAAGGAGCAGTTATACCGGATAATTACATCATAAAATAAATTTATAAACTGTTTTTTCTTAAAAATAATATTCTATTCTTTTTCTAAAAATAGAATTATACAATTGTTATATGAGTAAAGTTATCTCGCATTCCCTTTTTACCGATTTTGATATCGATTTATTCAAATCAGGGAAACATTTCCGACTATACGAAAAACTAGGCGCACATCTTATAACGGTTGACGGAGTAGATGGTGTTTATTTTGCCGTTTGGGCTCCTACGGCTCATTCGGTATCGGTTGTTGGGGATTTCAATTTTTGGACACAAGGAGAGCATCTGTTGCAAGTCCGTTGGGATTCTTCCGGTATTTGGGAAGGATTTATTCCAAACATAAAAAAGGGGACAACCTATAAATATAAAATACAATCCAATAACGGTGGGATAATAACAGAGAAAGCCGATCCGTTTGCTTTTTATTGTGAGAAACCGCCACATACGGCATCAGTAGTTTGGGATTTAGAGTATAAATGGAAAGACAAAAACTGGATGAAAACGCGTCAAAATCATAATGGTTTAGACAAACCTTATTCTGTTTATGAAGTTCATTTAGGTTCTTGGAAACGCCATACAGAAGGAAATCGTTTTTTGACCTATGTAGAATTTGCCGAAGATTTAGTGAATTATGTAAAAGAAACGGGTTTTACTCACGTGGAGTTTATGCCAATTATGGAATACCCTTATGATCCTTCTTGGGGATATCAATTGGTAGGATATTTTGCGCCAACTTCTCGTTTTGGGAATCCGCAAGAATTCATGCATTTAGTAGATAAATTACATGAAGCTGGAATTGGAGTAATTCTGGACTGGGTTCCTTCTCATTTTCCAGATGACGCCCATGGTTTAGGATTTTTTGACGGATCGAATCTTTTTGAACATCCAGACCGAAGAAAAGGCTATCATCCGGATTGGAAAAGTTTGGTTTTTAATTATGGACGAAATGAAGTTCGTTCTTTTTTAATCAGTAATGCATTATTTTGGTTGCATCATTATCATGCAGATGCTTTACGAGTAGATGCAGTTGCCTCGATGTTGTATTTGGATTATTCCAGAAATGATGGCGAATGGGAACCCAATATTTACGGAGGAAGAGAAAATCTGGATACGATTAGTTTCTTGAAAGAATTCAATGAAGCCGTTTATCTAAATTATGAAGGTGCTCAAACTATAGCAGAGGAAAGTACTTCGTTCCCAATGGTTTCCAGACCTACATCTGTTGGTGGTTTAGGTTTTGGTATGAAATGGATGATGGGTTGGATGCACGATACTTTAGAATATTTTCAAAAAGATACGGTGTATAGAAAGTACCATCAAAATGATTTGACTTTTTCGATGACCTATACCTTTTCAGAAAATTTCATGTTACCGCTTTCGCATGACGAAGTAGTATATGGAAAAAAATCGATAGCGGGAAGAATGCCAGGAGATGAATGGCAGAAATTCGCGAATTTAAGATTACTATACGGCTACATGTTTATGCATCCCGGAACTAAATTGTTGTTTATGGGAAGTGAATTTGGACAAAGTAGTGAGTGGAATTTTGAAGGAAGTTTAGATTGGCATTTGTTGCAATATCCGTATCATGAAGGGGTAAAACTATTGATTACAGATTTGAATAAATTGTATAAAACCCAACCTGCTTTGCATGAAAAACAATTCAGTCCGGAAGGTTTTGAATGGATTAATTATTCTGATCATCAAAATGCAGTGATGTCTTTTATTCGTAAAGGAAATGACCCAAAAGAGGATGTAATTGTAGTGTGTAATTTCACACAAGTTGTTCGCCCTAATTACCGAATTGGTTTGCCTAAAAAAGGAAAATTGACAGAGATTTTTAATAGTGATGCTGCAAATTATGGAGGAAGCGGAGTTTCTAACGCTAAAAAAATAGCAATTGAGGCTATGCCTTACGATGGAAGAGATTATTCGACAGAGTTGCTTTTACCGCCATTAAGTGTAACCGTTTTTAAAATTTCATAAGTATAAAAGGGTTCTTTTTTTTTAAATAAGAATAACTAATGGTTTTCATTTATAATGGAAACCATTATTATATATTGTTGATTTTTATATTAAAATACACTATAACGTTTTCGCGAATAAAACCCACATATATAACTGTTTACAAAGTAATTTTGTAAGTTTGAGTTCTAGGAAAAGATTAAAATTAATACCATATAAAATGATTACAAATACAGAATTAGAATATAAAGGCGATTTATATCCCACAAAAATAACTTCTTTTGAGCATGAAGTAGATTCAATATTTTTTCATACCGATAATAGTGTCATATTAAAAGTAACCGTATTAAGAGATAGTCTAATCCGGTTTAGATTTACGACAAAAGGGTATTTTAGTAACGATTTTTCTTACGCAGTTGATAAAAGTCATTCTCATGGATATAATTTTCTTGAGGTTTCTGAAGTAGAGGATTATTATCAGATAAAAACCAGTAAAGTAAAATGTAGAATTCAAAAAACAGATATGAGGTTGTCTATTTTTGATTTGGAGGACAATATTATTTTAGAGGATGAATTGGGTTTCCATTGGGAAGAAAGCTATGAATACGGGGGAAATATCGTAAAAATGAGTAAGGCTTCAAAAGATGGGGAATGCTTTTACGGACTTGGTGATAAAGCAACCCAAATGAATTTGAAAGGTAAGAGACTGGAAAATTTTGCGACGGATCAATATGCTTTTCAAAAAGACCAGGAACCGTTGTATAAAGTAGTTCCGTTTTATATTGGATTACAAAACAAACAATCTTATGGAATTTTCTTTGATAATACGTTTAGAACCTATTTTGATTTTTGTCATGAAAGAAGAAACGTAACGAGTTATTGGGCAGAAGGTGGAGAAATGAATTACTATTTCATTTACGGACCACAAATGCAAGATGTTGTTACCACGTACACTGATTTGACCGGAAAACCTGAATTACCGCCACTTTGGGCTCTTGGATACCACCAATGTAAATGGAGTTATTATCCGGAAAGTAATTTAAAAGAAGTTGCCGCAAAATTTAGAGAGTTGAAAATTCCATGTGATGCACTGTATCTAGATATTGATTATATGGAAGGTTTTCGATGTTTCACTTGGAACAAAGAATATTTCCCAGATCCAAAAAGAATGGTGGCTGAATTAGCCGAAGACGGTTTTAAAACAGTGGTAATTATTGATCCGGGAATAAAAATTGACAAAGAATACGCTATATATAAAGAAGCTTTAGAAAAAGATTATTTCTGCAAAAGAGCTGATGGTCCATACATGAAAGGGAAAGTTTGGCCTGGAGAATGTAATTTTCCGGATTATACAAATCCAGCAGTAAGAGAATGGTGGGCAGGATTATTCAAAGAATTAATTTCAGATATTGGAGTAAAAGGAGTGTGGAACGATATGAATGAACCTGCGGTTATGGAGGTTCCTAATAAAACGTTTCCTATGGATGTACGCCATGATTATGATGGAAATCCTTGCAGTCATAGAAAAGCACACAATATTTACGGTACACAAATGGCGAGGGCAACGTATCACGGTGTGAAACGATTTGCGTATCCAAAAAGGCCTTTTGTAATAACAAGATCAGCATACGCTGGAGCACAACGCTACACGTCTTCTTGGACAGGAGATAATGTTGCAACTTGGGAACATTTATGGATAGCAAATATTCAAGTGCAACGCATGTCTATTTCTGGTATGGGTTTCACAGGATCAGATATTGGTGGATTTGCAGAACAACCTTCTGGGGAATTATATGCACGTTGGATTCAATTAGGTGTTTTTCATCCTTTTTGCAGAACGCATTCTTCTGGAGATCATGGAGATCAGGAGCCATGGGCTTTTGATGAAGAAGTTATCGATATCACCAGAAAATTTGTCAATTTAAGATATCAATTATTACCGTATTTATATACTATGTTTTGGCAATATATTGAGGAAGGAATTCCTATGTTGAAGCCATTAGTGTATTATGATCAGGACGATATTCAAACGCATTACAGAAATGACGAATTTGTTTTTGGTAATCAAATATTAGTTTGTCCAATTTTAGAGCCAAATGCTTTAGGCAGAAGGATGTATATTCCTCGAGGACAATGGTATAATTATTGGACCAACGAAGAAGTAAAAGGAGGAAAAGAAATTTGGGTTGATACTAAATTTGATCAGATTCCAATTTTTGTAAAAGCAGGGGCAATCATTCCTAAATATCCTGTTCAGCAATATGTTGGAGAGTTAGAATTTGATGAGTTAACATTAGACATTTACTACAAAGAGGGAAAAGAAAAATCAGTTGTTTATGAAGATGCCCAAGATGGATATGATTATAAAAAGGGGAGATACAGCTTCTTATCATTTCAAACAACCGGTAAAGAGAAAGAGCTGATTATTCAGTTGCATAAAGAAGGAAAATACGATACGAATTATTCTAAATATAAAATAAATCTTATTGGATTACCATTTAAAGTCAAAATGATCGAAATTGATAATGTAGAGGTGTCATTTGATAAAAATACTTTAGAAAATGAAGGGTACTTAATTGTTGATAAAGGGTTTACGGCATTTCATATTACTGGTGAATAACAAAAAAGTTGATACTTTTACATTTAATTATGTAAATTTAAATGTTTATAATAATTGTATTTTTGTTTAATATTTAAAATCTAAAATTATGAAAAAGCATTTAATAGTAGGGATTTTTGCAGTAGGATTAGTTTATTCTTGTGCAACGAATCCTATAACAGGGAAAAAAAGTTTAAATTTTGTTTCTAATAGTGAGTTGTTTCCAACATCGTTTCAACAATATGGAACTTTCTTAAAAGAAAATAAGGTAATTACCGGAACTGCCGATGCTAGAAAAGTTGAAACTGTAGGGATGAGAATTAAAGCTGCTGCAGAAAAATATTTAATTTATTTAGGTCAAGCACAATATTTGCAAGATTACCGTTGGGAATATAAATTAATTGACAATAAAGAAGTGAACGCTTGGTGTATGCCAGGAGGGAAAATTGTTGTTTATTCAGGGATTTTACCAGTTACATTAAATGATTCTGGTTTAGCGACTGTAATGGGACATGAAGTTTCTCACGCCTTAGCAAATCACGGTGCGCAACGTATGAGTGCCGGACAAGCTCAAGAGGTACTTGGCCAAGTTATAGCTGTTGGAACATCTGGTAAAAGTGAACGAACGCAGCAAATATGGGGTCAAGCATATGGATTAGGTTCTCAGTTTGGTGTAATGCTTCCTTTTAGTAGAAATCACGAGACTGAAGCAGATAAAATTGGACTTACTTTAATGGCAATTGCGGGGTATAATCCAGACGAATCAATTACTTTTTGGTCTAGAATGGCTGCCCAATCTTCTGGACAAGCACCCCCAGAATTTATGAGTACGCACCCTTCTGACGCTACAAGAATTGCAAACTTAAAAGCATTAATTCCAGAAGCTAAAGCTCTAGCGGCTAAAGTTGGTGTTATTTACAAATAGTAACTTATTATAAAATATCTAAACAGGTTGTCCTTAAAATGGATAGCCTGTTTTTTTTTGAATATGAGTTATAATTATTATGCATCTCTTTATTCATTTATGATTTGTTAATGCATAAATATTTACTTTTTATATCGTTCTTAGCAAAAAATAAATAAATTCGTATCCTAAAAAAATAAACATGGCAGATTTAGAAAAAGGAAGTAAAAAATTATTAAATGCTTGGGCTTTTTATGATTGGGCAAATTCAGTTTATACGCTTACTATTGCATCTGCAGTATTTCCAATATTTTATGAAGCTTTATTTTCTGAGCGTGATCACTACATTGATGTTTTTGGCTTGCATCTAAAAAATTCAGCTTTAATTAGCTTTATTACCGCTTTTGCATTTTTATTAGTGGCTTTTATTTCGCCTTTATTGTCTGGTATTGCAGATTATGTGGGGGATAAAAAATCATTTATGAAATTCTTTTGCTACCTGGGAGCGCTTTCTTGTATGGGATTGTATTGGTTTAATCTTGAACATATATACATCGGATTGGCATTTTATTTTTTTGGATTGATTGGGTATTGGGGAAGTTTAGTTTTTTATAATTCCTATTTACCAGATATTGCTTATGCAGAGCAACAAGATAAAATTAGTGCCAAGGGATATTCATTTGGATACATTGGAAGTGTTATTTTATTGATTATCAATTTAGCGATGATAATGAAACCAAAACTTTTTGGAATTACCGGAACTGATGGAGAAGCAGCCATGAAAGCCATGCGATATTCATTTGTTATGGTAGGAGTTTGGTGGATATTATTCAGTCAGTACACGTACTATTATTTGCCAAAAGGGAATAAAAATGCCGACCGTAAAGTTACACATCATGTAGTATTTAACGGTTTTAGAGAGTTAAAAAAAGTTTGGTTTTTATTGAAAGAAAACATTGCATTAAGACGGTATTTAGGAAGTTTTTTTGTGTACAGTATGGCCGTACAAACGGTAATGCTAGTTGCCACTTATTTTGGAGCACAAGAAATTGCTTGGTCCTCTAAAGCAGAAAGTACAACGGGTTTAATTATTTGTATTTTGATAATACAATTAGTTGCGGTTCTGGGAGCAGTTATCACTTCAAGAGCCTCAGAAAAATTTGGAAATATTCCAACTTTAATTGTAATTAACTGTATTTGGGCAGTATTTTGTGCAATTGCATTTTTTATTACTTTGCCAATACATTTTTATGTTATGGCAGGAATTGCAGGACTTGTAATGGGCGGAATTCAAGCTTTATCACGTTCAACTTATTCTAAATTATTACCTGAAACAGATGATACAGCTTCCTTTTTTAGTTTCTTTGATGTTGCTGAAAAAATAGGAATTGTTATAGGAATGTGTATCTATGGAATTATCGATCAAATCACTGGAAGTCCAAGGTTAGCAATTGTATTTCTTGGTGTATTCTTTGTTGTGGGTATTCTGTTATTAAAAAGAGTACCAAAAAAAGGCGTTTTAAATTAATAAAACACCTTCATAATAGTTATTATTTTTAAAATTAGGCTCTCGATATAGCTCCTGAGCCATTTACTTTCGTATCTTTTTTCTTTGGGTCTCCAATGTATTCAATATCTCCTGAACCAGAAACTCTGGCATGAAGACTTTCACTGCAAAAAACTTTACTGTCTCCTGAACCAGAAACGGTAATCTTAGCGTTTTTAGCTTTCAAATCACCGGCATCAATATCACCGGAACCATTTAAATTACTGTTGAAATTTTCAGTTTTCCCAGCAAGAACAATATCTCCTGAACCACTTAAATTAACATCAAAGTCATTTGCTTCAACATCTAATTTCATATCACCTGAACCGGTCAATTTAGCTGAAAATGATTTCGTTTTAATGCTATTTTTAGTCATTACATCACCAGAACCAGTCAAAGAAACTTGATTTATACTCTCGAAAGGTACAGTTATGATAATTTGTTGTCCTTTGCTTACGCTGATATATTTATTCTTTTCAGTAGAAATTTTTAATACCTGATCGACAACCTCGACTTTAATGTAAGACAATAAGTTTTCTTCCCCTTTTATCGTAATATTCCCTTCTTTTCCGGAAACTAATTCGACATCAAAAAATCCTGTTATTGCAATTTCATCATATGAAGCGGTGCTTCTTTTTTCAGAAGTTACTTTTCCATTTCCTTTTATTTTTTCATTGGATGACCATTGCGCATTAGCCATTGTAGTTAGTAATAGTGAACAACTAACAAATAATTTGATTGAATTTTTCATAAATAAAGCTTTAAGATTATTGTTTTTTTACTAGTATTACATTTCCGTAATCTGAAATTATAGAGACATTGTTAACTCCTCTTTTCTTATAAAAACCACTGTATTTTTTTAAGTTATTTGAGTCTTCTTTAGAATTTACTTCTAATTCATTGTCATATTTAAAATTGGCATATTTTACAGTCACATTAAAATCAAAAGCATAATTAGCATCAAATCCAATGTTTAATCCCGTGTAACCAGCGGCAATATTTACAGTGTTGGCTTTCGCATTAATAGTTCCAATAGCTACATTACTGTATTTTGTGGACAGTTTTAAATTATTGGATATTTCACCTATTTTGAGTGTTAGATAATTTCCGGTTGCGTCTAATGATTTTACATTCTGAATTTTAATATTTCCGTATTTACTGATGTATTTAACAACATCACTTTCTTGAATATCTACATCCGTATAATCAGAAGCTAAATCGAGTTTTGCAACTTCTCCAATTTTCAAATTCGAATACTTTGCTGTAATAGTTGCATTTTTTAAAAATGAAATACTTGAGTTAGAACAATATTCTACTAGGATGTTACTGGAGTTTCCGGATAATCTGCCTAAAGCAATTTTTCCATATTTACATTTAATTTCAGCATCAGAAAACAAGTCAGATGTAGTGATATTTCCATATTTATTATGAAGTTTTACACTTCCATTTTTTGGTATTTTGAGCGTATAATTAATTTGAAAACTATTGTTTTTGCCATTACTCTTATAACTCGAGTTTCCTAAAATGGTTTTTGCAGTAATCATCCCTTTCAGTGCAATTATATCAACATCAATATCGTTGATGCGCTGGTTGACCCAATTTTCGTTATCACCACTCACTTTTATGACAATATCCAATTCGGTTTTATCTTCGTCCCAAGTTGTTACTGAAATATTACCGTATGAGTTATCGATATATAGACCTGCATCCGAGTTTACGAAATAAGCTTTTTTAATATTTTTTTGTTTGGTATGGATATAATCAGGATCATTGGAAAATCCTAAAAATGGAATTAAAACGAATAATAGGAGTAGTTTAAATTGTTTTTTCATCAGAAATATTATTTAATTTTTCATTGTTTTCAATGTGTAACAGTACATTTTGTAAAAAAGAAATTCGGGTTTGAAGATTGCTGATCATCGCATAAATAATTTGCTTGCTTTCTCCATTTGTTTCTAATTCCTTAATTATTTTTTCATAATCACTATCTAATGTTCTCATTTGTTTGAGCGCATCGGAAATTATTTTTTCATTTTCAGGTGATTTTTTCTCTCTTATTTTTTCTAATTCGTTTTCAATTAAAACGGTAAAAATAGAATCTGTTTGTTTGGTTTCTTTTGATGCAAATCGCAATTCTTCTGTTTTTTTAGGAGTAGTATTGAAGATTGAAAGTCCTAATATAACTACGATAGAAGCAGCGATTCCAATAGAAACGAAACGTTTCCAATTCGATTTCTTAGATTTTAATTTTTTTAAAAACCGTTCCTCATGATGATTTTCAATAGTCTCAATGTCCCATTGATTTTCAAATTTGTCAAATAATTTGTCTAGTTTTTTATTTTCCTTTTTCATATTTCCTCTAGTTTTTTTCTTAAACAATCCTTGGCTCTGCTGAGTGTAGTTCTGCAATTGGCATAACTGATATTAAGTATTTCGCTGATTTCTTCTTGGTCATAACCTTCGATGAAAAAAAGAGTCAAAACCATTCTGTAATTATATTTCAGGGAGTTAATGACCTCTAAAATTTGTTTTACTTTTAACTCATTGAAATCTGTAATTTCAGTTAAAGCCGTTTCTTTTTCTTCAATTTTATAAAGTGTAGTATCAAAGTCTTCTTGTTTGAATTGATTATTTTTTTTGTAAAAATCGATACTACAGTTCACGACTATTCTTTTTAACCAAGCACCAAAAGCAACTTCTTGTTTATAGTCGTTTATCTTAGTGAATGCTTTTAAAAAACCTTCCTGCATTACATCTTCAGCAAAATGAACATCTTTGACAATCCGAAAGGACACATTATACATCGCTTTCGCATAGCGATTGTAAAGTTCACACTGTGCTTTTTGATTTTTTTGCCTGCAGAGCAAGATTAATTCTTCGATATTATGGTTGGTTAAACTCAAACAGCTGATTTTAGTTTATTATAAGGACTCGACCTTTTCACGTTTGTTACACTTTTATAAAACTAAATTATATTTTTTTAAAATAGAGTTCAATATTATTTAAATTATAAAATTATTCTAACCTTAGAAACATTGTTTTTTTGCCAAAGAATAAACAGATTTAATTTTTATTTTGGCATAATGATTGTCTCTTTTAGTAGGAAGTGAATTATACATGTCAGATGTCGATTTTATTCAAAATAAACGGCATGATCCTTATATTTGCTTAATAAATGAAAATTTTTAATGACAAAAAGACTTAAATAATATATGTCAAATCATAAAATACTTACTATTGACAATCTGTCACTTCAAGAATTTGATTCGGAAGCAGATTTAATTCCACTTTTGACTCCTGAAGACGAGGAGGAAATGAATAATGAAGCTTTACCGGAATCATTGGCTATTTTACCGTTGCGAAATATGGTTTTATTTCCTGGGGTTGTTATACCAATTACTGCTGGGCGAGATAAATCAATAAAATTAATCAATGACGCTAATGCTGCCGGTAAAACGATAGGAGTTGTTGCCCAAAAAAATGAAGAAGACGAAGATCCAACCAAAGACGATATTCATGCAATAGGAACTGTAGCCCGCATTTTACGTGTGCTAAAAATGCCTGATGGCAATATCACAGTAATTCTTCAAGGTAAAAAGCGTTTTGAAATTGATTCAGTTGTTTCTGAAACGCCATACATTACTGCAAAAATTAAGGAAGTTCCTGAAAAAAGACCTAAGAAAAACGATACTGAATTTGTAGCAATTCTGGATTCAATCAAGGAATTAGCGATTCAAATCATTAAAGAAAGTCCAAATATTCCAAGCGAAGCAACCTTTGCCATCAAAAATATTGAGAGTCAATCCTTCTTGATCAATTTTGTTACTTCTAATATGAACTTGTCTGTTGAAGAGAAACAAGATTTATTAGCAATTAATGAATTGAAAAATAGAGCTTTAGAAACGTTGCGTTATATGAATGTTGAGTTGCAAAAACTCGAATTGAAAAATGACATTCAATCTAAAGTTCGTTTTGATTTAGACCAACAACAACGCGAATATTTCCTTCACCAACAAATGAAAACCATTCAGGAAGAATTGGGTGGCGTTTCTCAGGAAGAAGAAATGGACGAAATGTTGCAGAAGTCTTTGACTAAAAACTGGGACGAAAAAACTAAAAAACATTTCGATAAAGAATTGTCTAAAATGCGACGCATGAACCCGCAAGCGCCTGATTTTGGAATTCAAAGAAACTATTTAGAGTTGTTCTTGGAATTGCCTTGGAACGAATATTCTAAAGATGATTTCGATTTAAAAAAAGCACAAAAAATATTGGACAGAGACCATTTTGGTCTTGAAGACGTCAAGAAAAGAATGATAGAACATTTGGCAGTTTTAAAATTGCGAAATGATATGAAATCTCCAATTATTTGTTTGACAGGACCTCCGGGAGTTGGAAAAACATCAATTGGACGCTCTATTGCAGAAGCTTTGGGTAGAAAATACGTTAGAATTTCGCTTGGTGGTTTGCGTGATGAAGCGGAGATTCGCGGACATAGAAAAACGTATATTGGTGCCATGCCGGGACGAATCATTCAAAGTTTGAAAAAGGCAGGAACTTCAAATCCAGTTTTTGTTTTGGATGAAATCGATAAATTATCAAATAGCAATCAAGGAGATCCATCTTCGGCATTATTGGAAGTTTTAGATCCGGAACAAAACAATTCTTTTTATGATAATTTCCTTGAAATGGGATATGATTTGTCTAAAGTGATGTTTATTGCTACGTCTAATAATATGGCAGCGATTCAACCTGCGTTGAAAGACAGAATGGAAATCATCAAAATGTCAGGCTATACGATTGAAGAAAAGGTAGAAATTGCGCGTCAGCATTTGTTTCCAAGACAATTGAAAGAACACGGTTTGACAACTAAAGATTTGACTATTGGAAAAAAACAATTAGAGAAAATCGTCGAAGGATACACACGTGAATCAGGTGTTCGTGGTCTTGAAGCTAAAATTGCTCAAGTAATCCGTAATGCAGCCAAATCTGTTGCGATGGAAGAGGAGTATAACAAAAAAGTTACCGACGAAGATATCATAAAAACACTTGGTGTTCCAAGATTGGAAAGAGATAAATACGAGAACAATGATGTTGCCGGAGTGGTAACTGGTTTGGCTTGGACTTCTGTTGGGGGTGACATTCTGTTTATAGAATCGTTGCTTTCTCCTGGAAAAGGAACTATGACCATAACCGGAAACTTAGGTACGGTAATGAAAGAATCAGCAACCATTGCTTTAGAATATATCAAGGCAAATGCGAAACTTTTAGGATTGGATTCAGAGATGCTTTCTAAATATAATATTCACTTGCACGTTCCTGAAGGTGCTACTCCAAAAGACGGTCCAAGTGCCGGTATTGCAATGTTGACATCATTAGTTTCGCTGTTTACACAAAAACGTGTGAAGAAAAACTTGGCAATGACAGGAGAAATCACATTGCGTGGGAAAGTTTTGCCAGTAGGCGGAATCAAAGAAAAGATTTTGGCGGCAAAAAGAGCGAATATCAAAGAAATTATTCTTTGTCACGAAAACAAAAGTGATATTGATGAAATAAAACCAGAATATCTGGAAGGACTTTCTTTTCATTATGTGAAGGAAATGAGCGAAGTATTGAAATATGCTTTGACTGATCAGAAAGTGAAAAATGCCAAGGATTTAAAATAAAAATTAATTCAATATTTTAAAATTCCAAATTCTAAAACCTGATTTTCAGTGCTTAGAATTTGGAATTTTTATTTGTAATTACGGGTTTTAAAGTTGCCATTTATTGTATTTATAATTTTATCTTCGCATTTACGTTTTACCTTACATAAGTTGCACTTTAAAGCATGTTAAAAAAACTTTTATTATACACCTCTTTTTTCATTTGTTCTGTGTCTTACAGTCAAATAGGAGGTAAGTATACCTTTCAGTTTTTGAATTTGGTCACTTCGCCAAGACAAGCGGCATTGGGAGGAAAAGTAATCACTATTTATGATGATGATGTCAATCAGGCCCATTTTAATCCAGCAACCATAAATGCTGAAATGGACAACCATTTGGCTTTAAATTATGGAAGCTATTTCAAGGAAGTAACATACGGAACGGCTTCTTATGCTTACACGTATGATCGACATTTGCAAACTTTTCAAGCAGGAGTAAATTATGTGAACTATGGCAATTTTGAAGGCTATGACGAAAACGGTCAACCAACCTCAGAATTTACCGGAAGTGAAATTGCCCTTTCTTTTGGGTATGCCTATAACATTCCCTATACCAATATTCATTTAGGTGCCAGTGCCAAATTAATTTCTTCTACCTTGGAAAGTTATAATTCCTTAGGTGGAGCAATTGATATTGGGGCACTTTTTATAGATGAAAAAAATGATGTAAATTGGGGTTTGGCCATTCGAAATATTGGGACTCAATTTTCTACTTATAATGGTACAAATGAAAAACTGCCACTCGAAATAATTGCTGGCGTTTCGCAAGAATTAGAAAATGTGCCTATTCGTTGGCATCTTACTTTGGAAAATTTGCAGCAATGGAATATAGCTTTTTCAAATCCGGTCAGGGCAGAATCATCATTTGACGGAACGGAGACTGAAGAAAAAATTTCATTTGTAAATAATGCGTTGCGACATGTAATTGTAGGAGCAGAGCTTTTTCCAAAAAAAGCATTTAATTTGCGTGTGGGATATAATTTTCGAAGAGCAGAGGAATTACGACTTCAGGAACAACGTAATTTTTCGGGAGTTTCATTAGGTTTCGGACTTAAATTGAATAAGTTGAAATTCAATTATTCGTATTCCAGATACACATTGGCAGGAAATACAAGTCTTTTTGGGTTAACCATTAACTTTCAAGAATAATTTTCTCTTTTGAAAATTATGGAAGGACAGTTTGATTAATTATTAAAATTTAAATACAATATTTTGAAAAAAATTATCATCGCAATTGACGGATTTTCATCGACAGGAAAAAGCACGTTGGCCAAACAACTTGCGAATCATTTAGGATATATTTACGTTGATACTGGAGCAATGTACCGTGCCGTAGCTTTATTTGCCATGCAAAACGGGTACATAAATGCGGATTCTTTTGATAAACAAACATTAATTAACAGTTTGCCAAATATAAAATTGCAATTCAAATTTAATGCTGATTTAGGTTTTGCCGAAATGTATTTGAATGAAGTAAATGTTGAAACAGAAATTAGAACGATTGAAGTTTCTAGTTTTGTGAGTAAAGTAGCTGAAGTTTCTGAAGTTCGTGCCAAATTAGTCGAACAGCAAAAAGAAATGGGAAAAGACAAAGCAATAGTAATGGACGGAAGAGATATTGGGACTGTAGTTTTTCCGGATGCAGAGCTTAAAATTTTCATGACAGCAAGCGCAACTACTAGAGCGCAAAGGCGTTACGATGAGTTAGTTAAAAAAGGTGATACAGTAACTTTTGATGAAGTTTTGGCAAATGTAGAAGAACGCGATTACATTGACACGCACCGTAAGGATTCCCCTTTGGTTATGGCGGAAGATGCTATAGAAATTGATAATTCGCATTTGAATCGTGAGGAACAATTCGAGCTTGTGTTGGAATTGGTAAATGAAATTACTAAAACGGCATAATTATTTGCAGATCTCATTTTTAATAGTAGATTTACGCCTTGTTAATTTTTAAAAATAAAAAACAATTCATCTCATGGGAATTAAAAATAGATTGGTAATAATGAGCTTTCTTCAGTTTTTTGTTTGGGGAGCTTGGCTGATTACCATTGCAAATTACTGGTTTGGCACAAAAAACTGGGAAGGAACTCAATTTGGGTTGGTTTTTGGGACTATGGGAATTGCTTCATTATTTATGCCAACACTAACGGGGATTATCGCTGACAGATGGATAAATGCTGAAAAATTATATGGAACGCTACATATTCTATATGCTGCGGTTTTATTCTATATTCCTCAAGTTACCACTCCCAATACCTTTATCTATATTATGCTTTTGGCGATGTGTTTTTATATGCCAACGATTGCTTTGAGCAATTCTATATCGTATAATGCACTCAAATTAAACAATAAAGATATTATTAAAAATTTTCCACCAATTCGGGTTTGGGGAACAATAGGTTTTATTGTTGCGATGTGGATTACTAATTTAACGGGAAACAAATCAACAGAATATCAGTTTTATATAGCAGGTTTAGCGGCAGTATTTCTAGGGATTTATTCCTTCACTTTGCCAAAGTGTAAGCCGCAACGTTTGTCTAAAGAGAATGCTTCTATCATGGAAACATTAGGGTTAGAATCGTTTAAATTATTTGCTGATTATAAGATGGCTTTGTTTTTTGTTTTCTCGATGTTTTTAGGAGGCGCTTTGCAATTGACAAATGCGTATGGAGATGTTTTCTTAGATGAGTTCAAACATTTTCCAAAATATGCTGATTCATTTGTTGTGGAATATTCAACTATTATAATGTCAATTTCTCAAATTTCGGAAACCTTATTTATTCTTGCTATTCCTTTTTTTCTAAGACGTTTTGGTATCAAACAAGTGATGTTAATTAGTATGCTTGCTTGGGTATTGCGTTTTGGATTATTTGCTTACGGAAATCCAACAAGTGGTTTATGGATGATTATTATGTCTTGTGTGGTTTACGGAATGGCATTTGATTTCTTTAATATCTCAGGATCATTATTTGTCGAAACGAATACAGACCCTAAAAATCGTTCCTCAGCACAAGGTTTGTTTATGATGATGACCAATGGTTTTGGAGCAGTTTTGGGAAGTTTTACTTCGGGATGGGCTATTGATAAATATTTTACAAAATCATTTAATAATACTACTGATTTGGCTGGTTTCCTTGAAACAGAAACAACTAATCCAAAAATGTTGGAATTTGTTACCGGTCAAGGGAATTCAATTACTGCCGATGGATTGTTTAGTAAAGTAATTTTTATGAAAGACTGGCATACAATTTGGCTGGCTTTTGCAATTTACGCATTGATAATTGCCGTTGCATTTGCAGTTTTGTTCAAGCACAAACACAATCCTATGGATGTTGAAAATGTAAGTCACTAAAACAGGATTGAAATAGTATAGAACCCGATATTTTTATACGATATCGGGTTTTTTTATGCTGAAAAATCAAGGTAAAACCTATCTAGCCCCGATGGAGCTGATATCCTCGCATCTCGTCTTTTGGGACGAGAGGAGAGATAAAGGCGATAGCGGGAACTTTGCCTGCAAAAAAGCCAATTAATTCGCTCCTGATTATCAATCGATTATCTTGTCTGTAAAATTTTGCTATTTAAGATAAATGTGTTACTTTTGCAGTCCTTTTGGTGAATAAGAGTTTCCTTTAGGGTTCAACTAATTATACAAACAACTTCTGTTGTTTTCTAGCACATTAAGAAACTCGAGAAAATACAGAATACAAATTTTTAATCAGCATGTCTGAACAATTAAAATCACAAGAAGAGTTTTTAGCAAATTTTAACTGGCACAATTTCGAAGAAGGTATTGATGCAGTTGATGAGAAAAACTTATTAGAATTCGAAGAACTAGTTTCAAAAACATTTATCGCTACTGATCAAGAAGAAGTTGTAGATGGTGTAGTTGTTAGAATTACAGATAGAGACGTTATCGTTGATATCAACGCAAAATCGGAAGGTGTTATTTCATTAAACGAATTCCGTTACAACCCAGCATTAAAAGTAGGTGATACTGTTGAAGTATTAATTGACATCCGTGAGGACAAAACTGGTCAATTAGTATTATCTCACAGAAAAGCACGTACTATCAAATCATGGGATAGAGTTATTTCGGCTAACGAAACAGGAGAAATCGTTAATGGTTTTGTAAAATGCAGAACTAAAGGTGGTATGATCGTTGACGTTTTCGGAATTGAAGCTTTCTTACCAGGATCTCAAATTGATGTTAAACCAATTAGAGACTACGATGTATATGTAAACAAAATGATGGAATTCAAAGTGGTAAAAATCAACCACGAATTCAAAAATGTTGTTGTTTCTCATAAAGCGCTTATTGAAGCGGATATCGAAATCCAGAAAAAAGAAATCATCGGTCAATTGCAAAAAGGACAAGTATTAGAAGGTGTTGTTAAAAACATTACTTCTTATGGTGTCTTTATTGACTTAGGTGGTGTTGATGGATTGATTCACATTACTGACCTTTCTTGGTCTAGAATCAACCACCCATCTGAAGTTCTTGAATTAGATCAAAAATTAAACGTTGTAATCCTTGATTTCGATGACGAAAAAACAAGAATACAATTAGGATTGAAACAATTAAACGCTCACCCATGGGACGCTTTAGATGCTAACTTAAAAATTGGTGATAAAGTAAAAGGTAAAGTAGTTGTAATCGCTGATTACGGTGCTTTCATCGAAGTTGCTGAAGGTGTTGAAGGTTTAATCCACGTTTCTGAAATGTCTTGGTCTACTCATTTACGTTCTGCTCAAGATTTCGTAAAAGTAGGTGATGTTGTTGAAGCTGTTATCTTAACTTTAGATAGAGATGACCGTAAAATGTCATTAGGTATCAAACAATTGTCTCAAGATCCTTGGACTGATATCACTGCTAAATACCCAGTAGGTTCTAAACATACAGGTATCGTTAGAAACTTTACAAACTTTGGAATTTTCGTAGAATTAGAAGAAGGAATTGATGGATTAATTTACATTTCTGACTTATCTTGGACTAAGAAAATCAAACACCCATCTGAATTTGTAAACGTTGGTGAAAAACTTGACGTAGTAGTATTAGAATTAGATGTTGATGGACGTAAATTATCTTTAGGTCACAAACAAACTACTGCTAATCCTTGGGATCAATATGAAGATTCTTTCGCAGTTGGAACTATCCACACAGGTGAAATTTCTGAAATCGTTGACAAAGGAGCTACTGTAGAATTCGGAGATGATATCGTTGCTTTCATTCCTACTCGTCACCTTGAAAAAGAAGACGGAAAGAAATTGAAAAAAGGTGATTCAGCTGATTTCAAAGTAATCGAATTCAACAAAGAATTCAAAAGAGTAGTTGCATCTCACACTGCTATCTTCCGTGAAGAAGAAGAGAAAAATGTGAAATCAGCTTCTGAAAACACTTCATCTAATTCATCTACAAATGCACCAGCTGCAACTTTAGGTGATAACAATGATATGTTAGCTGCATTGAAAGCTAAAATGGAAAAATCAGAGAAAAAATAATTTCTTGAAATTTTTTGAATATAGAAAGCCCCGCAATTTGCGGGGCTTTTTTTTTGTGCTTTATTTTTTAGGAGCAGAACATTTTAATTTATTATCCGCAATCCTCCCGCTGTACGCAGTATCTTTTTATTGTGCAGAAAACTTATTTTAAAAATCAACTTTTGTATAACACAATAAAAAGGATACTTGCTGCCATCGGGGCTAATTAGAACTAATATCTATTTGATCACATTTTAAAAAATTAAATTTTAAAAATAATTTCATTTTTTAAAACCAAACGTAATTAAACACCGTAAATGAAATTATATAACTTAAAAAATAGATTTTATGAAAACTAGAAAATTTTTATCCATTGCATTATTTACAGTAGTATTAGGAGCAACTTCATTCGCTCAAAAAACAGTTATGGTTGGTGGTGCTGCCATGTATCCATCTAAAAATATTGTTGAGAATGCTGTTAATTCAAAAGATCACACAACTTTAGTTGCGGCAGTAACTGCAGCAGGATTAGTTGAAACATTACAAAGTAAAGGACCATTCACCGTTTTTGCCCCAACAAATGCCGCGTTTGACAAATTGCCTGCTGGAACTGTAACGACATTATTAAAACCAGAAAACTTAAAAACATTACAAACAATCCTTACGTATCATGTTGTAGCAGGAAAAATGAACGCATCTGATATAGCAAAAGCTATTAAAATGGGTAATGGAAAAGCTACAATGAAAACAGTAAGTGGTGGAACTTTGACAGCTTGGATGCAAGGAAAAGATTTATACATTACAGATGAGAATATGAATAAAGCTAAAGTGACAATTGCAGATGTTAATCAATCAAATGGTGTGATTCACGTGATTGACGCTGTAGTATTGCCTAAACAATAATTTTTGGATTAGAGGTTGATATTTTGTTAGTCTTAAGAGCCCTGCAACTTGCAGGGCTTTTTTGTATAAAAAAATCCCAATTCTAAATTTTAGAATTGGGATTTTATAGTATGTAAAAAGAGCTATTATCGTAAGCTGGCTCCAAGTTCAGTTTCAAAATTATTTTGCAGTTTGCTCATAATTTTATCAATTTGCGTATCGGTCAGAGTTTTAGAACTGTCTTGAATAGTAAAACTTAGCGCGTATGATTTTTTCCCTTTAGGAAGATTTTTCCCTTCATACACATCAAATAAATTAATGTCTTTTAAGAGTGCTTTCTCTGTTTGGCGTGCAATATTGTAAATACTGTCATAGGTCACGTTTTGATCAATTAGCAACGCTAAATCTCTACGAACTTCAGGGTATTTAGGAATTTCAGTATATTTTATCTTGGTTGAAATCAATTTCAAAATCAAAGCCCAGTTAAAATCTGCAAAAAATACTTCTTGTTTGATTCCGAAATGTTTTAATATTGATTTTTTAACTACTCCTAACTCTACCAGTATTTCGGTTCCAACGCTAATAGCAATCCCCTCAGAAAACACATCCGAAGTTACAGGTACATTTTGTGTTTTTTGAATCCCTAATCTGGAAAGAATTCCATTTACATATCCTTTGAATAAAAAGAAATCAGATGGTTTTTGAGCGCTAGTCCAATTTTCTTGATTTCTATTTCCGGAAAGGAATAAAGTTAAATGCTTTTTCTCTTCGTAACCGGCAAGATAGTTATGATACGTTTTTCCAAATTCAAATAATTTCAAATCAGTATTTTTGCGATTGATATTATATGAGATTGCTTCTAGTCCGGAAAACAACAATGATTGACGCATAGTAGCTAAATCAGCACTTAACGGATTTAACATTGTCACGTTGTTTGCAGGATTCAATACTTCAGAAAGCTCAACATAAGATGCAGTAGTCAATGAGTTTGCCATCATTTCATTAAATCCTTGAGAATTTAACTGCGTAGCAATCACATTTTGTATTTTGTAGTCTTCGTTTCTTGGAGAATTAGAAACCGTAGCATTTAGTTTTTTAGAAAAATTAATGTTGTTGTATCCGTATACTCTCAATATTTCTTCAATAACATCTATTTCTCTTTGTACGTCAACGCGGTAAGAAGGAATAGTTAATCCTAATCCTGCATCTGAAACGCTGTTTACTTTAATGTCTAATGAAACTAATATTTTCTTAATAGTATCTTTTGGTAATTCCTGTCCAATAATTTTAGCTACTTTACTGAAGTTTAAAAACACAGAAAAGTCCTCAATTTTCTTTGGGTAGACATTAACAACATCTGATGTTATTTCTCCGCCGGCAACCTCTTGAATCAATAAAGCAGCACGTTTCAATGCATATTCAGTGATGGTTGGGTCAATTCCTCTTTCAAAACGGAAAGAAGCATCAGTGTTTAATTGATGTCTTTTGGCAGTTTTACGAATGCTTACGGGATTGAAATAAGCACTTTCTAAAAATATAGAATTGGTACTTTCTGAGACTCCAGATTTTTTTCCGCCAAAAACCCCTGCAATACACAAAGGTCCTTTCTCGTCGCAAATCATTAAATCCTCTTCGTGTAAGGTTCTTTCAATATCGTCAAGAGTAGTGAATTTTGTTCCAGCAGGAAGTGTTTGAACTACTATTTTACCGTTAACTTTTGAAGCGTCAAAGGCGTGAAGCGGCTGACCTAATTCGTGCAAAACGTAATTAGTGACATCGACAATATTGTTTTTTGGATTCAATCCAATAGCTTTCAATCTGTTTTGCAACCAAGCTGGTGAAGGTTTTACTTCAATGCCAGAAATTGTCACTCCGCAATATCTTGGAGCTAGTTTAGGTTCTTTTACGTCAATATCAATTTTCAAAGTTCTTTTATCCACTCTGAAATTGCTCACTGATGGTGTAATCAATTCTACGTTTACACCGCTTTGCAACATTCCTGCTCTCAAATCACGTGCAGTCCCTAAATGACTCATTGCATCGGCACGATTGGGTGTTAAACCAATTTCGAAAACTTCGTCATTTTCAATTTTGAAAACCGTTGCAGCAGGAGTTCCAGGCATTAATGCATCGTCCAATATCATAATTCCATCATGGCTTTCACCAAGACCTAATTCATCTTCGGCACAAATCATTCCGTGACTTTCCTGTCCGCGAATTTTTCCTTTTTTGATTGAGAAAGCAACCCCTTCCTTATCGTATAATGTAGTTCCAATTGTAGCGACTGGTACTTTTTGTCCCGCAGCAACATTACTGGCACCGCAAACAATCTGTACAGGAACGCCATTTCCTAAATCTACGGTAGTTATTTTTAATCTGTCGGCATCCGGATGTTGGATACAAGTAAGAACATGTCCCACAACAATGCCTTCTAATCCGCCTTTTACCGATTGGTATTTGTCAACAATCTCTACTTCCAGACCTAAATCGGTTAGTAGTGCTGCAGTTTCTTCGGATTTCCAGTCTATTTTAATGAATTGTTTTAACCAGTTGTAAGATATTTTCATCTGTCAATTTTAATGAGAATGCAAATATAAGGATTGCAGTTTGGAGAAAGAAACAATTTTTTTGGTTTTTTATAACTGATTTGGTGTATTAAGTAAGAATTTAAAATAAGAATTCAATAGTATTAGTTATAAATAAATATGAATTAAATAGTAAATTTAGGTTAAAAAAACAAATATGAAAATTTAATGCTATTAGTTGAATGAATTGTGCTATTCTAAGAATAAGGATGAAGGTATATTTGATAAAACATAAAAAGATAACGACATGGATAACGTGGTAAAAAGACCTGATTTTAAGGCAACATATGATAATTATATAGGTGGCAAATTTGTTGCTCCAATAGGTGGGCAGTATTTTGACGTAGTTTCTCCGGTTGACGGGAAAGTATTTACAAGAGCTGCGCATTCCACTAAAGTAGATTTAGATTTAGCTGTTGATACTGCGTATGAAGCTTTCCAGACATGGGGAAAAACATCTGTTACAGAACGCAGTAATTTATTGAATAAAATTGCTCAGGTTATGGAAGATAACCTCGAATATCTTGCAACTGTGGAAACTATTGACAACGGAAAAGCCATTCGTGAAACTTTAGCAGCCGATATGCCTTTGGCAATTGATCACTTCAGATATTTTGCAGGTGTAATTCGTGCTGAGGAAAGTTCCATCGCCGAATTAGATTCCCAAACTGTTTCTATAGCTTTAAGCGAGCCTTTGGGAGTAATTGCTCAAATTATTCCTTGGAATTTCCCTATTTTAATGGCTGTTTGGAAACTAGCGCCAGCATTAGCGGCAGGAAATACCGTGGTTTTAAAACCAGCAGAAAGTACGCCGATCTCTATTATGGTTTTGATGGAATTGATTGGTGATATTTTGCCTCCAGGTGTTATAAATATTGTTAATGGTTTTGGTGCTGAACTAGGAAGAGCTTTGGTAACCAATAAAAAAGTGTCAAAAGCTGCTTTTACAGGTTCTACAACAACCGGTCGTTTAGTGATGCAATATGCTACTGAAAATATTATTCCGGTAACTTTAGAACTTGGAGGAAAATCTCCAAATATTTTCATGAAGTCCGTTGGTGATGCTGATGATGATTTCTTTGACAAAGCAATTGAAGGTGCGGTAATGTTTGCTTTGAATCAAGGAGAAATTTGTACTTGTCCATCCAGATTATTAGTTCACGAAGATATTTATGATAAATTCATCGCGCGAGTAATTGAAAGAACAGCTGCAATCAAATTAGGAAATCCTTTAGACAGAACCACTATGATGGGAGCACAGGCTTCTTTGGTTCAAAAAGAAAAAATCCTGACTTACATAAAATTAGGAAAAGAAGAAGGTGCGGAAGTTTTAATTGGAGGCGAAGAAAATCATTTGGAAGGAAATTTAGCCGGAGGTTATTATATCAAACCAACGCTTTTCAAAGGACACAATAAAATGCGTATTTTTCAAGAAGAGATTTTTGGACCGGTTTTAGCAGTTACCACTTTCAAAACTACTGAAGAAGCTATCGCTATTGCAAATGATACGATGTATGGTTTGGGAGCTGGACTTTGGACACGTGATGCACACGAAATTTATCAGGTTCCAAGAGCGATTCAAGCAGGTCGTGTTTGGATTAATCAGTACCATTCTTATCCTGCGGGAGCCCCTTTTGGAGGTTATAAACAATCAGGTATTGGTCGTGAAAACCATAAAATGATGCTTGGACACTATCGTCAGACAAAAAACATGCTGATTTCTTATGACAAAAAGAAATTAGGTTTCTTTTAGTTAATTACTGATTATTGGTTAATCATAAACCTGGCAGATTGTATAATTTGTCAGGTTTTATTTTAAATTAAAAAAAATGATAAAAAGAATTGATGCCACAGAAAAAGCAATAGAATTAATCAAGATCCTAAAGGAAAAACACGGTGATTTAATGTTCTATCAAGCGGGAGGATGTTGCGAGGGAACGCAGCCACAATGTTTTGAAAAAGGCGGATTTTATCAGCGAATGGGTGATGTATGTATTGGTACAATTGAAGAAACTGAATTTTGGGTTGATAAAGATTTATTCGAATATTGGAAACATGCTCATTTTACTTTGGATGTAATTGATGCGTTTGGAGTGGGAGGATTTTCCTTAGAAACGCCATTGAAAAAAACATTCCGAATTGAATATAGAATTTTTACTCCGGAAGAAGAATTATCGCTTGAGCCAGTGACATTTATTGAATAATCTAGTTTACGTACAGTAATTGATATTGTTTTGGGGTAATTCCTTCATGTTTTTTAAACAAACGAATGAAGTAATTACAATCTTCAAATCCTGATAAGTAACAAACCTCATTGATTTGTATCGAAGGGTTTTTTAGCAACTGTTTGGCGCATTTCATTTTTTCGCTAATCACAAATTCTATAGGGCTCATACCTAATTCTCTTTTGAAAAAACGATAGAAAGAAGTTGTACTCATGCAGGCTTTCTCGCTCAAATGTTTCATGCTTATATTTTCCTTCAAATTCAATCGGATGAATTCTACGACTTGTGTAATAGGATTTTTTGGATTGGCAAATAAACCGTCGTCTATTGCTTTTGCAGTTTGTGTCTGAATAATTCGAATTAATAATTCCTGCAAAGTCAAATCGGCCAAAGCATCTTTAGTAATTGAAGTGCTCATGCATTCTTTGATCAATTTATTAATCGTCGTTGCCAATTCCACATTGTTGTAAAAGAAATAATTTTGGTAATTCAATTGCCAGAATTGGTCTTTTCCTTCTTTTGGGTAGCGTTCGTTTAAAAACTGTAAAGTATCGGTAATTTTAGTTTGGTCTATCGCCAAGGCCAAACACTGTGTCGGATTGTTTTTTGAAGCTTCCGGAAAATCGATTTTCATTTCCACATTAGAAGGAATCACAACGGTTTCGCCCGGTAAATAGACAAAACTTGGATCGTCAAAAAGATGCATTATTTTTTTGCCTCGCAACATGCTTGTAACGACCAAATCATTGAATTTCAAAGGAACTAATGCCGAAGATTCATACGTTTCAAAAAGGTTCAGTTCACAATGGTTTAAAGAGTAAACGGTTCTGTTTTCAACTAATGTTTTTAACGATTTCTCGTTTGATAAATGCGGTGGATTTATAAAAGCGCGGTTACTATTCATAGTTTTAAACTTTAAAAAGGCAAAGCTTAAATTTAATGAAAATAATTAGAACCGGAACACTGTTTAACAAAATTTAAATTAATTCTTCCACATGTTTTTTGATGTTCTCCGCAATTTTATGAGTTGGTAAATCATTCTCATCGCTTCCAAAAGGATCTTCAATTTCCTCAGCAATTAGCTCTAAACTCGCCAAAACATAAAAAATAAATACGACAACAGGAACAACATAATAACCCAAACTAAAAGAATATCCAAAAGGCAGTGTCATAACATAAAAGAAGATGAATTTTTTAAGGAAAGCACTGTAGGAGTAGGGAATAGGCGTGTTTTTGATTCGTTCGCAAGCACCACAAATATCAGTAAATGATTTTACTTCTTCGTTTAAAATAATCAGTTGATCACCAGTTATTTTTTTGGAATCGTATAAATCATTAATCTTCTGAAATAACATTTTAGCGACTTGATTGGGTTTGTGCTTGTGATGATCTATTTCTAAATCGACATCTTCAAACAATTGTTTGCTGGTATCATTATCATTCAAATGTTTATGCAAAATGGAAGCATAACCGGGAATCATTTTTCGGAAGTATTTGCGATCTTTTTCATCATGCAATATTGCCGATAATTTAATGGCAAAATTACGACTGTTGTTTACTAAAGCACCCCACATTTTGCGTCCTTCCCACCAACGGTCATAAGCAGTATTGGTTCTGAAAACAAGCAATAATGAAATCACGAATCCAAGCATTCCGTGCATGATTGTAATATTCTTTACATAACTGTTGTCAGCTAATTTCCAATATTCAACCTCTAAATAACCGATAACTCCAGAATAAATTCCAATAGCGAGCATTATTGGCATTAATGTTCTAAAAGTGTCCGCTTTGTGGAAACGAAAAATAAAAGTAAACCAGTCTTTTGTATTATATGAAACCATTTAAGATACTATTTTTAGCAAAAGTAAATTAAAAATTAAGATTTCCTGCTAATTCTCGAAGCGCAATTTCAGATAATTTTCCTTGAAATTGAGCATTGCTGTAACGCACTTTGGCATTCACATAATTCAATTGAGCGGTTCTGAATTCTAAAGTAGTTATCGTCCCAATTCTGAATTTGTCTAAAGTAATATTTAGATTTTGTTTCGCAATCGATTCATTTTTTTCTTCTAAAGCAATCAATTCTAAATTAGTTAAATACGTTTGATAGGAAGTAGCTAATTGTGAGTTTAAAGCTAAATTTTGCTGATCTATATTTAATTTAGAATTTTCAATTTGAATTTTGGCAATTTTCTCATTTCGGTGCTGTGCAAAACCATCAAATATATTTAAGGAAGCACTAAAACCATAGTTCAAACCTCTGGATTGTGCTTGTGCCACAAACCCAAGACTCGATTGACTTTCTGAAAAATTGTAGGCGGTATTTACTCGAACAGTAGGATAACGTGCCGCTTTAATTTGTTTTAATTCTAATTCGGCTACTCTTTTATTAATAATCTGGGCTTCTAATTGTGGGTTTTGTTTTTCAGCTAAGGCAGTAAGTTCCGGCAGTAACAATAATCCATCTACTTGAAGTTGATCAATTACTTTGAAATCAGTGGCAACATCTCTGGCCAATAGTTGGTTTAATAAAATCTTGCTATTAGCATACAATTCTTTTTGTCTTAACAATGCAACCTGATCGGTATTCAAATCTACTTGAGCATTCAAAACTTCTAATTTAGAGGCTTTTCCAATGGTAAATCTGTTTTGTGCCAAAGTCAATCGCTGGTTTGAAATAACAATTGTAGAATCCAAAGCGGACAATTGCTGCTGTTGTTGAACCAAATTGTAATATGCAGCATTCACGTCGCTAATTCGTGTGATTACTGTCAGTTTTAATTGTGCTTCACCTAATTTTTGCAATTCTTTCAACTGATCCAGTCTGGCAAACATTCTCATTCCATCAAAAATAGTCCAATCTAATCCGACACCATACGTTAAACTATTGTTTTTGGCATTGTCTAATTCGGTTTCTGTTCCGTCCTGACGCGTTTGTGAACTATTCTGAATGCTGTTGTTATCCACAACTGTTGCAGTAACTGTGGGCAACATTCCCGCATTTCCAATGGCTACATTTGTTTTTTCAATCGTTAAATTGTTGGTGGCAATTTTTATTTCGTAATTGTTTTCCAATGCAATTTTTACTGCGCTTTCCAATGTCAAAACTTCTTGCGCATTGGTTTTAGCTACACAAAATAAGAGTAGTATAAAGCTCTGAAATAGTATTTTAGTATGTGTCATAATTATATTTTTTAGCCACGAATCAATGAATTTTATATAAAAATTCGGTAAATCTATTTAATTCGCGTCATCAGCGTTCCATTCAAATTATTTAACTTCTTTTTCATATTCTTCAATATGATCAAACTCAGGATAATGTTTTCTGGCTTTAGACCACATTAAATACATTGCAGGAATAACGAATAACGTTAAAACCAAAGAGAAAATAGTTCCTCCAACAATTACAACTCCCATTCCAATTCTACTGGTTGAAGCTGCTCCAAGTGACATAGCAATTGGTAATGCTCCTAATGAAATAGCCAAACTTGTCATTAAAATAGGTCGCAATCTCGCTTCCGAAGCTTCTAAAATAGCTTCCATTTTCGGTTTTCCTTGTTCTCGAAGCTGGTTTGCAAATTCGACAATTAAGATTCCGTTCTTGGTTACCAAACCAATAAGCATTACGGTTCCAATTTGGCTGAAAATATTCCAAGTCTGGTCAAACAACCATAATGAGAATAGTGCTCCTGCAACGGCCATTGGAACGGTTAAAATAATAATAAAAGGATCAATAAAGCTTTCAAATTGTGCTGCCAGAATCAAAAATATTAATACTAAAGCCAATCCAAATGCAAAAGCAGTATTCGAACTACTTTCAACAAAATCTCTGGATTCTCCACCTAAATCGGTGGTAAAGGTATCGTCAAGAACTTTAGCTTTAATTTCGTTCATCGCATCAATTCCATCGCTGATACTTTTGCCTGGAGCGAGACCTGCAGAAACAGTTGCTGCCATGTATCGGTTGTTGTGGTACAATTGTGGCGGATTACTTTTTTCTTCAATAGTTACCACATTGTCCATTTGGATTAATTGTCCCAAATTATTTTTGACATACATTGACGTTAAATCCAATGGTTTCGAACGGTCTTTTTGGTCAAATTGTCCAATAACCTGATACTGTTTTCCATTTCTCATGAAATAACCAAAACGTTGCCCGCTCAAGGAAAGCTGTAAGGTTTGCGCAATATCAATAACTGAAATTCCTAAACTTTCGGCTTTTTCTCGGTCAATGGTTACATTAACTTCTGGTTTGTTGAATTTTAAATTGACATCACTAACCGCAAAAGTTGGGTTTTTAGCTACTTCATCCATAAAAACAGGAATTTTTTCTTCCAGTTTTTTAAAGTTTGGCGCTTGTATGATGTATTGAATCGGCAATCCACCGCGTCTGTTTACGGCAATTGTTGGTTGCTCAATTACGGACGTTTTTGCATCTGGATATTGTTTGGTCCATTTGGTTAATTTCTCTGCGATTTCTTTTTGAGAATCTTTTCTTTCATCTGGTTGAACCAATGATACCCGAATAAAACCACTATTTACGGATGAAGATCCAAAACCAGGAGACGTGATAACCAAGGCTACTTTTTTACCAGGAATCGAGTCATCCACTAATTGAGATACTTCCTGCATAAAGCGATCTGTATATTCATAAGAAGAACCTTCTGGTGTAGACATACGCAATACAAAACCACTACGGTCATCATAAGGTGCGGTTTCTTTTTGCAAAAGGTTGAAAAACAAGTAAATTAATCCAAAACAAGCAATCAAAATAGGGAAACTCAACCATTTTTTCTTCATAAAACGGTCTAATGCACTGGCATAACCACTGTTTAGTTTTTGGAAATAAGGTTCTGTACGAATGTAGAATTTTGATTTCTTTTGTTCACCGCCTTTCATCAGATAGGCGTTTAACATTGGTGTTAATGTCAACGATACAAAAGCCGAAATTAATACCGCAGCACCTATGACGACGCCAAATTCCCTAAACAATCGCCCGACAAATCCTTCGAGGAAAATCACAGGAAGAAATACCGCTGCTAAGGTTATCGAAATCGAAATTACCGCAAAGAATATTTCGTTAGATCCTTTGATAGCAGCCTCGATAGGCGTCATTCCTTCTTCTACTTTTTTGAAAATATTCTCGGTGACTACAATTCCATCATCGACCACCAATCCTGTTGCCAAAACGATAGCCAATAAAGTCAATACATTGATGGAAAACCCGAAAAGCCACATGATAAAGAAAGTAGCAATTAATGAAACAGGAATATCAATTAATGGTCTAAAGGCAATCGCCCAATCCCTGAAGAATAAATAGATAATCAAAATCACCAGAATTATTGAAATTCCCAATGTTTCAGCAACTTCGATAACTGATTTTTTTACAAAAATAGTATTGTCAATCGCAATATTAAGTTTAATATCTTTTGGTAAATCCTTTTTTAAACGTTCGAATTCTTTGTAAAAAGCAGTAGAAATATCCAAATAATTAGCTCCTGGAAGTGGTACAATAGCAACACCAACTAAGGGCGTACCTGATTGCGTCATTTTGGTTTCCGTATTTTCTGGTCCAAGACTTGCTAATCCCACATCGCTAAAACGAACTACTTTTTCCCCTTCGGTACGAATAATAATATTGTTAAATTCTTCAGCTGTAGAAAGGTTCCCCACTGTTTTTACCGTCAATTCGGTATTGTCTCCCGTTAGTTTTCCAGAAGGTAATTCTACATTTTGTTTGTTCAATGCATCTCTCACTTCAGAAACGGTGCAACCATAAGCAGCTAGTTTTATGGGATCAATCCACAAACGCATTGCGTATCTTTTTTGTCCCCAAATTTGGACACCACTCACACCGGGAATCGTTTCTAGACGTTGTGAAATTACATTTTCGGCGTAATCGCTTAATTCTAATGCGTTTCTCGTATCACTTTGAACCGTCATTGAAATAATCGCCTCACCATTGGCATCAGCCTTAGAAACTACAGGCGGAGAGTCGATATCTTGTGGAAGGTTTCTAACCGCCTGAGAAACTTTATCTCGCACATCATTTGCGGCTTCTTCCAGATCTTTGTCCAGATTAAACTCGATGGTGATGTTACTGCTTCCTTGCGCACTCGAAGAAGTGACGTTTCTAATCCCATCAATGGAATTGATTGCTTTTTCTAACGGTTCTGTAATTTGCGACTCAATAATATCAGCATTTGCGCCGGCATATCGAGTACTGATGGAAACTTGTGCAGGATCAATCGATGGAAATTCTCGAACGCCCAGGAAGGTATAGCCAATTATTCCAAACAATACGATGGATAAATTGATTACTATTGTAAATACGGGTCTTCTAATACTTGTTGTAGATAAACTCATTTAGATTTTAGATTTTTGATTGCTGATTTTAGATTGTAGATGGCTCTGAAGGAATCTAATATCTCAATCTATTTAATTTTAACGGTCACCGGAGTTTCATTTTTTAGAGACATAACACCACTGGTAATAATGGTATCACCCGCTTTCAAACCAGAAAGTACTAAAATAGAAGCATCCGTTCTTGTGGCAGTTTCTATCATCACTTCTTTGGCTTGACCATTGCTGGAGATGAAAACTTTTTTACCGTTTTGTACCGGAATAATAGCTTCTGTAGGTACAACGATGGCATCTTTTATGATGTCCAAAGGCAATTCGACATCAGCAAATGTTCCCGGTAATAATTTTCCGTTTTTATTTTCGGCAATCGCACGAACTTGTAATGTTCTGGTCGCAACCGCAACTTCTGGTTCAATAGCATATACTTTAGCGGTATATTTTTCAGTAGAACCCGAAACGGTAAAAGTGATATAGGTATTCGTTTTTACTTGACTGGCGTATTTTTCAGGGATTGAAAAAGTGATCTTTAGTTTTCCTGTATTTACTAGTTTCGCCACCAAAATTGTAGGTGTAATGTAGGTTCCTGGCGAAATAGAACGCAATCCGATTCTTCCTGAGAATGGGGCTCTAACCGATGTTTTTGCAATTTGTGCTTTTATCAACTGACTTTGCGCTTGTGCAGATTTTAAATCGGCTCTGGCCAAATCATATTCTTCCTGACTGATGGCTTCTTTTTGTAATAACAATTTAGCTCTTCTTTCGTTTTCCGAAGCCAGTCCTTCTCTGGTAGACGTTTGTCTCAATTGTGCTCTTAATTCTAAATCATTTACTTTAAAAAGTACCTGTCCTTTGCTCACATTGCTTCCTTCCTGAAAATAAATCGCCTCTACAATTCCAGAAACTTCACTGCGAATTTCTACTTGCTCATTGGCTTCAATTGAACCCGAAAGGGATAAATTATTGTCAAAAGTTTGTGGGATTGCCACAATTCCGTTAACGCTCATGGATTTGCCTTTTCCTTTTTGATCTTTCGAATCGGCATTTTTATTTTTGTTTTCTGTGATTCGGTAGCCAATAAATCCAATGATTCCAATGGTCAACAAGGCATAAACTAGGTATTTGATTTTCATAGGTATAGAGTAATGTAGGATTAGGTTTCAGTAATTTTAGTTAAAAACAAATTTAGGTTTTAGAAATGGCAATTATGATCTTGTTAATTTTTATTTAACGTTTGTACATACAAATATTAACATTTAGAATGTTCATGATTTACAAATGAATGCAAGCAATAACAACCTCTAGTTAGTAGAGACTGCTAAAAATGAAAATGGTTTAATCAAGAATTGAAAAAAAAAACCTTTTTTAAGAAAATAAATTTAGTAGTGTAATTTTGAACAGATAAAAAATGCACATCACGTATTGAATTAACTAATATAATTCCAGATATTTTTCTTTTTGGTCATTTCGATAAAAACAGCTCTCAAAGCAGCATGTTCCGGTTTTTGCATGCTCGCATCTTCCTTAAGTAGTTTCAAAGCATAATTTCTGGCTAATGCCAAAGTGTCTCTGTCTCGAACCAAATCGGCAATTTGAAGATTAAGTACGCCACTTTGTTGGGTTCCCATTAAATCTCCCGGACCACGAAGTTTAAGATCGACTTCGGCAATTTCGAAACCATCGTTCGTTTGCACCATTGTTTCCATTCGGGTTTTACTGTCAGAACTCAATTTATGGCTCGTCATCAGGATGCAATAACTTTGTTCCGCGCCACGACCCACGCGACCGCGAAGCTGATGCAGTTGTGATAATCCAAAACGTTCCGCACTTTCGATAATCATCACACTGGCGTTGGGAACATTCACGCCAACTTCAATTACGGTTGTGGCGACCATAATATTGGTTTTTCCTTCTGAAAAGCGTTTCATTTCGGCATCTTTATCCGCCGGTTTCATCTTTCCGTGAAGTATGGAAATTGAATATTGCGGCAACGGAAAATCTCTGGAAATACTTTCGTAACCGTCCATCAAATCCTTGAAATCCATTTTCTCTGATTCCTGAATCAACGGATAAACTATATAGATTTGGCGTCCCAAAGCGATTTCGTCCCGAAGGAATTTCCAAACCTTCAATCTGTTGCTGTCAAAACGGTGTACGGTCTGAATTGGTTTACGTCCCGGAGGCAATTCATCAATTACTGAAATGTCTAAATCGCCATACAAACTCATCGCCAAAGTTCGGGGAATAGGCGTGGCAGTCATCACCAAAACGTGTGGCGGAATCACATTTTTCTTCCACAATTTAGAGCGTTGTTCTACGCCAAAACGATGCTGTTCATCAATCACAGCCAGTCCTAAATTCTTAAATTTTACTTTGTCTTCCAGTAAAGCATGCGTTCCGATGAGAATGTGTAACGTGCCGTTTTCCAGTTCTTCATGGATAATTCTGCGTTGCGCTATTTTGGTGGAACCCGTTAGGATTCTGATGTTTATATTTAGAGTTTCTGCCAATTCAGATAAACCAACAAAATGCTGATTCGCCAAAATTTCCGTGGGCGCCATCAAGCACGCTTGAAAACCATTATCAAGTGCTAAAAGCATGCTCATAAAAGCCACAATGGTTTTCCCGGAACCTACATCACCTTGCAGTAATCGGTTCATTTGGGCATTGCTTCCCATGTCGGTTCGTATTTCTTTGATAACTCTTTTTTGGGCATTGGTCAGTTGAAAAGGCAAATGATTTTGATAAAAATCATTAAAATATTCGCCTACGGTTGTAAACGGATGCCCTTTTATTTTATGTTTCCTAATCAGATTTTTAGTGATTAGTTGCAGTTGAATAAAGAACAATTCTTCGAATATTAATCGGAATTTGGCTTTCGCCAAAACGTCTGCGCTTTTTGGAAAATGAATGTTGAATAAAGCCGCTTTTTTAGGAATCAGCTTCAGTTCGTTAACTAAATAATCCGGTAAGGTTTCCGTAAACAATGCTTGCGTTTCCAGAAACAATTGTTGCATCAGTTTATTAATCACTCGGTTTGAAATCCCGCGATTCGCCAAGGTTTCTGTCGAAGGATAAACGGGTTGCATTGCCGAACGCAGACTTTGTTCGTGTTCGCTCATCAGTTCGATTTCCGGATGCGCCATATTGAACGCATTCCCAAAAGACGTACATTTTCCGAAAATCACACAGATTTCATTGAGCTTTAAACTCTCCCGAATCCATTTGTGACCCTGAAACCAAACGAGTTCCATTTGGCCCGTATCATCCACAAAAGTCGCTACCAATCGTTTTTGGTTTCTACCAAATTCAACGGTTTTGATGTTGATGATTTTACCGATAATCTGAACTTCGGCAACAGTCCCGAGACTTCGGGATTGCAGTTCGTTAATCTTGTAATACCGCGTTCTGTCTATGTATCTGTTTGGAAAAAAATTAACCAAATCAACGTACTTATAAATTCCCAATTCCTTACGCAGCAATTCGCCCCGATTGGGACCAACGCCTTTGAGGTATTCGATAGGAGTGAGTAGGAGGTTTTGCATTTAGATTTTCTTGGACACGGATGAAACGGATTTGCAAAAGCAAAAACGCAGATTAAAACGGATTTTTAATTCGATGGAGCGAAGATAGTTTTTTGTTTGGAAATTTGGAAATGGGAACACTTGGAAATAGAGTAGGAAAATATGTATATTTGAGAGAACTATCAAATTAAACAATTATAAATGAAAATCATTGAAAGCATAAGGATTAAATATTATCGTTCAATCCTTAATACTACTAGAGGAAATCAAACTTATTTAAACACTACTGATTTAAATATAATTGTAGGGAGTAATGATGTTGGAAAATCAAATTATTTAAAAGCACTAAATTTATTTTTCAACAATTGTAGTGATACAAATCAAATTTTTAATTTTTGGAATGATTTTTCATTTCAAAGGCATGGCATAAGGAAAGAAGAAAACAGAATAGAAATTGAACTAATAATAAATCCCCCTAAAAAACAGTATTTTAAAAATGAAGGTTCAATAAAATGGACTAAAATTTGGAAAGAAAATTCAAATACGCCAACTGAAACATTTCAATATATAAACGGGGGACATTTCACTAATAACAACAGAGGCGCTTATTACAAATGGTTAAAGAAGATAAAATTTAAATACATCCCAGCTATTAAAAGTGAAAAATACTTTAGTGATTTGATGTATAATTTATATGATGTTTTACAAAAGGATACACATGAATTAGAACAAGAGTTTAATAAACAAATAAAAGATAAAACAGCTTTAATTAGTGAACAAATCGGCAGAAGGTTAGGAATTGAAAGTGTATTGCAGTTTAAAGGTAGTTTTCGAGACTTATTTGATACATTACAATTTGGTTCAATTGATGGTAAATTGATGCTGAAGCATAGAGGAGATGGAGTAAAAGTTAGACATATACCAGTTATTTTACAAAGTATTGCAGAAGCTGAACTAAAAGAAATACGTAATAGAGAACCAATTTCAAATACTATATGGGGATTTGAAGAGCCAGAAAATAATTTAGAGTTTGATTCTGCAAAAAAACTTGCTGAATCTTTTATGGAATACACAAAAAAAATTCATTTTCAAGACGGAATTAATTCTCAATATGACGAGGGAATTCAAATTTTCATAACGACCCATTCTCCAATTTTCTATACCTTGTCGAATCAAAACTCTCAAAACATTAATTCATTTTATGTATCAAAAAATGAAGAAGGAATTTCACACATTAGACAAATTACTAATGAACAGAATATAGTTATTGAAAATGAAATGAAGCTTTTACCTTTATTTGAATTATCAAAGCATTGGAAAGATATTAATCAAAAAATAGATAACTTAAAGGAAGAAAATTTAATTGTTAAAAATGAGCTAAATTCATTTACAAATAGACATAAATGTATTTTTCTTACAGAAGATGAAAATCAAGGATTAGTAGAAAAATTTTTAAAATCAAATGGATTTAATATTGCTGAAGTTGATTTACGTTCATATAAAGGATGCACAAATATCGGTTCAGCAGAAGTATTAAGCAGTTATTTAAAAGATAAATTTAAAGAGAGTTGTCCTCAAGTAGTTGTTCATAGAGATAAAGATTATTTAACTCCAAGTGAGGTTTTATCTGAAAAAGAAAAATTTAAACAGAAAGGGATAAAACTTTTTATTACAAAAGGGACTGATATTGAGTCATATTTTGTTAAAAAAGAACATTTAATTAAATGTCATCCTGAAATCCCAACTGAACATTTTGATGTGATTTTAAGAAAAGCATTGGACGAAAAAAAAAGTATAGCTATTAATGCTCTTAAGAGGAAAGATTATGGTGATAAAGACAAAGATAAAAATAGCCATTTAAGTATTTATTTAGATGATTATTATTCAAAAAATGAAGATTATTTATTTCACGGCAAAGAAGTATTTAGAAGTGTTAAAGGACTAATACAGAATTTTACAAAAAGCAATGCTAAAATTGAAATTGAATCAAATACTTTATTTGATGAGGAATTATCTAGTATTTCAAAAGAAATTTGGAACTAAAATTTATATTGATTTTAGTTTTACTATTTCAAGTTATAGATTAGGTAACGTATTTTCTTCAAAACTAAAACCCTAAAATCTCCTCCAAACACAATATCTTCGCAAAAATAAAAAGCTTAAAAAATGACAACTCATCTCGCATTGCTTCGCGGCATTAATGTTTCCGGTCATAACATGATAAAAATGGAGGCGCTAAAAACAACTTTGGAAGCCATTGGTTTTCAAAATGTGCTAACCTACATTCAATCGGGAAATATTTTTGTGGATACAGAGGAAGAAAGTCCTGCGAAAGTTGGTTTTCTAATCAAGCAGGAAATTTTTAAGGTTTTTGGTCATGAAGTGCCTATTGTGGTAATTGCCAAAGAAGACTTGGAAGCGTGTTTCAATAATAATCCTTTCCTGAAGGAAAAAGACATTGACATCAAAAAGTTATACGTGGCTTTTATTTCTACCACCTTGCAAAGTACCAGTATCAATGATTTGAAAATTAGCCAATTCAAGCCTGATGAAGCCAGTATTGACGGTAGCAGAATTTTTATTAAATACGCTGTTGGTGCCGGAAAGACTCGATTTGACCAAAAATACATCGAGAAAAAACTGAATGTTAGCGCAACAATCCGCAATTGGAATACGGTGACGCAGCTACTGAAACTCTACGAGGAAAGATAAATAAGGACTTCACAAGTAAAAAAATAAGCCACAGATTCTCCGATTTTTTAAATCAGTTAATCTGTGGTTATTTATTTATAGGCCACAGAGAACCTATAAATAGTATCGTTTTATGCATTTTTTTACTTTAGAAAAAAATAATTATAATTTGACGCAACCTTTTACTAGAAGTAGCATCTAAAGAATATCTGTAAAATCTGATACATGAAAAAACAAATCATTCTTGTTGCTTTCCTTGCTATTTTTAGCTCCTGTTCAAAGGACGAAGCTGAAGCAATTGTTACTACGAATTTTTACGGAAAATGGACTTTGGTTGCGATGACAGGTTCTTTCCAAAATTCAGGAACTACAGGTGCAGCAATGGAATGGCAAGAATATTATTTGTTCAACACCAACGGAACTTTTACAAAATCCAGAGAAAGAAATGGGGTAACAACAACACTTTCCGGAACCTACACGACTACCAATCAATCAGACGGAATATTTTTTGAATTAACATATCCCAATGACAGCGAAATTATAGGAAGCTGTTACGGAAATCAAAAAGAAGGATTGTATTTAACGGACAATAATTCCTTGTCCAGCACTTGGAGTTATTGCGATGGTCCCGGATTAAAGTATAAAAAGTAAATTATAAGTGCTTATTAAAAAACATTTTTCATAAAATTTAGTTTTGGTTAATTTTAGAATGATGAAGCACTTTTGCTAAAGAGTACTCAGAAGTTGAAAAACTTTTGGTGCTCTTTTTCTATTTTTAAACGAATAAAAGAAAGGGAGTTTCAATAAAAATAGTAATTGGTACGCACAAAAAAATTATATTTACCTATTAATTCATTCATCCAAAACCTCGCTTTATTTTGCAAAACTCTAATATTTTAATGCTATGAATTTAAAACTTTCTTTTGTTTTTACAGTTCTTTTAGTTTGTGCAGCATTAGCACAAAACGGAAATCCAACCGATTATTTATCGGCTCAATTCCATAAAGAGCGTAGAGAAGCTTTGCGTGCTAAAATGCCTCAGAACAGTGTAGCGGTATTTTTTGGTAATCCCATTCGGAACCGAGCCAATGATGTGGATTTTATCTACCATCAAGATCCTGATTTTTATTATTTAACAGGATATAAAGAGCCGAATTCAGTTCTGGTAATTTTTTCGAACAATCAAACCAATAAAGATGGAAAGTCATTCAATGAATTGTTGTACGTTCAGGAAAAAAATCCAAGAGCGGAGCAATGGACAGGAGTGCGTTTAGGAACGGAAGGTGCCAAAAAAGAGTTGGGTTTTGAAAATGCTTTCAATGGAGCAGCGTTTTTAAATTCGGGGATTGATTATGTCAGTTTTGACACTGTTTTCTTTAAGGAATTTGAAGAAGACACTCGAAATTCGAAAAATGAAAAAGCGGATTTATACAAGTTAATTGGAGCGTTTAAATCCCAAATAGGCTACAACGAAAAAGTGAAATCTCAAATGGATTCGAATGTGCAAAATGAAATTAATGCTAAAAAAAGCATCACTTCAAAAAAAGCCACTATAAATACCAAATCGATTTTGACGTATATGGCGAGTTTGCGTGAGAAAAAATCCAAAGAAGAGTTGGTTTTGCTGACAAAAGCCGTTCGGATTTCGGCAATGGGACAACGCGAAATTATGAAAGCGATGCATCCAGGAATGTCTGAAACTGAAATACAGGGAATTCACGAATTTGTTTATAAAAAGTACGGCAGCGAGTTTGAAGGTTATCCGTCAATCGTAGGCGCTGGAAATAATGGTTGTGTGTTGCATTATATTGAAAATAGCAAAATGAAAGTCGAAAATGATTTGGTTTTGATGGATTTAGGTGCTGAATATCATGGCTATACTGCCGATGTAACTCGAACGATTCCTGCAAACGGAAAATTTTCTACTGAGCAAAAGCTGATTTATGATTTAGTATATGATGCTCAAGAAGCGGGAATTGCTGCTGCTAAAATTGGAAATAATTTTAATGCACCAGATGTTGCGGCACGCAAAATAATCAGTGCCGGTTTAGTGAAACTAGGAATTGTTAAAAAGGAACAAGAATCCCGTAAATATTTTCCGCACGGAACTTCGCATCATATTGGGTTAGATGTTCATGATCCGGGTTTGTACAATGCTTTTGAGGCTGATATGGTCGTTACTGTAGAACCGGGAATTTACATTCCTAACGGTAGTGATTGTGATAAAAAATGGTGGGGAATTGCGGTACGAATTGAAGATGATATTTTGATTACCACAAATGGACCGGTTAATTTATCTGGTGAAGCACCAAGAAAATCAAATGAAATTGAAGCTCTTATGAATGAAAAAAGTGTTTTGGATACTTTTTCTGTGCCAAGTTTAGATTAGCAAATCCGTTCAGATTCTATAAAAATGAAACTCCGTTGTCTTATGACTTCGGAGTTTTGTATTTAAATTATTTTGCAACCAAATCACAATACCAAAATCCAAAATCAAATGCATCAGAAGCACTCGTATCGCAAGCGGTATCTGAGGAATCTTCTTTTTCTGGTTTTTCGTATTTTCGGTACACGATTTCACCAATTTCAAAATTAATTGGTTTAGAAAAAATGGGACCGTCAAATGTGAAGGTATGGAATTCACCGTTTTCGCCACAAACATCTACATTTTCAGGTAAATCGTTGATGAAATCTTGGTCAATCACACGACCAACAAAGCTTTTATCTAAAAATCGTTCATTTACACAAACTACAATCGTTTTAAATCCTAAATCCATGAATTCTTGAATAATTTCGTGAGTTGGGATTTTCCAAAGCGGAAAAATTCCTTCGAAACCTATCTCGGCTAATTTATCTTCGCGGTATTTACGCAAGTCTTCCAGAAATATATCTCCAAAAATAGAATGCGTGACCCCTTGTTTTTTTAGTTTAGCCAATGTTTCGCGCATCACATTTTCATAGACTTCCATCGTAGGCATTTCGGGAATTTGCATGATTTCAAGTGGCAATCCAATGCTTTCAGCTTGTTGCTGCAATAATTCAACTCTAACACCATGCATAGAAATACGTTGGTATTGTTGATTTACGCTGGTTAGCAAGCAGGTAATTTCAATTTCGGGGTTTTGTAGGGTTTTATATAAGGCTAGCGCAGAATCTTTTCCGCTGCTCCAATTAAATAAGGCTTGCGTTTTCAATGTAATTTTCTTGTAATTTTCTGGAGGTAAACTTACAAAATTAGTCGGATTAGTTTGGTAAACCTTTGTAACTTTGGGAATCATACCTAATCATTTTAAATGTCATTATTTAAAAATAGATATCAAACCGAATCAAATCGATTGAAAAACTGGGATTATTCCAATGAAGCAATCTACTTCATCACGTTAGTTGCCCAAAATAGGGAATGTATTTTTGGTGCTATTGATGATGATAAAATGCTATTAAACGATAACGGAAAAATCATTGAAACGGAATTATTGAAATCAATTACAATTAGGGAACGTTGGTTTTTTCATAATTGGGTTATTATGCCTAACCATATTCATTTGTTGGTTGAAATTATTTCATCATCCGACGTAGAGACGCACTGCAGTGCGTCTCTACCTAGTGCGTCTCTACAATTGGAATCGGAATTCCATTCGGAATCAAAATCACAAAAATTATCTCGAAAGCCCAATTCCATTTCGTCGTTTGTTGCGATTTTTAAATCGGTTACCACTAAACAAATTAATGTAATGATGAATCACGACGCCAACATCATTTGGCAATCAAATTATCACGATCATATTGTCCGAAATTATAATTCATTTGATACCATATACCATTACATAAAAAATAATCCAAAAAATTGGAATACAGATTCCATAAATTCAAGTTCATAATGAAATACCTATTCTTTTTTATTTCCACGTTCACATTTGCCCAACAAACCCAATTTGTTGATTTTAAATCGGTTTTAGGAAAAATTGCTATAAATCCGATTGAAAAAACAGTTTCAGGAGATGTCGATTATGATTTTGATGTTTTGAAATCTATTGATACCATTAAAATTGATGCTCAAAATATGGAATTTTCGGATTTAAAACTCAACGGAAAAACGATTAATTACATCAATACACAGAAACAATTACAAATCATTTTTCCGTTTAAAAAAGGGAAAAACAACTTGACTTTTCAGTATTCGGTAAAGCCAAAGCAAACTATGTATTTCATTGGATCAGAAGCAAATAATAATATACAAATTTGGACGCAGGGACAAGGAAAATATACCAGTCATTGGTTTCCGAGTTTTGATGATGTGAATGAAAAGGTGATTTTCAGTTTGAATATTGTATGTAATAAAAACTATCAGGTAATTTCAAATGGAGCATTGAAATTTAAGTCAGGGCTTGATGGATTTTCGGTTTGGCAATACCAAATGCAAAAACCGATGAGTTCATATTTATTGATGCTTGCCATCGGTAAATTTGAAAAAAACATCCAAAAATCAAAGTCCGGAATTCCTTTAGAAATGTATTTGGAACCAAAAGACGGTGCCAAATTTGAATCAACATATCGCGATTCAAAAAGAATGTTTGATTTTTTAGAAAAGGAAATAGGAGTGAAGTTTCCTTGGGGAACTTACAAACAAGCGGCTGTTCGGGATTTTTTGTATGCCGGAATGGAGAATACCTCGGCAACGCTTTTCAATACGCGTTATGTGGTTGATTCAATAGGTTTCGAGGACAGAAGTTACACGAATGTCAATGCGCATGAATTAGCGCATCAATGGTTTGGAAATTTAGTCACTGCTGAAAGTGGAAAACACCATTGGTTGCAGGAAGGTTTTGCTACGTATTATGCATTGCTAGCCGAAAAGGAAATCTATGGAGAAGATTATTTTTATTCGAAATTATACGAATCCGCGCAACAATTGAAATTTGCTTCCCGAACAGATACGATTCCCGTTTTGAATGCCAAAGCCAGTTCGTTAACTTTCTATCAAAAAGGCGCTTGGGCACTTTTTGTTTTGCACGAAGAAATAGGCAATAAAGCGTTTAAAAAAGCGGTAAAAAACTATTTAAAAAAACATGCGTTTCAGAGTGTGAACACGGCAGATTTCTTTGCTGAAATCAAAAAAGTATCGGATTATGATTTGGATAATTTTAGTAAAGTATGGCTTGAAAAAACTGTTTTTAATACACAACAAGCCAATGGTTTATTGCTTAAAAACAAATCAATACAAGTGTTGTTTGAAGTGGAGAAATTAAAGAACCAACCGTTGTCTGAGAAAAAAGAATTTTTTGAAAAAATACTCCAATCGGATGTGCATTTTTCGGTAAAAGAAGCAATTGTAAATCAATTGAAAAATGAAAAATGGGAAGATGTAACGAGCCTTTTTATTTTAGCTTTAGAAACTAAAAATATACAATTACGTCAAACGGTTGCAGCATCATTAAATGAAATTCCGGAAAGTTTTAGAGTCCAATATGGAACTTTATTGGAGGACAAATCCTATCAAACACAAGAAATTGCGCTGTATAATTTATGGAATAATTTTCCGGAGCAACGCATTCAATATTTAGATAAATCAAAAACCTGGATTGGTTTTAATGATTACAATTTAAGGACATTGTGGTTGACACTCGCTTTGTCAACACCCAATTATGTTGAAGAAAAGGTTTCCCTCGTAAACGAATTAATACAGTATTCGTCAATTAATTACGAAGCAAATACAAGGCAAAATGCTTTGGAGAAATTGCTTTCTTTCAAAATAATAAATGATGTTGTTTTGGAGAATTTGGTCAACGCAACCACACATCACATGTGGCAATTCTCGAAATTTGGAAGGGATAATATTAGAAAATTATTGAAAAATCCGGAAATGAGAGTTTCATTGGAAAGAATTATTCCGAATTTAAATGAAGCCGAGCAATTTCAGTTGAACCGATTGTTGAAAGAATAATTAAATATCTACCACAACTGACCTACTTCGTTTTTGATGTAGGCTAATGCTGCATTACTTGGTGATTGCTTTTCCATCAAATCGCTTAAAACTACTTCACGCAATTTATCGGCATTATCTACACGTTCACTCATATTCGCTTTTCGAATCATTTGTATTGTAGCATTTTTTGCAGTTACAATGATAGTCCAACATTCATCTGACATGTAGATTTGTTGGGTTAAATTGTGCTCAAATTCTTGTTCGATTTGTGCAGTTATCAGATTTTCGTAATCGTTTTTATCGTTAGAAATTGGTGTAATCCTAATTAATAATTTAGTAGGATTGATGCGTTCCATGTATAATGACATGCGCTCATAGGCTTGTAAACGCAGGGGTAAAGCATTTTTTTGTGCTTCCTTGTTGAGTAAATAACGCCGTCTTCCTTCTTCATTTTTGGTATGGAGATCAAAAAAATAATAGGCAACAAGACCCGTAACTATTGCCGGTAACGTATAACTTAGTAATTCTATAATTTTTGTAGTATCCATGCTTTGATAAAATTTATAAAAGCAAAAATATACTTTTTTGACTATAAATCAATTCCATTTTAATAGCAATACATCAATACGAATAGTATTTTTGCCAATCACTAAGGGAATATTAAAAATAATAGTTAAATGGAAACTTACATATTAGTTTTACTTTGTTTGGCTGCTTTCGCTGCAGGATTTATAGATGCCATTGTTGGTGGCGGCGGTTTGATACAAACACCTATGGGTTTGATTTTATTGCCTAATCTTCCAGTTTCAACCGTAATTGGAACCTTGAAAGTTCCTGCATTCAGTGGAACTTCGTTTGCTGCATATCAGTATCTTAAAAAAGTGGATATGAACTGGAAATTGCTGGCTATCATGATGCTTTTGGCATTTCCTTCGGCATTTTTAGGTTCTACTTTGTTGACATATGTGAGCAATGATTTCATGAAACCGTTATTGCTGGTTGTTCTTTCTTTTTTAGTGATTTACACGTATGCCAAGAAAAATTTTGGGCAACATATCGAAAAGAATCATTCTTCGAGAACCCAAATATGGAATGCGATTGCAATCAGTTTTGTAGTTGGTTTATATGATGGATTTATTGGCCCTGGAACAGGAAGTTTTTTAGTAGTGGCTTTTATTGCCATTATGGGATTCGATTTTTTGCATGCTTCCGCAAATGCCAAAATGGTGAATCTGTCGACAAATTTTGGCTCCATCTGCCTTTTTATATTAAAAGGTAAAATAATTTGGGCAGTTGCATTGCCTATGGCTGCCAGTAATGCTCTTGGCGGTTGGATTGGTGCTAAACTGGCTATCAATAAAGGAAACAGTTTTATTCGAATTTTCTTTTTAGTTGTGGTTGTTGGTACTCTAATTCGTTTTGCGTACGATGTGTTTTTTAAAGATTAGCAACTTTGCTAATGACTTTATAGCAAGTGAATTTTTGGTTAAATCAGAACTCATTATGATTGTAATTTAAACCTGTTTTCTAAATCTTAAATTCTTATTTTTGCATAATAAATTTAAATTTCTCTATGCATAAATATATCGATCAACTCAACGAAGCCCAACGTGAACCTGTTCTTCAAAAAGACGGACCAATGATTATCATTGCTGGTGCTGGCTCTGGGAAAACGCGTGTGTTGACTATTAGAATTGCTTATTTGATGAATCAGGGCGTTGATGCCTTCAATATTTTATCGCTTACGTTTACCAACAAAGCGGCACGGGAAATGAAAACCCGAATCTCTCAAATTGTTGGAGCAAGTGAGGCCAAAAATCTTTGGATGGGAACATTTCACTCGGTTTTCGCCAGAATTTTACGTTCCGAAGCGGATCATTTGGGATATCCTTCGAATTTTACGATTTATGATTCCCAAGATTCATTGCGTTGTATTTCCGGGATTATCAAAGAAATGCAATTGGACAGGGATGTGTATAAACCAAAACAGGTTTTAAGCAGAATCTCCAGTTATAAAAACAGCTTGATTACGGTAAAAGCCTATTTCAATAATCCTGAATTACAAGAAGCGGATGCAATGGCTAAAAAGCCAAGATTAGGAGAAATTTATCAAAATTATGTAGATAAATGCTTTAAATCTGGAGCGATGGATTTTGATGATTTATTATTGAAAACCAATGAATTATTGACTCGTTTTCCAGAAGTTTTAGCCAAATATCAAAACCGTTTCCGTTATATATTGGTGGATGAGTACCAAGATACGAATCATTCTCAATATTTGATTGTTCGTGCTTTATCGGATAAATTCCAAAATATTTGTGTGGTGGGTGATGATGCGCAAAGTATTTATGCGTTTCGTGGTGCGAATATCAACAACATTTTGAATTTCCAGAAAGATTATGAAGGCGTGAAAACCTTTAGATTGGAACAAAATTACCGTTCGACAAAAAATATTGTGGAAGCCGCAAATACTATTATCGATAAGAATAAAGTAAAGCTGGATAAAATAGTTTGGACTGCCAATGATTTTGGTCCAAAAATAAAAGTACACCGCAGCATGACTGATGCCGAAGAAGGGCGTTTTGTGGCCAGTACTATTTTCGAACAAAAGATGCAAAACCAACTTAGTAACGGTTCTTTTGCAATTTTATATCGTACCAACGCGCAATCCCGTGCGATGGAAGATGCGCTCAGAAAAAGAGATATTCCATATCGAATTTATGGTGGTTTATCTTTTTATCAAAGGAAAGAAATCAAGGATGTATTGTGTTACTTGCGATTAGTTATCAATCCAAAAGATGAAGAAGCTTTGGTTCGTGTAATCAACTATCCGGCTCGAGGAATTGGAGATACAACTGTTGAAAAGCTTACGATTGCTGCCAATCACTACAAACGTTCCATATGGGAAGTGATGCAGAATATTGATAAGATTGACTTGAAACTGAATTCGGGAACCAAGCAAAAACTGCAGGATTTTGTAACGATGATTCAGAGTTTTCAGGTTATTGATCAAAATCAAGATGCTTTTTATATCACCGATCACGTTGCTAAAAAAACGGGATTGGTTCAAGAATTAAAGAAAGATGCTACTCCGGAAGGAATGGCTAAAATTCAAAATATAGAGGAATTATTAAACGGTATCAAAGATTTCACCGAAGGACAAAAAGAAATCGATGGAGCTCGTGGCGCCTTGTCTGAGTTTATGGAAGATGTGGCTTTGGCAACAGATTTAGACAAAGATACCAGTGATGAAGATCGTGTGGCTTTGATGACAATTCACCTGGCAAAAGGATTGGAATTTCCTCATGTTTTCGTAGTAGGAATGGAAGAAGATTTGTTTCCGAGTGCGATGAGTATGAGTACAAGAAGTGAACTCGAAGAAGAACGTCGTTTGTTCTATGTGGCTTTGACTCGTGCGGAGCATCAAGCCTATTTGACGTATGCACAATCGCGTTATCGTTGGGGAAAATTGACTGATAGCGAACCTTCCCGATTTATTGAGGAAATTGATGCACAGTATTTAGAATATCTAACTCCGGCTGAATCAAATTATAGGTATAAACCAATGATTGACAGTGATATTTTTGGAGATGTGGATAAATCCAAATTACGTCTGGCAAAACCAGCCAACGGAACTCCACCAGTCAAATATAATAATGATAATGAACCCAAATCGGATATAAATATTCGCAAGTTGAAACCTGTATCCAACACTGCAACTTCAAGCGGTAGTGCAAATTTGTTTGATAATAAATTGGTTGCCGGAAATATTGTAATGCACGAACGTTTTGGTAAAGGCGAAGTTTTAAACCTGGAAGGAGTGGGAGCAGATAAAAAAGCCGAAATTAAATTTGAGGTTGGAGGAATAAAGAAATTATTGTTACGCTTTGCAAAACTGGATATTATTGGATAGTACCAAGTGGTCAGTTTTTCAGTGTTCAGTGACAGTTTGAGTAAATCTAAAACTGAATGTCTAAAATTTTAAATCAGAAAATCAAAAATCGTTAATCAAAAATCTTAAATCTGATGGCTCAATTTATAAAAATATACGAAGATAAACCTAATGAAGCGGCAATTGCCAAAGTAGTGAAGGTTTTAAAAGATGGAGGATTGGTAATTTATCCAACGGATACTGTTTATGGTTTGGGTTGTGATATTACCAATACCAAAGCTTTGGAACGCATCGCAAAGATTAAAGGAATAAAGCTGGATAAAGCTAATTTTTCATTTATCTGTCACGATTTGAGTAATATATCCGATTATGTAAGGCAAATTGATACACCTACTTTTAAACTATTAAAAAGAGCTTTACCAGGACCTTACACGTTTATTTTACCTGGAAATAATAATTTACCAAAGGAATTCAAAAAGAAAACTACTGTTGGAATCAGGGTTCCTGATAATGCGATAGCTATAGAAATTGTGAAACAGTTAGGGAATCCAATTGTTTCCACTTCCATTCACGATGAAGATGATGTTATTGAATATACGACTGATCCAGAACTTATTTTTGAGAAATGGCAAAACCTAGTCGATATGGTTGTTGATGGTGGTTATGGTGATAATATTGGATCAACAATTATTGATTTATCGGGAGATGAACCTATTGTAGTGAGAGAAGGTAAAGGAAGTTTGGATATTCTTTAATTCGTATTCAGTATCCAGCCCTGAAGAGTAGGGATTAGTGTTCCGTAAAAAATATAAAAAAACGTCCCGATATTCGGGACGTTTTTTATTTCAAATACAATTTGAAATTATGGTCTTTGTTTTTTCATCTCTTTTTCAATCATGTCATAAAACTGATCGATTTTAGGTAAAACAACAATACGAGTTCTTCTGTTACGAGCTCTGTTTTCAGCTGAATCATTTGCTACTAAAGGAATGTATGAACTTCTTCCGGCTGCAATCAATTGTTCTGGTTTAACACCTAATTGATTTGTTAATACACGAATGATAGAAGTAGAACGTTTCACACTTAAATCCCAGTTGTCCAATAATATCCCTGAACCATTATAAGGAACGCTATCCGTATGTCCTTCAACCATACATTCAAAATCTGGTTTGTCATTTATTACTTTAGCTACTTTAGCTAAAACACCTTTTGCTTTATCAGTTACATCGTAACTTCCTGTTTTAAACAGTAATTTGTCAGCAATAGAGATAAATACAACTCCTTTTTCAACATTTATTTCGATATCTGGATCAGAGATTCCTACAGCGCTTTTCAAACTAGTAACTACAGCAAGTGTTACACTGTCTTTCTTAGTTAAAGCATCTTGCATTCTGCTGATTTTTAAATCTTTCTCTTTGATAGATTCTAAAGCTTTTTCAATATTTTCAGCTCCTTTTGTAGACAAGATAGTCATGTCTTTAGAAGTGCTTATTAATCCTTGGTTTTGCTCTTTTAAAAGAGACGCAGTAGCAGAAAGTGCCGCTTTTTCTTCTAAACAAGCATTTAATTTTACTGTAGCAGTATTTAATAAGTCTTGAGTTTCTTTATTTCTAGCTTCTAAATCAGTGTATTTCTTTTTAGAAACACATGAAGTCAATAGCGCTAATACAGATAAGGCAATTACTATTTTTTTCATAAATGGTATTAATTTAATTAAATGTTAAAGACAAATTTACTTTTTTATATTTGTTTTGTTCTAAATAAATCGTTAAAAACAACGATTTTCTTAATAAAATAGATGTAAACGATACTTTTTGTGTTGTAGTATCTTTGTTCTTGAAATTTAGTTCTTTTTTTATAATGATCTAAAAAAAGTTTGTAAAAAGAAAAATGTGCTTTCAATATCGCTACAAAATGATTGAATTTTCCTTTCATAAGAAATTGTATTCCGGCAATTCCATCCAGAACCATTCTGCCTAAAAGAATTGGATACAATTTATTTTTAGGAAGGTTTTTTGTCAGCATTAACAATGAGTTTCTAAAATTCAAAAACGTTTTTTTCGGGTTTCCCTGCTGTAAAGTTGCTCCTCCTACATGATATACAACCGATTCCGAAATATATTTTATTTTATATCCTTTATTGAAGGCACGCCAGCATAAATCGATTTCTTCCTGATGTGCAAAAAAAACATCATCAAAACCATTTAGTTCTTTATAAACGGCGCTTCTAATAAAAAAACAAGCTCCTGTTGCCCAAAATATTTCGCAGTTGTCATCGTATTGTCCGTTGTCTTTTTCTAAAGTATCAAAAATACGACCGCGACAATACGGATATCCATATTGATCTATAAAACCACCGGCAGCACCAGCATATTCAAAGTATTCCTTATTTTTGAAATCCAATATTTTAGGCTGAATTATAGCGGTTTTTGGCTCATTCTCGAAAGTTTTAAGAATAGGTTGCAACCAATTTTCGGTTACTTCAATATCCGAGTTTATCAAGGCATATATATCAGCCTCAATATGCTTTAAAGCTTGATTGTATCCATCTGCAAATCCTAAATTAGTGTCGTTTTTTACAATTTTAACCGAAGGAAAAAAAGCTTTCACATAGTAAACAGAATCATCTGTAGAAGCATTATCAGCAACATACACCGTGGCTTCTGGAGAATATTTCAATACCGAAGGTAAAAATTTTTCTAACAATGAAATTCCATTCCAATTCAGGATGACAACAGCTATTTTCATTTAGATTACTTGATTATATATTTTTATACATTGGCAATTCGGGGAGGAATTGATATTTTTCATTTTCAAAATCCATTTGGCAAAAGTAATGATTCAAACCATTGGTTACCATCAAAAATTGTGCATTCATAGTCATGTTATAACGGGCGATTTGATCAAAAGTCGCTTGTGCAATTTTTACTTCGGGGGCTTTACATTCGATTAAAATGAAAATGGAACCATCAGAATTGAAAACCACAACATCGTATCTTTTGCGCAAGCCATTGACTTTTAAAACTTTCTCTACATTAATCAATGATTTTGGGTATTTTTTTTCTTCCAATAAAAATTGGACTACATGCTGACGAACCCATTCTTCGGGAGTAAGAATGATAAATTTTTTCCTGATTTCATCAAAAATGGAGACTTTATTTTCGCTATTTTTGAAACGAAAATTATAAAGCTGAAAATTGAGTTTTTGCATGAAGCAAAAATAGTTATTTAGTTTAAAGTTTAAGATTTAAAGTTTCACACGATGCTATAAATTTTAAACCTTAAACTTTAAACCAAAAATAAATGGACGAGGTTATAAAAATTGTAAATGATATAAAAAGCGGCAACATCAAACCAATTTATTTTTTGATGGGTGAAGAACCGTATTATATTGATAAACTATCAGATTATATTGAAGAAAAAGTCTTATCCGAAGAGGAAAAAGGCTTCAATCAAACCGTTTTATACGGAAGAGACGTTTCTATAGAAGATATCATTTCCACAGCAAAACGTTATCCTATGATGGCAGAGCGTCAAGTGGTCATCGTAAAAGAAGCACAGGATTTAATCAGAACCATAGATAAACTGGAAAGCTACGCTGAAAACCCAATGGCAACAACGGTTTTAGTTTTTTGTTATAAATACAAAACGTTGGATAAGCGCAAAAAAGTAACTAAGTTGTTAGCGAAAAACGGTATTGTTTACGAAAGTAAAAAACTATATGAAAACCAAGTAGGAGAGTGGATCAAACGTGTTTTGTCAGGTAAAAAATATTCGATTGAGCCCAAAGCAAATGCCATGTTGGTGGAATTTCTTGGAACAGATTTGAGTAAAATAAACAATGAACTGGAAAAATTACAAATCATTCTACCGGTTGGAAGTACCATAACTCCCAAGCATATTGAGGAAAATATAGGGTTCAGTAAAGATTTTAATGTATTTGAATTGCGAAAAGCACTTGGCGAACGCAACCAGCTAAAAGCGTATACGATTGCGGAAAACTTTGCACAAAATCCAAAAGACAATCCAATGGTGGTAACTACAAGTTTGGTTTTTGGATTTTTTATCCAATTACTGAAATACCACGGTTTGAAGGACAGAAATCCCAAAAATGTGTCGGCTGTATTAGGCGTAAATCCATTCTTTTTGAAAGAATATGATGTGGCTTTGAAAAACTATCCGATGAAAAAAGTAAGTCAAATTGTAGGTGCTTTAAGAGATATTGATGTAAAAAGTAAAGGTGTTGGTGCTAATGCAATGTCACAATCCGATTTGTTACGAGAAATGCTTTATAAAATATTTAATTAAAGGACAAAAATTTCCGATATTTGCACTCCCGTTCCGAGACTTCGGAATCGGTTTATTAAAAACAAATACCACAATTATGGGAATGAATAAAAACACTATTTTAGGTTGGGCTACTTTGATAATGATTGTAATGGGTTTATTGCTTATTGCATTAGGCGCTTTTAGATATGATGATGTAGCAGGCTGGGGATTTGCAGCTGTAGGTGTTGGTTTTTTGGCTAATGCTTGGGTGTTTAGTTCGCTTAAAGGCAGACTGTAGTAGTTGTTTTAAATGTAGATTCGAGACTGAAAGTGAAAATTGATAATGTAATTTTAAATTTTAAATTAAAAAATAAAGATGGCAGACGATAAAAAAGTGATATTCTCAATGTCAAAATTGAGTAAAACGTATCAAGGAGCAGATAAACCAGTACTTAAAAACATCTATTTGAGTTTCTTTTACGGAGCTAAAATTGGTATTTTAGGTTTAAATGGTTCCGGAAAATCTTCCTTATTAAAAATTATTGCAGGTGTTGATAAAAACTATCAAGGCGATGTGGTTTTTGCACCTGGTTATACGGTAGGTTATTTAGAACAAGAACCTATTTTAGATGACAGTAAAACGGTTATTGAAATTGTAAGAGAAGGTGTTGCTGAAACAATGGCTGTTCTAGACGAGTTCAATAAAATCAATGATAGTTTTGGTTTGCCGGAAGTCTATGAAAATGCCGAAAAAATGGAGCAATTGATGGATCGTCAAGCGCTTTTGCAAGATAAAATTGATGCATTGGGAGCTTGGGAAATTGATACCAAACTAGAAATTGCAATGGATGCCTTGCGTACTCCGGAAGGTGATACACCAATCAAGAATTTATCTGGTGGTGAGCGTCGTCGTGTAGCTTTATGTCGTTTGTTGTTGCAACAACCTGATGTTTTGCTTTTGGATGAGCCTACGAATCACTTGGATGCAGAGAGTGTACTTTGGTTAGAACAACATTTAGCACAATACGCCGGAACTGTTATTGCAGTAACGCACGATAGATATTTCTTGGATAATGTTGCCGGTTGGATTTTGGAATTAGACAGAGGTGAAGGAATTCCTTGGAAAGGTAATTATTCTTCTTGGTTAGACCAAAAATCAAGCCGTATGGCATTGGAAGAAAAAGTAGCTTCAAAACGTAGAAAGAATTTAGAACGTGAATTGGACTGGGTTCGTCAAGGTGCCAAAGGGCGTCAAACGAAACAAAAAGCGCGTTTGCAGAACTACGATAAATTACTGAATGAAGACCAAAAACAATTGGATGAAAATCTGGAAATTTATATTCCAAATGGTCCACGTTTAGGAACTAATGTAATTGAAGCCAAAAATGTTGCTAAAGCTTTTGGAGATAAATTACTATATGATAATTTAAATTTCACGTTACCACAAGCAGGAATTGTTGGGATTATTGGACCAAATGGCGCTGGTAAATCAACAATTTTCAAAATGATAATGGGTGAAGAAAAACCAGATTCAGGAGAATTTTTAATTGGAGACACTGTAAAAATCGCTTATGTAGATCAAGCGCACTCCAACATAGATCCTAATAAATCAATTTGGGAAAACTTCGCTGACGGTCAGGAATTGATTATGATGGGCGGAAAGCAAGTAAATTCAAGAGCTTATTTATCACGATTTAATTTTGGTGGTGGAGAACAAAATAAGAAAGTCTCTATGCTTTCGGGTGGAGAACGTAACCGTTTGCACCTTGCAATGACTTTGAAAGAAGAAGGAAACGTACTTTTACTGGATGAGCCTACGAATGATTTGGATATCAATACACTTCGTGCATTAGAAGAAGGCTTGGAGAGTTTTGCAGGTTGTGCGGTAGTTATTTCTCACGACAGATGGTTTTTGGACAGAATTTGTACGCATATTCTAGCTTTCGAAGGAAACTCTGAAGTATATTATTTTGAAGGTGGTTTCTCTGATTATGAGGAAAATAAGAAAAAACGTTTAGGTGGTGATTTAACTCCAAAGCGATTGAAATACAGAAAGTTAATTAGAAGCTAATTCATTCTAATTGTCTTAATAATAGAAGAGGATGTCCACTGGGCATCCTCTTTTTTTTGTGCTATTTTTTTATTTTTTTGTCGGAATTCATCATAATTAAAACTGCGGCAACCAGTCCTATGATTACTAAACCAAATACGACAATCATTATAAAGGAACCGTTATCCCAAGAAAAAAGTGTAGTGTCTTTCATGATTAATTAAATTTAAGATTGTCCAAATATATTATTCTTGCAAAATAAAAGGTATGATAATTATCATATTGGTCATTTATTCTAAAAACTTAGCTTGGAGCTCTTTTGTGGGAATTAGGCAAGTTTCCTTTTTTCCATACCATTTGTATCGGTTCTTAGCGATATAATCGTAAATATGGTTATTTAGTGAAGTGGGTAATATTGAAAATAAAGTACCAAAATAAAATAGTCCACTTAAATCTTTTGCAATTTCTAAAACGGCTTCCGATTTATAATAATAAGCGAAACCTGGCTGATACAGAATAATACTATCCGTTTTTTGTGTATCAATTCCCAAGTGTTTAATGATTTTTTGACCTAAATCAGATTGTAAGGCAACAAATCTGAAAACATCTTTTGAATCATGCTTAATGATTCTTTGCACTGCCGAATCACACAGATTGCAAACGCCATCATAGAGGATAATTTTTTTGTTTTTAGGTAAGTTTTCCATTTTTATGTATCCTTATGTCATTGCGAGGAACGAAGCAATCGTATTTAGTTGCTCAACTTGTATCCTTGTTAGTGCGATTGCTTCGTTCCTCGCAATGACTAGTGTTTGTCTTGTGAGGGTCATTCCGTCATTATATCTTTAATTTCTTCAAATAAATCTTTCCAAGTAGGGTTTAGAGAAAGAATTAAAGTATTTTTTGTTTCTCTTGAACCTGCTTTTATTTGCTTTTCTCTAGCTATAGCATCACCAATCCATTGAAATTGCTCATAATAAACTAATATTTTCACATTATAACGAGCAGAAAATGAAGTAGAATATTTTTTTTCTTTATGTTCCAAAATTCTTTGCGGAAGATTAGAAGTAACACCTGTATAAACTACGGTTTGGTATTTATTAGTGATAATTTAGATAAATCCAGGTTTCATAGTTTTATTTGTATTTGTCATTGCGAGGAACGAAGCAATCGCATTTAGTTGCTCAACTTCTATCCTCGTTAGTGTGATTGCTTCATTACCCACAATGACTTTAATCTATTTTTTCCCCGCTTCAACAAATTCCAGCGCTTCCAGACTTACTTTTGAAGTAAAGACACCGTAATTAACCGTTGCTTTGTTTTTTTCAATAGAATCAATCGTTCCCACTGCTTTTCCGTCAAACATTCGCACGCGATCACCGACTTTTAGGATAGGTTTTGGTTTCTCAACCACCACTTTTAATTTCTTCTCTTTCTTTTCTTTTCTGATTTCTTCAACCTGAACGGTCACTTCTTGAATGACTTCTTTTTTCTTTTCAATCAGTGCTTTTGCCTCTTTAGTTGTGGCTTTTTTGCGTTTTGAATTTTCGATTTCAATGATTTTCAAAAATTCTCCAAGGAGTTCTTTCTTGTTCTTATTATTGAAATATTTCTCCGAAATGTCTTCAATTTTTTGACCAATGTAGATTGTTTTCTGGTTACTGTCATACAATTCCTGATAGCTTTCCAGTTTTTGCTTGATTTTTACATTGATATTCTCCATTTTCTTGCCTTCTTCACGCGCTTTGGTTTCTTCTTCTTTCAGCGTTTGTGAAGTTTTTTCCATCTTGGAACGCTCTTTCTGAAGGGTTGCAATGGTTTTGTCGAAACGTACTTTTCCAACTTCAATTTTCTTTTTCGCCCGATTGATTAAGCTGAAAGGAATTCCATTTTTTAAAGCTACTTCAAACGTAAAGGAACTTCCTGCTTGGCCTAAAACTAATTTGTACAATGGCTCTAATGTTTTTTCATCAAAAAGCATGTTGGCATTTGTGGCAAAAGGCAATTCGTTCGCCAGAATTTTTAGATTTGAATAATGCGTTGTAATAATACCAAAAGCTTCTCTATGATAGAATTCTTCTAAGAAAATTTCGGCTAAAGCACCTCCTAATTCAGGGTCTGAACCAGTACCAAACTCATCAATAAGGAACATGGTTTTTCTATTGCACTTCTTCAAGAAATAGTTCATGTTCTTTAATCGGTAACTGTATGTACTTAGATGATTTTCAATAGATTGATTGTCACCAATATCTGTTAAAATTCGATCGAATAAAAACGTTTCACTGCGTTCATGTACTGGAATCAGCATCCCGGATTGCAGCATTAATTGCAATAATCCAACGGTTTTTAACGAAATGGTTTTTCCTCCGGCATTAGGACCCGAAATCACAATTATTCTACTTTCCTGATTTAATTCAATAGTTTGCGGATGCGTTATTTCGTTTTTCTGTTTGTTATTCAAATACAAAATAGGGTGGTAGGCTTCTCTAAAATAAAGGCGTCGCTCCTCCGTAATTGTTGGTAAAATTCCATTGATTTTATTGGCATATTTTGCTTTCGCAGCAATTACATCAATATCACTAAGAAAATCCTGGTATTTGATTAAAAGCGGTAAATATGGGCGAATATAATTAGATAACTGTTTTAAAATTCGGGTGATTTCTTCTTTCTCTTCGTATTCAAGATTACTCAATTCACGGGAATATTGTAAAGTAGCTTCGGGTTCAATATAAGCGATACTTCCTGTTTTGGAACTGCCCAAAATGGATCCTTTTACTTTACGGCGATACATTGCTAAAACTGCTAAAACGCGTCGATTTTGAACAAAACTTTCTTTGATATCGTCTAAATATCCTAAAGCATTGTATTGTGTCAATGCTGTACCAAAACTTTGATTGACTTTTCCGCGAACAGCATTCATACTGCGACGAATGTTCAATAAATCCGGGGAGGCATTGTCTTTAATTTCGCCATATTTATCGACTACTTCGTCCACCGTCGTGATGATTTCTTTAGTCAGTTCGACTTGGTTAGCTCTTGCGTTTATATTTGGATAATAATCCTCAAATTTTCTCAAAAAACTCAACAGGAAATTTACTGTTGAAGAAATGGTAGCGATTTTCCTAAAACTGCCTACTTCTAAGAAACTGTCTTCAATGGCCAGAAATTTTATTTCATGCGTGATAGCATCAAAACCATGATTGGGAATCGCATTGTTATTTTGGAAAGACGAAACATATTCTGAGGTTTGCATTAATGCTTGCATCAATGTTTCCTTGTCTTTAAAAGGGGTTATTTCTAATGCTTTTTGTTTTCCAATGTCAGTATTACAAATGGTCGAAATGGTTTCGAGAACCGTTGGAAATTGTAAATCTTGTAATGTTTTTTCAGTGATGGATATCATTTATCGTATAATTCTTTTCAACACAAAAATAGCTAATAGTTAAGACTATTTAACAGACTTTCACAAAGAATTAATGAATGTTTATTATCCTTTTTATGATTCAAAAAAAATATTCTCTCTGTATCTTTGCTTTTTAATATTTAACTATGCAAATCAATCTCAATCCCTCTTGGCAAACCATTTTATCTGATGAAATCAAGAAACCCTATTTTCAGGATTTAATGGAAATTGTTGCTGAGGAATACAAAAATCATACCTGTTATCCTCCCAAAGAATTGATTTTTGCTGCGTTTAACTATTGCAGTTTCAAAGATGTAAAAGTGGTTATCATTGGTCAAGACCCGTATCATGGGAAAGGTGAAGCGAATGGTTTGTGTTTCTCTGTAAATGATGGCGTTCGAATTCCTCCCTCGTTGCGTAATATTTATCGGGAGATGAGTGATGATTTGGAGACTATTTTTATGCCGACTTCAGGAAATTTAGAAGCTTGGGCAAAGCAGGGCGTTTTATTGTTGAATGCATCGCTGACGGTTAGAGAAGACAATGCGAATAGTCATAAACACTTGAAATGGAATCTTTTTACTGATGCTGTCATCCAAAAAATTTCGGAAGAAAAAGAGCATGTTGTTTTCTTGCTTTGGGGAAATTTTGCGCACAAAAAAGGACTAAAAATCGACCGAAACAAACATTTGGTTTTAGAGTCCGGGCATCCTTCGCCAATGAGTGCCAATCAAGGGAAATGGTTTGGGAATAAACATTTCAGTAAAACGAATGACTATTTAAAACAAAACGGATTAGAACCTATAAAGTGGTTGTAGTTTTTTAAGATTATCTTTTTCTAAACCATTAAGAAATTAAGTTTAATTAAGGCTATAAAACTTAATTTTCTAAATATCGTAATGGTTTTATTTTAAAAGTACTGTTTCCTAAAATTTACTTTTGTTGGTATAAAAGAGAAATTATTTTTTTATAATATCTTCTAAGACAGCTTTATCAGCGTAATTAATCACTTTCAAAGTAACCTCTTGGTTTTTGATTGTTTTCCCTTCGATGATATACAGCTTTCCTTTTTTAAGTTCGATATTACTTTTGTCAAAATCTACATCACCATATTGCAATGTATTTTTTATATCAGAAGTATCAATCCATTTTTCAGCCAAAATCTGTGATGCTTTATCCGAATAATGGAAGGGTTTATTTCTCAAATCATTTAAGACTCTTGCATTTGGAAAATAGTTACAACGGGTGTCTTTACCACTGAAAACTAACGCTACAAAAAACAATCCTATAACTAGACCTACTAGATAATAAGCAAAACGATGTATAAACTTCATGAATTAAATTTTTTGCAAAGGTAGAAGAAAGTTTTCTTAAAAAACAATTAAATTAATGTCGTTGTTTGGCAAATCGAACCAATCGCCAATGGCACTATTTGTGAGGATTCCGTGGTACATATAAACACCATTTTTCAATCCTTTATCACAACGAATAGCACTTTCAATACCGCCATCTGCAGCGATTTGCATCAAATAAGGCGTTATGATATTGCTAATGGACAACGAAGCTGTTTTAGAATATCTAGAAGGAATATTGGGTACGCAATAGTGTAACACATTGTTTTTGATGAACGTAGGTTTCTCGTGTGAAGTCACTTCTGAAGTTTCAAAACAACCGCCGGTATCAATGCTTACATCCACAATTACAGCACCACTTTTCATGTGCTCCACCATGGTTTCCGTAACAATCACGGGACAACGTTCTTTTCCTCGCATGGCGCCAATAGCGACATCACATCGTCTCAATGCTTTCAGTAAAGATTTTGGTTGTATGGTAGAAGTAAAAATACGCTGATTCAAATTGTTCTGCAAACGGCGTAATTTGGTAATAGAATTATCAAAAACTTTGACATTGGCACCTAAACCAATAGCGGTTTTAGCGGCAAATTCTCCAACAGTTCCTGCGCCAAGAATTACAACATCGGTAGGAGGAACGCCTGTAATATTCCCGAATAACAGTCCTTTCCCGAATTCATTGGTAATCATCAACTCGGCTGCAATAAGAATCGATGCAATTCCGGCAATTTCGCTTAATGCTTTCACTGCAGGATAGGTGCCATCTTCATCTTTTATGTATTCAAAAGCAAGTGCGATAATTTTCTTTTTGGTCAAAGCCTCAAAATATGCCTTCTTTCGGGTTTTCAGTTGAATTGCCGAGAGCAGAATCGTTTGAGGATTCATCATTTCAATTTCGGCAAGCGTTGCCGGCTCTACTTTCAATATCATCGGACAACTAAAAACTTTCTTCGTGTCACTGGTAACTTCGGCACCGGCATCACAATATTCTTTATCTGTATAACTGGAATTTAATCCCGCGCCAGCCTCAATCATCACCCGATGTCCATGATAGGTCAGCGAGTTCACAGCGTCTGGAGTAAGACAGATACGGCGTTCCTGATAACTGGTTTCTTTTGGGATCCCTATAAAAAGCTCGCTTTTTTTTCTTGCTACCTCAAGTTTTTCTTCTTGGGGTAATAGCTGTTGTTTTGTGAATGGCGTTATAGTAATTGACATTGATGTTGTTAAATTAAGGGTACAATTTACGTAAAAACTTTTAAAAAAAGTGCACTATTTACGGGGATAAATACTGGTAAACTTACATCTGAAATTAATGCATGATTCTTTCCATTTTTCTATCGGCTCTTTCATAAACACCATCTTCCAAAGGTACTTCTACAAAACCAAATTTTTCATACAAATGAATAGCCGGCAGTAATCTCCTGTTCGAATATAAAATCAGCTTTTCAATTCCTTTTGCTTCAGCAACGGCAAGGCAATGCAGCATCAATTTCTTTCCAACGCCTAAGCCCTGAACGCCATCTGTTACTGCCATTTTGCTTAATTCATAGGTCGTGCTATCAATTTTCATTAAAGAAACAGTACCTACGATAGCATCATTGTATTTAGCATAAAAAATCATTCCGCCTTTGTCTATAATTTGACCTTGCGGATCCGAAAGTACAATTTCGTCTTTGGGTTCCACCTTGAAATATTTTTTCAACCATTCCAGGTTTAAGGTTTTTATAGGTTCTTTTAGTGCGGTTGAAAAAGGAATGATTTCTACTGTATTGTCTAAACTCATAATTACTTTTTAACTTAAGGTTAAAGAACGCTTTCCGTCAGGAAGCAATGAAATAGTTATAACCGAATGTGTTTCAGGAATCAAATTTGGAATCTTCTCTGCCCATTCTATAAAACACCAATTCCCGGAATACAAGTAATCATCAACACCCATATCCAAAGCTTCAGTTTCATGATTTAATCTATAAAAATCAAAATGATAAACCAGCTGATAGTCATCGGCTTCATACTCATTAACTAAAGAAAAGGTTGGACTGCTCGTCGCGCCGGTTACGCCCAGCGTTTTACACAATTGCTTGATCAAAGTCGTTTTCCCAACACCCATTTCTCCATGAAAAAGAATCACTTTTTTGGGGTTTTCGGCTATGATTTTTTGTGCCACTTCTTCGAGTTGGTCGATAGAAAAAATGATATTCATTCTTTTAAAATTGTTTAAAGTTTAAAGTTTAAGGTTCTACCAAAAAACTGAAAACTGAGACTGACTACTTTTTTATTTCGGATTAAAAACTAAAAACGGAATAATCATTTCTTCCAATGAAATTCCACCGTGTTGATACGTATTTTTGTAATAACTCACATAATGATTGTAGTTGTTGACATACGCCAAAAACAAATCATTTTTTGCAAAAATATAAGAACTGCTCATATTTATGGTAGGTAAGCCAACATTTTTTGGTTCTTTTACCGCATAAACATCTTTGTGTTCGTAAGTCAAACTACGTCCGGTTTTGTAACGTAAATTCAAACTGGTGTTTTTATCACCTACCACTTTCGAAGGATTTTTTACGTTTATCGTTCCGTGATCTGTTGTTAAAATCAATTTGAAACCCATTTTTTGAGCCTGTTGAATGATTTCCAAAAGTGGGGAATTCTTAAACCAACTCAACGTGAGCGAGCGATACGCTTTATCATCAGAGGCCAGTTCTTTTACCACATCCATTTCTGTTTTCGCATGCGAAAGCATATCCACAAAGTTGTAAACTATAGTAACCAAATCATTATCTTTTAAGGCTTTAAAACTTTCGGCTAATTTTTTTCCGCCTGCAAGACTGGTTATTTTAAAATAATCTTCCTTGATATTCAAACCCAATCGTTTCAATTGTGCTGTCAAAAATTCGGCTTCAAAAAGGTTTTTTCCACCTTCTTCCGGGTCATTTTTCCAGTATTGCGGAAACTGTTTTTCCATTTCAAGCGGCGTCAAACCTGAGAAAATTGCGTTTCTCGCATATTGCGTCGCCGTTGGAAGGATAGAGTAGTAAGGCACTTCTTTTTCCAGTTTATAGTAATTTCCCACCACGCTTTCAAAGGCTTTCCATTGGTCGTAACGCAGGTTGTCAATCACTACAAACAAAATTGGCTTGTCTTTTTTCTTAAGTTCTGGAAGCACTAATTCTTTGAATAACGTGTGCGATTGAACCGGTTTATCCGCTTTTGGTGCACTCGAGCCTTGGCGAACAGGCGAAGCAAACCAATCCTCATAATTGCGTTCAATGAATTTTCCAAATTGTGAATTGGCTTCCGTTTTCTGGGATTCCAAAATTTCAACCATACCCTGATCGTCGATATTTTCCAATTCCAGTTCCCAAAAAATCAGTTTTTTATACAACTCAATCCAGTCTTCATAGGAATTTACCATCGCCATTTCCATGGTAATTTTTCTAAATTCTTTCTGATAATCCAGCGTTGTTTTTTGCGAAATCAATCGGGAATGATCCAGATTTTTCTTCAAACTCAACAAAATCTGGTTTGGATTCACGGGTTTGATCAAATAATCGGCAATTTTAGAACCTATGGCTTCCTCCATAATGTATTCTTCCTCGCTTTTAGTAATCATAATCATGGGAACCGAAGATTTTTTCTCCTTCATTTCTGATAAGGTTTCCAAGCCGCTCATTCCGGGCATATTTTCATCCAAGAAAACAATATCAAAATTGTTTTCCTCAAAAATTGCAATCGCGTCAAGCCCGTTGTTACAAGTCGTTACCTCGTAATTTTTCTTTTCCAGAAATAAGATATGTGGTTTCAAAAGGTCGATTTCATCATCTACCCAAAGTATTTTTATTTTATCCATAATTGTATAAACAAGTGTTCTAAAGTACTATTTAAAGTGCCAAATTACATTTTTTTGCAACGGCTACCTGCTAATATTATGATAATTTTTTAACATACTTACGCTACATTTTATAAAACTGCAATTCGCTTTCGTTCTGTATTAGGTTTGTTCGTGGGCGTGACCCATCCTGCGTAAACTCCGTCAGGGTCGGGCTGTACGCTGTATCTTTCCTTTTTAAAGAAAAAAGGAAAGGATGCCGCTTCCATCCTTCACGCACTTGTGAGAATGCTTGGGGATTAGTACTACATTTTGATTGGAAAAGTTCTCAGAAAACAAAACTAGATTGTATTATTTGTAATGAATTTATTATATATTTGAAAATAACAATAATCTGATATTTGTTAGACCGAGGTAGCCAAATTTGGGTCGATTGGGATGATTTTGTTAGATTAGTAGACAAGTTAACAGTTAGCTTCGAAGACTTAACGATATCTAAGATAAAAAATCGAAAAATGAAAATAGAAAAAATAAATTTACCTGAGTCAATAACTTCTCAAGTAGAACTTAAAGCAGTCAAAATGGAAAGACTGAATAATGTTGTTCTTATTGCAGGAAAAAATGGATCAGGAAAAAGCAGATTACTTAAATTAATAAAAGATCAGGTACCAGATATTCCTAATACGTCCAAAATTAGTGAGCTAAACAAAAATATAGCTCAATATAAGATTCATATCTCGCAAGAAGAAACAAAAATTAAAGCTATAGATTTTGAACTTACTAAAAACACTTTAGTTCAAGCACAAATTGACTCTTTGAATGAACAAAAAAAGAATTCTGAAAGAAACATTATAGCTTATAATAATGAAATCAAAAATTGGAAAAATGAAGTACATAAAGCTTCTTATTTTGCATTTTTTCCTGAAAAAGAAGATAACGTATTAGTTGATTTTGTCCCACATTCTTTAACATTAAAAGATAGTTATACAATCTCTCCACAAGAACTAGATAGATACGCCAATCACGTATATAACATAGGGACAAATAATATATCTGAAGGCACTATTCCAGCAATTGAAAAGATTCAAAAAAAATGGGTAAATGCAAATACAGTCACTACAGACGACCTTAATATTTCTTTAGAAGAAAAATCAAAAATTGATGAAGACTATGACAGATTAAAAAAATACATAAAATTATTTCTTAATACTGATTTAAAAAGAAACAAAGATGGTTATCCTGAAATTTTCAATATGAGAATTGGTGTTGCACAACTTTCAAATGGGCAAAAAATACTTTTGCAATTTTGTATGGCACTCTTTGCTCAAGAAGTGAGCTTAGAAAATTTGATAATCTTTATGGACGAACCTGAAAATCATTTGCATCCAGCAGCACTTATTGAAGTATTAGAAAAAATAACCCCACACGTAAAAAATGGACAAGTTTGGATAGCAACGCATTCAATTAATGTACTTGCTCATTTTGATCCTTCAAATATTTGGTATATTGAGAATGGAGAAATTTCATACGCAGGAAATGTACCAAGAACTGTATTAAAAGGTTTGCTAGGAGATGATGATGAAATTGAAAAGTTATCAAATTTTTTAGCTTTACCTGCCCAAATGGCAAGCAATAATTTTGCATTTGAAAGTTTATTCTACCCTAATGTTTTAATTACGGGATCTGAAGACCCTCAAGTAAAACAAATTCATGGTATAATAAAAGATAGAGCAACAAGAAATGATAAACTGAAAGTGCTTGATTTTGGAGTTGGGAAAGGTCGATTACTCTCAACTATTTATGAAAATGAACGTTTGCGTAATTCTGATGTTACGGATTGGTTAGATTTTTATGGTTATGATATTTTTGATACGCATAAAGAGATTTGTAATAAAGCTTTCGTGAATATATATGGTAATTGTGAAAATCGATATTTTAATGAAGCAAAAGATCTTATGGTAAAACATGATGAAAATACTTTTGATTTCATTGTTATGTGCAATGTATTTCATGAGATAGAACCAAAGTATTGGCTTAATCTTTTCAATTCTGTAACTTCTTTATTCAAATTACTGAAAAAAGATGGCTATTTACTAATCATAGAGGATCAATTTTTAGCTGTCGGGGAAAAAGCTCATTCAAAAGGTTTTCTTGTTTTTGATGAACTTGAATTCAAAAAATTATTTAAAATAACTTCTACTGATGATTATTTATCCACAGATTACAGAAAAGATGGTAGACTAAAATCGCATCATATACCTAAAAATTGTATAACTCGAATAGATACAATATCAAAAAAAGAAGCATTAGAGATTTTGCTACAAAATTCGAAAGACCAAATTAAAAGCTTGCGCAAAGTTAATAATCCAACATTTAAAACAGGAAAATCACATGGCTTTTGGGCTCAACAATTGGCAAATGCTTCATTAGCTTTAGAAGAATTGTAAAAGTCTATATAATAGCTTGACCAATCGGATATGTCTCCTGCTAACTCGAGCGCCCCACTCATAACCTCAAACATAATAAAATAGAATTAAGAATGAAAAATATTAGCAATGGGCACGAGCGGGACGCTCGCCCTCGCCTAGGACTTTTGAAAACGCTAAAATTATTAAAACAAAAAATGAACACTATAATTCTTAAAACGGAACGATTAATACTAAGACCAATCATACTATTGGATTTGGATTATGTTCACGAATTACATTCTTTGAAAGAAACAGATGAATTTAATACATTAGGAATTCCAAATAATATTGATGAAACAAAACTACTTTTAGAAAAGTGGATTTTTGAGAACAACAAAGAACTTACAACCCATTTTACTTTTGCGGTGGAATTAAATACCGGAAACCAAATGATAGGATTAATAGGAATCAATTTGGGGAAAGTAAAATATAAAAATGCCGAAGTTTGGTTTAAATTCCACAAAGACCATTGGAATAAAGGCTTCGCTACTGAAGCGTTGAAAGAAATTATCCGTTTTGGTTTCAACGAACTGAATCTGCATCGGATTGAAGCAGGTTGTGCAGTGGGTAATATAGGTTCCATCAGCGTTTTGGAAAAAACTGGAATGACTAGAGAAGCTCACACTCGAAAATTATTACCATTGTCATCTGGCTGGTCCGATAATTACGGTTACGCTATTTTAGCTACTGATTAGCCATTTGTCCAATCTAAAAAAGCAATTTTTATATGAATCCTAGAATTGAAATGCTACCGGAAACAAAATTAATTGGCAAACGAATGACACTTTCGTTATCCAATAATAAAACTGCGGAACTTTGGAAAAGTTTCATGCCAAGACGAAAAGAAATTAAAAATAATATTGGAAGTGATTTGTATTCCATGCAAAAATATGATGCGTCGTATTTTAATACTTTTAACCCCAATACTGAATTCGAAAAATGGGCAGCCGTTGCTGTAACTGATTTCAATGAAATTCCAGAAGAAATGGAGCCGTTTATTTTAGCTGGAGGATTGTATGCGGTTTTTGTTCACAAAGGAGATGTATCGACCGCTTCAAACACATTTCAGTATATTTTTGGAACTTGGTTGCCCAACTCTGAATACGTTTTGGATGACAGATTCCATTTTGAATTATTAGGGGAAAAATACAAGAATAACGATCCCAGTTCAGAAGAGGAAATTTGGATTCCAATCCAACTGAAATAATTTTCGAAATTAATTTTCAAAAAGAAAAATGGTATAAATGACAAAACCACTGCCGGTACAAAAAGCAGTGGTTTTTAAACAAACAGGAATCAATAATAATTAGTCAAGCAATCTCATTATTGCCAGCCACCACCAAGGGCTCTGTACAATTGAATTATCGCTTTATATTGTTGGAATTTATTGTCTATCAAGCTTAGTTCCGCATTCAAAGCATTGTCTTTTACATTCAAAACTTCTAAATAATTGGCTAAACCGTACGTCAACAATTCATCCGAATAATCAGTGGCTTTGTTCAAGGCATCGACTTGTTTTTCTCTAACGGTAAGTTTATATGTTTCATTATTGTATTGTGCCAATGCATCCGAAACTTCTTTTCCAGCAGTTAATAACGACTGCTCAAACTGAAGATAGGCTTTCTCCTGATTGGCTTTTGCAATTTCGAACCTCGTTTTAATTTGTCTTTGATTGAAAATAGGTTGCGTTAATCCCGTAACTACATTTGCAAAAATCGAATTGGCACTAAACCATTCTTTCAAATCAATACTCTGAAGTCCGCCTGTTGCAGTAAGTTTTAATGTTGGATAAAAATTACTTTTGGCAACATTTGTCTGTTCAAAATTTGAAATCAAGTTGTATTCAGCTGCAATCACGTCAGGTCTGTTTCTGAACAATGTCGCAGGAACGCCAAGTGTAATTGTTGGTTGTATGGATTGTGACTCAAATGTGCTTCTTTCGATTTTAGCGGAACCTTCACCCATAAGAATACTCATGGTATTTTCAAGAATGATAATGCTGTTTTTTAAATCGGCAATGATAATTTCGGTAGCATATTTCTGTGCTTCGGTTTGCTTAACGCCAACTTCAGTTACATTTCCTGCTATTTTTAATGCGACAATAGTTTCAATACTTTGGTTTCTGTTAACCAATGTTTTCTCCGCTAATTTTATTTGTGCATCAACCGAAAGCAATTGATAATACGTAGCTGCAATATTAGCAATCAATTGCGTTTTCACGGCTTGATTGGCAGCTGTTGTTTGTAAATAAGAGGCATTTACAGCACGCTTGTTACTTCTTATTTTTCCCCAAATATCAGCTTCCCAAGAAAGACTTCCTGTAAATTGATATTGATCGGTACTTCTGTCTTGCAGCAATGCTCCAAACTGACTGTTCTTAGAAAGTTCTTGATGCGTCCAATCGGCACCTGCAGAAAGAGTAGGGAAGTATCCGGCTTTTCCTTGTTTCATGGTTGCTTCTGCCGCTGCAATATTTTGCATGGCAATTTTGATATCAAGGTTATTTTCTAATCCTTTTTTGATGTATCCCTGCAAAAGAGGATCTGTGAAAACATTGTTCCAAGCTACATTGGCAAGTGAAATGGTATCGGTGGAAACCACTTCATTTCGATACAAATTTTCCGTTTTTAATTCCGGTCGTTTGTAATCTTTGGCAACAAAACAAGACTGCATCAGTATTGCTGTAACTCCCAAGAGTGTGATTCTGTATATATTATTTTTCATTTTTTTCATCTAAAAGTGTAACATCTGATTCCTGATTTTCTACAGGAAGTGGTTTTGTAGAAATTTTTTCCTGTAGGGTTTGGAAAACGATAAACAATACCGGAATAACAAATACCCCAAAAATGGTTCCGATTAACATTCCGCCAATTGCTCCAGTTCCAATAGCATTGTTTCCAACAGCTCCAGCTCCTTTAGCTAACATTAAAGGCAATAATCCGAAGATAAATGCAAATGATGTCATCAAAATAGGACGTAAACGGGCAACAGCACCATGAATAGCAGCTTGCGTAATACTCATTCCTTTTTTCCTGGAATCTACAGAAAACTCGACTATCAAAATGGCATTTTTAGCGAGCAATCCAATAAGCATAATAAGTGTTATTTGTAAGTAAATGTTATTACTCACATTGAATAAATAAGCAAATAGATAAGCTCCCGCTAAACCAATTGGCAATGAAATTAATACGGCAAAAGGCAACATATAACTTTCATATTGAGCGGCTAACAAGAAATATACAAAAACCAAGCACAATAAGAAAATATACAATGTCTGACCACCTGCACTAATTTCCTCACGAGTCATTCCTGAATACTCGTAACCATATCCTATAGGTAAGCTTTGACTTGCCACTTCTTCAACGGCTTTAATCGCATCACCAGAACTGAAACCTTCATTTGGTGCACCAGTGATTTTTACCGATGTAAATAAATTGAAACGTTCAATTGCCTGTGGACCAAATACTTTTACTAAAGTCACAAATTGTGAAATAGGAGCCATCTGACCGGTATTATTTCTAACCAATACTTTATTCAATGATTCAGGATTACTTCTAAACTCAGGATCAGATTGGTAAACTACTCGATATTGTTTTCCAAATTTGTTAAAATTCGAGGCATAAACTCCGCCATAATAGCCTTGCATGGTTCCTAAAATATCAGTTACTGTTAAACCTGATTTTTTTATGGCAGCAACATTTAAATCAATTCGGTATTGCGGGTAATTAGGAGAAAAAGAAGTAGCTGCATATTTGATTTCGGGACGGCTGTTTAAAGCAGCCAAAAATTTATTATTTACTTCACTTAACTCTTGGATAGAACCTCCTTTTTGATCTTGCAATTGAAATTCAAAACCATTGGTGAAACCAAAACCAACAAGAGTAGGACGAGCAAAATAGAGTACTTTCGCATCTTTAATTGCAGCGGTACGCTTAAATAGTTCAGCTACAACAGCTGTTATTTCCTGATTGGCATCTTTACGTTCAGCCCAGGTTTTCAATTTTACAATGACCATTCCGTAGTTACTACCAGTACCACTTATCAAACTACGACCTGAAATACGAAGCACTTCTTTTATTTCAGGAATGTCTTTTACTTTATTTTCAATTTGCAATAATACTTCCTCAGTTCTTTCTAATGAAGTTCCGGGTGGAAGTGAAACATCCGAAAGAATAGCACCTGTATCTTCACCAGGAACAAATGCCTTTGGTGTAATATTTAATAACAAGATAAAAATCCCTGCAAAAACCGCAATTCCTAAAAAGGCTAACCATTTGCGTTTTATAAAAAACTCAACTGATCTTTTGTATTTAGCGGTTGTTGTTTCAAATCCAGCATTAAATGCAGTATAAAAACGCTCCATAAAACCCTTCTTCTTGGAACTTTTATCGTGTTCTTTTAAGAAAATGGCACATAATGCAGGAGAAAGCGTTAAGGCGTTAATAGCTGATAATACAATTGAAACGGCTAAAGTTAATCCAAACTGTTTGTAGAAAACTCCTGCTGAACCACTGATAAATGATACAGGAATAAATACCGCAGACATAACAAGTGTAATGGAAATAATTGCACTACTGATATCTTGCATGGCACTGTGAGCCGCTTTTTTTGGATCGTGTTCTCCAGCTTCCATTTTGGCATGGACGGCTTCGACCACTACAATCGCATCATCAACCACAATTCCTACAGCAAGTACTAAGGCAAAAAGCGTTAATAAGTTAATGGTAAAGCCAAATAGACTTAGGAAAAAGAAGGTTCCCACAATAGCCACAGGTACAGAAATTGCAGGTATAAGAGTTGATCTCCAATCTTGTAAGAAGATAAAAACTACAATAAATACTAGTAAAAAGGCTTCTATTAAGGTATGAATCACTTTTGTGATAGATTCATCTAAGAAGTCATTTGCATTAATTAATGTAGCATATTTTACCCCTTTAGGGAAATTTACTTCTGCTTGATCCAATACTTTTAAGGATCCTTCAATTACTTCTTGTGCATTTGATCCTGCAGTTTGTGCAATAGCAATTGCAATAGATTTGTTTCCGTTTGTATACGCATTACTAGCATAATTTACAGCTCCCAATTCAATTTTTGCTACATCACCTAATTTAAGGATTTCTCCATTTTCGGTTGAACGAACAATAATTTCTTCAAACTCTTTTGCATTTTGTAAACGCCCTTTGTATTTTAAAGTATACTGAAAAGATTGGTCGCCACTTTCACCCAATTGACCTGGAGCTGCTTCAATATTTTGCTCCGCTAATAACGTTGTAATATCCGAAGGAACTAGTCCATAAGCTCCCATTACATCTGGCTTAAGCCAAATACGCATAGAGTAGTCTTTTTGACCAAAAATCATTGCTTCTCCAACTCCGGCTACACGTTTTATTTTTGGTAAAATATTGATGTTAGCATAATTTTGAAGAAAAACATCGTCATAGTCAGGGTTTTCACTGTACAGTGATAAAATCAAAATATTATCACTTTGTCTCTTTGAAGTTGTAACACCGGCCCTTGTGACTTCTTGAGGTAATAAAGGTGTAGCACGTGATACACGATTTTGTACATTCACAGCTGCTAAATCAGGATTTGTACCTAATTTAAAGTATATATTAATGGAAGCAGAACCATCATTATTTGATGTAGAAGTCATATAAGTCATGTCTTCAACACCGTTGATTTGTTCTTCTAATGGAATTACTACCGAGTTCATTACAACTTCGGCACTTGCTCCTTGATAATTTGCTGATACAGTTACCGTAGGTGGCGCTATTTCTGGATATTGAGATACTGGAAGTGAGGTTAATCCTAAAACTCCCAAAATTACGATGATAATAGATACCACCGTTGACAATACCGGTCTGTCAATGAATTTTGAAAACATATTTTGTTATTTATTCAATAGTTAGTTTGTCAATTATTTTTTTGTTGGATTGATTATCGTATTAAAATCAACCACTTCAGGTTTAATAAGGGTTCCTTCAGTTACAATCCCAACTCCTTCAATAAGTATTTTATCGTTTATATTTAATCCGCTATCAACTACAAAAAATTTGCCTCCAGGAATTGCACGCACTTCAATTGGAACAGCTTTGACTTTGTTATCTTTATCTACAACAAGTGCCACACGCTTGTCTTGTAATTCTAATGATGCATTTTGTGGGATAATAATAACATCTTCTAAATCTGTTGGGATTTGAATAGTTCCACTTCCTCCGGAACGCAATAATTTATTCCCGTTTGGAAAACTTGCCCTTACATTAAAGGAACCTGTAGCTGCATTGGCTTGTCCGCTAAAGGTTTCAATTTTACCTTTTTGTTCATATTGCATACCATTGCTCAAAACTAAGTTTACAGCTTCCATTTTGTTTATTTTTTCTTGAAAAGACTTTCCTTGAGCATGCATCATGATGTCCAATTGTTCTTTTTCATTTACTGAAAAATAGGCATAAATGGTACTAACATCTGAAATGCGAGTTAAAGGTTCGACTGTTTGACTGCTGACATAACTTCCCAGTCTTAAAGGTAAAGTTCCCACAATTCCATTAACCGGACTTTCTATGGTAGCATAATTAATTCTGGCAACGATACTTTGATAAGTACTTTTAGCGCTAGCTAAATTTGCTTTTGCAGTTTCTAATTGAACATCACTGATTATTTTTCTTTCTACCAAAGGAATTAAACGATTTACTTCCACTTGAGCAGCGGCAACTTTTGCTTTTGCAGCACCAGCTTCTTGGGTTGCCGTTTGTGTCTCTAATTTAAAAAGCAATTGACCTTTTTTAACTTCTTGACCTTCTTGTACATATATTTTTTCAATATATCCATCTACTTTTGCACGAATGTCAATATCTGTAACACCTTCTAGACTAGCAGGATATTCAGCTAATAAAGTAGTATTAGATGTTCCTATTTCGACAACTTTATAGGGCATTACAGGAGGAGCTGTTGGAGCGGTTTCTTTTTTACAGGAGAGCAAGCTTATTGATAACAAAATTGCACTTATAAAATATTTCTTTTTCATACGGGACTATTTTCTAAAATTGATTAATTATTATTTTAACTGTTATTTCTTTCTATTTCTTTGAATTTTTCGATCGTCTTAATTAAAAGTTCTTCTACTTCGCAAACGTGCGCCTTGTAGGCCTTGACATTTTCCATATTGCATCGTTCTTCAGTACACGAAATAGTTTGCTCTCTGTAAGAGATTAATTTGTCTATTATCTTTTTTTCAAAATCTAGGATTTTGATATAATTTGTTAATCTTTCACTGAATTGGGAAGGCTTAAAATATTTTTTTCGATCACCACATAAAGTGTAGTAATTTATTTTATCCATTTTTAGAAGCAGATTCAAGTTGGTTGAAATAGAGCTTTTACTGGCTCCAAGTTTTTCTACTATCTCTTCAAATGTTAACCCGGTTTTGCAACCATCAATTATTAGTAATCCTAGAATTCTGGAACCTAGTGGCGGTAAATTGTATAATAACTCAAAATGAATTCCGAACATCTCGATAAGTTCTTCTCTCTCTTTTTGTATTGTAGCCATGATTTTTTTTGCAAAATTAAAGTTAGTTCGTAATTTACCGAACTAAACGAACTTAAAATTATGTTAATTTTTTAAGAAAACGATTTCTCTGGAATTGTCAGCCTTTGGAATAAAAATCTAAAGTTTAACCATCAATTAGTTATATTTAAATTAAAAGTTAGTTCGTGAAAAAAAAATGCTTAATATTGAAAAGAGAACAATTATGCTATATTTATATTTTTTTAAACCAAATGAATTTAACTATGAAATCTAAAAACTTCAAGAACTCTTTTTTAATGATTGCCTTATTTTCTGCAACGGCAGCTATGGCGCAACACAAATATGTGAATACTCCACCTGAGGTTTCCCCAATGCCAATGAAACCCGAAATGACGGAGATTTGGGAACCGGAAGTAAAAGTAATAACGCCTGCTAAAAATCTTGGAAGCGCGCCTTCGGATGCGATTATTTTATTTGACGGTAAAAACTTAGACCAATGGGTAAGTCAAAAAGATGCAAGCAAACCTGCAGGATGGAAAATTGTTGACAAAGATTATATGGAAGTTGTTCCGGGTTCTGGAGCGATTCAAACTAAAATGGCTTTTGGTGATTGCCAGTTGCACCTGGAGTGGAGCGCACCGGATGTTGTTTTAGATGGAGGACAGGCTAGAGGAAATAGCGGTGTCTTTTTCCAAAACAGATACGAATTACAAATATTGGATTCCTACAATAACAGAACATACAATAATGGTCAGGCCGGAAGTATTTATAAAGACCATCCACCATTAGTAAACGCTGTAAAAACGCCATTGGAATGGAATATTTATGATGTAATCTACACTGCACCAAGATTCAAAGCTGATGGCAAGATTGATGCTCCGGCGAGAATCACCGTATTTTTGAATGGTGTTTTGGTACAAAATAACACTACAATAAACGGGTTGACACTTTATATTGGTTTGCATAATTATCCTTCGTCTCATGGCGATGATGTTATTTCGCTTCAAGATCATGATTCTAAAAATCAATTCAGAAATATTTGGATTAGAAAACTTTAAAAAAATATACTAACGGAGCGCTTCTAACGCTCCGTTTTTTTTGGCTCCAAATCACAATTAGGAACAACTCTGTTTTGAAATCTAATTTACTTATATTTGTTGACCTTAAAAACAAACTTAATAGTGAGTCAAATCAATAAGCTTAAAATATTCAATGATCCCATTTATGGGTTTATTACCATTCCAAATGCCTTAATCTACGATTTAGTTCAGCATCCTTATTTTCAACGTTTGCGTCGAATTTCTCAAATGGGATTGTCGTATTTAGTATATCCTGGCGCAAATCACACCCGTTTTCATCATGCTTTGGGTTGTATGCATTTGATGCAAAAAGCGGTAGATGTATTGCGTTTTAAAGGAGTTTTAATATCTCCCGAAGAAGAAAATGCATTATATATTGCTATTTTATTGCATGATATAGGTCACGGACCGTTTTCACATGCGATGGAAAAAAGCATTGTTGAAGATGTACATCACGAAGAAATCTCTTTACTATTTATGAACCAATTGAATGTGGAATTTAACGGTCAGTTAAGTTTGGCAATTCAGGTTTTTAAAGGGGAACACAACAGAAAATTTATGTTACAGTTGATTTCCAGTCAATTGGACATGGATCGAATGGATTATTTGAAACGCGATAGCTTTTATTCTGGAGTGGCAGAAGGAAATGTCAACTCGGAACGATTGATTCAAATGATGAATGTCGTGGACGATTATTTGGTAATTGAAGAAAAAGGAATTTACTCTGTAGAGAAATTTTTGATGTCCAGACGATTGATGTATTGGCAGGCGTATTTACACAAAACCAGTTTGGTAGCAGAGTTAATTTTGATGAAAATCTTAAAACGCGCCAAAGAATTGACTTTAAAAGGAGTGCAATTACGATGCAGCGAGCCTTTATTGTTTTTTATGCAAAACAAAGTAACCATAGATACTTTTGATGCTGAAACCTTGGATTTATTTGCTCAATTAGATGATTTTGATATTATTGGCGCATTAAAAGCTTGGCAAAAACAAGATGATTTTATATTATCATCTTTAAGCAAAATGATAGTAAACCGAGATTTATTAAAAATAAAACTAACCAGTGAAAAAGTGGCGATTGAAGAATTGCATCCACTAAAGGAGCGTTTTGCATTGGAAAATAATATTTCATTATTAGAAACCAATTATTTTATTTTTAAAGGCAAAATAAAAAATCAAGCGTATAGTAAAGAAGCCGAACCGATACGAATTTTGAAAAAAGACAGCACAATTGAGGACGTTATAGAATCTTCTGACCAGCTGAATTTAAAATCGTTATCTAAATTAGTGACTAAATATTATATCTGTTTCCCAAAACAACTGCTATAAAAAGGTCATTTAAAATCTATTTTTTTATATTTTTGTCGCAATGAAATTTACAGCAGAACAAATAGCGGGGATTTTAGAAGGTGAAGTTGTTGGGAATCCCATGGCGGAAGTTTTTAGATTGTCAAAAATCGAAGAAGGTAGTGAGGGATCGCTAACTTTTTTATCAAATCCTAAATATCTTAATTATATATATTCTACAAAAGCCTCAGTAACAATTGTTAATGACACTTTTGTGCCTGAATCACCTTTAACCACTACACTAATAAAAGTGGAAGATGCGTATGCCGCATTTTCTAAATTATTGGAGTTTTACAATCAGGTGAAATTGAATAAAAATGGAGTTGAGCAACCTTCTTTCCTTTCAGAAAGTGTAAAATACGGAGATAAGTTATATCTTGGTAGTTTTAGTTATGTGGGTGAGAATGTAGTTTTGGGTGAAAATGTAAAAATATATCCTAATTGTTTCGTGGGGGATAATGTGGTAATAGGGGATAATGTAATATTGTTCGCTGGCGCAAAAATATATTCGGAGACTGTAATTGGGAATAATTGTACGATTCATTCCGGTGCTATAATAGGCGCTGATGGTTTTGGTTTTGCACCCAATCCAGACGGAACCTACACTAAGATTCCGCAGATAGGAAATGTAATTATTGAAGATAATGTAGATATAGGCTCATGTACTACAATAGACAGAGCTACAATGGGGTCAACAATTATTAGAAAAGGAGTAAAACTTGACAATCAAATTCAGATTGCCCATAATGTAGAAATTGGTGAGAACACCGTAATTGCTGCTCAAACAGGAGTTGCTGGTTCTACAAAAATTGGAAAAAGTGGGATGATTGGCGGACAAGTTGGAATCTCGGGGCATTTAACCATTGGTAATAATGTTCGAATCCAAGCGCAATCAGGTGTGGGACGTAATATAAAAGATGATGAAATCTTGCAAGGAAGCCCTACATTTGGATACAATGATTTTAGTAAATCATATGTTCATTTTAAGAATTTGCCTAAAATTGTTGCAGAAATAGAAGAATTAAAAAAACAAATATTAAACCAAAAAAATGGAAACAATGGTTAAACAGAAGACCATCAAAACAGAAATTTCGCTAACTGGAGTTGGATTACACACAGGAAAAGAAGTAAAAATGACTTTTAAACCTGCTCCAGTAAATAATGGTTTTACTTTTGTTCGAGTAGATCTGGAAGGACAACCTATAATTGAAGCAGATGCTAATTATGTTGTAAACACGCAAAGAGGAACCAATTTAGAAAAATTAGGCGTAAAAATTCAGACACCTGAACATGTTTTAGCAGCACTAATTGGTTGCGATTTAGATAATGTAATCATCGAATTGAATGCTTCTGAACTTCCTATTATGGATGGTTCTTCAAAATATTTTGTTGAAGCGCTTGAAAAAGCAGAAATTGAAGAACAAAACGCTAAAAGAAATGTATACGTAGTAAAAGAAGTAATTTCTTTTACAGATGAAGCTTCTGGTAGTGAAATATTGGTAATGCCAAACGATCATTATTCAGTTACTGCAATGGTGGATTTTGGCACTAAAATACTTGGTACTCAAAATGCTACAATGAAAAGCATCACAGATTTTAAAACGGAAATATCGGAGTCTAGAACCTTTAGTTTTTTACATGAATTAGAATCATTGTTAGAAAATGGTTTGATAAAAGGTGGCGATTTAAATAATGCTATTGTATACGTAGATAAAGAAATATCAGCAGCTACAATGGAAAATTTAAAAGTTGCTTTTGGAAAAGACGAAATTACAGTTAAACCAAATGGAATTTTAGACAATCTTACTTTGCATTATCCAAATGAAGCGGCAAGACACAAATTACTTGATGTAGTAGGTGATTTAGCTTTGATTGGAACAAGAATTCAAGGTAAAGTAATTGCTAATAAACCAGGACATTTTGTAAATACACAGTTTGCCAAAAAAATGGCAAAAATCATAAAAATCGAACAAAGGAATTATGTTCCTGTTTATGATTTACATCAAGAACCTTTGATGGACATTCATAAAATTATGGCTGTTTTACCTCATAGACCACCGTTTTTATTGATTGACAGAATCATTGAAATGTCTGAAACCCATGTTGTGGGGATGAAAAATGTTACCATGAATGAGAATTTCTTTGTGGGACATTTTCCTGAAGCTCCAGTAATGCCGGGTGTTTTAATTGTTGAAGCAATGGCACAAACGGGTGGAATTTTAGTTTTAAGCACTGTTCCGGACCCTGAAAATTATTTGACTTATTTTATGAAAATAGATAATGTTAAATTCAAACATAAAGTATTGCCTGGTGATACCTTAATTTTTAAGTGTGATTTAATTACACCTATCAGAAGAGGGATTTGTCACATGCAAGCAAACGCTTACGCAAATGGAAAACTAGTTGCTGAAGCAGAATTAATGGCACAAATTGCTAAGAAACAGTAATTTTTTTGTTGATTTGGTTAATCGTGTATTCGGTTAATCGATTAAACAGTTAAACGATTAAACAAAGAATATGAATCAACCACTAGCCTATGTTCATCCAGGCGCCAAAATCGCCAAAAATGTTGTCATTGAACCATTTACAACCATTCACAATAATGTAGTTATTGGGGACGGAACTTGGATTGGTTCGAATGTTACCATAATGGAAGGCGCAAGAATTGGAAAAAATTGTAATATATTCCCTGGTGCAGTTATTTCGGCAGTTCCACAGGATTTAAAATTTGGTGGAGAAGATTCTTTAGCAATAATTGGAGACAATTGTACCATCAGAGAATGTGTAACTATCAATAGAGGAACAATTGCATCCGGACAAACTACTTTAGGTAATAATTGTTTGGTAATGGCAACTGCGCATATTGCCCACGATTGTCATATTGGCGATAATGCAATTATTGTAAATGGAGTAGCTTTGGCAGGTCACGTTACCGTAGGTAAATTTGCGGTTATCGGTGGGTTGGCAGCAATACATCAATTTATTCAAATTGGTGATCATGCCATGATATCAGGTGGATCTTTGGTAAGAAAAGATGTTCCTCCTTATACAAAAGCGGCAAAAGAACCATTGTCGTATGTTGGAATTAACTCTGTTGGATTGAGAAGACGCGGTTTTACAACTGAAAAAATCAGAGAAATTCAAGATATTTATAGAATTCTATATCAAAAAAATTACAATACAACTCAAGCTTTGGGTATTATTGAAGCAGAGATGGAAGCGACACCGGAAAGAGATGAAATCATTGATTTTATTCGAAATTCATCAAGAGGAGTAATGAAAGGATATTCTGGAAACTACTAAAAAAAGTAGTTTTTAGTTACCAAAAAATAAAAATAGTAATAAAAATAAAAAAATAATGGCATCTACATCAGATATTAAAAACGGATTGTGTATTAAATACAACAACGATATTTACAAAATCATTGAATTTCTTCACGTAAAACCAGGAAAAGGTCCTGCTTTTGTTAGAACAAAACTTAGAAGTTTAACTAACGGGAAAGTTTTGGACAACACTTTTTCTGCAGGTCATAAAATTGAAGAAGTTAGAGTAGAAAACCATAAATTTCAGTTTTTATACCCCGAAGGTGATCAATTTCATTTTATGAATACAGAGACTTTCGAACAAATTACTTTAAACAAAAACATTTTAGACTCACCAGATTTATTGAAAGAAGGAGAAAATGTAATGGTAAGCATCAATACTGAGACTGATTTACCGCTTTCAGTAGATATGCCAGCTTCAGTTATTCTTGAAGTGACATACGCTGAGCCAGGAATTAAAGGAAATACTGCTACAAATGCAACAAAATCAGCAACTGTTGAAACTGGTGCATCTGTAAATGTCCCTTTGTTTATTAATGAAGGAGACAAAATTAAAATTGATACTGCATCAGGTTCTTACATGGAACGAGTTAAAGAATAGTTTACAGTAATCAGTGTCCAGTATCATATATACTGGACACTGATTGCTGAACACTGAATACTAAATAAATGAAATTCCAAAAAGTTTACTCTTTAGAAGCAATTGCAAGTATCATCGGCTGTGAATATGTTGGTGATAAAGATTTTCCAGTGATTGGAATGAATGAAATACATGTTGTTGAATCTGGAGATATTGTTTTTGTAGATCATCCTAAGTATTATGACAAGGCATTAAACTCTGCAGCGACTGTTGTTTTAATCAATAAAAATGTAGCTTGTCCAGATGGAAAAGCATTGTTGATTTCTGAAGATCCTTTTAGGGATTTTAATAAATTAACAAACTATTTCAAGCCTTTTCAGTTTTCGAATGTTTCAATAGCTGCTTCAGCTTCAATAGGTGAAGGTACTGTAATACAATCTAATACGTTTATTGGGAATCATGTTGTTATTGGAAAGAATTGTTTGATTCATTCTAATGTTTCCATTTATGATTATACCGTAATAGGCGATAATGTAATGATTCATGCTGGAACCGTTCTTGGTGCTGATGCGTTTTATTATAAAAAACGTCCTGAAGGATATGATCAATTACTTTCCGGTGGAAGAGTAGTTATCAAAGATAATGTGGGAATAGGAGCGCTTTGTACAATTGACAAAGGTGTGACTGGCGATACAACTATTGGCGAAGGCACAAAAATTGACAATCAAGTACATGTTGGCCATGATACCGTTATTGGAAAAAATTGTTTAATTGCTTCACAAACCGGAATTGCGGGTTGTGTCATTATTGAAGACGAAGTTACTATTTGGGGACAAGTAGGAACTACAAGCGGGATCACAATAGGAGCAAAGGCTGTCATTCTTGGTCAAACCGGAGTTACAAAATCAGTTGAAGGAGGAAAGTCTTATTTTGGTACACCAATAGAAGAATCAAGAGAAAAATTGAAACAACTGGCTAATATCAAGAAGATACCAGAAATTCTTAATAAACTAAAGTAATATGTCTGCTAAAGAAATCATTCAGAAGTTTTACAAATCAGATGCGCTAATTGACAACGAAGTCATAAAAGATTTTTTGCATCCAGAAGTTATCGTTGAATGGAACAGTAGTAAGGGATTAGTTCAATTGAATTATGATTCTTTATTAAGCCTTTCCAATGATTTGAGTAAAGCTTACGTTCGTTCAAAGGTTAGAATTAGCCATATTGTAAGTGAAAATGATACTGTTTCGGTACGATATTCTCATTTTGTGAAAACGATTGAGAATCCTAGAGAAGAAATGTTATTGGCGCATTTTATGGTTATTTGGCAAATAAAAGACAATAAACTATTTCGAGGGTATCAAATGAGTCAATTATCATAATTTAGTGTCAAAAAACTGAATACTGAATACTGATTACTGATTACTATTTTATACTTTTGCATAACAATTTTAAAAACTACATAAAAAATATATCATGAGTGTTTTAGTTAATAAAGATTCCAAAATAATTGTTCAAGGTTTTACAGGAAGTGAAGGAACTTTCCATGCTTCTCAAATGATTGAGTACGGTACTAACGTTGTTGGTGGTGTAACTCCAGGAAAAGGGGGAACTACTCACTTAGACAGACCAGTTTTCAATACTGTAAAAGATGCTGTAGAACAAGCAGGAGCTGATACAACTATCATTTTTGTTCCGCCGGCTTTTGCTGCAGATGCAATTATGGAAGCTGCAGATGCTGGAATTAAAGTAATTATTGCAATTACTGAAGGAATTCCTGTTGCTGACATGATAAAAGCAAATAGTTATGTTAAAGAAAGAAATTCTAGATTAATAGGTCCAAACTGTCCAGGTGTAATCACTCCGGGTGAAGCTAAAGTTGGTATTATGCCAGGTTTTGTTTTCAAAAAAGGAACTGTTGGTATTGTTTCTAAATCTGGAACATTAACCTACGAAGCGGCTGACCAAGTAGTAAAACAAGGATTAGGAATCACTACTGCAATTGGTATTGGTGGAGACCCAATCATTGGAACAACTACAAAAGAAGCTGTTGAATTATTGATGAATGACCCAGAAACAGAATGTATCGTAATGATAGGTGAAATCGGTGGACAATTAGAAGCTGATGCTGCTCATTGGATCAAAGCGGATGGGAACCGTAAGCCAGTAGTTGGTTTCATTGCAGGAGTTACTGCTCCTCCAGGACGTACAATGGGACATGCAGGTGCTATCGTTGGTGGATCTGACGATACTGCTGAAGCTAAAAAACAAATCATGAGAGAATGTGGAATTCACGTGGTAGATTCTCCAGCTGAAATTGGTAAAAAAGTAAAAGAAGTTTTAGGTTAATCTAAACTCTAATTAAATATTTTAAAAGCCTCACAATTTGTGGGGCTTTTTTATTATAAATATGAATTAAAGAAATATCTTTGCACTTTATTAAATGCATCTGTTTTTAAGATGTAATCCTAATAAGAACAAACATAAACGAATGGTTTCTAATGGACCTCACGATTTTGTGGGGTATTTTTTTGTCGAAGCCAGTTCAAATAAAAATAAAATAATATGTACAAAGAGTTAAAAAAATTCAAAGTTAGCAATCAGTTTTCATTTACTACAGAAGATAGTTTAGCAGAAGTTTGCAATGCATCAGAAGGATCTGGAGTATTTTTAGTGTATTCAGTAGGAGATGAAAAAGAGTTAATTATGGTTGGTTCTACTGGAACTGTTCAAAATAACGGAACTTTGAAGATTAAAAATGGTGGTTTAAAAGACAAAATTGTTGAAGGGCACCAATTTGCTAAAACTGGAAGAAAATATTCTTGGCCTGCACAAATGAAAATTGAAGACATCAGTACACTAGAAGTAGTTTGGTATGAGACATTCAACGATAAAACTAAAGTGATTCCAACATTTGTAGAAGGACAAGTTTTACAAAACTTTCTTGACGAAAATGGAAGACTGCCAAAATGGAATGTAGCTTTTTAATTATTGAAAGTCTGCCTTTTAATATCTTAATTATAATCGCGCTACATTTTATGTGGCGCTTTTTTTCGAATTATCTTTTTTTGGAATAAAATTAGGCTAATTTCATAAATAATTAATTACTTTTGCACCCGTTATCACGAATCCTTCAATAGGATAGCAACCTGCAACAACAAGCAAGGTGCTAAAACGATACGCCAAATTCTTTGGAAAAAATGTTGTTTACATTCCCATATTTAGCTTTGTTTTTCGTCATAATTTTTAATTTAAAATTATTTTTATGACTTTATTTTCAAAAGAAAAAGGAAATGCCTTTGCCTTGATTCCTTTATTGGTTTTTATTTTTACTTTTTTAGGAGCAGGAATTGTTCTGAATGATTTTTATGCTTTTCCATCGCCAGTGGCAGTTGTAGTTGGTATCATTGCAGCCTTTTTACTTTTCAAATCCACTACTGATGAAAAAGTTGCTACATTGATTGCAGGATGTGGTGAAAGTAAAATCATGACCATGTGTTTAATTTATTTGCTAGCAGGAGCCTTCGCAGTAGTAAGTAAAGCGATGGGTGGAGTTGATGCTGTCGTGAATCTTGGAATAAATACTATTGATGTTGCTTATTTTCCTTTAGGAATTTTCTTGATTGCTTCTTTTTTATCAACTGCTACAGGAACATCAGTGGGTGCAATTGTAGCTATTGGCCCGATAGCTGTCGCTTTAGCTGATAAAAGCGGTGCTTCATTACCTTTAATTTCAGGCGCTTTATTAGGTGGCTCTATGTTAGGAGATAATCTTTCGATGATTTCTGATACTACCATCGCAGCAACGCAGTCATTGGGATGTGATCTAAAGGACAAGTTCAAGATTAACTTATTTATTGCCTTTCCTGCTGCAATTTTGACTATTATGGTTTTCTTTTATCTTGGTTTAAACTCGGATATTGTGACTGTTGCCATTGCAAAAAATGATTTTTCCTGGATTGCAATTGTACCTTATATATTAGTAATAGTATTGGCGGTAGTAGGTGTTAATGTATTTTCAACATTGCTTATTGGAACTTTATTGGCAGGAATCATAGGTTATTTTAGTGGTTCGTTTACGTTAATGGAGTTCACTCAAAAGATATATGAAGGCTTTACCAGTATGACTGATATTTTCTTATTGTCAATGCTTACTGGAGGTTTAGCAGCTATGGTAGATAAAGCGGGTGGAATAACATATTTATTAGTTCAAATTAAAAAAAGAATTAAAAGTAAAAAATCAGCTCAAGCGGGAATTGGTGCTTTAGTGGGTTTTGCTAATTTAGCAATAGCGAACAACACGGTTTCTATTGTAATTACAGGATCTATTGCCAAAGAAATTAATGATGAATATGAATTGAATCCTAGAAAAACGGCTGCAATTCTGGATATTTTTTCGTGTATAATTCAAGGAGTTTTACCGTATGGTGCTCAAGTATTGCTTATATTGAGCTACGCTAATGGAAAATTAGATTTCTTTGACTTAATTAGTAATGCTTGGTACCATTTATTTTTACTAATTTTCACATTGGGGGCTATTTATATTTCGTTTTGGGACAAATGGACAAAGCGATTCTTTAAAATTTAAGAATTGAATTTTTGACTGTAATTGCTTTTGAATTTTTTTTAAAAAGGGAATTATTATATATTTGACGGGTGTAAGATAGCCCTGATAGTAGTGAAAATCCTTTTATGTGAACGTTAGTGTTCATAAAAGATTGAAGCGGATAGCAGGATTAGCTTCAAATAAAATTTAAACTAATTTTTGAATATGAAATTACTAGAAGGAAAAGTTGCCATAATTACAGGTGCAAGCCGCGGAATTGGAAAAGGAATTGCAGAAGTTTTTGCAAAACATGGTGCAAATGTTGCATTTACATACAGTTCGTCAGTGGAATCAGCTTTGGCTCTTGAAAATGAATTGAACGCTTTAGGAATTAAAGCTAAAGGATATCAATCTAACGCAGCCGATTTTAATGAAGCGCAAACTTTTGTAGATGCAGTTTTGGCTGAATTTGGAACGGTTGATATTTTAATTAATAATGCTGGGATTACTAAAGACAACCTTTTGATGCGTATGTCCGAAGAAGATTTTGACAAAGTGATGGATGTCAATTTGAAATCGGTTTTTAATATGACTAAAGCCATTCAACGTACTTTCTTGAAACAACGTTCTGGTTCTATAATCAATATGAGTTCAGTTGTAGGTGTGAAAGGAAATGCAGGACAAACTAATTATGCTGCTTCTAAAGCGGGAGTTATTGGTTTTTCTAAATCAGTGGCGTTGGAATTAGGATCTCGTAATATTCGTTGTAACGTAATTGCTCCTGGATTCATCGAAACAGAAATGACGGCAAAATTAAACGAAGATGTGGTAAAAGGATGGAGAGACGGAATCCCTTTGAAACGTGGCGGAACGACTGAGGACGTTGCTAATGCATGTCTTTTCTTCGCCTCTGATATGAGTGCGTATGTAACTGGACAGGTTATGAATGTTTGTGGAGGAATGCTTACCTAAAAAAATAGTGATCAGTCATCAGTGCTCAGTTGCTGAATACTGATGACTGAACACTACTAAAATATGACAACAAACACTTTACTATTATTACTACTTTCTTTACTAATAGCTGGCGGTTTGTCATTTTTTCAATATATCTACAAAGCTAAAAACAAATCGAAAGTCGGTTGGTTTTTGGCTTTTTTGCGTTTTTCATCCATTTTTGGAATTTTATTATTGTTAATTAATCCAATACTAACCAAAAATACGCTGGAAACGGTTAAAACCCCTTTGCCGATTGTTTTTGATAATTCGAGTTCTATTTCTTTTTTGAATGCCAATAAAAAAGCATTGGAATTGTATAAAAAAATACAATCAAACTCAGATTTACAAGAAAAATTCGATGTGCAATCGTATCAGTTTTCAGATGATTTTGAACCGACTGAAACATTTGATTTTAAAGGAACTCAAACTAATATTGATGTTGTTGCCAAAAATCTAAAAAGCATTTATAAAAATGCAATCTATCCAACAGTTTTAATTACGGATGGAAACCAGACTTCGGGAAATGATTATGTTTTTAGTTTTGATACTGCGAATAAAGTATATCCTGTAATCGTTGGCGATACAACAACTTTCTTAGATTTTAAAATCAATCAACTGAATGTTAATAAATATGCTTTTCATAAGAATAAATTTCCTGTAGAAGCTTTTTTACAGTATTCAGGAACTAAAAGTATAACGGCCGATTTTATTATTTCACAAGGAAATTCGGTATTCAGCAAACAATCGATTGCCTTTTCATCCTCCAAAAAAACGGCAACTGTAAGCATACTTTTACCGGCTGATAAAATAGGATTACAGATTTTTAAAGCCGCTATTTCATCGAAAGAAAAAGAAAAAAACACCTATAATAACACCAAGAATTTTGCGGTTGAAGTTATTGACCAAAAAACAAATATTGCTTTAGTATCAGCTATAAATCATCCTGATTTAGGGGCATTAAAAAGAGCCATTGAATCGAATGTACAGCGTAAAGTAACTATCGTTAAACCTAATGATATTAATACGTTACAAGATTTTAATGTTTTGATTTTATACCAGCCAACAGCCGAATTTAAAAACATTTTTGAGAGTAATAAAGGTGCTGGAATCAATACATTTATTATTACTGGTAACAACACCGATTTTAATTTTCTGAATCAGCAACAGGATAATTTGAACTTTAAAATGAGCGGACAAAAAGAAGATTATTTGTCGGTTTTTAATGCGCAGTTTAATTTGTTTGCGGTTGATAATATTGGGTTTGAAAATTTACCGCCTTTGCAAAATGCTTTTGGAACCGTAACCACAAAAGGAGCGGTGTCAGTTTTGCTTTCATCAAAAATTAGAGTAATAGACACTAATTCACCTTTATTGGCTTTTGCAGAAAATCAAGGCAGGCGAGCCGCTTATCTTTTGGGAGAAAACAGCTGGAAATGGCGTTTGCAAACACATGTCAACAATCAATCATTTGAAAAATATGATGTTTTCATGGATAAGATTATTCAATTTTTGGCTTCTAATAATTCTAAAAAATCATTAGTGGTAGAACATGAAAGTTTCTATAATTCCGGTGAAGCGATTGAAATAACCGCGCAATATTTCAATAAGAATTATGAGTTTGATGAAAAAGCACGTTTGACTATTGCGGTAACGAATACCAAAACGAAGCAAACAAAAAATTACGATTTATTAAAAGGAAATAATTCCTATAAAGTCAATCTTGACGGGCTTAAAGCGGGACCTTACGCGTTTACGGTAAAAGAATTGAATTCTAAAACGACGTATTCCAGTAGTTTTGAAATTCTTGATTTTGATATCGAAAAGCAATTTGTCAATCCAGATGTGGAGAAATTGACACAATTGGCTACGCAAACACAAGGGAAAGCGTATTTTCCGGACCAAGTTGATGTGTTGATTAAAACGCTTTTGGAAATTGAGGAATATAAGGCGATACAAAAGAATATTGTTACCAAAACACCTTTGATTGATTGGATTTGGTTACTGGTTTTGATTTCAATTTTGTTGGCAACCGAATGGTTTGTTCGAAAATACAACGGATTACTGTAATAAAATACAATTAAACATCATGGATTTTAGACTAAAAGTATTCTATACCGTTGCTAATCGGTTGAGTTTCACAAAAGCTGCAACTGAATTGTTTATTACGCAACCTGCGATTTCAAAGCATATTCAGGAATTAGAGGAACAATATAAAATTAAACTTTTTGACAGAAACGGTTCTAAAATTTCACTGACAGCTGCAGGTGAAGTCTTACTGAAGCATACCAAAAACATTTTTGAAATATACCGTGAGATAGATTTTGATATGAGTACGCTGATAAATCAACGTTCCGGACTGTTAAGATTAGGAGCCAGTACGACCATTTCTCAGTATATAATTCCACCACTTTTAGCTCGTTTTCATCAAAAATTACAAGATGTAAATGTAAGTTTGCTAAATGGAAATACGGAACAAATAGAAAATGCTTTATTAAAACAGGAAATCGAAATAGGAATTGTTGAAGGACAATCAAAAAATAAGTCCATTAAATATACCGAGTTTTTAAAGGACGAATTGGTTTTAGTCTGTAAGAGTTCCAATCCGTTAGTAAGTCGTGATGAAGTGACTCAAGATGATCTTAAAAAAATGTATTTTTTGATGCGGGAACAAGGTTCAGGAACACTTGAAGTTATTGAACATGCGCTAAAACCATTTGAAATTAAATTATCAGAATTAAAAATCGAAATGCAATTAGGAAGTACCGAAAGCATAAAATCTTATTTGATGAACTCTGATTGTGTGGCTTTTATATCGATTCATGCTATAAAAAAAGAACTTCAAAACAATGAATTAGCTATCTTAGATATTAAAGATCTGGTAATAGAACGTTTCTTTTACGTTATTACGTTACAAGGAAAAACGGATTCACTATCCGATTTGTTTATCCAGAATATTTCCAATCATTATAATTTAAAGTTATAGGAGATTATAATTTGCGATTGGTATATATAGATTTATCGTTCCACCTTTGTACTGTAATAATTCAACAACTTTACATTGGAAACGCATCAAAAAACAATTCAAAAAGAATCTTTTATTTTTTTTAAAGTAAATGCCACATTGCAGCAATTCATTTTTGTTGCATTACTATTGTTTTGCACTACCATTTTTGTTTCTCCGCCAATTGCTTTAGTATTAGGATTAATTGTAGCGAACCTTTTTGGGCATCCTTTTTTAGAGTTAAATCATAAAGCCACTCATTTTTTATTACAATTTTCAGTAGTTGGTTTAGGATTTGGAATGAATGTCCACAGTGCAGTTTCTGCTGGTAAAGAAGGCTTTTTGTTTACGATTATTTCTATTGTGAGCACTTTAGTTTTAGGAACTTTTTTAGGGAAATGGTTGAAAACGGAGAAGAAAACCTCTCATTTAATTTCATGCGGAACTGCAATTTGCGGAGGAAGCGCCATAGCCGCGATTGCCCCAGTAATCAAATCCAATGAAAAACAAACCTCAGTTGCTTTGGGAGTGATATTTATTCTGAATTCGGTGGCGCTGTTTTTATTTCCAGCGGTGGGTGATTGGTTGGATTTATCACAAAAAGAATTTGGATTATGGTGTGCCATTGCCATTCATGATACGAGTTCAGTCGTAGGAGCTGCCAGTAAATATGGTCCGGAAGCCTTGCAAATAGCTACGACGGTAAAATTAGCCCGAGCTTTGTGGATTATTCCTGTAGCATTGATTACGGCATTTATTTTCAAAAATAAATCGGGAAAAATAAAAATCCCTTATTTCATCGGATTATTTATTCTGGCCATGATTGCCAATACGTATCTGCCTCAAATGAAGAGCATAGGACCGCATTTTGTTTCAGTTGCCAAAATAGGTCTTACGGTTACTTTGTTTTTAATTGGAGCCGGATTAAATAGAACTGTTCTGAAATCAGTGGGGTTAAAACCGCTGGCTCAAGGAATTTTACTTTGGGGATTCATTGCAACCGCGACTTTAATTTCGATTATTCATTTAAAATAGTTCCATAATTAAGGGTTTTTCGTTTAATCACATGAAATTGCAATCTAATATAATCGTACAAAAGCGCAAATAATAAAAAGGTTGCCGCAACAAAAAGGTTTTTCATTTCCAATAAATTATAAAGAAAACCACCTGAAATACAACCGATAAAAAAGAAAATAATAATGGATAATCTCAGGTAAATACTAGTTTTTAATTTTTTCTTTTCATCGGGTTTTTTATAAAAGAACAATTGCGAAAGTTCTATTCCTAAATCGGTAAAAAGTCCAGTTAAATGTGTTGTTCGGACCGTTGATTGAGAAATTTTGCTTACCAAAGAGTTTTGTATTCCCATCGCAAAAAGCATGGAAAAAGCAATCCATTTTCCTTCTGTGCTGGACAATGATGATTGTGCTCCAAAAATCCCAACACTAATTAAAACAATCATTTCTAATGAAATTGGGATAACATGAGATAAATTTGGATTTTTTTTGGAAATCAATTCAGCTAAAAAATTAGAAGTAAAGGCACCCAATAAAAAGAAAATAGTGAATACAAAAAAGGTAATTGCGGCTGCTTAATCTCGTTTCATTATTTCTTCAGCAAAGTAGGCGAAATGCCCCGTAACATTGGTTGTTAATGTTTGCATAGATAAAACTCCCGTAACATTTACAATTCCGGCTACAAAAGATAATAAAGTGGCTAAACGAAGATTATGAATAAAAGTTCTATTTTTTCCTTGATGTCGAAACATATTTGTAAGTTTTCTTTTTTAATTAACAGAATCTTAAAGCCAATTTTTTCTAATAACGATTTAAAGAAATACATTTGCATTTCAAAAAAATAAATTTAATGAAAAATTTTAAAATCAGACCTACACTTATTGCGTTATCTACTCTTGGAGTTGCTTTTTTTCTTTTGTCATGGGGAGTTATTGGACATGAACGAATCAATAGAGCAGCGGTAATGGCACTTCCAAAACCATTGCAGACTTTTTTTTACAACCATATTGATTTCATTACACAAGAATCTACTGTTCCAGATTTAAGACGAAATGTTTTGAATGACAAAGGAGAGCCACCTCGCCATTATTTTGACATGGAGAATTTTGGTGCTGTAGAAACTTTTCCTAAAACAATTGAAGAAGCAAAGCTAAAATACGATGAGAAGTTTTTGACTAAAAACGGAATATTACCCTGGTACATCCAGGATATGATGGCCAAATTGACTAAGGCTTTTAAGGACAAAAGAAAAAACGAAATATTATTCATTGCTGGTGATTTAGGACATTATATTGCAGATGCACACATGCCATTGCATACTTCTGACAATCACGATGGACAAAATACGAATCAAAAAGGAATTCATTCGTTGTGGGAAAGTCGTTTGCCGGAATTGTTTGCTAAAGATTATAAATTGAATGTTGCACAAGGAAAATATTTAGAGGATGTAGATAAAGCAACTTGGGATATCATTTTTGACACTCATAGTTTAGTGGAACCTTTGTTGGCAACTGATAGAAAACTAAGAAATGCAACTGCTAAAAACAAGATGTATGTAACTGATGCTACTGGAAATGTAGTCAAAAATAAATACGGTGGAATGTTATATTCTGATGAATATGCAGCTAAATTACACACGGATTTGAATGGAATGGTTGAAAAGCAAATGAAAAAAGCCATTACAGCTACAGCAAGTTTTTGGTACACGGCTTGGGTAAATGCAGGAAAACCGGATTTAAGTAATCTTGATGCAGCCGAACTTACAAAACGCAACAGCAAAACGTTAAAAAAGGATTTAAAAACATTTGAAAAAGGGAATCTTTTTGGTTTGACAAGCGAAAGAGAGTAATCCTATATTTCCAATTAAAAAACGGGTGAGATTTTAATTTCACCCTTTTTTTTTATGTCAATTAATCTTTTGATATTTCTTTTTCTTCAACATATCCGAGGCTGTTTGATAGTATGAAATTGTTTCGTTTATTAAATCTGGCCTTTCTTTTTTCAACAGTATTTGATCGTAATGAATTTGGAAATCACGAGCTACTTTTTGGTTAGGTTTCAAAGTCAATTGAAACTGTTTTACTTTTTGTTTGGGAGAAATAACCGTTAAAACATTGTCTTTTATTAATCCTAAATCTTGATAGGTTGCAATCAAAGCGCGAGGTTTATAATCTGGTTTTAAAACATCCTGACCGTAAAATTTACTTTGGTAATCAAAATTTAATAACCCGAATAAAGTAGGCATAATGTCTATTTGCGACATTAGGTTTGTATATTTTTGGGGTTTTGAACCTGGACAATAAATCATTGCGGGAATTCTATATTTTTCCACTGGAAGTTCTGTTTTTCCTGCACTGGAAGCGCAATGATCCGCAAGAATTACAAAAACGGTATTGGCAAACCAAGGCTGCTTTTTGGCCATTTCAAAGAATTTTTTCATCGCATAATCCGTGTACTTTACACCACCGTCACGAGATTTCACATCTCCAGGGATGTCAATTTTCCCATTTGGATAAGTGAAAGGTCTGTGATTGCTTACCGTCATAATGTGATTAAAGAACGGCTTATTTGCAACACTTTCCTTATTCATTATCTTGATTGCTTTGTTGTACATATCTTCATCACAGACACCCCAAATATTAGCAAAAGTGATTTCATTTGGTTTAAATGCTGTTTTGTCCACAATTTCATATCCGTTTCCGGTGAAAAAGTCTTTCATATTATCAAAAAATGAATCACCACCGTACATGAATTTTACAGTATATCCTTTCTGTTTAAAAATGTTTCCTGTCGAAAATTTATCTTTATTGTCTTCACGTTTTACCACACTTTCACCAGCGGTAGGAGGGAAACATAGAGTAACGGCTTCTAGACCGCGAACAGTTCTGTTTCCTGCGGCATAAAGGTTTGTAAAAACTAAGCTTTTGGTTGCTAAACTATCCAGAAATGGAGTAATGTTTTTTTCGTTACCATACATTTTCATAAATTCGGCGCTGTAACTTTCGATAGTTATCAGCACTACATTTTTATGATTCTCGGCAGCTTCGTTTTCTATTTGTCTCCAAGTTGTTTGTCCAGAAATGGACGGAATTTGTTGCTTTAATTGAGCAAATGCTTTACTACGGGGAAGTGTTTTGTAAAATTTGAAGTAATCCAATTCACTGTGCATGAATGCCAAGTAGAATTTGTAAATACCATTTGCTTGAAGCTCATTTGCAAAAACATTATGAGAGCTTTCTTTGCTGGAAAAAAATGGAATTGCAAATAAAGAAAGGGTAAATAGTGCTAAATAAATCCCTGATAATTTTATTTTTTCTACGAAGGCAGGAATACTTTCAATATAGTTTTTTGATTTTTTTACAATGAGATATGTTACAAATCCTGCAATTATAAAGAGTACTGAAAACAATGGAATAACAGGATAAGACTCCATAATATTTCCAATAACTTCATTGGTGTAAACCAAATAATTTACCGCGATGAAATTGTATTTTACGCCAAATTCATTCCAGAAAAAATATTCACTGATTCCATTTTGTAAAATTAAAATCACATAAAGAAAAATCACAAATGAAAACAACCAAAACCTGATTTGACTTCGGTATTTAGGAAGAAAAAGTAATAATCCAAACAAAAGTGTTTTTATTGCCACAAAACCAATTGCAATAGCGGGTAAAGCACTGCCATATTCATTGAGTATAGTTTTGCCTGATGAAACATAAAGTAATAGCGTTAACAGGAGTCCAAAAATAATATAACCGTACGGTTTTAAATACTTAGAATTGGAGATGAAAATAAGATAGCCCCATAAAAAACCACTAAGTAAAACAAAAATAAAAAAGTCAGATACAAACCCCAAAAAAAATAAAGACAGCGTATCTGTCCAAGTAAATGATGTTTGTGTTATAGGATGAAAAAATAGTATGACCCTTAAAACAAAGCTTACGGCAATGTAAAAGAGTAATAAATAATAAAAAGGGGAAAACTTTTTTAAAAAATTCATAATATTATTTTTATTTACAAAAGTATGCATATTTTTTAGCGCTATTTTTTAAGAATTGCTTAATATTTTGAGAAAACCAAATTCAAGATTAATGAGATTTAATCAATCTTAATAAATACTGTTAAAATTTTAAAACAGTCATAAAATTATTTGCATCTTTATTAAAGAACTGTTTGTTGCTTTAAAAAAAACTATAAGTATTTTTTTTGCGTATATAGTATTATTAACCAACCTAATATAAAATAATCATGACTAGAAAAGAATTTTTTGCAAGAGTAGGATTTGGAGCAGCAACAGTTTTATTGCCTGCTTGTATAGCCGGTTTAGCTACAAGTTGTAGCTCAGACGATTCAGGTACTAATGGCTCCGGTTCATCAACACCAGCCGCCACAAGTAATTTTACAGTTGATACCAGTGCAGGACCTTTGGCCACAAATGGAGGTTTTATAGTAATGAAAGGAATTATTATTGCACGGACTACTACAGGAACTTTTTTGGCAGTATCGTCTTCTTGTACTCATGAAGGAGTAACGCTTGGTTATGAAAAGTCAGGTAATGTTTTTGTTTGTCCAAGACATAATTCTCAGTTTACAAGTACAGGCACCGTAATTTCAGGACCTGCGCCATCCAATTTAAAACAATATCAGACTACATTATCTGGAACAACTTTGACCGTTATTGTCTAGTCCAACAAATAAAAAAACGTGTATAGCTGTACTAAATTCGTTAAATTAATTCTGTCTTAATTTTTACAATCAGAAAACTATACTTCACTAGAAATAAATACTTTTACGGTGTTAAAACAGATTTAAAAGATGAAAAAAGAGGTCATGTTCTTGTTTCTTTTTATAGGAACGTTAGGATATTCTCAAAACTGGAAATCCAATTTTGAAGAAGCAATAGCGCAGTCACTATCAGAAGATAAAAATATCCTTCTTGTCTTTTCAGGATCAGATTGGTGTGCTCCATGTATTAAATTAGAAAATACCATTTGGAAATCGGAAGAATTTAAAAAGGAAGCCGACAAAAATTGGGTTATTTACAAAGCTGATTTTCCAAAGAAAAAAGCAAATCAACTCGAACCAGAGTTGATGGAGAGCAATAAAAAATTAGCTGAAAAATATAATAAATCAGGAAATTTTCCATTAGTGTTACTTTTGGACAAAACTGGGAATGTGTTAGGAATTACAGGTTTCAAAAACCTTTCTCCAGCTGATTATATCAAATTAATCCATTCCTTTGAAAAATGATGAAGAGCATAATTTCCATATGTTTAGTATTGACAACTTTCATTTCCGTTGGTCAAGTCGCCCATAAAAGAAAGTTATCGATGTTAGGAAGCCCGTTTGAGATTACAGCTGTTGCAAATGATACTCTGAAAAGTAATGAGTATATAGATTTGGCTGTAGCCGAAGTAAAACGCATAGAGAATTTAATTTCTGATTGGATCCCGACGACACAAATTTCAGAAATCAATCGAAATGCAGGAATTAAACCTGTAAAAGTGGATACTGAAGTTTTGGAATTGGTCGAAAGAGCGATTAAAATTTCCCAAATTACCGATGGCGCCTTTGATATTTCATATGCTTCCATGGACAAAATATGGAAATTTGATGGTTCGATGAAAGTAATGCCGACAGAAGAAGCCATAAAAAAATCAGTTGCAAAAATTGGATACAGAAATGTTATTATAAACAAGAAAGAACAAACCATTTTCCTGAAATTAGAAGGAATGAAATTAGGTTTGGGCGGAATTGGTCAAGGCTATATTGCTGATAAAGTGAAAGATTTATTGGTTTCAAAAGGATGTAGTTCAGGAATTGTAAATGTTTCCGGAGATATTAATGCTTGGGGAAAACAACCCGATGGGAAACTTTGGAATGTGGGAATTGTAAACCCTTTAAATAAAAATAAAATTTTTGCCACATTTCTATTAGAAGACAGCGCTGTAGAAACTTCGGGAAGTTATGAAAAGTATGTTATTTTTAATGGAATACGCTACTCGCATATTATAGATCCGAGAACGGGTTATCCTGCAGTTGGCGTGGTGAGTGTATCTGTTTTTGCAAAGCAAACGGAAGTAGCTGACGCTTTGGCTACGGGTATTTTTGTTCTCGGGGTAGAAGTAGGGTTGGATTTAGTCAATCAGCTTAAAGGGATTGAATGTATTATTGTTGATGACAAAGGTAAAATCCATTCGTCAAAAGGAATTGATGTTAAAAAATATAATTAATAAAAGACATTGAAAATGATAAAGACAATAACGGTTTTGTTTTTTGTAATGCTGATTTTACAATCGTGTAGTTCAGTAAAAGAATACGAAAAAGAAAAAATAAATGATCCTGACATGAAACTAACGGCAAGAACTGCAGAGCGATATGAAACTTCTTTTCAAGTATATCGTGAAGCAGCTGCTGGAGCCAATGGTGGTAAATCAGGTGGTGGTTGTGGTTGCAACTAATTTACAAAACAACAATTTAGATAGTAATTAGTAATTTCTATACAATGAAAATAAAATTTTTATTTCTTTTAGTATTAATCAGTAGCATTGCCTTTTCGCAAGACAAAACTACTGCACCAGCATTTAAAAAACGAGTATTAGAGAGTACTGAGGTCGATTTTTTAGCTAGTTATTACAATCAGGACGGTTCAAGATCAGCTGTTTCAGGTGGAATTGGTTCGGAGAAACTTACTGATATTGCCTCAAATATTGTGGTGGCAATGCCATTAAATGATGATGATGTTTTAACGATTGATTTAGGAATATCAGCTTATTCATCAGCATCATCGAGTAACATCAACCCGTTTAATTCAACTGGAGCTTCCAGTTCAGGCGGACCCAGTGGGACTCCTTGGCAAGCTTCCTCTGGAGCTTCTAAAAGCGATCAATTAGTATCAATTGTTGCTAATTATAGTCATAGTAGTGATTCTAGGAATTTTATTTGGAATACTGATGTTTCTTTTTCAAATGAGTATGATTATACTTCGGTTGGTTTTGGAGGAGGAATTGCGACTCTTTTTAATGAAAAAAATACCGAATTAAGCTTGAAAGCCAATGTGTATCTGGATCAATGGAGGCCTATTTATCCAACGGAATTAGACGAATATTCAAAATATGGTGCTAATTTTTTAAATCAAGGCTATTTTAATGGCGTATCAGTTTTAGATCAAAATGGGCAAGCCACAACAAATTATTTGCCATCAGCATTTCAAACGGTAAGTGGCGTAAATAGAAACTCTTATTCGGCTTCTGTTGGTTTCTCACAGGTTTTAACTAAAAAACTACAGTTTTCAATCTTCTTCGATATTTTACAGCAACAAGGCTTATTGTCTTCACCGTATCACCGAATTTATTTTGCAGATAAAGCTAATTATTACATCGGTCAGGCACAATACATTAATAATTACGAAAGTTCAACGAATAGCGGCGTTTATAAACTGGCTGATGATATTGAAAGATTACCGGATTCCCGATTTAAAGTCCCTGTTGGAGCACGTTTGAATTATTACATCAACGAGCGATTTATATTGAGAACCTATTATCGTTTTTATTCCGATAATTGGGATATTCAATCGCATACCGCAACAATTGAGCTTCCTATAAAATTATCTGATAGATTTACCGTTTTTCCAATGTATCGTTATTACACCCAAACGGCTTCAAAATATTATGCGCCTTATGAAACCCATTTATCAACAGAAAGATATTATACCTCTGATGCAGATTTAGCTACATTTGATGCGAATCAATATGGTTTTGGAATCAATTATACTGATATTTTTACAGGTACAAAAATTTGGAAATTTGGTTTGAAAACTATTGATTTTAGATTCAATCATTATGAAAGAAGTGATAATTTAAATGCTAACATTGGTACGATTGCATTTAAATTTGTCATGCAATAAAGCCTAAATTTATACAATCATGCACATATTAATCGTGGAGGATGAAGCGGGAATTGTTCAATTTCTTCAGCAAGGATTAGAAGAAGAAGGATATACAATCACCAGTGCTTCGGATGGTTTAAAAGGGTTTGAACTGACTCAAAAAAACAATTTCGATTTGATTTTATTAGATTGGATGTTACCAAAAATGACAGGACTGGAACTTTGTAAATCCATTCGGTTGAAAAACACTCATACGCCAATCTTATTTTTGACGGCCAAAGATACTGTGCAAGAAACAATTGAAGGTTTGAAAGCGGGTGCCAATGATTATATCAAAAAACCATTTAGTTTTGACGAATTGCTCGAACGTATCAAAATTCATTTCAGAAATCAAAATGAAGATGAAATTCTGACTCTTGGAACAATTCAAATTGACATTACTAAGCATAGTGTTTTCGTTAGTGATACTGAAGTGAATTTGACTCAACGTGAATTTGATCTATTGACGTATTTAGTCAAAAATAAAGGCAAAGTATGTACCAGAACCCAAATTATCGAGGATGTTTGGGACATTCATTTTGAATATGATACGGGTGTGATTGATGTTTTTATGAATGCAATTCGTAAAAAATTAAATTTAAAAATTGAACAAGACTACATAAAAACAGTTCGCGGTGTAGGTTACATCGCTAATGATTAATAAAAATGCAACAACTTTCTTTTAAAAATAGAATTGCCTCCCATTATATAGTGACTACAGCTTTATTGATTTCTGTAGTTTTCTTTATCATCTATTCTATTGTTAAATTCAGTGTTTACAGTCATGTGAATAATGATATTACCAGTGAAGTTGATAAACATCGATCAGAAATTGAAATTGTGGGTAATAGTTTTCATTTAATTCATAAAGAAGAATGGAAAGAACGAGAACACAATACTCTGGATGTAAATCCTGTATTTATTCAGTTTGTGGATCAAAATAGAAATGTGATTGAAAAATCGCCTAATCTCAAAAAATCGTCTCTTATCTTTAATGAAAATAATGCGGAGAACAAGCTCTTTGATACAAAATTAGCCGATAATTCTATTCGACAAATTCAGGTTCCCATTTATCAAAAAACAAAAATTATTGGGTACATCATAATTGCAATGTCCTTAGAAGATGCCACAATGGTACTTAATAATTTATTTGAGGTCTTGCTAATTGTTTATCCTTTAATTCTAATGGTACTTTTCTTTATAGCACGATTTATTGCTGGAAGGAGCATAAAACCTATTAGTTCCATAATCACTACTTCTAATATTATTACTAAAGACAATCTGACATCCAGAATTCCATTGCCACAAAACCGTGACGAATTGTATATTCTGTCTCAAACCATAAATAATTTATTAGATAGAATTGAAACCGCTATCGAAAGAGAAAAACAATTCACCTCGGATGCATCGCATGAATTAAGAACGCCTTTAACGGTTATCAAAGGAACATTGGAAGTTTTGATTCGAAAACCTCGAAATCCTGCTGAATATGAAGAAAAAATTAATTTTTGTGTTACAGAAGTCAATCGGTTGAATCATTTGGTTGATCAATTGCTTTTATTGGCCCGATTTGAAAATCAAAAACAAAGTTTAAAAATAGAAAAAGTCTATTTGAACGCTATATTTTTAGATACTATTGCCAGAAACTCTACTGCGATACAGTCTAAAAACATTACTATCACTACACAATTTTCGAGAGATTATTACATAGAAACAGATAGTTATCTATTTTTAATTATTGTCAATAATTTGATTTCTAATGCGTTGAAATATTCGAATCAAAACGGGAATTTAACAGTACTTATAAAGAGTTTAGCTTCTAGAATTGAATGCCATATCATAGATTCTGGGATAGGAATTCCTGCGGATGACTTAGAGAATATTTTCAATCAATTTTATCGTTCACAATCGAATGCTCACCCTGAAATAAAAGGAACCGGATTGGGCTTGTCTATTGTAAAAAGACTGTGTTCGTTACTTACTATTGATATTGCAATAACCAGTGAAGAAAACATAGGAACACGAGTGGTATTAAGTTTATTAGAAGTAGACCTTAAGTAATTCTTAAGTAAATCCTTAAATTTATGTTCTACATTTGTGCTTTATTTAATTGATTATACATAATCATGAAGTTATGAATTTAATATTTTACAAAAATCACCAGATTATTTAATTTTCTTTAAAACAAGAAACGTAATGTGTCAATGCTTAAGTATATCATTTAAAATAAAATCTAAAAAAGTACTTAAATTTGTTTTGTGAAATTTCTAAAAAACATAATAACTTTAATCATTTGCCTACAACTAACAATTCCTTTTGTTGTTGAGGATAGTTTGCGCCTACCTATTTTGGTTTCACATTTCATTCAACACAATAATAATCATAGAGCCGTTACTATGGTCCATTTCTTGGCGGATCATTATTTAAACAAGCATCATGATGAGAAACACGATGAGCATGGAGATTTACCTCTGCATAATCATTCTGACTTTTCATTTAATCAAAATTTAGCAATAAACGTAGAAATAAAATTAATCAAATTTATTCCTAACTATTATTTTAAAGAACCACAAAAAATTGCTTTTTTACAAAATCATTTTTCTTCAAGAGTTCTACTATCTATCTGGAGACCTCCAAAAAATTGTTAATTATTTTTAATGTTTTTTTACAATCCATCATCGTCTATACATTGATGGGCATTTGTATTACAGCATATTCTTAGAAAAATAATTAATAATTATAAATTATGTTGAATAAAATAATTGAGTTTTCAATAAAAAACAAACTCATCATTGGTCTTTTTATTATTGCCCTGATAGGATATGGAAGTTATCAATTTACCAAATTACCTATCGATGCGGTTCCCGATATTACGGATAATCAAGTTCAAATAATCACATCAGCACCATCATTGGGCGCAACTGATATTGAACGACTAATTACATTTCCAATAGAACAGGTCAACAGCAATATTCCTGGACTGAAAGAAATTCGCAGTTTTTCTCGTTTCGGTTTATCAGTGGTAACCATTGTTTTTGATGATGCAACTGATGTCTATTGGGCTAGACAACAAGTAACAGAACGATTAAGCGCTGTTAAAGACCAAATTCCAAAAGGAATAGGCAATCCATTTCTAGCACCAGTAACTACTGGGCTAGGTGAAATTTACCAATATGCGGTTCGAACAAAACCCGGTTATGAAAAAAAATACGATGTAACCGAGTTGAGAACCATTCAGGATTGGATTGTTCGCCGTCAATTATTAAGCGTGGAAGGTGTAGCAGAAGTGAGTAGTTTCGGTGGGAAATTAAAACAATTTGAAATTGCCATTGCCCCCAATAAATTACAATCGTATAATATCACGATTGCTGATGTTTTTTCTGCTTTAGAAAAAAACAATCAAAATACTGGTGGTGCTTATATCGAAAAAGGTCCGAAAGTTTTATACATCCGAAGTGAAGGATTGATTAATACCATCGAAAATATAAAAGACATTTCAATTAAAAACACCAGTAGCGGTAGTCCCTTATTTATCCGTGATGTAGCCGATGTTCGTATTGGTAGTGCTATCCGATATGGTGCAATGACTTTTAATAAAAAAGGAGTGCCATCTGGCGAAGTTTCAGGTGCAGTAGTGATGATGTTAAAGGGTGCTAACAGTAATGTGGTTATCAAAAAAATTAAAGAACGTATTGAGCAAATACAAAAGACCTTACCCGAAGGCGTTATTGTAGAACCCTTTCTAGACCGAACAAAAATGGTAAATAATTCCATTTCAACGGTAGAAACGAATTTATTAGAAGGAGCATTGATAGTCCTATTTGTTTTAATTTTCTTTTTAGGAAATATAAGAGCAGGATTAATCGTTGCATCGGTTATTCCTTTAGCGATGTTAATTGCAGTCATACTGATGAATATTTTTGGTGTGAGCGGTAATTTAATGAGTTTAGGAGCATTAGATTTTGGATTGATTGTAGATGGTGCCGTTATTATTGTTGAAGCATGTTTGTTTAGTTTACACAGCAGGAAAACTTCTCAAATCTCACAGCAAGAAATGGATAACACCGTATTGAAAACGTCTATAAAAATGCGTAATGTATCCGTTTTTGGAGAACTGATTATTTTGATAGTATACATTCCAATTTTTACTTTGCGAGGTATTGAAGGAAAAATGTTTTTGCCAATGGCACAAACAATTGCGTTTGCTCTGTTTGGTGCTTTTATATTATCGTTGACTTATGTTCCGATGATGACTGCTTTGTTTTTGAATAAAAACATATCCCACAAAAAAAACTTCTCAGATAGAATGATGGAAAAATTAGAAAATTTCTATCAACCTCTTCTGAACAAAGCATTAGGAATTCCTCGAACAATTATTGCTGCAACTTTTGGATTATTTGTTTTGGCGTTAATTACACTTTCGTTTATGGGTGGTGAATTTATGCCCTCATTAGAAGAAGGTGATTTCGCTGTAGAAACAAGGGTTTTGCCGGGAAGTAATTTGCAAACTTCAATGACAGCAATTTCACAGGGCGCAAAAATACTATTGGAAAAATTCCCCGAAGTGGAGAAAATTGTAGGTAAAACCGGAAGCAGCGAAGTACCAACCGATCCAATGCCTATTGATGCCAGCGATATGATGATTATTTTAAAGGATAAAAGCGAATGGACTTCTGCAGAAACTTTTGACGAATTATCAGAAAAAATGGCAAAAGAATTAGAAGCTGTTCCAGGTGTTTCTTACGGTTTTCAATATCCGGTGCAAATGCGTTTTAATGAATTAATGACGGGCGCAAGACAAGATGTGGTTTGTAAAATATTTGGAGAAAATCTAGACACCTTAGCTTTATACGCTAATAAACTGGGTAAAATTGTGAATACAGTAGAGGGTACTTCTGATCTTTATATTGAAACCGTTACCGGAATGCCACAAGTGGTAATTGACTACAATCGGTCAACAATAGCGCAATATGGATTGAACATTGAAGATATTAATCGAATAGTAAATACCGCATTTGCAGGACAAAGTACCGGAGTTATTTACGAAGGTGAAAAAAGATTTGATTTAGTAGTTCGTCTTGAAGGCGAAAAACGTCAGGATTTGGCAGATGTTCAAAATTTATTAATTCCAACACCAAATGGTTTTCAAATTCCGTTATCCCAATTAGCAAAAGTTGAAATTACCGAAGGGCCAAATCAGATACAAAGAGAAGACGCTAAACGTAGAATTGTGGTTGGTTTTAATGTTCGAGGCCGCGATGTGCAAAGTATAGTAAAAGAGTTGCAAGGAAAAGTCGAAGCCCAAATAAAATTTCCCGCGGGTTACTATCCTACGTATGGCGGTGCATTTGAAAACCTAAATGAAGCAAAAAATCGTTTAATGATAGCTGTTCCGGTTTCATTATTATTAATATTTATTTTGCTTTATTTTGCATTCAATTCAGTGAAACAAGGACTATTAATTTATTCCGCGATTCCACTTTCTGCAATTGGAGGTATTTTCTTTTTAGCGTTGCGAGGAATGCCTTTTAGTATAAGTGCCGGAGTTGGTTTTATAGCCTTATTTGGTGTAGCGGTTTTGAATGGCTTGGTATTAATTGCAGAATTTAACAGTATTCAGAAATCAGGCGAAACCGATTTGAAAGCGATTGTTTTACAAGGGACTAAAATACGTTTACGTCCTGTTTTAATGACTGCATTTGTTGCCTCATTAGGATTTTTGCCCATGGCATTAAGCAACGGCTCCGGAGCCGAAGTACAAAAACCATTGGCAACTGTTGTGATTGGAGGATTATTGGTGGCCACCTTCTTAACCTTATTTGTTTTACCAATTTTATACATTATGTTCGAAAAAGGAGCTAAATTAAAATCAAAAAAAATGCAATCAATTACAACAATCATGGTATTGGGATTGTTTTTTTCTTTTCAAAATGCATATTCTCAGGAAAAAATTTCAATTGAGAAAGCCATTGAAACTGCATTGGATAATAATATAAAAATAAAAAACGGAAAATTAAATTCTGAATATTTACAAAAAATGACCAAGACGGGCTACGATATTTCCAACACGGGAATTATTGGGGAATATGGTCAGTTTAACAGCAATGCTAATGATATAAAAATTGGCGTTTCACAAACTATTAAATTTCCGACAGTTTACAAAAGGCAGAGACAACTGCTAATTGAAGAAGCCAAAACTGGCGAATGGAACGAAGTCTTACAAAGAAAGGAATTGACAAGACAAGTGACAACAGTATTTTATGAAATGGTTTATCTCAAAGAAAAGGAAAAATTATTGCTAAAAAGTGATAGTATCTATTCTGAATTTTTAAGAAAATCAACACTTCGTTTTGACAAAGGAGAAAGCAATATATTAGAAAAAGCAACTGCCGAAAATCAATCCGGGCAAATAAAAATTCAACTTCTGGAATTACAAAGTGATTATAAAATGACACAATTGCAATTCAAGTACATTCTTAATACAGATAAAGACTTTATCCCTGTTTCAGATAAATACAAATTGGATTTTGCTGAAAATTTAGATAAAAATGTTATGAGCAATCAACCCACTATAAAATTATTTGAGCAAGAAGTAAATAGTAACAAAGCGCAAATTTCACTTGAAAAATCTAAAAAATTACCCGAATTAATTGGCGGCGTTTATTGGCAGACATTCAAAACAAATACTGCGTTTCAAGACGGCTATAATGGCGTTTATGGACAATTTGGAGTGTCACTGCCGCTTTTCAATTCAAACATAAAAAACAGACAAAAAGCATTAGAAATCAACAGTCAAATTGCAGAAAATAATTTGACTAACGAAAAATTAAAACTGGAAAGTCAGTATCAGGAATTAATTCAAGAATCGAAAAAACACCAAGAAACTATTACTTATTTCGAAAATCAGGCTTTAAAGAATGTAGATTTGATAACTAAAGCCGCTAATGATAAATTCATTAATGGTGACATCAATTATCTGGAATGGGTAATGTTGATCAATCAAAATACAGAAATTCAAAGTAACTACATTGAAACAGTTAGAAAATTCAACGAAACAATTCTTAAACTAGGAAATTTAATATCAAAATAAATGAAAAATACAGTCATTACTTTAATAGGGTTATTTTTTCTATACTCGTGTGGTAATAAAAAAACAGAAAACGATCCCGAAGCTTCGGGAGAAGCTTCTCAAGCTATCGAAAACACAACAACACTTACCGATGCACAAATAAAAAATGCAGGTATTGAAACCGGAAAAATCGAGCAAAAAGAGATTTCATCATTATTAAAGATAAATGGAAAAATAGATGTGCCACCTCAAAATTTAGTATCCATAAGTGTTCCAATGGGAGGATATTTAAAATACACCAAACTTTTAGAGGGAATGTATGTGACCAAAGGACAAGTTTTATGCGTAGTAGAAGACCAACAATACATTCAATTACAGGAAGATTACCTTTTGGCAAAAGCAAAAATTGGGTATGCAAAAGCCGAATTCGAAAGACAAAAAGAACTTAATCGAAGCAAAGCCAGCAGCGATAAAGTGTACCAACAAGCACAATCAGAATACAACTCACTATCGGTAATGGTACAATCGTATGGGGAGAAATTAAAATTCGCAGGAATAAATCCAAATAATGTATCGGCAAAAAACATTTCAAAAAGCATCAATATTTATTCGCCAATAAGCGGATATGTGTCTAAAGTAAATGTAAATACTGGAAAATATGTAAATCCAAGCGATATTTTATTCGAGATTGTAAATCCTTCTGATATTCATTTGGCACTAACCGTATTCGAAAAAGACATTAACAAAATGGCAATTGGCCAGTCAGTTATAGCTTATAATAATACTGATCCAGAAAAAAAATATCCTTGTAAAATCATTTTAATTGGTAAAGACTTTTCCGAAAACAGAAGTACAGAAATGCATTGTCATTTTACAAGCTATGACAAATCACTTTTGCCAGGGATGTATATGAATGCTGAAATAGAATTAAAAAGTCAACAATCAAATGTGTTGCCATCAGAAGCTATTGTGAACTATGAAAACAAGAATTATATCTTCATAGAAAAGGAAAACAAGCAATTTGAAATGGAAGAAGTAACAACAGGAAATACAGAAAATGAATTTACTGAAATTATTTCAGAAGATTTGAATGAGGCTACTATTGTGATAAAAGGGGCTTATTCGCTTTTAATGAAAATGAAGAATATGGAAGAATAAAAACCGTAAATTTACAGTATGGACAGAAAAGAGTTTTTAAAATCAAGTACGTTATTTGGCGCAGCTGCATTAGTGCTTCCAACTACAAACGCGTTTGCTAAAAATTTATCAGACAATTCTATTGATAAATTAGTTGATGCAAATGGTAATTATATTCAACAAACATTGCCCTACAGCGAAAGTTTTTTAGAACCCTACATGGATGCTGAAACCTTACACCTACATTATACTTTTCATCACGGTGGCGCAGTAAAAGGAGCAAATAAGGATTTGCAGATGATAAAAAAAGCATTGGATGAAAATAGTTTAGAAACCATTGATTTATGGACAAAAAAGCTATCGTATCACTTTTCATCACACATACTGCATTCCATATTTTGGACTAATCTTACAAATAAAAGCAACATCCCTCAAGGAAATTTGCTAAAACGAATTGAGAAAAGCTTTGGTAGTTTCGACAGATTGAAAGTTTTAATTGCAGCTACCGCAAAAAATGTTGATGGTAACGGTTGGGGAATTTTGGCATATCAACCTTATAGTGACAGTCTTGTAGTTCTACAATGTGAAAACCATGAAAAACTAACTCAATGGGGTGCAATTCCAATATTAGTTATTGATGTTTGGGAACATGCCTATTATTTAAAATACAAAAATAAGCGAACTGATTTTGTAGATGCACTTTTCAATATCATCAATTGGGATAACGTGGCGATGCGATTGAACGATGCCTTAAAGCTGACCCGATAATAAATTGGATAAGCATTAACATCAAATGAAAAATGCTACTTTAGTTGAAATAATAAATGATTCTTCAGAAATTCTTGTAAAAGGGACTTTTGATATCGTAAATTAGATAAATAATGGACTTGAATAAACTAAAAGATCAGTTGCAAACAGAGGTTGATACGGCTTTTTTGTATAATAGTATTGCTGCCATTCAATCTGAGGATAATCTTAAAAGAGTATTATTGAGTTTGAGTGAAATTGAAAAAGGACACGCGAAACATATGCTTGATAAAGTGTTGACTTTTGAACCAAATTACAAAATGCCTTCGCCTTCCTCCAGAGCAAAATTTCAATTGAAGTTGGGTAAAATTTTTGGCTACAGTTCTATAATCAGTAACCTTTCAAATATAGAAAAACAGTTTGCGGTAAATTCAATCAAAAATAAGATTAAAAACGGAGAAAAGCCAACAGGTTTTGAGCACAATCATCTTAATATTATTGAAGCAGTAAACAATAATGCTGCTTTGAATGTTTCGGGTGGCTTTTTGTCCAAATTTGAAAGTCGTCATAAATCAGTAGGCGGAAATGCATTGCGTGCCGCCGTTTTAGGATCTAATGATGGATTGGTTTCTAATATGAGTTTGGTCATGGGAGTTGCTGGTGCGGCTGTTTCTAATGATACGATATTATTAACTGGTATTGCGGGACTTTTGGCAGGAGCAATTTCAATGGCTTTGGGTGAATGGCTTTCGGTACAAAGTTCCAGAGAATTAAATCAGCGCCAAATTGATTTGGAAACCGAAGAATTGGAAGCTTCTCCCGAAGAAGAGAAAAAAGAATTAGTTTTATTGTATCAGGCCAAAGGAATGAATGCTGTCGAATCACAAAAACTGGCGGATAAAGCTTTTGAAAATCCACAAACAGCGATTGATGCTATTATCACAGAAGAACTAGGAATTGATAAAGAAGAATTAGGCGGGTCTGCCTGGGAAGCAGCAACAGCTTCGTTTGTACTTTTTGCTATTGGAGCCATTATTCCGTTATATCCTTTTATGTTTTTAGATGGGAAAAATGCTATTCTATTGAGTGTAGGAAGCAGTGTTGTCGGGCTTTTTGGAATAGGTGCCGCAATTACTTTATTGACAGGGAAAAGCGTTCTGTTTTCTGGATTTAGACAAGTTTCTTTTGGATTGGCAGCCGCTGCGGTGACTTATGGCATTGGCTCTTTAATTGGAGTTTCACTAGCGGGATAAAAATAATTTGTTCAAATAATTCAGCTTTAAAACAATAAACTTTAAATAAAAAAATTATGAATGATGCTCATTTACATATGGTTGTAAACCATTTTCCAATCATCGGAACCATTTTTGGAATTGGAATTTTAATTGCAGGGATATTTTTAAATAACGGTTCCGTTAAAAATACTGCTTATATATTATTTATAATTGCAGCAATTTTTGGAGCGCTCAGTATGGGAACTGGTGAAGGAGCGGAGGAGATGGTTGAAGATTTTCCAAACATTGGAAAAGCAATTATCCATGAACATGAAGAATTGGCAGAAAAATTTGCATTAGTACTTTATGCAACCGGAATTTTTGCATTGGTTTCATTAGTAGCTGCCATAAAAAAGTTCCGACTAGCTAAAATATTTTCATTTATTACGCTTGTTTTAGCTTTAATTGCTGGAATTATATCAATAAATGTTGGGACTTCCGGTGGTGAAATTCTTCATACTGAAATCAGGGAAGACAACGGTACTACAGTTACAAGCGATACAAATTCTGTTGAAAATGAATCGAATAAAATGATAGATAAAAAGTAATTTGTAACAATTTCATATCTTTAAGTTAAAATAAAAATTGCTTTTTAAATATTTTATCTCTTATATTTGCAAAAGAATTATTAAAAATAAAACAAATACAAAAATGTTTACAAATCAATTGCATCATCATCATTTTCATTTTTGCTCTCAAGCGATGTGTTAATGGTATGTGTGTAAATCATCATATTCTAAAAACCCGTTTGAGTACATCAAACGGGTTTTTTTATTACCCAAAATTTGTACTCAATCAAAAAAATTTAAACAAAAACAAAAAAGACAAAAAATGAGTACATTAAAAATTGCAATTCAAAAATCAGGACGTTTAAACGAAGACAGCATTCAAATTCTTAAAGATGCAGGTATTTCAATCGATAATGGTATCGACCAATTGAAAGCGGAAGCATCCAATTTCCCTTTAGAGGTTTTATATTTAAGAAATTCAGATATACCTCAATATCTAATAGATGGTGTTGTAGATATTGCTATTGTTGGCGATAATTTATTAGTTGAAAAAGGAAACAACATTGAAGTAATTCAAAAATTAGGTTTTTCAAAATGTAAAGTCTCCGTAGCTGTACCAAAAGCATTTAATTACAAATCAGTTCAAGATTTAGATGGTATGCGCATTGCGACTTCTTACCCTAAAACAGTTCTTGATTTTTTTAATTCTAAAGGGGTAACAGTTGATATTCACCAGATTTCAGGTTCGGTTGAAATAGCTCCAAACATTGGTCTAGCCGATGCTATTGTTGATATTGTTTCTAGCGGGAGTACTTTGTTTAAAAATAATCTAAAAGAAGTAGAAGTTATTTTTAAAAGTGAAGCAGTTTTAGCCGTTTCGCCAAAAGTAAGTCCTGAATCTCAAAAAATAATAGATACCTTAAAATTCAGAATTGAATCGGTTTTAAGAGCACGAAAATCAAAATATATCTTGATGAATGTTCCAAATGACAAAATAGAAGCTGTTGGGAAAATTCTTCCTGTATTAAGAAGTTTAACCGTTTTGCCATTAGCGCAAGAAGGATGGAGTAGCGTACACTCCGTAATCGATAAAGATACTTTCTGGGATGTTATTGATCAATTAAAGGAAGCCGGAGCCGAAGGGATTTTGGTTTGCCCAATTGAGAAAATGGTTTTATAAAATCAGATTTGATAAGTTAGAAATAAGAGGTTTAAAAAGCCTCAATCTTTAAATTTTTGAATCATTTAATCTTTCAATTAAATTAAAAATGAATAAAATATACAATCCAAAACCAGAAACCTGGACTTCTATTTTAGAAAGACCTACAAAAACTGTCGATGATATTGAAGCGACTGTGAAAGAAATTTTTAAAGAAGTACAAAAAAAAGGCGATGCTGCCATAGCAAAATATACGTCGCTTTTTGATGGAGCTAAAATAGATGTAATTGAAGTTACTAAAGCTGAAATTAATCAAGCAATTGCATCAATTTCTACCGAGTTAAAAGAAGCTATTTTACTTGCAAAATCAAATATTAAAAAATTTCATACTGCTCAAAAAACAGATAGAGTTGCTGTAGAAACAATCGAAGGAGTTAACTGCTGGCAGGAAAAAAGACCGATCCAAAAGATAGGATTGTATATTCCAGGGGGAACTGCACCTTTATTTTCAACAGTTTTAATGCTTGCAGTTCCCGCAGAAATTGCAGGTTGTAACGAAATTGTTTTATGTTCTCCTCCAGATAAAAACGGAACTATAAATCCAGCTATTTTGTATGCCGCAAACTTATGTGGTGTGACTAAAATATTAAAAGTAGGCGGAATTCAAGCTATTGCAGGAATGACTTTTGGAACGGAAACAATTCCTAAAGTCTATAAAATATTTGGTCCTGGTAATCAATTTGTGACTGTCGCTAAACAATTGGCAACTCAATATGGCGTAGCAATCGATATGCCAGCTGGCCCATCAGAATTATTGATTGTTGCAGATGACAGTGCAGTTCCCGCTTTTGTGGCTTCTGATTTATTGTCACAAGCAGAACATGGAGCGGACAGTCAGGTAATTTTAGTTTCTACTTCCAGAAAGCTAATGGATGTTGTAGAGGCCGAAATTCAAATCCAAATGGAAGCGTTGCCAAGAAAAGCAATTGCCGAAAAAGCGATTGCAAATTCAAAATTAATTTTTGTTGAAAATGATAAAATTGCCCTGGAATTAATCAATGAATACGGACCGGAACACTTTATCATTTGCTCAGAATTTGATGATTTTTACAGCAATGGCGTTCAAAATGCAGGTTCTGTATTCATAGGAAATTATACTCCTGAAAGTGCTGGAGATTATGCTTCAGGTACCAATCATACGTTGCCAACCAACGGTTATGCTAAGAATTACAGCGGAGTAAATTTAGACAGTTTCACCAAAGCAATGACTTTTCAAAAAATTTCTCAAAAAGGAATACAAAATATCGGTAAAGCCATTGAAATCATGGCAGAAGCAGAAGGCTTACAAGCACACAAAAATGCAGTTACATTACGATTAAAAGCAATTGAAGATGGAAAATAATTTCGATATAAATACTATAATTAGAGCAAACGTTAAGCAATTAAAACCCTATTCTTCGGCTCGTGATGAATTTGAAGATTTTGATACCGCAGATATGATTTTTCTGGATGCCAATGAAAATCCATTTGAAAATGGGGTGAACAGATACCCAGATCCACAACAAATGAGTGTAAAAGGGATTTTGGCAAAACAAAAAAATGTCAAAACGAATCAAATTTTATTGGGTAACGGAAGTGATGAAGTGCTGGATTTGTTATTCAGAGCTTTTTGTGAACCAAAAACAGATAACGTAATTACTTTGCCACCTACATACGGAATGTATGGTGTTTTGGCTAATATCAATGCAGTAGAAAATAAAGAAATTTTACTTTCTGAAGACTTTCAACCACAAATTGAGAAAATCATGGAAGCGGTTAATGAGAATACTAAAATCATCTTTTTGTGCTCTCCAAATAATCCAACCGGGAATTCATTTTCGGATGAAAGTGTAGTATCACTTTTGCAAAATTTTAAAGGTTTGGTAGTTATTGATGAAGCGTATATTGACTTTTCTAAAAAGGAAAGTTGGATTAACGAACTAGACGAATATCCAAATTTGGTCATTACTCAAACGCTATCAAAAGCGTATGGTTTAGCTGGAATTAGATTAGGAATTTGTTACGCATCTGCGGAGGTGATTTCGGTTTTAAACAAAATTAAACCTCCGTATAATGTAAACGAGTTGACTCAAAAAAGAGCTTTAGAACGATTAGATGATAAAGATAAAATAAAATCGGAAATTGAATCTATAATAAGACAAAGAGAGGAGTTACTTAAAGTTTTGCTTAATGTAAATTTTGTCGAAAAAATCTATCCTACGGAAGCTAATTTTATTTTGGTAAAAGTAGATGACGCCAATAAAAGATACGATGAATTGATTGCAAAAGGAATTGTAATTAGAAACAGAACAACCCAACCGTTATGCGATAATTGTTTGCGTCTGACCGTTGGAACAGAACAAGAAAATATGAAATTAATTGAGGTGTTAAAACAACTTTAAACCTTAAACTTTAAACTTTTTTTAATGAAAAAAATACTTTTTATAGATCGTGATGGAACAATGGTTTTGGAACCAAATGATTATCAATTAGACAGTTTCGAAAAATTAGAATTTTATCCAAATGCTTTTCAATATCTTGGAAAAATAGCTAAAGAATTGGATTTCGAATTGGTAATGGTTACGAATCAAGATGGTTTGGGAACTGATTCTCATCCGGAAATTAACTTTTGGCCCGTTCATAATTTAATCATGAAAGCTTTTGAAAATGAAGGCGTTGTTTTCAAAGAAGTATTAATTGACAAAACATTTCCTCACGAAAACGCACCAACTCGCAAACCTGCAACTGGTTTGTTGACAAAATATATTGATAATCCGGAATATGATTTAGCAAATTCATTCGTAATTGGAGACAGAATAACGGATGTTGAATTGGCAAAAAACTTAGGCTCAAAAGCCATTTTTATCAACACGGACGAAGGTTTGGGAAGTGATGAAATTACTTCAAAAAGGTCAGCTTTGGATTCTGTCATTGCTTTACAAACGACAGATTGGAAAGTAATTTATGAGTTTTTGAAACTAGAAGAACGTTCCGCTTCTATTGAAAGAAAAACAAACGAAACGGATATTTTCATCAACTTAAACCTTGACGGAACCGGAAAAAGTAAAATCGAAACAGGGATTGCTTTCTTTGACCACATGCTCGACCAAATTGCACGTCACGGACAAATGGACTTGGAAATCCTTGTGAAAGGTGATTTAGAAGTTGATGAACATCATACTATCGAAGATACAGCGATTGCTTTAGGAGAAGTTTTTGCGAAAGCATTAGGAAATAAATTAGGTATAGAACGTTACGGTTTTTGTTTGCCAATGGACGACTGTTTAGCGCAAGTGGCGATTGATTTTGGAGGAAGAAACTGGTTGGTTTGGGAAACCGAATTCAAACGAGAAATGGTAGGTAAAATGCCGACAGAGATGTTCTATCATTTCTTCAAATCTTTCTCTGATGGTGCTAAAGCCAACATTAATATCAAAGCGGAAGGAACAAACGAGCATCACAAAATTGAAGCCATTTTCAAGGCTTTCGCCAAAGCAATAAAAGTAGCCGTAAAACGTGATACGGAGAAGATGATTTTGCCTAGCACGAAAGGAATGTTGTAAAATTGTTTAAAGTCTAAAGTTTCAGGTTGACTCGAGCAACTTTAAACATTAAACATTAAACTTGAAACAAAATTAAAATGAAAATAGTAATCATAAATTACGGAGCAGGAAACATTCAAAGCATTATGTTTGCCATCGAAAGATTGGGATTTAAAGCCATTTTGAGTAATAATCCTGACGAAATTAAAGCAGCCGATAAAGTAATCTTTCCAGGAGTTGGTGAAGCAAGTTCTGCAATGAAAATGCTTTTAGAAAGTGGTTTGGAAACTTTGATTCCAACCTTGAAACAACCCGTTTTAGGAATCTGTCTGGGTATGCAATTGATGTGCAACAAATCAGAAGAAGGAAATACAAAAGGTTTGGGAATTTTTGATGTTGATGTGATTAAATTTACGCCAAAAGTAAAAGTCCCACAAATGGGATGGAACCAAATTTATAATTTGAAATCGCCTTTATTCGAAGGAATTAATGAAAACGAATATATGTATTTGGTTCATAGTTTTTATGCTCCTAACTGCCCTGAAGCCATTGCTACAACTGATTACGAAGTAGAATACGCCTCAGCTTTGCAGAAGGATAATTTCTACGGAACACAATTTCACCCAGAAAAAAGTGGTGACGTTGGAGAACAAATTTTGGCTAATTTCTTGAAGTTATAAATTTTAATGGCAATAACAATAATGAGAATAGTCAGTGAGATTGCTTCGTTCCTCGCAATAACAAATCTGAAATCAAAAATCGTTAATCAAAAATCATAAATCTCAATGAGAATAATACCTGCAATAGATATCATAGAAGGAAAATGTGTTCGCTTGTCAAAAGGCGATTACAATACCAAAATTATATACAATGAAAATCCGCTTGAAGTAGCAAAATCATTTGAAGCACACGGAATAGAATATTTACATTTGGTCGATTTAGACGGAGCAAAGTCAAGCCAAATTGTGAATTATAAAATACTGGAGCAAATAGCTACACAAACCAAATTGAAAATTGATTTTGGGGGTGGATTAAAATCGGATTCTGATTTGAAAATTGCTTTTGAAAGTGGTGCAAATCAAATTACCGGCGGAAGTATTGCTGTCAAAAACAGAGAACTATTCGAAAAATGGATTGCTGAGTATGGTTCTGATAAAATTATTTTGGGAGCAGATGCTAACAATGAAAAAGTAGCTGTTTCGGGTTGGTTAGAAGATTCGAATGAAGACTTGATTCCTTTTATACAAGATTATCAAAGCAAAGGAATTCAGTATGTAATTTGTACGGATATTGCCAAAGACGGTATGCTTGAAGGACCATCTTTTGATTTATACGCTAAAATTTTGGCAGAAGCCAATGGCATAAAATTAATTGCTTCAGGAGGAATTTCTACTTTTGACGAATTACCAAAGCTAGCCGAATTGGGTTGTGAAGGAACGATAATCGGGAAAGCAATCTATGAAGGTCGTATTAGCTTGAAACAGTTAGAAAACTATATTTTAGAAAAATGTTAACAAAAAGAATTATTCCCTGTCTCGATATAAAAAACGGAAGAACAGTAAAAGGTATTAATTTTGTGGACTTGCGTGATGCGGGAGATCCAGTGGAATTAGCCAAAATATATTCGGATGAAGGTGCTGATGAATTGGTTTTTTTGGATATTTCGGCAACGGAAGAAAGGAGAAAAACCTTAGTTGATTTGGTACGCAAAGTGGCTTCGACGATTAATATTCCTTTTACTGTTGGTGGTGGAATTTCATCCGTTAGTGATGTTGAAATTTTATTGCAAAACGGTGCGGATAAGGTTTCCATTAATTCATCGGCGGTGAAAAACCCGCAGTTAATTAATGATTTGGCACAAAAATTTGGCAGCCAATGTGTCGTTGTTGCGATTGATGCCAAGCAAATTAATGGGCAATGGATTGTTCATTTAGTGGGAGGAAAAGTGCCTACAGAATTGAATTTATTTGATTGGGCCAAAGAAGTTGAAGAACGCGGCGCAGGTGAAATCTTATTCACATCAATGGATAATGACGGAACTAAAAACGGATTTGCTAATGAAGCTTTGGCTAAACTTTCGGAATTAGTTAATATTCCAATAATAGCTTCTGGTGGCGCAGGAAACATACAACATTTTGTAGATACTTTTCTGGAAGGAAAAGCAGACGCAGCATTAGCCGCAAGTGTATTTCATTTTAAAGAAATTGAAATTAAAACATTGAAAGCAGCCCTTAAAAATAACAATATCGAAGTACGGATTTAAATTAAGGCATAAGTATTAAGTATGAGTTATTAAGTATTGAGTTGCTTATTTATCCATATAACTTAATACTTAAGACTTACAACTTAATACTTAAAAAATATGAACATAGATTTCTCAAAAAATACAGACGGATTAATTCCTGCTATAATTCAAGACAGTGAAACCAAAACAGTTTTGATGTTGGGTTTCATGAATGCCGAAGCGTATCAAAAAACGGTTGATACTAAAAAAGTGACATTTTATAGCCGTACCAAGCAAAGACTTTGGACAAAAGGCGAGGAAAGTGGCAACTTTTTAAATCTGATTGACATCAAAAATGACTGTGATAATGATACGTTGTTGATTCAGGTAAAACCAGAAGGACCAACATGTCACAAAGGAACGGATACGTGTTGGGCTGATGAAAACAAAGCAGATTATGGCTTTATTTCGAATTTAGAAGATACAATCCAACTTCGAAGAGAGAATGCTGATTCTGAGAAAAGTTATGTGGCTTCCTTGTTTAAATTAGGGATGAATAAAATTGCCCAGAAAGTAGGAGAGGAAGCAATAGAAGTGGTTATTGAAGCCAAAGATGATAATGACGATTTGTTTTTGAGCGAAAGTGCTGACTTGCTTTTTCATTACCTTATATTGTTGCAAGCCAAAGGATTTAAGCTAAATGATGTTGTTGAAGTACTAAAAAGTCGTCAGAAATAGAAATTCTTTTTAAAGATTTTACATCAATAAAACCCAATAGTAAATGAATATACTATTGGGTTTTCTTTTATTTCAAATAGCAATCCACTATATTTACTATTATTTTAAAATAAGAGTACCACATGCAAGTGATGAATTTAGATAATACCACATTGACACAAGAATTAAACGATCCAATCCTAAATACGGGACTATATATAATCCTTACAACTGACGAAGACGATGCAAGACCTGTTTATATTTCAGGGAATTTCAATAATTGGCGTACTCAGGACAAGGAGTTTATGATGGAGAAAATTGGAAATAACGTATACCATTACAAATTTTCGCATGATTTTGATTATCCTGTCGAGCTTTTGTATAAATTTACTAAAGGGGATTGGAGTGAAGTTGAGATTGACAGCCACGGCAATCGTACCGAAAACCGTTCAACATTAGCACATACGGGCATTCAAAAGGAACACGTAGCAAGATGGAGAAAAAACTGGTTGCCTTTTAAGCAGTCTTTTTTACCACAGGTTCAGTTAATTTCAGATGAATTTGAAATCCCGCAACTTAATAAAACCAGAAAAATTTGGGCCTTGTTGCCTCATGATTATGATAATTCAAGTGAAAGTTATCCCGTAATGTATTTGCAGGATGCCCAAAATTTATTCAATGAATCAGCCGAATTTGGTAATTGGGAAATTGATAAAAAACTGGCGGTTATGTCCGAGTATAAAATTGGAAAAATTATAATTATTGCCATAGAACACGCCAAAGAAGATCGAATAAAAGAATACAATGTTGGGAAAACAGTATTAGGAAAAGGACAAGGAAAAAAATACATCCGTTTTGTAACTGATACCCTAAAACCATTTGTTGACAGCAATTTTAGAACAAAAAAAGAACGGGAATTTACAGGTATTGGTGGAAGCTCGATGGGAGGATTAGTAAGTATTTTTAGTGGATTAAGAAACCCGGAAGTATATGGTAAATTAATGATTTTTTCTCCATCGCTTTGGGTTGTTCCAGAATTGAAAATTAATCCCAAAAAAGCCAATACAGCCGACAGCAAAATCTATTTGTATGGTGGTGGAGATGAGAGTAAAACAATGATTGAACATATAAAAAGTTTTAAAGAGAATCTGATTTCAAGCGAATTTGTAAAAGACAAATCAAAGATTAATTTAAGCATTAACAGGCAAGGAAAACATAGTGAAACCTATTGGAGTGATGAATTTCCTAAAGCAATAGAATGGTTGTTTTTTAATACAAAAGAGTCGTAGAGTACTATTCATAGGGTCTTGAATTAATAGGTAGAAAAAAAGAAAAGAACAAATGAAAACAAATACATTACAAAACGTAGCTGATTTTTCAGGAACAATTTTGATTCCGGTTTTTGAAACGTATTCAAAAAGCATTGTTCCTATAACTTTTAATGGATTAGAAATAACATCAAAAGTTTTTTTTGGAAAAAAAGACACGCACTATTTAGCTGAAAAAAATAACAATGCGTATGTTTTTATTGGCTTAGGAAAAGAGATAGACTATAAATCATTGAAAACTATTTTTCGTCGTATTTCATCGAAACAAAAAGAAAATTTCAGTTCGAATGTTGCTTTAGTTATACCTGAACAATTCACTCAGGATCAAGTTGAAGCCGTAGTTTCTGGTTTGCTTTTAGGAACGTATGATTTAGGTCATTTCAAAACAGAAAAAAATGCACATCCTTTTTTGAGTGCTGATTTTACTTTAAATTTAGTATCCGAAAAAGATTATTTGGCTACAGCCAAAAAAGGAATTAAAATTGCCAAAGCACAATTAGCAACTTATAATTTGGTTGATTTACCTCCCAACACGATTAATCCTAAATATTTGGCCAATTGGGCTAAAGAAACGGGTGAAAAATATGGTTTTGATGTAGAAGTTTTAGGTCAGGATGCATCAAAAATAGTAGGATTGGGCGCTTTTTTGGCAGTTGGAAAAGGAAGTGAAAATGAACCACAGTTTATCATTATGAATTACACTCCTGCAGCCGATGTGGAACACCTAAAACATGTTGGGTTAGTGGGGAAAGGAATCACTTTTGATACTGGAGGATTGAATATAAAAACAGCCGGAATGCTTCACATGAAATGCGATATGGCCGGTGGTGGTGCCGTTTTTGGGGCGATGCAATTGATTGCAGATTTGCAATTACCAGTAAAAGTGACTGCAATTGTTCCTTGTGCCGAAAATTCAGTTGATGCCAAATCATTTTTACCAAGTGATGTAATTCACAGTTATAGCGGACATTCGATAGAAATCATTGATACAGATGCTGAAGGACGACTCATTTTAGCGGATGGATTGTCGTATTTAATTAAAAATTTTAAACCAGAATATATTGTTGATATTGCTACGCTAACCGGAAGCAGTGTTGGTACTTTTGGGTATGAATGTGGTGCTTTGTTTACCAATAATACCGAAATGGCTAAGAAGCTACAAGAAAACGGAGACGCAATAGGAGAGCGTTTGTGGCCTTTACCGCTTTGGGATGTTTATAAATCCGATATTGAGAGTGACATTGCCGATGTGAAAAATTATAGTGGAAAACCAGTTGCAGGAGCAATAAGTGCCGCAAAATTTTTAGAATATTTTACCCAAGAACACAAAGCTTGGGCACATCTTGATGTTGCAGGTGTCGCATTTGGCGATGATGAGTTTGCTAAAAGTAAGCATGCTACAGGATATGGAGTTCATTTATTAACTAAATTCATTGAAAATTTATAACGTATGGAAAACTCTAAAACCTTCCTTTGTATTTCAAATTATTTCAAGGGTGCCGATTTTTTGATTAATTTAAAAAAGTTAGGCAACAAAGTCTATTTAGTGACAAGTGAAAAACTGAGAGACAAGCCATGGCCCCATCAACATATCGATGAGATTTTTTATATGGAGGGTCAAGATGTCGATTGGAATTTAGAACATCTGTTATTAGGTGTTGGTAATTTTATGAAGTCAACTAAAGTGGATGCCATTGTTGCCTTAGATGATTATGATGTCGAAAAGGCTACGTATCTAAGGGAAAACCTGCGTATTGACGGGATGGGACAAACAACGGGACGTTATTTTAGAGATAAACTGGCGATGAGAATGAGAGCCAAAAGTTGTGGAATTCCTATTCCGGCATTTTGTTCTTTATTTAATGATCATGACATCAATACTTTTGCAGACACGATTTCAGCTCCATGGGTATTGAAACCACGCTCCGAAGCTTCGGCAACAGGAATTAAAAAAATAGATGACAAAGAGAGTTTGTGGATCCATATCAATGAAATGGGGAATAACAGATTCAAATATTTATTAGAACAATTCAAACCTGGCGATGTGTATCATTGTGATAGTTTGATTTCACAAAGTAAAGTAATTTTTAGTTTAACTTCAAAATATTTAGCCACACCAATGGAAATTTCTCAAGGTGGCGGTGTTTTCCGTTCAGCGAATATTAAGTACAATTCAGAGGATGATAAAGCCATAAAAAAGTTAAATGAAGAAGTAATGAAAGGCTTCGGATTGAAACATGGTGCCGCACATACTGAATTCATAAAATGCAATGAAGATGGTCAAATTTATTTCCTGGAAACTTCTTCAAGAGTAGGAGGAGCGCATTTGGCCGAAATGGTAACAGAAGCTTCCAATATTAATTTATGGAAAGAATGGGCCGCAATTGAAGACGCATTGGTAAAAGGAACTAAATACATTTTGCCAAAAGTAAAAAAAGAATATGCCGGTATCGTTTTGACATTGTCAAAATTCCAGCATCCTAATTTATCGTCGTTTTCAGATCCGGAAATTTGTTTCAGAGTTCCGTTGGAATATCATGCGGGACTTATTGTCAAATCTGATAAGCAAGAAAGAGTTTTAGAATTGTTAGATGATTATGGGAATCGCTTAGCCAATGATTTTACTGCTGTAGTAGAACAAAGTAAGGTAACCAACTTGCATTAAATGCTATTATTAAACTAAAAAAAGCGACTGTTTCAATAGAGACAGTCGCTTTTTTATTTAAAGTTTACTTAAACTAATAATGGACAGATTTTTATATCTTACTTAAAAATTTCTATAATAAATAACGGTTTCCATCTCCTCCACACATGAAAAAAATAGTTCTGATTTTTAGCTTTTTAGGGTTAATTAGTTGTAAAACGTATACTACAACGAGTTTAATTGAATCTCAAAAACCGTTTCAAAATGAATATTTTACTGTTGCTTTTGGTTCCTGCGATAACCAGAAGATTAAAAACGAACTGTGGCCAGCTATAGATAAAAATCATCCGTCCGTTTGGATTTGGGGAGGTGATAATGTGTATTCGGATACGGAAGACATGCAGTTTCTTAAAAATAATTATGAAATTCAGAAACAAGATTCTGATTACCTTAAGTTTATTAATGACAAAATCGTATTAGGAACATGGGACGATCACGATTATGGAGCAAATGACGGTGGCGAAGAATATCCTTTTAAAAGACAAAGCCAAGAGTTATTATTGGACTTTTTAGGAACTTCAAAGAATGCTCCGGAACGAAAAAGAGAAGGAGTTTATTCGGCTAAAACTATTGCTGTAAATGGAAATAAAATAAAAGTTATTGTATTGGATTCTCGTTTTTTTAGAACGGCATTGACTAAAGCCACCGATTCAAAAAAACGCTTTCAACCCAATAAATATGGTGAAGGAACTATATTAGGAAATGTACAATGGAAATGGCTGGAAGAAGAACTTAAATCATCTGATGCGCAATTTAATGTGATTGTCAGCAGCATTCAATTTTTATCTGATAAACATGGCTTTGAAGCTTGGGTGAATTTCCCTCATGAAATAGAAAAACTGGAGAAATTGATTGTTTCGACGAAAGCAAAAGGCACTTTTATAATCTCCGGAGATCGCCATATTGCCACTTTTTCTTCAAAAAATGTTGCGGGTTTGTCCTATCCGTTAGTAGATTTTACCTCGAGTGGATTGACGCATACTTACGCTTCTTTTTCCGGCGAAGAAAATCCTTATGTAAAAGGGGAAGTGATTAAAGAGTTGAACTTTGGACTATTAAAATTTGATTTTAAAAATAATAAAGTGATAATGGAAATTCGTGGAAAGGAAAATAAATTTATTCAAGAATATGTTCAAGTATATCCTGAAAAATAATTTTTTAGAGTCATATTTATTTATAAAATTATAAAGTTTATTTTTGTTCAAAATGAATTAATTATGAAAAAACAGTTTAGCATTATTTTTATTACGTTTCTATTTTTTAATGGTATAAATGCACAAGGTTTGCTAAATAAATCGGTGCAAATATTCACAAGACAAGATACTTTGAGAGGAAGTATCACTAAAGAAAGAGCTTGGTGGGATGTAAAATATTATCATCTAAATATTAAAGTAAATCCTGCAGACAGTACTATTACTGGCTCAAATACAATAAAATATCAAGTTGTTCAGGAATACACTAGTATGCAAATTGACTTACAAAATCCTATGGAAATTAATAAAGTCATTCAGGATGGAAAAGTTTTAAAATATAAAAGAGAAGAAAATGCATTTTTTATTGAATTAATTGCTCCTCAAACAAAAGGTGCACTAAAAGAAATTACCATATTTTATGGCGGAAAACCAAAAGTAGCCGTAAATCCACCTTGGGATGGAGGTATAACTTGGAAAAAAGACAGTAATGGAAATCCTTTTATTGCTTCTTCTTGTCAAGGATTGGGGGCAAGTGTTTGGTGGCCAAACAAAGATCACATGTATGATGAAGTGGATAATATGCTGATTAGTGTAAATGTTCCGAAAAATTTGACGGATGTTTCCAATGGACGTTTACTAAGTGTAAAGCAATTAAAAGATGGAACAAAAACCTATAATTGGTATATATCAAATCCAATCAATAATTATGGAGTAAATATAAATATAGGCGATTATGTATCGTTTTCAGAAAAATATAAAGGAGAAAAAGGCGATTTAGATTGTAGCTATTATGTTTTGAGAGACAATTTGGCGAAAGCCAAAAAACAATTTCAAGATGTTCCAAAAATGCTAAAAGCTTTTGAACATTGGTTTGGACCGTATCCATTTTATGAAGACAGTTACAAATTGGTTGAAGCTCCGTATTTAGGAATGGAACATCAAAGTAGCGTAACGTATGGGAATGGTTTTCAAAACGGATATCGTGGTAGGGATTTAAGCGGAACGGGTTGGGGATTAAAATTTGATTTTATTATTATTCATGAATCTGGGCATGAATGGTTTGCCAATAATATCACGTATAAAGATATTGCTGATATGTGGATTCACGAGAGTTTTACAAACTATTCAGAAAGCCTTTTTGTAGAATATTACTATGGAAAAGAAGCTGGATTTGAATATGTTCTGGGAACCAGAAAAGGTATAAAAAATGACAAACCAATTATAGGAAATTATAATGTAAACAACGAAGGTTCTGGTGATATGTATCCAAAAGGAGGGAATATGTTGCATACTTTACGCCAAATTGTAAATGATGATGAAAAATGGAGAGGCATATTAAGAAGCTTAAACAGTACTTTTTATCACCAAACTGTTACTACAAAACAAATTGAAGATTATTTAAGTCAGCAAGTTGGAATCGATTTATCTACAGTTTTCAATCAGTATTTAAGAGATACCAGAATTCCAACATTAGAATATTTTTTCAAGGATAATCAAGTGGGTTATCGCTGGACAAATTGCGTTTCGGGTTTTAATATGCCCGTGAAAGTAACGCTAAATGGAAAAGAAGAATTACTGCAACCAGAAACAGAATGGAAGAGTATTCCAGTAATTTCTAAAAATTCAAAACTGGAAATAGATAAGAATTTTTATGTAGCCAGTTTTAATATTACTGAGTAAATCCAAAAGGTGTGTTTCTAAAATATAAGAAACACACCTTTTTTTATCTTTTCTTAAACTGTATCGGATTTTCCCCCACCACTTTTTTGAAGATTCTATTAAAGTACGACAGGCTTTCAAATCCACATTCAAAGCACGTTTCGGTTACATTTTTATCACTTTTTAAAAGTCTTTTAGCTTGTTCAATTCGATATTGATTTAAAAATTCAGTAAATGTCAATCGCGTCATTTTTTTAAAATAACGACAAAAAGCAGCTTTAGATAAATGAGTTAAATGGGAGATTTCTTCAATAGAAACAGCCCTTTGGTAGTTTTCCTCTATAAATTTATAGACGACTTTTAATCGCAATTGTTCTTTATTATTATATAAATTTTCAAATGGTTTATTGTGCAAAAAAGTCATTTCATTTGATGTTGATAAAATCTGAAATAATGACAGCACTTCAATAAATTGTTCGAAATGAGATAAAAGATGAATTTTTTGAAGCCTTTTACCAATTTTATCTTTTACAGCTCCATGAAAACAAATCACCTTTTTTGAGTTCTCAAATAATTGATAAATAGAAGCTAATTCAGGAGTTGTTATAAAGTCATTTTTGAAAAAGTCTTCTTTAATCTGTAAAACTACTTTCTCATATTCAGTTTTAATTCCATAATCAAAATTCAAATGCGGAATATTGGAACCTATAAAAACCAAATCGCTTCCTTCAAAATTGCCAATATGATCGCCTACGCGTCGTGTTCCATTTGGCGCAACAATGAAAGTCAACTCAAATTCAGGATGAAAATGCCAATAATAAAAATCATTCAATTTTGGATTTACCAATATTCTGAATGAACTCCCGGCTAATCTTTTTATATCCTCAAAAACTATTTTCATATCTCATTAACTCAATAATTGTTCAATAGAATACATATACTTGTTTAAAGTTAATAAAAAAATCAATATAGTACAAATTGTAGTAAATTTTGTGGAAGTAATTAGTATTCTCTTTTTCTAATTTTGAAATAGTTATAACACTAAAATATAAGACTATGGAAAAGAATAATCAATCAATGACACCAACTATGGTTCCCACAATGGCACAAAATAATGCTCATAAAGATATTCCGGGAAATCCATCTACTGCAAAATCCAGCACAACAAAATTAAATGATCGTTCTAATGGTAAACCGTTACGTTTACTTACTGAAGACGACTGGAAGTTTTGGATTGAAAACGGTTACATTATCATAAAAAATGCTATCCCGAAAGAAAACGCTAAAAAAATGGCTGATTTTCTATGGGAATTTGAAGAGAAAAATCAGAATGATCCAGAAACTTGGTATGCTCCGCCAAGAGCCGAAATGCAAATGAAAGAACTTACCAATAGCGGTATGGTTGAAGTTTACAATCATCAATATCAATGGGATAACCGACAAATGGAAAAAGTATATGATGCGTTTGTAGATATTTGGGGAACCGAGAAATTATGGGTAACCATTGACCGAGCGAATTTGAATTTACCGGTTCGTCCAGGTTTTGATTTCAAAGGATTTATTCATTGGGATTATGATCCGGAGACAAAACCTCAAAACGTGCAAGGGGTTTTAGCTTTGGCTGACCAAATGGATGAAAATATGGGAGGGTTTCAATGTATACCTGATTTATATCGAAATTATGATACTTGGAAACTGACGCAACCTGAAGATAGGAATCGTTTTAAACCGGATGTTGCCGGACTTGAAGATAAATTTGTAAAAGTAAAAATGGAAGCTGGTGATTTATTAATTTTTAATAGCACGCAACCGCATGGGATTCGCCCAAATATTACAAAAGATAAAGTAAGAATGGCACAATATATTTCTATGATGCCAGCTGAAGAGGATAATGAAGAATTGCGTCAATGGAGAGTTAATTCTTGGAAAAATCGCATTGCGCCTGAAGGATATGCGTTTCCTGGAGATCCTCGTAAATGGGAACAAACCAAATATAAAACTGCGGAATTGAGTGATTTAGGAAAAAAATTATTGGGAGTAGAGAAGTGGTAACAAAAAAAGGGATACTATAAGTATCCCTTTTTTATATTTATTAATTTTTAAAACATTTAGATTAAATTCTTCTTAATGTAATTAAAACTTGTTACTGCGGATTCTATCGGATTCGGTTTGTAGTTTGATTCGTGCTCTAAAAAGAAACGTTTCATTCCGGAAAGTTCTGCTTGAGCAAAAATCGATTTAAAATCAATTGCTCCAGTTCCTATTTCGGCATTCAAATCAGGATTTACTTTATCCATATCTTTTACGTGCCACATAGTGAAACGTCCAGGATATTTTTTGAACAATTGCAACGGATCATTACCAGAACGAACAACCCAGTATAAATCCATTTCAAAATCAACTAAGTTTTTATCCGTTTCATTCAATAAAATCTCATATCCGTTCGTTGCTCCGAATTTTGTAAATTCAAAATCATGATTATGATAGGCTAATTTTAAACCTCCTGCTTTACAAAGTTCACCCACTTTATTTATTTGTGAAGCTAGTTTTTTGTAATCATCACCGCTAGTTCCTCTTAATTCGGAAATTATATAAGGTACAGTTACATATTCACTTCCCAAATGATTTGCTGTTTCGATATATGATTTTACAAGATCAGTAGTGCCATCTTTAATCATAGAGTTAAAATCGAAATGATTACTCGTGGCTTTTAAACCGTTATCATCAAGTATCGCCTTAAAATCATGTACAGAAGTTCCAAAAAAGCCTTTGTCTACTGAATAACCAAAAGTTTCCACTTCTGTAAATCCAGCTTTTCCAACTTGGGATAAAACTCCTTTGACATCTTTTGGTAAAGTATCACGTAATGTCCATAATTGAATTCCGATGGCTCTTTTTTTAGAGTCAAAAGCAAATGTAGGAGCAATGGCTAATGCGCCTAATGCTAAACCAGCATTAATTAAAAATTCTCTTCTTTTTATCATGGGTTATTTTTTAGATTAGTTAAATATCACAAATTGCAATAGCCTGCTTCAATGAAGCTAGTTTGTCCGGGTTTTTAGGAATAAATTCTTGTCCTACAAAACCTTTGAAACCAGTTTTTGCAATAGCTTTCATTATTGCTTCGTAATTTAATTCCTGTGTATTATCAATTTCATTTCGTCCGGGAACTCCGGCTGTATGAAAATGTGCAATATATTGATGGTTGTCTCTTATGTTTCTAATCACATCACCTTCATCAATTTGCATGTGATAAATATCATACAGAAGTTTAAAGTTTTCTGAGTTTAAACGTTTTGCTAATTCAACTCCCCATGATGTTCTGTCACATTGGTAATCTTTATGGTCAATTTTGCTGTTTAACAATTCCATCACCAAAATCACATTATGCTTTTCAGCCAATGGAATTAGTTTTTGTAAACCAAGAACACAATTATTCCAACCTTCTTCATCTGTTTTTCCTCTTCGGCTTCCGCTAAAGCAAATTAGATTCTTATAACCGGCTTTAGCCACTAGCGGAATCATTTCGGTATAATTCTTTATAAGTGTTTCATGAAATTTAATATCATTGAAACCATCCACTAAATTAATCTCAGCACCGTTGCACATTGTAGAAACTAAATCATATTTTTTCAATGTTGGCCAAGAGGAAGGTCCTACTAAATCAATACCGGTAATTCCAATTTTCTTAGCCTCAATGCAAAGTGTATCCAAATCAAGACTGTCAAAACACCAACGAGAAACAGAGTGATTTATATTTCCTTTCAACATACCTAATTGTGCTTCTGTATTATTCATTGGCATAGCCAAAGCAGAAAATCCAGAAGGAATTCCCATAGCCGCTGTTCCGGCTAATATTCCTTTTATTGCAGATCTCCTATTTAAATTAGTGCTCATTTTTTATTTTTTATACAGCAGAAGATGTTTCCTCGACTTTGTTTTTTTCATTGAATAAAAGTGCAAAAAGTAAGAATACTGCGAAAGCAATTCCGGCAGGAATTATCCAAACCATTTCCCAATTTATAGCGCCGTCTAACATTTTATAATTGTCCGTTATCCAACCAGCAACTGCAAAACCTATCAACATACCAACTCCGTAAGTAGCTAACGTAATTAGACCTTGAGCGGCACTTTTATATTTTTCTCCTGCTTTTGAATTGGTGTAAATTTGACCAGAAACAAAAAAGAAATCATAGCAAATACCGTGCAAAGCGATACCTATAATAAGCATAAAACTTAAATCATCTCCGTTACCATAAGCAAATAAAACGTAACGAATTGCCCACGCCAACATTCCAACCAAGATTGTTTTCTTGAAGCCAAAACGGGTAAAAAATACAGGAATCAATAATAAAAATAAAGCTTCAGATATTTGACCGATTGCCATTTTTCCAGTAGGATTTTCAACTCCAGCTTCTGTTAAAAATGGATGTGCATTTTGGTAATAAAACGCAAGGGGAATACAAATAAGAATTGATGAGATAAAAAAGATAGCGAAGTTTTTATCCTTCAATAATTTTAAAGCATCAAGACCAATAATATCTCCTATTTTTATTTTTTCATCACTTACTTTTGGTGGTGTTTTTGGTAAAGAAAAACTGAATATACCTAAAACTAAAGCTGCGATTCCTGCTAAAAGGAACGTGTTTTTAAGCATTCCTTCAGAAATTGCTTCTGCAGCATCCCAATGGAAAACAAAACTAATAGACAATCCTGCTAAAATCCAACCAATTGTTCCCCAAACTCTAATATTTGCAAACTCTTTCTCTGGATCTTTCATTTGATTGAAAGAAACTGAATTTACTAATGCTAATGTTGGCATGTATAAAATCATGTAACTAAGAACGTAAGTATAGAACATTCCAACCTCTTCTGACTGATACATTTGATACATTAAAAATGCTCCAATAAGATGAAGTATTCCTAAAATTTTCTCAGCATTAAAATATCGGTCAGCGATTAACCCTATAATAAAAGGTGCAATAATAGCGCCCCATGATTGTGTAGAAAAAATTGCGGCAGTTTCTGATCCAGATGCTTTTAGATTATTCCCCAGAAACGTACCAAGGGTTACAAACCATGCTCCCCAGATAAAAAATTCTAGGAACATCATTATGGATAATTTAATTCGGATGGTGCTATTCATTGGTATTTTGGTTTTATTTTTTTGGTTTTGGTTAATTAGCAGTAATTTATTTTTTAATATTTCATTCTTAATTACATACCGGCTTCACAACCAGTTGTAATTTTCATAGAATTCCATTCTTTAATCTGAATGTTTCTGAACCACACATTATCTCCGTGATCTTGTAATGCAATTTTTCCTTTTTTGAATGCAGCAAAACCAGGCCAAGTAGCAAATTTACTTCCTGCTACCAATGTTTTAAAGTTGGCATCCCAAAGTGTAGTTTCAACTACTTTTACACCATTTAATAACATTGTCAGTTTTCCGAATTTACATACAAGGTCAACAGAATTCCATTCTCCAACTGGTTTAACAGGCTCAGAAGTACTTTTTATTAAATCATACAAATCTCCTGATCTGTGTTTTTCAATTTTTCCGTCAGGGTGACCGTCATTGTCCAATACTTGCATTTCCAATCCAGTTTCGTAAGTATTTTTGAATTTTGTCAAATCTTCGTTTACAAAGAAAATAATACCACTGTTTGCATTTGCTGCTACTTTCCATTCTAATTTTAAATGAAAATTCTCGTATTCTATATCTGTTACAAGATCGCCTCCTTGACCATTTTTGGCAGCGGTAGGGTCAAAATGCAATACACCATCTTCAACTTTCCAACCGGAACCAGCAGTTTTTTTTCCATAAGTATGCCATCCTGTTGTTGATTGTCCATCAAATATTGATTTAAATCCTTTTGCTATTGGTGCTTGTTGTGCATTTGCTGTTTGAATCATTACCATAACAATTAATGAAGTACAAATATTTTTAATCATTTTTAAATTTTTGAATTAATAATTAATCTTGTTTATAAAGTTAAAGCTTTCCAACCTTGGCGATAATCACGTTTTACAAATTGATTAACTTCGTCAAAATTAGTGATTTTCATAGCATCATTATCCCATAATAATTTTGCTGAACGTCCTGGATATACTTCTTCTCCAAGTTCTTCTCTCATCACATCATACCCTCTGATTGCAAGATTTGCCATCAATAAAGCTTCAGTTAATGGTCCGGCAATTTCAAAAGGAGAGCTTAATTCTTTTTTCCCGTAACCTGCAATTGCGGCTTCAACCCATTGTCTGTAATGACCTTCGGAACCATCCTTTACTCTGCTATATTTTTGAGCAACTATGAGATTTTCATTTTTGCTAAGAGGAAGTAAACGAGGATTTAAACCATACGTATCACACATCATTTTTCCTTTAGTTCCAGTGAATAATGTTCCATTTCCACCATCTCCAAAAATTTCATTAGGTCCTAACTCAGCAGGTCTTTCAGGTTGAATTCCTCCATCCATCCAGTGTACCGCTATGTCACCATTTGTTTTTTCAGTTTTTGGAAAAGTTAATGTAACATGACTTGAAGGAGGGCAACTTTCTGGGAAATATCCTCTTTGAAATTCATCTACATAAACAGAACCAACACTACATTGAACATCTTTAGCATATTTTAAATTCAATACACTAAAAGGAGCTTCTAATAAATGACATCCCATATCTCCTAATGCACCTGTACCGTAATCCCACCAACCGCGCCAGTTGAATGGAACTAATTTATTTACATACTCTTTATAAGGGGCTGTTCCTAACCATAAATCCCAATCTAATTCTTTTGGAATATCCGCTTTATTGGCAGACCAAGGAATACCTTGAGGCCAAACTGGACGGTCTGTCCAAGCATGAATAGTGTGAACATCACCAATTAAACCAGCTTCATACCATTCTTTCATTATTCTGGTACCATCATTTGATGCACCTTGATTTCCCATTTGGGTTACCACTTTATATTTTTTGGCCGCTTGAGTCAAAATACGAGCTTCGTAAATATCATGTGCCATAGGCTTTTGAACATAAACATGTTTTCCTAATTGCATAGCAGCAAGCGCTTGAATAGCATGATTATGATCCGGAGTAGAAACTGAAACAGCATCGAAATTTTTATGTTCTTTGTCTAACATTTCACGCCAATCCGTATAAAATTTAGCTTTAGGAAATGCATTTACACTTGCAGCGGCTCTTCTGGTATCTACATCACATAAAAATGAAATATCAGCTTTTCCACTACTTGCGAACATCGCAATATCAGATTTCCCTTTTCCACCAACACCGATACTGGCTATTGATAAACGATCACTTGGTGCTACGAATCCTCTTCCTAAAACATGACGAGGAACAATCATAAAGGCTGCTGCCGCTATAGCTGTTGTTTTTATGAAATCACGACGGTTGTTTGTGATTTTATTCCCTTCTTCTTTTTGTTTCATTTATTTTTAATCCGGTTATAGTTAATAGTAATAAAATAGCTTAATAAATGAAGTGCTTTTCAATATTCTAAAGTTATTTAGAATACTGAAAAGCACCTTTGGAATTATTTTTTTAGGGATAAAATATATTTAGCCATTGATTTTGCATCGTCCTTTTTTAGAGATGTATGAGCGGCCATCGGTATAGTTCCCCAAACTCCAGAACCTCCTTTTATAATTTTACCCGATAAATAAGCAACATTTTTTTCATTAGAAGGATATTTTTTTGCAATATCTAAATAGGAGGGACCTATAAGTTTTTTGTCTAATTTATGACATCCAACACAATCAGATTTTGCAATTAATTTTTCTCCATCGGATGTTTGAAAAATAGCGTTTGATTTTTTAGTGGCTTTAATATATTTTGTATCTAAATTGTCATTAGAAAATGAGGTTAAGCTAATTAAAGCAACCCCAAAAAGCAAATATTTTAATTTCATTTTCATTTCTATTTAAGTTTTATAATCCTAAGTTTTTTCTGTTAAAAGCTTTATTTGTTTCTACCGCAGCAAAATCATCAAATGCTTTATCGGTAACTTTTATAATATGATTTTTTATAAATTCAGCACCTTCACGTGCTCCATCTTCTTGATTTTTAATACAACATTCCCATTCCATAACAGCCCAACCTTTGAAATCATATTGTGCCAGTTTGCTGAAAATAGTTTTAAAATCAATTTGACCATCTCCTGGAGAACGATAACGCCCCGCACGATTTACCCAACTTTGATATCCACCAAAAGTTCCTTGCTTTCCTGTAGGGTTAAACTCGGCATCCTTCACGTGAAAAGCTTTAATCCTTTCGTGATAGAAATCAATATATTGAATGTAGTCTAACTGTTGCAATACAAAATGTGACGGATCGTAAAGTAAACAAGCTCTTGAATGGTTATTTACAGCCTTCAAAAACATTTCATAGGTTTCCCCATCAAATAAATCTTCTCCTGGATGAATTTCATAGCAAAGATCGATCCCATTTTGATCAAACTCATTTAAAATTGGCAACCAACGTTTTGCTAATTCGGCAAAACCGTCTTCAACTAAGCCGGGAGGCCTTTGTGGCCAAGGGTGAAAATATTGCCAAAGCAAAGAACCACTAAAAGTTGCATGTGCATTTAAACCTAAATTTTGGGATGCTTTTGCAGCATATTTCAATTGTTGCACTGCCCATTCTTGTCTGGCTTTAGAATTACCATGTACATTTACAGGGGCAAAAGCATCAAAAAAATCATCGTATGCAGGATGAACCGCAACTAATTGACCTTGTAAGTGAGTTGATAATTCTGTGATTTCTAATCCGTAAGAAGCAATTGTACCTTTAAGTTCTTCTGCATAGGTTTTACTTTCTGCAGCCTTTTGCAAATCAATGAATCGAGTATCTAATGTTGGCATTTGAATACCTTTAAAACCTAAATCAGCAGCCCATTTACAAATTCCATCTAAGGAATTAAAAGGAGCTTCATTACTGATAAATTGGGCTAAAAATACTGCGGGGCCTTGTATTGTTGTCATATTATATTTTGTCTAAAACTTTTATGAATTCCTATTTTATTACAAAACGTAAGGAGTCCATTTTTTATCAGATTGTGATGATGCTACTACGTTATCAATAAATGCCATTCCTCTTAATCCATCTTCAACAGAAGGAAAGTCTAACATTTCAGCTGTAGGTTCTTTACCATCTAACTTGCAACCAAGCGTTAAGGCAAAGTTGCGGTAAATATTAGCAAATGCTTCTAAATAACCTTCTGGATGTCCGCCAGGAGTACGACAATTATGGGTAGCAAATGAAGATAAATGTGCTCCATAATTAGATCCCGCTCTTAAAATCTGCGCTGGTTCATCTAACCATCTAACCATTAAAGTATTTGGGTCGTGTTGGAACCATTCAATTCCACCTTTTTCACCATAAACTCTAATTTTCAAAGCGTTTTCTTCCCCAGCAGCAACTTGAGATGCAATTAAAACTCCTTTTGCGCCATTGTCAAACTTCAACAATACTGCACCATCATCATCCATTAGGCGGCCTTCAACAAGTGTGTTTAATTCTGCACAAACATCTGTAATTTTAGCTCCGGTAATATATTCGGCTAAATGAGAGGCATGGGTTCCAATGTCACCCATTACAGAACTTTTTCCAGATTTTTTAGGATCAGTTCTCCAAGCAGCTTGTGCATTTCCTTCTCTTTCTGATAGTTTACTTAACCATCCTTGAGGATATTCTACCACGACTTTTCTAATCTTACCCAGTTTTCCCTCACTAACCATAGCTTTCGCTTGTTTAACCATTGGATAACCGGAGTAGGTATGCGTTAAACAAAGTATTAATCCTGTCTCTTCTACTTTTTGTTTCAATAGTTTTGCTTCCTCCAATGAAAAAGTCATTGGTTTTTCAATTACTACGTTGAAACCATGTTCCAAAGCCATCATAGCAGGTGCAAAATGTGCAAAATTTGGAGTAACAATAGTAACAAAATCGATTCTTTCGTCAGCAGGTAATGCCGCTTCAGCTTTGATCATTTCGTCATACGTTAAATATGTTCTTGATTCCGGAAGAAACAAGGCTTTACCAGATGCTATTGCTGTTTCTGGGTTTATACTTAATGCACCACAACTTAATTCAATTAGTCCATCCATATTGGCTGCTAAGCGGTGAATTGCACCTATAAAGGCATCTTGGCCACCACCGACCATACCCATTCTTAATTTTCTCATAATGATGAACCTAAATATTTCCTTTTTTTAATTCTTTTACTGCATAATCACAAGCACGAGCCGTTAAAGCCATAAATGTTAATGATGGATTTTGACAAGCAATAGAAGGCATACAAGAACCATCGGTAACAAATACATTGCTTACTTCATGCATTTGATTCCATTTATTTAAAACTGAATCTTTAGGGTCATTACCCATTCTTGCAGTACCCATTTCGTGTATAGCCATTCCAGGATAACAATCGTTATCGTATGTTTTTACATTTTTGATTCCAGAAGCTTCAAGCATTTCAGCAGCATCATTCATCATATCTTCACGCATTTTAGCTTCATTTTCTTTATATTCACAATCAATAGCCAAAACTGGTTGTCCCCATTTGTCTTTTTTGTTGTGATCAATGTAAACTTTGTTTTCATAATAAGGTAACATTTCACCAAAACCACCTAATCCCATACTCCAAGAATCAGCAGGTAATGACATGGTAGATTTAAAGTTTTCGCCAAAAGCTAATTCTGCTACTTCTTTATGCCAAGATCCTCTGCTGGCGCCTCCTTGATAACCAAAACCTCTTAAATAATCACGTTTATCACCACCTACATTCTGGTATCTTGGAATATAAATACCATTTGCTCTTCTTCCGTATGTGTACTTATCTTCAAAACCTTCAGCTGTTCCTTCGGCTCCACAACGGAAATGATGGTCCATTAAATTATGTCCTAACTGCCCGCTGGCGTTACCCATTCCATTTGGATGTGCCTCTGAAGTAGAATTCAATAAAATGAATGTTGATCCTAATGTAGAACCATTTACAAAAACAATTTTAGCATAAAACTCCATAGTTTCATTTGTTTCTGCATCAATAACCATTACACCTTTTGCCTTTTTTGTGTCTTTATCATAAATGATATGATTAACAATAGAGTAGGGTCTTACTGTTAATCTATTAGTAGCCATAGCTGCAGGTAATGTAGATGATTGCGTGCTGAAATAAGCTCCAAACGGGCAACCACGACTACATAAATTTCTATATTGACAACTTCCACGACCTTTATGAGGTACAGTTAAGTTAGCCGTACGACCAATGGTTAAAATACGTGTTCTGTTATAATGTTTTTCTAATCTTTCTTTAACTGATTTTTCTACACAGTTTAAATCCATTGGAGGCAAAAATTTACCATCTGGTAAAAGAGGCCAGTTTTCTGCTTGACCACTGATTCCTGCAAATTTCTCTACATAATCATACCATTTAGTAAGGTCTTTATAACGAATAGGCCAGTCATTACCATGACCATCTTTGGCATTATCTTCAAAATTATGGTCACTGAAACGGTAACTTTGACGACCCCACATTAAAGACTTTCCTCCCACATGAAATCCTCTGTACCAGTCAAAACGTTTGTCTTCTGTATACGGGCATTCTAAGTCATTAACCCACCATTTTTCGGTAGCTTCATTATAGGGATAATCACGAGTTTGTACTGGATGTGTTCTTTTTTGTTCTTCGGTAAGTTTACCTGCATGTTCAAATTCCCAAGGAGCTTTCATTGCAGATTCGTAATCTTTTACGTGCTCAATGTTCATACCGCGTTCCAACATCAAAACTTTTAAACCTTTTTCAGTAAGTTCTTTTGCTGCCCAACCACCACTAATTCCTGATCCTATTACAATAGCATCATATGTATTTTCCTCTTTTAAATTCGTATTTATATTCACGTGTAGTATTTTTATTTAATAAAATAGTTTAAAACAAAAGGTTCAATAACAATTAGTTGGTAGCCCAAGCTTTTTGTCCAGGTTTGTAATCAGCATTTCCATCATATCTACCAGGAACTGGAAGGTATTCACGTGCTTGTGTACAGCCTATTTCTGAAGAGTAATACCCTAGAAGTGTCAAATCCCTAGCAATCAAAAAGAAAGAAGGTGCTTTTCCATTAGCTATTGTTTCGTCTTTTAAAGCTTCCATTAATTTCTGACGCTCTTCTATTGACATTGCCAAGAAATCTTTATTAAAATCTTTCAAGCATTTTGCTTGCATATCTTTCATTCCTGATGCAAAAATCTCTTGCATCTGTGCTGGATAACAATCTCTAATCATCATAGGAATAAAAGGGCCAAGTCCTGCGGCTTTAGCTCCTGGTGAAGATGCTGTCGTCGGTATGATAATATCGGCAAATTCAGCTAAAACTTCTTCATCCGAAGCGGAAAAAAACACTCGATTTTTCTCTTTTTCAGGCAAAGTAAAACTTTCAAATAAAACGCCCATCGTAGTTGCTGAGATTGCGCTTCCCATCAAAAACGCAACGCTTTTAAGTGCTTCTCTTCTATTCATTTGTTAATTATTAAAATTGATTACTATTCTTAAATTATTATAACCTTACAATAATAAAGAAAAAAAAAATAGCTTAGTTTTTTTTATGTTAATTTATTGAATAATTCCATTTTTTTCAAATTATTAAGGGAATCACTTTAAAAAATTCATTAAACACTATCTGTAATCTGTTAAAACAAGAAAAAAAAAAAATTACATAAGACTAATAATCCTTTTTTTTGTTGTTTTTAGTTTAATTTAATCAGTTTTAACTTATAAAATTTTAAGCGATTTCCATTTTAAGCAATTTCAATGCGTTATAATGACATTATTACTAAAAATTAATCTTAAAAATAAATTTTATATAGCTCGACTAAATATGGTTTTGCATTTAAGAATAAAGGCCTTTGTTTTGAATAAGATAATATAGACAAATGAGGATCTAAATTGAAATAAAATTAAAAGTAAAAGTTCGAAAAACTTAAAGCTTGACAATATAAATAATTTACCTCTCAAATAATCCAAGTGTTCCACCCACCCAATCTTTATCTTTATTGAATTTAACGCCTATCATTTCGCCACGACTTAATCGCACCAAATTACACAATAGAGTAGGTTCGGCATCATTTTTTTTCCAAACACAGAGTACACGGACTTCGGCTTTTACTTTCCCATCAGGAGATTGTACAATAGGAAGGTAGTTTACCTTTTTTTGAAGAATATAAAGTTCTTTTTCGACAACTGCTTCAATATCCTCTTTTGTTACATGAAAAATAACTCCTGTTCCTGAGAAGGAAAAGAGTGGTTTTAGAACATAATTTTCTAAATCTTGTGGGATTTCTTTGAGCTCACTTAATAAAGTTGTTTCGATGAAATATTTCCCTTTTAAGAATGGTAAAATAAATTTACTGATTCGAAAAAACCAGTTGGGATGTCCAGCCCATTCCACATCAAGTTCATCAGAGAAATGAAAGTTTAATTTCAAATCCGTTCGCAAATCCAATTCATCGAAAATAACCCGATTATAGATTCTTTTTACAAGAATTTCATCGCCTTTTTCATTTTTATAGAACAGTTGTTTGCCTTTCTTTATGAGTTCAGTAACGCAAACTATCGGTATACCAATATCTCTTCGGCAATAATAAAAGTCAATCTTTGTATTTTGTTTTTCGGGTTCAATTTCAAGGAGAATAACATTTTCTTTTGGATGGTTATTGCAAATTGCTTCTTCCAAAATATCCAAATATTCCTGAGGTTCAATGTTATTGATAAATGGGGTTAACTCATTGAGGAATGAATAGTGGTTCTTGAATTTATCATATAAATTAATCTGATAATTATACAAAGAAGGAAATCCTTGTACTTCAATAAGTTTAGGAATAACAGCTCCGTCTTCTTCACAAATTCCAAAATCAATTGCTAAAAAAGTGGTGTGCTCATCCTCTTTTGAAACTTTATGATTTAGTTCTAACGACTTATCTGTTAATAACTTAAAGTCTTCTTTTTGAATAAAAGAAATAACTTCATTACAACCTTCAATCAATTGGTTTTTAAGCTCTTTAGAAATAAAAAAAGGCGTTTCACCTAAACGGAAGGTAGGCATATAATTAAAATCGGAAGCAATATCATCTTTAAATTCCTGATATTTCTTTTCTGTAAATTGAGCATTAAATAACTCCCGATATTTTGAAATCATCTCGAAATGAATTTATTAATTAGAAAGCATTTTCTTTGTTTTCATCAAGTCATTAATAGCAGTTCTTAGAAAGTTTGGAATCAAGGTTTCATTAGTTCGGTATATTTTATCATCATCTAATAAATCTTCCAACATATTTCTAAACTTCCTTTTTCCTTTCATAGCCCTAATTTTTTCTTTTGCCTGTTTGTTTCTTAAATGAGAGACAAAACTTATTGGATCTGCTTCGGGATGGAATTGAGTACCTACAAAATAATCTGTAAAGCGAACCGCCATGATAGCACGCTCGTATTGAACATGATCTCTAATTTTCTCCAACGAAATAATTTTAGCTCCTTTTTTGGCAAAAACACTAAGCTTAGGCTGTACTACTTGATAATCTCTGGAATCAATTGCATAAAAAGGATCTGCAAGTCCTTCAAATAAAGGATCTGTAACTCCTTCTTTGGTTTTATGAATGGTCATTACACCAAAAGAAGTATCATTTCTTCGGGTAACCGTGGCCAACCCAAAATGCAAGCAAGCCATTTGAAAAGAATGACAAATGAACAGTACATGCTTTTTAACCGCATTTTCACTATTCCATTTGTTCAACGAATCAATAAACGCATAATATTTCACATCCCAATTTCCATCTCCAATTAATGGATTCCCTGGACCACCGGTAGAAATATAAATATCAAATTCTTTAATATCCGGTAATTCACATTTTACCCGAACATCGAATATTTCAAAACTAACTACAGGACTGAACCTGTTTACAACATCAATTATACAACGCATCCCCTGATTAGGTTCCCCTTTGTACATATCTAAAAGCGCTATTTTTATAATTTTATTCGACATAACTATTTTTAAAAAACGATGCGCAAAGATAATTTATATTTTACAATCCCTTTGTAAATTCGCCAGTTATAAAGTCCACGACTTTGCAAAGATCACCTGTTTCTTCAAAAACAGTTAATTGTTTGTCAGCTCCGGTTCCATTTTTCAAAATTTCATGAACATAATTAATATCCTCACGGCTTCCCAGTTCATCAACAACATCGTCAATAAAGTCTAATAATTCTAAGATGAGCATTTTAGTTTCCACTTCTTTTTGAAGTCCAAAATCAATCATATTATTATCGATTCCATAGCGGGCAGCACGAAATTTATTCTCCTTAATCAACGCCAATCGATAAATATTGAAACTCGTATTGTTCATGTTCAATTTGTAGAGTTTAGCCACAATTGCTTGAATAATCGCTACTATGCAAATGGTTTCATCAACTGTTAAACACATGTCACAAATCCTGAATTCTATCGTATTATAAAAAGGATGCAAGCGTAAATCCCACCAAATTTTCTTTGGATTATCGATACAATTTGTTTTTACCAAAGTATCTAAATAGTTTTCGTACGAACTTACAGAATCAAAATATTCTGGTAATCCAGTTCTTGGAAACTTATCAAAAACTTTAGTCCTAAAGGATTTATAACCCGTTTTTCTTCCTTCCCAAAAAGGGGAATTTGTCGAAAGCGCAAATATGTGAGGCAGGAAATAGGTCGCTTGATTCATCAATTGCAAACCAATTTCGCGGTTTTCAATACCTACGTGACAATGCATTCCAAAAATCAAATTAGAACGTGCCGCATCTTGTAATTCATTAACAATATCGTGGTATCTTGGGTCGTCAGTTATGGGTTGATCTTGCCATTTTGAAAATGGATGTGTCCCTGCACCACCAACAATAAGATCTTGTTTATCCGCTAATTCAACGATTTTTGAACGCAGAAACCGAATCTCATTTTTGGCATCATTAACGCTATGGCAAATATTGGTACCAACTTCCACCACTGATTGGTGCATTTCGGCCTTAACTTGCTCATTTAAAATTATTTTGGCACCATCCACAATTTTTGACAAATGCGAGCGTAAATCTCTCGTTTCAGGATCAATAATTTGATATTCTTCTTCTACACCAAGTGTAAAAACAGGTAATTTTTTCATTAATTTATTTTTTTAGGAGCTATTTACTCCGTCAGTTCGCTTCGCTCGTGTCCACTTTCCGTTTCAATCTTTTTTTGTCCTGAAAAAGTTCAGAACAAAAAAGGATTTTCACTTTAATCGGGACTAGGGTATTCGACAATCAATAGCATCTTATTTCCCGGCAGCGGCATCTTTTATAAAAGTTCCCCAAGTTAAATTTATCTTTCCTGGTTTTTGTTTTTTTGCAGCAGCAATAGCCATTTTAGCAGCTTCTTCAACTACCCATTCAAAGTTTTCAGCACCCACCGAAGTCAACTCGGCATCAGGCGCAGGATTTCCAAAATCAATCGCATACGGAATTCCGTCACGAACTGCGAATTCTACCGTATTAAAGTCATATCCTAAACCTTTACAAAGACGCAAAGTGTAGTCTTTTATAATTGCCAATAACTTTTTATCTACTGGAGGTCCATCAATTACATAGCGCAAATGATGCGGATTTCTAGGTTCGTATTGCATAATTCGAACAGCTTTGCAGCCCAAACAATACACTCTGAAATACTCCGTAAAAACAATTTCTTCTTGTAACATCATTACTAATTGCCCTGTTTCCTGATGTTTTTCCCAAAACTCTTCTTTGTTTTCTAATCGGTATACATTTTTCCAACCTCCGCCAGCGTACGGTTTCATGTAAGCCGGAAATCCAATGTAGTCAAAGATTCCTTCCCAATCCATTGGGTATTTTAAATTTCGGAATGATTTTCCGGTTGTATCAGTAGGATGTTCAGCTGAAGGAAGAATCACCGTATTAGGCAATGGAACTCCAAGCGTATCTGCCAAAGCATTATTAAAAAACTTATCATCAGCACTCCACCAAAAAGGATTGTTAATTACATTGGTTCCTGTTAAAGCGGCATTTTTTAAATAAGCACGATAAAAAGGAACGTCTTGCGAAATTCGGTCAATAATTACTGCATATTCACCGTCTTGATTTTGAACCACTTTATCAATTGCAACAGCTTCGGCAATGATTCCTTTTTCATTTTTTGAATTGACACGATCAATAAATGCTTGCGGAAAGGTGTCTTCCATTCCAAATAAAATTCCGATTTTTTTCATCTTGATACGTTTATAATTTTAAAAAAATTTAATTCTTGATAAATAATGTGGAAACATTTCTTTCCATACAGGCCAGTCGTGCTTGCGTTCCTGACGAATATCCAACCAATGATGAATATTCCTGTCACTAAGTACTTTGCTTAATTTTAGATTAGCATCAAAACAAATATCCCAGTTAGAAGTCCCTAAAACGATATCCATATTCCATAATTCATAATCATCTAGTCCGTATAAATAATCTTCAGGACTGTTATAGAACACATCATCATTGTGAAAACCATCCATAAAACTTTTAATGTTGAATGCACCGCTCATCGAGAACATATGACTCACGTAACCTGGATGACGGAAAGCAAAATTTGCCGCATGATAACCACCAAAACTGCAACCTGCTACAGCAACTTTTCCTGAGGAAGTATTATTCTTTATCTTTTCAACAATTTCATGACAAATCATTTTATCGTATCTGACATGATTTTCTATGCGATGTACTGGATGAATATTTTTATTGTAAAAACTGTCTTTGTCGATACTGTCCGGACAAAATATTTGGATTAAACCCTGATCGATATACCATCTTGCGGAATCAATCAATCCCATATCCTTATTTTCATGGTAACTGCCCATAGAAGTGGGAAATAAAATAATAGGATATCCTGCGTGTCCAAAAACTAACATTTCAATATCCCTGTTAAGATTGGGTGAATGCCATTTAAAATATTCTTCCTTCATAACTTTATTTTTAACAATTATAATGAAAAAATTCGTGCAAATGACATAAATATTTATGCTTAATTAAGATTTATTGTATAAAACATTACGATTGTCAAATTGTAATTTAATTGTAAAATTTGAATGAATATGTCGCTGTTTTTTAAATTATAAACAACAAATCAATTCCTTTTAACATATTTATAAAATTAAAAAAATCAAGATTCCTTTTTTTAGTTTTCCTTTAATTCAAACAATTGGACTTGACTTTTTAGTCTTTCAATTAACATGCTCATCATTCTTTTATTGATATTTGACGAGTTTTTTATATAAACGGCATATTCATCCAAAGTGAATAATGCGATTATCATTCCTTTTAAAGCATTTCTAAACTTGATGTCTTTTTGGATAGCATTTTCTATAACCGATAATTTTTTTTCAACGGTGTAGCTATAAAAATCTGCTTTGTTTTTTGCTACATAATTAATGAATGAAGCTATAAACAAATCGTTTTGTAGTTTTAAAATAGGCCTAAGTACTTCATTTTGAAATGATTCTTCGGTTGAAGATTGATTGGTTACGGAGCCTATTGTTTGTCCTCTGAATTCTTTTAAAAACGTATCACGTTCGCTCATTTTTTTTTCTTTAAAAATAAAGAAAATAGCCATAAGAAAAGTTTATTTTTGCAGATATAAAGAAAAATTATGCGATTTCATACTAGGAAATGGGTAAAACCAGAAGATCTAAACCCTAACGGAACATTATTTGGAGGTAAATTACTGGCTTGGATTGATGAAGAATTGGCCTTATACACCATTATTCAATTAGAAAATACCAGAATTGTAACCAAGCACATGTCGGAAATCAACTTCAGAAGCTCAGCAAAACAAGGTGATATTATAGAAATTGGTATTGATGTTTTAAAATTTGGAAATACTTCGCTAACGCTAAAATGTGAAGCTAGAAATATGATGACACGCGAAACAATTATCACGATTGATCACACTACAATGGTAAATTTAGATGGTAACGGAAAACCAAAAGCACACGGAAAAACCGAAATTGAATTTGTTAAGAATCGCTTGTAATTAGATTTAATATTTTCGCTTTTACTTTGAAAATCGATTAAGGATTTCCATTGTTTTATCAGTGTCTTTTTTATCTACAAAAATATGGTCGTGATAAAAAGCGGCTACCACATTGCAACTTATTCCTTCCTGCGAAAGAGCATTGGAGAAAGCAGCGGTTAATCCAACAGCTTCCAGTGAAGAATGAACGGTTAAAGTAACCCAAGAAGCAATAAAAGAATATTCTAATTTTAGACTATCGGCAAATTCCTTCTTGATCACTATGGTAGTACCTTCCTGCTCTTTGAATGTCATAATGACATCGTTAAGATTTAGATTTGCCAAATCATCAACCACACAAAAGACATATTCTCCTAAAGTATGTTCCGGTTTCATTTTTTTAAGCAACTTCTCTAAGTCTTTTTCTCCGCTCATTTTAATGTAGAATGCATTTAAAATTTTTTATACTTTGAAATCATTTTCGGATACCGTTTCAAAAATTTCCAAATCAAAATATTTTACAGAAGCAATAATATGATCAAATATATCCGACATGATGTACTCGTAATTCTCAAATCGCTTGTCATGTGAAAAGGCATAAACCTCGAGAGGAACTCCGTGTGATGTAGATTGTAATTGACGACAAAGCATCAACATATCCTTATTTAATCCCGGATAATTGAATAAATATTCTGTAATGTATTTTCGAAACAAACCTAAATTAGTCAAATTTCGTCCGTTAATCGCAATAGATTTATCAATTTTATGGCTAGAATTATATTCGTCTATTTCTAATTTTCGGGTGTCAATATAATCTGATATCAGATGGATTTTCTTCAAGTCACTCAATTCTGCTTCTTCCAAAAATCGGATACTGCTCGTTTTAATAAGAATGTGTCTTTTGATACGTCTTCCATCTGAATTCAGCATTCCGCGCCAGTTTTGAAACGAATCGGAGCTTAAACTGTATGTTGGAATTGTAGTGGTTGTATTGTCAAAATTTCGGACTTTTACTGTTGCCAAATTTATTTCAATTACATCTCCATCGGCACCAAATTTATCCATCGTAATCCAGTCGCCAATTCGAACCATATCGTTTATGGATACTTGAACGCTGGAGACAAAACCTAAAATTGTATCTCTGAAAATCAAAATTATTACCGCAGAAACAGCTCCTAAAATGGTTAAAAGCTCTTTTTGGTCAATATCAAATAATTTAGAAATAATCACTGTAATCCCAACTGCCCAAAGAACAATCATGATTACTTGAATAAAACTGTCAATAGGTTTATCGCTGTATCTTGGTTTTAGCTTTAAATAATCTCGTAATGCATTGAAAATAGTTCGGATAATCCATAAAACAAGCAGTACAATATAAATCCCAACAAGTTTTCCAAAAACGCCTTCCCAATATTCATATCGTTCCAGAATAATTGGAACCGATTTATAAATAAACAATAGCGGAATTAAATGTGCAATGTATTTAGCCGTTTTATTAGATACTAATAAATCATCAAATTTGGTTTTAGTTTTCTGGGCGATTACCGCCATAATTGTTACCAAAATAAGACGAAAGACTACATAAATAGCATATGCCAATACGCAAAGTATAGCAATATTTATAAACAGACTCAGGTAAGAAGCAAAACTGCTGCCTAATCCCCATTTTCTGAATATAGGATATAGAAAATTGAATATTTTTTCTATTAATTTATACATTTTTCAAGTATTTCTTTTCTATGTAAAAAGTACCAAAAGGAGGAATTGACGCAATACAAATGATAAAATACTTTTTTAAATCCCACTTTTCACTAAACTTTAAAATTGTTGCCAAAATAATGTAGGCAGTAAATAATACGCCGTGAGCCATTCCAATGTGTTTGACATAAATAGGATCATTAAAAATGTATTTCATTGGCATAGCAAAGAAAAATAACAATAAGGCAGATATACCTTCTACTATTGCTGTAACCTTAAAAATCTTAAGCATTTATTTTATTTTAAGTGATAATTGACAAAATTAAGTATTATCATTGATTTTCGATGCATTCCTTCCTAAAGTAAATTACTTTTGTATTCTTAAACTTTGATAATGAGCAAACGCGATTTAAAAAAATATTTAGCCGAACTTAATAAGGAGCAACTCGAAGAACAAATTATTGAATTGTACGAGAAATTCAGCCCCGTAAAAGTCTATTATAATTTTGTTTTTAATCCAAAGGAAGAAACGCTTTCACAGGAATGCAAGCTCAAAATTTCGAATGAATATTACCCTTTAAAAAAGGCAGGAAGACGCAGTAAACCAAAAATGAGGCGTTCCGTTGCCCAAAAATACATCAAGCATTTTACACTTTTGGGTGTAGATCCATTCATAATTGCAGATGTAATGCTCTATAACATCGAAATTGCACAAACATTCTCCTCTGAACACATCGTAAAGCAAGACTTATTTTTTAAAAGTATGTTCAATTCTTTTGAGCAAGCCGTTATTTTCTTGATTGCAAATGGAATACTTAATGATTTCAAAACAAGAATAATAGGAATTCATACCGAAACCATCAACCAAAAGTGGTTCAACGAACCGGAGTTTAATGCTATAATAGAGCGATTTGAATATTGAGCGGTTGCATAATTCAATTTTATTTAATCAATCCTATTTTTTTTAATTAAAATTGACAATTAAACTGTTTTTTAGGTGTATTTTTGCAAAAATCCAACAATAAGCAATGTCCCAAAACACTTTAGAAATAGAAATCGAAGACAAAAAAGAACTTTATGCGTATCAACAAGGCGATATTGATGCCATATTTGAACGCATAGATAATGCACCTCCACAACACCATTTGTTATATCAATTGCCTACTGGTGGTGGAAAAACAGTAGTATTCTCAGAAATAGTACGCCGTTATTTATCACAACACGATAAAAAAGTAGTTGTTTTAACACACCGAATTGAGTTGTGTAAGCAAACTTCAAAAATGTTGAAGGGTTTTGATGTAAAAAACAAAATCATCAACAGTAAAGTAAAAGAACTTCCGGACCAAAACGATTATTCTTGTTTTGTGGCCATGGTCGAAACTTTGAAAAACCGTATCAACGATGAAAAACTGCATTTAGATAATGTAGGATTGGTAATCATCGATGAGGCGCATTACAATTCCTTCAGAAAATTATTAAGCTCTTTCAAAAACGCATTCATATTAGGCGTTACCGCAACACCTTTAAGTTCGAATATTAAATTACCAATGCATGAAAGCTACGATGAATTAATCGTAGGGGACACTATTAGTTCTTTGATTGCAAATGGCTTTTTGGCCAAAGCAGTCACGTATAGTTATGATGTCGGTTTGACTTCGTTAAAAGTCGGTATCAATGGGGATTATACCGTTAAATCATCTGATGATTTGTACACAAATATGGCGATGCAGGAAAAATTATTGCATGCCTATACCGAGAAATCTTTAGGCAAGAAAACCTTAATTTTCAATAATGGAATCAATACATCTTTATATGTGTATGAAACATTTAGAGAAGCCGGTTATGCGATTCGTCACTTAGACAACACCAGTAATAACGAGGAAAGAAAAGATATTTTACATTGGTTTAAGCATACGCCGGATGCAATTTTAACATCGGTTGGGATTCTTACCACCGGTTTTGATGAACCTACTGTAGAAACCATTATTCTGAACAGAGCGACAAAATCATTGACCTTATATTACCAAATGATTGGTCGTGGTTCCAGAAAACTACCTAATAAAGATACTTTTAGCGTTATCGATTTAGGTAATAATGCAGCACGATTCGGATTGTGGAGTGAGCCGGTAAACTGGCAACACATCTTTAAATCACCGGAGTTTTACTTAGAGAATTTACGTGATGATACAGAAATCGAATTGTATTTTAAATACAGCATGCCGCCCGATGTACGCGCTAAATTCAGTAAAACCGAAGTCGTGACTTTTGATGTCGATGAAGAGCACAAACTCATCATCAAGCAAAATTTACGTTCCAAAGAAGTACTGGAAAAATCATTGGAACAGCACGCTGCCATGTGTGTTGATAATTCTGAAACACTGCAAGAAGCAAAAGCATTAGGAAAACTGTTAGATGATGATATCGATTGCCGCATCAAGCGCTATTCAAAATGTTTGAGTCAGTGCAGTAAAAATTACCGCGAGTGGCTTGTTGACGATTACAAATTGAAACTGGTATTGTTAACCGGGAAAAAATATCGTGAGAAAATCATGAACGAACCGGATGAAGATTAATATTTCTTTTTCAAGGAGCTAATCCCGCTGTACACTATATCTGTTGTGGTCTCGTAAAAAAACGAGACCACAACAGGATGCCGTTTCCATCGGGGCTAAAAATTACCGTTTACAAAACAACTATTTTTTATAAAATATAAAATCCAAAAAAATGCCAAAACAATTCTCTGATTTAGGAATTTCAGCACCAATATTAAAAGCGATTACCGAATTGAAAATTGTTGTACCAACAGAAATTCAACAAAAAACAATTCCGTTACTTTTATCAAACACCACAGATTTGGTTGGACTTGCTAAAACCGGTACAGGAAAAACAGCGGCTTTTGGATTGCCTATTTTACAATTAATAGATACTAATTTATCAGTTGTACAAGCTGTTATTTTGGTGCCAACGCGTGAATTAGGACATCAGATTTTTAGAAACTTAGAAGAATTTTCAAAATATTTGCCACAAGTTTCTATTGCGGCAACTTGTGGAGGAATTCCAATTAAACCACAAATAGAACGACTTTCATTGCCTACACATATTGTTGTGGCAACTCCCGGAAGATTGATTGATTTGATTCAGCGCAAAGCCATAAATCTAAAAGAAACCAGATTCCTTGTGCTCGATGAAGCCGATGAAATGGTTACGATATTGAAAGAAAGCTTAGACGAAATTGTAACTGAATTACCTGTAACTCACAATACTTATTTATTCTCGGCAACCATGCCTGGAACAATAAAACAATTGATTCAGAACTATTTGAATAAAAATGTGGTGCAAGTTAGTGCCAACATGGAAACGATAGGAAATCAAGGAATTGAACATGAATATATTGTGGTGGATCCCATTGAAAAACTAGATGTCTTGATGCATTTCCTGAATTCGAAAGAGGGAGAACGCGGAATCATCTTTTGCAAAACGAAAGCTGCAGTCAATAAATTAGCTAAAAACTTAGCTATCAATAGGTTTTCATCAGGCGCATTACACGGTAGTTTATCACAAGGAATTCGGGACCGAATCATGGAGCAATTCCGTGAAGGACATATCAATATATTAGTAGCAACAGATTTAGCGGCAAGAGGAATTGACGTAAAAGAAATCTCTTATGTGGTTAATTATCATTTACCTGATGTTTACGAAGCCTATGTACATCGTAGCGGAAGAACGGCAAGAGCAGGAGCAAAGGGTCTTTCTTTGACTGTTATGCAACCCGAAGAAGTAGTTGAAATTGCAGATTTCGAAAAAGAGTTGGGAATTAAATTTACTCAATTCAAGAAACCAACTGTTGCCAGCATCGAAGAAAATAATACGTTATTATGGGCGAAGCAAATTTTCAAGACAAAACCCAATCATGATGTTGCTGCAGAATTAAAAGAAAAAATAAAAACAGTTTTTCATCATTTGACTAAAGATGAATTAATCGAAAAATTGTTGGCTAATTACATCCTTCAAAACAAGAATGAACCTTTAGAAAAACCCGTTAAAAGACTAAAAAAGAACTAAACATTTAAAGTTTTTTTAATATTTAATATTTTATCAGCATCCATAAATAACGTATATTTATGGATGCTTTTTTAATTTTAGACTTAAAATATAATATGGAAATTATAATAATAGGAGGAGGATTTGCAGGATTAAATCTTGCTAAAGAACTAGTAAATGAAAAAGGAATCAATGTAACACTCGTTGACAAAAACAATTATAATTTCTTTCCGCCACTAATTTATCAGGTTGCTACCGCTTTTTTAGAACCTTCAAGTATCAGTTACCCTTTTCGAAAATTTTTCTCGGGTAAAAAAAATCTACAATTCCGTCTGGGAAATTTATTAAAAGTTAATCTTTCAGAAAATAAAATCATTCTCAATAATGGCGAATTAACATACGATTGCTTGGTTTTTGCCACTGGTGCCGAAACGAGTTATTTTGGAATGGAAAACGTAAAGAAAAATGCCATTCCAATGAAAACACTCAATGATGCCATTGTGATGCGTAATACATTATTGAAAAATTTAGAAAAAGCAGCCATTTGCAAAGACATTCGCGAACGCAGAAAATTATTAACCATTGTAGTTGCCGGTGGAGGTCCGACTGGTGTTGAAGTTTCGGGAATGTTTGCTGAAATGCGTAAAAGTATTTTATTGAAAGAATATCCGGAATTAAGCACAACAGCAAGTAATATTTACCTGGTTGACGGTGCCAATGCAGTTTTATCTCCAATGAGCAAAGCTTCACAGGAAGATACATTAGAAGCGCTGACAAAATTAGGCGTTGTAGTAAAATTAAATACAACTGTGGTTGATTATATTGATGACACAGTATATTTTGGAAATGGGGAAACAATTCAAACCAAAAATTTAATTTGGGCTGCAGGAGTTACAGCAAAAGTTTTCGAAGGAATTCCAGCAGAAAGTTATGGCCGCGGAAAAAGAATGGCTACGGACGCTTTCAATAAAGTTAATAGCACGGAGAATATCTATGCAATAGGCGATACTTGTATTCAACTAACAGATGAAGCTTTTACTAATGGTCATCCGCAAGTGGCACAAGTTGCTATTCAGCAAGGAATAAATTTAGCTGATAACTTTAAATTAATGCGCCAAAAAAAGCCATTAAAACCCTTTAAATATAACGATAAAGGATCTATGGCTATTATTGGGAAAAATAAGGCTGTGGTTGATTTACCAAAACCAAAAATGCATTTCAAAGGATTTTTTGCATGGATAATTTGGTTATTTATTCACCTGATTTCATTGATAACGTATCGCAACAGAGTGAAAACATTCTTCAATTGGATGATTGCTTATTTTGCTAAAGATCAATCGTTACGTATGATTATCAGACCCGATAAAAAAATAAAAACGGAGCCAAAACAACAATAAATTAAATCTATAATTAATGAACTATTGCAATTCCCTCATCGTGAGAAGTTGTAATAGTTTTTTTTATGTTTCGTTTTCCGAAAATTAAAATAATCAAAGCCAGAATTGTTGAAACAGCCATAATCATAACCATTGGCAACATTGAATTTTTAACAAAAATACCTACTGCAAAAGAAGCTAATGCTCCTAATCCTAACTGAATGGCACCCATTAATGCCGAAGCACTTCCTGCATTTCTTGAAAAAGGCGCAAGGGTAAGTCCCGCTGTATTCGGATTTGAAATTCCTAAACACGCTAAGAACAAAAATAACATCGCAATAGTTTCATATAAACCCAAAAGATCATTCATTGCCAAAATAAGAAATGAAATACTAATGAAAGATTGCGTGATTAATGCGCCATAAATCATTTGTTCACTCGTGAATTTTCGTAACAAGAATGAATTCAGCTGGCTGGCACCAATGAAACTTAATGACATAAAAGCAAATATCCAACCATACGTTTTTCCGTCAACTTTAAAAATGTCCATAAATAAAATAGGGGAGGCCGCTACATAAGTAAACAATCCTGAGAAAGCGATAGCACCCGTAAACGCGTAGGTGTAAAACTGTGGTTCCTTTACAATACTGATGAAATTTGAAATAATTGGTTTTGGTTTCAATGAAATTGAAGTGTCTGGCTTAAACGTATTTGGCAACCCAATTTGAGCTGCTAGAAGAATTAAAATCCCCATGCACATCAATATAAAAAAGACAGTATGCCAGCCATAATCTTCTGTTATATAACCTCCAACTGTAGGCGCTAACATTGGCGAAAGCCCAACCACTAACATTAATAAAGAAAATACTTTTGGAATATCTTTCACAGGAAATAAATCACGAACCATAGAAACCGATGCTACGGTCGCTGCACAGCTACCAATAGCCTGAATAAAACGCAAACCTATGAAAGTATCAATGTCGGTTACAAAAACACAACCTAAAGAAGCTAAAATGTAAACTAAGAGTCCTATAAACAGCGGCTTTTTACGTCCAAAACGGTCTAATAATGGTCCGTAAAGCAATTGTCCCGCAGAAATTCCAATGAAATAACTGGAAAGAGTCATGGAAACATTAGCAACAGAAGTATTCAAATCTTTGGCAATTCCTGCAAAACCAGGCAAATACATGTCTATTGAAAATGGACCAAGTGCTGTCAGTGAACCTAAAATTAGAATTAATTTTAAATATTTTGCTTTTGTCATTACGGTATCAGTCATGGAATCTTTTTTAATTTTTGCAAAGGTAAATATTTAAAAGGCGAATCAATTGTTAGATTCAATAAATTTAAACTGTTGCAAAACAGATTGATTGAAATGAAGCAATTAATTTTTAATCAATAACATAATTCCGGACAGAAAAAGAAGCCCTAACATAATCCTCTTTAAAAAAGCTCATTTAATTTTAAGTATACTTTTTTACCCAATATCAAAGCCAGTATGAAAAAAGGCAAAACATACAATGAGTTGTACAATTGATTTACGGTTAAAATCCCTTCGAAAGCAAGGACAGGAATTCGCATGAATGTTATCAAACCCAAAACGCCAAACATAGTGGCACGTAAAGTCTTCACATCTGAAGTTTCGTTTTTTACAATTACTAAATATAAAGGTCCGCCAGTTGAAAAAACACCTGAAAAGAAACCACCTAAAAATCCAAAAAAATATTTCATTTTTGAGATTAACTGTATCTCTTTATTTGCTTTTAAACTATTTAAAACAAACAGAATTATAAATACACCCAATGCCTTTTTTAGAATTACGGGCTGGCCGTATGCTAATACTATAATTCCTATCAGTAGTCCAAAAAATGACGATAAAGCTAATTTTTTAAGAAGAGGCTTGTCTATATAATTCCATTCTTTGTACACATGAATAGGTGTAGAAATAAAATAGAATATAGATAAATACCCAATTGCATCCGGTAGTGGCATTACAAATAGTAAAAAAGGTAACGCAATTAATGCACCCGCAAATCCGGTAATAGTTTGAACAAAAAAGCCAGTAAAAATTCCAATAGTAAGCAGCAATAACATCATATCCATAGTGCAAAATTAGAATAACACCTAGTTAAACTAAAATTTAATCCACGGATTTAACATCATTATTCCATAATATAAATGTATTTTAGCCTATATTAAAACTTTATTTATGGTGGATACGCTTGATTTAAAAATAATAGAAAGTCTCAAAGTTAATTCGAGAACTTCATTTGTAGAAATTGGCAAACAAATAGGACTTTCGCCATCATCAGTTAGAGAACGGGTTCAAAAACTAGAAGATACTGAAGTTATAAAAGGTTATAATGTTCAACTCGATAATAAAAAACTCGGCTTTGGCTTAGAAGTTTTTATTATGTTCAAATTATTTAGTGGAAAGCTTAAAATATTTTGTGATGATTTGAACCAGTTTCCTGAAATATATGAAGTTTACAGAATTACCGGAACGCATAATATTTTCATGAAAGTTGTTTTAATTGATCAATTGCATCTGCAACAATTTATCGACAGACTTTTGGTTTATGGAGAACCGACAACACATTTAATCTTATCAGATTTGAAAGATTTATAGCTTCTTCTAACTGATTTATTTTTAGATTATTTAGAATCTGTCTGCAGGTCTTGTTATTGCTATCGTTACCGGAGTATTTATTTGAAAAAATTAAGCCTTTGAATGTAGCAGATGTAATAGTATAATTTTCATAACAGAAACGAACATCTCAATAATATTGGTATAAAAATGCTGAAATACACCTAAAAATGATAATATTCCATTGCAATAAGATGCACTATAATTTATAGTATGTAAAGAATTTTTGTGTATATTTGCCATAGATTTATATCAATGAGAGGCGAGCTGTTCCACCAGCGTTTGAGCCTCTTTTTTTGTTTATATTACCAACCTGTTTTTATTCTGCCCCTTATTTGGAAATCAGGGTTTGAGTGTAAAAAATCTCCATTTTTATAGTAACAAAGTATCTTTCTAGTTCTCCTAACGTACACCAGTAGATAATCCCATGTAATTGACTGTTTTTTAAGCCAATGAGAATAACTGTATATTGAATGTACATACTCGGTGAATAGTCTTCTTTCTTTGCCGTGGTAGACCGTTACTGAATAGTCATTTTTATCTTTTAATCCCTCGTAAATGCTCATTTAGATAAGAGATAAAAAAAATTAAACTTGGGGAATATTTGGATAAGAGATAAAAAAAATAGAGCATTCCCGATTGTACGGAATGCTCTATTATATAAATAGTTCGATTTTTGCATGTTATTTGATTTATATCATTGAGAGGAGCATTCCACTGCTTTAATTCTCTCGTTGAAGTTTCGACAAATATACATATTTTTTTGAATTTAAAAATTTATTTTACTACAAGCTATCTCCTCCAGCTGGGATGTAATGATAAACCGGAGAATACAAAGTTCTAGTAACATTAGAAAGTTTAAAGTAACAATCCGGATTGTTTGGCTGATAGTTAGTTCTTTGATAATCACTTGGACCTTGTGAGCCTACTTCTTGATAATTTACACCATCAAAACTTCTATAAACTCTAACTTCATCACCTCCTGTAAAAGTAACCCCGTAGGCATCAACATTGGTGATTATGACATCAAAAGAGGGCGGAGGTAGAAAGCTTGGACAGAAAGCAGTATTTTGAGTTCTGTAATCTTGATTTTTGATTAAATCGGAGTCAAAAAATTCAGATGCAATTAGATAGCGCTCCTGCTGGGTAAAGATGTTAAAAAAATTAGTTTCTTGCTCAGTAGTTGGATAAAGCACCCTTTTACCAGCTATGAAAACAGCTGTAAAAATTAAATCCTCATATAGTGGGATACAAGTTGACCCACCTTGATTTAAATTATCATAGTCTAAATCGTGGTAACTTAGTTGATTATTTTTGTTGTAAGCAACTAAAAAAGAATTGTTTTGCATAGTTATATTTTTAAATATTTGCGTAGATATTTTAATTCGTCAGGGTCTAATAGTTCGAGTATATCTTTTCTCAAACTCCTAGAATTAGTATCTACTTCATAGTATAGTTTTTCTAATTTGTCGAAGTAATTGCGATACAATACTAAAACTTTTCTAATCTCTGTATCGTTTTCTGTCCATCCCTTTGGATTAAGAAAATCATACCAATTTCCTTTGTCAGAATACAATACTCCGAAGTGAGCGCTTAAACTTTGCGACGCTGCATGTAAATCCTTAGAAGCTGTAATTTTTAATCTCCTTTGCGTTTGCGTCAATGGGTTTAGATTAGTTACAAATTGAGTTTCTTTTTTTATGATTATATCAGCTTTTACGCCATCGAGTTTATTTTGTGCTTGTGCTTGTCTAGTTCTTTCGGCTTGTTCATCCATATACCTTTTTAGGTAAGGTATTCCAATTAATAAAGCTGTAATGAATAGCCAGTATTTTTTTAAAAACTCTATTGATTGAGTTGCGACATTTGATTTATTTTGGTTGTTCTTTATCATCTTTAAATATTTTTGAAACGAAATACAATAGTACTAGAAAAGCCAATAGCGAAAGAATTTTCATCTCTCGCCATAGTGCTAATAGTGGTAATAAATAAGGCATCTTAACGCTTTGCTGGAACGAATACTTTGTAAGCTACTACAAGTAATCCAAGTGTTAGAACTGCTAAAATTTGTGCTTGATGCACCATTGCGAAAGTTTTTAATTTTTCCATAAGGATTTTTTAGATTTATTTAAATTATTGTTGTAAAAATTGAACAAAAAAAAACAAGGAGAAACACCACAGCTGGGATTAAAGGCTTGTATTTATTTTTGCTGATTGTGACAGTTAACTGAGGCGTTGAAACTTCTCCGAGAATCTGTAAAGCTTCATTGATATCTGCGTCAGTTACCAATGTATGAGAAGCACCTAATTCGACTTTCATTATTGCTCGAGCAAGTATTACAAGAAACTTACTGTTTATCGTTGTAAGCTTTTGATTTGGCTGAACTCCTAACGTTTTACAAACGTTTAGAATGTAGGCTTTTGTATCGTTCTCGCTAGATGGTGCATATTCATTGATTAAGGCGTTAACTGTGTTTTTACCTTTATTGATATCGTGTATTAAGTCTTTCAACATTGCACGAATACCAAATTTTATCTCTTTGAATTGCTCGAAAGTTGCGTCTTTACTCTGAGGGAATGGAATCTTACCTTGCCAAGCGTCTTTAGTCCTTTTAAGGTTGCCAGGATTGTTGTTCCTTAATCCCCTCACAGCGTGACTGTTTAAGAATGATTTACTCATTTTCTAGAGTTTTTGGAGCGTCTTTTTGTTCTATTGCTTCAAAAGTATCTATTGCGAATTTTACTATAGTAATAATTGCAGTGATATAAACACCGTATTTCAACACGAATTTAAGACCGTTTATGATTCCGTTTACTTTGTTCATTTTTTGGGTTTTTTAAAAAAACCTTTAAGACAGCATTTACAGGATTCCTTTTACGCTTGTTAGCCCTGCACGCTTGATTATAAAGGTTTTTTTGATTTTACATACTTGCGTTTTGTGGTTGCTTTTTGACTTGGGTAACTTTAATCCAAACTTCAACACCGTCTTTTGTGGCTTTACTTGGTTCAAGCTTGTATAGCTTACCGCCTAATTCAATGTATCCTTTGCTGAATCCTGTTCCTTTTTTGTCTTTACACCCTATAACTTGATAAGGATTTCCGAAACGATCGTTTGTTATTCTTGCTTTATAATTTGACATAGTTTTTAACTAATTGGTTGTACATTTTGGTTACTGATAACCTCTTTTGGTTTTTTGAACATTTTATATAAAGAAGCTATTGCAAGGACTACTTGAACAACTATCTTTATTATATCGGTAGTTCCATTAACTGAGGGGATAGAGTCAACCCCCTCAATTAAACCGATTCCTACAGTACCGATTAAAGGCTTTACCATCCTTTTTTCTTTGGTTTTGATTTTGATTTTTGCCACCAAATAACAACACCAGCAACGAGAGCAACACCAGCAACAATTAAAGCGGTCATGTGCTTTTTAATCCAGCTTTTAATACTTTCGTCAGCTAAATCTGCACCTATATTACCAGCAACCTCTTTTGCACCTGTAGATATCTGAGCAGTAGCTTCTTTTGTTGCGCCTTTTGCAAAGGCATTAAAGACGGTTCCTACCTGTTGACCTACATTTTGACCTGCAGTTTGAGCGAGTGCATCGGCTTGGGCTTGATACGCTTTTGCTAATTCTGCTTGACCTTGTGCCTCTGCTATTTTGGCTTGTTTTTTTGCTTCAGCAGAAGCAGAAACGCCCTCAATAGTTTGCTGAACTTGTCCGCCTACTAATGGAATCATTGAAAGGAACGGAGTACCAACCTTTACTAAGTTTTTAAGGGAGATTTGTTTTACTCCCTTTTTTACTGCCTTACCTATTTTCGTGAATATAGACATAGGCTTAAGCTTCGTATCTTACCAATAGGTTAACAATTGAGCCTTGTACTTTTCTAACTTCAATCGAATCAACTCCGAAAAGAGGTAATTGAATTTTATTAGCAAAAGAAGCTTTAACAGTTCCATCCTGTTTGATGTATGCAACGGGGTCGATAGCACGAGACAACACCCTCAATTCATGTAAAGTGTATTTTACAACAACTTTGTTTGCATATGTGTATGCGATTTCTTCGATGTCCTCGGAGTTGTCCAATACGACAATATCACAATCAACTACATCAAATACTTTACTTTTGTCATCCGAGCCCATTGACTTATTTGAAAAAGAAAGCGTTTTTCTTGAAGTTTGAGGTTCTTCAATTCCGTTGATAACATAAGTTTCAGCGGTTTTCAAACCTGTTAATTCGATTTTGATGACATCCTTATCACCTAACTCAATCGAACCATCTTCGCAGATTTCGCACTGAGCAGTTGTTTTAAAGTTTGCATCACTTGTAATAGCATCAGCGTTGAATGTTGTCATATAGATGAAATCAGCCAAAGACATAAAGCCTTTTGTAATTTCTTCATTTCCTGTCAACTTCTCAACCTCTACTTTAATTTGCTCTGTAGTAAGAGCTTCAACATCTAGAGAAAGGGAAACAATCAAAGAGCCTATTGACTTGTTTTGAACGAGAACCCCACTTTTAGTGATGTTTTTACCTTGCGAGTTAAAAATTTCCATTTATTTCATTTTAATTAGTGATTTACTGGCACAAATTTTGAAATAATAAAAGCCGAGAATATCGGCTTTTAGGGTACTAAGTATTTTTAGGGGATAATGAGGGAATTTCAGTTATTTTAAAGTACTTTTTGAAGTGCTGAAAGAGTACTATTTTTAAATCGTATTCCTTTTTGATATCAGTCAAATATTGCTGAGCGGTTTTATTTGATATTGATATTAGAAGAGTTTCAATATCTTTACTTGTAATTTTTTGTAAATCGGTGTATACTTTTTGAGAGGTCATAACATTGGTTTATTAATAGGGGAGTGGTGAGACACTCCCTTTTTTGTTTATATAATAATTGAATAATTTAAAAAAAAGCAAGCTGGTTTGCTGGTGGCAATTTTGAAATATCAAGCAAAGGAGGGAAGACCTCAGTTTCTGTTTTATTTTGATTTGAAAAGAACTGTTTACAGGTTTCATTTCTAAATACAATCTGAGACCATTTAAAGCAGATTCCAGCGTGTTTTGTTCGATTGTCATTCTCGTGTTTTGTTCCATCGAATGAGGCGCAATTTTCGCAGTTTTGAGTCATAATTTTTAGAATATTGGATTAACAAAAATGTTAAATGAATCCCGACTATCATTAGTCGGGATTTTGCCTGTTTTAGGCGGTTAGTTTTTGATTGATTTTTTGGTATTTTCTTAGTGTAGAAATATGTTCTCTAATAGCTATTATTTTTACTCTATTTATAACTATTCTGATAGATTTTAGAAAAGATGATGACTTTAATAATTTTTCCTTTAGTATCAGTTTTTTTAATGCGTTTTGAGCGGTTAAAATGTTATACAAATATTCTTCATTTGTAAATTCGAGAAGTATTTTTTTCATAATTATTTTTTTTGTTCATTAAGCCAGTGTAAAGTATCGATAGAAACCCATACATCACAACTGTAGTGATATACAATGCATTTGTCATTATGAAACCAACGTTTTAATTGTTTACTAAAAACAAATCCTTTACTATGTAGATATTTTTCAAATGGTACTTCTAAATAATCTTCTACGATAATTTCTCTTATTTCATTCATATTCCTAAATTTTTTAAAAAGTTGTTTGAGCGGTCATTTTCTTCGATTTTAGTTTTGATATTTTTGTTTCTATGCTTGATATCATCTATAAGCTTTTTTGCTTTGGATTTGCTTCTTGATTTCGCTACAGGACAATCGATGAAGTACTCGAAACCAAGTAATTTTTCAGTATCATAACCAGCTAGAATTAATTGAGATATATAATACTGTAACATTACATCTGTAGGGCTTTGCTCTTTTTGTACGTTAGCTTTGTTTTTTGGTTCGATATAGTGTTTTAGTCCAGATTGAGCGATTAATTTTAAATCTTTCGGGTTGGCACTCAATAAATCAAAAAGAGTTTTAAAATCTGCTTTAAAGCCTTTTGAGGTTAAATACTCTTTGTGTTTATGTGCTTTGATTGTAAATTCATAACGTACTAGGTTGTCAATTACTGACGCTCTCATAGGCTCTAGATAAGCTTTATAAAAAACTATTGACTTTGAAAGTAATTCAAATCCTTTATGATAGATTTTACAGTAAGGGGCAGTATTTGAGGCTTTTTCTCTTTTGTTGAAATCCATACCAAGATTAGAACCTTTAGTACTTTTAAATACGGGTTCGTTTTCTTGTATTTCTAAATCAAAAGTTTGTTTTACGTGGGTAGTTTGGTTAATGTAATGCATTAACGGTTTTTTACCTTCGTTAGGATTTTGAATGATGAATGCGAATGCAGTCTTTAAGCTTTTAAGGTCGATTAACTGATTGATACAAATATCAATATCAGAAACCAAGCCATCTAAAAAAGCTTTTTTTGAAATCTTAAGTACTCCAAATGAATTTATATCGTCTACAATACAAGAATAATTTTTTGAGGTGATTCCTTCGAAATACTTTTCTTTAAGCATTTTTGCGGAAATCTGAAATACTACGTATTCGTGTACAGTTTTTTTGCCATCTATAAAAGCTTTGATATAGATACGGTAAGTTATACCGTTTATGATTTTTACAAATGGCTCAGCTTTCTTGTAATTATCTCCCAAGCATTGAGACCATTCTAAATCTTCTTTAATTTCTCCTGTATTTTGATCAAGTGCATCTAGTGTAGGATAATAAGCGATAAAATCAGTTATTAAACGTTTATCAAGTATCTGAACTTTGTCTAATTTTACCCGAATTTTTAACGAATCTATTAAGCCAGTGTTAAACATATAATAATTATTATAGTTAAACAATTGAGCGTCAAATAGATAAAATATAGTAATGCACTATAATTTATATTATGTAAAATAGAATTTATTGTTAAATATTTGTAATTACATATTCAACCAAATAAAACAGCATCACCTATTGGTGATGCTGTTTTATAATTTAAAAGAAACTTATTTTACAGAAACTGGAATATCCCAATTATCCCAACTCAAAGTAATAGTATTTTTATCAATTGTATACGCTAATTTTTCAACTTTAGATTTTGCAACTTTTTGCTTAACTGTAACTCTTAGTTGATCTTCTTTTTCTTTGTATTTATAAGCTCCCCATTGTTTAGCTTCTTTATTGAAAATTATGATACATTCATTGTCATTTGGTAAAACAAAAAAAGAATATTTTCCTGCAGGTAATTTTGATCCTTCAACAGTAATTTCTTTGTCGGTTTCAAAAGTTGTTGCATCATTTGCACCTGCACGCCAAACTTGATTAAACGGAACCAATTTACCCCAAATTTCTCTTGCTCTGACTGATGGACTTCCATAATTAATTGTAATTGTAGCGCCATTAATTTTTCCAGTAACCACTTCTTTTGTGCTGGTTGGTTTTTCTTGGGCATTTAAAGAATTAATAATCAAAAATGCAATAAGCAAATGGTGAATTTTTTTAAGTAATCTCATAATTTAAAATGATTTAGTTTTGCTCATAAAAATAAAATAACTTCATTTAATTTAGCATAATTCCCCTTAATTTTAAGAAAATATTATGAAGTTTATAAATTAGTTGTTTTACTGCTGTAATGACGGTATTATGATTTATTATTTTATTATTTTTACAAACAATACACCATTTATTTGACCAACTTATGAATACAATTGCTGAGCACATTGCCGATTTTTTAAAGGAATATCCACCATTTAATCATTTGACATTTGAGGAGTTATCCGAAATAGCTACAAGTATTCGCGTTGTAAATTTAGAAAAACATAAAACATTATTCCAAATTAATGATGTTTTGCATGACAGTTTTTATGTTGTTGCTTCAGGTACTATCAATTTATCTGTGATTTCAGATTCTGAAGAAACTTTATTAAATAAGTGTCATGAAGGTGATATTTTTGGTTTACGTCCCTTTTTTGCCAAGAATAATTACATGATGACGGCCAAAGCTAGAGAAGAAAGCATTGTTTATGCTATACCAATCGCTACTTTTCGTCCTTTTGTGGTGAATAATTCAGAAGTTCTAAACTTTTTGCTGGAGAGTTTTGCAACAAATACGCGAAATCCAAATGACAAAGAAAATTTAAGAGGCAAACTTATCTCTGACAATGTTTTCTATTCTGACCAGCAGTCGGAAATGCAATATTTTCAATCATTATCCTATACTATTTCACCATTAAAAACAACTATTACTGCAATTGCGCAAGAAGTTGCTCAGTTAATGACTGAAACATTAAAAAACAATGTTATCGTTTGTGACAATAATTTTCCAATCGGAATTGTGACTGACAGTGATATGCGTTCCAAAATTGCAACCGGTCGATTCCCTGTAACCGTTTCAATAGATAAAATAATGTCATCTCCCGTTATTACTGTTGTGGAAAATGTTTCCTTGGCCGAAGCTCAACTGCTTATGTTGAAACATAATGTGACCCATTTATGTGTAACACAGGATGGAACTGATAAATCTGATGTAAAAGGAGTTATTTCTGAACATGATTTGATAGTTGCGCAAGCAAATAATCCAGGTGTTTTAATTAAAGAAATTAAGCGTTCCCAAAATCCGAAAGAATTAAAACAAATTCGAGAACGTTTAACAGATTTGATTCAAACATCTATTTCTAAAAACATACCGCTTTCTCACGTTTTTAATATTGCCAGCGAAATTAATTTAGCAATAATTAAACGTTCTGTAGAGTTATCCATTTTAGATTTAGGCTCACCTCCTGCCCGTTTTGCCTGGCTAAGTATTGGAAGTCAAGGAAGAAAAGAACAACTATTATTAACCGATCAGGACAGTATATTAATTTTCGAAGACGTTTCGGCTGATAAATATCGTGAGGTAAAAGATTATTTCCTTAAACTTGGAAAACGAACAACAGCTACGCTTGAAAAAATTGGTTATGAATTATGTCCAAACGGGCATATGGGAAGCAATATGCTTTGGTGTAAATCACTGACTGACTGGACAAAACAATACGACAGCTGGATGAATACTCCAGGTGAAAATAGCAATGATTTAAGCAGTATTTTCTTTGATTATGAAATCACTTTTGGAGAACAAAGAATCGAAGATGCTATTGGAAATGTTGTTTTTAAAAATGCAAAAAACAACACTCTGTTCTTTGATTTCTTAGGAAACGATGCTTTGAGAAAAAATTCACCACTAACTTTTTTCAAAAATTTCATTGTGGAAGAAGAAGGTCCAAACAAAGATAAATTTGATATAAAAACACGTGCTTTGATGCCATTGATTGATGGTGCTCGTTTGTTTACCTTAAATTTTGATATTCGAGGAATCAACAACACCTTTCAGCGATTCAAGCAGTTAGCAATTGCAGATCCTAAACATGCTGAAATTTACCTTAATTGTGCTGAAGCCTTTTTGATTTTATCAAAATTTAGAACCTTAGAAGGCTTAAAAAATGATAATTCAGGTCAATTTATAAATTTGAATGAATTATCAAAAATTGATAAGGAAAAATTAAAGAATGCTTTGGCTCCTATGAGAGAATTGGAAGAATTAATAAAAAATAAATTTCAACTTACTCAATTTTCATAATTATGTTAGACTGGTTAAAAAGTATTAATAAAGAATATCCAGAATTTTGGAAAACCTATCTTTCTAAATTTGATAAGAAATCAAGCCGATTTGTTGTTTTGTCAACAGAAACTTCCGGCTTGAATCCTCTTAAAGATGTTATTTTATCTATTGGTTCTTTTTCTGTAATCGATAATAGTATAGTTATCGGGGATAGTTTCGAGGCTGTGTTGCTACAATACAAGTTTCTTCATGATAACGGTCTTTCAAATGAATTTTTGGTGGAAAGCAAAATGAAAAAACTTGGCGAAGCCGAAGCCATAAAATTATTTATAGAGTTTATCGGGAATGCTGTTTTAGTGGGTCATCACATTGATTTTGATGTAGAAATGATCAATGCTGCATTAGAACGACTTGACTGTGGGAGATTGAAAAACGAAGCTCTAGATGTTGATATTATGCATAGAAAACTGCATGATATTAATGATAAACAATTTTCTCTTGATGAACTTTGCGCGGTATATAATATTCCTAAAAGTGATCGAAATTCATCTGCGGAAGATGCGTATAAAACGGCATTATTATTCTTAAAATTAAAATCAAGGCTGGGAATAAAATAATATTTATTCTAATCAATCAGAGTAATTCCTTCCCAAAATCGACCGTGATGACTTATGGATACTGGTTTGATCAATTTAGTCTGCTCATCAATTATAAAAGGAATTCCATTCGATTTTATAATGGTGTCGTTTGAATTTAATTTTTTGACGGTATCAAAATTATCTTTTTTCACTACTGCAATCGTATGTACGAATTCCTTAGAAATTATCGTTTTAGTAAAATAAGTTTTTCCTTTTATTGAAACTGAACCCGAAATTTCATTTTCATAACTACATTCCAGTTGCCAAGGAAAATACCCTCTAATTCCAGTTTCTCGATTGTATATTTTATAAGCAGCTTCCTTTCGAGACCATAAATTCCAAACCATTATTTCAGGATTTTGGCTATCAACAATGAGTAATTGTTCTTTTGCAGTAAAGATTTTATCTAAAAACCGGTTTCGTTTCCAATTGCTTTCTTTTCTGGCTAAAGCCAAATCTACTATATCGTTTCCAATCATTTTACAGACTTTTTTTCAGCTGATTCACTAATTTTTCTCTGATAATTTAGTTTCAATAATTTCCAATGCTGACTTTACGTTCACCATACGCTCCATAGCTTCATTATCAATTACAATATCATATCTCTCCTCAATATCTAAAATAACATCTACTAAATTAGCAGAATTAATCTTTAAGTCATTGATGAAATCAGTATCTTCCGTAAGCATTTCAAAAGCTTCTTGATTTTGAATATACGGCTTTACTATATTTTTTAATTCTTCTATTGTTTGTTCTTTATTCATATTTTTTGCTTTTTTTTAATGCATTGAATTCAAAATTACCTGACATTATGTGACTAAATGTATTTCTTAAAAATTATGCATCCATTCACATCTCCAAAACCAAAACTGGCCTTTGCAATTATATTTAATTCCTTTTCGATCAATTGTCTAGGAATTCTGGATTCATCAATTATTGCTGTAATTTCAGGATGCAAATCATCACAATTGATATTCGGAAAAATAAATCCGTGATACAATTGCAGTATTGAAGCCACACTTTCAATACTTCCCGCTCCCGATAAACAATGACCTACCATTGATTTCAAGGAATTTATAAATGGAAATTCTTTTCCTTTTCTTCCCAATGCTTCACTCCAATTCTTAATTTCCAGACTGTCTTTGGATGTGGCGGTCAAATGTCCATTAATCGCATCGATTTCATCAGCAGAAATTCCAGAATTAATAATAGCATTTTGAATACATTTCTGCACAGCAATAGGATTTGGAGCAGTCATAGTTCCTAAACCTCGTTGCCCGCCAGAATTTATATTCCCACCCAAAACTTCAGCATAAATTGTAGCTCCTCGTTCAATTGCACTTTCTAAATCTTCTAAAACTAAAGCTCCTGCTCCACTTCCCGGAACAAATCCTGAAGCACTTGCAGACATTGGCCTTGAGCCTTGCTCTGGATTTTCATTATGCTTAAAAGTACAAACTTTCATAGCATCAAAGCCACCCCAAATATAAGGTCCCGAATCGCTTGTGCTTCCTGCCAAGATGCGTTTTGCCTGTCCTGATTTTATCCTTTCATAACCCATCAAAATACTTTCGGTTCCAGTAGTACAAGCAGAAGAATTAGTGGAGACTTGATTTCCTAATCCTAATTTCCCTCCCAGATAAGCACTCACACCACTATTCATTGTTTGAGCCACGGCGGTGCTGCCTAATCTTCTTGTTTGAAAATCATCTATTTTATAAATGCTTTCGCGAAATTTATCAATTCCAGAAGTTCCGGTACCGAAAATAGTTCCGCTGTCCCAATCTGGTTCTTCATTTATTTCCAACGATAAACCAGCATCTTTCCATGCATCAATTCCAGCAATTACACCATATAAAATCCCAGTAGAATTGAAGTTTCTTAACTCTAATTCAGAAAAATATTTTAATGCTAATTCAGTAGAAATCTCTGGTTTTCCAGCGATTTGGCAAGAAAACTGCAATCGTTCCAACTCAGCGTCGTGCTTGATTCCCGAAATTCCGTTTTTGATGGCATGTGTAAACGCATCAAGTCCTACTCCATTTGGAGCAACAACACCAAGACCAGTAATTACGACACGTTTTTTCATTTATTTAGAAATTACCATTCCTGCGATTATTCCTGTACAAACCTCTTCTCCTTTTTCATTTTTCATTCTTACCTTACATTTCAATTTCCCAAATCTAAAGTATATTTTTTCTGAAATAACGGTCACTTTTTCTTTAGGAAAAACAGGTTTTAAAAATTCTATTTCATTTGATGTTAAGGCGATTGAAGTAGTTGTATTAAATGAATCATCTAATAAAAAAATTCCTAAACAAACCAATCCAATTTGCGCCATAACTTCCGTCAAAATCACTCCTGGTGTTATTGGATTATCTTTAAAATGTCCTTTATAAAAATCAAGGTTTTCATCAAAAGTGTAGGTTCCTTCCACTCCATTTTCATTGATTTGGACTATTTCGTCCACAAATAAAAACGGCTTAGAATACGGTAATTTAGATATAATCTTTTGACTCTCCATTGTTAAAACTTTAGCAAAACTCTTTGCGCTGAAAAACCCGGACCAAAACTCAACATCAATCCTTTTTCTCCTTTTTTAGGCTGATTGTCCATGATTCTTTCCAAAACATATAAAACAGTTGCGCTTGACATATTTCCATACAAACGCAAAACTTCTTTAGTATCATCTATATTTTTACCCAAATTAGAAAATAAACCTTCAACCGTTTGAACGATTTTCTTTCCTCCGGGATGAAAAATTAAATGATCAATATCTTCCATTTTTAGATTGTTTTTTTCTAAAAACGGATGAATAATATCCGGAAAATGAGAAGCAATCGTTTCCGGAACTTCAATATCCAGAACCATTTGCAGTCCAGAATTGGTGAGTTTAAAACCCATCATGTGAATATTATCATAGAAATGATACATCTGCTCCGCTAAAATTTCCGGACCTTCATCGTCTTCATGTGAAGAAAGTAAAACGCAAGCTGCTCCATCTCCAAAAATTGCAGCACTTACTATATTCGCCATCGAAAAATCATCCAATTGAAATGTGGCCGTTGGGCTTTCAACAGCAATTACGGCAGCCCGTTTTCCGGGATTTGCCTGCAAGAAATTTTTAGCATAAATAATCCCTGAAATTCCTGCTGCACAACCCATTTCGGTAACTGGAAGTCGCACAATATCCTGACGTAATTTTAATGTATTAATCAAATAGGCATCTAGTGACGGAATCATGATTCCAGTACAACTTACCGTAATGATATAATCTAAATCTTCAGGGTTCCAGTTCGCTTTTTTCAAGGCTTTTTCTAAAACTTTTTCCCCTAAATCAATCACTTCACGAACATAAATATCGTTTCTTTCCTCAAAAGAAGTTTTGGTAAATACTTCAATCGGATCCATGATGGAATACCGTTTATCAACCGCGGCTCCTTCAAAAATTTTCTTTACTTTTCTAATGAAACGTTCGTCTTGCCCAACGAGCCAGGCATCCAAAAAAGGAATGATTTCTTCAGTTGTTCTGGAATATTTTGGTAACTGTTTTGTTACTGTTTTGATTTTTACACTCATATTTTAGAAATTATCCATTGGTATCGAAAAGCCCATTTCCAATGAATTTTATAGTTCTTAAAACTTAATTTTTTAGAAAAATGAATCAGTTCTTCTTTTTTAAAACCTCTTAAAATTGAAGTTAATCCGTCCTCACGAGACATCTCATTCAATCGAAACACAAAACACAATGCTTGAAATAATCGATAAGCAATTGCGCTTCGCTGTAAATCATTAATAACAATTCCAATAGTTGAATTCGCATAAAATACGCTTAATAAATCAACAATTTCTTTGTCTTTGAAATGATGTAATGTCAAAGTACACAGCACAATATCATATTTTAATTCCTTAAATGATGCATCAAATATATCCTCACAACGATAGCTAATATTAGGATAGTTTTGAGATAATTGTTGTGCATGACTAATTGTAAAACTATTGGCATCGATGCCTATTAACTGGAATTTCAGCTTATTTTTCAATCCAAAATCAGCTAAAGTCCGCAACATATCACCGTTTCCGCAACCTACATCTACAATTACAATTTCATTTGATTTTGAAATACTACTTGTCAAATCCTGAACGCCTTGTAAAGTTAGCTGGTTCCCTCCTAAAAGCTGATTGATTTTAGCTATTTTATCCAATGCATCACGCAAGATTTCTCCTTCCATGGCAAAATCATCCATCGTTTCAAGTGTATCGGTTCTGAATTTGGTATTTAGAAACATTTATGAATTTAGAGTTATTGGGGTTCCGTGCGTTTTTTTTATGATTTTAGATAATAAAAATGGAAATATAATTAATATACGCATCAATATAGCTGAAAGTTTTTGCTTTTGCAAAAGATTCGATAACAACCGACCCATTTTGAGTCTTTTCTTGAAATTAAAATTCCATTCCTCAATGTATTTTTCCTCAAGTTCATTTCTGGATTTAATTTCGTTGTTATAATATTTCTCCACTAATTCTGAAACAATTTTAGCACTATGAATTGCCATTGCCATACCGTTTCCACACAATGGATGAATGAGTCCCGCGGTATCGCCAATCATTAGAATATGATTTTCTACAGCTTGTTTTTTATCAAAAGATATTTGACTTATGGTTAAAGGTTTTTCAAAAAGCAATTTACTATTTTCTAAAATTACTTTCAAATGTGGATTTTCTGAAACCACAATTTTTTGATATTCCTCTATATTTTTAAACCGCTTAAACGTCTCGTAATCTGCTAAATAACAGATATTAATCATATCCTTTTCGACTTTAGAAACACCACAATATCCTCCTTTGAAATTATGAAGACCAACGCTATTATTTGGAAAATCTCCCGAATAATGAGCCTTAACAGCTAGCCAATATGATTTTTTTTGAATAAAATCTCTATTTAATTTTTGGTCAATGTTAGAACGTTTTCCAAATGCACCAATAACTATTTCCGATTTTAAAATAGTTTTTTTAGCAGTCGTAGCTATAAATTGATTGTCTTCAAATTGTATATTTTCTACATTGTCTTGAAGAATTTTACATCCGTTTTCAAGTGCTTTTTTATATAAATATTCATCTAAAGCAAAACGACTAATTCCGAAACCGCCAAGAGGCAGAACACTTTTAATGGTTTTTCCGCTTGCTGTTGAAAATTCAAGTTGTGTGATATTTGTAGGATTTAAATTGGCTATGTTTAAATTCAACCAATTGAGATAAGGTAAGACCTCGTTAGATATATATTCGCCACAAACCTTGTGTTTTGGGAATTCATTTTTTTCAATTACAGTAATCTGAAGTCCAATTTTGGACAAATGAATCGCTGCAGTCAATCCTGCTAAACCACCTCCAATAATTAAAACTTCTTTATTTTTCATATAGAAGTAAATTTATGGATTTGTTTGAGAAAGCAACTATATTATTTCATATAAAACTTACATAATTATTCGATATGAAATAAGCGATAATTTTATATTTTCTGTTCAAAAAAAAAGCCGTTTTATTCAAACGGCTTTTAATTAATTTATAATTTTCCTTCTTTTATTTCCTCTACAATCTCAGGATTTAAAAGAGTTGTTATATCTCCAAAGTTTGAATAATCTCCTTCGGCAATCTTTCTAAGGATTCTTCGCATAATTTTTCCAGAGCGGGTTTTTGGTAAACCAGAAACAAACTGAATTTTATCTAATTTAGCAATTGGTCCAATATGATCAGATATGTGTTGATTAATTTCATTAGCCAGATTTGCTTTGTTTCTTGTTTCTCCAGTTTCTTTAAGGATAACAAAACCATATAAAGCATTACCTTTTATGTCATGCGGGAAACCTACAATTGCTGATTCTGCAACAGCTGGATGTTCATTAATCGCATCTTCTATTGGTGCTGTTCCAAGATTATGACCTGAAACAATTACCACATCATCTACACGACCGGTAATTCTATAATATCCTACTTCATCACGCAAAGCACCGTCACCAGTGAAATATTTACCTGGAAAAGCAGAGAAATAAGTGTCTTTATACCGTTGGTGATCGCCCCAAATAGTTCTGGCAATTCCTGGCCATGGAAACTTAATACATAAACTACCAACTACTTGATTTCCTTCTATTTCATTGCGTTTTTCATCCATTAATACCGGTTGAACTCCCGGTAATGGCAAAGTTGCATACGTAGGTTTTGTTGGTGTGACAAATGCCAAAGGCGAAATCATAATTCCTCCTGTTTCTGTTTGCCACCATGTATCTACTACAGGACATCTTTTATCACCGACGTGGTCGTTGTACCAGTGCCAAGCTTCTTCATTTATTGGTTCACCAACAGATCCGATTACTTTAAGCGACTTCAATGGATATTTTTGTACAAATTCTATATTTTCTTTTGCCAAAGCACGAATAGCAGTTGGTGCAGTATAAAACTGTGTCACTTTGTGCTTTTCGATTACTTCCCAAAAACGACTAAAATCAGGATACGAAGGAACTCCTTCAAAAATTACTGTTGTTGCTCCATTTAATAATGGACCATAAAGAATGTAGGAATGTCCGGTAATCCAACCAATATCGGCAGTACACCAAAAAACATCGTTTTCTTCATAATTGAAAACATTCTTAAAAGTATAAGCGGTGTACACCATATACCCTGCGGTAGTGTGCACCATTCCTTTTGGTTTACCGGTTGAACCAGAAGTGTACAGTATAAACAATGGGTCTTCGGCATCCATAATTTCAGCAACATTGTTATCAGATGCTTGATCTAAAAGGGGTTGCAACCATTGGTCACGACCTTCTTTCATATTAATATCGGTATGAATTCTTTTGGCTACTAAAACTTTTTCTACAGAAGTACATTTTTCTAATGCTTCATCAACGATTTCTTTTAAATCAATGGTTTTGTTACCGCGGAAACCACCATCTGAAGTGATAACCATTTTACATTCACTGTCGTTGATACGAGTGGCTACAGCTGTAGACGAAAATCCGGCAAAAATAACCGAATGTATCGCTCCAATTCTGGCACAAGCTAATACTGAAACCGCTAATTCAGGAATCATTGGTAAATAAATACAAACTCTATCTCCTTTTTTTATGCCTTGTTCACGCAATACGTTTGCCATTTTACAAACACGTTGGTGCAATTCATTATAAGTAATATGTAGTGCAGCTTCTGTTGGATCATTTGGTTCAAAAATAATTGCTGTTTTTTCTCCTCTTTTAGCAAGATGCCTGTCAATGCAATTTTTTACAATATTTACTTTTGCTTCGGTAAACCATTTGATATCGGCATCAGCCATATTAAATTCGACAACTTTATCCCATTGTTGGTACCAAGTGAAATTTTCTTCTGCTATTTTACCCCAAAATTTTCTAGGTTCACGAACTGATTTATTGTAATGTTTAAAATATTGTTCTAAATTTTCAATTTTGTAGTAGCTCATGTTATAATTTTTTATAAAAGTATTAAATCTCTCGCTATTCTTAAAATTATTTAAATCATAAATACTTGCTAAAAAAAATAGATTCCCAAATAAAAAAGCACTTTTAATACTAATTTGTTTAATTTTTACTGTTTTTGGCAAAATAAGTAAAACACAAAAAGGCGAGATAGATTTAAATCTACCTCACCTCCTGTATCAACAAAATTTAACAACAATTATTTTAGTACTATAAACGATGATTTTTTGAACAATAATCAACCAAAACTATTTCGTTCCAATCAAGGAATTCTACTACTAATCTTTTAGCATGATTTATTTAGAAAATAAACATGGATATTTCTACTACTTCCCAATATTTTTAATAGGGACTACTTCACTCAACTTTAAGCTCGTTTAAAGTTAAGTGAATGTACAAGCATCCATATCCATTTATCTTTTTAATAAGTTTTAACTAATTCAAAATATTATGAAATCAAATGATATAGAGCTAATCCCAACACACCCTCTTGTGTGGTAATTCCTATTTTTTATTATCCTATTTTTTTCATGGCAGTCATTGATTCTCTCAACCACTCACCTACTTCTTCAATTGGATGTTGACGAATACTTTTGTTTACAGCAATAAGAACTGCATTATCTACTCCATTAGAAGTTGAAAAAGGTTTTCCTATTACATTTGTATCAACCGTTTTCATGAAATCAGCCAATAAAGGTTTACAAGCATGGTCAAATAAATAACAACCGTATTCTGCTGTATCCGAAATGATTCTGTTCATTTCATATAATTTTTTTCTTGCTACTGTATTAGCAATTAAAGGCAATTCATGTAAAGATTCGTAATACGCTGATTCTTCAATGATTCCTGATTGTGTCATTGTTTCAAAAGCTAATTCTACACCCGCTTTAACCATGGCAATCATTAAAACACCATTGTCAAAATATTCTTGTTCTGAAATATGAGCTGCTGTCGGAGCCGTTTTCTCGAAGTTAGTTTCTGCAGTTGCAGCTCTCCAAGTCAATAAATTAACATCATTATTGTCCCAGTCAATCATCATGTTTCTTGAAAATTCTCCAGAAATGATATCGTCTTGATGTTTTTGGAACAATGGACGCATGATATCTTTCAATTCTTCTGCTAATTCATACGCTTCAATTTTTGCAGGATTTGACAAACGATCCATCATATTAGTAATTCCACCATGTTTCAAGGCTTCAGTTACTGTTTCCCAACCGTATTGAATTAATTTTGAAGCATAAGCCGGCTCGATTCCTTTTTCAACCATTTTATCGAAACATAAAATAGAACCTGTTTGTAACATTCCACAAAGAATGGTTTGTTCTCCCATTAAATCCGATTTTACTTCGGCTACAAATGAAGAGTTCAATACTCCAGCTTTGTGACCACCAGTAGCAACAGCATACGCTTTTGCTTGTTCAAAACCTTCTCCGTTTGGATTATTTTCCGGGTGAACCGCGATTAAAGTTGGTACACCGAAACCTCTTTTATATTCTTCACGCACTTCAGATCCTGGACATTTTGGCGCACACATAATAACAGTGATGTCTTTACGGATTTGCATTCCTTCCTCTACAATATTAAAACCGTGAGAATACGCTAAAGTTGAACCGTTTTTCATCAAAGGCATAATCGCTGTAACTACAGCTGTATGTTGCTTATCTGGTGTAAGGTTACAAACCAAATCAGCTGTTGGGATTAATTCTTCATACGTTCCCACTTTGAAACCATTATCAGAAGCATTTTTAAACGAAGCTCTTTTTTCTGAAATTGCATCTGCGCGCAATGCATAAGAAATATCTAAACCAGAATCTCTCATGTTCAAACCTTGGTTCAAACCTTGTGCTCCACAACCTACAATAACTACTTTTTTTCCTGCTAAAGCTTTAATTCCGTCTACAAATTCAGATTGATCCATGAATTCGCAAACGCCTAATTGTTCTAATTGTAATCTAAGTGGTAATGAATTGAAATAATTTGCCATTTTTTATTATTTAATGATTGTAAAATTTAATAATTGATAGGTTTACTAATTGAAAATTAAACGAATTACTGTTTAAGTTCTTCTAATAATGTTGAAATCTCCATTTTTGCTTTGGAAACCGATATTCTCCCAGAACGAACAAATTGCATGATTCCAAAAGGTTTTAATTTTTCGTATAACGATTCTATTTCAGCACGTTGTCCTGATTTTGAAATCACAAAAAAGTCTCTCGCAACAGTAACTATTTCAGAGTGGCTTTCCTTAATTATGTTCTGAATTTGTTTTTCATCAAAAAGCAAGCTCGATTCAATTTTGAATAGTGCATTTTCCAAGAAAATAGTTTCTTCGTCAATATGATAAAATGCTTTGATGACTTCGATTTGTTTTTCGATTTGTCCTACTATATTTTGCACCCATTTTTCAGTAGTATTAACTACAATGATAAATCTGGAAACATTTTCAATTTCAGATTCGGATACATTTAAACTCAAAATATTGATATGGCGTTTCAAGAATATTCCAGATATTCTGTTTAATAAGCCAACGTTGTTTTCTGAATAAACAGAAATGGTGAATGTTTTATTTTCCATAATATTAACTCAATCTTATATCAGAAACCGATGCTCCTGTAGGAATCATTGGGAATACGTTATTTTCTTTTTCTACCATAACTTCAAGGAAATACGATTCTTTTGAAGCCATCATTTCGGCAACGGCAGCATCTAAATCTTCTCTTTTGGTTACTTTTTTTGATTTAATATAATAGCCTTCAGCAATAGCTATAAAATTAGGATTGATCATTTCTGTAGAAGCATATCTTTTGTCAAAAAACAATTGTTGCCACTGACGTACCATTCCTAAAAATTCATTGTTCAAGACCACAATTTTCACTGGAACTTTAGTTTGAAAAATAGTTCCTAGTTCCTGAATAGTCATTTGAAAACCTCCATCACCAATAATGGCTACCACTTCACGATTTGGCATTCCCATTTTGGCTCCAATCGCTGCCGGTAATGCAAATCCCATAGTTCCTAAACCACCGGATGTTACATTGCTTTTGGTCGAATTGAATTTGGCATAACGACACGCAAACATTTGGTGTTGACCCACATCCGAAACCATAATGGCATCTCCTTTAGAATGTTTGTTAATCATTTCAATCGTTTCTCCCATAGAAATTCCTTCTTTCTTTGGTTTTAACTCGTCATTGATTACCGCTTCTAATTCTATTTCATATTTCTCTTTGAATTCATTGTGCCAAGCTTCATGAGAGTTGTTTTCAATTAAAGGAAGTAAAGCTGTTAAAGACTCTTTTAAGTCGGCCAAAACTGCTACAGTAGTTTTTACATTCTTATCTACTTCAGCTGGATCAATTTCAAAGTGAATTACTTTAGCTTGTTTCGCATAAGTAGCTAAATTTCCTGTAACACGATCGTCAAAACGCATTCCAAGCGCAATTAAAACATCACATTCATTTGTCAAAACATTAGGACCGTAATTTCCGTGCATTCCCACCATTCCTACATTTAATGGATGATCTGTTGGCATTGCCGAAAGTCCTAAAATTGTCCAAGCAGCCGGAATTCCTGATTTTTCAACCAAAGCTTTTAACTCTGCTTCTGCTTCACTAAGAATTACTCCTTGACCAAATATGATAAATGGTTTTTTAGCAGTATTAATTAATGCTGCCGCTTCCTTAACCTTTTCAAGATTTAAAACTGGTTTCGGATTGTAACTTCTAATACTGGTACATTTTTTATAACTGAATTCAATTTCGTCAAACTGAGCATTTTTTGTAATATCAATTAATACTGGACCTGGACGACCTGATCTGGCAATATAAAATGCTTTTGCAATGATTTCAGGAATTTCTGAAGCTTCCGTTATTTGGTAATTCCATTTGGTTACCGGAGTCGAAATTCCAATAATATCAGTTTCTTGAAACGCATCGGAGCCCAATAAATGTTTTCCTACTTGTCCTGTGATACAAACCATAGGAGTCGAATCGATTTGCGCATCTGCAATTCCTGTAACTAAATTTGTGGCTCCCGGACCCGAAGTTGCAATCGCAACTCCTACTTTTCCTGTTGCTCTTGCAAAACCTTGTGCAGCATGAGTTGCTCCTTGTTCATGACGAACTAGAACGTGGTGTAATTGATCTTGAAATTTATATAATTCGTCGTAAACTGGCATTATAGCTCCACCTGGATAGCCATAAACCAAATCTACTCCTTCTTCTAATAAGCATCTTATAACGGCTTCGGCGCCGGATATTTTATTTGTTCCCATGGGTACGTTTATTATTTTTGAGAGATAGAAACATATATTTAAAATATTTTGTTTTGTTTCTATTCCTTCTTTTTTGAAAATTATTTATCGGTTACACATCCTTCAGAGGCACTTGAGACCGAACGCATATATTTAAGTAACACTCCTTGTTTAATTGGTGATTCCGGTTTTTTCCAATTGGCTTTACGTTTTGCAAATTCTTCGTCAGATATTTTCATATTAATGGTGTTTTTTACAGCATCAATTGAAATCACATCACCGTTTTCTATTAAAGCAATTCCGCCACCATCATACGCTTCTGGTGTAACGTGACCTACCACAAAACCGTGTGAACCTCCAGAGAAACGTCCGTCAGTAATCAAAGCAACTGAATTTCCTAAACCAGCTCCCATAATAGCAGAAGTTGGTTTTAACATTTCAGACATTCCAGGACCACCTTTTGGACCACAATACCGAATGATTACTACGTTTCCTGGTTTTACTTCACCAGCTTGGATTCCTCTGATTACATCTTTTTCACCTTCAAAAACTACAGCTGTACCTTCAAAAAATTCTCCTTCTTTACCACTAATTTTAGCCACACAACCTTCTGTTGCAATGTTTCCGTATAAAATTTGAATATTTCCAGTTGCTTTTAAAGCATTTTGAATTTCATGAATCACTTGTTGACCATCATGCAAATCAGGAACTGAAGCTAAATTTTCTGCAATTGTTTTTCCGGTTACAGTCAAACAATCTCCGTGCAATAAACCTACTTTTAATAAATATTTCATTACTCCCGGAACACCACCAACATTGTGTAAATCTTCCATTAAGTATTTTCCACTTGGTTTCAAATCTGCTAATAAAGGTGTTTTATCACTAATATCTTGAAAATCTTTCAATGTCAATTCAATACCAACCGAGTGAGCCATTGCAATTAAGTGCATAACCGCATTTGTAGAACCTCCTAAAACAGCTACGATTGTAATTGCATTTTCGAATGCTTTACGGGTCATAATGTCTCTTGGCTTAATATCTTTTTCTAATAATATTCTGATCGCTTTACCAGCATCAACACATTCTTGTTTTTTTTCTGGGCTCAAAGCAGGATTAGAAGAACTGTAAGGTAAACTCATTCCTAATGCTTCAATCGCAGATGACATGGTATTAGCAGTATACATTCCACCACAAGCACCTGCACCTGGACAAGCATTTTGAATCACACCTTTAAAATCTTCAGGTGTAATAGTGTTATTGAATTTTTTTCCTAATGCTTCAAAAGCAGAAACAATATTCAAATCCTCGCCTTTCCATTTTCCTGGGTGAATAGAACCTCCATAAACCATAATCGAAGGACGATTGACTCTACCCATAGCCATTAGCGCTCCTGGCATATTTTTATCACAACCTGGAACAGCAATCATTCCATCATACCACTGAGCTCCCATAACTGTTTCAATAGAATCTGCAATTACATCACGAGAAACCAAAGAAAAACGCATTCCATCATTACCATTTGAAATACCATCACTGACACCAATAGTATTGAAAATCAAACCAACTAAATCTACTGCCCAGACGCCAGTCTTAATATCTTTAGCCAAATCATTTAAGTGCATATTGCAAGGGTTTCCATCATAACCCATACTCACAATTCCTATTTGCGCTTTTTTAAGATCTTCTTCAGTTAATCCAATTCCGTACAACATGGCCTGAGAAGCTGGTTGTGTTTCATCTTGCGTGATTATTTTGCTGTATTTATTTAATTCCATTATTATGTTAGTTTGTAGGTAATATGTTTTTCTGAAAAATTATAGGTACCATCAATTATTTATTTTTTAAACTATGGTCGATTGGCCTATGTAGACATTGTCACTTTTAAAATATAAGTCGTCTTTACTTAGAATATAATTCGAAACAAAATCTCCCACTTCATTAGTGCCAAATTTTGAATACGGATTCAAGTCGGCAGTGACGACATTTAATTCGATTGCTTTATGAACCGCTTCGTATACCTTTTGCGATTCGATATGAAGATCAAAATGTTCCAAAAGCATCGCAGCAGATACTATTGAAGCAATAGGATTGGCAATATTTTTTCTTTTTGCTTCTGGATAAGAACCATGAATAGGCTCAAAAAGTGCATTTGAATTTCCTAAAGATGCTGATGGCAATAATCCTATTGAACCGGTAATTACACTCGCTTCATCTGATAAAATATCTCCGAATAAATTTTCAGTCAAAATGACGTCAAACTGTTTTGGATTAATGATTATTTGCATTGCCGCATTATCAACAAAAAGAAAATCTAAGGTTACATCAGGATATCCTTCTGCGATTTCTGATACCACTTTTCTCCATAATCTTGACGTTTCAAGGATACTGGCTTTGTCTACCAAAGTCACCTTTTTTTGTCTTTTTTGTGCAGTTCTAAAAGCTAAATGACTGATACGAATAATTTCTTCTTCGGAATACTCACATAAATCAGAGGCTAAAGTGCCTTGTTCGTTGATCTTTTTTTCACTGAAATAAGATCCTCCCGAAATTTCTCTGAAAATTATAAAATCAGCTCCTTCAATTATTTTTCTTTTTAAAGGAGATAAGTCCAATAAGTCATTGTATGGTTTTATAGGTCTTATATTCGCATACAATCCTAGTGCTTGTCTCAATTTTAATAATCCTTGAATAGGGCGTGATTTTGAATCTGAATGGGTATCATATTTTGAATCATCAACGGCTCCAAACAATATAGCATCAGTATTCAAACAAAGGTTCAATGTTTGCTCCGGTAAAGGATTTCCTGTTTTCTCAATAGCAATAGCACCAATAAGCGCGTCTTCAAAAACAAACTCATGATCAAAAACAACACCTATTGCATACAATGCTTTTTTTGCTTGTAAGATTACCTCCGGACCTATTCCGTCTCCTGAAAGTACTGCTATTTTTAAGTTCATAATAGTAGGATTTAGATTTTATTAGAAATCAAAATATTTTAGTTAAGGATTAATTCCTTATTCATTTTACAAGCTTCAATTATTTGATGAATATCATCATCCAACACTTCTTTTTTAATGTCAGCAAACTTTAAAAATTCAACATAGACAACATCTAATTGCACTTTTGTAAGTTCGTACCCAACTTTTTTGGCTCTGTAAGCCAATGCTGCTCTACCACTTCTGGCCGTAAGAACTATAGATGATTCATTTACACCTACTTCTAAAGGATCCATGATTTCATAAGTTGCTCTATTTTTTATCACACCATCTTGATGAATTCCGGAGCTGTGCGCAAAAGCATTCGCACCAACAATCGCTTTATTAGGCTGCACCATCATTCCCATACTTTCAGAAACCAATCGGCTCATTTCATTCAGCTGACGTGTATTGATATTCGTGTCTAAATTCAAATAAGGATGTTGTTTGAAAATCATCACCACTTCTTCAAGTGCTGTATTTCCTGCTCTTTCACCTATCCCGTTTATGGTACATTCAATTTGTCTGGCTCCATTTACTGCCCCTGCAATTGAATTAGCAGTAGCCATTCCTAAATCATTATGACAGTGACAAGACAAGATTACGTTTTCAATTCCTTTGACGTTTTCTTTTAAATATTTAATTTTCGCACCATATTCTTCTGGTAAACAATACCCTGTTGTATCTGGAATATTAAGTACGGTAGCACCTGATTTTATTACTTCTTCACAGACTCGCGCCAAGAATTCATTATCTGTTCTACCTGCATCTTCAGCATAAAATTCAACATCTTCAACATACGATTTAGCATGTGAAACGGCAAATTTTGCACGTGCAATAATATCTTCTCTAGTTGTATTTAGCTTGTGTATTATGTGCGAATCAGAAGTTCCAATTCCAGTATGTATACGAGGTCTTTTTGCATGTTTTAAAGCTTCTGCAGCAACATCAATATCATTTTTCACCGCTCTTGTTAATCCGCAGACAACTGCATTTTTTACCACCTTACTTATTTCTGAAACAGATAAAAAATCACCCGGACTAGAAACAGGAAAACCAGCTTCTATAATATCAACACCCATTTCGTCCAGTCGATTTGCTATAACGAGTTTTTGATTGGTATCTAATTTACATCCTGGGACCTGTTCGCCATCTCTTAAAGTGGTATCAAAAATTTGAACTTTCTCTCTATTCATTTTCATTTATTTAATGTAATTTCACATCTTGATAACAAAAATATCTTTCATTACTTTATTATAAAACTCAATTTAATGAAATATACTGCTTATAAAACAAATAATAACTTTGTAAGCTACTGAAAAACAACACATTAAGCTACTATATTTTACAATGGCTAACCATCAAAAAGATTTCTTATTTGTATTAATAAAATCGCTTTCAAAATCTGAAAAAAGACAATTTAAGATTTTTGCAAGCCGATTGGAAACCAGTTCCAATACAAAATTCATCGAATTATTCAACATTTTAGACAAATCAGAAGTCTATGATGAGAAACTCATTCTGAAAAGCGGTATCATTAAAAAAGTACAATTATCGAATCTTAAATCATACTTGTACAAGCAAATTTTAGTGAGCATCCGATTGAATATTCCCAGTCAAAACATTCGATATCAGCTTAGAGAACAAATTGATTTTGCTGCTATATTATACAATAAAGGGTTATACAAGCAGAGTTTAAAAATTTTGGATAAAACAAAAATTTTAGCTTTAGAGAATGATGAAAAACTCATGGCGTATGAAATCGTAGAATTTGAAAAACTTATTGAATCACAATACATCACACGAAGTATTCAAGGACGGGCTGATGAATTGGTTATCCAGGCCAAAGAATTAAATTACCGCAATACCATTTCCAGTAAATTATCTAATTTATCCCTGCAACTGTATGGGATTATGCTTAAAACCGGTTATGTGAAAAGTGATGAAGAGTATACATATATAGACGACTATTTCAATAAACACATTTCTAAATTTGATGATAAAAAGTTTGGTTTTAGAGAAAAATATTGGTTTTATAATGCGTATTTATGGCGAAGTTTCTTAGTACAGGATTTTCTTTCCTGCTATAAATATTCTTTAAAATGGGTGACGCTTTTTTATGACAACCCTAATATGATTTATTTAAACCCTGTATTTTTCTTAAAAGGAAACCATTATTTATTGGAATCTTTATACATGTTGAAATACAAATCAAAATTCAAAAAGTATTTATCACTGCTGGAAAATACCATAAAAGACCCACGTTTTCCCGTGAATGACAATATTGCGTCACTATCATTCTTATATGTGTATAACAATAAATTGAATTACCACATTCTGGAAGGAACGTTTGCCGAAAGCGAATACTTAATTCCCGAAGTCTTAAATAAATTAAAACTTCATACGGACCATCTTGATGAGCATCACGAAATGTTGTTCTATTATAAATTTGCCTCTATTTATTTCGGAAATGAAAAATATGCGGAATGTATCTTTTATTTAGAGAAAATCATAAACAACAAAAATCTTTCGATGCGAGAAGATTTGATGTGTTTTGCCCGAATTTTGTGTTTAATTGCTCATTATGAATTAGGTAAGGATTATTACCTGGAAAATCAGTTGAAAAATACTTATAAATTCCTCATCAAAATGAATGATTTACATGAAGTGCAAAAAGAAATCATTCGATTTTTGAAAAACTTAAACTCTATTTATCCAACGGATATCAAAAAGGAGTTTATAAAAATGAGAGCTCGATTTATTGAATTGGAAAAAAACACTTATGAAAAAAGAGCTTTCCTTTATTTAGACATTATTTCTTGGCTCGAAAGCAAAATTGAAAACCGAAAAATCAGTGATATTATTAAGGAGAAAGCAAAATTGATCAATCGATAAGATTTTGATTTTTTAAAAAATACAATTGCTTTAAACTAAATTTGATAATAAAACAATGTTCTCTAAGAATTAGCTCTTATTAAGAAAATATTTTTGGAATTAAACTAAAACAATCGTCTAAAAAATATTCAGTACTTTTAAAGAATACTTAAAAATTTAAAATGTATGAATGGATTTTTTAAAACAATACTTGCAGGTTACGGTGCCAAAAAATTAGGTGGCGGCTGTTTTGGAACAATTATTATTTTCATAATAATCTATTGGCTATTAGGTTATTTTTAGAATCATAACGCTAAAAACAACCTAATAATAATTCTAACTATTAGTATGCCAAGAGTTCTTTCAAATCACTTTCGAATCTTCCTTTCGGCAAATATTGATCTTCCAATGCTTTTGTAAAAGGAATTGGTGAGTCTAAACTTGCTACGCGTTTTACTGGCGCATCAAGATATTTGAAACAATTTTCCATTATCATTGCTGATATATCACTGGCAATACCACCAAACATACTGTCTTCCTGATAAATAATCACTCTTCCCGTTTTCTTAACAGAAGCAAAAATAGCTTCAGTATCCAAAGGCTGTAAAGTTCTCAAATCCAACAAATCAGCAGAAATTTCAGGATTTTTTGATAAAGTATCCAAAGCCCAATGCACTGCAGCTCCAAACGAAATGATAGTAATATCAGCCCCTTCTTTCAACAAAGCCGCTTTTCCTAATGGAATGGTATAATAATCGGTAGGAACATCTTGGTAAATGCTTCTGTATAATTGTTTGTGTTCAAAAAACAATACAGGATTCGGGTCGTTTATGGAAGTATTCAACAATCCTTTGGCATCATACGGAAATGCAGGATAAACTACTTTTAAACCTGGCGTTTTGGTAAACCAAGCTTCATTGGTTTGCGAATGAAAAGGTCCTGCTTGTGTTCCTCCACCGCAAGGCATTCGGACCACAACATCGGCTTTTTCTAACCAACGATAATGTGATTTGGCTAATAAATTCACAATTGGATTGAAACCTGTCGAAACAAAATCGGCAAACTGCATTTCCACAATCGCTTTATATCCATTAATCGACAATCCCATTCCTGCTGAAACCACTGCACTTTCACAAATTGGCGTATTGATAACACGCTCCTTGCCAAACTGCGCTACAAAACCATCGGTAATTTTAAAAGCACCACCATATTCAGCAATATCCTGACCCATGATTACTGAGTTTTCATGGCGTTCCATAGATTGTCTCAAACTGCTAGAAATGGCATCTATAAAACGAATATTTTCTTTTTCTTCTGAAGAATTAACATGTTCAAATTCATACGGTTTGTAAACATCATTTAGTTCTTCGCTTAAAGTAGACTCAATTTCCGGTTCCGCATTGGCAATAGCCAGACTTTCATCGATATCCTTCTTTATTTCAGCATGTAAAGCAGTATCAAAATCGGCGGTAAGAACTCCGTTTTCGGTTAAATATTTTTTATAATTTTCTACTGGATCTTTAATCGCCCACATGTCCATTAATTCCTGTGGAACGTATTTAGTCCCACTCGCCTCTTCATGTCCACGCATTCTGAAGGTTTTAAATTCTAATAAAACTGGACGTGGATTTTCTTTCATCGAAGCCTTCAATTCAGATAACAAATTAAACACTTCCAGAATATTATTTCCATCAACAATATGACTTTCCATTCCGTAACCTTTCCCTTTATCGGCCAGGTTTTCGCAACGGTATTGTTCATTTGTAGGAGTCGAAAGTCCATAACCATTATTTTCGATGACAAACAGCACCGGTAATTCCCAAACAGAAGCAATATTCAATGCTTCGTGAAAATCGCCTTCACTGGTAGCACCTTCGCCAGTAAAAACGGCAGTAACTTTTCCGTTTTTCTTTAGTTTATTGGCTAAAGCGATTCCGTCAGCAACGCCTAATTGCGGACCTAAATGCGAAATCATTCCAATAATCTTGTATTGTTGTGTTCCAAAGTGAAAACTGCGATCACGACCTTTAGTAAAACCATTGGCTTTGCCCTGCCATTGTGAAAAAAGACGGTACAACGGAATGTCTCTTCCGGTGAAAACGCCAAGATTTCTGTGCATTGGCAAAATGTATTCATCCGTGTCTAAAACTGCTGTGACTCCAACAGAAATAGCCTCTTGACCAATTCCAGAAAACCATTTGGATACCTTTCCCTGACGAATAAGAATCAACATTTTCTCCTCAATTAGTCTTGGTTTCAGTATTCTTTTATAAAAATCTAATAATTGGTTGTCTGTAAGATTTTTTCTGTCGAAGATCATTTTTTCGGTTTTATTATATGGTTCAAAGATAAAAAAATATAACAGTTTAGTGTTATTTTGTTATATTTTTTTATATTGTTTGTAAGTTTTAAAATTCAGATATAAAATTATTCTTTACATTTGTATCTGCAAGGTTTTAGCCTTACAAGTTATTAAAAAATATTTAAAAGTATGCAAAACATTCCTAGTGTTGACTTGCGTGATTTCCTTTCGGACGACCCGAAACGTAAACAAAAATTTGTAAATGAAATCGGAAGTGCATTTGAAGATATTGGCTTCGTAGCACTCAAAGGGCATTTTTTAAACGACCAACTGGTTGATGAATTGTATGGTGAAATCAGAAATTTTTTCGCTTTACCTTTAGAAACAAAACACAGTTATGAAATCCCTGGAATTGGCGGACAAAGAGGTTATGTTTCTTTTGGAACAGAGCATGCCAAAGGCAGAAAAGAAGGTGATTTGAAGGAGTTTTGGCATTTTGGACAATACGTGTCTGAAGATTCAAAATACGCTTCAGAGTATCCTGAAAACGTTGAAGTTAAAGAACTTCCCCGTTTTAATGTTGTAGGTAAAGAGGCTTACCAAATGCTTGAGAAAACAGGAGTTTATGTTTTGAGAGCTTTGGCTTTACACCTTGGTTTAGATGAATTTTATTTTGACCAATATGCTAAAGACGGAAATTCAATCTTAAGACCAATTCATTACCCACCAATCACGTCTGAACCAGCAAATGCTATTCGTGCTGCTGCTCACGGTGATATCAACTTGATTACTTTGTTGATGGGTGCACAAGGAAAAGGATTGCAAGTACAAAATCACAACGAAGAATGGATTGATGCCATTGCTGAACCGGATGAATTAGTGATTAATGTGGGTGATATGTTGTCACGTCATACGAATAACAAATTGAAATCTACCATTCATCAAGTGGTAAACCCACCAAGAGAATTATGGGGAACTTCACGTTATTCTATTCCGTTTTTTATGCATCCAGTGAGTGATATGAAATTGGATTGTTTGGAAAACTGTATTGATGCAGAACATCCAAAAAAATTCGAAGATATTACCGCAGGAGCCTATTTATACGAGCGTTTAGTAGATTTAGGGTTAATCAAAAAATAATTTTTAATTTATAGTTCAAGAAAGACATCGAGTTCGCTTGATGTCTTTTTGTTTTTTACCATTAAGAAATTAAGGTAGATTAAGAGCAGTGAAACTTAATTTTCTTAACTTCTTAATGGTTTAATAATTAATTAATTTTTAAAACATGGACTTACAAGACCAATTAAAAAACCTTTTTCCAGATCACGAACCATCTCCTGAAGATACAATTGAAGAAGTGGCTCACGAATTATACGTTCAAAAAGAACCTATGATTTGTAAATTCGAAAAACGAAAAGGAAAAGCGACAACCATAATTGAAGGTTATGAAGGTACTGACGAGGATTTTAAAATTCTTGCCAAGGAAATCAAAACCAAATTGAGTGTTGGTGGAACTTTCAAAGATAATTCCATTATCATTCAAGGTGATTATCGTGATAAAATAATGACTATTTTAAAAGAAAAAGGATTTAAAGTAAAACGTGTTGGAGGGTAAAAAGTATTCAGTGTTCAGTTATTAGTATTCAGTTGAGCAACTTGAAACCTTAAACATTAAACAAAAAAATAATGATACAATCATCAGAATTAATATTAAATCCAGACGGCAGCGTTTACCATTTGAATTTAAAACCAGAACATATTGCACACGATATCATCTTTGTAGGAGATCAAAATCGCGTGGAGAAAATCACGCATTTTTTTGACAGCATCGAATTTTCGACTCAAAAAAGAGAATTCAAAACCCAAACTGGGATTTTCAAAGGCAAACGAATTACGGTAATGTCAACAGGAATTGGTCCTGATAACATTGATATCGTCATCAACGAACTGGATGCTTTGGTCAATATTGATTTGAAAACACGTCAGCCAAAAGAAAATTTGACTTCATTGAACATAATCCGTATTGGAACTTCGGGTTCTTTACAAGCCGATATTCCTGTGGATAGTTTTGTGATGTCAAAATTTGGATTAGGACTGGATAACATGCTACGCTCCTATTTGATTGACGAAGTTTCGAATCTTGAAATGGAAGATGCTTTTGTGAAACACACCAATTGGGATTTACGAAAAGGAAAGCCATATGTAATTGCTTGTTCCGAAAAACTGGAAAAAATGATAGAAAGCAATAAAATGCATAAAGGAATTACCGCAACTGCCGGTGGTTTTTATGGTCCTCAAGGTCGCGTTTTGCGTTTGAATATTCAAGATGAAGAGTTGAATGCTAAAATGGATAATTTTAAATTTGGTGACAACCAAATCACAAACTTAGAAATGGAAACGGCAGCTATTTATGGACTTTCGGCGCTTTTAGGACATAACGCATTGTCATTAAACGCCATTATTGCTAATCGTGCTTCGGGAACATTTAGCGAGGATCCGTACAAAGCCGTTGATGAATTGATTGCGTATACTTTAGAAAAAATAGCTTTAGGATAGCGAAATTAATTTTCAAAATCTTACCCATTTGTAGTTTTAAAAAAGTGCTCTTTAATTTTTTTAAAACTACATTTGTTTTTAGAACAAAACGATAATGAAAATAATACTTACAGGTGCAACAGGAGTTTTAGGATCTCATATTATGTATGAAATTCTGGAGCTTTTCATCAACACTAAAATTGATGGAAAACTATTTATTATTGCACGAAATAAAGGAAAAAACTCCGCTTTAGATCGAATAAACGAACTCTTATCCAGTAGTTATACGCCTAAAATCATAAAAGACAAAGGCATCGCAAAACTGCACGAATACATTGAAATCATTGATACCGATTTGGATGTAATTCAATATACTTTTTCAAGTCAAATAAAAGGTGCTTATTTTATCCATTCGGCAGGATTCGTGAATTTATCTACCGATGAAGAACAACGCGAAAAAATTTTTGAAGAGAATACCAAAATCACAAAATCCCTTTTCAATCTATTTCATCCTTTTATAAAAAAGTTCATTTACATTGGAACTGCTTTTTCATCTGGAAACCGAAAAGGATTAATTGACAATGATTTTCATAGTTTAGGATTCAAACCGGAGCACCGCAATGCGTATGAAAATGCCAAATTCCATTCAGAAAATTTTATAGCACAAGAATGTAAAAAAATAGGCTTGCCCTTTCAAATTCTTCGCCCAAGTGTGATTGGAGGCAAAATGTTGGGGAACGAAAACCAGTATTTTATTTCGAAATATATGGTTTTTTATCTTTTGGCTAAATTCTTTCACTTCACTTCCCAACGAAAAGGAGATCAAGAAAATGTGCGTTTTATAGTCAATGAAGACACCGTTTTGAACATTATTCCTGTCGATTATGTGGCAAAAGTGATTGTAAATACATTCGAAAGAGAAGATATTGAACAGCTTAATATTGTACATCATAAAAGTTTCAATATGGTAAATGGATTGCAGTTAATTATGAAGGAAGTTGGTTATACCAATTTTACCTTAATACAAAATTCGTTAGACTTCAAATACAAAAATACTATCGAAAAATTGTATTATGAAAGTATTGGCAAACATTTAAACCCTTATTTTACAACAGCTGCCAATGAATACGATACCACTTTGTTGAATTCCATTCTTGAAATACCAAAACTGGACCAGGAGGCATTTACCAATATGATTCGGTATGCGAGATTGAATAATTTTAAAGATATTAATGTGTAATTTTAGGAGCTATTTCCCGCTATACGTTGCAATCTTTTCCTTTTTAAAGAAAAAAGGAAAAGGATTTTCACTGCTATCAGGGCTAAATCGGGAACCATCAAATTTTAGTAAAACATGAATCTTATTTTAGAAACCGACCGATTAATTTTAAGAGAAATGCTAGTTTCAGATGCCGAAGCATTATTTGAAATGGACAGCAATCCTAATGTACATCAATATCTTTGGAACAAACCATTGACTGATATAAGCGAAGTACATGCGTATATCAAGCTTGTCAGAGAACAATACATCCAAAATAACATTGGACGATTTGTTGTTGTTTTGAAAGAAACCAATGAATTAATTGGTTGGGCCGGATTAAAATACAACACTGAAATGGTGAATAATAAAATTCATTTCTACGACATTGGATATCGGTTAAACGAAAAATTCTGGGGCAAAGGATATGCAAGTGAAGCCAGTTTTGCTTGGCTCGATTATGGTTTTAATGTAATGAATATCAAAATTATGGAAGCCGCAGCGCATACTGCCAATATCGCATCAAACCGAATATTGCAAAAAATTGGACTGGAAATGACCGAACAATACTTGGAGGAGGGCGTTTCTTGGAATTGGTACGAATTAAAAAATCCTAACCTATAATGAAAATAATAAAAATAGCGGGTGTTCCGGAACATTTCAATCTTCCCTGGCATTTATCAATAGAAAATGGAGATTTCGAAAAAGAAAATATCGATTTGCAATGGACTGACGTTCCTGAAGGAACCGGAAAAATGTGTCAAATGCTGCGTGATGGCGAAACAGATATTGCCGTAATCCTAACGGAAGGAATCGTAAAAGATATTGTTGCCGGAAACCCGAGTAAAATAGTTCAGGTTTATGTTGAAAGTCCTTTGATTTGGGGAATTCACGTAGCAGAAAAATCAAATTACAAGACATTTGCTGACTTAGAAAATACCAAAGTGGCAATTTCCAGATTGGGTTCCGGTTCCCAATTAATGGCTTATATCAATGCGAATAATCAAGGTTGGAGAACAGATAATCTTCAGTTTGAAATCGTAAATACTATCGATGGCGCTGTCGAAGCTTTAACAAACGGAACCGCTGATTATTTTATGTGGGAACGTTTTATGACCAAACCATTAGTCGATAAAGGTATTTTCAGAAGAATTGCTGATTGCCCTACTCCTTGGCCTTGTTTTGTAATTGCGGTTCGTGAGGAAGTTTTGGAAAAAAATCCAGTCCTTATTTCAAAAATTCTTGCAATCATTAATCAAATTACACAGGAATTCAAAGATATCCCAAGTATTGATAAAACGTTGGCTTCAAATTACCATCAAAAAATTGAAGATATTCAAGAATGGTTATCGTTAACAAAATGGTCACAAAAACCATTATCAGCAGAAATGTTAAACAAAGTTCAAAATCAACTTTTTCAACTTAAAATTATCGAGAAAAAAGGTACTTTTGAGGATATTGTAAAAACAGTCTAGATTACTGTTTTTATTTTTACTATGATAAAAATAAAAGAAATTAATTTTCAGGGTATAAAACAGCGATTCCAGGTCAAAAAACCTTGGGACGACGTTATTATTTTTATCCTAAATATATTAATTGCTATTCCACTCTTTATTATTGTTCATCAAAACTTAATCAATCCCAATTGGTTTCTGAACATCGACAGAGTCGTTTTGTTTCTATTGATGATTGTTGTTATTCAAATTATCCTTCGATTCTTGAGAACAATTATTCTCTTTTGTATCATTCTATATTTATTGGTTTTAGTGTACGGTTCGACAATTGGAAACTATGGATTTAACAGCGTTTTTGAAGATTATAATTCAATTATGTACACAATGTCAGACAATCCATATCCACAAGATATTATCATTGCAAAATTGCTTCCGTTTCCCAATAAATCAAAAATCATCAATGCCATAGAATATCAAAATCCTAAAATCAGGAATTTTGCGATTATGGCAACATCAAAACATTTCAAAGACATAAAAGGATATTCTGATTACAGAACTATTATACAATGCTTTGCTGTTTTCAAGGAAATTAACAGCAGATGGAACTATGTAAGCGATCCAAAAGCACGTGATTATATCGCTACAGCTACAGAATCACTGCTTTATTTTTCTGGTGACTGTGATGATCATTCCATATTAATGGCTGCCAGTATCAAGTCTATCGGTGGAACTCCCCGATTAATCCATACTACCGGACATATTTATCCCGAAATACTGATAGGCTCTTTGACTGATTTAGAAAAAGTAAATTTTCTAATTAAAAATGTATTATTTGTCAATGAAAGCAATGAACAAAAACTTCATTATCACGTTGATGAGCGCGGTCAAATCTGGATGAATCTTGATTATACTGCCAAATATCCCGGAGGACCTTTCATGTCTGAAGAAATTTTAGGTGCCTTGACATTGGATTAATAACACTTCAAAAGCATTAAAAAAATCTTTAAATAAATGACGCGTTTTTAAAATCAAAACGAATTATATTAAACACTATTTCATGTTAGATTTAAAATGTTAGCCATTTAAAGTAGTCTTAAATGTATCTTCAATTTAAAAATAATATTTTAAAAAAGTTCAATAAATAAAATATTTTATTTAACTTTGAATTACAAAGTACTTTTAAAAAATACAGCATTAAACAAGTAATTAAAAAAAGTTTAAACCTTTAAAAATTAAAAATATGGATAATAAATCAAATGTTTGGAATATAATAAGTTGGGGGTTTGGAATAGTTGTTCTGGTAATCGGGATTATAAATACTTTTTGGGGAAATGATCTAGGTTTTGGAGTTTTCCTCATTGTAATTTCTGTCGTTTATTTCCCACCGACAAATGTAATTTTCAAGAAAATAACTGGTTTTTCAATTCCGCTTGTAATAAAAATTCTATTGGGTCTTTTTATTATTTGGGCGGCATTAGGCGTGGGTGAATTATTCATTAAAATAGAACTAATGATGATGGATTTAGAATAAACCGCGCAAATCATAAACTAAAAGAAATGAAAAACTCCGTTATTTCTAATGGAGTTTATACATTTAAAACAAGTTTAATTACAAACCATTTTTTTAGTTTAGCTTTTTTCCTTTTAAAATTTGTCCTTCTTTGGTAAATTCTAAATCAATATTATTCGTTAAATCAACGTCGAGGTTTTTGTGTCCATAATCAATATGTGTAATTTTTTCATTCGGATAATTTTTTGCCACATAATCTTTGACTGTTGCGGGAATGAATGCGGTTGGAATCGGTTTCTTGCCACCATCTACCTCACGGTAAGAACCATCTTTCCAAAATTCTACCTCAGTACCATCTTTAAGCTTGACTTCATAGCCTTTTTCACCATATTCCGCATCTTTCTTGGCGATATTAACTGATGTATGGCTAAAATATTTTTGAAGGAAATCCTGAGCTGCTATTGGTAATTCAGTGATTTCTATTCTCTTTTGCGCGCTCGCCGATAATACAAAACCCAGTAATAATGCGACTAAAGTGATTTTCCTTTTCATGGTTTCCAAATTTAGGTTATCGTATTGCTAAATTACGATAAGTAAAAATGCATTCAAATCAATTTAAGAAACCTTTAATTTTTATGATACTTTTTTAATACTTATATCTGCCAAACTCTAAGAAATAAAAAACTCCATTGTTTCTAATGAAGTTTGTCTTGTCCTCCTTGTGAACCTGTTTACAACCTTTTTTTTGCAAGATTTCAATAAAATAGCACTGAGAAATCCTTTCTATTTCAATTTGAAAAAGTAGTTTTGTGTTGTAAATCTTTTATCCTAAACTTACGCAACTGCCACAAGCGGCAAAAAGCTCAAAAATGTAAGTTTCTGCCGTTACATTATATAGAAGTTAATAATTAGGACCAGCATAGTTAAATCAATACCGAAGTGAAAAAAGTGGAAAATGAAGAAGTAAGCTGGACTATGTGCGCAGAATGTCAAGGAAGAGGCAAGAAAAGTCGAGGACTAACTAAGAAAGCACGGCTACTCCACCAGCTAGCATTAGACCAATTTAAAAAGACTAATGGCGAAGGAACGGCTCCAGTTCCTCCTAAAGGCCACCTTCACTCCTGCCCAAAATGTTCCGGATCCGGGCTACTTCGTTCCTCCAGTCCAACTGTAGCGGATAAAGAAAACTATCCACACCTTGCCATTATTGGTGGTGGTATTGGCGGTGTGGCTCTTGCTGTGGCTTGTTTGCATCGCGGAATTCCTTTTACCTTATATGAACGCGATAATAATTTCGAAGCCAGATCTCAGGGCTACGGACTCACTCTACAGCAAGCTAGTAAAGCGATTGAGGGATTGGGTATTTTCTCGCTGGAAGAAGGAGTAATTTCAACTAGACATTTGGTTCATACGACAGCAGGGAAAATAATCGGTGAATGGGGAGTCAGAAAATGGATACAGTCAGATACAAAAACTTTTCAAAAACGTACTAATATCCATATTGCACGACAATCTTTGCGCTTAGCGTTAATTCAACAACTCGGCGGACAGGATGCGCTACAATGGGGACATCAGTTATTAGATTATAAGGAAAGTGATGGTAACGGTGTTGATTTAAGTTTTCAAGTGAATGGGGAAATCAAGCATACCAAAGCGGATCTTGTAGTTGGTGCGGATGGTATTCGCAGTTCAGTGCGGAGGTTGCTAATTGGTGCCGATATCAGCCCTTTACGTTACTTGGATTGTATAGTGATATTAGGTATCTGTCCTTTGAAAGCACTCGAAAATCTTGACAGTTCTTTACTGGACTCGGCCACTGTATTTCAGACCGCCAATGGCAATGAACGAATCTACATCATGCCTTATACTTCAGACTCCGTAATGTGGCAATTGAGTTTTCCAATGCCAGAAGAAGAGGCTAAGGCATTAAGTGCTAAAGGACCTCAAGCACTCAAGGAAGAAGCCTGTCGTAGAACTCTGTGGCACAGCCCTATTCCTCAGATTTTAGCGTCAACCCTAGAAGCTCAGATTTCTGGTTATCCCGTTTATGACCGAGAATTACTTGAACCAGAATTATTGGCGAAAGCACAGAAAGTAACCCTGATTGGAGATGCGGCTCACCCTATGAGTCCATTCAAAGGACAAGGTGCAAATCAAGCGCTGCTGGACGCACTATCGTTGGCTCGTGTGATATCAAGAGGATGCAGACCTTTTTCTCAATGGCGAAAAGTCGGACTGAGGAAAAGTGTATTAACGGAGTTTGAATCAGAAATGTTAGCACGCAGTGCTACTAAAGTGAATGACTCTGCAGCTGCCGCACAGTTCCTACATTCCGATATTGTGCTTCATGAGGGTGATGAGCCTAGAGGACGATGTCTAAAGAAAAAAGACGTATAATAAGGTGCTTTAACTAAACTTAAATCGTTGGTTATGTCTATTGCCACCCCTGTGCAAAGTCGGTAGACTTCGCATAGTACGGATTTATTACATTTTTAATAAAATGTGATAAATGGTAACACTCACTTTTTCACAACTGTGAACTGTTTTTAAGATTCTTTGATTTGCATAATTTGGTTCTAAGTTTTCGAAACTTTCTTTAAGATTTTGAAATTTAACTTCGTAGTTAATAAATGAAATATATTTTTCGTAAAACTCTTGAAATGTACCATTTACGATGTCACAATATGAAATAAGGAATTTCGTTTTTAAACCTTTGTTGTCATAATTTATTTCAAGTTTACTTATGTGATCTTGGATGTATTTTTTATTTAGATATTTGAGATTCAAAGCTTCAATAATAAACTGTATTCTTTTGCTATCTATAACAATTCCATCAATTGATCCTGGTTTAATTCCAGTTGCAGAAACTCCAATCTGTGATTGATCTTTGGTATGGTAACTAATTTCTAGAAGATCTAAAATTTGTTTGGTTCTAGTATTTTCATCTGCTTTCCAAAAAATTTTATTTTCTTGCATTTTACTACATGCATATAATATATCTAAATATAAATTATCTTTTTTATTTTCAATTGTTTTTAAAGTAGGTTCAAGCTCTTTAATGAATTCAATTTCATCCGAAAACCAGCTCTTTAAAATATTTCTGTAACGACTATTTGGTTCTTTAATATTATTTTGATATCCTTCTTTAATCTTAAGCTTTCTTTTTTGAATTATTATTTCTAATTTGTAGTTTTCTATATCGTTTAATTTACCTTCCTCATATAATTTTAATGAATTAATTTGAGTAACAATTTGATTGGTTATATCGCAAAGTAATTTTATAAGATTGCTTTTTGTTTTAGGAGATGCAATGGCTAATCCTGAATATTTGTTATATCTAGTCTTCTCTATTATTGGAAGGGTTCTTGAAAATTTTTCTTTAAGACCTTTGAAAATACTAATATCAAATGGAAATGTCTTAAACCATTTGTCATATATAGATAAAAGAATATTAAAATCTGTATTTTGCTTTTTCTCACCATTACTTAAATAATAGCTATTTATGTGATCAAGAATTATACGTTTCTTTTTTTTATATTTCTTTTCATCCAAACTGTTAACTAGGTCTTTTGCACCATTTAAATAAGAACCCAAAAACAAGGGTTCTCCATGATCTACGGGAAAACTTCCAAATGTGTCAATTACATGGCTTAAATAATCAGTAATTTCTTCTTCCCAATTTGGTTCGTCAATAAATTTTTTTATAAAATCCCAAGTAAAATAGATTTTGTCCGCAGACAATTTTGCAACCTCAGTAAAATCATTTTTATTGAACCATTTTTCATTGATTAATTTTTTGTGGAAATCACAACAAAAAGGAAAATTTTTTAGTCTGCTTTCAAGTCTTTCTAAGACAAGTTGATGATTTTTTTTGCAATGCTTGCAATTTTTTAAATTATGATTTTCATTTTCTATTCTTTTGAAATCAGTTGGTCGTGAAAAGGAGCTTCCAGTAAAATAGTACATTGTGGAATCACAAATTGAAATTTCCTCAATTTTATCAACAAAAAAGATACTATCATTTAACATATGTGTTTGTTATATTGTTATTGCTCTTAATATCCATAAACATTTCATAGACGTTACATTTAGTACAAAGTATTTTATGCTAAGATATGTGATTTTTACAGCAAATGTTTTAATAGATGTGAATTAGCAGTTATATAAATCAAATTTTTGTAAAAGAAGTTTTAAAATATGCTCAAAAGCGAGAATATAAAAAAGTATGGAGTATTAATAGTAAGGCACAAGTGAAAAAGTCAAGACATAAAAAAACTCCATTATTTCTAATGGAGTTTCTTGTGGGCGATGAGGGGTTCGAACCCCCGACCCCCTCGGTGTAAACGAGGTGCTCTGAACCAGCTGAGCTAATCGCCCTAAACAATGCAGTCATTTTCATTTCCTTATTGCGAGTGCAAATATACAGCTAGAAATCGTATCTGCAAGCAAAACTGTAAAAAAAATGAATAAAATATTGAGCCTATTTGCTTTTACGCTCTATCATAGTACTTTATGTTTCGCATGAAACACTACTATTTTTTTGTATTGATTCGTTATAGTCTTACATTTGTGACATAAACAATACATAATGGCAAGGTTCAAAGAAAATGATTTACCAAAATCAAAAATAACTGCAAGTTCTCTCAATAAGGCAATTCTAATATTTCAATATGCTGGAAATCATCGTTGGAAATTTTATGTAGGTTTAATTTTTTTATTATTTACCGGTGCTACTGCTTTAGCTTTTCCAAAATTGATGGGGATGCTTATCGATTGCGTGAAAAATAAGGATAACGCTCAGGCAAACATGATTGCAGGAGGTTTAATAATCATCTTATTTCTTCAATCTATATTTTCGTTTTTCAGATTGTATTTATTTGTCAATTTTACTGAAAACACCTTAGCTAATCTTAGATTATCGCTTTACAGTAATTTGGTAAAACTACCCATGTCTTTCTTCTCACAAAAGCGTGTTGGAGAATTAAACAGTAGAATCAGTTCTGATATAACACAAATACAAGACACTTTAACGTCTACAATTGCCGAATTCTTAAGACAATTTATTCTAATCATTGGAGGTGTTCTTTTATTGGCAAATGAAAGCATCAAATTGACATTGTTGATGTTATCAGTAGTTCCGCTTGTGGCTGTTGCTGCCGTTATTTTTGGACGATTTATCAGGAAATATTCTAAAAAAGTACAAGATCAAGTTGCCGAAAGCCAGGTAATTGTTGAAGAAACCATGCAAGGAATCAGTATTGTTAAGGCTTTCGCCAATGAATGGTATGAAATTGCCCGCTATAATGGTAAAATTAAAGAAGTTGTAAAATTAGCCATCAAAGGTGGAAAATACCGAGGATACTTTGCTTCATTCATTATTTTCTGTCTTTTTGGAGCTATTGTAGCCGTAGTTTGGTTTGGTGTTCGATTGAGCATCAGCGGCGAAATGAGCGTGGGACAATTGATTTCTTTCGTATTGTATTCTACATTTGTAGGAGCTTCTTTTGGAGGAATCGCTGAACTTTATGCCCAAATCCAAAAAGCGATTGGTGCCACGGAAAGAGTGTTTGAATTATTGGATGAAACTCCTGAAAAAATTAATTCAGTTCAAGAGGCTGCTGAAACCCAGAAAATAAAAGGTAATGTTACGTTCAACAATGTAGCGTTCAGTTATCATTCTAGAAAAGAAATTAAAGTATTGAAAGACGTCAGTTTTACTGCCAATTTTGGTCAAAAAATTGCTATTGTAGGTCCAAGTGGAACGGGAAAATCGACTATTGCTTCCCTTTTATTACGTTTTTATAATATTGATGAAGGAGAAATATTAGTTGACGGAAAAAATATTTATGATTTTGATTTAGAAAACCTTCGCGGAAACATGAGTATTGTACCGCAAGATGTTATTCTATTTGGAGGAACCGTCAGAGAAAATATTGCTTATGGTAAACCAAATGCAACCGAAGAAGAAATTCTTACAGCTGCAAAACAAGCAAATGCCTATAATTTTATCGAAAGTTTTCCTGAAAAATTTGAAACTATTGTGGGAGAAAGAGGAATTAAACTTTCCGGAGGACAAAGGCAACGTATTGCAATTGCGAGAGCATTATTGAAAAACCCAAGTATTTTGATTCTGGATGAAGCCACATCATCATTAGACAGTGAAAGTGAAAAACTAGTTCAAGAAGCGTTGGAAATTTTAATGGAAGGAAGAACCAGTATTATTATCGCACACCGTCTTTCAACCATTCGAAGTGCCGATCAAATTTTGGTTTTGGATAAAGGAAAAATTACCGAACAAGGAACGCATCAAGAATTAATAGCTTTAGAAAATGGTATCTATAAAAATTTAAGCAATTTACAATTTAGCAATTCTTAAATTTTATTATTCATTTGGCATAAAAAAACTCCATTCAATAGCTGAATGGAGTTTTTTTATAGAATTTTATATCACTTAACACTTTATTCTATTTTCCCTTTTCTTCTGTTACGTTCTGTTTTTATTAATGTCAATTCACGACTAGTTTGTCCCGCTACCGAAGTATTTTCTTCAGCACGACGAATCAAGTACGGCATCACATCTTTTACAGGACCAAAAGGCAGGTATTTAGCAACATTATAGCCATGAGCGGCTAAATTGTAGCTGATATTATCACTCATTCCATACAATTGACCAAACCAAATTCTATCATCGTTTGTTTTAATCTCTTTTTGCTGCATCAATTCCATTAGAGTATACGTACTTAACTCATTGTGGGTTCCTGCAAAAATTGACATCATATCTAAGTGCTCAATCATATAGCGAACTGCAGCGTCGTAATTTTCATCGGTAGCTTCTTTTGAAGCGCATATTGGCGATGGATATCCTTTTTCTTCTGCACGTGCAATTTCTTTTTCCATGTAAGCACCACGAACTAATTTCATTCCAATGAAGAATCCCTCTTTTTTGGCTTGCTCGTGTAATTTTTTCAGGTAATCCAAACGATCCCAGCGATACATTTGCAACGTGTTGAAAACAATGGCTTTTTCTTTATTGTATTTGCGCATCATTTCGGTCACTAAATCATCCGCCGCATCTTGCATCCAACTTTCTTCACCATCAATAAGTAAGGCAACATTTTTTGCATGAGCATCTTTACAAACCAAATCAAAACGGGCCACTACTCTATTCCATTCCGCTTGCTCTTCAGGAGTTAACGTTTGTTTTTCGCCCAATTTCTCATACAATTCAAAACGACCAAAACCGGTTGGTTTAAAAACTGCAAAAGGAATTGCTTGACGTTCTTTGGCAAATTCAATGGTTTTTAAAGTCATTTCAAGTGCCGCATCAAACTGATCTTCTTCCTCTTTTCCTTCTACAGAATAATCCAAAACAGATGAAACTCCTTTAGTGTACATTTTATCAACTACCGAAAGACAGTCTACTTCATTTACTCCGCCACAAAAATGGTCAAAAACCGTAGCACGTATCAAACCTTCCACAGGAAGATTCGCTTTTAGGGCAAAATTTGTAACCGCAGTTCCTATTCGAACTAGTGGTTGATTATCAATCATTTTGAAAAGAAAATAAGCTCTATCAAGCTCCGTATCACTTTTTAATGAAAAGGCAACTTGCGTATTATTGAATATTTTTTCCATTATTTGTTAAATTTTTGTACAAATATAGACAGAGTTTTGAATATTATTTAGCAAAAATTGCCTTATTTTGCGGTTCCAATTAATCAATACAGATGCAATCAATTCAAGCCAACAGTTATCCGATTCATTTCAACGAAAAAGGATATGAAGCCTTAAACCTTCATTTGACAGAAAATAAGTATTCAAAACTTTTTATTATTGTAGACAGTAAGACGAATGAATTTTGCATACCAAAATTTCTCCCTTTTTTAGAAACCGATCTTACTATTGAAATCATTGAATTTGATGCCGGTGAAGAGAATAAAAATATTGAGACTTGCGTCCAAATTTGGAATGTATTAACGGAACTTGGTGCTGACAGAAAAAGTCTTGTAATTAATCTGGGTGGCGGTGTTGTTACTGATTTAGGCGGATTTGTAGCTTCAACATTCAAACGTGGAGTTGATTTTATTCACATTCCTACTACGCTACTATCGATGGTTGATGCTTCTGTTGGTGGGAAAAACGGTGTTGATTTAGGGAATTTAAAAAACCAAATTGGTGTTATTAATGTTCCAATAATGGTGCTTATCGATACCCAATATCTTGAAACAGTTCCGCAAAATGAAATGCGTTCCGGTCTTGCCGAAATGCTAAAACATGGTTTGATATATGATAAGGAATATTGGGAACAATTTTTAGATTTAAAATCTATAGATTTTGCTGATTTTGATGCATTAATTTACCGTTCTGTCGAAATAAAAAATGAAATTGTAATGCAAGATCCTACTGAGAAAAACATTCGAAAATCATTGAATTTTGGTCATACTTTAGGTCATGCCATTGAAAGTTATTTTCTGGAAAATGAAAATAAAATCACTTTATTGCACGGAGAAGCTATTGCCGTTGGGATGATATTGGAAAGCTACATTTCATTACATAAAAAACTCATCAGTCAAGAAGAGTATTTTCAGATAAAATCAAGTATAAAGTCTATATATGACGACATTATTTTTGATGAAAATGACATCGAACCTATCATGGAATTACTCATACACGACAAAAAAAACGAGTATGGAAACATACAGTTTGCTTTAATAGAAGGTATCGGAAAAATAAAAATCAATCAATCTGTTGAAAATGAATTAATTCTTGAAGCATTTCAAGATTATAAATCTTAATTATTTTTTATGAAAAGGATTGCATTGCGTATATAATATTTTTTACATTTGCATCAATGAAAAAAAGTCAAAACAAGCCAAATTATAGTTCTAATAAAACCCGAAACAATATCTCTTTTTTAAGAATATTGAAACGGTTTTATTCTATTAAAGGAAACTTCAGTTTTGATATTTTTCAATACATGAAAGCAGAAAACGAGAAGCTTCAGATTGTTTATGCAAATATCAGAGTTTGAATTTTAGATTAAGTTATACACACTATTTTAATCTATAATTCTAAAATACAATGAATACAAAATATTCTGATTTAATCAATCAAACCTATTACTTTCCACAAGAAGAATTTACTTTAAACAAAGACAATCTTCAGTTTCACAATATTGATTTGATGAAACTGGTAGAGAAATATGGTACGCCATTAAAATTTACTTATTTACCTCAAATTTCCAACAACATTAACAAAGCCAAAAGCTGGTTTCGTAAATCAATGGAAAAAAATAAGTATGAGGCAAAATATTACTATTGCTATTGTACAAAAAGCTCTCATTTTGAATATATTATGAATGAGGCTTTCAAAAACAACATCCATATTGAAACATCGTCTGCTTTCGACATTAATATTGTTGAGAATTTATTAGCAAACGGTAAAATAAATAAAAGCACGTATATAATTTGTAATGGTTTTAAAAGAGACCAATATATCGAGAACATAGCGCGACTTATTAATACTGGTCATAAAAATACAATTCCAATCATTGATAATTATGAAGAACTTGATTTACTTCAAGGTCAGATTAAAAACAAGTTTAAGATAGGAATTAGAATTGCTGCAGAAGAAGAGCCTAAATTTGAATTTTATACATCAAGATTAGGAATTGGATATAAAAACATTGTTCCGTTTTACAAAAAGGAAATCAAAGAAAATAAGAAATTGGAACTGAAAATGTTGCACTTTTTTATCAATACCGGGATCAATGACAATGCTTATTATTGGAATGAATTAGTAAAATGTATCAAGGTTTACGTAGCATTAAAAAAAGAATGTCCTACTCTTGACGGATTAAATATTGGTGGTGGTTTTCCAATAAAAAACTCATTGGCATTTGAGTACGACTATCAATATATGATTGACGAAATCATCAATCAGATTAAAATAGCTTGTGACGAAGCCGAAGTAGATGTTCCAAATATTTTTACTGAATTTGGTTCGTATACCGTAGGTGAAAGTGGTGGAGCTATTTACCAGATTTTGTATCAAAAACAACAAAATGACAGAGAAAAGTGGAACATGATTGATTCATCTTTCATCACTACTTTACCAGATACTTGGGCAATCAACAAACGTTTTATCATGCTGGCAGTCAATCGCTGGAATGATACATACGAAAGGGTACTATTGGGAGGAATGACTTGTGACAGTGATGATTATTACAACTCAGAACAAAACATGAATGCCATCTATTTGCCAAAATACAATAAAGAAAAACCATTATACATTGGATTCTTTAATACGGGTGCTTATCAGGAAACAATTGGAGGTTACGGCGGTTTGCATCACTGTTTGATTCCACAGCCCAAACACATATTGATCGACAGAGACGAAAACGGATTTTTGGCAACTGAGGTATTCTCAGAGCAACAAACCTCTGAAGACGTTCTGAAAATATTAGGGTACGATAAGAAAAAATAAATTCACAATAATTCAATTAGTCAATTTAAAAATTCGTTAAATTTGAAATACCATTTTTAACATGTTGATTTTTAAGTATTTAAATTTTAAAAAATGAGCAAAGGACCAATCAGTCAGTTTATTGAAAAGCATTATTTGCATTTTAATTCTGCATCTTTAGTTGACGCAGCTAAGGCCTACGAACAACAATTAGCCAACGGTGCAAAAATGATGGTGAGCATGGCTGGCGCTATGAGTACGGCAGAGATTGGAAAGATTTTTTCCGAGATAATCCGTCAAGACAAAGTGCATATTATTTCTTGTACTGGTGCAAATCTTGAAGAAGACATCATGAATTTAGTAGCTCATTCTCATTACGAAAGAGTGCCAAATTATCGTGATTTGACTCCTCAAGATGAATGGGATTTACTAGAAAGAGGTTTAAATCGTGTTACAGATACTTGTATTCCTGAGCATGAAGCATTCCGCCGTTTGCAAAAGCATATCTACAAAATCTGGAAAGATGCTGATGATAAAGGCGAAAGATATTTTCCGCATGAATTTATGTACAAAATGTTACTTTCTGGTGTTCTTGAAGAATATTACGAAATTGACTTAAAAGACAGTTGGATGTATGCAGCTGCTGAGAAAAATTTGCCTATTATTGTACCGGGTTGGGAAGACAGTACCATGGGAAATATATTTGCATCGTATGTAATTAAAGGAGATTTAAAAGCTTCTACAATGAAATCCGGTATCGAATATATGGTTTTCTTGTCAGACTGGTATCCAAAAAACAGTAAAAACGGCGTAGGTTTCTTTCAAATTGGTGGTGGTATTGCTGGAGATTTTCCAATATGTGTTGTACCAATGTTATACCAAGATATGGAAATGCATGACATTCCGTTTTGGAGTTATTTCTGTCAGATTTCAGATTCAACGACCAGTTATGGTTCGTATTCTGGAGCGGTGCCAAATGAAAAAATTACTTGGGGTAAATTAGACATTAAAACTCCAAAGTTTATTATTGAGTCCGATGCTACCATTGTAGCACCTTTAATTTTCGCTTATTTATTAGACTTATAGAATATTTTTATGAAAAGAGTAATTGTTGATTACGCAAAACTTACCAATGAAATTTTAAACCTATTGGTGGATAAATTTCCAGATGGTTATGATGATTCAAACATTATTAGTTTTAGAAACGCTAAAAATGAATTAGTTGAAGCAGTTGAAGTACGAACTGAGGACACTATTTATTTAGTAAAAGTGAGCACTAAACTTGCTGATAGAATTGAAAATTATGATGAAGATGATGAAATAATCATAGACGATGTTGTTGAACCAATCAAAGGTTTAGATTTAGATGACGATATTGATGATGACGATGATGAAGACGCTATCGATAAACCAGATTCTGATTCAGGAGATGATGACGACGATGACGATTCAGACGAAAAAGACTTTTCTGATGAAGATGATGACGAAGAAGATGAGGATTAATTAATCTCATTTTTAAAAATACATTTATAAAGGAACTCAACACGAGTTCCTTTTTTTATTACTTTAGACCTCTAAATACACGCCACAATGACCCATGAAATTTTACACGCCAAACTGAAAGAGAACTTTGGTTTTGAAAAATTCAGACCCAATCAAGAAGATATTATAAATTGTATTCTTTCCGGTCAGGATACATTAGCAATAATGCCAACGGGTGGTGGAAAATCAATTTGCTTTCAATTGCCTGCTCTAATTTTTACTGGAATTACAATCGTAATTTCCCCGCTAATTGCTTTGATGAAAGATCAAGTAGATGGCTTGAAAGCAAACGGAATTGAAGCCTGTTACATCAACAGCAGCCAAACCGAAGAGGAACGACAGTTTTATTTGGAACGTTTAAAATCTAACACAATTAAGTTAGTTTACATTGCTCCCGAAAGTCTATCTTTTCTGGATTCTATCTTCAACAGTTTAAGCATAAGCCTCATTGCAATAGATGAAGCGCATTGTATTTCGTCTTGGGGACATGATTTTCGACCAGCGTATACTAATTTAGGATATCTAAAAAACCGCTTCCCTTCCACTCCAATTTTAGCTTTAACTGCCACAGCCGATAAAGCTACACGCAAAGACATTAGCGAACAATTAAATTTAAAAAACCCTAGATTATTTGTAGCTTCTTTTGATCGAAAAAATTTAAGTTTAGAAGTGCGTCCCGCTTTAGACAGAGTCAAACAAATTATAGATTTCATTCAAGAAAAACCAAATGAATCTGGAATTATTTACTGCTTAAGCAGAAAAACAACAGAAGAACTTGCAGATAAACTACAAAAAATTGGTATTAGTGCAAAAGCCTATCATGCTGGTTTAGACACTAAAATTCGCTCTAAAACACAAGACGAATTTATCAACGATGATTGTAAAGTGGTTTGTGCAACCATTGCTTTTGGAATGGGAATTGACAAATCAAATGTGCGCTGGGTCATTCATTATAATTTGCCGAAAAATATCGAAGGTTATTACCAAGAAATTGGTCGTGCCGGTCGAGATGGTTTGCCATCAGAAACAGTATTGTTTGAGAGTTATGGCGATGTGATTCAATTGCAGAAATTTGCCTCCGAAGGCTTAAATGCCGAAGTGCAACTGGCTAAACTGGAGCGAATGAAACAATATGCAGATGCTTTAAGTTGTCGCAGAAAGATATTGCTTTCCTATTTTGGGGAACTCATTACTGAAAATTGCGGAAATTGTGATATTTGCAAGAATCCGCCGCTGTTTTTTGATGGAACGGTGATTGCTCAAAAAGCATTATCGGCAATTATTCGTTTGCAGGAAACAGAACCTTTACCTGTAATCATTGACGTTCTACGCGGTTCAAAGAATGCTTATATCTACGAAAAACAGTACCAAAATCTGAAAACATACGGCGTTGGAGTTGATCTTTCGTGGTTTGATTGGAATCAATATTTAATCCAACTCATCAATCTGGGCTATTGCGAAATTGCTTTTCATAAACAAAACAAAATCAGATTAACGGCTCTTGCTAAAAAAGTATTGTTTGAAGGCGAAAAAGTACAACTAACCACGGTTCAGAAAATCAATATTGAGAAGCATGAAGTCAAAGAAACGAAAAGTAAATCGGTTGTAAATTCACTTTTTGAAACCTTACGAAAATTGCGTTATGAGATTTCCAAAGAAGAAGAAGTTCCTGCTTATGTAATTTTTAGCGATGCGGCTTTACGCCAAATGGAAACCGAAAGACCTATGAGTGATACCGAATTGTTAGCAATTGATGGCGTTGGTAGAGCAAAACTGGAAAAATATGGTGATGCTTTTATCAAAGCAATTATTGATTTTCAAAAATCTAAAGTTGTCAGAAAAAAGAAAGAAGCCACAACTTATAAAGCAACATTAGAACTTTATAAAAGTGGATTGTCAGTCGAGGAAATTGCCCAAAAAAGAAAATTAGGTTTAAGTACGATTATGTCGCATTTAGCGAAACTTTATGTTGATGGAGCTGATGTAGATTTGAATCCGTTTATCTCAAAAGAAGAAGTTTCTCAAATTGCTGAAGCGCAAATAAAACTGGAATCGCCAAATGCCTTAAAACCTTATTTTGATTATTTAGAAGAAAAAATAGATTATGGAAAAATCCGTTTGGCATTAGCAATACTAGAAAAAGAAAATACAGCACTTTAAAAAACTTAAAATGATCAATTCATTCCCTCCTTTTGTAAATTCTCAAACCGAAATTTTGATTTTGGGAACAATGCCTGGAATCGCCTCTCTGGAAAAGCAGGAATATTATGCACATCAAAGAAATCATTTTTGGAAAATAATGTATACGCTATTGCATAATTTACCAATATCTGAAAAATTCGAGGAAAAAATACAATTACTCCAAGCGAATAAAATAGGACTTTGGGATGTTTTAGAAAATTGCGAAAGAAAAGGAAGTCTGGATATTCATATCAAAAATCAAAAGGAAAATGATTTTGAAACCTTGTTTAGAGAATTCCCAGGAATCACTAAAATCATTTTTAACGGAAAAGAAAGTCATAAATACTTTCTGAAAAAATTTGGACAAATAGAAGGCATCACGTATTATGTGATGGCTTCCACTAGTCCTGCTAATACCATGTCATTTGAAAACAAGCTGAAAATTTGGTCAACTTGCTTCGAATAAATTATAAATATCTTTCTTGAAAAACTTTTTGATGGTGTTTTAAATGACCTATAATTATAAAAGCAATTGCACGAACTGAGACAACTGCATTAGAAGCTGTTCCGGTTCTTTTCATTTGCTCTTCTGAAAAGCTTTTAAAAAGAAATAAATTAGCATGTCTAACCGCTGAGAATTCTGCTAATAAATCCTGAATATTTCTACTATTAGCGTCCGTATTATCTACATAATGATTCTCATCAAAACCCGGTAAAGGCGTTTCATCATTTCTGGAAATTCGCAATGCTCTATAGGCAAAAATGCGCTCTGTGTCTATGATGTGCTGAATAATATCTTTGATTGTCCATTTTCCTTCGGCATATCTATAATCAAATTTATCCATCGGAATATTTTGTACAAAACGAATAAAATCGTGAAGAGAAATTTCTAATTCTTCAATCATTTCAACATTTCCGGCAGCTTGAATATAAGTTGCATTAAAACTTGAATACTCGTTTACAGGCAATTGATCTGTTTTCATTTTTTTATAATTAAGCTGAATTTCTACTGGCATTTGTGTTTCCAAAAAGAGAACGGGTAACGATTTTTTCGTATACTTTTATTAAAGCTTCATCTGGCTTATCCTCTTTGTTTAATTCATTTATACGAAGTAATGCATATTGTTGTATTGTCAACAATGGCAATACTATACGCTCTCTTATTTGTATTGATGCTTTACCATCAGGGTAATTTTCCATAAGCTCTTTGTGACCGGCAATTTTCAAAAGTAATCTTTTTGTTTCTAAAAATTCGTCATAAATTATTTGCCAAAAAGCACCAAATTGAGGATCTTTTTTCATGTAAGCCGTTAATGGAAAAAATGATTTTGCCAATGACATCATACTGTTTTCTAACAAGGTTTTAAAGAACAACGAATTATCATATAAATCTTGAACTTTATTCCATTGATCCGTATCTTCAAAATGCTTTAAAGCAGTACCTACTCCAAAAAATCCGGGTACATTTTGCTTCAACTGACTCCAAGAACCCACAAAAGGAATCGCACGTAAATCAGCAAAATCTAAATGCTCCGATTTACTTCTTTTAGATGGACGACTTCCAATATTTGTTTTAGCATAATACTTCAACGTACTCATTTGCTCCAAATACGGAATGAATTTAGGATGATTTTTAAAACTCAAATACTTTTCATATCCTAAACCTGCTAATTGATCTAAAATATCTTTTTCATTAACAGTCAACTCATTTTGTCCTTTACTAAAGACCTGATTGGTTACACCGGCACTTAACAAATTCTCCAAGTTATAACGACAAGAATCTAAAGTCCCAAAATTAGAACTAATCGTTTGTCCCTGTACCGTAACCTGAATCTCGTTATTTTCAATGTTTGGACCTAATGAAGCATAGAATTTATGTGTTTTTCCACCACCACGAGCTGGCGGTCCACCACGGCCATCAAAGAAAATTGCTTTTATGCCATATTTTCTAGAGATTGCAGTAAGCTCCTCTTTTGCCTTGTAAATACTCCAATTGGCCATTAAATATCCGCCATCTTTTGTCCCGTCAGAAAAACCAAGCATGATTGTTTGCTTGTTATTTCTGTTGGTCAAATGCTTAGCATAAGCAGGATTTGTATATAATTTCTCCATGATTTCATGCGCGTTTTGCAAATCATCAACAGATTCAAAAAGCGGAATAATATCAACGGATGGATTTTCCCAATTACTCAAACGGAATAATGCAAAAGTCTCCATCACATTAAGAGCACTTTCGTTATTACTTATTATATAACGGTTTGCACCAAATTCCCCATTATTTTCTTGAATCGTTTTTATGGCTTGAATTGACTCAATTGTAGATCTTGTCATCTCATTTTCAAATACAATCGGGTCAAGATTACCTTTAACTTTAGACAATACAGAAAATTTCTCTTCTTCAGAAAGCTCATAATAATTTTTAGGAAAAACTAATGTATTCGAATTTGAATATAATCCTACTACGTCTTTAAAAACGGCATCGTGTATTTTACTGTTTTGACGAATATCTAAAGACGCAAAGTGAAAACCAAACAGATTAACTTTTATCAAAAGCGCATCTAATTCATCCAGATATAAAGACTGGTGTTGGTCTATAACAATTTGTTTTATTTTATTCAATTGCGATTTAAATTCATTCAAAGTGATAAAAATTTCACCTTTAGAATAAAAAACTGACCTGTAAAGTTTTTGTTCTAATTCGGTCACCAAAGTATCTACACCTGAGAAAGTTAATTTTCGTTTTAAATTTCTCATTTCTACGTAATAACACTTTAAAATAGACGTTCGTAAACGTTCCGCCACTTTCAAAGTTATCTCCGTTGTCACAAAAGGATTTCCATCACGATCACCACCTGGCCAAAATCCAAGTTTAATCAATGGATTTTTTATGGAGTCACCATTATATATATTCTTTTGAAGATAATGCACCATCTCTCCAGAAGTTTGATAAAACACATTTTCAAGATACCAGATTAAGCTTACCGCTTCATCAAAAGGATTTGGTTTTTCGTTTTGAATAAAAGGCGTCTTACCTAATTGAGCCAACAATTGCTTAATATCCAGTAAGTTGTTTTTTCGAATAGCTTCTGTCAAATCATTGATAATCCCAAGAACAGCACCAGGATAAAATTGCGTAGGATGCGCAGTCAAAACCGTTCTCACATTGAAATCTTCCAGAAAATCAATCAATTCTTCTTTCTTGTCTTTTGCATCTGACTTTTCCTTGATATCTCTTAAAGAACCTCTTCCTTCCATATTATTAACAACTGGAAAAGCAGCGTCCTCAATAGCATCAAACAATACAATTTGACGTTCTATATATTGAATGAAACGAAACATTAAATCAATTTTTTCTGTTTCTGAAGCACTCTGCATATATCTTTTTGCAAAAAAGTCGACTATTTCCTTAGGTGTTTCCTGTTTCTTGAAACCGATTTCACAAACATCTGTAAATAAAGGAAGTAAAACCCCTGTATTATCTATAGAATCAAAGGGTAATGTTATAAAAACACTATTATAAATATTGTATTTAGAAAGAACGTCCTGATTGAAACGTTCAATTTTTGGTAGCGTGTACATAATCAGTTGTAGTTGGTTTAGTTAGTTAATTTGTCATAAAAAAACCCCAAGAATTAACTTGAGGTTATATTTATAATATAGCGTGTTCAAGATTAATTACATATTTTTAAAAATAGTATGCATCAATCGCTTTTTATCATTTATGCTTTCCTCAAGTGAGATCATAGTTTCAGTTCTGTAAACACCCTCAATATCATCAATCATAAAGATAACGTCCTTAGCATGCTTGGTATCTTTAGCTCTAATTTTACAAAAGATATTGAATTTCCCTGTGGTAACAGAAGCTACGGTCACAAAAGGAATTTCATTAATCCGCTCTAAAACAAATTTAGTTTGAGAGGTATTGTTTAGAAAAACACCAACATAAGCGATAAAAGAATATCCTAATTTATCATAATCAAGAACTAATGAAGATCCCATGATAATACCGGCATCTTCCATTTTTTTAACCCTTACATGAACAGTTCCTGCAGAAATCAATAATTTTTTTGCAATATCCGTAAAAGGGACTCTTGTATTGTCTATCAACATATCTAAAATCTGGTGATCTACTTCATCTAAACGAAATTTACTCATAATTCTTAAATTAATATTATTAATTGCTATAACAAAGTATAAAAATATACATAAAAACAACAAAAAGACATAAATATTAAATTTTTATCATTCCGTTAACAAATTTTATGTTATTATCTAAATAAAAATCAGCTTTTTGATTCAATTTAGGAATATTATCAAAATTATCTTTATACAGAGCTCCTTTAGCATCGTATTCAAAATGACCAAAATAATTCTCTAAATTTCCTATTTGTGAAACATAGGCATTAAAACAAACCCGATTTTCAATTAACTCCTCTTTGTATTGAGATGCAAAATTGGTGATTATTTCGATACCATCATAATTTATTTTGATGTTTTTATACATAAAATCATAAAAAACGACTTTATTTTGAGGAATATTCAAATATTTATTAATTCCGTTGCTAACTATAACGTTTTCGCAAAGTGATGTAAAACTCAAAATCAGCGCCATAAAAACAAATTTACGTGTTTCTTCTCTTTCATAATCATTTACAAAATGCCCAGCTTCAAACAATAAAGTAGGCACTCCTAAATACTGAAACGTATCTCCAATACAGTTGATATTAAACGAATCATCAAAACGACCAATTTGATTTGGCAAATATTCCTGAAGCACTTCATTTATACTCGCAATCAAATTGATAGCTTTCAATCTAGAATCGTTAATTTCTCGTTCTTCATTATATGATGGCGCCAAAAATGACAATGTAGCAGGTTTACCCGTATCGTTTACGCCAAAAATAGTACGCTGATCATGAAGATTAAAGCAATAATCCGGCTTAAAAGTCTCGAAAGTCTCTCTTAAAAGCTTGCTTTCTGGCTGTGTGAGATCTTGCGAATCTCGATTTAAGTCTACTTTGTTAGCATTCTCCCTTGTATATAATGTTGCCCCATCCGGATTCAACATTGGAATACTACAAAAAGTAAATGTATTTAGTAATTTTTGAGCCAATTCTGAACCACTATGCAATACATTTAAAAAGTCAAACAACGCTTTTGTAGTTGTACTTTCATTTCCATGCATTTGTGACCAAAGAAAAATTCTAGTTTTACCTGCTCCGATTTCATACGAATAAATAGATTTTCCAAGAACTGATTTACCAATAATACTTAGTTGATTATTGGTGTTTAATTTTTGTAATAATGGCTCAATCGAATCTAAAGTTATGTAACGACCTCGAATAGATTCTTCTTTATATTGACTGAATAACTGTTCTAAATTCATGCTGTTTTATTTGATTTACAAAAGTAAACATCTTTATATTTACATTTGTAAACTATTCGTAATTCACATATTTCAATGATGTAAACAGTTTTTAGCGTCTAGCCCGGCTAAACCCACTTCCTATAATTGACAATTGTTATCTATTTTTAGAATGCAAATTATATTATTATTTATCAGACAGTTAAATGTATTTATATCATTTTAAACTTTACATTATTTACTGTAATAAATACTATTTACACTTGTAATTTTGGTGTTTCAATCTATTTTAATTACATTTGTAAATAGTTAATTTTCAGTATTAATTTACAATGGTAAACATAGAAGATTTTATAAAAAGATTAGAAATTATACTGGATTACTACAGTTTGAATGCTTCTTCTTTTGCTGATAAAATTGGCGTACAGCGTTCCAGTTTGTCTCACCTACTTTCAGGAAGAAACAAACCCAGCTTGGATTTTATACTTAAAATATTGGAGGTTTTCCCCGATGTGGATTTGTATTGGATTTTGAATGGAAAAGGAAACTTTCCCAAAAATTCAGAACAGTTTGATAAAAAAGAAAACAGCGTTGAGCAAATTGTAAAACAAAATATTGCTACTCCTCCGTTTACTGAAATAATTCCTGAGAATTTATTTTCGGAAATAAAAATTCCAAATCCAATTTCTGCATTGGAAACAAAAAAAATAGAAAATCAAAATAGCTCCAAAGAATTGCATTCTGATGAAATTGATAAAATCGTAATTTTTTATAAAAATGGAACTTTTAAAAGTTATATCCCCGATTAAAAAAATAACCCCAATTCAGATTTCCAAATTGGGGTCATTCAAAAAAAAAACTAAATTGTAATTTTATTTTCTTAAAAAAAACTGAAGTTACACTAGCTTCGACTTCTACATATTAATCGCACTAAGCGAAAAGCAACATCAAAAAAGCGGAGCTAACAAATAAACTTTTCGCGTGAATCATTTTTAGAATATAATTGTATTTACGGAAAATTCAAAGTTTTGGTTTTAACCTTTTAATACTATTATAACTTTTGCTAAAATAAATATCCTTTTTCTGGAATTTTACCTTCAACACCTATAAAATGTTTTTTCAAAATAGTCATATCGCTTTCGATATTTCCAGAAGGGAAAACTGGATTTCCTAAATTTACCTCTTTCTTACCAAAATCAAAAGCTACAGGAATAATAGGAACATTTGCTTTCAAAGCAATATAATAAAATCCGGTTTTTAGTTCCGTAACTTTTTCACGGGTTCCTTCCGGAGCAACAGCCAAACGAAAAATTTCCTTTCTTTGGAAAATTGCCGCAATAGAATCGACTTTGTTCAAACCTCCAGAACGATCCAATGGTTCGCCGCCCATATACCTAAAATAAAATCCGAAAGGAAAACGAAACAATTCCTTTTTACCAACCCAGTTCATTTCTAATCCAGTTATTCCTCTGGTAAAAATTCCCAAATAAAAATCATGCGCACTTGTATGCGGCATCACCATCATGACACATTTTTTGATATCCGCATCAATTGTCCCAACTATTTTCCAACCCATAAGCTTGAAAAATATCCATTTGTAAAATTGTTTCTTCATTCTTTATTATTTAGTACAAAATAAATAATTTATATCTTATTTTTGGGTAAAACTGCCAGCAATGATTAAAAAAATATTCAGTTATCTAATTCCAATAAAAATTTATGAGACCAAATCTTCGTTGAGTAAATCAATAGAGGTGACTTGGGCAAATGGGGAATTGGTTTTAGATTCTGAAAATGCAAATTATTCGTATGGCAGTTTGCAGCGCATCTTAAGATTAGGATTAAAAAACATTGGCTATGAAAAAATAGTTCCAATGAATCATATTTTAGTTTTGGGAGTTGCCGGCGGAAGCGTTATAAAAACTTTGGTTGATGAAATAAAATATAAGGGAAAAATCACTGGAGTAGAAATTGACCCAGAAATAATAAATATAGCCAACACCTATTTTAAATTAGATAAAGTAAAAAATCTTGAAATAGTAATTGATGATGCTTTCGAATTTGTTTTAAAAACCAAAACCAAATACGATTTAATTATTATCGATATTTTCCAAGATACTACAATGCCTAATTTTCTATTTGAAACTTTTTTTATCAATAGAATTTGTTCCCTTTTAAAAAGTCGTGGTTTTATTCTTTTCAATACAATGCTATTGAACGAAAGCCAAAATCTAAGAAATAAAAAATACGTTTCTGAATTTTACAAAAACCAATTTAAAATAAGAACCATTCCTAGAGTTGAAGTCCATAATGAGTTGATTGTTATTGAAAAAATAGCCTAAAACAAAAGCCTTTTTATTTTATCATTCTCCTGGCTTTTTCTAAATCTTCCGGAGTATCAATTCCAATTCCGACATGAGTGGTTTCAATCATTTTTATTCTTTTTCCAAATTCAAGATAACGCAATTGTTCCAGTTTTTCTGATGCCTCCAAAGATTGCATTGGTAAACTATAAAAATCTAATAAAGCTTGTTTTCTAAAAGCATAAATCCCGATGTGTTGCATATAGCGAACGCCCACATTTTTCTCTCTTGGATATGGAATTACCGAACGTGAAAAGTACAAAGCAAATCCGTTTTGATCCACTACCACTTTTACATTATTAGGATTATTGATATCGTCTTCATTTGTGATTTCGCGCATCAAAGAAGCCAAATCCACTTTTTTATCCAAATCATTTTTAAAAACTTCAATCACTTTTGCCAAAGGTTCTGCATCAATAAATGGTTCGTCTCCTTGTACATTGATTACAATATCAACGTCCAGATTTTCGACTGCTTCCGCAATTCGATCACTCCCCGATTCATGTTCTTTGATACTTTGAATAGCTTTTCCACCGTGAGAAACGATTTCATTATAAATTAAATCGGAATCCGTTACCACAAAAACATCATCAAACAATTGCGTATTTATGGCTGCTTCATAAGTTCTTAAAATGACCGTTTTACCTCCCAAATCCTGCATCAGTTTTGCGGGAAATCGTGTCGAAGCGTAACGGGCGGGAATGACTGCTATTATTTTCATTTTTATATGGAATTACTAAAGTGCTAAATTAGCATGTTTTTTTAGGATTTCTAAAATTGTTATCCATTCTCAACTTAAATTTACTTTGTAATATTCTATAAGGAATTTTTCTTACAATTGCATTACTCTCAACAAGATATTAGATAACTAACTGATAATCATGTAGTAAAAACCAAAATAAGCACATACTTTCAAAAACAGTTCTTTTTATCAAGAATCAATGCTACCTTGCTAAAAAAACCATTTAATGGATAAATTCTAAAATTACCTTAAAACTAATCAAAAGACTACTATTTGATTGTGAATTCTGAATCCTTTTTCGACCACAAATAAAAGAAAAAGCATGAATTCCATTGTCCTAATGGAAACACCAAAATTAAAGTAAAAAAAGTAATACTGTTTAAGCAAAACAACCTTTTTAACAACACTTAATCCAGGAATCATAAGGATTAATACTTTTATTAAAAAAAACTACTGCATAATAGTGCTATTTATTATTTTATTTTCGAAACACAAAATTATCTTTTATCTTTTTTCTATTACACTTAAATGAATACTCTACATTAAAATTTAATGATATTCGTCGGTTTTAAAGATAAATTATCCCTTAAGTACAAACCTATGACCCCCATTAATGCAGTAATTATTACGAAAGAAAAAGACACTTTACAAATCATTAAAAAATTTGAAAAAGAAAACTTTATGATTCTTAAAATAGTAAACGAAACTACCTCTATAATTGAAGGAATCACTAACATTCAATTACACAAACCAGATCTCGTATTATTAGATATTTCCTTTAAAGACGATACTTTTTTTGATATGCTCAATGAATTAGAAATGAGTATTCCTAAACTGGTATTCATTTCTGCCAATAAGCAAGATGCTGTAAAAGCATTTAAACAAAATGCAATTGATTTTATTTTAAAACCCGTCGATTTTAATTCTCTAATTTTAGCTGTTTACAAAACAATTAAAAGAACAAAAATGGAGCGATCTTATCAAAACCAGAAAATTAAGGCTATTGAGCTATTAAACTCTTTAAATCAACCAAACGATTATGTTGCCGTATCCTCTTTAGATAAAATTGAACTCATTACTAAGGCAGAAATTATTTATTGCCAGGCAGAAGGAAGATATACTACTTTTTTTCTCCGGAATGGAAAGAAGATTATGTCCAGTAAAAATTTAGGAGAGTATAGTGCGATTCTAGATCCTAACTATTTTTTTAGAATTCACCACTCCTATATTATTAATCTGCGTCACTTAGTCAAAATTTCTAAAAAAGAAGGTTACTTTTGTGAATTTCCTAATGGTGTGCTTTTAGCCGTAGCCAAAAGACGACAAGAAGATTTTAATAAATTCATTAAATTAAAAGAATAGTAATTTCATATTAAAATAAAGGAGTTTTTTTCTCGTTTTAAAACGTTAAGTATTCCCTTTATTACTGCACTTAAAAACAAAAATTATGAAAAATGAGTTAGAACCAAAATTCGAAAAAGTCATTATTATTGATGATAATCCCATCGAACGATACTGTTTTTCTAGAATAGTTCTCAATAATAATTTTGGAAAAAAAGTCATTGAGTTCTCACTAGCAAGTGAAGCCATAAGTTATTTAGAAAATCAGAAAAATACAAATCAGATGCCTCAGATAATTTTTATAGATTTATACATGCCACATTTTTCGGGTTTTGAATTTCTGGAAGCTTATGACAAATTACCGCTGACTGTGAAAAATAATTCTAAGGTATTTATTATTTCAAACACAATTGACGATGTAGATATTGCTCGAGTTTACAGGGATCAAAATGTGGTTTCCTTTCAACAAAAACCAATTACAAAGAAATTCCTGGATCGAATTATACCCGAAAAAATTTATTTTTGAATTGATAATAAATGTAATACTAAAATGTAAGCATTTTGAATTTAAAAAATTAACATAGAGAGTATCGTTCATATCATATCTATCAAACTTGACTGATAAGAGTAAAGCAAGGGGAGCACTTTTTTATAAAAATATATCTTATGGATTTAAAGAGATTTGAAATCAAGAAAAATATTCAAAAAACTGATGATAAAAACTTGTCGTTTCGTGTTTTTGAACTCGGTATTCAAAGCACTGAAGATTATTTAAAGCCACATAAAAAAGATCATTTTTGTATTATTCTAGTCGAGTCGGGAAATATTAAAGTTCATATTGAAGATAAAATATATTTATTAAAATCAGGAAATATATCTATTATATTTCCTGATCAAATACACTTTCTTTCAAATTTAAGTAATGATTTGGCTGGTAAAATTATACTATTTGAAGAAGTATTATTTTGTTCCGATATATTGAAAAATGAACTTAGTGCTTATAATGTAAATCTATCGTCACACCTTAATAACACTGTGCTTTCTGATCCTGAATTTAAAAATATTATCCCAATTGTTAAGAATATACAAGATATTTACAATACCCCAAGTTTAGTTAAAAAAGAGCAGGCTCGTTTTTATATCAAAATTTTTCTTTTAGGACTTATAGAATCAATACACGGGCAACATCCTGTTTTGCATCACGACACGCAAGGACCAAACCAACATATTTATATTGCTTTTAAAAAACTTTTAAACCATCACTATAAAATTGAGCGCAGCGTACAGTATTATGCATCTAAACTGTCTATCAGTACTAAAAAACTCAATTCCTTAACTAAAAAATATTGTGGCGAAACTGCAATAAATGCAATCCATAACCGCATTCTTATTGAAATTAAAAGACAATTATTATTTTCTGATCACTCTCACAAAGAAATCGCATTTGACCTTGGGTTTAGTTCACCATCTGCACTTAATAAATTTGTAAAATCTAAACTAAAGGAAACTCCAACAGACCTCCAACACGGACTGGCGCAAATTTATACCGCATAGTCTTGTTTATATAACATCCCACCTTCACTGCTGCCATATCTTTGCACCAGTAATTAATACTATTCAAATAAAGACTCACTGCAGTTGCTAAAAAGCGATTTCAGCTTAATTATTTAGTTTGATGCTGTTTAGGAGAAATTAAAAAAAGGTATACTGTAATTTTAATTACGCAAAACCAAAAGGCAAACACTCGAGAACAGCATGCTGGAATTACCCAATCGTATTACTAAGAATTGGAATATTTAAAGGAACGCATGACTTTACTTAAATAAAACAAAATGAACACGGATACTTTGACAAACAATAATCTGCTTGCTATTTTAGAGGAAAATAGACAACTGGCAAATCAGATAAATCCTAAACAGATAAAGGTTTTGGTTCACGAAATTAAAGCCGCCAAACGAATTTTTGTTATGGCAGCTGGGAGGAGCGGACTTGCATTAAAAATGGCAGCCATGCGGTTTATGCATTTAGGATATACTGTATTTATTGTAGGAGAGACAAACACACCTGCTATTTTAAAAGGAGATTTACTCCTTCTGGCATCTGGTTCCGGAACTACAGCTTCCGTGCTTTCATCGGCTGAGAAAGCGAAGAGTCAACAAGCTACTGTAATTGCTATTACTGCGGATGCAGAAAGCAAATTAGCAGTATTAGCAGACACTATCATACTAGTAAACGCTGCGACAAAAACAGACTTCGGTGTTTCCGTTTCTAAACAATATGCAGGAAGCCTTTTTGAACAGTTTACATTACTGGTGTTAGAAAGTGTTTTTATGACCTTATGGCAAGAATCTGGTTTGACTAAAGAAGATCTATGGCCCAAACACGCCAACCTAGAATAACAATTTTTTATATTATTTATTATTAATTTTTTTTATACATTTAGACATGACAAAATTACAAGTCGCAATTGATTTACTTACTACAGAAGCAGCATTAGAATTGGCACACAAAGTAGCACCTTACGTGGACATTATAGAATTAGGAACACCGTTAATTAAATCAGAAGGCCTTAAGGTTGTAACGGCAATGAAAGCCGCTTTTCCTGACAAATTAATTTTTGCAGACATGAAAATTGCTGATACTGGTTTCCTAGAAGCAGAGATCGCATTTTTAGCAGGTGCAGATTTAGTTACTGTTATGGGTGCTGTTGATAATGCTACCATAAAGGGAGCGGTAGAAGCTGCAAAAAAACACGGTAAAAAGGTAGTAGTTGATACTATTGGAGTTAAAAATAGAGTAGAAAGAGCTCAAGAGGTAACTGCTTTTGGAGTTGCTTTTGTAGAGTTACATGCTGGTCTTGACGAACAAACATTAGCAGGTTACTCTGTACAAACACTGATTAGCGAAGGAACATTAGCAAAAGTTCCCTTTTCTGTTGCAGGTGGTGTAAACATCGATACAATAAAAGATGTTGTAGCTGCTGGTGCAGATGTAGCTGTTGCAGGTGGTGCCATATATGGCGCTGAAGATCCTGCTGCTGCTGCTAAAGCATTAAAAGACGCTATAAACAGTGTAACTGTAGCGTAACTATTGGATTAAGGCTGGAATTTATAAATAAATTCCAGCCTTTTTTTGTATTATAAATTTAGATAATTATGAAAAAATTTGATTTTGGTATAGTTGGCCTAGGGGTAATGGGTCGGAATCTACTCTTAAATATGGCTGACCAAAAACATGCTGTGGCAGGCTTGGACTTGGATACGGAAAAAGTTTTATCTCTAACACAGGAAGCTAATCCCCAACACCAAATTAAGGCCACAACAGAAGTAAAAGAGTTTCTCGAACTTCTTAAACAACCTAGAGCTATTATGCTATTAGTACCTGCAGGAAAGCCTGTAGACACTGTAATTCAAAGCCTACTGCCCCACCTAGATAAAGGAGACATTCTTATCGACGGTGGCAATACCTATTTTACGGATACCGACCGTAGATTTAGAGAGTTATCCGCCAAAGGGATTCACTTTTTTGGAATGGGTATTTCCGGTGGTGAAAAAGGAGCTCGATTTGGCCCCAGCCTTATGCCCGGCGGTAATAAAGAAGCCTATGAAAGACTTCGCCCTATTTTTGAATCCATAGCAGCCAAAGTAGACGGAGAACCTTGTGTAGCTTATTTAGGAAACGGATCTGCAGGTAATTACGTAAAAATGGCTCATAACGGAATTGAGTATGGTATTATGCAGCTTATTTCTGAGGTATATGATCTTATGAAACGAGGGTACGAATTAGACGACACTACGATTCAACACGTATTTGAAGACTGGAATGATACTGAACTTCAATCTTACCTGATTGAAATTACAGGACATATTTTAAAGAAAACAGATACTGACGGCCAAAAACTTATAAATGTAATATCCGATTGGGCAAAATCTAAAGGAACGGGAAAATGGACCTCACAAAATGGAATGGATTTAGAAGTGCCACTTCCCACGATAGACGCCGCAGTAACGCTGCGTAATATGTCTAAAAACAAACCGGAAAGAATCATAGCTTCAACAAAATTAATTTGGAATACGGAACAAAGTAACACGGACCTGCCTAAGGCTATTGAAGCTCTTAAAGGAGCGTTACATTTTTCTATATTAATAACCTATGCCCAAGGATTAGCTTTATTAACCAAAGCTTCACAAGAGTATAATTATGATCTGAACCTAGAAACCATAGCCAAAATTTGGCGCGGTGGATGTATTATCCGCTCGGTAGTACTTGAAGATTTCCGTCAGGCTTATGCCAAGAATGGAGAACTAAAAAACATACTGCTCGATGATGCTATTGCAAAGACTATAAATGAAAATCAATCCAGCATTAGGACTACAGTACAATTCGCAGTTCAAAAAGGAATCCCTGTTGCGGGTTTAATGAATTCATTAGCCTATTTTGATGCTTACCGATCCGAAAAACTTCCTACCAACCTTATACAAGCGCAGCGAGATTACTTTGGGGCACACACCTATGAGCGCATTGACACTAACGGTATATTTCACACAGAGTGGAATGACTAAATTTTAAATGGAACAAAATGAATAATCTCGATACTATAAAGCCAACCATCATTCTTGTTTTTGGGGCAACAGGTGACTTAGCAAAAAGAAAGCTTTTCCCTGCCTTTTATAATCTTTACCTTGATGGTCGAATGCCAGAAAAGTTTGAGATCGTTGCGCTCGGAAGAGCAAAAAGTAGCGATGATACCTTTAGAAGTAATGTGAGTACTAACTTGACAGCGTTTTCCAGAAATAAAATAACCTCTGAAAAAGCCTACCAGAAATTTGCTTCCCATATCACCTATTTACAAAATGATATCGACCAAGAAGAATCATTTCAGATCCTGAAATCAAAATTGGACGCCATAGATTTGTCCTTTGGTGAACGTGCCAATAGACTTTTTTACTTATCAATAGCACCCTCATTCATTGTAACGATTTCTAACAATATAAAAAAATTAGACCTTGCCGCTAATCCGGAACAGGATCGTATCATTATTGAAAAACCCTTTGGTTACAATAAAAGTTCTGCAGAGTTGCTAAATAAGTTATTGTCAGAAACATTTAAAGAAAAACAGATTTACAGAATAGATCACTATCTGGGCAAAGAAACAGTACAGAATATCCTAGCTTTCCGCTTTGGAAATTCAATGTTTGAGCCGCTCTGGAACCGTAACTTTATTGATTCTGTACAGATTACTGTTGCAGAAGAAGTGGGGGTTGAAGACCGTGGCAGTTTTTATGAAGGTGCCGGAGCGTTAAGAGATATGATACAAAATCACTTGATGCAAATTTTAACTATGGTGGCAATGGAAGCTCCTAACTCATTACAAGCAGATGAGATAAGAAATCGCAAAGCTGACGTTTTAAAAGCAATACGCCGCATAACTGCTGAGGAAGTAAAACATTACACGGTAAGGGGTCAGTATGATAAGGGCTCGATAAAAGACAAACAAGTACCCGGATATTTACAGGAAAAAGGTGTTGGGGCAAATTCAAATACAGAAACATTTGTAGCGATGAAATTTTACTTGGATAACTGGCGGTGGCAGGATGTTCCCTTTTATGTTCGAACGGGCAAAAGAATGAAAGAAAAACAATCCTCTATCGTCATACAGTTCAATCCGGTAACCCATTCAACCTTTTCTTTTGGGAAAGAAAATATGATGCCAAACCGCTTAATTATAAACATTCAGCCAGCAATGGATATTCGGTTACAGTTTATGACAAAAAAACCGGGCCTGTCTCTTTCGCTGAAACCTGCTGAGATGGTGTTTGATTATTTTTCATGCTCTACACAATCACCTGAAGCCTATGAAACACTATTACTGGATGCTTTGCAGGGAGACCCCACATTATTTATGCGTTCGGATCAGGTTGAAGAAGCTTGGGATGTAGTTACCACCATTCAGGAAGCCTGGGAAAATGATAAATTTTCAAGTTTATATAAATATGAAGCGGGCGGCTGGGGGCCTGAAGCAGCAAATGAATTACTAGCCCGACAGGGACATGCCTGGGCATCAAACACACTTAATGACGTAGAACCAGAAGAAAAAAAGTAACAAATGATAAGTATTTTCAATAATAAAGAAGAAATAGCACCCCACGCAGCCAATATATTTATAGCTGCTGCACAAAATGCAATACAGCAACGAGGCCGTTTTTTAGTAGCACTTACCGGCGGTTCTTCTCCTGTTTCCATCTATAAGCTTTTGGCAACTCCCCAATACAAAACTAAAATAGATTGGAATAATGTTTTTGTTTTTTGGGGTGATGAGCGCTGGGTGTCGCTTGAGGATGCTCGCAGTAACGCAAAAATGTCATATGATTACCTACTAAGTCATGTTGAAATACCAAAAAGCAACATATTTCCAATGTATAAGGAAGGTTTTTTACCTGAAGAATATGCTTTGGAATATGAAAAATCGATTAAAGGTCTTACAGGAGAAAATGGACAATTTGACCTCATTTTATTAGGAATGGGAGATGATGGTCATACCGCTTCACTTTTTCCAGGTGAAGCTGTATTACAAGAGAATCATAAATGGGTATCGGCCTATTATCTTGAGTCGCAAAGTATGTATCGAATAACGCTTACTGCTTCTATCATTAATAAAGCAAAGGAAATTGTGGTAGTAACTTTTGGAGAAAATAAAGCGCATGCACTAAATGAAGTTTTATATGGAGATTACAATCCCGAAAAATTTCCGATGCAATTAATTAAACCTTTAGATGGAAATTTGTTGTTCTTGACCGATAAAGCCGCTGTGAGTGGGTAAATACTTAAATATGCAAACAAAAACTCTACATTTAGTCTGGCTACATTTTATAATTAACTAAATTGTTAAAATTCTTCTATAATGACATAATTAAAAACGTCCTGTTTTCTTTTTTAATTGTGTAAAATGTGATGGTTTAACAATTTTTAGTCCCCTTTTAGAAAGAAATTAGTTTGTTTGCCTTTTATTAGTTTAAATGAGCACTAAGCTGCAGTATTATTCCTGCTATGCGCTCTAAATTAATATTGCTATTTTTCCTTACCGAACTACAGATTTTTACAAAATTTTTGCAAGTCCTAATAAATACCTCTTTCGGAATGAAGAATCAAATCTTGCTCAAACTCCTCGAACTCTTACCGTCATTTATATAGCTCAGTCACATTAGCTATCTATTCTTTTCCTTAATTTTCTGAAGATATAAGGTTGTGGTTACTAGTCTTTTTAATTTATTCTTTTTAATGTTTTAATTTAACGCTTACTGTTTGAAATAAATCCAATTGTATTTATTCAGACAAATAACCTCTATCCAGCCAAAAGAGTCAACCTGATGCAAGTATATGGAATTACACACAACAGTTTTTAACAGTTTTTTGAAAAACTCAAATTATTGAATTCAAATTATTTTAGTTAAATTTAAATTTTTAACGTTTTTTTTTAGCCTTTAAAAACAAGTAATTAACAAAACAAAAGCTTTTCTTGGTTTTTATCAAAAGTCTTCCCCTTGCTTATTTATCACTTATGACGTAGTAGGCATCAGTTGTTACTTCTCGTTTTACAGATATCAACATACTAAATACATTTGTGACGTAGTTGGTGCTTTTACTAACACAAAATCAATTATTTAAAACTGATTAAGGATGAGGACATAACCTGTACTTGCCCCTTAATTTTAACCTCAAAATTTTTTACCATGAAAAAAATTACATTACTTTTATCAATTATGGCTTTGTCTGCTGTTTTTAGTTCAAGTGTATTGGCACAACAAACTGCTTCTGCTACTTCTTCTGCTAGTACTACTATTGTTGCTCCAATTGCAATTAGCAAAACAACCTCAATGACTTTCGGTTCTTTTGCAACTGGTACTGCAGGTACATTAGTTATGAGTCCTCAAGCAGTTAGAACTTCAACTGGCGGAGTAAAATTAACTGCAGCTACTGGATCCCCTACTGCTGCTGCATTTACAGTAACAGGTGAAGGATCATACGGTTATACAGTTACATTACCTAGTTCACTTACACTTACGACTGCAACTACAGGTACAGGAACAATTAAAACTATGGTAGTTGATACTTTTACAAGTTCACTTGCTAGTGGAATAGGTGCTTTGGCTAGTGGTACCCAAAACTTCACTGTTGGTGCTACACTTAATGTTGGAATTGATCAAGCTATTGGTTTATATGAAAACACTACTGGCTTCACAGTTACAGTAAATTATAACTAGATTGTATAAAAGGGTGCTTAGAAATAAGCACCCTTTTTTTATAATTTGAGGATGCCTAATCCATAAAATAGAAAAATAAATACCACAAAATCAATTATTTTCATGACCAAAAAAAGTGTTCTTATTCTAGTCCTTTTATTAAATTTTTCGTTTCCATTACTGGCACAAGGCGATTTAATGGTATTCCCTAAACGCATTGTTTTTGACGGAATTAAAAACGTTGTTCAAAATGTTAATTTATCCAATACTGGAAAGGACACTATAACCTATAGATTGTCTTATAATCAGATTCAAATGGATAAAGATGGTAGATTCAATACGATAGAACATCCAGAAGAAAATCAAAATTTTGCCTCACCGTATCTTCGCTATTATCCTCACACCGTAACTTTGGCGCCCAATGAATCGCAAATAGTAAAAATTCAACTCATTAAAACTAGCGAATTAAAAGAAGGCGAATACCGTTCTCATCTTTATTTCCGTGCGGTTCCTAAAACTAAACTTTTAGAAATCGAAACACCCGCAACAGATACGTTAAAGCCAAAGGGTTTAGATATTCAATTAACCCCCATTTATGGGATTTCAATTGCAAATATTATAACGATAGGAACCTCAAATACGGTAGTGACCTTATCTAATTTGGCTTTACTTACTCCGCAGGAATTAACCCTGGATATTAACCGCACCGGTAATCAATCGGCATATGGTGAACTAAATGTAAATTATATTTCTCCGGAGGGAATTAGCACTAATGTGGGTTTAATAAAAGGCTATGCAATATATGCACCAGGAAATTTGCGTAAAACCAAAATTAAACTAAATACTATTCCAAGTATTGATTTTTCCAAGGGAAAACTACAAGTGACTTATTTCACTCTTAATCAAGAAGCTGTTTACGCAGAGTCATTCTTAGATTTGTCAGCCTAGAAAAGAATTTGGTCTGATGATATTAATAATGGCACCAAATAAGAATTCCTCTTCTGTTATTTGTTTTGATTTTTTATAAAATCACAGTTAAAAATCACAATTTAAAATTTGTTAGGTAGGACTAGTTTTTCATGATAATTATAACGAAAACAGCAATTTATAAGTATTTGTAACTAAAAGGAAAATAAATAATTAAACTACTTTTTTAAAACATACAAAAAAAGTCTCATCTCTTTTACATTTAATAAAATATAGAAAGAGAAAAAAAATTAGGTTGCAGACACAAAAGATTATAAAGTATACAACCTCTAAATTGATACAATATTGAGTATTATCAAAAAATTAAAAATAACGAAACTTCTAATAACGAGTGTAATCCTATTTATATTTATTATCGACTTGATAATTCCGTTAGGTGCAGCAATAGCAGTCTTGTATATAGTCCCTTTAGTTATTTCCTATCCCTTAAGCAAAAATAAAATACTTATATTCACCATAGTATCGACTACTTTAACATTAATTGACACAATCATTTACTACAGCTCCGAGGTACATTATAGTGTTTTTACTAACAGAGCCTTGTCAATTATTACTATCTGGATATCTTACTTTGTTATTCTCAGATACAAGGATTTAAAGATTCTAAAAGAAACAGAAAAAGAGAAGTACTTAAATTCCATTAGTGAAGTGCTTTTTAAAGTATCCCATCAAATTCGAAGTCCTATATGCCGAATTCAAGGTCTTATTAATCATGTGGATTCTAACAATATATCAAAAGAAGAGTTAGAAAGTATCAGTAATTATTTAAAAGATTCAGTTGCTGAACTAGACACGTTTACAAGGACTTTGACGGATTTTTTAGATAAAATTCGAAGTGAAAACATTTATGGGCAAATAAATTCTAATTAATTTTATTTACATAACAACTCAATAATGATAATAGTTTGCAACCAGTCGTGCAAAAATCCTACTACTTAACAATTTGGTTAAAGTATTGATTAATTACATCATATCCAGATTTTTGATTAAAACCTCCTACTGTGCCAAACCACAACTCATTCTTAAAAATTAACTTTCTTTAGCAAAAGTACTTGCTATCTCTACGCTCTACATGACTAAACTGTCTTTTATACTGTACCTTTTATTGTTCTGCACGATATCCTTTTCTGGTGCGGCACAAGAGAAAGAGTGTGATGAAGTCTTAGTACTACTCAAAGTCAAATATATTGGAGATAGCGAAATTTCCTCTATAATATGCAAATCCGAAGTCTATCTTTCGGTATCTGAAGTATTCGATTTTATAAAAATAAAAAATAATCCAAATTCTAATTTTAGCGTTATTGATGGATTTTTTATCAATCAAAAGAATACCTTCAAAATTGACCAAAGCACCAACACAATTACCTACAAGGAACAGGTCTTTAGCTTAAAATCTGATGATTTAATTTCTACCACTACCAATTTATTCTTGAAAGCTTCTTATTTTAATGAAGTATTTAATCTGGAAAACAGCTTCAGCTTTAGAAGTTTATCAGTTAACCTGTCTTCAAAACTCGAACTTCCTACTATTAGAGAAGCTCGTTTACAAAGTATGCGAGATAATTTAAACAAAATGAAATTGGAATTTATAGCAGATACGACAGTAGTACGAGACAAACCACTACTTCATTTTGGAACAGCAAATTGGGCCTTTAATTCAATCCAGCAATCAGGAGGAAGTCATTCAGAAAGAATGCTCCTCAATTTAGGCAGTATTGTAGCTGGAGGCGAACTGACCACTTCCCTAAATTATACCAGCAACCAGGCAATTGTAGCTAAAAACCAGTTTTATCGATGGCGGTATGTGAATAATGAAAACAAATATATTAAGCAACTTACACTAGGGAAAATTTCAGCTCCTTCTAAAGCGACAATTTTGTTTCCTATTATCGGAGTACAGCTATCGAATGCCTCTACTCGAATCCGAAAATCTTTCGGCACCTATATTTTGAGCGAACATACCCAAGCCAATTGGATGGTTGAACTTTACATCAATAATGTATTAATCGATTATCTCCAGGCGGACACAAACGGTTTTTTTTCGTTTAACGTTCCTCTAATGTACGGACGAACCGAAGTTACTCTAAGATATTATGGACCTTGGGGAGAAGAGCAATTTTTCAGCAATCAATTTGTAGTTCCTGCTCTTTTTCTTCCAAAAAAGGAAATCGAATATACAATTAGTTCCGGGATTATTGAGGATGGAGAAGGTAGTGTTTTTAGCAGTGCAAAAGCAAATTATGGTCTTTCCAATCATATTACTTTGGGCGCTGGAGCGGAATATATTTCCTCTTTTGAATCTAATAAAATTATTCCCTTTTTAAATTCTTCCTTTAGATTGGCTTCCCAATTATTTCTTTTGGGAAGTTATCATGCTAAAGTTCTTTATGAAATAAATTTGAACTATACGACAGCGAAAAACCTTCGATTTGACTTTGATTACAGTAAATACGACAAGAACCAACAAGCCATTCGATTCAATTATTCTGAAATTAGGAAAGCAAGTATTTCAATGCCGATACGCAGTCCTTTCTTTTCAGGGAATTCCCGATTTACCATTCAACAAAACCTGTTTAATACCACAAAATTTACCACTTCCGAATTTTTGCTCTCCGGAAATTCGTTTGGTTTTAATTTAAATTTTACAACTAATGCCTTTTTTACCGAAACGAACAAACCATTAGTGTACAGCAATATTTCTATATCCTTACAACTTCCTGAAAAATTTGTCATTGTACCGCAATTACGGTACGGATATGATGCTGATGCCATGGCCTCATTGCAAACACAATTGAGAAAACCAATTTTTAAAAAAGGCTATATTCAAGCCTCTTTAGATTATAATTTTAAAAATCAAAATAGTAGTTTTCAAATTAGTTTCACGCATAATTTCGATCATATCAATACCGGATTTTCTAGTATTTTTTATAAAAATAGTGCTTCTTTTTCGCAATCTGCTACCGGAAGTATAATCTTTGAACCCCAATCTGATTTTGTAAGTTTTAATAACCGAATAAGTGTCGGTAGAGGAAGTATAAAATTTATTCCATTTTTAGACATCAATAGAAATGGAAAAAGAGATACTGAAGAACCTTTGGTAAAAGGAGTAAATATTGTATTTATGGGCGGTGGCCGTCAGCTCGTTAATCCCGATGGAACTACCATTATAACTGGATTAGAACCCTATATTAAAAATTATGTAGAGCTTAACACTAACAAAGTTAATTCCATTGCTTGGCGCATAAAAAACAAAACTTTAAATTGTACATTAAATCCCAATCAATTAAAAATAATTGAAATTCCGCTTGTAGTTGTTGGAGAAGTCTCTGGAATGGTGTATCAAAGAAAAAATCAGCAACTTTCTGGAATTGGTGGCTTAAAAATAACTATTTATGACCTGAACGGTACATTTATCACCCATATTCTTTCGGAGCCTGATGGCTATTTTAGTTTCTTAGGTTTAAAATCGGGGCAGTATGTTGCAAAAATAGACTCACTTCAATTAGAAAATTTACAAATGATGGCAGATCCCTCCTACCAGAATTTTGAAATCGATAATGGTGTTGATGGGGCTTTTGTGGATACACTTAAGTTTGTACTTCAAAAAAAAAATAAGTAAATCTACTTTATCTTCACAGAGGTCATACTTAAAGAACCCGCCAATAGTTTATCATTAAACAAACTCAGTTCTTCGGATTTTCCTTTTAATCCCAAAGTGTAAATCAAAGGCAAATAATGTTCTGGTGTAGGAATCGCTAATTGAAACGCTTTGTTTTGTTTCTCAAAATCAATCAATGGTTGGAAATTCCCGTCCAGTAAATAATTGTTTACTGATTCCCTTGCTTCAATTGCCCAATCGTAACCGTAATTGTCTTTATCGAAATTGTGATAATCGACCAACCTTAAATTATGCACAATATTTCCGCTGCCTACAATCAGAATTCCTTTGGTACGCAACTCGCTTAGTTTTTGAGCCAACTCAAAATGGTATTGCCCAGATTTTGTATAATCAATACTCAACTGAATTACGGGAACATTCGCTTCTGGATATAAATGTTTGATGACACTCCAGGCACCGTGATCCAAACCCCAATGTTCGTCCAGCTCTACTTCTACCGGAGTCAACAATTGTTTGGTTTCGATCGCTAATTCCGGACTTCCTTTCGCGGGATATTGCACGTCAAACAACGCTTGCGGAAAACCACCAAAGTCATGAATCGTTCTTGGCATATCCATTGCGGTAACCTTTGTCCCTTTGGTAAACCAATGCGCCGAAATACACAAAATGGCATTTGGTTGTGGTAACGTTTTAGCCAAGTTTCGAAAACCCGTCACAAACTGATTTTCTTCAATGGCATTCATCGGACTTCCGTGCCCTAGAAACAGCACCGGCATTTTTTCGGTATTCGAAAAAGAACCTGAAATTTTATGTAAGTCGTTTAGTGTATTCATAATAAATATTTATTTTTAAACCATTAAGAAATTTAAGTTATTTAAGGTGTTACTATAATGACTTAATAACCTTAAATTTCTTAATGGTTTAATTTAAAAAAATTATTCTACAAAATTCTCATCTTTAAATCCTATCAAATATAATTTATTTTTTGCTCGGGTCATTGCAGTGTACAACCAGCGAATGTAATCTCGATTGATGCCATCCGGCAAATACGGTTGTTCTATAAAAACGGTATTCCATTGTCCACCTTGTGATTTATGACACGTAATTGCATACGAGAATTTCACTTGCAAGCCATTGAAATATTCATTGGCTTTTACTTTTTGGAATTTTTGGAATTTGGTTTCACCTTCATAATCTTTCAATACTTCCTGATACAATCTATTGGATTCTTCATAGGTTAAAGATGGCGATTCACTTTTTATGGTGTCCATTAACAATACCGTTTCAAATGGAATCTGATTGGGGTAATCAATCATTCGTATTTTTACTTTGGCAAACTTAAAACCGTACAATTCTTTGATATTGAAAATTTCTAATATTTCGATAATATCACCATTGGCAATAAAACCGGCTTCATCAGAATCTTTCAACCAAAAATAATTGTTCTTTACCACCATCAGGAAATCTCCAGTTGATAGTTCGCTTTCTTTATCCAGGATTTTGGTTCTGATTTGCTCATTATATTGATTCGCCCTTTTATTGGAACGAACAATAAACGCGGTATCTTCAATACTATAATTACTGTAGGCAGAATTGATGGCATCTTGAATATCATAGCCATCGGTCAACCGAACAATATCTTTGAATTTCTTGACATCAAATTTGAATTCATCTATAAAGGAATCTTTCAATAATTCCCGAAGTTCCGTAGCGTTATGCAAAATCCCGGAATTTTCTTCCTGACGCATGACTTCGTCCAACTCAATATGTTCTACTTCCTTATCATAATTCATTCCCAAAGTACGAATGTCCAAAGCGGGGCTGATATCTAAATTCACAGGAGGCAACTGAGCGGTATCTCCCAATAAAATCATTTTGCAATTGGTTCCTGAATATACATACGAAATCAAATCATCTAATAAGGAACCATTTTCATATAACTTAGAATCGGAATTCGTATCCGAAATCATCGAAGCTTCATCGACTATGAAAATCGTGTTCTTGTGTTTGTTTTGTTGCAACGTAAACGAAACGCCACCACCGGAAGATTTCTTGGGGAAATATATTTTTTTATGAATTGTAAAAGCCGGTTTGTTCGAATAATTAGCAATTACTTTTGCCGCACGACCTGTCGGCGCCAGCAAAACATATTTTTTATTGATGTCCAATAAACTGTTTACAATCGTAGAAATCACGGTTGTTTTTCCCGTTCCTGCATATCCTTTTAATACGAAGATGGTTTTATTATCCGTTTCGGTTAAAAAAATAGCAATTTTTTGAAAAAAAATATCCTGTTTATACGTTGGTTGAAAAGGGAACTTTTTTTGTAAAAGACTATAAAACAGGGAGGAATTCATTTCGTATTATTTGACTGCAAAGTAAAGAATGTTTTTTCAATTTCAATGCCAATAGCAATTTCAATTTTCAATTACTACTATTGATTTTTGCCATTGCCATTGCAATTGATATTGTTATTGATTTTAAAATTTGTAAGTTTGCGTTGTTGAAAAAATCAATAGTATTATGAACATAGCCGAAAAAAAATATAAAAAACTTTCCATTCAAGTTTCCTTGACGGGGCTTTCTTTTTGTTGCTTTGACACGCTAAATAATACAGTAACTTCCTTTAACGAAGTCCATTTTGAGACCTTTCACAAAGCCACAAAAATTGAAGATTTGTTTGCCGATGCTTTTAGAGATTATCCAGAATTAAAGGATTCGTATGATGAAATTTTAGTGATTCATAATAACAACCTTTCTACTTTTGTTCCGGAACCGTTATTTGACGAAAACTTTTTAGGCAGTTATCTCCAATACAACACTAAAGTTTTTGAAACCGATTTTTTCGCTTTTGATGAAATTCCAAATTATCAAATGAATGCGGTGTATATTCCGTATGTGAATATCAATAATTTTTTCATTGATCAATTTGGTGCTTTCGATTACAAACATGCCAATAGCATTTTGGTTTCGAAACTTTTGGTAGCATCCAAAAATAAGGATGATAAAAAAATGTTTGTACATATTAATACCGGTCATTTTGAAATCATTGTGGTTCAGAACCAAAAATTATTACTTTTCAATTCTTTCGATTACAACACACCGGAAGATTTCTTGTATTACATTTTATTCACTGCCGAACAATTGAATTTAAATCCCGAGAACTTCCCATTGGAACTAATCGGAAATATTGATACCGAAAGTGATTATTATAAAATCGCTTACAAATACATTCGCAATGTTTCTCTTATTGATGTAGAGGATTTGCGATGGAACAATTATTTTTCTGAGGCCGAAAACAGAAATCATTTTATACTTTTCAACTCATGAGAATCATTTCAGGAAAATACAAAGGAAGACGCATTTTTCCACCAAAAGGATTACCCGTTCGTCCCACAACCGATATGTCTAAAGAAGCATTATTTAATGTTTTGAACAACCATTTCAGTTTTGAAGGACTTAAAATATTAGATTTATTCGCAGGAACCGGAAACATCAGTTACGAATTTGCCTCAAGAGGAAGTACGCCAATCACTTCTGTTGATGGTGATTTTGGTTGTGTAAAATTTATCAAGCAAGTCGCAGCCGAATATGATTTTAATATTGCAGCCACAAAAAGTGATGTTTTCACCTATTTAGAAAGATGTAAAACGTCTTACGATATTATTTTTGCAGATCCGCCTTATGCTTTAGACCAAAAAACTTTCGAAAAAATCATCTTGTTAGTTTTCGAAAAAGAATTACTTAATGAAGAAGGAATGATGGTAATCGAGCATTCGAAATATACCAAACTGGATCACATGATTCACTTTTCGTTCCAAAAAAGTTACGGAGGTTCTATTTTTAGTTTCTTCGAAATAGGCTCTGGTGATAAAGAAGATTCTGAAAACGAATCAGACCAAAACGATGGTGAAGAAGAATAGTTTTAGCTATTTATTTTTTAAGATAGTTTCTCCAATATTTTCTTATATATTGGAGTAGTAACTCCATATTTCAAACCTTCTTTTACAACATATTCAGTCAAGGAAACTACTTCGGTATTTCTTCCTGCCAATAAATCTCTGTGCATAGATGAGGTAGCATCTTTTGGAGTTTTTTCGAGTTTGATAATTGTTTGATTAACAATATCATTTGGTAATGCTAACCCTTTTGCCAAAGCGACAGCGGCTATCTCGTTTAACAATGAAATATAAACTGCTTTATTTTCAGGATGCTTCAAAATCTCTCCTATATTTTGGTTCAAATAGGAAGTAGCGGAAGCCAATGCGGAAATAAAAATGAACTTTTCCCACACCGTTTCTTCAATATTTTCTACCAAATAACTTTCGATATTGGCATTTTCGAAAATGGATTGCAGTTCATTCAATTTGGAAACTGGAGCATTTTTAGAACCAAAAAACAGTTTTTCATAAAGGCCTATTTTCTTGATAATTCCCGGAGATTCAATCATCGAAACAATATAAACACAACCTTGTAAAACCGTATTTTCAGGAAATAGTATTTGTATGCGTTCCGTGGCATCGACACCATTATATAAAGGTAGGATTACCGTTTTGTTAATAATGCAGTTTTTTATGGATTCAAAACTGGTTTCGATATCATAGGTTTTAGTCGCACAAATAAGGTAATCGAGTTTCCCAATTTCTTCTGAATTATTCGAAACTAAACTAGGAAAAACAGTTATTTCATTAGTGTCAGAAATAAGTTTCAATCCGTTTTGAGCTACTGCTTTTTGGGTTTCGCCACGAGCAATAAATATGATTTCGATAGTATCTGATTCAAAATAAGCTTTGGCTAATAATCCTCCAAAATAACCACCTACTCCACCGAGTCCTAAAATTCCAATTCTTGTTTTCATACCTGCTATTTAAAAATTAAACCATTAAGAAATTTAGAAAATTATGCCTTGCGACTTAATGAAACTTAATTTCTTAATGGTTCTCTTTTAGATTTAACAATCCTTACTTTTATTAAATGGTTTAATAAAAAAATGCAGACCTATAAGCCGGATTCTGTCTCCGATAAATCGGAGCCTTATCATTTATCTAGATCCCGAATTACTTCGGGACTCAAGCTATCTACCCTTCAGCAACGAACGAGACGCCCTTAAATGCTGATATACTTGATATTTCACCGCATAGAGTTTACCTGGTTTCACTACAGCATTACCTGTACATACTTTCTGTTGCACTTGTCCTAATCCGATTACTCGAACCGACGGGAGTTACCCGCTATGCTTCCCTATGGTGTCCGGACTTTCCTCCCTCTTGATTGCTCAAAACGGCGATAAGGCGGTCTGCGGTGCGAAATTACAACAATTTTTCATGTATCTCAATTTTAGATTATTTACTTTAACAACCATTTCACAATGACTTAATAATAAAATAGTTATCTTTATAAATAACAATTAATCTTCAATTAATCATGAAACCTACGTACCATTATACCACCGTAATAGAAGCTTTAGAAGATCTAAAAGAAAAAGGTTTTACCTATGATTTTAATATTCATCAGGATGATATTAAAGCAAATCCACATAAATTTGAAGTAAATCATGTGTATCGCTATGAAGGAGATACTGACCCCGGAGAAGAATCTGTGGTTTATGGTATCAGTGCTGCTTCTGGAGAAAAAGGAGTTTTTGTAGCTGGTTTTTCCGCAAATTCAGATAATGAAGCTGCGCTTGTTCTGGAAAAATTATGCATTGAATCCAGTGGGCAATGCAAACTCTAAATATTGTATAGCTTCTTATTTTAAAAAATAGAACTTCAAGAAATTTAATTATTAAGTTCGATGCTACTTTCCGAAATCATAATAGAGCGGATTAAGAAAGAAGGACCAATCTCTTTTCGGGATTTTATGGAGATGGCATTGTATTACCCGGAATTAGGATATTATAATTCGGCCCAAAACAAGATTGGAGCAGATGGTGATTTTTACACCAGTGCAAATCTTACTGCTGATTTTGGCGCTATGATAGGACGCCAAATCGAAGAAATGTGGCAAAACTTAGAAAAAAAACCTTTTAAAATCATTGAATATGGTGCTGGAACCGGTTTATTGTGTCATGATATTTTAGATTATCTCGAAAACAACATTCCTTTATATGAGAACCTAAACTACTGCATTATCGAGAAAAGTACCAGTATGCGGGAGATTCAAAAGAAACATTTACGAAAAAAAGTAAACTGGTACAACTCCATTAAAGATATCCCTGAAATTAACGGCTGTGTGTTATCAAATGAATTGATTGATAATTTTTCTGTTCATAAAGTAATTATGGAAGAACAGCTTAAAGAAGTGTTCGTTGATTACAAAGAAGGTTTTATTGAAATTTTAAAACCTGCAAAGACTGAACTCATTCAATATTTCGAAACATTAAAGGTGTATTTGCCTGAAGGATTTCGAACAGAAGTCAATTTGGAAGCTGTATCTTGGATAAAAGAAATTTCTCAATCTTTACAAAAAGGCTACGTAATCACTATCGATTATGGATCATTATCGGCTGAATTATACAACAATCGGAGAAGTTTCGGGACACTCCTGTGTTATTATAAACATCATAAAAGCGATAATCCGTATCAGTTTATTGGCCAACAAGACATCACAACTCATATTAACTTTTCAGCTTTATCTCATTGGGGTTTACAATACGGGATAGAGCCTTGTGGAATTGTGAATCAAGCAGAATTTTTGTTGGCACTGGGTATAAAAGAATATCAAAATTCAATATTAAATAATAATCCAAATAATATAGCATTAGCCATGCAAGAATCACTTATAAATTATAGATTATTAATGGATATGGGTATGAAATTCAAAGTATTAATACAACAAAAAGGAGTTTCGGAATATCCACTTTCGGGATTGAAATTTTTAAATTCTTCAAGAGTTTTAAACACTTGAAATTACAATTTATCAGGAGCAATTTATTCTACTGTTCGCTTCACTCATGTCCAGCTATCCGTTACAATCTTATTCGCCGAACCACGATTCATAAGGATTTCCACTTTTATCTATGCTAGGAAATTTGGTATATAAAAACCCTTTGAAAAATTATAAAATCTTTCAATACTTAAATTTTTCCATCATTAAATTAAAACCTATATTTGCTTTCGAATAAAAATTCTATGGAACAATTTGTTGTATCGGCTCGTAAATATCGTCCTCAAACATTTAAAGATGTTGTAGGACAAAAAGCCATTACCAATACTTTATTGAATGCCATAGAAAGCAATCACTTAGCTTCGGCATTATTATTCACAGGACCTCGTGGCGTTGGAAAAACTACTTGCGCCCGTATTCTCGCTCGAAAAATCAATCAACCGGGGTATGACGATCCAAACGAAGATTTTGCTTTTAATGTTTTCGAATTAGATGCTGCTTCAAACAATTCCGTTGATGATATCCGTAATCTAATTGACCAAGTTCGTATTCCGCCACAAACGGGACAATACAAAGTGTATATTATTGATGAGGTTCATATGTTGTCTTCGGCCGCTTTTAATGCTTTTTTGAAAACATTAGAAGAACCGCCAAAACATGCCATTTTTATTTTGGCAACGACCGAAAAACATAAAATTATTCCAACGATTTTATCTCGTTGTCAAATATTTGATTTCAAAAGAATTACCGTAAAAGATGCTAAAGAACATCTTGCAGAAGTGGCCACTAGTCAAGGTGTTAACTTTGAAGATGACGCTTTGCATATTATTGCTCAAAAAGCAGATGGCGCGATGCGTGATGCTTTGTCCATTTTTGACCGAGTAGTTTCTTTTTGTGGAAAAGATTTAACACGTCAGGCCGTTACGGAAAACTTGAATGTGTTGGATTACGAAACATATATTAATACCACCGACTTGATTCTGGAAAACAAAATTCCAGATTTACTAATCGCTTTCAACGATATTCTTGCCAAAGGATTTGATGCTCATCATTTTGTATCCGGATTGGCTTCGCATTTTAGAGATTTATTAGTTTCTAAAACGCCCGCAACTTTATTTTTATTAGAAGTTGGGGAACAAGCACAACAAATGTATGGCGTGCAAGCGCAAAAATGCAGTCAAGACTTTCTTTTGAAAGGAATTGAAATTGCAAATGATTGTGATTTAAAATACAAACTCAGCCAAAATCAACGACTTCTTGTTGAACTTTGCCTGATGCAACTTGCCTCTATCACTTTTGATGGAGAAAAAAAAAAGTTGACCAATTTATAATTCCACCTACTTATTTTAGAAAGAACGATTACTCAATTGTAGAAAGTCCAAAAGCTAAAATAGAAAGTATTGCAAACACTTCAATTGCAGCGACAGTTCAAGAAAAAGAACCGGAAGCTATAGTTGCTACTTCAATTCCTGTTTCAACTCCTACAGTAAAAATCGAGATTCCACAATCTAACGAACCTAAGGTTTCTGCGTTTTCATTATCGAGTATCCGTGCCAAAAAAGTATTGGAAGAAAGTACCAGAGGAATTGTAAAAGAAGTGGCACATTTGCCAACAGAATCTTTTACCGAAACAGAAATGTTACTGCATTGGAACAAATATGCCCAACGTTTAGGAGATAAAGGTTATAAAATTATGGAGTCGTTATTGCTTATTAACGATCCTAAACTAAATGGAACTGCTATCACAATTGAATTACCAAATGAAGGTTCTAAATTAGATTTTGAAAAAGAATTGAATGGACTTTTAGGACATTTAAAAGGGCATTTGCACAATCACGACATCACAATTGAGGTTATTGTGAATGAAAGTATTGAAAGTAAAAGAAGCTTTAACGACCAAGATCGCTACAACAGACTTCATGAAATAAATCCAAATATTGAACTCTTACGAACAACATTTGGATTAGATTTAGATGCTTAAGATAATTAACTCTGAAGAAAATTATATCTTTCCATAATACATCGCTTTTACAATACCATCAGAAAGCCCAATTTTAGGAACATAGATATTTCTTGCTCCACTCCATTTCATGGCATTCAGATAAATTCTTGTAGCAGGAATAATTACATCAGCACGATCAGGATTCAGACCTAATTCTGAGATTCTTTGTTCATACGAAAGTGAATTTAAGAAAGCGTATTGGGAATTCATATAAATATATGACAATGGTTTTTCTTGTATTTTTCCGGACATCTTGAAAAGCTTATTAATATTTCCGCCAGATCCTATTAAAATAACTTCATCGTATTCTTCTGTATTTGTCTTAATCCATTTTTCAATTTCATCCCATACAACATCACAAACCATATCATTTAGCAAGCGTACTGTTCCTGCTTTGAATGATCTTGAATTTATCATTTTACCATTAGAAAATAAGGTAAACTCTGTGCTTCCACCACCAACATCTACAAAAAGATAAGTTTGATCCGTTTTTAACAAATGATGCAAATCAGTTGAAGCAATTATTGCTGCTTCTTTTTTACCATCTATAATTTCTATTTTTATATCGGCTTTTTTCTTAATCAGAGCTACAACTTCCTTACCATTATAAGCTTCACGCATAGCTGAGGTTGCAAATGCCATATACCGTTCCACTTTATGCACCTTCATCAAAAGATTAAAAGCTTTCATAGCATCACACATTCTTTCTAAATTCTCTTCTGAAATTTCACCGACAGTGAAGGCATCTTGGCCAAGACGAATTGGAACACGCACTAATGAACTTTTATTAAACTGTGGCTCTTTTCCTTCTTGTTCTACAATATTCACAATCAATAAACGCATGGCATTAGAGCCAATATCGATTGCTGCATATTTTTTTATTTTAATCATTTTGGATTTGATTCGTTTATTCTTTTAGTAATTAATTGGTTTATTTATTAATTCTAAAATCAAAAAATTATTGAAATATTAAACTAAACTTGAACAAATAATTATACTATTTTTTCCGTTTTTGACTCTAATTCAACTTTACTCTGATAGTATTTGTAAGTTTCTAATTGCGCTCTAAAAACAGGATTATGATTTCGGACTCTGTATTTATTATCTAATTTATAAGAATGAAAACGGGCTTTTACATTCCCTTTCCAACCTATATCGAAGTTGTCAATTAACTCATTTTTTATTTCCTGATCGTATATTGGACAGGTAACTTCAACACGCCCATCGAGATTTCTGGTCATAAAATCAGCTGAAGAAATGTAAACTTCTGTCTGTCCTGCATTACCAAAAATATAAATCCTAGAATGTTCTAAATAATTATCTACTATACTGATTGCTTCGATATTCTCACTCATTCCGGGAATTCCTGGTATCAATGAACAAATACCTCTAACTTCAAGTTGAATTTTCACTCCTGCTCTACTCGCTTCATATAATTTATCTATCATTTCAAAATCAGATAAACTATTCATTTTTAGTTTTATATGTGTTTTTCTTCCTGCCAATGCATGCGTAATCTCTCTATCAATTAATTTTATAAATCGGCTTCTGGTGTAATGCGGGGAAACAATAAGATGTTTGTAGCGATGTACTCTATAATTGATGTCAAAAAACTCAAATATTCGCATGATATCTTTCAGAATTTGTTGATGACTCGTAAAAAGAGTTACGTCAGTATACACTTTTGCAGTAGATTCATTGAAATTCCCTGTCGAAATAAAGCCGTATCGTCTTATTTTATTATTCTCATTTCTTTCAATAACACATATTTTACTGTGAACTTTTAGTCCTTTTATTCCAAAAATTAACTCGATGCCTTCTGTTTGCATTTGCTCAGCATACGAAATATTGGAAGCTTCATCAAAACGAGCTTGCAATTCGATTTGAACGGTTACTTTTTTTCCGTTTTTGGCTGCATTTATAAGAGAACTAATGATTTGAGAATTTTTGGCCAATCGATACAAAGTAATTTTAATTGAAGTTACTTTTGGATCTAATGCCGCTTCACGCAAAAACTTTGTCAGATAGGAAAAGGATTGATATGGAGCATTTAGCAAATAATCTCTTTCGCTTATTTTTTCTAACATACTGCCTTCAAGACTCAATCCAGGAATTGGCAAAGGATCATTGGTTTTGTATAATAAATCGAATCGACCCAGGTTTGGAAAATTCATGTAATCGCGTCTGTTATGGTATCTCCCGCCAGGAATAATACTGTCAGTAGAAACGATTTTCATTTTATCAAGAAAAAATTGCAAGGTATCTTCTTCTATTAATTGGTCGTAAATAAAGCGAACCGGTTCACCAATTCTACGATCTTTAACACTCAATGATATTTTTTCAATCATACTTTTGCTTAAATCACTATCGATGTCTAATTGAGCATCTCTGGTAATTTTTATCATGTGTGCAGAAACACTTTTGTAGTCAAAAATATTGAAAATACTGCTCAAATTATGTCTAATCACATCATCCAGAAGTATGATATAATGCTTTTCATTATTAGATGGTAAAACAACAAAACGGTTAATTGTTTTTGGAATTTCGATTACGGCATAACGAACTTCAGAATTTTTATTCATAACCAGTTTAATGGCTAAATATCCCGAAGTGTCTTTCAACACGGGAAATTCTGCTAAATCATTCAAAATTATGGTTACTAATTCAGGACTTAGTTTTTGAATAAAAAAGTCTTTCAAAAAGATTTCCTGCTCAATTGTAATATCATTTTCAGTAATAATAAATATATTTTCAGTCTCAAGTTCAGCTTCAATAATATTTAATATTCGTAAACTTTCTGATTGTTGTTGGATTACAATTTCAGTTATATCTTTTACTAATTGCTGAGCAGAAATCCCTCCAAGATACTTTTCTCCAGTGATTCCCGTTAGACTTAATCGTCTTATAGCGGCAAAACGAACTCTGAAAAATTCATCTAAATTATTCGAAAATATACCTAAAAATCGTAATCTGTCTAATAGTGGAACTGAATTATCACCAGCTTCTTGAAGTACTCTGGCATTGAAAGCTAACCAACTTTTTTCTCTATCAATGTATTTATATTCTAATACTTTATTCATCTTAAATCTTTGGGAAATATTGTTTTTTTTATTTTACCTTTTTTAATTTTTTTCCAATCATCGGTATCAAATTTCATGGATACAAAACCGCTTGTAGGAATATTATCAAAATAATCATCCCCAAATTTATTAACAAAATTTGTAATGGCACCATTATGTCCGAAAACAATAACACTTTCGAAAAGATTACTGCATGATTTAATAATATCCTCCAGTTTTTTCTCATCAAAGGTATAAAGGTCGTCATTGTAAACGATACTTTCCACAGGATAAGTTAAATTTTGAGCAAAAATTAACGCTGTGTCTGTTGCCCTTTTTGCGGTACTAGCCCAAATAATATATGTTTTGGGAATAAAATCTTTAGCATAAACAGAAACAAGATGTGCATCTTTCATCCCTTGACAAGTCAAACCACGATCTTTATCGTGCATTGGGACTTCCCAGCTTGATTTTGCATGCCGAACTAAAATTAGATTTTTCATATTACCGATATTTATTTTTCAATGGCATCATATCAATTCATTTGAGTTTACAAATTACAAAATAAAATTTAAATGCAATTGCTTATTTAATTTTAGATAATGAAAATATCATTGAAAAAAAATATTTTTTTTAGCAAAAAAATTTCGTTAAACATTATCAAATAAAGAATAAAAACACTCCCAATCAGCTTGTTAAATACTCAATTCTACTCTTACTTTTTAATAAAAAACGAACCGCAATCAAGTAAAAAAAGCCTAATAATCAGTGAAAAAGGAATAAAAATTAATTACTACGATTAAAAAAGTGTCATTTAACGAGTTTATTGGCTTTTGGCAGAAAAAAAATATAAGATATTTCTATTTATTTACCTTTGCCAAAATACCGAATTTAAAATAAATTCCTATAATTTAAAAATCCTACTAATGATTGAAATATTACTAAATAAAATTGTTAACCCACAATACGATTTATTCATTCAACATAATATATACTTTTCATTGATAATAGGTATTTTATTTTTTACCATCCTCTTTTTTGAAATAATTGTAGTTAATCAAAATATTGATTTAATAGAATTATTTAAAACCAATATTTTAAAAATTTCGTATTTAACCCTAAAAATTGATTTATAAATAAATTCAAACTAGTCACTTAAAAAGAAATTAATGCCTTTTTTTAATTTTTTTTATGATTGATTATGTTTCAAAATGCTTTTATAAAAAACATTAAAAGAAAGAATTTTACTACCAAAAATCCTATAAATTTATGAATAAAATTACTTTAAAAACAAATAAAATAATATTTTTCATTTTATTCCTTTTAGCGACGCTAAATCTATATTCTCAAACACCAATTTTTTCAAATCCATCATTAAAATCTGGAACAGCTAATTCAGTTGGAGCTAAATATTTATATACTGGGGTAACTACTGTAGATGGCACAAGCGTTGATGCCGTAGTAACAATTGTATCAATTACAAATGTAGTACTTGTAGATATTGACAATCCTAATAATGGAGGTGGAAGCTTACTAAATAGATTCCAACCCGTTATAAGAAGTACTGTTTCTGGAGGTAATGTAGAGTTTGATTTTACTTTTTATAAATCAGGAACTTATGGTACAGCATTAGAATTAAAAATTGATTTAAATTCTTTTACTATAGAAACTTTAGATATTGATGGTGGAGAATTTTTTGATATTGTTATACCCACAAATGCAAATTATACACTAGAATCACCTACAAAAATTACTGTTTCTACCGTATCTCCTTACACCAGATTTACCGGACCTAATGAATCAGTTGATCCAATAAGTATTACAAATACTGCCTATATTGCTTCTGTTAGTTACGGGCGTGTTAACTCTGTAAAATTTAGACTTGGAAGTACTAATGAGTCAAATGATAGACAAAGCTCAATTAGTTTTGGTGAAGTAACATATGATATACCTAAAGCCCCTGTTGCAAATGATGATAGTAAGTTAAATCAAACTAATGGACCTGTAAGCATAGATGTAACTCTTAACGATACAGATGCTAACCAAAACATCAATAAATCAACAATAGATTTAAATACTTCAACCAGCAGTATACAAACTAAATTGACAGTTGCAAATGAAGGAGAATGGAAAGTTGATAGCAATGGAATTGTAACTTTTACTCCATTGATAACATTCATTGGTAATCCAACACCGATAACTTATGTTTTGAAGGATTTAACTAATCTTACGTCAAACATTGCTACAATAACAATAACTTATAAAATCACCCCACCTTTAGATACAGATACAGATGGAATAATTAATAATATTGATTTGGATGATGATAATGATGGGATCACTGATGGTAATGAAGGTTGTAATTTTACAAGTGTACTAGCAAATCCAACAGATGCTATAGTAAACTCTTTAAATACTTCAGGTACAGGTTTATTCCCTCTTGACCCATTTGGACCTGCTGTATTACCACAAAATGGAGTCAATGTTAGTGTAATTTCAGGATTTTCTACATCTTCACAACAGTGGAGAATATATCAACCTACAGTAATAAATGCTTCAATTAGCATACAAGGAAACCCTACAAATTTTGCAACGAAATATTTAGATTTGATAGGAGCTTATACTAATCCAAAAGTTATCGAAAGAACAGTTAAACTTGATTATCAAGTTACTTCAAAAAGTTTAAATTCCGGTAATTATAAATATCGATATATTATAGGTATTGCTGGCTTATCTGATCCAAATGCTGCAGGTAAAATAACTTCATCCGTTCCATTAGAAGTAATAGGCAATGTTGATGTTTTTAATACTGGTAAATACTCTTATTTTGATGGTTCTACACCTCCTGTTGAAGGACAAGTCGGGACTATTATGGCATCAAATCCATTAATAGCAAATTCTGTAGCACCACCTAATGGTTATACTTTTTACTATTTACCGGATGACATTACTTCTTTTAATTTAAGAACAGAGGGTAATGATCAATATGGTTTTATTTTTGGAGCATTAACATTATTATGTGATGATACAGATGGTGATTCAATGCCTAATGCTTTAGATTATGATTCAGACAATGATGATTGTTCAGATGCTAACGAGGCTTATAGCTCTATTAATGCTGATACTAATGGCGATGGTACTTATAGTGGAGTTGTAGGTATTACTCAAGTAAATAATAACGGTTTAGTTATTGCTGCAGGAATAAATAGTACAGGCAAAAATTACAATACTACTCCATCACCAAATGTTAAAATTGCTACAAAAATTACGTCATCAACTAATCCTGTAGATACATTTACAACAGTTGGACAAAGTGCTACTTTTTCAGTTACAGCTACTGCAGTTAGTACAACTACTTTCTCATCCGGAACGCCTAATTATACAATACCACCTGCAATAGATTCTAGTTCTTCATTAACTTATCAATGGCAGGTTAATACTGGATTAAATTGGGTGAATATTTCTAACGGAGGAACAAATCCATTATATGCAAATACAACAACCGCTACATTGAGTATTAGTCAAGTTACAACTAATATGAAGGGCTATCAATATAGGGTACTTATTAAACATTTAAATAATGTTTGTGCTAGTGTGACTTCGAATAGTGCAAGCTTGTCTTGTGTTAATCCCTTAGCACCAACAGCTAATGACCAAACAGTATGTTCTGATGGAACTACTACTCAAACTCTTACCGCTACTGCAACGGGAGGAACCATCACTTGGTATGATGCAGCAACTGCAGGTAATTTAATTGCTTCTCCTACCCAAGTGGGTGTAGGTACTAAGACTTATTATGCGCAAGCTTCTAACAATAATTGTTCAAGCTCAACTAGAACCCCTGTTAAGTTAACTATCAATGTAGTTCCTGCAGCTCCAACAGCTAGTAATCAAACAGTATGTACCGATGGTACTACTACTCAAACTCTTACCGCTACTGCAACTGGCGAAACCATCACTTGGTATGATGCAGCAACTGCAGGTAATGTAGTTTCTTCTCCTACTCAAGTTGGTGTAGGTACTAAGACTTATTATGCACAAGCTTATAACGGTATTTGTTCAAGCTTAACTAGAACTGCTGTTAAATTAACTATCAATGTAGCTCCTGCAGCTCCAACTGCTACTAATCAAACAGTATGTTCTGATGGAACTACTACTCAAACTCTTACTGCTACTGCAACGGGCGGAACCATCATTTGGTATGATGCAGCAACTGCAGGTAATGTAGTTTCTTCTCCTACTCAAGTTGGTGTAGGTACTAAAACTTATTATGCACAAGCTAATAACGGTACTTGTTCAAGCTTAACTAGAACTGCTGTTAAATTAACTATCAATGTAGCTCCTGCAGCTCCAACTGCTAGTAATCAAACAGTATGTACTGATGGAACTACTACTCAAACTCTGACTGCAACTGCAACGGGTGGAACCATCACTTGGTATGATGCAGCAACTGCAGGTAATGTAGTTTCGTCTCCTACTCAAGTTGGCATAGGAACAAAAACATATTATGCTCAATCTTCCAACGGCACTTGCTCTAGTATAACTAGAACAGCCGTTAAATTAACTATCAATCCATTACCAGGAACACCAAATGCTAACAATGTTGAATATTGTCAAGGAGACATCCCCCAAGCACTAACAGCAACTGTTAGTAATCCTGCCAATAATCTATATTATTTTTCTTCATTAAATTCAACACCGCAAACTGTTTTAACTCCTAGCACAAGTACTGCAGGACAATTCACATACTATGTGGCTGAAGAAAGTAATTCTTGCCTAGGACCCAAAAAAGCAATTACTGTTTTAATTAATCCTAAAGCTGTAATAACTAGCCAACCAGCAGATAAGAATATTATTTATGGTAATAATATAAGTTTTTCAGTAGTAGCGACTAATGTAACTACATATCAATGGCAAGTAAATAATGGTACTGGATATACAAATATTACAAATAATAGTATTTATTCTAATGCTACAACACCAACATTAACAATTGCAAACCCTACAGTTGCAATGAGTAATTACAAATATCGTGTTCTTTTAACTGGAACATGTATCAATACAACTACTGATCCTGCTACGTTGACTGTGACTCCGAAAGTCCTTAATGTGACTGTGGTGGCGGATGATCAAACCAAAGTATACGGGGACCTTAATCCTGCACTTACTGCTATTGTTAGTGGTGCGGTTAATGGAGATACCATCAACTATACCTTAGCTACTACCGCGACTCAGTTCTCTAATGTGGGAGCCTATCCGATTGCG
>NZ_JASCRZ010000005.1:0-326491 GCF_030010385.1 Flavobacterium algoritolerans | reverse complement strand
AACCAGGTATTGATCTGGCTTTTATTCACATTGCAAACTTGGTTTTCATCACCAAATTGAACACCAAACAATTCTTTGAAGCGTATTTTATCTTCCTGTGAAAGGTCATCATATACAATACCTTCCCTTGGAAATTTCAGCGGGATTTTAAATGCTTTTGGTGGCTTCAAATAATTGTCCGCAACCGCTTTGTTTAATTCGTAAGCATAAGTCGGATTATCGTCTTCAATTTCGAATAAACCATAGGTGTTTTTATCGATTTCTTTTTTTGGCGTAGCGGTTAAACCAATTAGGATGCAATCGAAATAATTAAAAATCGATTGGTATTTTTGATATACGGAGCGGTGTGCTTCATCAATGATAATTACATCAAAATGACCAACACCATAAAAGCGTTCGTCTTCGTTTTTGAGACTGTCAATTTTATTCAAAATGGTTGGGTAGGTCGAGAAAACGACTCTGGTACCATTATCTTCTTTTTCTTTAGTTAAATCAATGGCTGATAAGTGCGGCAAATGTTCCTTAAAAGCATTCTTGGCTTGTGTAACTAAAGCATTTCTATCCGCTAAGAACAATATTCTTTTCGCCCAGTTGCATTTGGTAAACATATCTACCATTGCCGCTGCGGTTCTGGTTTTTCCGCTCCCGGTTGCCATCACCAGCAAAGCTTTCCTGCTTGTTCCTTTAAGTTTGTTTTGGTTGGTGGTTACCAAGTGTTCCGCTACTCTTTTGATGGCTTCCAGTTGATAATATCTTCCGGCAATATTTGTATTTACTCCAAATTCTCTTAAATCTTTACGTGCAAAACGTCTTTCAATAAGAACTTGTAATTCTTCTTTGGTATAAAAACCTTGTATTTTTCTGTCTTGATAAAAAGTATCGTCCCAAATGTGAGTTTCAAAACCATTACTGTAAAAAATAATGGGACGTTGCCCCGTGCTTTTTTCTAGACAATCTGCATATAAAGTGGCTTGGTGCTTTCCTTTGGATGCAGAGTGAATGGTACTTTTGGCTTCTACAACTGCTAATGGCAAACCATTATCGCCCCATAACACATAATCTACAAAACCTTTTCCTGATGGATTTGTGGTTAATGGCATTCCTGTAACCTCAAATTCTATTTCTCGCCCTTCTCTCAGCTTATCCCAACCTGCTTCTCTCAATAGTAAATCTATTAGTATAAGGCGTGTTTGGTGTTCGGATGTCAGTTCCGGAATAGCTTGTTTTAACGAGATTTCTTGAAAACGTTCTTCTTTACGTTCCGCAATGAGTTGCAATTGTGCTTCTAATTGTTTGCGCAGTAAATCGTTTTCTTCGGCTAGTTTTTCTTGTTCTTTTAATGCTTTTTGCGCTTCGGCACGCTCTTCTTCCAGCTTTTCGGCAAGAGCCTGGAGCTGTTTTGTGTTTTTATCATTGGTATCTCCATACGGAATTACTTTTTCGTCAAATTCTGAAATATCAGGATTATTTTCGCTGTAATATTTGCTTAAAAAAGTCAAAAAGCGAAAGCTATTTTTCAAAGACTGCAATGCGTCTAAAGCCTTAACGGTTTTTCCATGAGCTGCATTGTTACCATTCAAGCGCACAATGTCCAATTCCATTAGCATACTTGGTTTAAGTATGTTTTTGAAACTTTCGTTGTGGAGTAAGGCACCTAATTTGGTGTCATAAGGCAACTCTAAATCTTCATCATTTTTATATAGCCAAAACAACACTTTTTCCAGTGTACTTCTACACAGCAGAGCCGCATAACGAGGTGCTGTAAACGTGTGTTTTTCGGCATCTGCAATTTCTCGGTAGATTTCTGGAAATTCTTGTTGAAGAAAGGTAAAGTTGCTTTGCATGGTTTTTTATTGATGCCACTAAAATACTACATTATTTTATACCAAATATTAAATTATAAAGTATTTCTCCCTGAATAGTACGTTTGTATTTTTGGTCTTTATGTGTTGGTTTTTCTGGAATTGTCATTTCTATCCATCCTAAATTCACTAATGGATCTAAATATTTTTCTCGATTATCAGAATGATTACGTAATCCGATATGTTCTAGAATTTCAACTCTTTTTTTAGGCTCTTCCAATACATTCAAAATAGCTAGTAATTTATCATTAAGCTGGCTTTCTATGATTTGAACAGCTTGGTCGCTAGCTTGGTCGTTAAGTCTTGCTAAGGCGTTCTTTAAAATCTCACTTTCCTTGCTGTCGCTGGTTTTATCTTGGTCGTTAACTTGGTCGCTCAGTGTGTTTAAAAAGTGACTAAGCTCCTCCAAATTATTGAAAGGAACTTTCTCGACAGCTGTAATTATTTGTTCTTTTGCTTGCAGCACCGAAAGGAAATAAGTGCTTTGCTCGTCTGTTTCAAAAACAGGTTCAGGCGAATTGTTTTCCTTCATCGCATTTCTGATGGTAGGGAAACCTGTACCTCTTCCTTCCGTTAGGTGTAATTCTTTAAGTAAATCACCTATTCTGCGGTTGCGATAATCACGAGCCACTATGCGTTTATTTTGTTTTAATATTTGCGCATCAACTGGTGGAACTGGTCCAGGGAAACTTAGAATTTCTATTCTGTCCGGCCATATCTGTACTTCAATAGGTTTGTCCATTTCATAGCTTTTATGATACACTGCATTGGACAAAGCCTCTTCTATAGCTTCATAAGGAAAATTAAAATGGCGGTTAGCTTCTGCTTTATATGCCACTTTTTCTACTATTTCTTCAATAACATTATTTTTGAAATAGTCTAATACGGCTCTTAGTTGATGGTGTAAAGGACCTTTGAAATACTTTTCGGAAAAATTTTTACCGGTTTTGTCTTTATGAATTACCACTTCAATCCAGGAACGATCTAGGAATTTTTCGGGATTGCGAGAAAAAAACAACAGTCCAACATTTAACGGACGTAATGCTTCTTTTGGGCCATTTACAATTTTCATGTTCAGGCATAAATCTGAAAAACGAATTTGTTTGCTTTCTTCGTACAAATCACTTTTTACTTCTTGCAAAAAAGCTTGTATTAATCCCAAATCTAAATCGTCAATGGTTGCTTTACCATTTATCCTATCGTCAAAAGGAATGCGAGCCGTTAGTTCTTGCAGTCGCCTTAAATTGTCGTCTTTCGCAACAATACTGCGCGAACCATATCGAATATAAGGATAGCGTAAAGCTCCTTTTCCTTGTGTTATTGGTGCTGTGTATGGACGGTTATCACCAGCAGGACACCATAATACTAAAATATGTTGCCCTTGCAGCACATAAGGTTGCAGTAACGGAAAATAGTTAGGAAGCAATTGATAGGCAAGGGTTAAAACCGCACCTTGAATTCTATCTAAACTTTCGGGTGCTAAACCCGCAGGGGGTAGGATAGGTCTTCCATCATTTTCCGCAATACCTACAATGATGTAGCCACCACCCCAATTGTTGATGTCATTGGCAAACGCACACATGGTATGTACAATTTCTTCTGGATTCCAGCCTTTTTTGAATTCAAGACGTTCCCATTCTATAGCTTGTCCGTTAACTAAATCGGTTATGTTTATTGGTAATGCCATTTTATTATAATGCTTTAAAATAATAAGCTATAACCCCAAAATAATACTTATATATTACTCTTGAATAAGATTAAAAGCTAATGTGTTTATTTTCTCTTTCCTTTATGATTTACTCTGAAATCATTTTCAAGTACCGAAACTGATGATATATAATTTTTATCTTCCAATATTTTTAATAGTTGCCTATTATCTTCACTTTTTGGAATTTTTGCTTTTGAACTAGTATCTGTTATCTGCGAATAAACGCCTCCTAAAATTTTCAAAAAAGATTCAATATACGAAATATCATATTTGCTTGAATTTTTAATAAATAGTTTTATCCTATTAATTATAGGCACGTTATTGTTAATGAGGATAGCATTTAAGACTGTATCACTTATGATAAAAGAATTATCATCAAGCAAAATTGTGCTTAATAGTTTCAAATTGTTATTTGTGATAATTGTTTCTTCACCACAATTTTTCAAAATCTGCAATTTTTCAGAATTATTTAATTTCGTAGATTTTAGTACTAATTCCAAATCATCACTATCAAATGTTATTTGGTCGAGAATTTTAAAATAATGAGATTTTAGTTTTTCTAATAAATATATATTCCAGCCATCGAAATTTTCCTTTAAGGAAACAAAACTTTTTGCGACAGGATTTACACAAGTATTATTTATCAATGATTTGATCTTGTTTTCTGATAAATTTTCAAAAGCCAAATCACTATACCACCATGGACTTGACTTAGTAATTAAATCAAATGATTCCTCAGTTATTTCATCTGATTGAATTAATTTTTTCCAAAAATCTTTATAAGTATCCGTTTCTTTTGGAATTTTTACTTTTGATAATTCTTCCGCATTTTCAAGAATACTAATAAAATTCATAGTGGATACTGAAATTTCGTTTTCAGTTAGTACATCTTCTTCACCTTCTTCTTCCTCCTCAGAATTTTGGTTATTATAAACATATAGCAAATTTTCCCAAGAAGGGACCAATTTATTTTTCTCAAGTAATACAGGATACAATATTGAATCTTTAACTTTTGAAAGCTTTATAATTTTGGTTTCGACCTGTGAGATGATTAATATCTTATTATCTATTTTTAAATCTTTATTATTTAATATATCAATAAGAAATTCTTCTTTCTCATTGATATTACTGGAAATTTTCAAATAAATATCTTCAATGTATTTATTTATATTTTTTTCAATATTTTGAATTAATTGATTTGCTTTCGAGTTCCTAATTAAAGAGAAATTAGAATTGTCAAACTCTACCTGATTGAATTCGCCATATTTTTTAATTATTGAGGTAACCATTCCGATATTAAGCTCATAGTGATTTTTCTCATATATGAAATTCAGCATTTCATCTGGAGAATTTTCAAAATCAATTTCATTAAAATTTATACCTAATTCTACAATAACTTTTTTAAGTTTCTCGTAGCTATCCGTGATATTAAAGAATAGTGGATCAGATACAATTACTCCTTTGAATGCGGATTGTTTAGCAATATCTTGTATAGCATTTATATCCCCAAATTCGATGATACTTTTAAAAATATCCTGTTTTAAATTTTCCGAAAAATCAGGATTTGATTCAATGAATCCCCATACGTTAGACCATTTATTACAAAGTAATTTTATAAAGGCTTCCTCTTTTTGAGAAATTTCGAAATAGCCTTTAATAAATTCAACAGACTCTTTTGATTCATCTTTAAGTTTGCTAAAAATTGCCTCTATTTGTTTATTATAATTGCTTGAATGGCTAAGTAAATAATTCAAGAGATTATAATTCAGTATATATTCCGTTTGAAAATCTAAAGGGTTTATCTTAGGAATTAATTTTTCAATTTTTGAAAGCTTGTAGTCAAAAGGTTGTCTGTTGCCATTCTTAATATTGATATGGAAGTGATAATCTGAACGAGTAATACTTTCTTCGTGAAATAAGGAAATATAATCTGTATAATCTTCTGCGATATAACCATTTCTCAATAAAATCATTACAAGATTTCTATTAAGGTTTTCACCGATCTCAATTTCAAATGATTGGTTAGATATGAGTAATTCCCTTATTTTGAAGTTTCTTACTGTTTGCTTTTGTTTTTCTAATTCCTGTATTTTGATTTTTAAAGCATTAATCTTTCCATTTTTTATTTCCACGATCTCCTTTTCCCTATCAAGATATGATCTTGAAGGATTCACTAATTTCTCAATTTCCGTAAATTTAAAATCAGGACTTTTTTCTTGAATTGTGTCCCTGCCATAATGATCTAATTTCAACTGATTATATTTGAAATTTACTAATTTTATGTAATCAAAGTTTTGATCATTAAGAATAGTCTCATATTTAATTGTTGTCCCATTGATAATAAAAGATTTAAAACCAGGTAATTTTTCAACAATTCGGGCAATATACAAAAGACGAAGGTCTTTAGTATTATCAATATAAACATTTTCAAATTCTACAATCTGTTCTTTACATTCTACAATTTTGTTTTCGATTTCGTCAATAGCTTTTTTAATGATTTTAGTTTTAGAAGAAAATATATTGTAAAGATCCCCTTCATTACAACTCAATTTCATGAAATCATTTGGATAAATATTCTTATAAGTAAGAATGGCGAACAATTTATCATGTATTAGATTTTCATTTAGTTTTTCTTTATACAAATAGAACTCATTAGATATGTTGTGGAGTAATCGCATATCATCAATAAAGAATGAAATATCTTCAATCAAATTATCGCTCAATTTGTATTGAAGCTCATTTCTTTTTTTGAACAATATCTCGCTTGAATTTGAAGAATTGATTACCGGAATGACTGGAATAATAAAATCGAAAAATTTTGTACGTTCTTTATCCGTAAACATATCATCTCTTACCGCATAAACAAAGGCTATTTCTTTTTTCTTTGTTTTCTCTGAACTGTTTAGTAGTAGGTTAACTTCCCTTAATTTAGTAAATATTTCTGTTTCCTGAAACCTGTCTAAATCTTCAATTATAACAACATTATATGGGCGAACAGAAAAAAAATAAAGTATCTCATCTATGTGATGATTTAGAATAGACTTATTCAAGTTTTCTCCGATACTGATTTCTGCATTTTGAAATTTTAGTTTATTAACTGCAATCGCACTTAGAATTCTAACTGATTTTAGAATTGTAAAAAAGAGACCTAATACAATTATTAATATTTCACCATAATGAATGATATTGCCTAAAGTGCTGTTTATTACAATATCTTTAAAAATACTTTGGATGAAATTAGGATTGAAATAGTTATATGTCGCTACTGAAAATAGTAAATAAGCAAATGAATAAAGGATTAATTTAATAGTGCTATAACTCTTTATTTTTTTAAACCGTGAATCAGGGATTTTCTTATCTTTTTCATGATAAAAAATTTGTTCAAGTATGCTTACTTCAATCAGCCTCAACAGTTCAGTTTTATCGACTTCAATTTTTTTACCATTTTCATCGAATTGGGGTTTTTCTTCTTTGAATGTTGCTAAAGAAATATTCAGAAATTTTAAATCATTTCCTTTATGATTTTTTTGAAATGTTTTCAGGATACTGCTTTTACCAGATCCGTAAGGTCCTGTCAGAGCAATGTTTTTGATATCTTCCTTTTTTCTGTTTTTTAAAGCCCATAACAATGCTTTTGAATAATGCCCGTTTTCATCTCCATTATCAATAGGAGATAATGATGAATATGCTATGTCATCTAATTCTGTAAAAGAATATTTATAATGTAAAGTTTCTAACCAGACAATTATTTTTTTTAGAAAAAAGAGCAGTTTTTCTTTAGGATCTAATTTTGTGAGAATTTGTTTGTATCCCGCTTTTAATTTTTTTGACTTGTATTCAAAATGTAATTTGTTGAATATCCATATAATTAGATTTATTATTACAAGAATTGTTGAAAATAAAAAGGTCAGACCTATATAACCTGCATATTCGTCAAATTTATCCAAATGGAGTTTCTTTAAAATTACTGAACCAGAAAAAATAAATACTCCCGTGACAATTGAAGCAACAAGAAAAATCTTTGTTGGTAGTTTCGTAACATCAAAAAACGATTTAAAAAAACCCATAATGTTTGGTTATAATAAATTAATTCAACTCCCCCTTAAACGCTCGTTGTAACAAACCCTGAAACAAATTCTCGCTTTTAGCTAAAGCTTCTTGCGCTTGTTGTTTTTGGGTTTCGATCATTTGTACGCGTTCTGCAAATTGGTTTTGGAGTTTGATTGGAGGAATTGGCAATCTCATTTTTTTTAACTTTTCTCCTGTCAAATGCGAAATGGTTGCTGCAGATTTAAATTCATTTAAACCTCCATTATCCGATATTTTTTTAAACATGTAAACAAAGTATTCTGGTAATACATATTTGTCATTTAAACGAATTCGGTGTATAGCTTTTTGAAAATAACAATCTGCGGTCTCATCTTTCCAGATAGCACATCTTCCAATTTCTCCACCTTCACACATTAAAATGTCGCCAAACAATAAACTGAATTCTATCTTGTCTTTTTCGTCAAAATCCATTTGGAGTAAATCATCCAATTGAAAACGAAACCATTGTACATTAGAATTTCTTAAATACGGTTTTAAATTATTCCCAATAATTTTTTTTCCGTCAAGCATTTTTCCCAATCTTGATGATCCAAACTCTTTTAATTGCTTTAATGGAAAACCTTTCTCATTTCTCACTGGATCCCCAAACATCTCCAAAAACAAGCTTTGTGTTAGGGCATCGTATTTGGTAATGAGTTGTTTGTTGTATTGGCGTAGTTCATCCGCTTTGTCTAGAATGGCGGCGATTTTTTGTTGGGTTGGTAGGTTGGGTAGGGGGATTTGAATTTCAGCAAACTTATTATTGTTAATAGCTTTTTGTGTCGCACCGGAACATAATTTGTCCTTTTTTGACTGAAATAGATTTGACTTTAAATAATGAAAAATGAATCTGTTATCAATATCTTTATTACATCTTAAAACCATAAATCCAGTTGAAACTATAATATTCTCTTCATCAGAATCAATAATTTTAACTTTAACAGTGCCTTGCATCCTAGCTAAAATAATATCATCTTTTTTTACATTTTGATTTGCTCTTGATGGTTTGCCTAAATATGTAACATCTTCTAAAGATTTTATTTCAGTTAAATCTAAATCTCCGGTACTAAGAAAACATCTTATTCCATCAAATTTTTTTACAGTATCATTTATGATTTTAACTGTTTCAAGTATTTTAACTGTTTTCATTTAATTCTGTTTGTTTTTGTTCATTCGTGCAATTAAAATTATAAAAGCCATATGTATAATAAAATTTAATATGTAGTTGTAATTAGGATTATTTAAGACTAATGGTATTTGATATGAAATCCACGTTATGAAACAAATTATTCCTGAGATAAAAACAAGAGATGCAAACCATCCTAATAGAACCTCGGAAGTAATTTTAGTACTTGGAAACAAAGGCATAAATATCAAAAAGGGTAAAATTATTATTAATAGAAAATTAGAAGTTATTACCATCCAAAACAAAGAGAAGCTAGGTTTAGTGATACTAGCTTTTTTAATTTGGTTTTTTGTGCTACTTGCTACTGTTTTGGAAACAATTTTAATATTTGAACTTTCAAATAAGTTTTCTTTTATATAATCGGTGTAATGAACTTTGTTTATGACTTGATTTTCAATTTGCTCTATTTTTTTTAATTTCAGAGTATCGTTTGAATACCCAATTTTTAATTTTTGTATTTTTTCTAATTGTGAAATTTTATTATTTAGCGTAATATTATAGCTTACATTGAAACAAAAATCAACCAGAAAAACAACACCTATAATGGAAATAAACACAGCCGTTTTATAACCCCAAGATTTTGATTTATCAGTAAATAAATGGATTATTTCTTTAAAGCTTTCTATCATAATTCTAATATTGTTTCTAATCTAATTTATTTTATATTTGAGTTCACTAATACCTACAAGGTTAAAAAAAACTTGCAGGACTATAAAATTACCATCTGCCTTCTAAGCAGGCGGTCGAAGGTTCGAACCCTTCTGCGATTGCGAGGGTTTCTAGTTTGAACCTGTCGCGGTCACCTTATTAATTAAAGGGTCATAGGTTTGATTCCAGTCAAGGTCACTAAGGCTGTTTAAAAGGGCGCAGGATTCATAACCCTGAGGTCGTGTATTCGAATCCCTTCCTCTCTGTCATTATTTCCCGGGGGCTAGAATCCCTCTTACTCCGCTTAATTACCCCAACATTTTTTCTAAATCAGCCATCGCTTCCAACCTTTTTTTATCAATTGCTTTAATATCCGCAATGAGCGTTTGTGGTTTTTCATATACCACTTCATCATAGATAATTTCCTTGTAGCGGTTAATACTGAGGTCGTAGTCATTGGCTACAATATCGGCTTTTGGGATAAGGAAGGATTTTTGGGTTCTATCTTGCCCTTCGTCCCTCGACTGCGCTCGGGATGACTCGCTCAGGGTGACATTGCTTGTGAACTTTTTCCAGTCCAACAAAATGTTGGGGATGTCACATTTGCCCTTGAATTCTTTCAAGACACTTTTAGGGTCAGCGAAACATTGCTCGAATACTTCTTCTGAAATTTGTGGATTCCGTTTGTCGTCAAGGCTAAAACCGTCAGCTTGCATATCGTAGAACCAAACTTTATCCGTACCACCCGAGTTGGTTTTGGTAAAGAATAAAATGGCGGTGCTTACTCCAGCGTAGGGTTTAAAAACGCCGCTTGGCATCGAGATTACGGCTTGCAGTTGTTGGTTTTCGACCAGTTCTTTACGAATGTTTTGGTGTGCTCCAGAACTGCCAAACAATACCCCATCAGGTACAATCACGGCGGCACGACCGCCTAGTTTTAGCATTCTCAAAATCAAGGCTAAGAATAGTAATTCGGTTTTTTTGGTTTTGGTTACGTTCAGTAAACTGCTTTCTACCTCATCATAATCCAAAGCGCCTTTAAACGGTGGATTGGCCAAGATTAAAGAGTACTGACTGCTTATGCCGTTACTCTCGCTCAAAGCAGAATTTCCAATAAGCGTTGGGTTTTCCATGCCGTGCAATTGCAAGTTCATGGCCGAAATACGCATCATCGATGGATCGATTTCTATTCCGTTGAACATGTTTTTGTTGTAGTGTTCGCGGAATTGTTCTTCTATAAACCAGTCTTCGTGTTTCTCGTGAATGAATTGGGAAGCTGCAACCAAGAAACCTGCTGTTCCACAAGAGGGATCACAAATGGTATCGTCTTTTTTGGGTTGGGTCATCTCGACCATCATACGGATAATATGACGTGGGGTACGGAATTGTCCATTAGTTCCTGCTTCAGCAATTTTGCCTAGCATGTATTCGTATAAATCTCCTTTGGTATCGCGGTTGTCCAGAGGTAGTTTGTCAATTTGTTGCACCACACGGTCTAATAATTTTGCCGTTGGAATCATAAAGGTTGCGCCTTTTATGTATTCGGTAAACGCACCACCATCTTTACCCAGTGTTTTCATAAAGTCAAAAACGGTAACGTCATTCAAATGTCTTTGCGGACGTGTGAATAATTCAAACATCACTTCCGGGTCTTTGTCCTTGAAGGTACTCCAGCGTAATTCCTTTTGTTCAGGGGAATAGATGGGCTTATCGGTAGTTACTCCCAGCATATTTGCTCTTTTCTCAATAAGGGTTTGTTTGTCGTCCAACTGTTTTAGAAAAATGAGGTAGGTGAATTGTTCAATCACCGTTAGAGGGTTTGAAATTCCACCTGTCCAGAAATCGTTCCAGATTTTATCTATTTGAGATTTTAAGTCGCCTGTGATCATTGGGTATGTTTAATTATTTTGTGATATTGAATTTAATTTTGAAGTGCTCAAATATGGAACTTGCGCCGAAGGTACTACTTTTGAACTTTCTACTAAATGATAATCTTGATCATCGAAGAAAATTTGTTCTCATTGCTTTTAAAATATTATCATTTGCGAAACCTCCTAAAAAGTAAACTTCATCCATATAAACTCCCCATTTTCTTAAGGTTTTAATCATACGTTTATGAGATTGTGCATTTGGAGCTGTAACTATGGTCAATTAGACCCTTTTTTATTCCGTCAATCGTAGCTAATGAGAATTAAGTAGCTAGCCAATCTTCTTTAGCTAATTCCATTACTTGGTCATGAAATTGCATATAACCACTCTATCTTTGCTTTCCTCTTCCACTTTTTTTAATCTTTCTAGTAATTTCTTTTCCAGATACTTTTTATATTGTTCTGAACTATTAGCAAAATTTCGTTTTCTTGTTTCTTTTTTTTTTAAAAATTGGCTTTGGCTTTTTACAAAGCTTCCTTTTTAAATATCATTTCTTTTGCTTGTTCGCTCATTTTCTGTTGGTACTTTAGTCTTATTTTATCATCTAATTGGTGTTTTAGAATATCATTTACATCAATTTAAGTAACATATTCAGTACATTGGATAGAAATTTTGCCAGCCATAATTTAATTTTTTTATTGGTTTACTTTGTAAAGGAAAAACCAGTATATGGAATGCGTCTACATCAATATAAACTATATTTGTTTAAAACTTATTGCAAAAAATGGATACTTATCTTTTGTTGTACTTGTGTTTTCTATTGACTTGGTAATTTCAAGTTTATCACCAATATCATAATTTCCATGAATTTTGCGATATTGTAAAACATATTCCCCAATATGATAATGTCCTTTTTCATCCTGCTCCAATTGCCCCATTCGATAACTCTCATTTGTTGCTATTTCAATATTTTTATCCTTGATCCATAAATTTGCATTAAGTTCTCTATTAGGATTTTCATCAATAAATTGTTTTAACCATATTAAATAATCTAATAGTTGAAAAACTAAACTTTTGAATAGATAAGGAGATTTAATATTTGAGATATACTCATCCACATTTAGCTTTAAACCTTTTTTATCGTGCTGACTATCTTGAGTAATAAATACAAGATTGTCAAAGAAATACGCCATAGAAGGATGCATAAAATCTTTAACTAAACTATATCCGGAATTATTTCTGTTATTACACAAAAACTTAACTGTTGGATTTAACCCAGTTTTATAGATTTCTTCTGGAATGATACTCAATTCAAATAATATATCAAAACTATTTTCTATAATTTTTCTTAATGGCAACAAATTATCTTTTGTTGGTTCAAAATCATTTGTTGTTTTAATTTGTTTCAATAGATTGCTTATTGGTTCATAAATTTTTGAACCTAAATACTTTTCGTTACCAATTTCAAATACTCGTTTGTATTCATTTCTTATTTGAAAATCTAACTGACCTTCAGCCGAAACTTTCAAATTATTAAACAATGCCTCTACATCTTCAGAAATCCCTTTTTTAAACACTTTCTTAAAAGCTTTTTTAAAATCGCTACTATCAAAAGCTTCAGCTTGACCTGTTAGAATATGAATGTCAAATTTCTTTGGAAGTTGTAAAATACGCTCCTTTGCCCTATGAACATAATCTGTATCTTCCGTATCAGCAACATCATCTTCTTTCTCAAAGAATTTTGCATCTAACAGAACACTATCATATAAAACTAAATTCCTTTCCAATTCAGCCATCCCAGCATCTAAAGATTTAAACGGGACCAATTTTAAATCAAAATCTAAAGCTAGCCGTTTAAATGCAGGCATATCTTCATGTTCATCATCTACCCAAAGAATATTATATACTTTATTGCTCATTTACACTATTTTTAATAGGGAATAAAAATTTAAAAACTACTGGATATAGTGGATTAGTATTTAAGTCAAAAGTCCAATCCTCATTTCCAAAATATGCGGCTATTCTATTAATATCGTAACCACCAATGCCTTTTCCTTTATTAACATTATTCGTGCTAAATTTTGAAATAAACTTTTCCTTACTATAATTTTTTGGGAAAGGTTTACCATTATTTTTTATTGAAACTTCTAATTGATTACCAATTAATCCTAATTCAATAACAACTTCATTCGTTTCATCGAAACTATCGAAAGCATATTTATTTGCGTTTGTAAAAATATTATCAAAAAGGATTTTCAATAATGTTAAATTACACTCTAAATATTTTTCAATAGTATCAACATCACTCAAAGGTTTGGGGTTGATTTTGAAATTAAAACCATTATTTGATAGCCCTTTTATAAATTCATTAATTTCAAATAAAGAAATTAGTTCTTTCTTATAATCATTAACTAACAAACCATTTTCTCCTTTTTCAAGAATAGTACTTATTTGATTAATATCATTTTTAAATTGATTAAAAACTTCTTTCAATTCGATACCATAACGCTCAAAAAACTTTGCATTAACAACTTTAAACTCATTGGAATTATTATTCTCAAAAAATCTAATTAAAGTTTTTGCATTTGATAAAATATTTTGTCTTGGCGCTCCTAAAGAATGCTTTAACGAAGCAAATTCGTCAAATTGATGTTTTTTAATACCACTCTTTAGATTGTCTCTTTGTTGCTCTAAATCATAAAGTTTAGAAGTCAATTCAATAAAATAATCTAATTGTTTTTGCTGTTCAAGCAAATTAGGTAAATCAAATTTTATAGATAAAATATCAGAAACTTTTAAAAATGGTATAACAGCCCCTTTTCTAAATGAGTTGGCTTGCTCTATAACATAATCTTTGTAGAATTCCATTACAACAAAAATTGGTAAGCCAATTTTCTTATCTACTCTTAATGCTAAAATATCATCATTAATATATATTGATTCACCACTAAATTCAAAAAAAGTAGGTTTTAATGTTCTACCAATTTTAGAAATCAATAAACAGCTCTCTTCAATTTTACTTACCCGTCTGATAAATGGAATTTCTTCAATTTTATCAATATCTAAATAGAAATTATGGTTATCGTCCTTAAGGTCTTTAATTTTAACCCATTTACCATTTTCACCAGAATTGAATCTTTGTCCTCTTATTCTAGTGACAAATTCATTCAATTTCACACCATCAAAATTTTCTAAAAAGTATCTTTGACAATCTAAAACTCTGTCATGCGATTTAACCTCTTCATTGGAGATTTTCTTTAAAAAACTACTCTCTTTTCCTTTCGAAATAGTTTCAACAAAATCTAAATCTTTAAGTGTTTTAGATTTATTCACACCATTAATTACAAAATCATCAGCAATAATGAAATTTATAAATCCTTTACTTTTTTTAGCTTTATTAATCACTAAAACAGAAGTTTTAATAGCAGTATGATGCAAAATTCCATTTGGAAATGAAATAACCGATTCTATTAAATCTTGTTCAATTAAATGGTATCTCAAATTTGCAATTTGTCCACTAGAAAACAGGAAGCTTTCTGGAACTAAAATAATCATTTTACCATCATTCTTTAAATCATCTAACCCTTTTTCAATCGCAAAATTTTCAAAGTTTCTGATTGTACCCCATTTACCTGATATTCCAAAAGGTAATCTCATTCCAAAAGGTGGTGATGCAATAATTAAATCAAACTTTAGGCTTGTTGGATTCCATTGTTTAATAGAGTCTCCTAAAATTAATGATTTGGAATGAAATGAATTGGTCGCTAATAATCTTAAAACCCCTACAACCCATGTTGTTTGATTAATTTCTTGACCTATGTAATTACTTTGTTCAGGAGCTAAAACTCCGAAAGAAGCTGCTCCTGCAAACGGATTATAAATGATTGCATTGTGTTTAGGATTAGCAATATTTATCATGAACCTACTTAACTCAATAGGTAAAATAAATTCGCCTGAAAATTTACCTAAAGATTGTAAAAACTTATATAAAATGAAATCAAATATTTCTAAGAAATTATCATCTAGTATTTTAGAATCTATAGAGTCTATAACTTCATATAATTGTACGAGTTTTTCCTTTGGTAAACGATAGATTAAAGAATCATAAACGCCATAAATATCAACAATACTTGAAGCATTAACATTATCAGAATGTCGTAAAAAATCAAGAATAGAAACTTGATTCTCAACAGGATTTGATAAAAACTCATATTTAAAACCAATTCTCTTGATAGTTAATAAAAATAATACTAAATGAAAATCATCAGCACTAATCTCACCTCTTAAAATATTAAAAGAGGACCAAATTTTCTCTGAAATTTCATCCAGCATTTTTTTCTCTACCTTACCAACCATATCAGACATAAATCTTTGTTTTAATAATTACTTCGCAAATGTATTTATTATTTGTGCGGTATATCTGCACAGTTAAATATTTTCAATACTGATCGTATATAAAATAGGGTGATTGTTCATTTTAATAATACCAAATTGAATATTCAAAGTATTGATATCTTCTACTTTTAAATTATTATCATAAAGTCTCCATCCATGTTCAACTCCTGCATCTGGTCGAATTATTATTTTAACTCGATCATTACTAAATTCGAAATATCTATAATGTGGAATTGAATCAGATACGGTATTTACCGTAGATGCATCTAATTCATAACTTAATAATTTTATGTAACTGTCGCGTGATTCATAATCTTTGAATTCGTGGAAAAGCCTTACTGGAGTCCTTTCATTATAGAATTTTTGACCATAAAAAGTAAAATTATCTATTTCAAAATTTAATATTGCTTGCAGTTTATTTAAGAATTGTAGCATTAATAAACAGGCAAATGGTGTTTTTAAATAGCGGTCAGAATAGGATACATCAAACTTTTGCCCTCCCATTTTTGATTTTAAATCTAGTTTATTCGCTAGTTTATTAAGCACTTCATCAGCAATATTTACAGAACTTACAACTGAATTTGTATTAAGATAAGCTTCAAAAATAGTCGCTGTATTTACTAATTTATCTGTTTCTAATGGTTGAAAAATGGCGATATTTGTACTATCTACTCTATAAAGCTCTCCGTTATTAGATTCTCCCCAATTATTATCTAAATCTAGATGTACAGTATCGTTTACAAAATATTGGTAAAGAGTTCCGTCTTGTAGTTGAACAAAAGAAACCGTAGGCAATACTTCGTTTTCAACATTCTTTTGAATCCATAATTTATAACCCCTAGCCACCAATTGAATTAATGTCATTGTATCTTGGTTATTTGCAATTATGGGATCCCCTTTAAGAACTAAATTGACTACCGATTTACTTTTTAAATTCTCTAAAAATAAAATGCTATCTAAATCCCAATTTTGTACCAATGGGTTTACGGTTAACCAAACTTGTTTGATTTTTGAAGCGTAGTTTAATTTAGTTAGTTCTTGTTTAATGCTTCCTATCATTCTCTTTGCTGTAGGATAGTTGTTTATTATCTCAGCAGGAATTGTAAAATTATTTATGTTATTCAACCATTTTAGTGCAATATTTCTATCTAATAGATTGATATGCCATTGTGTTTTTCTGTCAATTAAACATTTTGTACACGCATTTTTGCATAAACATTCTAACTTGTTTTTAGATTGTTTAAAAATTTCGTCTGCATATAAAAAGAATTGATTAGCATATCCAGCACCCCCTTTAGTTGTATCAAAGATGAAAATTGTGGAATAATTATCATATCTCTTAATACCAAAATCAAGTTCCCCTAATTCAATAGCTAGATAACTGGCAAGTTCTTTCACAAAAACCGAACCCAATGAATATAATAAAATTTCATTCTTTGAATAGGCATTATTTTCTCTAATTCTAATTTCACAAAAATCAGTTTTGAAGCGACCTCCTAAAATTACATTTGGTCTTATGGTTGATGTTGAAAAATTACCAGAACATGCAGCCCCCCCCTTATCATCTTTACCTCCTCTTAATCTTCTATGATCAATTAGTTCTTCTAATGACAAAGCTGTTTTACCACAATGCAAACACACATGAAAACCACTTCCATTCCCTACATTATAGTATAAAATCTCTCCATTCTCTTCACTTTCTCTAACATCGTAAATAGTATTGCTGTTTTGCTCCCATGGCTTAACATTAATCAACAATGGATCAACATATTGAATTCTTGATGATTCCGATATTTTCCTGTTTGGTGTTTGATAAATATCGACAGCAAAACCAGCAGGTTGAATCATTTCTGTAAAAATACCTTTGTTCCCATCGTTATCAGAAATTAAGCCTCTAAAGTTTTGGTTGTGACAATGTGGACATTCGGTTTCAATATTCTGACCTTCTGATACTTCGACAATTCTTTGATAACCACAAGAATTACATAATTGGATTATTTCTTTGGAAGCTTGATTCCCTCTATTATCATCTAAAATAATCCCAGAAGAATGGTAATTCATACCATCAATAACAATATTATTCCCTGGTGCAAATTCCGTCAATGCTCTTGTTATAAAATATGACGGATTTTCTTTTTTCCTATTATTACTTTTATTTAAAGTTTCAATATTTGTTGTGTCAAATTCAACAATACCAGTTGGCAAGCCTGCAGTTGGCAAAAAACCTTCTTGGGCCAAAAAAGTCAATGCGTTTTTATTAAGAAACTGTAGATATTGAATATTAACAGCTTTAAAAGCGATGGTGGTTTTACCAAATTCATCTTCCATCTCCTTTAGTTTACTTTCGAAACCTTCTTTCTTACTTCTAGCTTTATTAAGTATTTGATTGAAATTTGAAAATACTTTATTCAAAATATAGGTGAAGTTTTTATCTTCATAACTTGTATTTCTTACAATATTAGTTACTTGATTTGAAAAATTTATCACTTCATTGCTCATTAACCAACTTACGAATTTTATGGCAATTGGTTCTACTTCATCAAAAAAGAAGCTTTCGATTTTATCGGTAACTCTAATTCCTTTTACTTCATCAGTTTGTACAAACTTCCCAAGAAAGAAAGCATTTATGTGACGTTCTATCACTTGTGAGCTATTAAAGGAAATAAAAGGAGGTGCAATTTTGTGTGTTAAAGCCCATGTTGGTGTATTAAAAGCATTCAAACCCACTGGATTTGGAGCACAAACTGTAAAAGCTATTGATTTACTTTCTTTTCTACGCCCCGCTCGTCCTGCTCTTTGTAAATAATTTGCAGGACCCGGTGGAACATTATTCATTACCACTGTCGAGATACCACCAATATCTACACCCATTTCCATAGTTGTAGAACAGTTGAGTATATTTATCTCTGCTTTTTCAAATTTATCTTCTAATTGCTTTAATCTTTTTTCATTTTGTTGTGCCGAATGTTCCCCAGATAAATATAGTGGTCTATTTAAAATTATCTTTTCGTGAATATCATTCCATAAACCGTTTTGCTTCCAATCTACTGAATTAATGCTAATCCAATCTTTTGTAGCTGAAAGATCTAATTCATTTTGCTCATTTCTATTAAATGGTAAATTGAATTTTGGAAATGTGTATGGTTGTGATTGCTTTATCTCAAAATGCCTGATATTATCTTCGGTAAAAGACCCCGTAATCCAAGGAGAAAAACCTTTAAATTGGGTATCTATCAAACGTTTCTTGACTGGACAAAGCCAAAGCTCTTCGGGAATTTGAAGTCTTGTTTTTTGTTCTAAATTTAATTTATATCCTGTATCGTCAATTTCTAAAACATTAGCTCTTATCGATTTCCATATTTCAAGAAGTAGTTCATTGATATCTTCTTCAATCTTATTAGTAATTTCAACTAGACTGAAATAACCCAACCCGGCACATAACAATAATGAAAGTCTATTAGGTCTAGCTTCATTTTTCTTGAATGTAGGCCATTTTTTAGCATTTGTTATAGACGAATCCGCATTGTGAATTTGAAAACTTTTAAGAAATGATGTTGAATAAGGATACATAGAATTATCAATAAAAAAATAAAACTGATTTCTAATTACATAATCAAGTCCAATTTTTAGTAAACTCTTCCATTCTTCAATTGTAATATTATATTGCTCCGCAATTCTTGGCAATTGAACATTGTCTAAATCAGGATAGACTAAACTAACCATTCCTAAATTTTCTAGAGAACGTTCTCTAGGTAATCTTCTGGCAAAATTATCAAATAGTAATGCTCTTGAATATTTTTCAAGATTTATGAAATTATCTTCTCGTGGATTGTTATTTTTAAAAAGTGTCTTTAAGTCTGATTTAGAATTTAAAAAGTCATATAATTGCTTCCATGATAATCTTGCATTTACTGTAGAAGTAGGTTTTAATATATTGATCTGTTCTTGAATCGCTCTTTTTTGAACTGAATTAGTGGCGTGTTCTAAAGATTGTTTTAGAATATTCAATAAAGCATCGTTTGAATTATTTTCAGTTAATCCTAATTGTTCTTGCCACAACTTGTGAAATACTTGAGAACGAATCCAATTGTTTTCATTGTCAATATTTATTAATGCTGATATTTTTGCAGTTCCTTGACGGCTATCAGTAAAGGAAATGTATTTATGTCCTTCCCAAAGCATTTCAGAACGGATTTCATCAGCACCAGGAGTATTCTCTAGAAATATATCTGATAAAATTCTGTTCATAAATGAAGAAGAAATCCTGAAGTGTAAGGGATTTTCAAGATTATTTGAACAATGAGGGCAGACACATTCACCATCACGATCCGCTTCAATAAAAACTTCTTTACTACGATCTATTTTACCATTATTATCAATACCAAATTCCAATGTTTGAGGAACATATCTTTTATTATTACTTCTTTTCGTAAAGAAAAAAGATTGTGTAGTTGCACTTATTTCATCATTATCATCACTATCAATATCATCCACAACAAAATTATCTTGACTGATTGATGTTGAAAGTGTTAAAACTTCATTGCCGTTTCTTTCCAGTTGTTTTTCTGCTTTTAGTAATTCATTACCACAGGAACGACAAGCCACTAGTTCAAACATAGGAAAATTACAATACGAGCAGTTTTTTTCGGCATAAGTGGTCATTGTCCCCATTACACTTTTTGAATCAAAATCTTTATGTTTATCACAATTTGGATTTGAGCAAACATAAACACCACCGATACCACGAGAAAACAAATGAGTCCTTAAGGGTAAAATAGAAACATCATTATTTTTATTTTCAACAATAGTATCTACAATTTCTAGTTTTTCATATATAGAACTTTTCTTTACGTTTAGACTATCTGTTATTTCAGTTAATCTAATAGCATCTGCATTGTATACTTTTATTCTTAAAAGCTCAATTTCCTTTTTATTATCAATTTGAAAAGTATCTGGAAGATTTTTGAATTCTCTTTTACCTGTAATTACTTCTATTTGATGCTTTTCAATACCACATAGATTAGCCATAAACTCTTTTAAGCTTTTTTCACTTTCTTCACCACTACCAACAGTTGCGGAAGTAATTGCAAATCGTAAGTCTTTAATATCAACCTCAAAAGCATCCACAACTCTTCTTATTAATAAAGCCATTTCTGACGCTGCTGAACCTACTAATGTATGTGCTTCATCTAATAAAATCCAACGTAATTTCCCTTTAGAATTTTCTAAAAGCGGGACATCTTTATCACGGACTAAAATATATTCCAACATTGATGGATTTGTGAAAAGAATTTGAGGAGGCGTTTCTCTAATTTGCTTTCTTGATATTAATTCAGACTTAGCTTCCTTTTTTTTAGCAGCCGTTGAATCTTCATCGGTATTACCATTATAAACTGCATATTTCAAACCATCCAGTGCATTTACCCAGGCACCCATTCTTTTTTTCTGACTACCAATTAAGGCATTTAACGGATATAAGAAAATTGCTCTGACACCAATTTCGTTTTGACAATTCTCGTACAAATCATGTAATACTGGTAACATAAAACATTCTGTTTTACCAGAACCCGTACCTGTTGTAACTGCAATAGATTTTTTTTCTTTTAAAAGTGTATTCCAACTTGTGATTTGATGGACATAAGGACTTCTATTTTTTGGAAACTCATATTCTCCTTTAATTTTATCAAGTTTTTCAATGAAACTAGTTTGAAACAAATTACTTAAATCACCAAAAGACTCTTTAGCAGGGGTCCATGGAAATGTATTTTGAAAAACTGGCTCAGCGAGCAATTTTTCTTGTTCAAATAAATTTGTTAGATAGTCTTGAAATTGAGCGTCTCCTGTTGCCCAAAGGGATAAAATAGAATCTTTTAATCTTTCTTGAATTTCAGTATATATTTTTTTGAATTTTATTTCTTGGCTCATTCTGCTTTTAGTTTAAATAATAAATCAATGATTCTTCATACCATTTCTTATCAAGGTCTTCTACATACTTAATTCTTCTCCTAAAATTATCGCCATTTACATGCCATAACCCTGTATTAAGACCGTTTATTGAAGATGCTACAGTTAAAGGTGCTATTACAAGAATATTAACTTGGTCGTGCCATTGCTTTTGAGGTATCGGTTTAGTATATTTATTCCTGTCTTTACTAATATCATAAGAAGGAAGTTGACTCATGACACTTTCTCCCAATCGTTGCCTAACGTTATTTAATTCTGCATTAAACACAAAAGTATTGGTGTTCCTTTTTTGAAGTAAACACAGGCTTAGTTTGTTCGATTTAAAATTTAGCATTACAGCAAGTGCTTCAAATATTTCTGGGCAACTTTCACAAATATTTTCCCAATCTGATAGCTTAACCCAATGGAAAGAAAATCCTAAATCATTTTCTAATTCTACAAAATCATTTCCAGAAAATCTGTATTCTTTTACATCAAATTTTATAGCTAAAAAGGCAAATGCTTTTGATGCTAATTCTGATGATGTTGTAATTGCTTTTATAATATCAAATGTTGCAAAAGGCAGGTCATTCTCTTTGCATAAATAATAATAAATCCAAAACCGATTCCATACTTCACTGCTGAAATCTTCGGATAAAAGTAGCTGCGAGTAATTAACAATTCTATTATTTCTATCATCAATTGACGTTAATTCATTATCTGGATTAACACATATAAACTCAGGTTTAATTTTGAATTTTGAATTCTTATCTGAAAAGAGAATAAACTTATTAACGTTAGTAGTATTAATTGAGTAAAAGTCAGAGTCTTTTTTTATTTCAACTTTATCAATATATTGTAAATCACAATCTAATGGTAAAGCATAAACACTGTTTGCAATATCTATACTTTCAATCTCATTAAATCGTATTACATTTTCATCATTTACTTCCCATGTTATTGTTTCTGAAAACTGTTTGATCTTGTAGCTCTTAATTGTTCTACTTCTCCTATTTGGAATTATTTCGCAGATATCCATTTTTAAATAATTATCAGAATCGATAATATTAAAAAGCTGAAAAAGAGCTTTAAAAGTATCATAAAACTCAAATAAAGGCTTAATTTTTTTTTCGATCTTTTTTGAAATAATAATTTCTTGATTCTTGTTATTAGAAATTCTGACTTCAAATTCTTTCCCAAAGGAATGTGCAATCAATCGCCAACCTTTTATTTTATCTAGGTATATTTCCTCTTCTTTTATAATATTCTCCTCTTGGTCAACTAATATAACCCCTTGAAAAGGTGAAATTACTTCAGCAATTAGCCCTAAACTTTGATTATTCGCTTTTATTCTAGTTTTAATTGAAGTTGGAAATTTTGAAGGATTTACAATTTTAAAATCAATATTATTTAGATTTATATTGACATCATACAAATCCGATTTATATATTTCTAAAGTGAAAGAATTGTTATTTACTCTAATCTGTGGATTATTATTATCTGAACTCGTTGCCAAACATAAATCACCAATATTAAAAACTCTTTCGAACTCATCAATCCCATCATGTGAGATTTTAATATCTAAAACTCCTAACTCTAATGATATGTGTTTTGAATTCCATGACTCTTTATTAACAGACTTCCATTGTAAATCTGGATTATTAATCCTTAAACCCATTTTGTCAAAAACAAGTACTCTCAAGTTGTTTTTGACAATATTTAGGTTGCTTCTAAGTAACCATTTTGGGTTTTCACTTAAAAATGTCCAATCAAATGTATTCTCCGTATTTGTCTTAAACTTAATTGTATTTTCATCAGATTTCTTTAAATTAATTTCATTTTGAAATTTTACTATCGAATACGGTTTATTGCTGATCTCAATATCTGTTTTTTCTTCAATATTTCCTTCAATTGAATACGTATTATCTACTACTATAAATCCAAAATTATTATGGGTATGTCTAGATTTTTCCAAAACAAAATTTTCATTATTATCTGTTGCCCATAATCTTGGGGAATCCAAGTTTAACTTAGAATGAAGTAAATGATTTGAGTCATAAATTTTGTCAAAACTATCAATTAGATAAATTTCTGTCTCAAAATTTTCCTCAAAATTGACAAAAACTTTGAACTGTAAAATTTTGTAAGTATCATTATTTCTTTTAATGAACTTAGCGACTAAATCTGTACCGACAAATAATCTATATTCATTTTGGCAATCAATTTCGTTATCATTTAAAATATATTTAAGTTCATCAATTCCTATTCTTGATGTAATAAGAGTATTAAGGTAAAAAGAGTTACTTTTAGAATTAAAGTTCCATTTAAATTTAATAGCATTATTTGTTTTTCTTCCTTTATCTCTTTCAATAATTAAGTCCTCCGTTAATTGTTTTAAATCTTCGTTCTCTTTAAAACTCAATAACTCAGTTTCATCTTCATCTAATACAGCACGTACAATTTCTAAACAACTACTATATATAATATCATTTTGACTTGATCTAGGCAGCAGATTAATTAAATCCATGTTCGTAGAAAAATCACCAATTTCACGTGGATTTAAATGAATAATACTTAAAAGGAAATCCCTATACTTTCCCTTATTATTTTTGATATGATTAAGAGGAAGTCCGCCTTGTAATAATAAAGTTTTTAGATATAGTGTATTTTGTATTTTTATCCATTTGTATTTTAAAAGGTAGCCTCCTTTTTTTGCTAATTCATATAATTCATCTGCATCAAAACAAAGTGTTGGATATCCAATTGAAGAATATATCTCTTCTTTAGAAGGATATTTTCCGTTGTAACATCTTTTCCACCACTCTGCAAAATATACAGCACATGCACGAGGATCTAATTCAGAGATGCGTTGCACAATTTTGAAACGCTCTTTTAACTGATTAAATTCAAAATCAGATAGATTATATTTCCAGATAGGTTGACCAGTATGAAAATCTAGATTTCTAGTCTTTAATATTTTGTAAAATTCACTCATACAATTTTTTTTTGGTAAAAGTAAAACAGATATGTGCACTACATGCGCACTAATAATTTTTTATCATTTTGTTGATTCTATCCTTAACTTTTTGAACTAGAGTAGTTGGCTCTAAAACCCGAATTTTTTCACCAAAAGATAAAATCAATGTTTCTAATTCATAATTAGGAATTAACTTTAAATGAACTTCAATATTATTGTTTTTTTCTTTGATTTTTTGAGAACCATGTAATGGTTTTGTTGTTATGTAAGGAATTAGTGTTTTATCCACTTCGAGAATAATGTCTACTACATTTTCATTTGGTATTGTCACCCCAATGATGTCTTCAAAATATTGACTAAAATCAATATCTGTTTCCATATATACTTGGCTACCTGAATCTATTTTTTCTATTCGGTCTAATGCCAAATTTGTAATAGTTTCATAGCCTTGCGATTTTCCAAATAAAAACCAACGCATGTTATATTGCTTTAGATAATATGGATTGATTATAATAGTAGTTAAATTTTCCGTTTTGAAATTCTTATAATCAATATGTAATACTTTTTTATATAGGATTGCATTATAAATTTCTGGAATATATTCTAATCCTTTTAAGTATTCATTTTGTTCAAAACTGATTATAATATCGTTTTGCTGTTTTAAATTAAATGAAGATTCTAATCTTGCATTTATTTCATTAATCCAATTGTATTGTGGTAAACCTTTGAATCTATCTAATGTTAATAAAGCTTCTCTAAGTTGATTAGCTTCTGTTTCATTTAATGGTTGATTTGTAATTGAGAAATTTGAATCTTCATATTTGTAAAAAACTCTTCTACCATCTTTTACTTTTTTTAGTTCTATACTCCAGCCTTGATCGCTTTCCATAAATCTAATATCATCGTAAAGCTGTCTTTTCTTTATACCTTCTTCTTTTCCAGTATATTCACAAATTGATTTGTTACATTCATTTACAAGATCTTCAATAGAGTAATTTCTTCCGACGTTACGGAAGCACTTGTCTAGAGTTTGGTATCTAATTATAGCGTGTTTATTAGTTGACAAAAGAAATTGATTTTAATAATAATGTTATTCTCACAATAGTACGAAAAAGTAATGGAAATAAAATGAGGAAAACCGTACACGGACGAAAATAATAAAAAGAAGAAAAAAGATTTATATAGCTTTCTCGGTAGAAATTAAAATTGCTACAATAGGGATTTTTTTTAATTTATTTGATGTTTCTAGATTGTTAGAGAACAAAATAAAAAACATTAGTAATTGTTAAGTTAGAATTCAAATCTAGATTTATTAATTCTGAGAAATTTGGGTTATTTTCTTATGTTAGGAATCTGTCTTTATTCTTATAAATTCACTGCACACGAGTTTCAGATTAAGTAGTAGAAAGATATCCTTTGTGATACGAACGAACACCTTTCTGTTATAGGAACGTGGTAATCTTTCAGCTTTTTAAAAGTCAGATACTAATTTATGATAGATAAAAGACATATCTAATTATAGATGATTTTATGACTAGAATAGATTGAAACGGCTCCAGCATAAATCACTTTTTCAAAGAAAAACGAAAAAAAGAAAACAGATTTGAAATTGGACAATTAGGGAAACGAAGCGCTAGAAGTCCCGAAGGGTGACAAAACGAGGAACGAGGCATTTCATTATGTATATATATTCACTGATTTTCAATGCCTTGTCTTGTTCTTTATCCTTTGGTTGGAGATTTTTAAGCTCATAAAAAAACTTTAAAAATAATTTTTAAATATCTTTTGAAAGTGTATGCTTCTCAAAATCATATGAAGATAACAAAAATAAGAAGCGTACTTTTTCAAACAATATTACTTTTTAAATCTACAAAATTCTGACTGCTTTCGAGAAGATTTTTGTGGATGTCCATAGGAAATTATGGCAATCAAAAATTTTTTAATTCTTTGTGCTAACTAGAGTAATAGTATCGGCAAGATCATGGTTTGTAATATAGTCTAAGACAAAATGTTCCACCTCTTTTTTATTCTCAGGTGAAGTGGAAAATGAGTTGAGGTAATACTCTGTATTTTCATCCGCAATATGAATAATTTCAGTGTAGCCTTTCGAAATTAAAGTGCCTTTTAATTTCAAAACTTTAAGCTCACTGCTATTATCAATTTCTTTTTTAACTCTCAGCTTAATAGTTTTATCCATCGGTTTATTCTTTATTGATACGCGATACTAATATGTTGCGTGATTTTTTTGATTTACTTTCTATTCTACAAACAAAAAAGAGACTTGTGAGGTCTCTTTTTGGAATTAATTATATCTTTTATAAAAGGTTTATTTAGCCTTCAATAATTTTTCCAAATACTCAACCTTATCTTTTTCTGCCTTAACTAAGCGTTCGTATAACTCAACTATTTTATCCAGGGGATTAAAATTTGGCTGAATATTAATTGCATTAATTGTTGAACTATCATGACTAGTGAAAGTATTATTGATAACATTTAATACTGTTTCATCGCTATAATTTTTTATCGCCTCAGCAGATACCCCTAAAACTTCTGCGATTGCTTTTAATTTTTCTTCATCAACTGTTTCGCTTCCTTCAATGTTAGAAACTGACTGTTGACTTACACCAATAGCAATAGCCAATGCTTCTTGTTTCATACCTCTAAGCTCTCTGATTCGGCTTATATTCCTGCCAATATGTTTTGGTTTTGTTGCTGTTTCCATAGATCAAAGGTATTTAAAATTCTTTAATTTTTTTCAGATCGGTAAAATACAAGCCTGAATTAGTATGATACAATTTCGATTAGTTCGGTACGGTACAATCTATTGTTTACTTGCAATGTGTTTTAGACAAAAATACAATTTTTCGGATAAGTATTAATTAAAAAAGCAAAATTATGAATGCAATTGAATTTTCACAGCAAAAAGAATTGAAGGAAGTAATTACTGAGCACATTAAAACATCTGCGATTTATTGTTTTGGCAGGTATGCAACAGCTTATAGTTCAAGCAGGAAAATTTATCCTGATAAAGAACTCCAAGAAGAACATAGTCATTTATACCTCTTAGTTTTTGTACAGGAGACCAAAGAAAATGCTGTCAGTGATATAAGCGATAAGATAAAAGCAAAGACTCAGGGTACTTTGACCGCTACTGTTCTTGTTCACCACGTGCAGAGTCTAAAAGACCTCTGCCAAGACCAGCAGTTTTTCTTTTGGCAGATCATGCAGAACGCAGAGCTATTATTTCAAGATATTAACAAGCCTCCTTATTTAAATATTAGCGAAACTCCCAAAAGAAATTTAAAATCAACATCGCATTACATAGCATGGAGGAGGAATAATATTGCTACAATCTGGGGCTGGGTATATAATGATGATGATGCTTCCAGTTCGGATGAAGTAAAAATGTCCGCTCTTCATCAAATAGTGGAGCAAATCTGTCTGTCTTTGATCCGTGTTTTTGTAGGCTACACTCCTAATCATTTTGCATTAGACTATTTATTTAATCTCTGTGAATACTTTACTACCGTAACTGCAGATTTTTTCCCCCGACAAACTCTGGAAGACAAATCCATATTTAAACTTCTAAAGCAACAGCCCAACACGTTACGATTTAGTAAAGCTAACGATGTTGATTATTTATATTATGAGATAATGGAAGAGAGATGCGGTAAATTTAAAAAACAAGCCGATATAGTGATACAAACAGAACTCGAGAGGTTAAGTCAAATTGAAATTATTGAAAATAAAATAATTGAAAATAAAAAATAATCATGGAAACAGATGGTGTTAAAAATATTGAAGCTATCAAGAGATTAACAGACATGTGTCTGAGAACCTTAAAACCTTCAGGGGACAAAAGCGGTTTATATGCTGCAGAAATTAGAGTGTTTGATTTTTTGGAACTTGCCTCAATTATTAGAAATCTTATAAAATTATGTATTGTGGCTCTGGATCAAGATGGAGCTGAAGTTCCCATTACGATAAAAAATCAGTCAATTGACGTCGGGCTTATACTGGGAATTGCATTGCAGTTATTTCCAATTGATGAATTTGAACTGCTAAATGAAATCAGCATATTATTCCCTGCTGATTCTATAAAGGAAGATGAAAATATAATAAAAGACTAACAATGCATATAAGAATGACATTATCAATTAACCTATTTCCATTTATAATTTTAATAAAACGCCGACTTTGGAGGCGTTTTCCAGCCTCCTGCAAGGGCAAGTGGTTTTGAGCTGCGGAAAGTATTTCAAGCAGCTCAAAACACAACTTGCTATTTTCCTGCGAAAATATTATTGGATATGGTTTTAATAGAAAGGGCTTGAGGCCCTTTTTTTGTTTTGCGGATATTTAGGAATTGTTATGTGTTGTGATTGGTTTGAACAAATCAGCCTTGATAAGGCTGTGTAGAAATAGGATAGTGTTGGCAGTCATGGCTTTAATGGGTTCAACTCTATAAATTCCAGAGAAGCTTAATAGCAGTTATCTGCCGAATTAGACAATATGTAGTTGCTTATCTTCAAACATAAATATTAAAATTTATCTTCTCATGCCTATTGAGGTATCAATGCAATTCTTTAAGGATGCACTGAATTAAAGAAGTATTTAATCCCATACGTAAATGCGCTTGTATAGCTGTATATGTGTACATACGTTTTTACAGTTTTATGCTTTTACATGTGTATGCTTTTAGGCACAGACATGAATGCTCCTTTATGTACATAAGTAAATAAATAGACTTTTAGATACACACATGTACCCATATCTAAAAACATAAATATATTTTCCAAAGAAAACCGAAAATCGGAAAAAAGAAAAAGAAAGCAATTTCAAAGGACGGGATGCAGACCGGACAAAAGGAAACGGAATAAGTCCCGAAGGGTGGTTTGTGAGGAACGAGCAAACCATTATGCCGTAGTCTTTTGGACAGACTGATCCAGCACGTCCTACCTTGTTTTCTTTTTATTATTTCTTTAGGTAAAATATAAAGTCCAACCCGCACAAAGTCTGACATGTCTTGCCAATCAAAGACTTAAAATGCCGAAATGAAGAATTTAAATATCTAATAATTACCTTTTACCTTAAAATCAGTAATAATGAAAAAAGATAAGCATAAAGATAAAGCACCGAAAAAAAAGAAAAAACCACTATTAACTCCAAAACCTGAAGAGGAAAAAAAGAGGAAAATTAAAAAAATGGATGATAGAAAGAAAATTCCATTTGTGCAGGTAGACAGAGGTGGAAACATTTTAACCAATTTCTTCTCTAATTTTCTCAAACAGTTCAAAAGCACAACAAAAACAGGGCTGGGCAAAATGTTAGATAAACTATTGGTTATTAAAATTAAGGAAAGTGAAAAGAAGCCAGTACAGAAGTCTGAAAAACCTTTGGATATAATGGGGTCTGTAAAAACGGTTTTTCGTTATGTAAACAATGATAGCAGGAACAATTTACGTCCAAGCGAAAAAGAATCATTGAGACAGCGTACAAACCAGCCACTTAATATTAGCGTTAAGACGGAACAAAGCAAAGATGAGGAATTAAACAAACCAAGAAAAACCCGTTTAGGGATTTAGGTATTCACTAAATCCAGTGATAGGGTTTGTCTTTACGGTTTAGATAGCAATACATCTCTTCCTTTTTGAGTTCGGGAAAGAATTTAAGAGCATTCTCAATGGCATAGTTGGGAAGAAAGAAAATCTCGTCACGGATAGAAGTAATTACTTTTTCACGACCATAAAAACGGACGATTTCGTCAATTTGATCCTGACCTCCACGCTCAACAATACGGGCAATTACCATTTTATATCCTCCATCCCAGTCAATACTGTCGAATCTAAAATCCCAGAAGAATTTAGGATGAAGATTAGGTATATATTTGGTTAATGGCTTCATTGTTTTTTTTAATTGGAGTAGTATCAAATATAAGTATTTTTTGCTGAATTACCTGCGAAATTCTCTCTTTTTGTTGGGATTAATCGGTAAATCCTGGCTTTCTGATTTAAATTTATACAAAGGATTTTTTACTGCCAGTTCCAGCCGTTTTTGGATAATTTTCCAGTTTTGCTCTTTTTCTTTCAGCATATCTATACCTTCAAAGGTAGTAATCTTGCCATATGTATTCAGACCTATGGAAGCCCAGTAGGGATCCTTATCATATTTTCTCTGATAGGCTTGAAGGAAGAACTTTAATGGTTCTCGTTCAAGCATAAAGTACATGTCGACAAAATCCTTGTACCTGTCTCCGCTCTGATGAATCGCATGGAGTTTCATTGCTCCAATATCTTCAGTGGAAATCATGCGCACTCCTTCAGCTGTTTCTACGGAATTCAGAAGAGGGTAATTGTGTGTAACAATATCGACTTTTATATCATCGATATAGGTAAGAACAGTGTTCGGGAAGAACTGGCTTTCCTTTTCATTTACATCGTAAGTGTCATGCAGATATTTGAGCATCATCTGCGAATTAAAATTTTTTGTTGTAAAAAGATCTAGATCCACCGATAAGCGGTGTCCCAATCGTAAGGCTAATGCCGTACCGCCAACCAATATATAGTCTTTTAGTTTTTCGTCTTTCATAAGCCTTTGGAGAAGTCCCCACATCTCCTTGCTGACTGTTTCTTTATAGAGCATAATTTCATGTTTTTCATGAAATTAATCCCGAAGTGGGGCACTCTTACATACTTTCCTCTCGTGGCTTTATTTGACGGAAGTTGTCCTTAAGGCGAAAATCAACATGCGGAAATAATAAGCCAAATGCTTCCACATCCATCAATATTTAGATGTTATTATTGATAATAAAATATATTGGTTTTAAAATTTTTTAAACGAAACCAGTAATAATGGTAATGGAAAGCAACGGCAAAACCACCCCGCATAAAGGAGGCAGGCATCCCAAGAAAGATCCCGCCGTTCACCGTTATTCTATAAGCTTTAGTGCTGAAGAAAATGCACGATTCCTTTCTCTCTATGAGGCTTCACGCATGGATGTAATGGCGCATTTTATTACGGCATGTGTTTTCCAAAAAGGAATTACGACCGTAACGGTTGACAAGGCAACCATGGATTACTATATGCGCCTGACCACCCTATTCATGCAGTTCAGGGCTGTAGGAACCAATTATAACCAAGTGGTAAAAATACTGTACCGCAATTTTTCCGAAAAGAAAGCAGCAGTCTATCTCTATAAATTGGAGAAACAGACAGCAGAAATGGCGGTATTGTGTCAAAAAATCATTCTACTAACCCAGGAGTTTGAAGCAAAATACCTGAAAAAATGATAGCGAAAATCGGAAGAGGGAGCAATCTGTATGGTGCGTTGGTATACAATCAACTCAAAGTAGAAAAGGAAAAAGGACAAGTTTTGTATACCAATAAGATAATTCAAACCCCTGATGGCAGTTTTGCCACCAGTCAACTGTTGCGTTCTTTTGAACCGTACCTGCTGGCCAATCGAAAGACTGAAAAACCAATATTACATATCTCTCTCAATCCTGATCCGAAGGATACAGTAAGTGATGAACAATTTGAAAAGCTGGCTCAGGAGTATATGCAGAAAATGGGTTACGCAGAACAGCCTTTTGTGGTATTCAAGCATACAGATATTGACCGTATCCATATTCATATTGTATCGGTTTGCGTGGATGAAGCGGGAAGAAAAATATCTGATAAATTTGAAAAAAGGCGTTCGATGGATGTCTGTCGGGAATTGGAAAAACAATTCTGCTTGGTATCGGCTATCGAGAAAAAGCAAAATCCACAAAATCAAATATTCAAACCCGTTGATTATAAGGCTGGAGACATAAAGAGCCAGATGACTTCGGTAATCCGTTATCTGCCAAATTATTACAAATTTGAGGGTTTCGGTGCCTACAATGCCCTGCTTTCTCTTTTCAATATTACCTCTGAAGAAGTCAAGGGCGAATTTAATGGAATCCCAAAACAAGGACTGGTATATTTTGCATTAAATGAAAAGGGAAAAAAAGCAAGCAATCCTTTTAAGGCTTCGCTGTTCGGTAAACAGGCAGGGTATGTTCAGCTTCAACAACATTATGAGAAGTCCAGAGAATTATTGAAAAATGAGCCATCCAAAGCTTTGCTTAAGACAACCATTGAGATGTGCTTGCAGAGGGCATCGGAGGAAAAAGAATTCAAAAAACTGTTGTTGGAACGAGGTACTAATACCGTTGTAAGACGAAATACTGAAGGCAGAGTTTATGGAATAACCTTTGTTGACCATAGGGCGAAATCCGTGTGGAATGGTTCGCAATTAGGCAAAAACCTTTCGGCTAACGTATTCAATGACTGGTGGAATAATGGCAATAAAATGGAGCAGCCTGTAAAGGGAAATGGTGCTTCAAATAACAATGCCACTATAAATGAAGATATCAAACAATCCTACAATCCGTTTGACTTTTTGGTTAAGGAAAAAATGTCCTATAGCCACGAAGAAAACAACCTTATTGAAGTCTTTGGAGGGCTATTATCCAATGGAAAAGCAGTAAACCATGATGAAGAATTATTTGTCAACCAAATGAAAAAGAAAGCCAGACGTAAAAAAAGATAGTGCGTACTATCAATTTTAATCGCCAGCCTTTTTGTTGATTCACGACAAAGGAGTGATTCATCAAATTGGCTGTACCAACTCTTTTTAAAAACAAAGACTGTCCCGACAATAAGGAGGGATTGTCTTTGTTTTTTATTATGACTGTTTCTAATATAGTTTTGAGACTAATGCAGCCAAAGAGTTCCTTGGTGAGACTGCAATTAATCTTATGCCATCTGTGGTATTAAATTCATCAGCAGATTAAAAATTATTGTTTTACCAAAAGGAAAAGGAGGTGCAGAATGAAACAGGAATTTATCAAACAGACTGATATAGATGAATATATATCAAAAAATTATGAAGAGATAGAACAGGAAAAAGAACAAAAATTCGTAAATTTAATGATTGAAATTGTTGTATCGTTAACATTAAAAGAATTGTATGAAGAGGGCGATTAGATATTTAAGATTTAGTCAGTTAGGGCAAAGCAATGGCTCTATCGAAAGACAGGAACTGTATACCGATCAGTATCTACAGAATAACAACATCCAGTTGGTAGATTCTTTTATTGACAGAGGTAAAAGTGCCAAGACTTTTGATCGTCCGGATTTTATAAAACTACAGGTATTCATAGCCAAACATTATAAATCAGTGGATTACCTGTTGGTTGACCAGCTTGACCGCTTCAGCCGCGATGCAGGAGAAGCCATGAACATGGTGAAGCAATTCCAGAAAAAATACAATATCCAAATTATCAGTGTGACAGAAGGGATAGTCTTTGATTATGATACACCGGGAAGTTTTTTCAGGGCAGGCTTACAATTACTGCTTGCCGAAGAAGACAATATCAACAGGAGTATCAAAGTACGTGGGGGATTATATACTGCCCGTGCTAAAGAAGGTCGTTTCCTGACAAGGGAAAAACCTTTCGGCTACAGTAAGGTCGGAGAAGGAAAACAGCGCCACCTTGAAGTAAATGAGATAGAAGCTAAAATTGTCAAAACAATTTATGATATGTATCTGCGTGATGTGCCGTTATATAAAATCAAGGAAATAGCTTATCAATCAGGTTTTGACAGGAAAGGCAACATGGCTATTGATCGTGTGCTTGCAAATCCTGTTTATGCAGGGCTTGTAAGGGTTGAACAGTTCAAAGATCTGCCGGGAGGTCTTTTTCCTGCCATTCATGAGCCAATAGTTGATAAGACAACATGGACAATGGTACAGTCTAAAATGAAGAAAGTTGATAAAGTAAAGGTAGTTATTGATGATGAAATACCGCTACGAGGCGTTGTAAAATGCCATTGTGGAACTCCGCTTACTGGTGCGCCTTCTCGTGGTAAATCTGGGAAATACTTCTACTATTATAAATGCAAGCATTCAAAACATAACAATATAAGTGCTGTCAAAGCACATGAGCAATTCTTAAACGTCTGTGATTTCATGAGCGTTCCCGAAAGACAGATTAAGGAAATAAGAAACGGCTGTTACGCTTCGCTTGAACAAGAAGTAAAAGCAAACAGGAAAAAGGCAGTTGACAAAAAAATTGAACTGGAAGAAGTTCAGCAGAGATTAAATACGGTAGAACAAAAATGGTTTAGGGACGAGATAAACAAAGATACTTACGACAGATGGTATCATACCCACAGCGATCATATATTGAACCTTACAGCTACTATAGAAAGATTCAGTAAGAATCAAGGGAAGGCCTTCGAGATTTTAGACCGTAATCTGGATTTATTGGGGGACATTAGACATATCTATGCAAAATCGGATACTCTGCAAAAACGTGAGTTTGTAAACATGGTGTTCGATGGTAATTTATACTACCAAGAGGGTATCTATCGAACACCTACAATGTTAGATCTGTTATCTCATAATGCCAGTAAAATGGAGGCAAAGGGATGTCTTATATACAAAAAAAAGAGGGAAAACCTTTCGGTAATCCCTCACAGTGGGCGATGAGGGGTTCGAACCCCCGACCCCCTCGGTGTAAACGAGGTGCTCTGAACCAGCTGAGCTAATCGCCCTAAACAATTTGGTTACTTTCGTTTCCGTTATTGCGTGTGCAAATATACGCCACTTTTCTAGATTTGCAAGTAAAAACCAAAAAAATTATAAAATTTCTGCTACTACAAAGGTGCTTCCGCCAATGTATATAAAATCAGATTTTGCTGCGTTTTCAATTGCTCTTTTATAAGCTTCTGAAACAGAATTATATACTTCGCCTTTCAGTTCGAAAGTTGCTGCTTTTTGTTTTAAAATTAGAACATCCAGCCCGCGAGGAATATTAGGTTTACAGAAATAATAGATTGCTTTTTTAGGGAATAATGGTAAGATTTCATCTAAATCTTTGTCATTTACAACTCCCAAAACAATATGTAAAGTATCAAAATCTTCTTTTTGTATTTGATTTAATACAATTTCCAGTCCGTTTTTATTGTGTGCCGTGTCGCAAATAACTTTTGGAAACTGATTCAATTGTTGCCATCTTCCCTGAAGTCCGGTGTTTTTTACCACGTTCAACAAACCAAATTTTGTATTTTCGGGAGTGATTTTAAATTCGCTCTGACTGTTTAAAACAGTGATGGTTTGTAAAACTGTCTTTTTATTATGAATTTGATAATCGCCAATTAAATCAGAAGGATAGGTTTCTGAAATTAAATCAGCAGCAAAATAAATTTCCGAATTGCATTCTTTGGCTTTAGCCAAAAAAACAGGTTTGGTTTCAGGAGTGTATTCTCCTATTATTACAGGAATGTTGGGTTTGATAATTCCTGCTTTTTCGAAAGCGACAGCTTCTAATGTATTTCCTAAAAATTGTGTGTGATCCAATCCTATATTGGTAATCACCGAAATTAATGGAGTGATGATATTGGTAGCATCTAATCTTCCGCCCATTCCCACTTCAATAACGGCGATGTCTACTTTTTCTTTGGCAAAATAATCGAAAGCTAATCCAACGGTCATTTCGAAAAAACTCATGTCATTGGATTCAAAAAAACTTTTGTGCTCATTGATGAAATCAGTGACAAATTCTTCAGATATATCCTTTCCGTTAATTTTTATGCGTTCCCGGAAATCCTTTAAATGTGGTGAAGTGTACAATCCAACTTTATAACCAGCCTCTTGAAGTATGGATGCCAACATGTGTGATGTAGAGCCTTTTCCGTTGGTTCCCGCAACATGAATGCACTTTAGTTTTTCTTGTGGATTATTAAGATGAGCTATGAGTAAATGTGTGTTGGTTAAATCTTTTTTATAGGCCGAAGCGCCCTGAAGTTGGTACATCGGGAGTTGATTAAACATCCAATTTATGGTTTCCTGATAGTTCATTTTTGTAATAAAATAGTAGTTGTTTAAAATATTTTTCGATTTTTTTAGTTTAATAGTACATCGAAAAGTATCTTTAGTGCAAAATTGAAATAATTTTTAGAATTAATGATTAAAATACAATAATATTATATGTTTAGTTTTATACAATTACAGGCCGACACCATTACCAACGCTGCTTCAAACGTAGTTATCGAAAAAATTGCTCCAAATACCGAAATATCCACTTTGGGATTCCTTTTAAAAGGTGGTGTGTGGCTTATCCCAATCGGGATTCTATTATTTTACACTTTCTATCTGATTATTGAACGCTATTTGTACATCAGTAAAGCATCAAAAATTGATGCACTTTTGATGCGCGATGTTCGGGATAACCTAAATTCAGGAAATCTTGATTTGGCTAGATCCATTGCAGAAAGAAATAATACCGCTTCGGGTAATATTGTAAAAGAAGGTATTCTGGTTATTGGGAGACCAATTATTGAAATCGAATCCAATATGGATCGTGCTGCAGACATCGAAATAGGAGGAATGGAAAAGCATTTAGGTCATTTGGGACTTATTGCCGGTATTGCACCTACATTAGGATTTATTGGAACTATTTCTGGAGTTATTAAAATATTTTACAGTATTTCGGTAACTGAAAACATTAGTATTGGTAATATTTCTGGAGGATTGTATGAGAAAATGATCAGTAGTGGTGCTGGATTAATTGTAGGTATTATTGCGTATAGCGGATATCATTTATTAAACGGTAAGATTGATAATTTTGCTTTAAAAATTCAAAAACAAATATTAGAATTTGTAAATATTATTCAAAGATCATAATATGTCTATAAAAAGAAAAAGAAGATTTCATGCCGAGGTCGCGACTTCTTCATTAAGTGATATTATGTTTTTTCTGTTGTTGTTTTTCTTGATTATATCAACATTGGCGAATCCTAATGTTATCAAGATGACGTTGCCAAAAGCACAATCTAACGAGAAAACAAACAAGCAATACATTAGTTTATCTGTCACAGAAGATAAAAAATTCTACATCGACAAACAGCCTGTTTCATTTGAAGAACTGGAAACGACTTTGATGTCTAAAATGGATGCGACAAAGGACCAGACGGTTGTCGTGAGAATTCCATTCAATTTACAAGTACAAGACTTAGTTGACGTACTGCAAATAGGAGTGAAGAACAATCTGAAGTTTGTGATTGCCACCAGTCCTAAGTGATTTTATTAAGCGTTTTACAAAGCAATCGCATTAGTTAAGCTGATTTTAAAATAAAAAAAATGCCTCGAATTATCGAGGCATTTTTTATTTAGTGTTATATAATTTTAATTCAAATTGAAATTGTAAACAATCTTACCTACTTGCTTTTCTGGTGCATCGCTGCTGGCGTCCCATCTCGTGTTCATCGCAGCAATTCGGGCTTGATCTAACAAACATTTTGCGGTATTCGTAGTTCCTTTTACACCGGCAACTGCATTTACAGTCCTTCCGGTTCTGTCTACAGAAACTTCTACAACAACTTTCCCTTGTTCATTACACGTGTATTTTGGTGCGGGTTTAGATAATGCTTTTCGGTTTCCTAAGGAGTATCCAACTCCTCCGCCAGAACCACTTCCAGTTCCTCCTCCACTTCCGGAGCCATAGCCACTGCCAGTTCCTATTCCGGTTCCAGTACCATTTCCTCCGCCTGTTCCTCCACCGGAACCACCCGTTCCATAATAACCGTTAGAACTCAAGCTTCCGTTGGCTTTTCCTTTGTTTCCGGCTGCTTTGTCATCGCCATCGCCACCTTTATTAGAACCTTTTAGAATACTGGATAAAGCATCATTTGTATTGTTAGAAACTTTAGGTTTTACAACTACTGGTTTTGTTTCTTCTTTTACAACGACTGTTGGTTTTTTAGTTTTTTCTTTCGTCGGAATGACAACCGTTTCTTCGGAGCTGTTTTCCTGAGATAAAATAGCTTCGTCAGGAGTTGATTTTGCAGGCGTTTGTTTGGTTTGATTTTTTACTTCCAAAACTTCGCTTTTATAATTTGCTCCAGAACCTAAATCGCTGTCGCCAAAATTTACTGTAACGCCACCGCCACCACCGCCACCAGCAAGTTCATCCATGTTTGCGGGAGGCCAAAAGCGGATGAAAAATAAAATTAACAACATTGTCGCATACAAAAGAATGGATAGTGCTAACGATTTCTTTTGATCTGATGAAATGGTGGAACTCATTTGTATTTTAAATTTTAAAAAGTGTATTACTAAAAAACGTTGAAAAGTACTAAAAATTGTCAAGAGTAAAAAGCGACTGCCAGAATATAAATAATATTGCTTTCGCTTAAAACTAGAAATAAGAAAAAGGATTAAATAGATTTTAAAATCTGCTTAATCCCAGTTCCGATAAATAGTAAAAAAATTATTTATTTTAAGTAAGCTGCTTCAATGCGATTTCAAAAGCAGTGGCACTAATATTTGTTTTACTTGGATTCAAAGCATGTGCTTTTTCAATTGCTTTTTTGATGATTTCCGAAGTATCTTGGAAGATTGCTTCATCAGTCATTTGTACTTTCTTTTCCATGAAGTAAGCAAAAACACGAGCCATACCACAATTAGAAATAAAGTCAGGAATTAAACTCACTTTATGATCTACATCTTCCATAATTGGACCAAAAAAGATTGCTGTGTCGGCAAAAGGAACATTCGCACCACACGAAATTACTTCAAGGCCATTCGCAATCAAGCTGTCAATTTGAGATTGAGTTACTAATCTGGAAGCGGCACATGGAGTGAATATTTCAGCGCCAATAGTCCATATTTTTTGATTGATTTCTTCAAAAGGAATCATGTTTTCAGCAACCAGTTTGTTTCCGTCTTTTGCAAGAAATAAAGCTCTTATTTCTTCGAAAGAGAATCCTTCCTCATTGATTAATCCTCCGTCTCTGTCGATAATACCAATTACTTTAGCGCCCATTTCGGCTAAGTAAAAAGCGGCAGCAGAACCTACATTTCCAAAACCTTGTACGATTGCTTTCTTTCCTTTTACATCTCCACCATAGATTGTATAATAATTACGAACAGCTTCTGCAACGCCATAACCGGTAATCATATCAGCAATAGTATATTTTCTGGAAACATCTGGTGAGAATTTTGGATTTTCAATCACTTTCACCACACCTTGACGCAATTGTCCAATTCTGTTGATTTTGTCTGCTTCGGTCGGTTTGAAATGACCGTTAAAAACACCTTCTTGCGGATGCCAAACACCACATTCTTCCGTCATAGGAATTACTTCGTGAATTTCATCTACATTTAAATCTCCACCGGTACCGTAGTAACTTTTCAATAATGGAGAAACGGCTTTATACCAACGTTGTAAAACGCCTTTTTTTCTTGGATCGTTCGGATCAAAATTAATTCCAGATTTAGCACCGCCAATAGCAGGCCCGGAAACCGAAAATTTCACTTCCATGGTTTTTGCCAAAGACAAAACTTCATTCATATCCAACCCTTTTCTCATACGAGTTCCACCACCGGCAGCACCACCACGAAGCGAATTGATGACTGTCCATCCTTCGGCTTCTGTTTCAGCATCTTTCCAATGGAAAACTATTTCAGGTTCTTTATTTTCGAATTTCTTTAATAAATCTTTCATTTGTTGCGATATGTTTAATTTAGGCAAATATAAAAAATAGAATAATGTGAATTATTTATTTTTAATTTTATTTTGGAGAATAAATAGTTCCCGAACTATGATCTGTTTTTGCACCTGTAACGCTACTCAAAACATTGATTTCTCCGCGTAATTTTAAAACACCGAGTAATGCAAAAATCAGCGCTTCTTTGAATTCCAATATTTTAGCGGACGGAATTATGATTTTTATTTGCGGTAAATGGTACTGAATTCTTTCGATAAGAAAATCATTATAAGCGCCACCGCCAGTTATAAAAAGGCTTTCGTTTTTATTGGGCAAAGCCAAAGCAATTTGTAGCGCCACATGTTCCGTAAAAGTGTGTAATTTGTCTTCAATGGGAATGGAATATGTTTCGATGATAGGTAAGATAGTTTCTTTTACAAATTCGAAACCCAACGATTTAGGATGTTTTTTTTGGTAGAAATCCAACGCATTTAATTCATTTAATAAATCTTTGTTGCAGATTCCTGTTCTTGAAATACGGCCTTTGTCATCATAATCCAATCCCAATTGATTGGCATAAAAATTCAAAACAGTGTTTACAGGAGAAATATCAAAAGCGATTCTTTTGTTGTTTTGTTCGAAAGAAACATTCGAAAAACCGCCTAAATTCATGCAATACTCATATTCAGAAAATAAAATTCGGTCGCCAATAGGAACCAAAGGTGCGCCTTGACCGCCAAGTTGTACGTCCTGAACTCTGAAATCACAAACGACAGTTTGGTTAATTAAAGTAGCTATTTCGTGTAAATTACCAATTTGAAGTGTGAATCCGTTTTGTGGTTGGTGCAAAATAGTATGTCCGTGGGAACAAACAGCATCGAGGTCTTTTATTTCGTATTTTTCGATAAAATCAGAAATAATAACAGCCAGAAGTTGCGTGTAGTCTTGATTTAATTTTTCGAGAGCATCCTTAGAAAAGTCGACAGCTATTTTCAATTTGTTTAACCAATCAATGCTATACGAAACGGTTTCAGATTCCAGGATTTGAAAGTCCCATTTGTTGTTTTTGACAGTAAAGACAATATGCGCCAAATCGACTCCGTCCAGCGAGGTTCCGGACATAACACCTATAATAGTATACTTTTCTTTAAACATTGGCTAAATTTACGAAATCGTTTGAAATTTGATATTTAATAATTACTTTTGACGACAAATTTAAGAACATTTAATTTACAATAAAAATATGGATTTTAATCTAACCGAAGAGCATTTAATGATTCAACAAGCCGCTAAAGATTTTGCTGTAGCAGAATTATTACCTGGTGTTATTGAACGTGATGAACATTCAAAATTTCCTACTGAGCAAGTGAAAATGATGGCCGATTTAGGTTTTATGGGAATGATGGTCGATCCTAAATACGGTGGGTCTGGTTTAGACAGTATTTCGTATGTTTTGGCAATGACAGAAATCGCCAAAGTGGATGCTTCAGCAGCTGTAATCATGTCAGTTAATAATTCTTTAGTTTGCGCTGGTCTTGAAAAATATTGCAACGAAGAGCAAAAAATGAAATATTTGGTTCCGCTTGCAAAAGGGGAAGTTATTGGAGCTTTTTGTTTATCAGAGCCTGAAGCTGGAAGTGATGCGACTTCGCAAAAAACGACTGCGATAGATAAAGGAGATTATTACTTATTAAATGGTACTAAAAACTGGATTACTAACGGGTCAACTGCATCAACATATTTAGTTATTGCTCAAACGGATATTGAAAAAGGACACAAAGGAATCAATGCTTTTATTGTTGAAAAAGGTTGGGCTGGATTTGATATTGGACCAAAAGAAAAGAAAATGGGAATTCGCGGAAGTGATACGCATTCATTAATGTTTTCGGATGTAAAAGTTCCTAAAGAAAATAGAATTGGTGTTGACGGATTTGGATTTGCTTTTGCAATGAATGTCTTAAATGGCGGAAGAATAGGGATTGCATCTCAAGCGTTAGGAATTGCAACTGGAGCGTACGAAATTGCTTTAAAATATTCTCACGAGAGAAAAGCATTTGGAAAAGAAATTTTCAATCATCAGGCTATTGCTTTCAAACTGGCTGATATGTATGTAAAAGTAACTGCTGCAAAATTATTGGTAATGAAAGCGGCTTGTGAAAAAGATGAAGGTAAAGATATCGCACATTCTGGTGCTATGGCAAAGTTATACGCGTCAGAAATAGCTTTAGAAGTAGCAAATGAAGCGGTTCAAATTCATGGAGGAAACGGTTATGTTGCTGAATATCATGTGGAACGTATGATGCGTGACTCTAAAATTACTCAAATTTATGAAGGAACTTCTGAAATACAACGAATTGTAATTTCAAGGGGATTAGTTTCTTAAAGGATATAAAATAGTTCATCAAAACCCTTTCCAATTTCGGCTGGAAAGGGTTTTGTTTTTTAAATCGTTTTTTTAATACATTTACTGAAAGAATTTTTTTATGTATGAGGATTTAAAATATTGGTATTTGCGCGATCACAAATTGTTTCGAACGTTGAGTTTTGGACAAATCAGACAATTGTGTATTATCACCGGTTTTAAAAAAGCAAAGAAAGGTGAGATTATCTATTTTTCTTCTTCGGATTTGCCAAGAATTTTTCTGCTGAAAAAAGGAAATATAAAGATTGTTGCTGTCGATGAAGACGGGAATGAAACGATTAAAGATATTATTCAAAAAGGAGATTTATTTGGAGAACTGACTTTGGAAGCTGACAGCCAGTCCAATGAATATGCAAAAGTGCTTTCGGATGATGTGGCCATTTGTAGTTTTCTAATGTCGGATTTTGAAGATTTATTGTTGCGAAATCCAAGTCTGGCTTTGTCCTACACAAAGTTCGTAGGGCTAAAAATGAAACGGATTAAGAACAGTTATTCTAATTTGATTTCTAAAGACGCAAAAACCAGATTGTTTCAGTTTCTAAAAGATTGGGCTGAAAAAGAAGGTAAAAAAATAGAAGATAAAGTGGTAATTGAAAATTATCTGACCCAAAATGATATTGCGCAAATTATCTGTACTTCAAGGCAAACAGCAACTCAATTGCTTAATGAAATGGAAACGAATGGTACCATCATTTACAGTAGGAAAGAAATCATTATAACGGATATCCGTAAATTATAATTATTTTAGTGGAACTGTAATCTAGCCGACAAATCTATTCGAAATTGCACAGTAGTTTTACAACATCAAAAAGTAACACTATGAAAAAAATAATTTGTCTGGCTTTATTTGTAATTGGATTATCCGTTCAGGCTCAAAATGATTTGCCAAAATTGGCTACGGAAATTGCTCCACTACTTATTGGAGAAAAAATTCCTAATTTCAATTTAAAATCAGTAGAAAATACAAATGTTAATTTAACAGAATTGATCAGTAAGAAAAGGACCGTTTTAGTATTTTATCGTGGTGGTTGGTGCCCGTATTGTAATGCACATTTAGCGGCATTGGGAGAAGCCGAAGAACAATTACTGGATTTAGGATATCAAATTATCGCGATAAGTCCGGATGCTCCAAAAAGCTTGAAGGTAACGGATGATAAAGAAAAATTAAATTATTTATTATTATCGGACAGTACAGGTGAATTGTCTAAAGCTGTTGGAATTGCTTTTCAAGCTCCAGAAAATTATAAGAGTACGATAACTAAAGGTTCCGAAGGTGTGAATAGTTCTTTTTTGCCTGTTCCTACAGTGTTTATTTTAAATGTAAATGGTGAAATTGAGTTTGAATACATCACACCTAATTTCAAAAATAGAATTTCAAATGATTTGTTGATTGCCGTTGCAAAATCTTTAAATAAATAATCATGAAGAAGCTACTATTTATTCTAACCGTATTGTGTACTTTTTCTGGCTTTTCGCAAAAGGACAACAAACGAGTGACTCTTTTTAATCTTGAAAAAAATGTGGCTATTCAAGGATATGATCCAGTGGCTTATTTTAAACAAGGAAAAGCAGTAAAGGGGAAAAAAGAAATAACAGCATCGTATGAAGGTGTGGTTTATTATTTTTCGATGCCGGTAAATAAAGAATATTTTTTGAAAAATCCTTCAAAATTTGAACCTCAATACGGAGGTTGGTGTGCCTATGCAATGGGCGATTCCAATGAAAAAGTGTCTATAAATCCAGAGACTTTCAAGATTAGTAATGGAAAGTTGTATTTGTTTTACAATGCTTTCTTTAATAATACATTGAAAAGCTGGAATAAAGAGGAAACCAGATTGATGATGAAAGCGGATGCGAATTGGAGTAAAAGGATTAAATAAAAAAAAAACAGGAATTATGAAATCAGGTATATTTTTCTGGATAATGCGACTCGCCGTGGCGGTGATTTTAGTGCAAACTTTGTACTTTAAATTTACAGCGAGTGAAGAATCAGTTTATATTTTTTCTGCTCTGGGAATAGAACCGTATGGAAGAATTGGCACTGGAATAGCCGAGTTGATTACGGTAATTTTGATTTTAATCCCAAGAACTTCGTTATTTGGTGCTATAATGGGTTGCGGCGTGATGGTTGGTGCGATTTTTGCTCATCTGTTCGTGCTTGGGATTGAAGTGAAAAATGATGGTGGTACGCTTTTTATTTTGGCACTAATTACCTTTCTTTGTTGTGTTACTTTAGTTTTTAAGGATAGGACTAAAGTGATGAATTTGTTGAATTAAAACTTAAATATGCTAATACCTTCTATTAATAATAGTTTAAACGAACTAATTGATTTGCTAAATCAATTGTCTCAAAAAGAATATTCAAATTCTTGTACGGAATTAAGTAATGCAACTATTGGGGAGCATACAAGGCATATTATTGAAATGTTTCAATGCTTAGAAAATCAATATGATTTAGGCATTGTGAATTATGATAAAAGAGAACGAAATACCCGTATTCAAACGGATACTGCTTTTGCTATTGAAAATATTGTGTTGATTCAACAAAATTTAGATAAAAAAAATAAAAACATCGAGTTGCTGCAAATTATTGATGGAGAGGAAATTCGAATTGAAAGCAACTATTTCAGAGAATTACTGTATAATTTAGAACATTGCATTCATCATCAGGCACTTATTAAAGTAGCTATTTTACAATGTGAAACAGTTATAATTGACGCTAATTTTGGAGTTGCCCGTTCTACAATAGAATATAGAAATCAATGTGCACAGTAAGTTTTGTTGCAACGAATGATAAAATTATCATTACTTCAAATCGGGATGAAAAAACAGTAAGACCGAGTGCAATACCTCCAAGAAGTTATACCGTAAACGGGAAAAATCTTATTTTCCCAAAAGATCCAAAAGCAGGAGGAACCTGGTTTGTGGCTAATGCAGACGGAACAATTTTGGTGCTGTTAAATGGCGCCGACGAAAAACATGAAGTACAACTTCCATATCGAAAAAGCCGTGGTTTGATTGTTTTAGAGATGATTAGCAGTATTTCCCCTAAGGATTTCTGGACAGAAATTGATTTGGAAAACATAGAGCCTTTTACATTAGTTTTATTTCAAAACAATGCTCTTTTTCAATTGCGCTGGAACGGAAAAGAGAAAGAAACGACATCTTTGGACATTCATCAAAATCACATTTGGTCTTCATCGACTTTGTATCCATCAGCGATTCGTGAAAAACGTGCCAACTGGTTTCATACTTTTATGCATGACAATTTTCAAATTTCGGAATCAAAAATGCACGATTTTCATCGCTATACCGAAGAAGGAAATGATGAAAACGGTTTAGTCATCAATAGAAATGACGAGATGAAAACCTTAAGTATCACGCAATCGGTTATTGAAAAAAATAAAGTAGCTATATTGCATTACGATTTGATTGCACAACAGGATTTTTCGACCTCATTTATCACCGTTTAAAGAACTTAATTTGAAACTTTTTTTTCATAAAATTACGCATTGGGAATACTGGCCTTTTCAGATTGTTTACATTCCAATTTATTTTCTTTGGTCCTATTATTCTATCAAGGCAAAATCTATTTTTTTCTTTAATGCTTCTAATCCAACCATAAAAAATGGAGGTTTTATGATGGAGTCCAAAAAAGAAATCTACAATTTGATTCCACAAAAATATTACCCAAAAACGGAATTAATAAAAGAAGGAATTGCTCTTGAAAAAATTGTTAATACTATTGAAGAAGCAAAAATAAAATATCCTTTGATTGCCAAACCAGATATTGGACTGCGAGGATCTGGGGTTAAAAAAATTAATACCATTGATGATTTAAAAGAATATGCTGAAAAAGCAAATTTCGATTATGTAGTTCAGGATTTAATTCCATACGACAACGAAGTTGGGATTTTTTATGTGCGTTATCCTCATGAAAAAGCCGGCAGAATTACCGGAATAGTTTCCAAAGAATTTCTGATTATTACCGGAAACGGATTCTCTACCGTAGAAGAATTAATTAAAGAAAATCCACGATACGAACTGCAATTAAAGGTTTTGAAACAGGAATACGGAAAAAAACTACTCGATATTCTTCCAAAAGGTGAAAAATTAAATTTGGTACCTTATGGGAATCATGCACGAGGCGCAAAATTCATTGATGGAAGTCATTGGATAACACCAAAATTGACGGAAACAATAAACGAAATGTGTCTGCAAATTCCAGGTTTCTACTTTGGTAGATTGGATGTGATGTACAATACAATTGAAGAATTAGAACAAGGATTGAACTTTTCTGTCGTGGAGCTTAATGGCGCTGCAAGCGAGCCCACACACATTTATGATCCAAAGCATTCTTTGTTTTTTGCATGGAAAGAACTTGCGCGTCACATTACGTATATGTATGAAATAAGTGTGGCAAACCATAAAAATGGCGCTCCGTATTTACTGCATAAAGACGGGATGAAAGAATACAGAATGCATTTGGAACAAAGCAATAAAATTGTAAATTTCTAAAATTATGAAGGCATTAAAAAACATTTTTGTTGGTTTTTTAGTGAGCTTTATCGGTTCGATACCCTTGGGATATTTGAATGTAGTAGGTTTTGAAATTTATTCAAAAACAGGAATGAAAAGTTTGATTCTCTTTTTATTGGGAGTGATTTTTGTGGAGATGTTTGTGATTTATTTCACTTTAATTTTCGCAAAACAATTGGTCAACAATAAAAAATTAATGAAGATTATTGATTTTTTTGCCGTTTTCTTTCTGTTGATTTTAGGGTATTCTTTTTATGCTAATTCCAATCAAACAATGGAAGAGCCAGGTATTTTAGAGAAATATGCAATGTATTCTCCTTTCCTGATTGGTGTATTTTTGAACTGTATCAATTTTCTTCAATTGCCATTTTGGACCGGTTGGAATCTTTATTTAATGAATGGGAATTATATCTCCATTGTAAATAAGCTAAAATTATATTATGTTTCAGGGACTTTAATAGGTACATTTTTTGGAATGATGACTTTGGTCTTGATATTAAATAGCTTGTCTCAAAACACAACCGGCTTTTCTAAATATGTAATGCCAGTGGTGATTCCGTCATTTTTTGTAGTTTTAGCTATTGTTCAAATGGTAAAAGTCTACAAGAAATATTATGGAAATAAAGTCACATTATAAAAAAATAAATCTCAATATTATGAAAAAAGCATTCCTGTCTCTTTCTTTTATTTTCTTCGGTTGTTTGTCAGCTTCGTCAGTAATTGCTCAAACCGCGAGTGATGCGCAATTAAAAATTGTTGAGGCTGAATATAAAGTAACAGAAAATGACGTTGCCGAGACTTTAAAATATTTAGCTTCGGATGAATTGGAAGGAAGGGAAACCGGAAAAGCAGGAATGGTAAAAGCCGCTGATTATTTGGAGCAGTTTTTCAAAAATAACAATGTGAAACCGTATTTCAAATCGTATCGCGATACCTTGTCTACATTTAAAGAACCAGCTTTCAATATTCTAGGTTTTATTGAAGGAAGCGACCCAGTTCTTAAAAATGAATTTATAATTTTAAGTGCTCATTACGATCATATAGGCTTGGATAAAAAAGGCATAAATGGTGATTTTATAAATAATGGAGCCAATGATGATGCATCAGGAACAACTGCAGTTGCTGAAATGGCAAAATATTTCAGCATTGCCAAAAATAATAAACGAAGCATTCTTTTTGTGTTTTTTGCAGGAGAAGAAAAAGGGTTGCTAGGGTCTAAACATTTAGCCAAAAAACTAAAAGCACTAGATTTTAAATTGTATGCCCAGTTCAATATTGAAATGATTGGTGTACCAATGAAAAGAGATTATCTAGCTTATATTACCGGTTTTGATAAATCTAATATGGCAGGTAAAATCAATGAATATACTGGAAAAAATACGATTGGTTTTCTTCCAAAAGAAGCCGAATATAAATTATTCTACAGGTCAGATAACTTCTCTTTTTATGATGTTTTCAAAGTGCCTTGCCAATCCGTGAGTACATTTGATTTTGAAAATTTTGAATTCTACCATCATGTTTCAGATGATTTCAAAGCAATGGATATTCCGCACATGACTTCCTTTATTCAGCAATTATTGCCTGCTGTAACGCTAATGGTGAACACGCCGACACAAGAAATTATAATGCTTAAATAGTTTAAGAAACTGCCTAACTCATATCATACGCCAAAATAAAGTACTCGTTATTGTTGAATTGAAAATCTCCAATAATGGTCCATTTTAGTTTTTCGGTATGCGCTTTCCTAGACGGAATGTTGATTTTGTTGATGAAAGTTAAGGCCAATGGATATTTATGAAGCATGTGTGTTCTCATGAATTCAAACAGCGGCGATATCAATCCCTTGCCGCGATATTCTTTGTGAATGCAAATAGGGCCATATTGAAAACTATTGTTTGTGGTGATTTCAAAATCCAAAAAGGTCAGCTCCGTAAACAAGGAACTCATGTAATTGAAAATGGGCCATTGTTTGAAAAAATCCCAACTTCCTGCAAAAATGTAAGCAATGATTTTGTTATTGTCTTTGGCAATAAATAAGTTGTTTTCATTGATGACTTCGGTTAGTTGTTCAATGGTAAATGGCGTGGTAACAAATCCGGAAGCTTTTTCTTCTTCGGATAGATTAGCTACAAGGTACAATTCCTGTAATGCCAATACGCCATCAATATCAATTATTTTTGCAGTTTCGAATTGTATGTTTTCTGTCATTTTATGAAAATTCAGATGTTAATTTGGTTTGTCAAAAATAAGTAAAATTATAGGAATCTTTAATTTTTATTACAGCAAGAATCCTTTGCGTAAAGCATTAGTTTTTTGTCGTTTTTGTTTATTTTTGCTCTATGAAAAATATTATCATCACAGGAACAAGTAGGGGAATAGGATTTGAGTTGGCATTGCAATTTGCTAATGCTGGACACCAAGTATTAGCCATTTCCAGAAAAATTCCTCAAGCTTTATTAGGCAACGAAAATATTACCTGTCTTTCGGTTGATTTAGCTACTGAGTCTGAATTAGTGAAAGTAAACGATTTTTTATCCAAATCTTGGAAACAAATAGACGCAGTCGTTCATAACGCAGGAAGTTTATTGCTAAAACCTTTTTCAGAAACAACTCAGGAAGATTTTGAAAATATCTATAAAGTCAATGTTTTTGGAGTTGCTAATTTGACTCGAATTTGCCTGCCTTATTTACAAAAAGGAAGCCACGTAGTAACAATAAGTTCTATGGGCGGAATTCAGGGAAGTTTAAAATTTGCCGGATTGGCAGCCTATAGTTCAAGTAAAGGAGCTGTTATTACGCTATCAGAATTATTAGCTGAAGAATATAAGGAACGTGGGATTTCGTTTAATGTTTTGGCTTTGGGTTCTGTGCAAACAGAAATGCTGGCTGAAGCTTTTCCAGGCTATCAAGCGCCAATAACAGCGGGTGAAATGGCAAATTATATTTATGATTTCACCTTGACCGGAAATAAATATTTCAACGGGAAAGTGTTGCAAGTTTCTTCTACCAATCCGTAACTTGGAGTTATAAATTTTAAGTTATGAGCGAAACACTTTCAAGATATTTACCAGAGCATGCGGTAAAACCCGTTTTCGAACTTATTGTTGCCAATCAAGTGCATCTTAAGATTGTAAACGAGCGTCAGACGCGTCATGGTGATTATCGAAAAGGGTTGAATGGAAAGCATGAAATCACGGTAAATTCAAATCTGAATAAATACAAGTTTTTGATTACGTTGATTCATGAAATCTCGCATTTGGTCGCTTTCGAAAAATTTGGAAGAAATATAAAACCTCATGGTAACGAGTGGAAATATTCTTTTCAACGGTTGATGATTCCTTACATTCGACCAGAAATTTTCCCGAATCACTTATTGCCTTTATTGGCGAGGCATTTCAAAAACCCAACAGCCAGCAGCGATACTGATGCTACTTTGGCTTTGGCACTGAAACAATTTGATCAGCAAAATGATAAAAATTATGTGTTCGAAATTCCTTATGGAAGTGTTTTCCGAATCCAAAACGGAAAGATTTTCAAGAAAATAGCCATAAGAACCAAGCGTTTTGAATGCTTGGAAATGAGTTCTGGGAAAACATATTTATTCAATCCAAATGCTGAGGTAGAATTGTTGAAATCAAGCTAGATTTACTCTTTCAAATATGCTTCTCGTACTTTTTTGAATAAATTAGAAGAATAAACAAAGGCAACGACAGCTTCGTTATCAGTTCTGAAAATTTCTTCTTTGGTTCCTTCCCAAGCTTTTAAACCATCTTTTAAGAATAGGATTTTCTCTCCTATTTCCATAACGGAGTTCATATCGTGAGTATTTATAACCGTTGTGATATTGTATTCTTCGGTGATTTCTTTGATAAGATTATCAATCAAAATAGCTGTATTTGGATCTAAACCAGAGTTTGGTTCATCACAAAACAGGTATTTTGGATTGTTTACAATCGCGCGTGCAATCGCTACCCGTTTTTGCATTCCTCCTGAAATTTCCGAAGGTAGTTTTTTATGGGCGTCAGTTAAGTTGACTCTTTTTAATACAAAGTCTACGCGCTCCTGAATTTTTGAATTGTTGTCTTTGGTGAACATTTTCAACGGAAAACCTACGTTTTCGGCTACAGTCATGGAGTCAAACAAGGCACTTCCTTGAAAAACCATTCCTATTTCAGTTCGTAAATCTCGTTTCTCATCTGGATTTAATTCAGAATAAATTCTCCCGTCAAATGAAATTGTTCCAGATTCTGGAGTGTGAATTCCTAGAAGACTTTTAAGCAAGACGGTTTTACCAGAGCCACTTTGTCCAATAATTAAATTCGTTTTTCCTGTTTCAAAAATCGTGGAAACTCCTTTAAGGATTTTGATACCGCCAAATGATTTTTCTATGTTTTTTACTTCTATCATGAGCCAAGTAACAATTGAGTTAATATGTAATTAAAAGTAATTATGGTAACTGAGGTCCAAACAAAGGATACGGTACTTGCGCGTCCTACTTCGAGTGCGCCACCTTTCATATAATACCCGTGAAAAGAAGGGATAGTTGCTAATAACATGGCAAAAATCAATGTTTTAAGGAAAGCATAAACGATGTGGAATGGAATAAAATCCAATTGAGCCCCATTTATAAATTCGTCACTTGAAGTAAATCCGCCGTAAACACCAGCCATCCAGCCACCCAAAACACCCAGAAACATACTGATTCCAATAACGAAAGGATAAAGTAGTAAAGCTATTATTTTTGGGAAAACCAAATAGTTTAAGGAGTTAACTCCCATCACTTCTAGAGCGTCAATTTGTTCGGTTACTCTCATGGTTCCAATACTTGATGTGATAAAAGAACCCATTTTTCCAGCCATAATCACTGAAATAAAAGTAGGGGCAAATTCTAATATTACAGATTGTCTTGTGGCAAAACCAATAAGGTATTTTGGAATTAATGGATTGGTCAAGTTCAATGCAGTTTGTATGGCAACAACACCTCCAACAAAGAAAGAAATGAATGCTACAATACCAAGGGAACCAATGATTAAATCGTCTATTTCCTTAAAAATTAGATTTCTCATCACAGACCATTTTGTCTGTTTATTGAAAATTTCTTTGAGCATTAAGAAGTATCTTCCTATCTGCGTTATATATCGAATGAGCATCATAGTTTTGTGAATATGGGCTAAATTACAAAAATAGTTATGAGTTATAAGTTATGCGTTCGTAGTTTTCGTTAGAAAATTTTTTCTTTCATTTTCTTCAAACGATACTTGCGAATAAATTTAGCTTGTTCTGCGGTTACCAATAATGGTGTTTTAGCTGCTTTTGCTTTCCAAAAACCTTTGATGTAATCTAAAAAAAGTAATGGTTTCTTTTTCATCATCGCCAGTTTTGCAGAAGCTATCGAAGTGATTAAAAATCCGTAGCCTAAAGTATAAAACGCTTCTCCTTGTTTGTAACGGGCAGTCTTATTGTAATTAGCTCCAGTTGGTTTTAAATGTTTCACGATTAAGGAAGCATCGGTAACGACTTTCCATCCGTAAAATTTTGACAATAATTCATCAACAGTATCCCAACCCATAGCTGGTTTTAAATTTCCTATTTGTTGGAAACATGCTTTTTTATAGGCTTTAAACGCACCACGAATATGATCTTTATCGGTTAGATTTTCCAGAATCCATTCGCCATTTTTTTCAATGTAGGCAAATCCGCCAGCCATTCCTATTGTTGCATCTTTTTCGAAAATGTTTAAGATAGTTTCGAAATAGTTGTTGGGTAGAATTAAGTCGGCATCCAGTTTTACGATAACATCATACTCTTCGTCCAATGTTTCGAATCCTTTATGAAAAGCCTGAATAACTTTACTTCCCGGTAAATGTATTGCGCTGGAAGTTTTGTTTACTAAAGAGATAAACGGATTTTCTTTGGCGTAAGCGGTTACTATTTCAGCTGTTTTATCAGTAGAATTATCATTGACAATCACTACTTTTTTTGGTAAAACAGTTTGAGAAATCAAAGAATCTAAAGTTAAAGCGATGAAAGCTTCTTCGTTATGAGCCGGAATAACAATATAATAATTCATTTAAAATATTTTTGAATGAAGATTAACGATCCTTGATTTCAGATTTTTACATCCATTATCACAATCATAAATCGACATTCGTTAAGCAACAATCTTAAATCTTAGCCCTTTCAGCGTAAACAATATAATATCTATTGGTAAATTTTCTCAATAAAGGACGAAGACCAAATTTCTTTACGGGATTTGTCCATTTTTCACGGTCGATTATTTTCCAACCTGTTTTTTCCAAAAGCCAGTCCAATTGCCAATCTTCAAATTCATGGTAATGTCTGTCCCACATATCGGTTTTGCTTCGATAAGCTGGTGAAAACCACAAGCGCATTGGGATAGATATAAAAAGTTTGTCCGATTTTATTTCGTTTAAAATCGTGTAAGGGTTTAGTAAATGTTCAAAGATTTCGAAAGCGGTTACCACATCTTTTTTTTCTGTTGAAAATACGGATTGGTCTTTGTCTAAGTCCTCTCCTGTTGTATTTGTAACTGCAAATCCTTCGGATTTCATAATTTTAGAAAAAGGATTTTCTACGCCTAAATCTAATATGGTTTCTGAAGTGGAGACGTGTTTTTTTAGAAATTCTAAAGTATGTTTGAATCTTTTATTGGGAAACGTTTTTTCGTACATGTTTTTTTGATTTTGCCGCTAGGGCACGAAGGCACAAATATAGTAATAAATGTGTTTTTGGGCATTGTTTTTTAGCCCGGATGGGAATGAAAATCCCGGAGCTTCAAAATGTAGTTTTTCAAGGTGCAAAAAGCGACAGAATGAAGCTTTCTTGCACCTTAGAAAAACAAGTTTTGTAGTGAGGAATTGTAGTGTACAGCCGGATTAGCTCCTGATTGTTGTGTTCCTCACAATTTTAATATCTGTAAACAAATGCGTTGATGTTCATTCCTGCTCCTACGGATGCAAAGATTAGAACATCGCCTTTTTGTATGGATTGGTTTTCTATTTCTCCGCGAATTAACAAGTCGAAAAGAGTAGGAACGGTGGCTACACTGCTATTTCCTAGTTCATGGATGCTCATGGGCATGATATCTTTTGGAACGGGTCTGTCGTATAATTTGTAAAAACGTTGAATTATAGCTTCATCCATTTTTTCATTGGCTTGATGGATAAGGATTTTTTTTACGTCATCAATGCCTAATCCGCTTTTGTCCAAACAACTTTTCATTGCAGCAGGAACTTGGCTTAATGCAAATTCGTAGATCTTGCGTCCGTACATTTTTATGTAACGAATGTCTGGATCTAAATCTGGGTTGTATGATTTGCCAAAGAACAAGTAATTAGCTTCATCATTTGCGTAAGTAGCACTTTCGTAAGCCAACATTCCTGTTTCATCATCAGAAGCTTCAATGATAGAAGCACCGGCGCCATCAGAATAAATCATGGAGTCTCTGTCGTGCGCATCAACTACTCTGGAAAGGGTTTCAGCACCAATTACCAAACAGCGTTTTGCCATGCCGGATTTTATAAATGCATTGGCTTGAAGTACGCCTTCAATCCAGCCCGGGCATCCAAAAAGGATATCGTAAGCAACGCATTTTGGGTTCTTTATTTGTAATTTATTTTTAACACGTGTGGCTAAACTCGGAATCATATCGGATTGAGTTGTTCCGGATTTTACATCACCAAAATTATGAGCAAATATGATATAGTCAATCGTTTCCGGATCAATTCCTGCATTTTCTATTGCTTTTTGAGAAGCAAAAAAAGCTAAATCAGAAGAAGTGTATTGGTCTTCGGCATAACGTCTGTGTTCTATACCGGTAATTCCTTTAAATTTATTAATGACTACTTCATTAGGGTATCCAAAAGCTGTTCCGTCTTCATTCAAAAAAACATGTTCACTAAAGTCAGTATTGCTTACTTTTTTCTCAGGAATATAACTTCCTATTCCAGTTATTTTTATTTTCATCGGGTTGTTTTTCCAAAAATTCAGGCTAATTTAATGATAAATAAATTAGTACACTCACAAAATTTACTATGCATGCATATAATTGTGAAATAATAATTTATTGGCAAAAATATTGATTATTTTATTACGAATTGCAAAAAACGATGCGATATTTATTTCCTAATTGTTGCAATTGATAAAATTAATATTTTGAGGATTAGGATTTCATGTTTATTTACAATGAAGCGTATGTTAAATTATTTCTCGCAGGTTTTTAGCTGTAATCTTAATTTTGTAGGATTATAATTTCTTTATTAAATGTTATTGGTTTTGTAAGTTTTTTTATATTTTTGATAATTATAAATAACTAATTAATAAAAAAATAAAAAAAAATGAAAAAAATTATTTTATTGTTTTCTATGATTTTAACTGCAACTTTAGCAAGTGCTCAAGTTGATGTTATCACAAAACACAGTGGTGAAATCGTAAATGGAAAAGTTATGCGTGTAGATGAATACACGGTTGTTTTTAAATATGATGGAGAAGATGCTGAAAATTCTATCGGGAAATATGCAATTGAAAAAATTGTTTATGGTAAAAGTGGTAGAGTAGAAGAGGTTACTGAAAAAATAGTTGTTGCTGGTGAAGCTGATTGGGAAAAAGTGATTATTCTTGAAGAAAAATCATACATCGCTGGTTTGAAAAAAGTAGGCGAAGTTAGAGGAAAAACAGGAATGATTAATCTTCAAACAGGTAATACAGGTGACAAAAAAGCAGAGAAAAAGCTTAAAATGTCCGCTGCAATATTGGGTTGTCCTTTTGTATTGATGATTTCTGATAAAACTACAGTTGGGGCAAATTCTAATCAATTTGGTGGAACACAAGCTATAAAAACTGGTTTAGGATATAAATACTAGATTTAGAATATTCTTATAAAAAAATGCCTCGATATATCGAGGCATTTTTGTTTTTTTTTAAATATTTAAAAATTAGTTTTCCATATACGCTTCAATTGGCGCACATGAACAAACTAAATTTCGATCACCGTATGCTTCATCTGCTCTACGAACGGTAGGCCAGAATTTATTTTCGGCAATATATTCTAATGGAAATGCAGCAGCTTCACGAGTGTAAGGGAAATTCCAAGTATCAGTAGTAACCATCATTAAAGTATGTGGCGCATTTTTTAATACATTATTTGGATTATCTAAAGTAGCGGCTTCAATTTCTTTTCTAATCGCAATCATGGCGTCACAAAAACGATCTAACTCTTCTAAGTTTTCACTTTCAGTAGGTTCAATCATTAAAGTTCCGGCAACTGGGAACGAAACGGTTGGAGCATGAAAACCATAATCCATCAAACGTTTAGCAATATCAGTTACTTCAATTCCTTTTTCTTTAAATGGACGGCATTCCAAAATCATTTCGTGTGCCGCACGACCCATTTCTCCAGAATACAACGTATCATAGTGACCGTTTAATTTCTCTTTAATATAGTTCGCATTTAAAATTGCATATTCAGTAGATTTTTTCACACCTTCAGCACCAAGCATGCAGATGTAACCGTACGATATCAAACAAACCAAAGCTGAACCCCAAGGTGCGGCAGAAATAGCTGTAATAGCATTTTCTCCACCTGTTGGAATTACTGGATTTGTAGGTAAAAATGGCACTAATTGTGGTGCAACACATATTGGTCCTACACCAGGTCCTCCGCCACCGTGAGGAATAGCGAATGTTTTGTGTAAGTTTAAGTGACAAACATCAGCTCCAATAGTTGCAGGATTTGTTAATCCAACTTGAGCATTCATGTTGGCACCATCCATATATACTTGTCCACCGTTATCGTGGATCAATTGTGTGATTTCTTTGATTGCGCTTTCAAAAACACCATGAGTTGATGGATACGTTACCATCAAACAAGAAAGATTGTCTTTGTGAAGAATTGCTTTTTCACGTAAATCTTCTACATCAATATTTCCATTTTCCAATGTTTTAGTAACCACAACTTTCATTCCTGCCATAGCTGCCGAAGCTGGATTTGTTCCGTGAGCCGATGATGGAATTAAAGCAATGTTTCTATGGTGATCTCCTCTAGATTGGTGGTACGCACGAATAACCATTAATCCGGCATATTCCCCTTGAGCACCTGAATTAGGTTGTAATGTTGTTCCTGCAAAACCAGTAATAACATTTAATTGTTGTTCTAATTTAGCCAACATTTCTTGGTATCCTTGCGCTTGATCTAATGGAGCAAACGGGTGAATGTTATTCCATTGTGCCATGCTTAAAGGCAACATTTCTGAAGCGGCATTCAGTTTCATGGTACAAGATCCCAATGAAATCATGGAGTGATTCAATGCCAAATCTTTTCTTTCCAACATTTTGATGTAACGCATCAAAGCGGTTTCTGAATGGTGTTTATTGAAGACATCGTGTTGCAAGAACGTTGATGTTCTGTTTACATTTTCTGGGAAATGATTGGTTTCTGATAAACTGTCAATTGTAGTTGCCTGAGTACCTTTTGCGGAAGCGAAAACAGTAATAATTTTATTTAAATCAGCAATACTTGTTGTTTCGTTTAAAGAAATTGAAACGGTATTTTCGTCGATGTAATAAAAGTTGATTTCGTTTTGTTCAGCAATCGCTTTTACTTTTTGTGCATCAGCTTTAACAACAATTGTGTCAAAGAAAGCAGTATTGGTTTGTTGTAAACCTAATTTTTCTAATGCATTTGCCAATGTTGCTGCCGAAGCATGTACTTTATTAGCAATGTATTGCAAGCCTTTTGGACCATGATAAACAGCATACATTCCTGCCATAACTGACAATAGAACTTGTGCTGTACAAATATTTGAAGTGGCTTTATCACGTTTAATGTGTTGCTCACGTGTTTGTAATGCCATACGCAAAGCACGATTTCCATCCGTATCAACAGTTACACCGATGATTCTTCCGGGCATACTTCTTTTGTATTCTTCTTTTGTGGCAAAATAAGCAGCGTGTGGGCCACCGTAACCTAACGGAATTCCGAAACGTTGCGTAGTTCCAAGAACTACTGCAGCACCCATTTCTCCCGGAGGAGTCAATTTTGCCAAACTTAAAATATCAGCAGCAACGGCTACTTTTATTTCGTTTGCAGCTGCTTTAGCGATAAAAGCGGTATAATCATGAACTTGTCCAAATTTTCCAGGATATTGAAGAATTGCTCCAAAATATTCCGATGAAAAATCGAATGTTTCATGGTTTCCAATCACTAATTCAACCCCGATTGGCGTAGAACGTGTTTGTAAAACCGATAAAGTTTGTGGTAATATTTCCTCAGAAACGAAGAATTTATTGGTGTTGTTTTTCTTTTGATCGCGAGAACGAACGTCAAAAAGTAACGCCATTGCTTCAGCAGCAGCAGTTCCTTCGTCTAATAAAGAGGCATTAGCGATTTCCATTCCGGTTAATTCGATAACCATCGTTTGAAAATTCAAAATCGCTTCTAAACGACCTTGCGCGATTTCAGCTTGATACGGCGTATAGGCAGTATACCATCCTGGATTTTCAAATACATTTCTTTGGATTACCGCAGGGATTATTGCTGCATTGTATCCTAAACCAATGTACGATTGAAAAACTTTATTTTTATTCCCTAATTTTTGAATGTGATTTGCAAACTCATATTCAGTCATTGCAGGTTCCAAGTCCAAATCAGATTTTAAACGAATATCACTTGGGATAGTTTCATGGATCAATTGGTCAAGTGTTGCTGCCCCAATTGTCTTCAACATATGTTCTAGATCATTTTCTCTTGGGCCAATGTGTCTTAATGCAAAAGCGTCTGTTTTCATTATATATAAAATGGGTTGTGTGTTTCTTGTTTTAAAAGGCTGTAAAAATAAATATTAATCTGCTATTAAAAGACTTTTTTAACTTGATTTTCTGTGAATTTTTCAACTAAAAGCCATTCTTGTTAACACTTTGATTAATTTTGTCTAATGAGGTTTTTGAAACTAATATTCGATTTTTACATTAATAGTAGCATTCACGTGGGTTTGTCTTGTTATGCCTTGGTTAGAATGACGCAACACATGTTCCACATTCCAGTAGATGAGCCAGTTGCTAACTTTGCTTTTTTTGGGACAATTGTAGGATATAATTTTGTAAAATATGATGCACTGGCTAGAGTTCAAAGATTACAAATGCGTAAGCAGTTAAAAACGATTGCTTTATTTAGCTTTTTTGCTCTTTTTTTAGTCGGATATTATTTTTTTCTGCTGCAAAGGATAACCCAAATAGTCGCAGTAGTTTTCTTGAGTGTTACATTATTATACACACTTCCCTTTTTTCCAAATAAGAAAAATGCCAGGAATTGGGCTGGTGTTAAAATTTATATTGTAGCATTGTGTTGGGTTGGAGTGACATTGGCTTTGCCAGTTTTGAATGCTGATGTTTCAATTACTTCCGATTTTTATTTAAAATGTATGCAACGCTTTATCTTGATTTTTGTATTGGTACTTATTTTTGAAATTATTGATTTGGCAAAAGACGATCCGCATTTAAAAACAGTGCCGCAGCAAATAGGGGTGAAGCGCACTAAAATATTAGGGTTGTTGCTTTTACTTCCGTTTTATTTTTTAGAATTTTTTAAAAGTAATTTTGACAAAAATCAATTGATTATCAACTTGATTTTAGTGATTATCATTTCATTATTTATGCTTTTTGCAAATGAAAAACGGTCTAAATATTACACTTCCTTTTGGGTAGAAAGTGTCCCGATTGTTTGGTGGTTATTGCTTCTCATTTTCTGATAAAGCTTTCAATGTTTTATTTCTTTCGATGATAAAATTAATCATGTGATTTTTTAAAAACAGTAAATCAAATAATTCTCCAAAGAATCCATAGGGAACTTCATAATGTAATTTATCTTTCATTATAGTAACTCCGTCTTTTTCATTAAATATATGTTCATGTCGGAATGATTTGAATTTTCCTTCTTCCATTTCATCAACAAAATAGTCGTATAAATTCATGGCTGTGATTCGGCTTTTATGAGTCAAATAAACACCAAAATGTTTGCCTCGCCAAGTAACGGTTTCGTTGTAATTGATTAACCCGGAAGTGATTCCGTCAATTGCAGTTTCTTTAGTGAAATTGACAGATTCTTGGTGTGTGTCAATATCTCTGGATAGATTAAAAACAGTTTGTATTGGGGCATTTATTTTAGTCCGAATTTTTATTTTGGTCATTAAAGTTTTATTTTTCGTTTGTCTTCAATAGTGATTTTAGAGCCTGTGGCCAGAAATACAGAGGTTGGTTTTAAGTCCTTAATAAAAGCAAATTCTTTCCCATAAACTCCTTCAAAATCAATAATAGATTCGTTGTTGGTTACTTCATATTGTTTCCATCTGGGATGGGTAACTTGGTATTCAAAAGTTTTGTTTTCGTTGATTTTGGTATAGCCAAAATAATGTTCCGTGATAAACTCAGCTTCAGAATCGGGTTCAATCGCAATAGGGTTTTTATGGGTTTCTACCTGGATGGTATTCCAATTATTATTCACTTTCCATTGGTATATAAATTCTCGGGAGTGTTCATTTACTTTCAAAATATGTTTCATGGGCAAAGTACGGTAATGCTCATTGTAAAAGGTATTGGCGACAAATGAAATTGCATATTTTGGAACAATTTCGCTGATAAAAACCGCACCTCTTTTCCACACACCGTTTTCAAAACGTCTCACGTAAAACCGAAGATTTACCTCTTCGAAATCAGAATGAAACGGTATTTTCATTCCCAAAACACGAACATTTTCAAATAGGAATCCAATAAAACTAACATAACATTTGCCATTCCAGAAATCTATTTCCGTTCCTGCAGGAACATACTTTTGCAGAATTTCGGGATTGACCACATAATTAATCATTGCTAAATTGTTCCATTCGGCTTTTAAAAAACTCATTTTTTGTTAGTTTTAATTTTTTCGAGGTATATAAAATGGTAATAAAAAACCCAAAGTCTGTTACTTCGGGTTTCCAAAAATTATGTTTCTAAACCAATCCCGCTCTTCTTAATAGCGCTTCCGGTTTTGGTTCTTGTCCTCTAAAACGTTTGTACAAAATCATCGGATGTTCTGTTCCGCCTTTAGACAGCACGTTTTCTTTAAATTTTGTGGCTACTTCTTTATTGAAAATACCTTTTTCCTGAAAATATTCAAAAGCATCAGCATCCAGAACTTCAGCCCATTTATAACTGTAATAACCAGAAGAATAACCGCCTTGAAAAATATGGGAGAAAGAGGTGCTCATCGCATTTTCTTTTACTTCAGGATACAATTGTGTGGCTGCAAACTGTTCGGTTTCAAAAGCTTTGATGTCTTTGATATTGGAAGGATCTTGCGCATGCCACCCCATATCCAATAATCCAAAACTCAATTGACGCATCGTTGCAATTCCTTCTTGGAAACTGGCACTTTCTTTAATTTTATGTACTAATTCCATCGGAATCATTTCGCCAGTTTGATAATGGTACGCAAACAAAGCCAAAGCTTCTGGTTCGTAACACCAGTTTTCTAAAATCTGGCTTGGTAATTCCACAAAATCCCAATATACACTTGTTCCGGATAAACTTGGGTATGTCGTGTTTGCCAACATTCCGTGCAATGCATGACCAAATTCATGAAACAAAGTCGTTACTTCATTAAAAGTCAATAATGATGGTTTTGTTTCGGTAGGTTTCGTGAAATTGCACACAATTGAAATATGCGGTCTTTCGTTGATTCCTTTTTTAATGTATTGCGATTTAAAAGATGTCATCCAAGCTCCGTTGCGTTTGCCTTTTCGTGGAAAGAAATCAGCATAAAAAACAGCAACCAATTGGTCTTCCTCGTCTTTTACTTCGTATGTTTTTACTTCTTCATGGTATTTATCCACTTCAAAAATTTCTTCGAAAGTAATTCCGTATAATTTTTGCGCTACTGCAAAAGCACCTTCCAGAACTTTCTCTAATTGAAAATAGGGCTTTAATATTTCATCATCTAAATTGAATAATTGTTGCTTCAATTTCTCCGAATAATACGCGCCATCCCATTTCTCTAGTTGTTCTATTCCGTCTAACTCTTTTGCGAAAGCAGTCAATTGGGCAAATTCTTTCAAAGCTGCCGGTTTCGCTTTTTCCAATAAATCATTCGAAAATGTTTTCACTTTCTCCGGACTTTCTGCCATTCGTTCTTCAAGTACAAAATGAGCATGAGTGGCATAACCTAAAACCTGAGCTCGGTCAAAACGCAATTTTGCAATTTTAAGTACAATTTCCTGATTGTCAAATTCATTGTTTTGAAAACCTTTGGCACCAAAAGCGATTACCATTTTCTTGCGCAATTCACGATTATCAGCATAGGTCACAAACGGAACATAACTTGGATAATCCAATGTGAAAATCCAACCTTCTTTTTCTTGGCTTTTAGCCAAAGAATGAGCGGCTTCGATAGTTCCTTCCGGTAAACCGGCTAAATCTGTTTCATTTGTAATATGCAATTGATAGGCTTGTGTTTCGGCCAAAACATTTTCGCCAAACTGCAAACTCAATTTCGATAATTCTTTGTCTATTTCTCGCAATTGATTCTTTTTGTCTTCTGGCAAATTCGCTCCGTTTCTGGAGAAGCTTTTGTATTTTTTATCCAAAAGTGTGGTTTGTTCTGGATTTAAATTCAGTTTTTCTCGTTGCTCATAAACCGTTTTTACTCGGGCGAATAAATCAGGGTTAAGACGAACATCATTTCCAAATTCAGATAATAAAGGAGAAACTTCCTGAGCGATTTTTTGAATTTCATCATTCGTCTCCGCTGAATTCAAGTTGAAAAAGATACTTGAAATTCTATCCAAAACATCTCCGCTGAATGCTAATGCTTCAATGGTGTTTTCGAAAGTAGGCTGTATGGGATTTCTAACAATAGCATCGATTTCGGCTTTTGCCAATTCGATTCCTTTTTGAAAAGCAGGAAGAAAATCTTCGTTTTTAATTTTCGAAAAAGGTGCAGTATTATACTTTGTATTGAAATGGTGTGTTAAGATGCTCATTTGTATTTTTTAATAAAAAATAATTCGATGTTTAAAGATAACAAATGTACGGATTTAATAAAAAAAATGAAGTTGATAAAGCAATTGATTTATTTCAAAATCCCGTTGCTGATTGTGTTATTTAAATGTTATTTATTTCGTTTCACAGTAATAAAGCCCTAAATTGTAAAAAAAGATTGGTTTCTGAAGAAACAAATCAAAGTAAGAAATAAATATTCAAAGAAAATATGAACTATCAAATTACAATAAATAGAGCGAATACTGTAGATGAAATTGAAAGCTATTGGACAAATGATGATTACATTAAACTGCTTGAAAAATTTGATTATCCGGATGCTTCAGATGCGGATGCTTCCAGTTTAAGAGAGTTGCTTTTTATGGCAATTTCTGATTTTGAGCCCAAAGAGGCTGCAGTGATCGTACTAGAATATAAATTGTCAGAACATTTAAACGAAGGGCAAATTCACCAAATTTCTAATGATATGTTCTTGGATAAAGTGTGTGAAGAATATCCGGAGATCGGTTTGCATTCAACTTTGTTTCATATCAATCAATTGCTTTTCAAAGCCTATAACGGTAAATTTCCCAATGCAAAAGCAACAATCATAACGGTTACAATTGCATCATTAGAAAGTGAAAATGAGATGCAGTTGACCAAAGAGAATGTACTTAAATTATTGAACAAAGGATTGTCTGACAGTAATCTTATCAAACGATTGTTTGATCACCCAATGAATGAAAATGCTCCTTTTCCGGAAGCTGAGGATGTTTTGTGGGATTTAACAACTGTGGATAATCTGAATTATACCATTACCACCTCTGAGTATTGGCTGAATAAAGAAGATATAATTGCTTCGGAATTTGAAGGGGTTTTAGAAATAGCAGTAGATGTTGAATAAGTGATTCAAGATTTTAAATAAAAAAGCTCCATTACGGAGCTTTTTTTATTTTTTTAGACTTTCAGCAGCTATGTTAACCGCTTCTTTCAATCCTGTTTTGTATTTAATTATTTTCTCCATCACACTTTTGTTGTGACTTCCTATAATTTGAGCAGCAAGAATTCCTGCATTTTTCGCACCGTTTAATGCTACAGTTGCTACGGGAACTCCACCTGGCATTTGTAAAATGGATAAAACACTATCCCAACCATCGATTGAATTGCTTGATTTTATAGGTACGCCAATTACTGGAAGTGGCGACATAGAAGCGACCATTCCTGGCAAATGCGCTGCTCCGCCAGCACCTGCTATTACTACCGAAATTCCGCGAGTGTGTGCATTGTTGCTGAAATCAAATAGTTTTTCGGGAGTTCTGTGTGCTGATACAATATCGACTTCTATCTCTATATCGAATGCTTTTAAAATGTCTATTGCTTCTTGCATTACGGGCATATCAGAAATACTTCCCATGATTACGGCTACTTTCATTATTTTTTATTTAAAGATTTAAAGATTTAAGTATTTAAAGATTTTTTGAGAAACTCAATTTAGTTGGTATTCTGAATTTTTCAATCTTTTAATTTTTTCAATCTTTTAACTAACTTATTACTCTTATCGTGTTTTTTACATTTTCAGCTATTCTTCGAGCTTCATTGATGTCTGGATTTACTATCGTTACATGTCCCATTTTTCTAAAAGGACGTGTCTGTTTTTTGCCATAAATGTGAGGTGTAACACCGTTCCAGCCTAATATTTTTTCAATATTTTCATACACCACATCACCGGAATAGCCTTCTTCACCCGAAAGATTTACCATAATTCCAGCAACTTTACTGTCGGTATTTCCCAAAGGCAAATTAAGAATTGCTCGCAAATGATTTTCGAATTGTGAAGTATAGCTGGCTTCAATGGAATAATGACCTGAATTGTGTGGGCGAGGAGCAACTTCGTTTACAAGGATTTCATCATCTTCAGTTTGAAACATTTCAACAGCTAATAAACCAACATGATTGAACTTTTCGGAAACATTCAATGCGATTGCTCTTGCTTTTTCGGCAACTTTATCATCAATACGAGCCGGACAAATGACATATTCCACTTGATTGGCTTCTGGATGAAATTCCATTTCTACCACTGGATAAGTTTTTATTTCGCCTGATGGATTGCGACAAACGATAACGGCTAGTTCATTTTTGAACGGAACCATTTCTTCGGCGATACATTCTACATTGGCTAAATTGTCTAAATCCGAGATTTGTCGAATCACTTTTACACCATTTCCATCATAACCAAATTCCGTACATTTCCATACAAACGGTAGTTTTGTTTTAGAATCTAAAATATCAACAATTAGACTTTTTAGATTCTCAAATCGTTTATAATTTGCAGTTGGAATTGTGTGTTGCGTGTAAAAATCTTTCTGAATTCCTTTGTTTTGAATCAATTTCAACGTTTTTGGCGAAGGAAATACTTTTACTCCCTCTTCCTCTAGTTTTACTAAAGCTTCAAGATTTACCAATTCAATTTCGAAAGTTAAAACATCAACCTTTTTACCAAAGTTATACACCGTTTCAAAATCCATTAAATCACCTTTAAAGAATTTATTACAGGCTATCTTGCATGGTGCTTCATCACTTGGATCAAGAACATAAGTTTGTATGTCAAATTTTCGGGTGTCAAACAACAGCATTTTACCAAGTTGTCCTCCGCCGAGGATTCCCAATTTAAAATCAGAAGAAAAATAATTCATTGTGTAGTTGTATGTTTATGCAAAGATACTTTATAATGATTGAATCCGAAAATGCTATTTTATTTTCTTCATAATTTCTATTGTATCATTTGTTGCTTTTAATACATTTTGACTCGTTTTTTTGTGGAATTTACTTAAAATTAGAAATTAATGCCCAATTATCAATTGTCAAATCCGAATTCTGTATCTTTGCGCATTATTTTAAACACGAAAATAATGATACAACTTCACGATAAACAATTTGTTCCGTTTATTTCTGCTAAAGAAATTGATTTTGCCATCGCTAAAATGGTTTCGCAAGTAGAAGCTGATTTTGCTGATGAAACGCCGGTATTTGTGGGAGTATTGAATGGAGCTTTTATGGTTGTTTCTGATTTTATGAAACAATATAAAAAACCATGTGAAGTATCTTTCATTAAAATGGCATCATACGAAGGAACTTCTACTACAAACGAAGTGAAACAATTAATAGGTATAAATCAGGATTTAACTGGACGTTCTGTTGTCATAATCGAAGATATAGTTGACACCGGAAATACATTGGTTGAACTGAAAGAATTATTCAAAAAGCAAAATGTAAAACATTTTAAAATAGCAACACTTTTTTTTAAACCTGAAGCATACACAAAAGACATCAAAATAGATTACATTGGGATTAGAATTCCCAATAAATTTATTGTGGGTTTTGGCTTAGACTACGATGGATTAGGAAGAAATTTACCCGAAGTATATAAACTAAAAGAATAACGACACAACAACATGACTAACATTGTTTTATTTGGAAAACCAGGAGCTGGTAAAGGAACTCAAGCAGAGTTTTTGAAAGAAAAATACAAATTAACACATATATCAACGGGCGATGTATTTCGTTTTAATTTAAAAAACGATACAGAACTTGGCAAACAAGCAAGAGTATTTATGGATGCTGGAGATTTAGTTCCAGATGAATTGACTACAAAAATGCTGATTGATGAGGTAAATAAACACCCGGATACTAATGGAATATTGTTTGACGGATATCCAAGAACAATTTCACAAGCCGAAGCTTTAGATGCATTTCTTACGTCAATAGGTTCTAAAGTTGCAGCGACAATTGCACTCGAAGCCGATGATGAGATTCTGGTAAAACGTCTATTGGAAAGAGGGAAAACAAGTGGTAGAATTGATGATCAAGATGAAGAAAAAATCAGAAATCGCTACCAGGAATACAATGAAAAAACAGCGCCTTTAATGAGTTATTATGAGGAGCAAGGTAAATTTTATGCAGTAAACGGAATAGGTACAATCTCTGAAATTACAGAAAGAGTAAGCAACGTGATTGATAATTTATAGTAGCAATTCCAGCTGTACATTACAAGTCCTCGTTAAAAAATCTATTTTTCTAAGCCATAAAAGGAGCTTCCTTTGGTCGCTCTTTTTTGACAAGAAAAATTAGCTTTTTTAACTCTGGGCTTTTCATTCCCATCTGGGCTAAAATCCAGACTGGAGATTTCAGAAAATCAAATTCAGAAATCAGATTTTAAATAAAAAACGAATCAACTAAAAAATTGGAAATACTAATAATATTTTTTCTAATACTATTAAATGGGGTTTTCTCTATGTCAGAAATCGCATTGATTTCAGCAAGAAAAAACAGATTAGAGACCGCGGCAAAAAAAGGGAATAAAAGTGCTAAAATCGCATTGGATTTGGCGAACTCACCAAACAAATTTTTATCAACCGTACAAATAGGAATAACGCTAATAGGAATTCTTACCGGTATTTATAGTGGTGATAAAATCACAATGGATGTAGAGACTTTTGTAAGCGGATTTGAATTTTTAAAACCATACGCGCCATCAGTTGCTGTGGGGATTGTTGTAGTAGTTTTGACCTTTTTCTCTTTAGTTCTAGGAGAATTATTACCTAAAAGAATCGGTTTGAATCATCCGGAATCCATTGCCAAAGCAGTGGCATTACCCATGAAAATTGTTTCAATTGTAACAGCACCATTTATTTGGTTGTTAACACATTCAACAGATTTTTTATTGGATATTTTACAAATAAAGCCTACCGCTGACGGTAAAGTAACCGAAGAGGAAATAAAAGCGATAATCAAAGAAGGAACCGAAGGAGGAGAAGTTCAAGAAATTGAACAAGATATTGTGGAGCGCGTTTTCCATATTGGAGACAGAAAAATAAATTCATTGATGACACACAGGAAGTCAGTGGTTTTTTTACCTTTGCATTCTGATAAAGAACAGGTTAAGGAATTTATGCTCAAAGAATTACATTCTATTTATCCAGTTTACGGTGAAAATTATGATGATATTGTTGGAGTTGTTAACCTGAAAAATATTTTCGCCCATTTTGAAAATGAAAACTTCAATTTGGCGGATATAATGACCGAAGCTCCTTTTATGATGGAGCAAACCACCGCATATATAGCCTTAGAAAACTTTAAAAAAACAGGCATTCATTATGCATTTGTCTCAGATGAATATGGTGTTTTTCAAGGAGTAATTACTTTGAATGATATTTTGGAAGCATTGGTTGGTGATGCTTCTGATTTTTATAAAGATGATTTTCAGCTGATTGAAAGGGAAGACGGAAGCTGGTTGGTTGACGGACACTATTCGTTGCATGATTTCTTGACTTACTTTGAATTAGATGAATTAATCAATGATTATGAAGTAACCACAGTGAGTGGATTAATAATGACTGAACTCTCTCATATTCCTAAACAAGGAGAAAAATTGATTTGGCAAAAATTTGAGTTAGAAGTCATTGATATGGATGGCGTGAAGATTGATAAAGTGATGGTGAAAGCATTAAAAAATTAAATAGCTTAGGGTTAAATTGCTCAAAATGAGTACTAAATACTAAAGCTGAACATTGAATATTAGAAAAAATGACTGAAGGGAATTTTGTAGATTACGTTAAAATATATGTTTCTTCCGGAAAAGGAGGAAAAGGATCTACGCATTTGCATAGAGAAAAATTTATTGAAAAAGGTGGGCCAGATGGAGGAGATGGAGGTCGTGGAGGACATGTTTATCTTGTAGGAAACAAAGGTCTATGGACATTATTTCACCTTAAATTTGCACGTCATATTAAAGCCGGTAATGGTGGAGATGGAAGTGGCGACAGAAGTACAGGTGCAGATGGAGATGATAAATTCATTGAAGTTCCATTAGGAACGGTAGTAAAAGATAAGGAAACCGGAGAAATATTATTTGAAATTACCGAAGATGGTGAAAAGCAAATACTTTCTCGTGGTGGAAAAGGTGGTTTAGGAAACTGGCACTTTAGAAGTTCAACCAATCAAACTCCTAGATATTCTCAACCCGGTTTGCCTGGTGTGGAAATGGATGTGATTCTAGAACTAAAAGTACTTGCTGATGTAGGTTTGGTAGGTTTTCCTAATGCAGGGAAATCAACATTATTATCTGTATTAACTTCTGCTAAACCAAAAATTGCGGATTATCCGTTTACAACTTTAAAACCAAATCTTGGAATTGTTGCGTACAGAGATTTTCAATCTTTTGTAATTGCAGATATTCCCGGAATTATTGAAGGTGCTGCCGAAGGAAAAGGTCTTGGACATTATTTCTTGCGTCACATTGAACGTAATTCGACTTTGCTATTTTTAGTTCCAGTAGATACTCCAGATATCAAAGCTGAATATGATATTTTAGTTAATGAATTGACAAAATACAATCCTGAAATGCTTGATAAAGAGCGTTTGTTGGTGATTTCTAAATGCGATATGCTGGATGATGAGTTGAAAGCAGAATTAAAAACAGAATTAGACGTTGCTTTCAAGGATGTTCCTTATATGTTTATTTCTTCTGTTGCTCAACAAGGTTTAACAGAGTTGAAAGATAAATTATGGAAAATGTTGAATGACTAATTCTTGATTTTTTAAATAAATTATAAAAGCCGTCTCGTATGATATATGAGACGGCTTTTTTATAAAAAATAGTTAAACCTTTCACATCCTTGGAGAATTACAATTATAAATTTCCTTATTTTTGGAGGATGAAACATATTATACTGGTCTTTTTGTTATTTCCTATTATGATTTGGTCTCAATCCAATTTTGATAAAGCAGAAAAACTGTTTAAAGAGGAAAAGTACGAACAGGCACAATCCCTGTTTGAATCTGTTTTGAAGTCCAATTCTTCAGATTTGAAAACAATCGAATATTTAGGAGATATTGCAGGTTATAATAAATCATGGGATAAAGCGATTGTTTATTACAAAAAACTAAAAATTTTAAAACCTTCAGAAGCCGATTATTATTATAAATATGGTGGAGCTTTAGGGATGAAAGCCAAAGAAACAAGTAAATTCAAGGCGCTTGGTATGATTGATGAAGTCAAAGGTTCTTTTGAAAAAGCGATAAGTCTTAATCCAAAACACATTGAATCACGTTGGGCTTTGATCGAATTATATATTCAGTTGCCGGGAATTGTAGGAGGTAGTGAATCCAAAGCTATAAAATATTCAAATGAATTGTTGCGATTATCACCTGTTGATGGTTATTTGTCCAGAGGTCATATTGAGGAATATTTTAAAAGATATAAAGTTGCAGAGCAACAGTATAAAAAAGCGATACTTATTGGAGGTTCAAAAATAAGTTATCAAAAGCTAGCTAACTTATACAAGAACAAAATGAGAGAGCCAGAAAAAGCAAAATTAGTATTAGAAACCTATAATAAAAAAAGTTCAAGATAGATTTTAATCTCTCTGGAATTCAACAACCATAAACCAAAAATTAGAATGCGTACACATTTTATAGCTATCGGAGGAAGCGCCATGCACAATCTGGCTTTAGCATTACACAACAAAGGGTATCAAGTTACGGGAAGTGACGATGCTATTTTTGAACCATCAAAATCAAGATTAGATAAAAAAGGAATTTTGCCTCCAGAATTGGGCTGGTTTCCAGAAAAAATAACATCAGATATTGAAGCAGTTATTCTTGGCATGCATGCAAAAGCTGATAATCCTGAATTACTAAAAGCACAAGAATTAGGACTTAAAATATATTCTTATCCGGAGTTCTTGTACGAACAATCAAAAAATAAAACACGTGTAGTCATTGGCGGTTCGCATGGAAAAACTACCATAACTTCAATGATTTTACATGTGATGCATTACCATGATATAGCAGTAGATTATATGGTTGGCGCACAATTGGAAGGTTTCGATACGATGGTACATCTTACGGAGGAGAATGACTTTATCGTTTTGGAAGGAGATGAATATTTGTCTTCGCCAATTGATAGAAGACCCAAATTTCATTTGTATCAACCAAACATCTCCCTAATTTCAGGAATTGCTTGGGATCATATTAATGTTTTTCCAACGTATGAGAACTATGTAGAACAGTTTGAAATTTTTATTGGCAAAATTACCAATGGCGGAATTTTAGTTTACAATGAAGATGATGCTGAAGTAAAACGTGTTTCAGAAGCCGCGACAAACCCAATCCGTAAACTAGCGTATCATACTCCAAAATATTCTGTTAATGATGGTGTGACACTTCTAGAAACTCCAGAAGGCGATATGCCAATTGAAGTTTTTGGAGCGCATAATCTTAATAATTTGGCTGGAGCCAAATGGATTTGCCAAAACATGGGAGTCGATGAAGCTGATTTTTATGAAGCCATTGCCAGTTTTAAAGGCGCATCAAAACGATTGGAAAAAATTGCAGAAAGCAAAACAAAAGTTGCCTATAAGGATTTTGCGCATTCACCAAGTAAAGTTGCCGCAACTACTAAAGCGGTTAAAGAGCAATATCCAAACAGAACTTTGGTGGCTTGTCTAGAATTGCATACGTACAGCAGTTTGAATGCGGAGTTTCTAAAAGAATATGAAGGTGCATTAGAATATGCGGATAAAGCAGTAGTTTTCTATTCTCCTGACGCTGTAAAAATTAAACAGCTTGAAGAAGTTACATACGACCAAATTGCAAAATCTTTTAATCGTGAAGATTTAATTATTTATACGAATCCAAAAGATTTCAAAGACTATTTATTTAATTTAAATCTTGAAAATTCTGCTTTGTTGTTGATGAGTTCCGGTAATTATGGCGGATTAAACTTTGATGAGGTAAAGGAATTGGTAAAGTAAAAGTGATATGAGTGATACTATAAGAATTTCTAAAACTACAAGTGAAAATCCGGATTTTATAAATCTCATTGGCGCATTAGATAAAAGTTTGTGGGAGCGTTATCCGGAATTGAAAACAGATTATTGGGGTAATAATATTATTGAATTAAATCCAAATGTTGTTGTCATTTATTTGGAAAACAATCCTGTAGCATGTGGTTGTTTTAAGAAATACGACAAGGATACAATTGAAATAAAGCGTATGTTTGTTTCTCTTGAAGCCAGAGGAATGGGTTTAGCTCAAAATATTTTACGTGAGCTAGAACTTTGGGCGCATGATTTAGGATATTCATTTTCTGTTTTGGAAACATTATACAAACAAAAGGAAGCTATCGCTTTATATCAAAAAACAGGATATAGCATAGTTGATAATTATGAGCCTTATGTGGGTTTAGAAAATAGTATTTGCATGCGGAAACAAATTTAAATAACAAATGAATGGCTGAAAATTCCTTTTTTCCTATAACGAATTGGTCCGAAGATGATAAGCCACGAGAAAAATTAATGCTGAAAGGCAAAAGTGTTTTAAGTGACGCAGAATTGATTGCCATTTTGATTGGTTCAGGAAGTAGAAATGAATCGGCTGTTGATTTGAGTAAAAGGATTTTAGCAAGTGTAGACAATAATTTGAATGCATTAGGAAAATTATCCATTTCGCAATTAATGAATTTCAAAGGCATTGGTGAGGCGAAAGCTATTTCCATTATAGCTGCTTTAGAATTAGGAAGAAGAAGAAGGGCGGAAGATGCGGTAGAATTAAAGAAAGTGACTTCCAGTAAAATCATTTTCGAAATCATGCAGCCTATTATTGGTGAATTGCCACACGAGGAATTTTGGATCATTTATTTGAATAACTCGAATAAGGTTATTTCGAAATCCCAATTGAGTAAAGGCGGTATTACCGGAACATTAGTAGATGTTCGCATCGTTTTTAAAACAGCGCTTGAAATGGGTGCTACCGGATTAATATTGTGCCACAATCATCCATCGGGAACTCTGATTCCAAGTGATGCAGACAAACAGATTACAAGAAAATTAAAATTGGCAGGCGATAGTTTAGAAATAAAAGTACTAGATCATTTGATTGTTACTGAAAAAAATTATTTTAGTTTTGCTGATGAAGGAATATTTTAAAACATAAAATGAAACATACTATAATAACTGATGTTTTCTTTGATTTAGATCATACGCTTTGGGATTTTGATAAAAATTCAGAGTTGACATTTGAGACTATTTTTAATAAAAATCATCCCGCAATTGAAACCAAAGTTTTTATTGAAAAATATGTGCCTATAAACCAAGAATGTTGGAAGCTATATCAATATGATAAAATTACGCATGAAGAGTTACGTTATAATCGACTGAAGTATTCTTTTGATGCTCTTGATTATTCGATTTCTGACGAGGAAATTGATGCCATAGCAAATGATTATATTCGTTTTTTACCTGAAAACAATCATCTTTTTGATGGCACTTTTGAAGTTTTAGACTATTTAAATCAAAAATATAATCTTCATATAATTACAAATGGATTTGCTGAGGTTCAATACAAAAAGATACATAATTCTAATATAGGAAGTTATTTTCAAACCGTCACAAATTCTGAAATGGCTGGAGTGAAAAAACCAAATCCTATTATTTTTGATTATGCCTTAGATTTGGCCAAAGCCAAAAAAGAAAACAGCATTATGATAGGGGATAGCTTAGATGCAGATGTATTAGGTGCGCTCGACGCTGGATTAGATGCTATTTTTTTTAATGAAAGTAAAATGCATGTCGAAGATCATATTAAACAAATTAATCATTTATTAGAACTTAAAAAATATTTATAAATATGAAAAAGCAATTTCTATTATTGTTATTATTGGTCGTTAGTTATTCCTATTCCCAGTCTGTAAACGATTACAAAGCTGTAATTGTTCCTTTAAAATATGATTTTCTCAAAGGTGAGAACCAATTCCGGTTGAATACATTAACCAAGTTTAATTTAAATAAAGCAGGATTGGTTTCATTTTATGCTAGTGAAACTATACCGGCCGAGTATAATGATAGGTGTAGTTTATTGTATGTTGATGTGGTTAAAGAAAACGGTTTTTTGACAACAAAACTTTTTATAACGTTGAAAGATTGTTACGGAAAAATAATTTTCCAGTCGATAACTGGAAAAAGTAAAGAAAAAGAATATCAGGTTGCTTATACCGAATCATTGAACGAAGCATTTAAATCTGTTTATGATTTGCAATATAAATACAATGGAAGTGCGACAACTAAAGTCCAATCTTCGATGCAAACAGAGATTGTTAAGCCAATGTCATCTCCTATAGCTGTAGTTGCTAATGTAGTAAGTGAGTCTGTTGTGGTTAATACTGTAGTTGCAGATTCTAATTTACTGTATGCACAGCCTACAGCTACTGGTTTTCAATTGATAGATAGCACACCAAAGGTTATTATGAAGTTATTTAAAACCTCTCAGCCGAATTCTTTTATCGCAATTAAAGACACGGTTCAAGGGTCATTAATTCTAAAAGACAATCAGTGGTATTTTGAATATTATCAAAACGATAAATTAATGTCTGAAAAAGTAGCCGTTAAGTTTTAGGCTTCAGAAATCTGTTGCCGAAAATAGTTTCATAAAAAAAATGTCTTGAGAAATCAAGACGTTTTTTTTATGAAATTTAATATCCGTATTTATCTTTCCAACGGTTTTTAAGAAATTCTCGGATACTGTTTTCTCTGGAGTTGTTCCCAGGAACATATATTGGAGTTTTGCTTAATGCCTCAGGTAAAAATTCTTGTTCAGCAAAATTATTGGTGTAATCGTGGGAATATTTGTATTCTTCACCATAACCTAATTCTTTCATTAATTTCGTGGGAGCATTACGTAAGTGAATAGGAACCGGTAAATCTCCAGTTTGTTTTACAAGTTGTTGTGCCGTTCCGATGGCTAAGTAAGACGCATTACTTTTTGGGGAGGTCGCTAAATAAACGGCGCATTGGCTCAAAATAATTCTACTTTCAGGATATCCTATTGTAGCAACTGCCTGAAAAGTATTATTTGCCATAATGAAAGCCGTTGGATTAGCATTACCTATATCTTCACTACTTAGAATTAGCATTCTTCGTGCTATAAACTTTACATCTTCTCCGCCTTCAATCATTCGGGCAAGCCAATATACAGCTCCATTAGGATCACTTCCTCGAATGGATTTGATAAAAGCAGAAACTATGTCATAATGTTGTTCGCCGGTTTTGTCATACAAAACGGTATTTTGTTGCACCAAGGCAAAAACACGATCATTTGTAATTATAATTTCATCTTCATTGGACGCATTTACAACAAGTTCAAATATGTTTAATAGCTTTCGTCCATCGCCACCGGAAAGTCTCAGTAGCGCTTCTGTTTCGCTTAAAATAATATTTTTAGTAGACAAATAGCTGTCCGTTCTCATAGCGCGTTCTAACAAAGACTCTAAATCTTTTTTGGTAAAAGCATTTAATACATATATTTGACAGCGGGAAAGTAATGCAGGAATCACTTCAAAGCTAGGGTTTTCTGTAGTGGCACCGATAAGTGTAATCCACCCTTTTTCTACTGCAGCCAGCAAAGAGTCTTGTTGAGATTTGCTAAAACGGTGAATCTCATCAATAAATAAAATAGGATTTTTAGCGGTAAACAAACCACCGCTTTGCTTCGCTTTTTCAATCACATCACGAATATCTTTTACACCAGAATTGATGGCGCTCAAAATATAAAATGGTCGTTTCGATTCTTGCGCAATAATTTGTGCTAATGTAGTTTTTCCAGTTCCCGGTGGTCCCCAAAATATTAATGAAGGGATGATTCCTTTTGCAATTTGTTGCGTCAATGATCCATTTGGTCCTACAAGGTGGGATTGACTGATGTAGTCTTCTAATTTTTCTGGTCGTATGCGTTCTGCAAGTGGTGCTTCCATAACGTAAAATTACTGTTTTTTTTAATCTGAACTTGTCTTGGATTGTCAAAATTTGTTTCGTTAGGAGCTATTTCCTGCTGTACACTCGTTGAAAAAACGAGATGTAAAAGGATGCCGTTTCCATCTGGGCTAAGCATCCGTATAAAAAAGCATTTTTAGTTTAAATATGACAAAATAGCATTAAATTGGTTTTGGATAAGTTTTTGAATTAAAACCAGAATATAAAACTTCTCGCTATTCATGGAAAAGCATTTTAAATTTACCAATTCAGTTATTGGGTTACCACTTTTTTTTGTGGTATTCCTGTGGTTTGTTTTTTGGCTGGAAATTCGATTTGATTTTGACTTTGTGCAAAATGGTATTTATCCTAGAACTTTTTCAGGTTTGCAAGGTATTTTTTTTAGTCCATTCATTCATGCTGATATGGAGCATCTTTATAATAATTCGGTTCCTTTATTAATTTTATTGGCAGCTTTACAATTTTTTTATGCAGAGCAATCGGTAAAGGTTATTGGATACGGAATTTTAGTTTCGGGATGTATTACTTGGGTTATTGGTAGAGATAATTACCACATAGGGGCAAGCGGATTGATTTATGTTCTCTTTAGTTTTGTTTTTTTTAAAGGCATACAAACAAAATACAATAGATTGGTAGCTTTATCGCTTGCAGTGATAGTCGTGTATGGAGGTTTGGTTTGGTATGTTTTTCCAAGTCCTGAAATTACAGGAAACAAATCTATTTCTTGGGAAGGACATTTGGGAGGATTACTCACAGGTTTTTTTCTTTCGTTAGTTTATAAAACTCCTGAATATAAAAAAGTCATTAAATATGATTGGGAACGCCCAGATTTTGATCCTTCAGAAGATAAATTTATGCAGCGTTTCGATGCTGATGGAAATTTTGTAAATATCCCAAAAATTGAAGAGAACGAAGAGCAAGAGGAATTGTCAACATTTTACATTCCCAGTTTTCCAGTAGTTTATGAGATTGTCACAAATGAAAAAAATGAATCAAAACCGGAGTCTTGATTCATTTTTTAGTCTTTTTACCTTTAGGAAGAGTCAGAGATGTATTAACTTCTCTGCCTTACAGCTTCATATAAAAAAGCTCCACAAGCCACTGATACATTTAGTGAACCAATAGTTCCAAACATAGGAAGTTTAGCTTTCTCATCAACAATTTTAAGTACTGATGGGTTTACACCTCTATCTTCCGATCCCATAATGATTGCTATAGGTTCGTTTAATGAAATGTCATAAATATTTTGATCTGTTTTCTCAGTAGCTGCAACAGTTTTTATACCACTTGCTTGCAAAAGAAAAATAGCGTCCTTAATGTGTTCTACTTTACAAATTGGAATATTAAATACTGCTCCGGCTGATGTTTTTACAGTATCGCCATTTACAGCTGCCGAACCTGCTTTTTGGACAATGATTCCGTTTACTCCGGTACACTCAGCAGTTCTGATAATAGCACCAAAATTACGTGCATCAGATATTTGATCTAAAATCAAAAACAAAGGTTTTTTCCCGTTTTCGATTACTGTTTCTATCAAAGATTCTAAGTCAAAAAAGGAAATGGGAGAGATAGTAGCTACTGCACCTTGATGATTATTAGGTGTCAATCTATTTAGTTTTTCAACTGGTACATATGAAAAGTTAATATTACCACGCTTCATGACTTTCATCAGGTCTTTCATCAGTTCGCTGTTCGCTTCCTTTTGAATATACACTTTATCTACAGTTGCACCCGCTTGTATAGCTTCTATTATTGCTCTAATCCCAAATATTTGATGTTCTTTTTCCATGCCGCAAAGATATAAAAAAAAACCACCCCAAAAAATGGGATGGTTTTAATAATAGAATTAAGTGATAATTAGAATTTATCCCAGAATATTTTTGTGGTTAATAAATCTCCACCATTGATGAGTGCAGAGGCAGCAGTAACATTTGCAGCATTAACTGTTTGTTCTCCAGCAGGATAAGTGTATCTTGTAGGGACTTTAGTGATGTCGTTGTATGTAGAGGCCGGAGCAACTAAAACTGGAAAATCTAATCTTCTCCATGAAATCCATGCTTCAAATCCTCTGTTATATAAACCTATCCAAGCTTGCTCGCCTATACTTTTTTTCCAGTTTGCAGCATTATATACTACGCTTGGTTGTGCTAAATATGTTGCAATATTAGCAGCATCTACACCCCAACGTTCCATTGATGCTGTAATAGCAGTATTGTAATGTATTGTTGCAGTACCTCCAACAGCTACTCCTCTAGCAGCAGCTTCGGCTAACAAGAATTCTGTTTCTACAAAGTCAAATATTGTACCTGGAAAAGTTGGTTGTACTATCGTTTCATTGATATGAGAAAAATTTGTATAACTGTTAGATGATCCGTAGATACCTCCAATGTAATTAGTAGTTCCTGGAGCAAATGTGAAATATTTAGCTCTTCTTGGGTCTGTTAGTGAGTTTAGTTTGTTAACAAACGTATCAGCAATAACAAAATCGTTTCTACCACTAGCTACGATATCAACATATAATGGATTTGCATTGGGTTCAGCTCCTAAGTATACTAGATTAGCATCGTCTGAGTTATTAGACATTACACCTGCACTAACAGCTGCACTTATCTGTGTAGCAGCATAAGCAGCGTCTACATCATGCATATTTACTGCAAGTCTTAATCTAAGAGAGTTTGCAAATTTTTTCCATTTTGCAGTATTTCCAGCATAAATTAAATCAGCAGATCCAAAACTTCCAGCAGAAGAATTCAATGATGCAGAAGCTACAGTTAATTTGCTGATAAGATCTTTATAGATTGTTTGTGCATCATCGTATTTTGGTAAAGGTTTACCTTCAATATCCAAAGCCTCAGTGTATGGAACGTCTCCAAAAGTGTCAACTAGTACGCTGAAAGTATATGCAGACATTATGTCAACAATAGCTTTTTTATTGTTTAATACTTCAGTTTCTTCAGCACCAGCCACAACTTCTTTGTTTAACGCAGTTTTAGATTCTTTCAAATCTCTTAATACATCTCTATAAAGAGTTGTAAAGTGAGTGTCAGGAATAGGTCTGGTTGTTAAGTTATATTGACTTTCATCGGGATACGTAGTTTCTGCCCAGTATTGAGTGAATAATCTGAAAACATTTCTGTTTACAGATGCATTAACCATCTGATCAACTAAAGTTTTTTGAGCATTTGTAAACAAATACTCTGGCTTTGTAGTAGTTGGGTTTTTTGTATCTGCATTTAATCCTGTAATGTCATCAGAACATGATACTACTGATAGGGTTATAAATGAGATTAATAAAAGTATCTTTTTCATAATTTAAAATTTAAATGTTACGTTACAACCAATATTTCTAGTTGATGGCAATGAACCTATTGAGTATCCTGCTGAATTAGAGTTAGCACTTAATCCACTTTCTGGATCAGCATAAGGAAGGTTTTTGTCGATTATCCATAAATTTGAACCTACAATGCTGAATTTCATGTCAGTAAGTTTTAATTTAGAAACGATTGTAGTTGGTAAAGAATAAGTAATACTTACTTCTCTTAATTTTATGAAAGAAGCATCGTATACAAAAGCTTTGTTAGGAGCTCTTCTGTATCCAGATACGTTACCGTATTGGTCTGGTGAAGGTGTTCTTACAGTGTTTGGAGAACCGTCTGCTTGTACGCCAGGTAAAATAACACCACCACCATTAGCGATAGTATTTCTTATAGGGTTACCAAGTTCGTTATTACCTGCAGTTACATCATATAGACCAGTAGCTAAACCATATGCTTGGTCAAGAGAAAATATATCCCCTCCTTTTTTCATGTCAATCAAAAATCCAAATGATAAGTTTTTGTAAGTAAATTTATTACGCACACCACCTAACCACTCTGGGTTAACATCTCCAATAACATTATTTGCTGAAGCATTTACAACATATCTTCCGTTTGCTCCAACTACTTTTTCACCATTCAAATAAGTGAAATCAGTACCTCTAAGTACACCATAAGCTTCACCTACAGCTGCATTAAGAGTTACACCTTGTCCAAAAGAACTTAGTCTAAGGTTGTCAATACCATCGATTAACTTGGTAACTTCATTTTTATTGGTTGACCAGTTTACGAAAATATCCCATGCAAAATCTTTAGTTTTTATTGGTGTAGCATTAAATTGTACTTCAATACCTCTATTTTCTACAGTTGCTGCATTTACTAATCTTGCACTGTTTCCAGTTGCTGTAGAATAAGGAACTGAAATAGCTTCTCCTTCATTAACATTTTTGTATGCACTTAATTCGAAACCAAGTCTTCTGTTTAAAAACTGCATTTCTAAACCAATTTCTTGTGTGTTAGTTTTTACGGCTTTCAAATTTGGATTGTTTTTTGTAGAAGCAACAGAGTATTGTTGGTTAGTTCCAAATGGATCATTTTTGATATAAGTATCAATTAAAGATTGATTTGGTGTTCCAAGCGGGCTTTCAGAATATCCAGCTCTTATTTTACCAAAACTTAGCCATGGTTTGTTAATGTGGTTCGTGAAAACATAAGAACCTGAAGCTGAATAAGTGTTGATTGCATTTTCTTCTTGTGGTAAGTTTGAGAATGCATCTCTTCTTACTGTCCCGTCTAAGAATAAAAAGTCTTTATATCCGAAAGATGCAGAAGCATAATAACTATTAACTCCTTGGTTAACTTCTGATTCAATAGGGAAAGGAACTCCTGCAACTGAATTAGATAGACTAAAAAGATCCGGTACAATAAGTCCACCTTGAGTCGAGTTCAAAGTAGAAATAATTCTAGTTCTTACAGACGTACCTCCAGCTACTCCATTAAAACTAATGTTTTCTGAAATGTCTTTTTTGAAGGTTAGGATGAAGTCGTAGTTTTGCTCAGAAAAAGTTCTGTTGTACTTTTGGTATCCTGAAGTTTCTGCTAATCTGTTAATTCCAAAATCTCCAGCAATAGAACCAAATGCTCTTCTTTCTTCGCGTAATTCGCTGTAAGAATCTGTAGATATTTTACCTGAAACGGTTAACCAATCAGTTAGTTTGTAATCTAATCTACCATAACCTAAGAATCTATTTCTTTCGTCAGATTGAAAATTTTTATTTCTTATAAAGTATGGATTGTCCCAGTAGATTTGAGTTAAGTCTGAAGGATCTGAATAATTCCAGTTTATGTTTTGTCCACCTGATCTTTCATATACTTGTTTCAATTCCTGAACATCAACGTTTGTTTGCCACCATTGACGGAACATAGACATGATATTTTCATTGTAACCAGTTGAGTTTCTACCAACAGTAGATTGCGTGCTGAAATTTGCAAATACACTAGCAGATAATTTATCTGAAAATTGATGATTTATTTTAGCACTCATGTTATTCTTTTTCATATCACTATTTGGTAAGATACCAGTTTGTTTAGAATTGGTAAAATTCAAAACAAAATTTGTAGTGTCATTACCGTCTTCTAATGATATAGAATTATTAAAAGAAGTAGCGGTATCGAAAAATGTAGTTGGATCGTTTTTAGCGGCCACCCAAGGAGTAGCTTTCTGATAGCTATCAGACCATGGAGTAAAAGCATTCCAGTTGTAAACCAGTAAATTAGGATCAAAAGCAGCTCCATAAGAAGCGTCTTCAGAAGTTGGTACTACTAAATCTTCAACCCCATCTCCATTGATATCTCTTGATAAAAAGAATCCTGAAGCATCTTCATAATATGGGCCATAACCTGCTCCATATTTATTTTGATACTTAACAAATGTAGATTTGTCTATAGTCCCAGCAACAAATTCACTAGATATAGTAATTCCTAATCCTTTTTTTGATTTCCCTTTTTTTGTAGTAATCATTACAACACCATTTCCACCTAAATAACCATACAAAGCTGATGCTGCTGCTCCTTTAAGGATATTTACGCTTTCGATGTCGTCAGGGTTGATGTCCATCGCTGCGTTTCCATAATCGTATGTGTTACCTGCGCCTGTAGTTTGACTTGCAGTGTTAGAGTTGATGTTAGAGTTGTTTATCGGCATTCCGTCGATAACAATAAGCATTTCATTGTTACCACTTAAGCTTTTGACACCTCTAGATACAATGCTTGATGAACCACCAAAGTTATTGTTTCTTTTGATATTAACACCAGCTACTTTACCAGAAAGTTCATTTATGAAGTTTCCACTTCCTGCGCCAGAATTTAAGTCTTCAGCTTTTACTTCTTGAGTAGCGTAACCAAGAGATTTTTTTTCTCTTTTAATACCTAAAGCTGTTACTACAACACCTTCAAGTTCTAATGCACCACTTGCTAATTTTACATTAACAGTTGATGAGCTAGCTGTAACTTCTTGGGTTTTCATCCCAATGTAGCTAAAAACCAAGACTTGACTTGGAGAAGCTTTGATAGAGTATTTTCCATCAAAATCAGTTTGTGTTCCTGAATTTGTTCCCTTTACTAATACACTCACGCCTGGTATAGGCAATCCTGCATTATCAGAAACAACACCTGAAACAGATCTTTCTTGCGCAAAAGTAAGTTGCGCCATAAGTACTACTAGTAGCACTAAGATTCCATTGAACTTTAGTTTCATTTTTTAATATTTTGAATTAGTATCGCAAACTTCTTAATAATTTGTTAACTTTCCTAATATATAAATCTCTATTTTTTATTGTATTTAAAATTTAACATTATAACAAATGTGGATTATAGTGTTATAAATTTCAATTTTTTGATTAATGGTACTGCCATTTGCAACAGCTAATTTTAATATTCCATTTTTTGTTTGTAGTCCAAATCCAAACCCTATTCCTAGTAGTTTTTTGGTGTTGTGTACTTTTTCAATGTCTGATTTTTTCATGTAGATGCTGTAATCTAGTATTGAATGTATATATAAGTCGGTAGAAAGTAAGTATCTGTATTCTGTAAGAATTGAGGTTGTGAAATATCCTTCTAGACTGTTTTCTGTAAAGCCTCTTATGCTGTTGAATCCTCCAAAACGAAAAAGTTCATTTGTAAGATATCGATCGCTTTTTAAATAATAATTCTGACTATTTAAATGTATTATATTCTTTTTGTTTAAGGTTAGGTTTTGTGTTGCTTGAATATTTAAAAAAAATTGATTGCTCTTGGTGGTGTTTTCTGGTTTATTGTAAATCTCTCGTTTTCCGATTCCAGCTGTTATTGAAAAAATTGATTTTATGGGAAAGTTAAAATTGGTTAAATCTAATTTGGTGTAATTAAAGCTGGATGTTAAAAAGGAATTGTTGAAATCGCTTATCGAAGTATCGACTGAGTTTTGAATGTCGCTTGACTCTGTAGCTTGGTATCCTATATAGAAACGTGTATTGTAGTTTGTAAAGTAGCTTAAGTCAATTGCTGTTTTTGTATTTTGGAAAGTGCTGTCTTGTCTGAATAATTGAATTTGTGCTTTTAATCCTATCGGAGTTTTAAATATATAAGGTAGTTCAATGTTAGCATTAAATGTTTTTTGGTCGTTTCCGTCACTTTTCCAATAAACAGATAATTGTTCGCCAGAGCCTAAAATATTTTCTAGCTTTACGTCTAAATAACCATTTAGAGTTGTTTTTTTATTTTCGTTATTTGAAAATCCAATAAAACCATCAAAAGTGTTGGATTTTTTTTTCTCAAGATATACGAAAACTTTTGTTGTGTCTTTTGTGAATAAAATTTCGGGATATTTTACTTGGTTGGTAAATCCGAATTTCTCAAAATCATTATAGATTTGGTCTACTATTTTTTGATTGAAAATACTGTTCTTGTATTTTCTGTTGATTTGTGCTAAATGTCCACTCGGGAATTTATTTGATCGGTTATTTTCTGTATAATTTATTATTATGGAGTTTAGTGTTCTTTTTTGGTCTGAATCTAGTTTTAAATCAGCGTAAATTTCGGTATCGATTCTTTTAATGTTAATCAGTTTTAATTTTGCTAATGCAAATCCGTTTTGCTCTAATTTTTGAACAGCTTCTTTTAGAAAAGAATTAATTTTTGTGTAGGGTAGCGTTAGAGTGTCTTTTTTGCTTAGATGTGATAAGTTGTTTAGTAGATTATTTGCACCTATATATATATGTATAGATTTTATTTTTTTTCTTAACTCAAAATTCGCAACGTAACTAGAGTCTTCTTTTTTAGTAAGTTCTAAAGTAGTGTTGTCTATATAGCCTATTTCGGATAGTTTTTCTGAAAGTTTATGTATTTCTTCGCTAATGGATTTCGTGTTTTTGTGTTCGGTGTTGTATTTTAGGGAATCTATAGTTTTTGTTTCTAATGAATTGCTCCCGGTTATCAATAATCGAAAATTTTGCGCATAAGAATCAAGGCAAAAATTCAGAAAGAATAGTAAAATAAAAGCGGATTTCAAATGAGTATGTATTTTTAATAAAAGTAACGCAAATATCTATTGTTTGTGATAAAAATCAAATGATAAAATAATCTTATTGAAAATTAATGAATTAACGTTTGTAGAGTAAAAAATATTTTCTACATTTGCAACCCCGTAAAAAGCGGGAATTTAATATAATAAGAAATTTTTAGTATTAATTATGCCAACAATTCAACAATTAGTAAGAACAGGAAGAACTCAGATAACTAAGAAGAGTAAATCGGTTGCTTTAGATTCTTGTCCTCAAAGAAGAGGGGTTTGTACGCGTGTTTACACTACAACACCAAAAAAACCAAACTCTGCAATGCGTAAAGTAGCGCGTGTACGTTTGACAAATGGTAATGAAGTGAATGCTTACATCCCTGGTGAAGGACACAATTTACAAGAGCACTCGATAGTATTAGTTAGGGGTGGAAGGGTAAAAGATTTACCAGGAGTTAGATATCACATTGTTCGTGGTGCGCTTGATACGTCAGGAGTAGCAGGAAGAACGCAAAGAAGATCTAAGTACGGAGCAAAACGCCCAAAAGAAGCAAAAAAGTAATTTAAAAAGTTATTTCTTTTACAGATGTGATTAGTCACAACTGTATGGATATAACGTTTTATTAAAAAAAAGACATGAGAAAAAGAGCGGCAAAGAAAAGACCACTTTTACCAGATCCAAGGTTTAATGACCAACTGGTAACACGTTTTGTGAACAACTTAATGTGGGATGGAAAAAAATCGACAGCGTTTAAAGTATTTTATGATGCAATTGACATCATTGAGTCTAAAAAACAAGATGCAGAGAAACCGTCATTAGAAATTTGGAAAGATGCGTTAACTAATGTTATGCCTCACGTAGAAGTGCGTAGTCGTAGGGTTGGTGGAGCTACATTTCAAATTCCAATGCAAATTCGTCCAGATAGAAAAATTTCTATGGCGATGAAGTGGTTGATACTTTATTCTAGAAGAAGAAACGAAAAATCAATGGCTCAAAGGTTAGCTTCAGAATGTTTAGCTGCGGCTAAAGAAGAAGGAGCTGCTGTTAAAAAGAGAATGGATACTCACAAAATGGCAGAAGCTAATAAAGCATTCTCTCACTTTAGATTTTAATTCTTAAGAAATGGCTAGAGAACTTAAATATACAAGAAACATAGGAATTGCTGCTCACATTGATGCTGGTAAAACAACAACAACGGAGCGTATATTATTCTATACTGGAAAATCACACAAAATTGGTGAAGTACACGATGGTGCTGCAACAATGGACTGGATGGCACAAGAGCAAGAAAGAGGTATTACAATTACTTCTGCGGCTACAACTTGTGAATGGAATTTTCCAACTACTCAGGGTAAAGTTTTGCCTGAAACATTGCCTTACCACTTTAATATTATCGATACACCGGGACACGTTGACTTTACAGTTGAAGTAAACCGTTCTTTGCGTGTGCTTGATGGTTTGGTTTTCTTATTTAGTGCTGTTGATGGTGTTGAGCCACAATCAGAAACTAACTGGAGATTAGCAGATCAATACAGAGTACCACGTATTGGTTTCGTTAATAAAATGGATAGGCAAGGTTCTAACTTCTTGATGGTTTGTCAACAAGTAAGAGATATGTTAAAATCAAATGCAGTTGCAATCACTTTGCCGATTGGTGAAGAAAATGATTTCAAAGGTGTTGTGGATTTGGTAAGAAATCAAGCTATTGTTTGGGATGAAGAAGGTTTGGGGGCAACTTACGAGATTGTGCCTATTCCAGAAGATATGCTTGACGAGGTTAAAGAATATAGATCGATTCTTATTGAGGCAGTTGCTGATTATGATGAGACTTTGCTTGAAAAATTCATGGAAGATGAAAACTCTATTACGGAGGAAGAAATCAACATTGCATTAAGAGCAGCTGTAATGGATATGGCTATCATTCCTATGATTGCTGGTTCTTCTTTTAAAAACAAAGGAGTTCAATTCATGTTAGATGCGGTATGTAAATATTTGCCATCACCAATGGATAAAGAAGGTATCGAAGGGATTCATCCTGATGATGCTGAATTGTTAGAAGAAGATCAAACTAAAATATTGCGTAAGCCAGATGTTAAAGAGCCTTTTGCCGCTTTAGCGTTTAAAATTGCTACTGACCCATTTGTAGGTCGTTTAGCTTTTTTCCGTGCTTATTCAGGACGCTTGGATGCAGGTTCTTATGTTCTGAACACTCGTTCAGGAAACAAAGAAAGAATTTCTCGTATCTACCAAATGCATGCCAACAAGCAAAACCCAATTGATTATATCGAAGCAGGTGATATTGGAGCGGCAGTTGGATTTAAAGATATTAAAACTGGAGATACATTGTGTGATGAAAAGAACCCAATCATTCTTGAGTCAATGAAATTCCCAGCACCGGTAATTGGTATTGCTATTGAACCTAAAACTAAGGCTGATGTAGATAAAATGGGTATGGCTTTGGCTAAATTAGCTGAAGAAGATCCTACATTTACTGTTAGAACTGATGAGGCTTCGGGTCAGACTATTATTTCCGGGATGGGTGAGCTTCACTTAGATATTTTAGTTGATAGAATGAAACGTGAATTCAAAGTTGAAGTAAACCAAGGTGAGCCTCAAGTTGAATACAAAGAAGCATTTACAAAATCTGCTCAACACAGAGAAACTTACAAGAAACAATCTGGTGGTCGTGGTAAATTCGGTGATATCGTATTTAGACTAGAACCTGCTGATGAAGTTGATGGTAAAGCTCCTGTAGGATTGCAGTTTATTAATGCTGTAAAAGGTGGTAACGTTCCTAAAGAGTATATCCCATCTGTAGAAAAAGGTTTTAGAGAAGCTATGAAAACAGGTCCTTTAGCAGGATACCAAGTAGATAGTTTAAAAGTAACTTTATTAGACGGATCTTTCCACCCGGTAGATTCTGATGCACTTTCTTTTGAGCTTGCAGCAAGAATGGGGTATAGAGAGGTAGCTAAAGCAGCTGGTGCTGTTATATTAGAGCCAATCATGAAAATGGAAGTGATTACACCAGAAGAAAACATGGGGGATATCGTAGGTGATATCAACCGTCGTAGAGGTCAGGTGAATGATATGGGTGATAGAGCTGGTGCAAAAACCATCAAAGCGGATGTGCCATTGTCTGAAATGTTTGGATACGTTACTACGTTAAGAACACTTTCTTCAGGTAGAGCAACATCTACTATGGAATTTTCACACTACTCTGAAACGCCTTCTAATATTTCAGAAGCAGTTATCAAAAAAGCAAAAGGAAACGCATAATCTTTAAGAAAATGAGTCAAAAAATCAGAATAAAATTAAAATCTTACGATCACATGTTGGTAGACAAGTCTGCTGAGAAGATTGTAAAAACGGTAAAAAGTACCGGTGCAGTTGTTACAGGACCAATTCCATTACCAACACACAAAAAACTTTTTACAGTACTACGTTCTCCACACGTTAACAAAAAAGCGAGAGAGCAATTTGAAGTAATGTCATACAAGAGATTAATTGATATTTATTCATCTTCATCAAAAACTATTGATGCTTTAATGAAACTTGAATTGCCTAGCGGTGTTGAAGTAGAGATCAAAGTTTAAATAGCTTACTAGTAAGAAAGGAACGCTGTTTTTAAGCGAAAAATATTTTTTTGGTTTGTGTGTAAATAAGTTATACATTTGCACCCACTTAAAAAAATAGGATTCGGTTAAAAGCTGCGTTCTATATTTATATTTAATAATTAATAATTAATATTTATGTCTGGGTTAATTGGTAGAAAAATCGGCATGACTAGCATTTTCGACGAGAACGGGAAGAATATTCCTTGTACAGTAATCGAAGCTGGACCATGTGTTGTTACCCAAGTCAGAACCAAAGGTGTTGACGGGTACGAAGCGTTGCAACTTGGTTTCGATGACAAAAACGAGAAACATTCCACAAAAGCGGCTTTAGGTCACTTTAAAAAAGCGGGAACTGTAGCTAAGAAAAAAGTCGTTGAATTCCAAGATTTCGCAACAGAGCAAAAATTAGGAGATCTTATTGATGTTTCTATTTTTTCTGAAGGAGAATTTGTAGATGTACAAGGTGTATCTAAAGGTAAAGGTTTTCAAGGGGTTGTAAAACGTCACGGTTTTGGTGGTGTTGGTCAAGCAACTCACGGTCAACACAACCGTTTAAGAGCGCCAGGTTCTGTAGGAGCTTCTTCTTATCCATCTAGAGTATTCAAAGGAATGCGTATGGCTGGAAGAATGGGAGGAGACAATGTAAAAGTTCAAAACCTTAGAGTTTTAAAAGTAGTGGCTGATAAGAACCTACTTGTTATTAAAGGATGTGTTCCTGGTCATAACAACTCTTATGTAATCATTCAGAAGTAATGGAAGCAAAAGTATTAGATTTCAACGGAAAAGATACTGGAAGAAAAGTTCAACTTTCTGATTCAGTATTTGGTATAGAACCAAACAATCACGCAGTATACCTTGATGTTAAGCAATATCTTGCTAATCAAAGACAAGGAACGCACAAAGCTAAAGAAAGAGCTGAAGTAGCGGGAAGTACTCGTAAGATTAAAAAACAAAAAGGAACTGGTACTGCTCGTGCGGGTAGTGCAAAGAATCCATTGTTTAAAGGTGGTGGAACAGTTTTCGGACCAAGACCAAGAAGTTATTCATTCAAATTGAATAAAAGTTTGAAACGTTTGGCTAGAAAATCGGCTTTCTCAATTAAAGCAAAAGAGTCGAACATTATCGTTCTTGAAGACTTTAATTTTGAAACTCCAAACACTAAAAATTTCATCAACGTTTTGAAAGCTTTAGAGTTAGAGAATAAAAAATCCCTGTTTGTGTTGGGTGATACAAATAAAAATGTATATTTGTCGTCACGCAATTTAAAAGGCTCTAGTGTAGTAAGTAGCTTAGAATTAAGTACTTACGCTATATTAAACGCTAATAATTTAGTGCTTTTAGAGAGTTCTTTGGAGATAATTGAAGAAAATTTAAGTAAATAATAGGATATGAGCATCATAATTAAGCCTATAGTAACGGAAAAAGTAACCAAAGAAAGTGAAGTTTTAAACCGCTTCGGATTCGTTGTTGACAAAAAAGCAAACAAAGTGCAAATTAAGAAAGCTGTTGAAGCTGCTTATGGAGTAACTATTTTGAGTGTTAACACGATGAACGTAAGACCGGATAGAACTACTAAATACACTAAAAGTGGTTTGATCAGTGGAAAGACTAATGCAATTAAAAAAGCAATTGTTCAAGTACAAGAAGGAGAAACAATTGATTTTTACAACAATATCTAAGATAAAATGTCAGTAAGAAAATTAAAACCTATTACCCCAGGTCAGCGATTTAGAGTTGTGAATGGTTATGACGCCATTACAACTGATAAGCCGGAACGCTCTTTGATAGCGCCGATAAAAAACTCTGGTGGTAGAAATAGTCAAGGAAAGATGACCATGCGTTATACGGGTGGTGGTCACAAGCAGAGATATCGTATCATTGATTTTAAACGTACTAAAGAGGGAATTCCTGCTACGGTTAAATCAATTGAATATGATCCAAATCGTACTGCATTTATCGCTTTGTTGGCTTATGCTGATGGAGAGAAAACGTATGTTATTGCTCAAAACGGATTGAAAGTTGGTCAGAAATTAGTTTCTGGTCCAGAATCTCAACCTGAAATTGGTAATACTTTACCTTTAAGTAGAGTTCCACTTGGAACTGTAATTTCTTGTATTGAATTGAGACCAGGACAAGGGGCTGTAATCGCTCGTTCTGCTGGAACATTTGCTCAATTAATGGCAAGAGATGGAAAATATGCAACAATTAAAATGCCTTCTGGAGAAACAAGATTAATTTTGTTGACTTGTTCGGCTACAATTGGAGCGGTTTCTAATTCAGACCACCAATTAGTTGTGTCAGGAAAAGCTGGTAGAACAAGATGGTTAGGAAGAAGACCTAGAACAAGACCTGTTGCAATGAACCCTGTCGATCACCCAATGGGTGGTGGTGAAGGACGTTCTTCTGGTGGACATCCACGTTCAAGAAATGGAATACCAGCTAAAGGTTATAGAACTCGTTCTAAGAAAAACCCGAGTAACAAGTATATCGTAGAACGTAGAAAGAAATAATAAGATATGGCACGTTCATTAAAAAAAGGACCTTTCGTTCATTATAAGTTAGACAAGAAAGTTCAAGAAAACATTGCAGGTGGAAATAAAGGAGTAGTTAAGACATGGTCTAGAGCTTCTATGATTACTCCAGACTTTGTTGGACAAACTATCGCAGTTCATAACGGTCGTCAATTTGTACCAGTTTACGTAACAGAAAACATGGTAGGTCACAAATTAGGAGAATTTTCACCAACTAGATCTTTTAGAGGTCATGCTGGAGCAAAAAATAAAGGTAAAAAATAAGAAGCAATGGGAGTTCGTAAAAGAGAAACAGCAGATGCAAGAAAAGAGGCTAACAAGTCATTGGCTTTTGCAAAGTTAAATAACTGCCCTACTTCACCTAGAAAAATGCGCTTAGTAGCAGATCTAGTAAGAGGTCAGAAGGTAGAAAGAGCACTTAACATCTTAAGATTCAGTTCTAAAGAAGCTTCAAGAAAATTAGAAAAATTGGTTTTATCAGTGATTGCCAACTGGCAAGCTAAAAACCCTGAAGCTAATATGGAAGAAGCTGGTTTATTTGTTAAGGAAATCCGTGTTGATGGTGGAATGATGTTGAAAAGACTTCGTCCAGCTCCACAAGGAAGAGCACACAGAATTAGAAAACGTTCTAACCACGTAACAATCGTGCTTGGAGCTATCAATAACACACAAAGCAATTCTTAAGCAGCATGGGACAAAAGACAAATCCAATTGGAAATAGACTTGGTATCATCAGAGGATGGGACTCAAACTGGTATGGTGGAAATGATTATGGTGATAAACTTGCCGAAGATCACAAAATCAGAAAGTATATCCATGCTCGTTTATCAAAAGCTAGTGTATCGAAAGTAATCATCGAGAGAACTTTGAAACTTGTAACCGTTACTATCACTACTGCAAGACCTGGTATTATTATTGGGAAAGGTGGACAAGAGGTAGACAAGTTAAAAGAAGAGCTTAAGAAAATTACTGACAAAGAGGTTCAAATCAACATCTTTGAAATTAAAAGACCTGAACTTGACGCGTATCTAGTTGCTACAAGCATCTGTCGTCAAATCGAAAGCAGAATTTCTTACAGACGTGCAATCAAAATGGCTATTGCTGCTTCTATGCGTATGAACGCAGAAGGTATCAAAGTTTTGATTTCTGGTCGTTTGAATGGTGCGGAGATGGCACGTTCAGAAGGTTTCAAAGAAGGTAGAATTCCTCTATCAACTTTCAGAGCTGATATTGATTATGCTTTGGCTGAAGCTCATACTACTTATGGTAGAATGGGTATCAAAGTATGGATCATGAAAGGTGAAGTTTATGGAAAGAGAGATCTTTCTCCACTTGCCGGAATGGACAAAAAACAATCTGGTGCTGGTGGTAAAGGCGGTGATTCTCCTAGAGGAGACAGAAAGCCTTTCAATAAAGGTGGAAAACCAGACGCTCGTAAACGAAAGTAAATTTTTAAACTAAAGAAAAATGTTACAGCCTAAAAGAACAAAATACCGTAAGGTACAAAAAGGTAAAATGAAAGGGAACTCTCAAAGAGGACATGAACTTTCTAATGGAATGTTTGGTATTAAATCTGTACATGAAGATGGAATGTTCTTAACCTCTCGTCAAATCGAAGCTGCACGTATTGCTGCAACTCGTTTTATGAAAAGAGAAGGACAATTATGGATCAAAATATTTCCAGACAAACCTATCACTAAGAAACCTCTTGAGGTACGTATGGGTAAAGGTAAAGGTGCCGTTGAATATTGGGCAGCTGTTGTTAAACCCGGAAGAATTATGTTTGAAGTTGGTGGAGTACCTTTGTCAGTTGCAAAAGAGGCGTTACGTCTTGCAGCTCAAAAGCTTCCAGTAAAAACTAAATTCGTCGTTGCTAGAGATTTCGAAGCATAATCTATATTATATTATGAAACAATCAGAAATAAAAGATCTTTCTGCAGCGGAGTTGCAAGAAAAACTTAGCCAGACTAAGAAGGCATATGCCGACCTAAAAATGGCTCACGCTATTTCTCCAATTGAGAACCCACTTCAAATTAGAAGTGTAAGAAGAACAGTTGCAAGATTAGCTACGGAACTTACTAAAAGAGAGTTGCAATAATTGTAATCTGCTGAAAGATGGAAGAAAAAAGAAATTTAAGAAAAGAAAGAGTTGGTGTTGTAACTTCAGACAAAATGGACAAGTCTATTGTTGTTGCTGAAGTACGTAAAGTAAAACACCCATTATACGGTAAGTTCGTGTTGAAAACTAAAAAGTATCACGCACACGACGAAAAGAACGACTGTAACATTGGAGATACTGTAAGGATTAGCGAAACGCGTCCTATGAGTAAAACAAAATGTTGGAGGTTAGTTGAAATCCTAGAAAGAGCTAAATAATTATGGTACAACAAGAATCAAGACTAAAAGTAGCAGATAACACTGGAGCAAAGGAAGTTTTAACTATCCGTGTTTTAGGAGGTACCAAAAGAAGGTATGCCTCTGTTGGTGACAAGATTGTAGTTTCTATAAAAGATACTGCTCCTAACGGAAGCGTTAAAAAAGGAGCTGTTTCAACTGCAGTTGTTGTACGTACCAAAAAAGAAGTAAGAAGAGCCGATGGTTCATACATTAGATTTGATGACAACGCATGTGTGTTATTAAATGCTGCTGGTGAAATGAGAGGAACTCGTGTTTTTGGTCCGGTAGCAAGAGAACTTCGTGAAAAACAATTCATGAAAATTGTATCATTAGCACCAGAAGTGCTTTAATTCGTTTTTAAGATGATAAAGCTAAAAATAAAATCAGGTGACATCGTAAGAGTAATTGCTGGAGACCATAAAGGTGCTGAAGGTAAGGTTTTACGTGTTTACCGTGAGAAAAACAAAGCGATAGTTGAAGGTGTAAACATGGTTTCAAAACATACGAAACCAAGCGCGAAAAGCCCTCAAGGTGGTATCGTAAAGAAAGAAGCTTCTATACAAATATCTAATATATCTTTAATTGATCCTAAAACTAAGGAAACAACTAGAGTTGGTATTAGAGTAGAAGGAGATAAGAAAGTAAGATTTTCAAAAAAATCTAATCAAGTACTATAGTAATGGCGTATATACCTAGACTAAAAGAAGAATATAAGAGCAGAGTAATTGCTGCTCTTAAAGAGGAATTCGGATACGTAAACGTAATGCAAGTTCCAAAATTGGAAAAAATCGTTTTAAGTAAAGGAGTTGGTGCAGCTGTATCTGATAAAAAACTAATTGACTATGCAGTTGATGAGTTAACTAAGATCACTGGACAGAAAGCAGTATCTACAATCTCAAAGAAAGACGTTGCGTCATTCAAATTGAGAAAAGGGATGCCTATTGGAGCAAAAGTTACTTTGCGTGGAGAAAGAATGTATGAGTTTTTAGATAGACTTATCACTTCTGCTTTACCACGTGTTAGAGATTTTAGCGGAATTAAAGCTACTGGTTTTGATGGAAGAGGTAATTATAACCTTGGTGTTTTGGAGCAAATCATTTTCCCAGAAATTGATATTGACAAAGTAAACAAAATATCAGGAATGGATATATCTTTTGTTACTTCTGCAAAAACTGATAAAGAAGCAAAATCACTATTGGCTGAATTAGGTTTACCTTTTAAAAAGAATTAAGATATGGCTAAAGAATCAATGAAAGCCCGTGAGGTTAAGAGAGAGAAAACTGTAGCAAAGTATGCTGAGAAAAGAAAAGCTTTGTTAGAAGCTGGAGATTTCGTAGGTTTGCAAAAATTACCGAAAAATGCTTCTCCTGTTCGTTTGCACAATCGTTGTAAATTAACTGGTAGACCAAGAGGATATATGCGTCAATTTGGTATTTCACGTGTTACATTTCGTGAGATGGCAAATAACGGATTAATCCCAGGTGTTAAAAAAGCATCTTGGTAGACTGTATTAAGTTACGTCAATACAAACACATTTATAAATTGGTTAAAGGTTCATAGGATGAGTATCCTATGAAAACCATAATCGCAAATTAATACACATGTATACAGATCCTATTGCAGATTATTTGACAAGAGTTCGTAACGCTGTGGCTGCAAACCACAAAGTTGTTGAGATTCCTGCATCTAATCTAAAAAAAGAAATAACTAAGATCTTATTTGATCAAGGTTATATCTTAAGTTACAAATTTGAAGACAACGCTGTTCAGGGTTCAATCAAAATCGCTTTGAAGTATGATAAAGATACTAAAGAGTCTGTAATTAAAGATATCCAAAGAATTAGTAAACCAGGTTTACGTAAGTATTCAGGTTCTTCATCAATTCCTAGAATCCTTAACGGATTAGGAATTGCTATCGTTTCTACATCAAAAGGTTTGATGACAGGAAAGAAAGCCAAACAATTAAATGTTGGTGGTGAAGTAATTTGTTACGTTTACTAATCATTAAAATAGTAGAAGATGTCAAGAATAGGTAAAAATCCGGTTGTAATACCTGCTGGTGTAACTGTTGAAGTTGCAAATGGTATTATTACTGTAAAAGGAAAAAATGGTCAACTTACACAGGAGTTTTCGGACGTTACTGTAACAGTTGAAGACGGTCAAGTTCAAGTTGATAGATCGTCTGATCACAAAGACCAAAGAGCAAAACACGGTTTGTATAGATCTTTAATCAATAACATGATTATAGGTGTAAACGAAGGTTTTACTAAATCTTTAGAGTTGGTAGGAGTTGGTTATAGAGCTTCAAATCAAGGACAAAAGTTAGATTTAGCTCTTGGATATTCTCACAATATTGTTTTAGAAGTTGCTCCAGAAGTAACGTTAGAGACAATATCTGAAAAAGGTAAAAATCCAATTGTTAAATTAACATCATTTGACAAACAACTTTTAGGTCAAGTAGCTGCGAAAATCAGAGGTTTCCGTAAGCCTGAGCCGTACAAAGGAAAAGGTGTTAAATTTGTAGGTGAAGTATTAAGAAGAAAAGCAGGTAAATCAGCTTAAAAAATAAGATTATGTCATTAACAAAACCTGAAAGAAGACAACGAATTAGATTCAGAATTAGAAAAACAATTAGTGGTACTGCTACTAATCCAAGACTATCTGTATTTAGAAGTAACAAAGAAATTTATGCTCAATTAATTGATGACGTAAACGGAGTTACTTTATTGGCGGCTTCTTCAAGAGAAAAAGAAATAGGTAACGGTACGAACATTGAAGTTGCTACAGCAGTTGGAAAACTAGTTGCTGAAAAAGCTTTAAAAGCTGGGATAGACGTAGTGACTTTCGATAGAGGAGGTTATTTATATCACGGTCGTATTAAATCATTAGCGGAAGGCGCAAGAGCGGCTGGACTTAAATTCTAATATAGTATGTCTAATAGTAAATACAAGAATGTAGAGTTAGTAAAACCAAGTGGTCTTGAATTAAAAGATCGTTTGGTAAGTGTAAATCGTGTTACTAAGGTTACAAAGGGAGGTAGAGCTTTTGGTTTTTCTGCTATTGTAGTTGTAGGTGATGAAAATGGAGTGGTTGGACACGGATTAGGAAAATCTAAAGACGTTTCTGAAGCAATTGCGAAAGCAGTAGAAGATGCTAAGAAAAATTTAGTAAAAATTCCTTTGAATGGTCAATCAGTTCCTCACGAACAAAAAGGTAAATTTGGTGGTGCACGTGTATTCTTAATTCCTGCCTCTCATGGTACAGGAGTTATTGCTGGTGGAGCTGTTCGTTCAGTTCTTGAATCAGTAGGAATTCATGATGTATTATCTAAATCTCAAGGATCTTCAAATCCTCACAACGTAGTGAAAGCAACTTTTGATGCTTTATTACAAATGAGAAGCGCTTATACTGTTGCAAAACAAAGAGGTGTTTCTTTAGAAAAAGTTTTTAAAGGTTAATTCAAGGAAATTATGGCTAAATTATTAGTAAAACAAGTTAGAAGCAAAATCAACTGTCCCCTTACTCAAAAAAGAGGATTAGAAGCTTTAGGTCTACGTAAAATGGGACAAGTTGTAGAGCATGATTCAAACCCTACAATCCTTGGGATGATAAATAAAGTTAAACACTTAGTTTCTGTTGAAGAAGCTAAATAACAAATACTGTTATGAATTTAAGTAACTTACAACCTGCTGAAGGTTCTACACACAATCAAAATAAAAGATTAGGTAGAGGAGAAGGTTCTGGAAAAGGTGGTACTTCTGCAAGAGGTCACAAAGGAGCAAAATCTCGTTCTGGTTATTCTAAAAAGATTGGTTTTGAGGGTGGGCAAATGCCACTTCAAAGACGTGTGCCTAAGTTTGGTTTTACAAACATCAATCGTAAAGATTACGAAGGTGTAAATCTTGATACACTTCAACTTTTAGTTGATAATGGTGTTATTAAAGATACTGTTGATATGACAGTTTATGTTGCTAATCGTTTAGCTACTAAAAATGAAATCGTTAAGATTTTAGGTAGAGGTGAATTGACAGCAAAATTAAAAGTAACCGCTCACAAATTTACTGCTACTGCAAAAGCTGCTATTGAAGCTGCTGGTGGAGAAGCTGTAACAATGTAATTTTTCAATTAATATGAAGAAATTTATTGAATCAATAAGTAATGTTTGGAAAATCGAGGAACTGAAAAATAGAATCCTAATAACATTGGGTTTACTTTTAGTTTATCGTTTTGGGGCTCAAGTAACCCTGCCAGGTATTGATGCTACACAGTTAGGTAATTTAGCTGGGCAAACTAAAGAAGGAATTGGTTCAATTCTTGACATGTTTACTGGAGGTGCATTTTCTCAAGCTTCTGTTTTTGCTTTAGGAATTATGCCTTATATTTCTGCTTCGATTGTTGTTCAGTTAATGGGAATTGCGATTCCTTATTTACAAAAACTTCAAAGTGATGGAGAAAGCGGTAGAAAAAAGATTAATCAAATTACTCGTTGGTTGACAATAGGAATTACTTTAGTTCAAGGTCCAACTTATATCTATAATTTATATAGAACATTACCTAGTAATGCATTTTTATTGGGATTCAATTCATTTGAATTCTTATTTTCATCAGTAGTGATTTTAGTTACAGGTACAATTTTTGCCATGTGGTTAGGAGAAAAAATTACTGATAAAGGAATTGGAAATGGTATTTCTTTGTTAATTATGGTTGGAATTTTGGCTAGATTACCTCAGGCTTTTATTCAAGAGTTTACAACAAGAGTTACCAATAATAATGGTGGGCCGATGTTGTTGGTTATTGAAATTATCATTTGGTTATTAGTTATCATTTGTTGTGTGCTATTGGTTATGGCGATCAGGAAAATTCCTGTTCAATATGCTCGTCGTACAACATCAGGTGATTTTGAACAAGACATGTTGGGTGGAAACAGACAATGGATTCCTTTGAAGCTTAATGCTTCTGGGGTTATGCCAATAATTTTTGCGCAAGCAATTATGTTTATTCCGGCAGCCTTAGCAGGTTTGTCTAAATCAGATGCATCACAATCAATCGTTGGCGCTTTTAGTAATATGTTCGGGTTTTGGTATAATTTTGTATTTGCAACTTTAATAATTGTATTTACTTTCTTTTACACTGCAATCACAGTTCCTACTAATAAAATGTCTGATGATTTAAAGAGAAGTGGTGGTTTTATTCCGGGTATCAGACCAGGAGTTGAAACTTCTGATTATCTTGACAAAGTGATGTCCTTGATAACTTTTCCAGGATCTTTATTTCTTGCTTTGATAGCTGTGTTCCCAGCAATTGTTGTGAGTCTTATGGATGTTCAACAATCTTGGGCAATGTTTTTTGGAGGTACTTCATTAATAATTATGGTTGGAGTTGCCATAGACACAATGCAGCAAATTAATTCATACTTGTTGAATAAACATTATGATGGTTTGATGAAAAGTGGTAAAAATAGAAAAGCAGTAGCTTAACTTATGGCAAAACAATCAGCAATAGAACAAGACGGGTCAATCATTGAAGCATTGTCAAATGCAATGTTCCGTGTAGAGTTAGAAAATGGACATATTGTAATCGCACATATATCTGGAAAAATGCGTATGCATTACATCAAATTATTACCTGGTGATAAAGTGAAACTAGAAATGAGCCCTTACGATTTGTCAAAAGCAAGAATTACTTATAGATATTAAAGGATATTCAAAATGAAAGTTAGAGCTTCAGTAAAAAAGAGAAGTCCCGAGTGCAAAATTGTGCGAAGAAAAGGGAGATTGTACGTAATAAACAAAAAGAATCCTAGATTTAAACAAAGACAAGGATAATTATGGCAAGAATAGCAGGGGTAGATATCCCAAAAAATAAGAGAGGTGTTATAGCACTTACCTATATCTTCGGATTAGGAAGCAGTAGAGCTATTGAGATTTTAGAAAAAGCTCAAGTTAGCCAAGATAAAAAAGTTCAAGACTGGAATGATGATGAGATCGGAGCAATTCGTGAAGCAGTGTCAGCTTTCAAAATTGAAGGAGAATTGCGTTCTGAGGTTTCTTTAAACATCAAGCGTTTAATGGATATTGGGTGTTATAGAGGTATACGTCATAGAACTGGTCTTCCTTTAAGAGGACAAAGAACTAAGAATAACTCTAGAACAAGAAAAGGTAAGAGAAAAACTGTTGCCAACAAGAAAAAAGCAACTAAATAATAAGTAATATGGCTAAAGCAACTGCAAAAAAACGTAAAGTTATCGTTGAATCAACGGGAGAAGCTCATATTTCTGCTACTTTTAACAATATCATCATTTCTTTGACAAACAAAAAAGGTGAAGTTATTTCTTGGTCTTCAGCTGGTAAAATGGGTTTTAGAGGTTCTAAAAAGAATACTCCATACGCAGCCCAAATGGCAGCAGAAGATTGTAGTAAAGTAGCTCTTGAAGCTGGACTTAAAAAAGTAAAGGTTTATGTAAAAGGACCAGGAAACGGACGTGAGTCTGCTATCCGTTCTTTGCATAACGGTGGAATTGAAGTGACTGAGATTATTGATGTTACTCCAATGCCTCACAATGGTTGTCGTCCTCCTAAAAGACGTAGAGTTTAATACTCAAAAAAATATAGTATAACCAAGATTGAATATCGATTATTGAAGGATCAGACCTGAATTCATAATCTCAATCTTAAACAATTTAAAATGGCAAGATATACTGGTCCTAGTACAAGAATCGCACGTAAATTTGGCGAAGCGATTTTCGGAGACGATAAAGCTTTCGAAAAAAGAAATTACCCTCCTGGGCAACACGGGATGGCTAAAAAAAGAGGAAAAAAATCTGAGTTTGCTATTCAGTTAATGGAAAAGCAAAAAGCTAAATATTCTTATGGAATTTTAGAAAAACAATTCAGAGGATTGTTCAAAAAAGCATCAGCTACCAAAGGAGTTACTGGTGAGGTTTTATTACAGTTGTGTGAAGCAAGATTGGATAATGTTGTTTTTAGAATGGGTATTGCTCCTTCTAGAAGAGGTGCACGTCAAATCGTTTCTCACAGACACGTCACAGTTAACGGTGAAGTAGTTAATATTCCTTCTTACCACCTTAGACCTGGTGACAAAGTTGCAGTTCGTGAAAAATCTAAGTCATTAGAAGCTATCGAACGTTCTTTATCTAATTCAAGTCATGTTTATGAATGGATTACTTGGAACAATGATATCAAAGAAGGAACATTCGTTTCTGTACCTGCGAGACTTCAAATTCCAGAAAACATTAAAGAACAATTAATCGTAGAGTTGTACAACAAATAATAATTGACTTAGTCGAAATTTATGGCAATATTTAATTTTCAGAAGCCCGATAAAGTTATCATGATCGATTCAACCGATTTTGAAGGTAAGTTTGAATTCAGACCTTTAGAACCTGGTTACGGATTGACCGTTGGTAATGCACTTAGAAGAGTTTTGCTTTCAGCATTAGAAGGTTATGCAATAACATCTGTTCGCATTGAAGGTGTAGATCATGAGTTTTCTACTATTTCAGGAGTTGTTGAAGACGTTACCGAAATTATCCTTAATCTTAAACAAGTACGTTTTAAACGTCAAATTGAAGATATCGATAATGAATCAGTTACTATTTCTGTTTCAGGTAAAGACCAATTAACAGCTGGTGATTTTCAAAAATTTATTTCAGGTTTCCAAGTTTTGAACCCAGAACTAGTTATCTGTAATTTAGACAGTAAAATCAAACTTAATTTCGATTTAACTATCGAAAAAGGTAGAGGTTATGTTCCTGCTGAAGAGAACAAAAAACAGAATGCTGCAATTGGAACTATTTTTACAGATTCAATTTTTACTCCGGTAAAAAATGTAAAATATGCTATTGAAAACTTCCGTGTAGAGCAAAAAACAGATTATGAAAAATTAGTTTTTGAAATAAAAACTGATGGTTCTATCAATCCAAAAGACGCTCTTACTGAAGCTGCAAAAGTTTTAATTCACCATTTCATGTTGTTCTCCGACGAAAGAATTACACTCGAGGCTGACGAAATTGCACAAACAGAATCATATGATGAAGAATCATTACATATGAGACAATTGCTTAAAACTAAGCTTGTCGATATGGATCTTTCTGTAAGAGCGCTAAATTGTTTGAAAGCGGCTGAAGTTGATACACTTGGTGATTTAGTATCGTTCAATAAAAATGACCTAATGAAATTCCGTAATTTCGGTAAAAAATCTTTAACTGAGCTTGATGAACTTGTAGCAGTTAAAAATTTGAACTTCGGTATGGATTTAGCAAAATACAAACTAGATAAAGAATAATCTAAGCCGCAAGGTTTAAATTTACATAGCAATGAGACACGGAAAAAAATTCAATCACTTAAGCAGACAGACTGCACATAGAAAATCTATGTTAGCTAATATGGCTTGTTCTCTTATCGAGCACAAACGTATTAACACTACTGTTGCTAAAGCAAAAGCGCTTAAACAATTCGTTGAGCCGCTTATAACAAAATCTAAAGCTGATACGACTCACAATCGTCGTATCGTTTTTGCTTACTTACGTAGCAAATATGCCGTAACTGACTTGTTCAGAGACGTAGCTGCTAAAGTAGGAGACCGTCCAGGTGGATACACTCGTATCATTAAAGTTGGAAATCGTTTAGGAGATAATGCTGATATGGCAATGATCGAATTGGTAGATTTCAATGAACTTTACAATGGTGGTAAAAAAGAAGTTAAAAAAGCAAAAAGCCGTCGTGGTGGAAAAGCTAAGAAAGATGAAGCTACTGAAGCTCCAGCTGCTGAAACTGAAACAACTACAGACACTGCTGAGTAATTATGAAAATAATCATTCAATAAAAATCAAGGATAAGCTAGTACTAGTTTATCCTTTTTTTTTGTTTTTTTTGGAGCAAAAACCTTGGGATTTAATTGCGCATCCTCCTGCTGTCCACTGTATCTTTTGTTTTTAAAGAAAAGCAAAAGGATGCCGTTCCCATCAGGGCTAGATTAGAATGTTTTTATTTTACAATAAATTTCAAAAACTTGCATCCATTGCTTTAAAGGATTAAATTTGCACAATATTTAACTACAGATGAAACGAGCTTTGCGAGTTCCATGAGACTATTAAAAAAATAATAGAAATCAAAGAATGAAATATACAACACGACAAAAAGCAATTCTTCTATTAAGTGACGGAACCATATTCCATGGAAAATCTATTGGGATAAGCGGAACCACTTTTGGAGAAGTTTGTTTTAACACAGGAATGACAGGTTACCAAGAAATATTCACTGACCCATCTTATTTTGGTCAATTAATGGTAGCCACCAATGCCCATATTGGAAATTATGGGGTAAATGATTCAGAAGTTGAATCAAAAAGTATTAAAATAGCTGGATTAGTTTGCAAAAACTTTAGCTTCAATTATTCTCGTGAAGATGCTTCAGGGAGTTTAGAAGACTATTTTATAAAGCAAAAACTAATCTGTATCTCAGATGTAGACACACGTGCGCTAGTAAGTTATATTCGTGAAAACGGAGCGATGAATGCTGTAATTTGTACAGACGAAACTTCTATTGAAGAACTAAAAATTGCATTGGCAAAAGTTCCAGATATGAAAGGTTTAGAATTAGCTTCTAAAGTTTCTACTACGGAACCTTACTTTTTTGGAGATGAAAATGCAACTTATAAAATTGCGGCACTTGATTTAGGGATTAAAACAAATATTCTTCGTAATCTTGCCAAAAGAGATTGCTACATCAAAGTATTTCCTTTTGATTCTTCGTATCAAGATTTAGCAGCATTTAATCCAGATGGATACTTTTTATCTAATGGACCTGGTGATCCGGAACCACTTTCTGGAGCTATTCAAGTTGCAAAAGAAATCCTTGAAAATGACAAGCCTTTATTCGGAATTTGTTTGGGACATCAAGTGATTGGTTTGGCAAACGGAATTTCGACTTATAAAATGTTTAATGGTCACAGGGGAATTAATCATCCTGTAAAAAACATCATTACCGGAAAAGGAGAAATAACTTCTCAAAATCATGGTTTTGCTGTTAATAAGGAAGAACTGGATAATCATCCTGATTTAGAGATTACTCATCTTCATCTAAATGATGGAACGGTTGCAGGTATGCGAATTAAAAACAAAAATTGTTTCTCAGTTCAATACCATCCTGAAGCAAGTCCAGGACCACATGATTCTTCTTATTTGTTTGATCAATTTATAGAGAACATAAAAGTATAAATTAGAATAAATTTCAAAATTAAATAGTAATAAAAAGGGTTTGACTTTTAATTAAGTCGAACTTTTTTTTAATTACAATTACATTCCAAAAGGATATGTTTCCGGAATTTGGTTTCCGTATGGCTCTATGTGTATGGGATGTAATGCACTTGTTTCGTCTAGAAAAATAAAAGCATCGTATCTTTTTGGTAATATTGTGGAAACATAATTTCCGAATCTTTCGTGTTCAGGATTGTAGACAACTCCTATTGCGCGGTGTCCTATATAAGATGAAAGACATTCTTCATCCTTTACTTTATTCATTAATAATAATTTGTTTTTGCCATTGCCAGCAAGATGAAAAGCATGTTCCCAACTGCCCACAACTGCTTCGGGAACTTTTATTTTTCGCATCGAATCACCCCATTCTCTGCCGGCAACGACACTTCCTTTATAGGAGCCAAATCCTACCGCGACAACTCCATCATTCAAATGTTGTACTCTCATTAGCTGTCCTACATTTACCATTCCTTCGGAAGCCATTTCTGTAGCACGGGCATCGCCAATGTGGGTGTTGTGTTCCCAAACAATAATTTTAGCATCTTTTCCATGAAATTTCATAAGTCGTTGTATGGTGGCGACCATGTGTTCATCTCTAATGTTCCAAGAGGCAGAACCTCTTTTATCATGGCGCGATAATACTTTTCAGCATTTCTGGCAATAAATGCATTTTGTTCTGTGCTTAAAACATTTTCTGCATCGTGGTTGTAATTGGGTACATTTTTAATAATTTCCGTAAGCATGTGTAGGATTTCTTTCTCGCATAATTTTGGAACATAGGAAGAGGCTCTGGCATAAGATTGCCCATCGTCTTTATTGTAGGGTTCAAAACATTTCATGGCTGTTTTTGCAACTGCAAGTGCTTTTGGATCATTTTTTTCTAAATATTGAATAATCGAATTCATAGATTCCCTAAAACTGTATACATCCAATCCGTAAAATCCTATTCTTTTATCAGCAGAAAAACTTTCGTTATATACCTTGAGCCAATCTATGAATGCTGCTGTTTCCCAATTTGCCCACATCCAAGTAGGCCATCTTTTAAACTCATTCATAACGCTAAAGATATCTTTCCCAGAATCTAAATATCCTTTTGCATACCGATTTAAACGATAGCAATCCGGCCAATCTCCTTCGACTCCTAGAAATGAAAACCCTTTCTCCTGAATGAGTCGTTGTGTTATTTTAGCTCTCCATGTATAATATTCATGTGTGCCATGTGACGCTTCACCTAAAAGGACATATTTTGCATCTCCTATATAGTCTATTAATGGGTCTAAATCTGTTGAATTTTCCAATGAAGAAGCCGTTTTATTCAATAATGCTACAATTTCACTAGAATTCATTAAATTGTTAAGGTTTTTTAAAGCTTCCATCACATATTTATTTTTTAATTTAGAAATTGAATTATCAAAATTGCTAACGTGGAATGCTGTAATATTACGTGGTTTTTTTGGTTTTAAAAATACTATATAAATTTAGCTTATATAATTGATAATGAGGTTATTTGTGTTTATTAGTTTGTTGAAATTAATTGATTTTAGGCTTAAGTAAGTGTCATTAATTTTTAGTTAATGTAGCACGCATTTCCTGAATTAGATTTTAATGGAATTGAAAAAAATAACAGATAATGTAAAAATAAATTCTTAAAATAGCTTAAATGTTTTGTTTGCCAAAAAATTATAACGTTTTCGTTAATAACATTCATTATTTTCATAAAATCATTCAAAAAGATAGAATATATTTGTATTTTAAAATTTAAAATTTTAGTATATGAGTATTATTATCAAAATTCACGCAAGACAAATTTTCGATTCAAGAGGAAATCCTACAATAGAAGTAGATGTAATTACAGACAATGGTGTTTTAGGAAGAGCAGCAGTACCATCTGGAGCTTCAACAGGAGAGCATGAAGCAGTTGAGTTACGTGATGGAGGAAAAGCATTTCTTGGAAAAGGAGTTTTGAATGCTGTGAAAAATGTGAATACCATTATTTCTGAAGAACTTGTTGGTGTTTCAGTTTTCGAACAAAATCTAATTGATCAAATGATGATTGATTTAGATGGCACTCCAAATAAATCAAACTTAGGAGCAAATGCAATTTTAGGTGTTTCACTAGCTGTAGCAAAGGCTGCTGCTAATGAATTAGGATTGCCTTTATACAGATACGTAGGTGGTGTTTCTGCAAATACTTTGCCGGTTCCAATGATGAATATCATCAATGGAGGATCACATTCTGATGCGCCTATCGCGTTTCAAGAATTCATGATTTTTCCTGTGAAAGCAACTTCTTTTTCACATGCAATGCAAATGGGAACTGAAATTTTTCATAGCTTGAAAAAAGTGTTACATGATAGAGGACTTTCTACAGCAGTAGGTGATGAAGGTGGTTTTGCACCAAATCTAGCTGGAGGAACTGAAGACGCTTTAGATACTATCAAAAAAGCTGTTGAAACTGCTGGTTATACTTTTGGAGATGAAATCATGATTGCTTTGGATTGTGCTTCTGCTGAGTTTTATGTAAATGGAAAATACGATTATTCTAAATTTGAAGGTGAAACAGGTAAAGTTAGATCTTCTGCTGAACAAGTAGAATATTTAGCTGAATTAGTAGCTAAATATCCTATCATTTCTATTGAAGATGGAATGGATGAAAATGACTGGGATGGATGGAAATTACTTACAGAGAAAATTGGAGATAAAGTACAATTAGTAGGTGATGATTTATTTGTTACTAATGTAACACGTTTGTCTACTGGTATCGAAAAAGGAATCGCTAATTCAATTCTTATTAAAGTAAACCAAATTGGAACTTTGACTGAAACTATTGCAGCTGTCAATATGGCTAAAAATGCAGGTTACACTTCAGTAATGTCACACCGTTCAGGAGAGACTGAAGATAATACAATTGCAGATTTAGCAGTAGCTTTGAACTGTGGTCAAATAAAAACAGGTTCAGCATCTCGTTCTGATCGTATGGCGAAATACAATCAATTATTAAGAATTGAGGAAGAATTAGGAAATACAGCTTATTTTCCTGGAAAAAATGCTTTCAAAATCAAATAATTTCTTACGATATTTTTATTTAAAGCCATTCACGTTTTGTGAGTGGCTTTTTTTTATAATATTTAACAATTTCATTGTGTTATTCTCTTTTTAATTAGTGTTTAATTCCCTAGATTTGATAAATTATTATTTTAAAAGTTTATTTTCAATTATATTATGTCAAAAATAGCAACATTAGAAATTGATGGTAAAAAATTTGAACTGCCGATCATTGTAGGAAGTGAAAATGAAGTTGCCATTGATATTAACAAATTACGTGATTTATCAGGTGTAATTACACTTGATCCAGGTTATAAAAATTCAGGTTCTTGTAAAAGTGATATTACTTTTTTAGATGGAGAGCTTGGAATCCTTCGTTATAGAGGATATTCAATTGAGGATTTAGCTGAAAAAGCAGATTTTCTAGAAGTTTCATACCTTTTAATTTTCGGGGAGTTGCCTACTGTTGATCAGTTAGCACAATTTGAAACTGATATTAGAAAATACACTTTGGTCAATGAAGAAATGAAAAACATCATTGATGGTTTTCCTAAAACAGCTCATCCAATGGGTGTTTTAGCTGCGTTGACAAGTGCATTAACAGCATTCAACCCAAAGTCGGTAAATGTTGAGAACGAAAAAGAAATGTATGAGGCTGTGTGTAAAACTATGGGTAAATTCCTTGTTATAGCAACTTGGACGTATAGAAAAAGCATGGGTTATCCTTTGAATTATTACGACAACACTAAAGGATATGTAGAGAACTTCATGCGTTTAATGTTTGAATTGCCTACAGAACCTTACACTGCAAATCCTGTAGTAATTGATGCATTAGATAAATTATTTATTCTTCACGGAGATCATGAACAAAACTGTTCTACATCTACAGTGAGAATGGTAGGTTCTTCTCATGCAGGATTATTTGCATCGATTTCTGCTGGAGTTTCTGCACTTTGGGGTCCATTACACGGAGGAGCAAATCAAGCAGTTCTTGAAATGTTAGAAGAAATCCATAGAAATGGTGGAGATGCTGATAAATATATGGCTAAAGCCAAAGACAAGAATGACCCTTTTAGATTGATGGGTTTTGGTCATAGAGTCTACAAAAATTTTGATCCAAGAGCGAAAATTATAAAAAAAGCGGCTAACGAAGTTTTATCAACTTTAGGAGTTGAAGATCCAATTCTTGCAATCGCTAAGAAACTAGAAGAATCAGCTTTAGAAGATGAGTATTTCAAATCAAGAAATTTATATCCTAATGTAGATTTCTATTCTGGAATTATTTATAGAGCTTTAGGAATTCCTACAGATATGTTTACGGTAATGTTTGCAATAGGACGTTTACCGGGTTGGATCGCACAATGGAAAGAAATGCGTGAAAATAAGGAGCCTATCGGAAGGCCAAGGCAAGTTTATACGGGTCACCCTTTAAGGGATTTTGTACCAACAGATAAAAGATAAAATCAGTTTAAAAAGCTTCACTAATTAGTGAAGCTTTTTTTATATTTGCCAAAAGCTAAAATACATGTTAAAGTTAAATATAAAGAATGAAACTTCAAGACTTAGAGCAGTTGTTCTAGGGTCAGCGGTCAATAATGGACCTACGCCAAAGGTTGAAGATGCCTACGATCCAAAATCATTAGAGCATATTTTAGCAGGTACATATCCCCAGGAGGAAGACATGGTAAATGAAATGGAAGCATTTAATACTGTATTGAAAAAATATGATGTAACCGTTTATCGTCCGGAAATGATTGAAAATTACAATCAGATATTTACAAGAGATATTGGTTTTGTAATTGATGACGTTTTTGTGAAATCAAATATTTTGCCAGATAGAGAGCGAGAATTAGATGCCATTCAATATATAATTGACCAAATTAATCCTAAAAAAGTAGTCCGCCCTCCAGAAGAAGTTCACATTGAAGGTGGTGATGTTATGTTGTGGAACGATTATATTTTTATTGGAACTTACAAAGGGAGTGACTACAAAGATTATATTACCGCTAGAACGAATGTGCAAGGAGTGCAATACATTAAAGACTTATTCCCAAATAAAATTGTTAAAGAATTTGATTTGGTAAAATCTAAAATTGAAGCCCGCGACAATGCATTGCATTTAGATTGTTGTTTTCAACCGGTAGGGAATGATAAAGGGATTATCTACAAAAATGGATTCCGTGAAGAAGCAGATTATTTATTTCTGGTAAATCTTTTTGGAAAAGAAAATCTATTTCATATTACTAGAGAAGAAATGTATAATATGAATTCCAATGTTTTTTCTATCGATACTAATGTTGTCGTTTCTGAAAGAAACTTCACGAGACTTAACAATTGGTTGCGTGGAAACAGCTTTGTGGTTGAAGAAATTCCATACGCAGAAATTGCAAAACAAGAAGGATTATTACGATGTTCTACCTTACCTTTAATTAGAGATTAAATATTTGTTTAGGGTTTAAAGTTTAACGTTGCCCAACATTAAACTTTAAACTGTTAAACATTAAACTAAAAATAATATGAAACAAACAACAAATTCCATATTGATGATTCGCCCGGTTGCGTTTAGAATGAACGAACAAACGGCAGTTAATAATTATTACCAAAAAGTATTAGACGGACTTTTGCCTGCAACTGTAAATGCTAAAGCGCAACAAGAATTTGATGCTTTTGTCGAAAAACTTACAGCAGCTGGTGTTGATGTTACTGTTGTTGATGATACATTGAATCCAGATACGCCGGACAGTATTTTTCCGAACAACTGGATTTCTTTTCATGAAAATGGTGATGTAGCTTTATATCCAATGTTTGCAGAAAATCGCCGTCACGAACGTCGCGAAGATATTCTGGATATCTTGGAAGATAAAGGTTTCGTGATTAACAATATTGTAGATTATACATCGGCTGAGGAAGATGGTTTTTTCTTGGAAGGAACAGGAAGTTTGCTTTTGGACAGAGCCAACGCAAAAGCGTACTGCGCATTATCTCCTAGAGCTGATGAAGAATTATTTATCGAATTCTGTGAAGATTTTGATTATGCACCAGTAATTTTTGAAGCTTTTCAAACTGTTGATTCTGAACGAAAACTGATTTACCATACCAATGTGATGATGTGTTTGGGAGAAACTTTTGCAGTCATTTGCGCAGATTGTATCGATGATAAAAAAGAACGTAAAATGGTTTTGGACAATCTGAAAGAAAACGGAAAAGAAATTATTTTAATTACCGAAGCTCAAATGAACAATTTTGCGGGTAATATGCTTGAAATTCGTGGAGCAAATGACAAACGGTATTTAGTTATGAGCGCAGCAGCACATCAAAGTTTGACGCCAAAACAAATAGAACAATTAGAAAAACATGCTGAAATTTTAAGTTCAAGTTTAGATACTATTGAGGCTTGTGGTGGAGGAAGCGCCAGATGTATGATGGCAGAAATTTTCTTACCTAGAAATTAAAAAAAAAACTGGATAAGATTCTGAATCTTATCCAGTTTTTTTCTTGTTTTTAATTTAGGAGAGATTCCCTTTTATTATATTGATAATTGCACTCACGATATATTGTATTCCTATCGCAATTACAATGAAACCTACAATTCTAGATATTGCAACAATTCCAGAAGCTCCAAGTATTTTTGCTAAATAATGGGCACTTTTAAGGATAATAAAAATAGCAACTGCAATGGCAAGAATAGCGATGGAAGAAATAATGATCTCCATACTTGTATTGTGTTCCTGATAAAATGCAATAAGTAAAGAAATAGAACCAGGACCAGCAAGCATAGGAATTGCTAGTGGAGTCAAAGCGATATCATTCCTTTGTTGTGCGTCAGTTTCTGCTTTTTTATTAATACCTCTCTTCTTGGTGAATTTTCCGGAAAGTAAAGAAAATCCAGAACTCACAATAATAATTCCACCGGCAATTCTTAGTGCATCAATACTGATTCCAAAAAAAAGCAATACATATTGTCCAATAAAAAACGAGACGATAAGGATGATAAATACATTTATCGCCGTCCATAAAGAAATTCTGGAACGCTCCTTTTTGGTGTCATTTTGGGTCAGTCCTACAAAAATAGGAACGGTGCCAATAGGATTTAATACCGAAAAAAGTGCGACAAACAGATAAATAAATAGATCCATATTTTGTTTTTTAATAGTGTAAAAGTACTCTTTTTTTACTTTTTAATGTTAGCGTAATGTTTTTTCTTACTTTTATAACTAAACCTGATAATTGCTAAACTCATGGGGCTTTTTTCATTACTTTTGCAAAATATAATTACAGAAAATGATGAAAAATAAAAAAACGCTAGTTCTTGGAGCTTCAACAAAACCTGCTAGATATTCTTTCATAGCGATTGAAAAACTGGTTGATAAAGGACATTCAGTTCTTGCTATCGGTCAAAACGCGGGTGAAGTAGCCGGAATAAAAATCCAGACTAAAGCTATTCCACTAAAAAATATCGATACGGTTACGCTGTACCTAAATCCTTTGCGTCAGCGTGATTACTATAATTATATCGTTGAGGCACAACCAAAACGTGTTATTTTTAATCCAGGTACCGAGAATCCGGAGTTCTATCAATTGTTGAAATTAAATGACATCAAAGTCGAGATAGGGTGTACATTGGTTATGTTGGCAACAAATCAATATTAGTTTTTTTGGAGTTAGTTCCAGCTATCCATTATAAAAGGATTTTCACTTCTATCTGGGCTAAAATTAAAATCGTGTTTCAGATGTGGCATTCTTGCGGATCAATAACAATCCAAGAAAAGTTATTAGTCCGTTTACGATAATCAATTCGTTATCGAAAACATATCCGAAAAATAATGCTTTAGAATTTTCACTGATAAAGTAAGTTACTGCCGGAGATAATAAACATATAATAGGAACAAATTTGTCTTTGACTGTTTTTGATTTTACAAATAATCCAAAACAATACAATCCCAAAAGCGGGCCATAGGTATAGGATGCAACCCTAAAAATCATACCGACAACAGAACTGTCATTAATAGCATTAAAGAAAATAATCACCAGAAACATTAGGAACGAAAAGGCAATATGAACAAAATGTCTGGTTCGTACTACATTTGGTTTTCCTAGATTTTCTGCTTTATCCATTCCTAAAAAATCCACACAAAACGAAGTTGTTAGCGCTGTTAACGCGGAATCCGTTGTGGCAAAAGTTGCGGCCGTTAATCCCAACAAGAAAATGACAGATGGAATTAGTGTCAAATGGTTAAAGGCAATTTCAGGAAATAGTAAATCGGTTCTGGGTTTTCCGGTAACTAAATCAGTTGGAACTTCAATTCCGTTTTTAGTGGCATAAATATAAAGTAAAGCACCTACACTTAGGAAAAAAATATTGATAAGCACAAATATTCCGGTGAACGTAAACATGTTTTTTTGAGCTTCGCCAATGTTCTTACAACTCAGGTTTTTCTGCATTAAATCTTGATCCAAACCTACCATGGCAATAGTAACAAAAATTCCTCCCAGAATTTGTTTTACAAAATGAAACTTACTCGATATGAAATTTTCAAAGAAAAATACTTTTGAATAATTACTATTTTTTACTTCTTCAAAAGCTTCAAAAATATTCAGGTTTAAACTTCTGCAAATAAAGAAAATTGTCAAGAAAACCGAAGTGACTAAGAAAAAGGTTTGCAAAGTGTCAGTAATAATAATGGTTTTCAATCCACCACGATAGGTATAAGCAAATATCAAAGCCAGCGAAATTAAAACCGTTACTGCAAACGGAATTCCATAATAATCAAAAACAAAACGTTGCAAAACAATCACAACAAGGTACAATCTGAATGCAGATCCGATGGTTCGGCTAATCAGGAAAATAGTTGCGGCAGTTTTATAGGAGTAAATCCCTAGTCGATGTTCGATATAACCATAAATCGAAGTTAGATTCATCCGATAATAGAGTGGTAGCAGTACTTTTGCAATAATGACGAAACCAATAGCATTACCTAGTACGAACTGAAAATACTTGAATTGTTCCCCATTTGGAGAGCCAACTTCTCCCGGAACTGAAATAAAAGTCACTCCTGAAAGTGCCGTTCCAATCATTCCAAAAGCAACCAAGTACCATTTGGAGTTTTTATTGGCTTTAAAAAAAGCATCATTGCCGCTGTCTTTTTTGCTTACAGCATGAGAGATGTAAAATAAAATTCCAAAATAAACGATTATAAGTATTAGAATGGTGCTGGGAGTCATTTTGTATAAATATTGTTTGGACCAAATTACACAAATAATCTTCAAATTTTCAAATTATCTATCCCGAACGTTCGGGACAAATTAACTACTTTTGCTGTTATGGAATTTTCTTCAAAACTTATAGAAAAAGCAGTTAACGAAATGTCTCAGTTGCCAGGAATTGGTAAGCGAACGGCGCTGCGATTGGTGTTGCATTTGCTAAAACAGCCAAAAGAGCAAACAGGTTTTTTATCTCAAGCACTAGTTGCTATGCGTGAGGATATTAAATATTGCAATAGCTGTCATAATATTTCGGATAGTGTACTGTGTGAAATTTGCGCTAACCAGAGTAGAAATCACCAAATCATTTGTATTGTCGAGGATATTCGCGATGTCATGGCAATTGAAAATACAGGTCAGTTTAGAGGTATTTATCACGTTCTTGGGGGTAAAATTTCTCCAATTGATGGTGTTGGTCCCAGTCAGTTGAACATTACTACATTAGTCGATAAAGTAAAATCAGGCAGTGTAAACGAAATAATTTTTGCGTTAAGCTCCACAATGGAGGGAGATACCACCAATTTTTATATCTACAAACAAATCGCTGATTGTGAAATAATCATGTCAACAATTGCTAGAGGGATTTCTGTAGGTGATGAACTGGAATATGCTGACGAAGTTACCTTGGGAAGAAGTATTTTGCAGAGAGTACCTTTTGAAAAGTCTTTTAAAAATAATTAATCCATTTAATAAATAGTGATGTTTTTTAAATCGTAAATGAAAAGCTATATTTGTCGTTAAAAATATTGAAAATGAGCAAGTCCGTACTCTATTTGTTGTTGTTTATTAGTGTGTTGTTTTCTTCATGTATTTCAACTCAAGATTTAATTTATCTTCAGAAGAAAGATAATTCACAAGATAACCTTGTTATTACAGCTATAGAATCAAAGCCATACCGATTGCAGACTAATGACGTTTTGAGTATTAGTATAAAAGCAATAGATCCAAAATTGGTAGCTATTTTTAGTCCTTCTGGTGAAGGTGTAGCTGCAGGTAAATCAGAGTCAGGATTATATTTTGACGGTTTTACAGTGGATGATCATGGTAATATAAGAATTCCTGTTTTGGGAGAACTAAATGTAATCGGTTACACTCTTGACGAAATCAGAGTTAGAGTTGAAAAACAATTGCTGGCAGATTATTTTAATAAGGAGGCTAATATTTTTGTAACGGTTAAACTAGCAGGTTTACGATATACAATCAACGGAGAAATTGGAGGTCCCGGCACAAAAATAATGTTTCAAGAGCAGGTTAATATTATGGAAGCTATTGCAAATTCTGGTGATATTACTATTACAGGCGATAGGAAAGCTGTAACAATTATGCGAAAAACACCAACTGGAGTTCAAATGCAAGATTTAGATCTTACCGATATTAATGTAATGCAATCACCTTATTTTTATTTACAGCCCAATGATTATATTTATGTAAAACCACTTAAGCAGAAAACTTGGGGAACCGGAAAAACGGGGATAGAATCTTTAGGAACAATCATTACATTGTTGTCTTTAGCTACAACTACTTTTTTACTATTAAAAAATTAATACAGCGCTCAAAAAATGTTAGATATAAAAGATTTTTCGATTTTTGAAAACCAAGTAAGCTTTGACTTCAAGGGTTTCTTAATAAAAATCGGAAGTTATTGGAAGTGGTTTTTAATAAGTTTATTAATCACTTTCACAATTGCGTATCAGGTGAATATTCGTAAAGAAAAAATTTACGGTATGGAAACACTTATTTCTGTAAAAGAAGAAAGCAATCCGCTTTTTACATCAAATACCAGTTTGGTCTTTAATTGGGGAGGAACTTCAGATCAGGTTCAGACCATATCAACGACTTTGCAGTCCAGATCTCATAATGAGCTGGTTGTAGATAAATTACAATATTACATTAATTACTTAGTTCAGGGAGAGTATAATTTGGTAGACGCTTATGGTGCAGTTCCTTTTTATGTCAATATTGATAAGTCGAAAGGGCAATTAGCTGGAACTTTAATAGGAATTAAGTTTATAAGTGAAGATACGTATGAAATTAGAATTCCTTTTGAGGGTCAAAATGTTTCTATAATTACCTATTCTGATAATTCATACGGTAATACAGCAGTTGCAGCAGGAGATTTTATAAAAAGATATAAGGTTGGCGAAAAAGTTTCTTTGCCTTTTTTAAATTGGAAGTTGCAAATAAATGAAAATCCCGGTTTCTATAAAGGAAAAGAATATTTTGTACAGTTTAACGATTTTAATGGGACAGTAGCAGGGTACAAAGGAATAAACGTAAAGTCAGATGATAAAGGAGGTTCTATTATTACCTTAAGTATGCAAGGAACTAATAAAGCGAGAATGGTTGAGTATTTGAATGCTACTGTTAAAATGCTTATCAAAAGACAACTAGATAGTAAAAATCAGTTTGCGACCAATACAATTGCTTTTATAGACAGTACATTAGTGACTATGGAATCCCAGCTTAAGGAAACTGGGAATGAACTGAAAAGCTTTAGAAAAGGTAAAAATATATATGATATAGAAGAAGGAGGAGCCAAATTTTCTGAAAAAATTTTGGAATTTGATGTTAAAAAAGACGAGGTCAATCGCAAAATGGCATATTATAATTCTTTGAAATCATACTTAAAAAGCAGTGTAAATTATGCTAAACTTCCTGCACCTTCAGTAGCAGGAATAGAAGATCCTAATATTGTAGTAAATGTTTCAAAGTTAATTGCATTGTCTACGCAAAGATCTGAAATGGCTTATGCAGTAAAGAGTGATAAAATATTTAAGGATTTTGACAGTCAAATGGAAGCTGTCAAAAATGTTTTGTTAGAGAATATAGCAACAGCAAAGTCTTCTCTACAGTATGATTTAGCTATGGTGAGTAGCAAAATTAGTGAGACTGAAAGTACTATAAAACAGCTTCCAGAAGACCAGCAAGAGCTTATTAAAATTAAAAGGAAATATGATTTAAGTGATAATATTTATAGCACTTTTCTTCAAAAAAGAAGTGAAGCAGATATTGTCAAGGCGGCAAATTTATCAGATGTTCATTTTATAGATCCTGCTAAGGATGTTGGTGGTGGACTTATAGGGCCAAAAACATCAGTTAATTATGTGTTGGCTTTATTTCTGGGTATACTTTTTCCGTTGGTTTTTGTATTTGCTGTTTTCTTTATCAATAATTCAATTCAGAATGCTGAGGATATCAGTAAGATGACTAAAATCCCTTTAATAGGAGTTGTAGGTGTCAATAAAGAGAATACTAATTTAGCGGTGTATGACAAGCCAAAATCAGCTTTATCAGAATCCTTTAGAGCCATCCGTTCTTCTCTTCAGTTTCTTTATAAGCAACAAAATTTAGATGGAGCAAAGACACTAATGATCACATCTTCAGTTAGTGGTGAGGGAAAAACATTTTGTTCTATAAATATCGCTACGGTATTTGCACTTAGCGAGAAAAAAACAGTGGTTATTGGTCTGGATTTGAGAAAGCCAAAACTGTCTACTGAATTTAATTTGTCGAATGAAGTTGGGGTAGTCAATTATTTGATTAAACAAAAAACGATTGACGAAATTATCAATCATACACACATACCTTTTCTAGACGTTATTTTATCAGGACCAATTCCGCCAAATCCTGCAGAAATGATAATGAGCGAAGGGATGGGAGAATTGATAAGAGAGTTAAAGAAAAAATACGATTACATTATTTTGGATACACCACCAGTAGGTTTAGTATCGGATGCTTTGGAGTTGGCGCAATATTGCGATGTTACTTTGTATATAGTAAGACAGAATTTCACTAAAAAAGACATGATTACGTTGTTGAACAACAGAGTGAAACGTGGAGAACTTAACAATGCCAGTATTGTTTTAAATGGTTTGGAGAATAAAGCAAAGTATGGTACTGGATACGGGTATGGTTATGGATACGGGTATGGCTATGGGACCTACGCAAATGGATATTATGAGGAAGGTAAGCCCAAAAGCATTTATCAAAGAATAGCACAGAAGATTTTGAAAAAGCAAACGAAGTAATTGATTGTTTTAAAAATAAACACAGATGAAAGTAGAAACAAAAAATTCCGTTTTAATAACGGGTGGTGCAGGGTTTATAGGTTCTAACCTGTGTGAGTATTTTTTATCCAAAGAGTATGACGTAGTTTGTTTTGATAATTTTGCAACCGGATATAGGCATAATTTAAAAGACTTCATTAATCATCCTAATTTTCGTTTGATAGAAGGTGATATTCGTAATGCTATTGAATGCCAAAATGCAGTACAAGGAGTAGATTATGTTCTACATCAGGCAGCTTTGGGTTCTGTGCCTAGATCTATTAATGATCCAGTTACTACAAATGATGTAAATGTCTCCGGTTTTTTGAACATGCTAGTGGCATCAAGGGATGCAAAAGTTAAACGATTTATTTACGCAGCAAGTTCTTCTACCTATGGTGACTCAGAAGCTTTGCCTAAAGTTGAAGCGATAATTGGAAGGCCACTTTCTCCTTATGCGATAACAAAATATGTAAATGAGTTATATGCTGAAATTTTTAGTAGAACCTATGGTTTAGAGACAATCGGGTTACGTTATTTTAATGTTTTTGGTCGAAAGCAAGATCCTAACGGAGCATATGCAGCGGTCATTCCTAAATTTGTAATGCAATTGATGCAATTGGAAAGTCCAAAAATAAATGGCGATGGTAATTATTCCCGAGATTTTACTTATATCGATAATGTGATTCAGATGAATGAGTTAGCGATGTTAGCAAAAAATCCTGAAGCTATAAATACAGTTTATAATACGGCTTATGGAGACAGAAATACGTTGAATAATTTAGTTGATTATTTAAAAGAATTCTTAAGTGTTTACGATGAAAAAATTGCTGCTGTCGAGATAGAATATGGACCTAATAGAGCAGGTGATATTCCGCATTCTTTGGCAAGTATTGACAAGGCTAAGTTGTTGTTAGGATATGATCCAAAATTTTCGATGTCAGAGGGATTGAAAGCGGCTGTAGAATGGTATTGGAATAATCTTAGGTAGAAAGTATCTTATTTTTTTAAGAAAAAGAACACAAAAAATTAAGATATATTTGCAAATTAAAATTTGAATAAATGAAAATCACAAAAATTTGTTGCATTGGAGCTGGATATGTAGGTGGTCCAACGATGGCAGTTATAGCTCAAAAATGCCCACAAATACAAGTTACTGTAGTAGACTTAAACGACGAACGGATAGCTGCTTGGAACGATGAAAACACGGATAATATTCCCATTTATGAGCCTGGATTAGATGTAATTGTTAGTGAAGCAAGAGGCAGAAATCTATTTTTTTCCACTCAAGTGGATAAAGCAATTGATGAAGCTCAGATTATTTTTATTTCAGTAAATACGCCTACAAAAACTTATGGAAAAGGGAAAGGGATGGCAGCTGATTTGAAATATATTGAATTGTGTGCGAGACAAATTGCCAGAGTAGCTAAGGATAATAAAATTGTAGTAGAAAAATCGACCCTTCCTGTTAGAACAGCAGAAGCAATAAAAAGTATTTTAGACCATACCGGTAATGGTGTTCAGTTTCAAATTCTTTCTAACCCAGAATTTTTGGCCGAAGGTACTGCTGTTCAGGATTTATTGAATCCGGATAGAATTCTAATTGGAGGAGATCCTTCGGAAGAAGGACAAAAAGCGATACAGGCACTTGTTGGTGTGTATTCGAATTGGGTGGCGTCTGATAAAATATTAACAACTAATTTATGGTCATCAGAGTTGTCAAAACTGACTGCGAATGCATTTTTGGCACAAAGAATTTCATCGATTAATGCCATGTCTGAGCTTTGTGAAAAAACTGGGGCAGATGTAAATGAAGTGGCGAAAGCTATAGGAATGGATAGTAGAATAGGATCGAAATTCCTGAAAGCTTCGGTTGGATTTGGTGGTTCTTGTTTTCAAAAAGACATATTAAATTTGGTTTACATCGCAAAATCGTATGGACTACATGAAGTTGCTGATTATTGGGAGCAGGTAATTATAATGAATGATCATCAGAAAAGGCGTTTTTCGAATAATATAATTCAAACACTTTACAATACGGTTTCTGATAAAAAAATCACCTTTCTTGGTTGGGCTTTCAAGAAAGATACAAATGACACTAGAGAATCTGCGGCTATTTATATAGCAGATGATTTGATTAATGAGCATGCAAATATTGCTGTTTACGATCCTAAGGTGTCTAATAAAAAGATTATTAACGATTTAAATTATTTAGAAACCAGAAGTTCTGAATTAAATAACAATAGTGTTAGTTCTTTTGATAATCCTTACGAGGCTTGTGATAATGCACACGCAATAGCGATACTCACAGAGTGGGATGAATTTATTAGTTATGATTGGCAAAAAATATATGATTCTATGCAAAAGCCTGCTTTTATTTTTGATGGAAGAAACTTGTTGAATGCATCAGAATTAAGAGCTATTGGTTTCATATATCAGGCTATAGGTTCTTAAATAATTAGGTTGCGAAGGAACAAAAGATCTAGGTTGAAGAATTTCAAAGGAATGATGAAGAGGTGCCATGTAACGTTTAGATGTTTATTCTGAGTACTGATATTAAAGACTAATTTTATTTAAATACAAAATAAGATGAATTGGTATGTAGTTTATACAAAGCCTAAATGGGAGAAAAAAGTTGCAGAACAATTAAGAGATAAAGGAGTAGAATGCTATTGTCCTTTGATTACACAGGTTAGGCAATGGTCTGACAGGAAGAAAAAAGTAGAAGTGCCACTTTTTAATTCCTATGTTTTTGTTCAATTGCCAGATTCTGAAAGGAATGCAGTATTTCAGTCAGTTGGAGTGGTGCGTTATTTGTTTTGGTTAGGAAAACCAGCTATAGTTAGGGATGAAGAGATCAATATTATTAAAAAGTGGCTGGATCCATCTAAAGGTAATGATATTTCAGTTCTTTCTTTTCAAATTGGAGATTCCATACAATTAGATTCCGGACCATTTTCAAATCAAAAAGCAATTGTTCAAGAGGTTACTAATACCCATTATGTTTTAGTTTTAGAATCTTTGGGTTGTGTCTTGAAAATGAAACTTAAATAATAGACGGCTTCATTAAGTGACCTGTATTATATATTTTAATGACTAATAATTTTCTAAAAGTCTGACCCTTGAATATGCCCCAAAAAGTTAGATACTATTTGGGGCATTTTTATGGAAAGAACAGTTAAGTATGATTATTCATTTAAGCTAGAATGTGTAGAATTGATTTTAAAGAAACATTATTCAGATTAATATGTATGTTTTAGCTAATGAAAAAAGTATTTGTATTTGCTATTGAGTTTTTTTATGTCTGAAAATAGAATTGATGTATTTTTGTATTTAGAAGATTTATTGCACCTTCAGGCTCATAAACTTCAATATGAGTTTTGTTTATCTGAAGGCTAATTTTAAATTTGTTTTTCATGTTTTTTTATCACCTATTTAGGTGATTTTTTTTGGTGATTTTTTTCGTTTCAGGAGTGTTTTATATTGTATTTCAAATGATTACAATTTGTTTCGGTTGAGGTGTCTACAGTGTAGTATTTTGCAGGCTAAAAAATAGATAAAAAACCGGCATATTGTAACTATATTTGCCCTCTTAAATTATGATGTTTTCAGCTCATTTCTGTGAGTGTGAATTGCGAAGCAGTATAATAAAGTTAACGTTAGTTACTTATAATTGTTTAAAAAATGGATTCTAATACAAAAATAGCTGTAATTGGTTTGGGTTATGTTGGTTTACCATTGGCAAGATTGTTTGCAACCAAACATGCTGTTGTTGGATTTGACATCAATCAATCTAGAGTTAGCTCCTTAAAATCGGGGACTGATACCACATTTGAAGTGGATGACGTTACGTTGCAAAAAGTGTTATTGAAGCAACCAAGTAATGCTATTGGTTTATACTGTACTACTGTTGTTAGTGATATAGCAGATTGTAATTATTATATTGTAACGGTTCCTACACCGGTTGATAAAAATAATCGTCCAGATTTAACACCATTATATAAATCCAGTGAAACTGTAGGTTCAGTTTTAAAAAAAGGAGATATCGTTATTTATGAATCTACCGTTTATCCGGGAGTAACTGAGGAAGAATGTGTGCCTGTTTTAGAGCGTATTTCTGGATTGAAATTTAATGTAGATTTTTTTGCAGGTTATTCTCCTGAAAGAATTAATCCGGGAGACAAAGAACATACAGTTGAGAAGATTTTAAAAATCACTTCAGGTTCCACCTTAGAGATTGGTCAAAAAGTAAATGAATTATATAAGTCCGTTATTACTGCAGGGACACATTTGGCACCCTCTATCAAGGTTGCTGAAGCTGCTAAAGTAATCGAAAACTCTCAGCGAGACATCAATATTGCTTTTGTAAATGAGTTGGCAAAAATATTCAATTTGATGAATATAGATACGCAAGCCGTTTTAGAAGCAGCGAGAACCAAATGGAATTTTCTACCTTTTAAACCTGGTTTAGTTGGAGGTCATTGTATAGGGGTAGATCCTTATTACCTGGCTCAACGAGCACAAGAATTTGGCTATCACCCTGAAATTATTTTAGCCGGAAGGCGATTGAATGACAGTATGGGCGAATATGTAGCTTCACAAGTAGTGAAGTTGATGATTAAAAAAGGAATTTCGGTTAATGGAGCGACAGTTTTGATGCTAGGAATTACTTTTAAAGAGAACTGCCCTGATGTTCGAAATACGAAAATTGTGGACGTTATTGCAGCTTTAACGGATTACGGAATTACAGTAACAACGTATGATCCTCTTGCTAATCCACTAGAGGTGCAAAAAGAATATAATCTGGTTACGACAAATTTGGTGCCAAAGCAACAATTTGATGCCGTAATTTTAGGGGTAGCCCACCATCAATTTTTGGATTTAGACTTGTCTATATTACAAAACACAACTAGTTTGTTGTATGATGTAAAAGGAGTTTTGGGTGATACAGCTGATGGGCGGTTATAGAATATCAGTAGGGAAAATAATAGAATTAAAATAGCAATACTAAAGCAAAGATTTAAAAGTTCAGCATGGAAAATAAGCCTTCAATTACACATGTTATTCTTACTGGAGGAGTAGGCAGCCGATTGTGGCCTTTGTCCCGTAAAAGTCAACCTAAACAATATTTAGATTTGTTTGATGGTAAATCATTGTTTGAGATGACTGTGGAGCGTAATCGCAATGTTGCAAATAAAATTATGGTAGTAGGTAATATTGATAATTGTCACCTAAGTAGAAAAGTGATGGAAAAATCCAATACTGCCTATATAGACATCATTGAATCAACGCCAAGAAATACAGCTGCCGCAATAGCTTTTGCCGCATTTGCTTCGCATCCGGATGATATTTTAATCGTGACCCCATCAGATCATATTATTGACGAGATGGAAAATTACGAAGCTGCGATACAAGAAGCGGTAGAAAAAGCTTCCAAAGGCTATATTGTAACTTTCGGAATTGTGCCCACAAAGCCAGAAATAGGGTATGGTTATATTGAAAGAAAAGGAGATGACGTGATTTCTTTTCGAGAAAAACCAAACCAAGTAACTGCAAAGGATTTTATTGCCAAAGGAAATTTTTTATGGAACAGTGGTATGTTTTGTTTTAAAGCGGGTGTATTTTTAGATGAACTACAATCCTTTCAGCCAGATGTATATGAAAAGTCTAAAATTGCATGGGCTAGTAATAACAATGGTACTTTAGATTTACAATTGTCTCTTGAAATTCCTTCTATCAGTATTGATTATGCAGTTATGGAAAGAAGTAAAAAAATAAAAGTAGTACCCTCCACATTCATTTGGTCTGATTTAGGGTCTTTTGAGTCCGTTTATGAGTATCTGGTTTCTACGGGTCATTCTGTTGATAAAAATGGAAACATGGTTATTGGGACTGATAATTATACCGCTTTTGTGGGATTAAAAAACACTATTTTTGTTTACACGGAAACGGCTAATTTAATTTTGCAAAAAGATAGTTCACAAGATGTCAAGAATATATATAATCAGTTGGAAAGAGAAAATCCAGACTTGTTAAATTAGAAAAGAATATGAATAAAGATGCTAAAATTTACATAGCAGGGCATAATGGTATGGTAGGTAGTGCTATCTGGAGGACCTTGTCTGCTAATGGATATACTAATTTGTTAGGAGCTTCCAGTCGTGAATTAGATTTAAGAAATCAACAAGCTGTTACTGATTTCATAGCTATTGAAAATCCGGAGGTTATTATTGATGCTGCGGCAAGAGTAGGAGGAATATTAGCTAATACTAATTATCCGTATCAATTTATTATGGAGAACATGCAAATCCAGAATAATTTAATCGATTCTGCACTGCAATCCGGTGTAGAGAAGTTTATTTTTTTAGGAAGTTCTTGTATTTATCCTAAGCTAGCGCCTCAGCCTTTGAAAGAAGAGTATCTGCTTACAGATGTTCTAGAACCCACTAATGAATGGTATGCTATTGCTAAAATTACTGGGGTAAAAGCCTGTGAAGCTATTCGAAAACAATTTGGAAAGGACTATGTAAGTCTTATGCCAACTAATTTATATGGTACACATGATAATTTTGATTTGAACACCTCACATGTTTTACCTGCGATGATGCGAAAATTTCATGAAGCAAAAGAAAATAATCATGCTCCAGTTACTTTATGGGGAAGCGGAACTCCCATGAGAGAATTTCTGTTCGTAGATGACATGGCCCAATCTGTAGTTTTTGCTTTAGAGAATAAATTGCCGGACTCTTTATATAATGTTGGAACCGGTGAAGATTTGACCATAAAACATTTGGCAGAAACCATTCAAAAAATCACGGGACATCAAGGAAAAATTATTTGGGATGCAACCAAGCCAGATGGTACCCCCAGAAAATTAATGGATATATCCAAAATGCACGATTTAGGGTGGAAACATCAAATCAATCTTAAAGAGGGAATCCAAAAAACCTATGATTGGTTTTTGGATAATATAGATCAGTTTAAGGAAGTGAAAATGTAAATCGTTGAATGTACGTAGTCGTCATTTTTTTTGTCAAATCGAACAACAATCTACGAATCACAAACCAAACAACGAATCACGAACCAAACAACGAATGATAAATCACGAACAACGAATCAAAATAATATGAGTACAATACAAAAAACAGCCTTTATAACAGGAGTAACAGGACAAGATGGAGCTTATTTAAGCGAGTTTTTATTAAAAAAAGGATACATAGTCCATGGATTAAAAAGACGTTCTTCTTTATTTAATACGGATAGAATCGATCATTTATACCAAGACCCACATGTTGACCACCGTAATTTCTTTTTGCATTATGGTGACATGACAGACGGAACAAATTTAATTCGTTTGATTAAAGAAATTCAACCAGACGAAATCTATAATTTGGCTGCGATGAGCCATGTGGCAGTTTCTTTTGAAACACCTGAGTATACTGGAAATGCAGATGGATTGGGGACATTGCGTATTTTAGATGCTGTTCGTTTGTTAGGGTTAGAAAAAAAGACTCGTATTTATCAGGCTTCCACTTCGGAGTTGTATGGTAAAGTACAGCAAGTGCCACAGTCTGAAACTACACCATTTTACCCACGTTCCCCTTATGCTGTGGCTAAAATGTATGCTTTTTGGATCACTGTGAACTATAGAGAGGCTTATGGCATGTATGCTTGTAATGGTATTTTATTCAATCATGAATCTCCTATTCGTGGCGAAACATTTGTTACTCGTAAAATTACGAGAGCAACTTCCAGAATTGCTTTAGGATTGCAAGATAAATTATACTTAGGTAACTTAGATGCCAAACGCGACTGGGGTCATGCCAAAGATTATGTGCGCATGATGTGGATGATTTTGCAGGCTGATGAAGCAGAGGACTGGGTAATTGCTACCGGAAAAACCACACCTGTTCGTGATTTTGTACGTATGAGTTTTGCTGAGGTTGGTATTGAATTAGAATTTAAAGGTGAAGGTGTTGAGGAGAAAGGTTATGTTAAATCGTGTAGCAATCCAAAATTTCAATTGGAAATTGGAACACAAGTATTAGCGGTTGATCCTAAATACTTTAGACCTACTGAAGTTGATTTGTTGATAGGTGATCCTACTAAAGCAAAGACAAAATTAGGTTGGGAATGTAAATATGATTTACCGGCATTGGTAAAAGACATGATGCAAAGTGATTTGAAATTGATGCAGAAAGACCAATACTTGAAAGATGGGGGATATCAAACGTTGAATTATTTTGAGTAAGCTTGATTGAACTGTATGATATTAAAAATCAACAAAATAATAGCATTGCTGTTGTTTATAAATTGATTGCTTTGGATGTGAATTTGTCTAATTATGCACACAAATTAATCCGCTATATATTCTAAAAATACATTACTAAAAATTACTAATATGAAAGTTGTAATACTAGCCGGTGGATTAGGCACCCGATTAAGTGAAGAAACGGTCTTAAGACCTAAACCTATGGTTGAAATTGGAGGGATGCCCATTTTATGGCACATTATGAAAATTTATTCTTCTTATGGATATAATGATTTTGTAATTTGTCTTGGCTATAAAGGTTATGTAGTCAAAGAATATTTCGCGAATTATTTCCTTCATAAATCGGATGTAACTATAGATTTAAAAAATAACTCGGTAAAAGTGCATGACACGCAAGCCGAACCTTGGAATATTACATTGGTGGACACTGGCGTAAATTCAATGACTGGCGGACGAATTAAGCGTGTTCAAAAGCACATTGGAAACGAGCCTTTTTTACTTACTTACGGAGATGGTGTTTCTGATGTGGATATTAAAAGCTTAGTTGAAAAACATAAAAGTAGCGGAAAGTATTGTACGGTTACCTCGGTTCAGCCATCAGGGAGATTTGGAGCCTTAGAATTTGGCGAAAATGACCAGGTAAATTCTTTCTTAGAAAAACCAAAAGGAGATGGAGCATGGATAAATGGAGGTTTCTTTGTTTGTCAACCAGAAGTTTTTGATTATATCGATGGTGATGATACTATTTTTGAGAAAAAACCGATGGAGCAATTGGCAGAAGATGGACAAATGATTGGATACCGCCATCATGGTTTTTGGAAGCCCATGGATACATTGAGAGACAAAGTAGAACTCGAAGAAAGTTGGGCTTCAAATACAGCAGCTTGGAAAACGTGGTAAATTATGTTTAAGAAATTAGAAGAAGCCTACAAAGGCAAACGTGTTTTTTTAACGGGTCATACCGGCTTTAAAGGAGCTTGGATGTTAAAAACCTTGTCAATGTTAGGAGCAACTGTTAAAGGTTATGCACTAGCACCAAAACAAGACGACGATTTGTATCATATAATCGATGGAGATACACTTTGTGCCTCTGTTATTGCTGACTTGAGGGATAAAGAGCGTTTGTCGAAAGAAATTTTGGATTTTGAACCAGATTTTGTATTTCATCTTGCAGCACAGCCTTTAGTGCGTTTGTCTTATGAAATTCCTGCGGAAACTTTTGAAGTCAATGCGCTAGGAACTGCATATGTTTTAGATGCTGTCCGTTTGCTTGAGAAAAAATGCTCTCTGGTGCTAATTACAACAGATAAAGTTTATCAGAATAATGAATGGGTTTATCCCTACAGGGAAACCGATCGATTGGGCGGTTATGATCCTTACAGCGCAAGTAAAGCGTGTACAGAATTAGTGATAGATTCTTATAGGAATTCATTCTTTAATACAGCACATTATTCAGAACATAAAAAAGTAATTGCTGTGGCAAGAGCTGGAAATGTAATTGGCGGTGGCGATTGGTCAAAAGACAGGATTATTCCAGACATTGTTAATTCTATTCGAAATAACAAAGTCTTGTCTGTCAGAAATCCAAAATCAATCCGACCTTGGCAACATGTTCTTGAACCTGTGATGGGTTATTTATTGCTAGGACTAAAAATTGATCAAGAACCGCTGAAATTTTCGGGAGCTTATAATTTTGGTCCTTTTGATGAAGATGCCTTTACGGTGGAAGATCTTGTAAAATTAGCTATTTCAATATTTGGAAAAGGAACTTACGAATGTCCTGTATTAGAAAATCAACCTCACGAAGCTACACTTCTAAGATTAGATATTTCTAAGGCAGTTCAAACATTGGGGTGGAAGCCTTTGCTTACTAGTAGTGAAGCCATCAGCCTTACAATGAATTGGTATGCTGTTTTTATTTCCGGGGAAAGCGATATTAAACTCTTGGTAGAAGAAAACATTACAACTTACTTAAATCAAAAAAATGACTAAGATTGCAATTATTGGCTCTACTTCTTTTTTGGCAAGTTATTTAATTGCTGATTTAGAAGATGAAAACCATGAGCTTACACTTTTTTCAAGACAAAAAACTACTGAAAATCATCAGTTCATTTCGTTTTCTTTTCCAGATTCTATACCAGATTTAGGTGTTTTTTTAGAATTTGATGTTATTGTTTTTGCTGCTGCAGGAGGAGTTCAGTCATCAAAAAAGTACAGTTTAGACGAGATTTATCAGCTTAATGCTTTCCTGCCAATTACGATTGCTAATTTTTTAGACGCAAATAACTTCAAGGGAAAATTTATCACTTTTGGATCTTATTTTGAAATTGGTGCACAAAAATCACTTAAAAAGTTTAGTGAAAAAGAGGTGGCGCTTTCGGATTACGATGTTCCAAATCACTATTGCCTTTCAAAACGATTGTTGACTAGATTTGTAAATGATTCATTAGCCAAAATCGACCATTATCATGTAATCCTGCCTTCCATTTATGGAAAAAACGAAAATCAAAATCGATTGATTCCGTATCTTATTGAAAGCTTGGAACACAAAAAAGAACTCGAATTAACTGCCGGAACTCAAATCAGGCAATTTTTACATATTAAAGATGTCTGCTCATTTATAATGATGCTTTGCCATAAAAATGTTGAAAAAGGTATTTATAATTTAGCATCCGATACTCAAAATTTGGTTAAGGATGTTGTTGAATTGATATTTAAGCATTTTAATAAAGACCACAATAATGCACTTGGAAAAGCAAAAAGGCAAGATGAATCTATGCAGGTTATTTTGTTAGATAATAAAAAAGCTAAAGATTTGGGTTGGAATCCAACAATAAGCTTGGAAGAGGGTATTTTAGATTATTTTAAAAAAGAGAGTAAATAATGGACTTATCAGAAAAAATAATTAGTTACAAAAGAAACAAAATCGAGGACACTCGTGGCTGGTTCTTGAAAGTAATTACAGGAAAAGAAACTAATCTTCCAAATAGCACAGGCGAAGTTTACCTAACAATGGCAATTCCCGGTGAAATGAAAGGCGGGCATTATCATCCTCTTGCAAATGAATGGTTCACGTTAATAACGGGCGAGTGTCTTCTAAAACTAGAAGATTTAGATTCAAAAGAGCGTAAAGAAATTTATTTAAATGCTAATGATCCAGTTACTATCTACGTACCTTCAGGCATTGCTCATGCTTTTTTTAACGTAAGCACCAACAGTGATTTTATATTGTTAGCTTACTCTGATCAACTGTTTGATCCTGTGGATACGATTCCTTTTACTTTTGTGTAATTGACTGCGATTATGAGACCTAAAATACTTCTTCATCCTGATTTTTTTTATACAGGTCATTCCGGCGCAATTGCGGCTAGAGAAGCGGCACGACAATTAGATAAACTTGGTTATGACGTAAATATTTTCACTCATGATAAAAAAGATGAATCTATAGCTACATACCCTTATTTTAGAAGAATTGAATATAGAGGAAAAGCAAATTATTTCCCAAAGCCATATAAAGATTCCTTTTTAAAAGTGCTTTCTGAATTAAAACCTGATTATGTCTTTTTTATAGGAGGAATAGTAAATGTACCTTTGGTCTATATTGATTTATGTGTTGAAAACAATATAAAAACGGCATTTCTATTTCTTGCTCAGGATTTTTTCTGCGCAAGATTCCATGCAGCTTTAGGAACTGGAGTTTGCACTAAATGCCTGGATGGTTCCAATTTTAATGCTATATCAAATAGTTGTTTGGAAAAACATACAAGGCCTACTCTTTTTTTCTTAAACTATCAGTTAAACCAAGTTATGTTTCTTCCCAGAATACGAAAGATAGATTTTGTCTTGGGTTCATCTGATGAACAATTACATTTTTATGAAAAAATAGGGATAAAAAAATCTAATATTTTTAAAATACCTTTGTTTTTTGACCAAAAAAGAGTTCACGAAATTAATTTACCTTTACAGCCTTATTTTGTAATTATAGCACAATATAGGCATGAAAAAGGAATTCATTTAATATCTAAAATTTTAGATTATATTGAAAGTGGCATTACAGTAAAAGCACTATTTTTTAATGATGATGAAGCACAGCGATTTTTAGAAAACTATCCAGAAAACAAGAAGCATGTTGAAAGTAAAATGCTAGAAATTTTACCAAATGTTACAATGACAACAGGTGCGGTGGAATTAATTTCGGGATCAAAAGGCGTAATAAATCCTTCAATATGGTCAACAACAACTGAATTTGTTCTGCTTGAAGTATTAGGGATGTCAAAACCTGTTATTACATTTGACGTAGGTATACATAAAGAAGTTATTATAAACAGAGTTAACGGTATCTGTATTAAGGCTGGCGATTTTCAGGCAATGGGAGATGAAATTAATAATTTGAGTAAAGACATTTTACTTCAGGAAAGTATTTCACGAAAAGCGAAAGATCTTTATCATGAGCTTACTGATGAGACATCCTTTGTTAAAGTATTGACAAGCATATTCCGATAAATTATAAACTGAAAGAGATGAAAATCGTAAGAATAATTGGAGGATTGGGAAACCAGATGTTTCAGTATGCATTCTATAAGAAATTAAAGGAAAAATATTCAGATGTCAAATGTGATATTAACGGATATGAAACTTATACATTACATACAGGATTCAGTTTGCAAAAATATTTTGATGTACAATTAGACTTTGCTTCGTATTCGGAAGTAAATTCACTAACGAGTATTTATAAAAAAGATTTTTTTTCAAAAGTATTTAGAAAAATATTTAAAAATAAAAAAAGTCATATTGAAGAAATTGATTTTGATCAATCGATATGTGATAAGAGAGGCAGTCTTTATTTAGATGGTTATTGGCAAAGTGATAATTATTTTGGAGACTTAGAGGCTCTACGAAAAGATTTTGAGTTTAAAAATATTCCACAATTAGATGATAATATTTCAGATTCAATTCAATCATCTAATTCTGTTAGTTTACATGTTCGACGAGGTGACTATGTTGGAAATTCAGTTTATGCACAGCAAGGACAAGAATATTATGTAAACGCAATGACAAAGCTGTCAGAGCTAGTAGAAAATCCAGTATTTTATGTGTTTTCTGATAATATAAAATGGGCCGAAGAAACACTCCTTTCAGGATACAAATCACAGTTTTCAATTGTTTTTTATAATAAAGAAAATGGTTCTGAAATTGATGATTTGCATAAGATGTCGCTTTGCAAGCATAACATTATTGCAAATAGTTCTTTCAGTTGGTGGGGTGCATGGTTAAATTCCAACTTAAATAAAATAGTTATATATCCAAGAAATTGGTACACAAGTAAAGTTAGTAACTTGAAACATATTGAACAAATGCCTGAAAAATGGCTGAATCTTTAATTGACAATTTAATTTCATGAAAAAAGTAAAACTATCCTTTCCTCCAAATAAATGGAATATCGAAAAGCATTCTCCATCAGGTAGCTGTATTTGGGGTGATTATGAGTTTTTTTTAAATCAAGAAATCGATGAATGTGATTTTTGGCTCGTTTGTGGAAATATTGTTCCTGAATACGAGAAGACGATTGTTCCTAAAAAAAATGTGATTTTCGAAACATCAGAAAGCGCTGATATAGTAAATTACACACAAAAGTTTTTAAGCCAATTTAGTTATGCATCCTCTTTTAGAACTGATTTAAAACATATAAATCTCTTAAGTTCTATACCGATTATTCCGTGGTTTGTAAAAATGAATTTTGATGAACTTTCTCAGGTACAAAATGTACCCAAAACAAAACAAATGTCCTTGTTAGCTAGTGATAAAAAAATATCAGTAAACCACCTTAAGAGATTAAATTTTGTCAAAAAAATACACAAATACTTTGGAAACGAAATAGATATTTATGGAGCGGGATTTACAAAGCATGTTTATGATAAAAATTCGACATTAGATCCTTACAAATATTCAATAATTTTAGAAACAATTGAGGTCCCTGAATACTTCAGTGAAAAACTAGGCGACTGTTTGCTTTCACAAACCTTTCCGATATATCATGGTTGCAGTAATTTAGATCACTATTTTAAGCCAAAATCTTATCAAAGAATTCATATGCAAGACTTTGAAGCTTCCGTTAAATCAATTAAAGAAATTTTGAATTCTGATAATTTTTATGAAGAAAAAATAGAGTTTCTTTTGGATGCGAAAAAACAGTACTTAGATAATTACTCAATGTTTTCTGTAATGGCTAGTATTCTAGATAAAGTGAGGCAATTAAATGGCAGTCAAACTGATAAAAAGGAACTTGTAAAGATCACAAAATTTGATCCAAGTAATGTTTTCGACAGAATTACCAACAGATTAAAAGTAGAAGCTTATGATTTATTTCATAAACCATAAATTAAAATAATCTCAATTTTGATTTTGAGTACAACAAACATTTTTTTATCTGTCAGTTTCAATGAAAACAAAAGCAATTACTCATAATATTCTTGGTTCCCTCTCAAATTTTGTTTTTTTATTTTTGACGGGTATACTTTTATTGCCTTATTATTTTAAATTTATAAGTACGTCAGAATATGGAATTTGGCTCGGTGGTATTTCTTTCTTATCTTTAGTTTCCGTATTTGAAGCAAATATTAGTCTGATTTTAACGCAACAGTTAGGTAATAAATGGGTTAATAAAAAGCTAGATGAATTTTCAAAATATTTCTCAGCAGCAATTATTTTTGGACTGTTAGTTAGCATAGTTGTCGTTTTTGTTACCTATTTTTTTAAAGATATGCTGACACATTGGGTAACCCCGTCAGGAGCAGTTAATAAATCGTATTCTCAAAGTTTCTTTCTCTATTCTATAGCGTTATCGTTGACCATTATTTCCGGATATTTAAATAGTATTCCTCAAGTATTCTTAAAAACATTCTGGCCACCTATTTTTAATTTAATTTCGTCTGTATTTGGGATTGTTTATACACTTTGGGCAATTCCACATCAAGGGATTTTAGCATTAGCCAGTGGTAATTTAGTCAAAACTCTGATTTACACGATTTTAGATTTTTTTTATGTGCTTATTATTTTAAAAAAAGAACAAATCCCTTTCTGTGTTGATGTACACTACCTTTTTATGTTGATAAAGAATATCGGGCTACCGTTTATTTCAAAAGTAGGAATGACACTAGCGATGAGTATTCAGAATTTTATTGTTGCTACCACAATTTCATCTTCTGCAACTACAATTTTTGAAATCACTAAAAAATTACCTTCATTGACAGTGATGATTATCAACATGATTGCTGTTTCAACTTTTACGTCATTCTCATTATTTTATTCTGAGAGCGATAATAAAGGCTTTGTTCATGATTACACTAAACATTATTTTTCGTTAATCCGAATGATGCTCGTATTTACACTATTGATTATTTTTCTCATCGGTCAAGATTTTATATCAATTTGGGTTGGACTCGATAAATTTGGTGGAAATTATCTACTTAGTTTAATATGTCTGACCGTTTTCTCTGACCAATTAAGAATGATATTATCCCAACAGTATTACGCAATTGGTAAATTTAATTTAACTTCAATTACGGATTCTGTTTTTGCTGTCTCATTTTTAGTTTTTGCATTAATAATTATGCCAATAATTGGGTTAGAAGGTATCGTTATTGCTGGAATAGGAGCAAATCTTATATACTTTATTTCGTGCGCAATTCTTGAAAAAAGGTTTCATACAGACATGGTTCAATATATAATTACTAAAAATTTGCTTTTGGATTTGTCAGTAGTGTTTTTAATATCGGGCTCTGCTATCCTGATATTGAATCAATACAGAAACAGTTTCTTTGTACTAATAATAACGATAGCACTTGCCGCACTATTGATGGCCATGTTTTATTACAAAAGAGAGGTGGTTTTACTTAAGTTTATCATTTCTAAGTTTGTAAGATTTCCAAAAAAATAAATAATCAAAGCGCAATAAAATATACCAAAATGCCATATATCTATACATTAAATAATTATTTAATAATCTGGAGGAATTTTATAGTTTCTTATCTGGCAATAATTTTATTTTTTGGACTTTTTACAGATTTGAATTCAAGCCCGATGTGGTCCTACTTTACTTTAGGAATTGCCTCTTTATTAGGATTAAAAATATTTTGTCATTTGTTTTTAAAGAAAATTGGATTTAATGCATTTGCAGTTGTTGGTGGCGCTTTTGTATTTAAAATGCTCTTTTCTACCTGGCATTTTTTAACTTTTGTACAGCCTGAATATTTTAATGGGAATACAAATTATGAATTTTTTTATGATTTTTATTGGATGCATGAAAGCATTCAATATTTATCTGACGAAGCACATAGCGTTGGTTTTTTAAACTCAATGACGAAAGATTTTTTCTTAGAAAACAAAGGCGCTTTAATTTTCTATACTTATTCACCAATTTATTATTTTGGCGGGAATTTAGTCCTCAATTTAAGTCATATAAATGCTGTTTTTACATTGTTTACAGCTGTTTTAGTGACTTTTATAGCCAAAAACTTCTTTGATTTGAGCCAAAAACAACTTTTTGCTACATTGATTTTATGCTCTTTTTTTCCATTTGGAATGATTACATCAATGACAATGCGAGATTTTGCAGGTCAATTTTTAATAGCGTTGGGTATCATAAGTCTGCAATTTTCTTTCAAGAATCCAAAACTTTTCTTTTTACTTTTTGTTTCAGGAATATTATTTTATTTACAAAGAAAGAATTACATTATTGTACCTTTTGCAACCTATTTAATTTTTTTGTTTTTTTATACAAAACAGTCTGGATTGGTCAAGTATGGTAAAAAATTCAATTTGCGCGTAGTATTACTTTTGACTACCATTATTGTGGGGTTTAAATATTATCAGCTGGCTACTCAGTCAGAATTAATTGATGTAGATTCTCAATTGTCGTCCGATTATACAAGTGACTTAACCCAAGTGCAGTTTTACCTGTTACTTCCAGTGTATATTTTTAAAGGTTTTTTGGGACCATTTCCATGGTCACAATTCTTTAAATTTACACAAGAAACAATTTATCAAATTAGTGACTATTTTACTTCTACGTTTATATTTACAATTATTGTTGTGTTGTGGAGAAAAAGAAAAAAATTAAATGGCTTTAAAGGAGAAATTAATGTTGTCACTATTGCAAGCTTAATAGTTTCTTTTGCCGGAATTGCTTCCGGATTCATGCACCTATCATACATTTCTATTTCTGTTATTTTTTTAATTCCATTTGTGATGAAGCACATGGATTTAAAATATTTTCTCAGAAATTACATGGCAGTATTTATCCTGTTTGTAGGATTATCTATTTTATGGGTAGGATTTGGTTTGTATGGAGAAGGGAATTGGTCTAAGTTTAGAAGTTAGATAAACATTTTAGTTAAAGAATTATGCAACCATTAATTTCTGTTATCTTACCCGTTTACAATGCCTCAAAGTTTCTCGCTGAGGCTATTGATAGCATATTAGCGCAGGACTTTCAAAACTTTGAATTGTTAATTATAAACGATGGTTCTACAGATGATTCACAGTTAATAATCAATGGTTATAGTGACAAAAGAATTAGAGTTTTTGAAAAATCTAATGGTGGTCTTATTGATACATTGGCATTTGGTATTGAAAGAAGTGATTCCCTTTGGATAGCTAGAATGGATGCAGATGATGTAGCCTTACCAAAAAGATTTGAAATTCAATTTCAATCGATTGCAGATGATGTTGCGGTAATCGGAACTCAAGCTTCTTTGATAAATGAAGATGGTGTTGAATATGGAAGGACTAAATTTGCTTTGAATCATAAGGATATTGTTGTTCAATTGGAAAATTTGTCTTCGAGTATAATTCACCCATCCGTACTCATCAATAAAAAAATGTTGGAAAAAGCGGGCGGTTATGATCCAAAAATGCACATTGCTGAAGATTTTGATTTATGGTTGCGAATTTCAAAAATTGGAAAAATCATCAATATTGACCAACCTTTGCTTAAATTAAGAAAACATGGAAGCAACATTTCTGCCACAAAACTCGACATTGCTACAGATAATTGCCTTATAAGTTTAGCTTACCATTATAAAATAAATTCCCTAGTCATTATGCCGGAGGAGTTTTATCATACAGTGAGCAAAAAAATTGCGATGTGGAGTAAAAGTTATAAAAAAAATGTTATCGAGTGGGAAAGAGGAAAGAATGAAATAGGAAATAATGGGTCATTTGGAAAAATTATTTATTTAACCATGCATCCTAATTTAATTGTTAACTACGCAAGAATTTTTTTATCTAAAAAAAAGTTGCTAGATAAAATTAAGTATACGTAGTAGTTGACTTAAAGGTCAATTAAAAAATTTTGTGTAAAAAATTTTCTAGTTATTTAAAATGATATTAATCGATGCTTTGTATATAAATAATAGTGGTGGAAAAATTCTGCTTGACTATCTTATTGAAGAAATAGAACAAAGAAAACTCAAAGTGCATTACCTTTTAGATGATAGAATTGTAGGTAAGCACCCTGCGATTTCTGACAATAGTGTGACTTTTGTGCGCGCTAACTTGATGAAAAGGCACCAGTTTTACAAAGAAAATAAATTGAATTTTACAAAAATATTGTGTTTTGGTAATCTTCCTCCAACACTAAAGACAAAGGCAGTTGTCTATACTTACTTTCATCAAAAATTATTTCTTGAAATACCAAGTAATACCCATATTAAAAGTAAGATAATTTTTAAAATGAAGGCTGCAGTTCTAAATCTATTAAAAGTGAAAACTGATTTTTGGATTGTTCAAACAGATGCAATGAAACAACTTTTAATACATAAATTGCAATTTGGTTCCGCTGTTCAGGTTCTTACTATTCCATTTTATCCATCACTTGAAATCGCTAAAAAAACAACAAATGCGAAATATAATTATGTCTATGTCAGTGCAGGCACACATCACAAAAATCATATTAAATTGATAGATGCATATCAGATTTTTTATGGTTCATCTGATAAAAAATCAGAGCTGCACTTAACGATAGGAGATGAGTTTGGAATCTTACAGGATTACATAAAAGAAAAAGTAAATCTTGGATTTCCAATTATAAATCATGGATTTGTCAATCGTAATGCTCTTAAAGAAATATACAGCAAAGCCAGCTTCATGATTTATCCTTCTTTGTCAGAGAGTTTTGGATTAGGAATTGTTGAAGCTATCGAAAGCGGATGCGAGGTTATTGGCGCCGATTTGCCTTATATGCATGAAGTTTGCGAACCTTCATTGTGTTTTGATCCGAATAACGTTGACGATATTGTAGCAGTATTAAAGTCGAGCGTATCAGGAAAATTTAAACCTACAAAACAGAAGATACATAATCAATTAAAGGATTTATTACAGCTTTTAAATTAATAAAACAATGAAAATACAAGATAAAATACTTCTAATTACAGGAGGAACAGGTTCCTTTGGAAATGCAGTTTTAAACCGTTTTTTGCAGACAGATCATTTTAAAGAAATCCGTATTTTTTCTCGTGATGAGAAGAAACAAGATGACATGCGTAATCAGCTCAAAAACGATAAGCTAAAATTTTATATTGGAGATGTACGTGATTATAGTAGTATTGAAAGAGCTATGCATGGTGTAGATTATGTATTTCATGCTGCGGCTTTAAAACAAGTACCTTCTTGTGAATTTTTTCCGATTGAGGCTACTAAAACTAATGTCTTTGGGACTCAAAATACAATTGATGCGGCTGTTGCAAATGGCGTTCAAAAAATAATATGCTTAAGTACTGATAAGGCAGCTTATCCAATTAATGCGATGGGAATCTCAAAAGCATTGATGGAGAAAGTGGCTATTGCTGCTTCAAGAAACATTCGTGAAAACAAAACAACAGTTTGCTTAACGAGATACGGAAACGTAATGGCTTCAAGAGGATCTGTAATTCCGTTATTTTTAAATCAAATTAAGACAGGACAGACCTTAACGATTACTGATCCAAAAATGACCCGTTTTTTAATGTCATTGGATGAAGCTGTAGAACTTGTTTTATTTGCTTTTGAGCATGGCAATCAAGGTGACTTGTTTGTGAATAAAGCGCCAGCAGGCACAATTGCTGATTTAGCGGAAGCCTTAAAAGAGTTATGCCAAGCGGATAATGAAATAAAAGTTATAGGAACACGTCATGGCGAAAAGTTGTATGAAACACTTTGTACCAGAGAAGAAATGGCTAAAGCGGAAGATATGGGCGAGTTTTACAGAATTCCTGCAGATAACCGCGATTTAAATTATGCACAATATTTTTCTGAAGGCGAAAAAGATATCTCCATAGTTGAAGATTACCATTCTCACAATACAGAGCAATTGGGGGTTGAAGGAATGAAAAAATTGCTGGTAAAATTACCGTTGATCCGAAAAGAAGTTTTTGGGGAAGATGTTTTACAAATGCCGGGTTAATGATACAAAATCCAGAAATAATTCAAGGTAGAAGTTATCAGGATGAACGTGGGAAGCTAACATTTGTAAATGATTTTAATCTTTCAGAAATAAAAAGATATTATATCATAGAACATACAGATATAAATATCATTCGTGCTTGGCAAGGTCATAAGATGGAGCAGAAATGGTTTCAAGTTATTTCTGGAAGTTTTTTAGTAGCTGTCGTAAAGCCGGATAATTGGGAAAATCCTTCATTTGATATTCAAATAGAGCGTTTTATTTTAAAATCTGACAATACACAAGTTTTGCACATTCCAGGCGGTTTTGCTAATGGTTTTAAAGCTTTAGAAACCAATTCAAAAATGATTGTTTTTTCTGATTTGACATTGGAGGAAGCGGCAAGTGACAATTTTCGATTTGACAGTAACCTTTGGTTTGACTGGAAATAAATTATAATAGTATAAAAAATATAAAAATGCTAAGAGTAGGAATTACAGGACAGGCTGGGTTTGTCGGGAAACATTTGTATAATACACTTGGGCTATTCCCGGAGGAATTTCAACGAGTTAGTTTTCAAAAAGAGTACTTTGGAGATCCGGAAAAGCTGAATGATTTTGTTTCCAATTGTGATGTCATAGTACATCTTGCGGCAATGAACCGTCATTCTGATCCACAAGTTATTTATGATACCAACTTAGATTTGGTTGAGCAATTAATTTCCTCGTTGGAAACTACTGAAAGTAAAGCGCATGTGTTATTTTCTTCTTCCACACAAGAAGAAAGGGATAATCTTTATGGTAAATCTAAGAGGCAAGGTCGCGAAATGATGGCTTCTTGGGCTGAAAAAGCTGGTGGAGAATTTACAGGATTATTGATTCCTAATGTATTTGGACCGTTCGGATTGCCAAATTATAATTCTGTTGTTGCTACATTCTGTCATAAAATAGCCCATAATGAAATGCCCATAATTGATGTGGATGGTGATTTAAAATTGATTTATGTAGGCGAATTGGTTGACAAAATCTTAAAGGAAATCAGAAGTAGTACAAGTAAGTCGGAGATTTTAGTGCCACATACTTCTGAAGCAAAAGTTTCTAAAATTCTTTCTTTACTAAAAAAATACAAAGACGAATATCAAGAAAAAGGAATTATCCCAGAATTGAATAACAGATTTGAAGTCAATCTCTTCAATACGTTCCGTTGTTATATGGATATTCCGAATCATTTTCCCGTAAAATTCACGCAACATACCGATCCAAGAGGTGCTTTTGTTGAGGTAATTCGTTTAAATGTTGGCGGTCAAGTTTCGTTTTCAACAACCGTTCCGGGAATCACGAGAGGGAATCATTTTCATACCCGAAAAATCGAACGTTTTGCGGTAATTAAAGGGAATGCATTGATTCAATTAAGACAAATTGGAACAGATGAAACGCTGGATTTTTATTTAAATGGTGATGAACCAGCCTATGTTGACATGCCAGTTTGGTATACACATAATATCAAAAACGTTGGAGAAGAGGAATTATACACCATTTTTTGGATTAATGAATTCTATGATCCGAACGATCCCGACACTTACTTCGAAAACGTATAATCAAGAAAATATATCCAAGTTAGCATGAAAGCAAAACTAAAAGTAATGACCGTGGTCGGTACCAGGCCAGAAATTATTCGCCTTTCTCGAGTTATGAACGCCTTAGATAATTCAGAAGCAATCGAGCACGTAATAGTTCATACGGGACAGAATTATGATTATGAATTGAATCAGATTTTCTTTGACGATCTTGGAATTCGCAAGCCTGACTTTTTCTTAAATGCTGCCGGAGCTACAGCTACAGCAACAGTAGGGCAGATTTTAATTAAAATTGATCCTTTGCTAGAATCCGAAAATCCCGATGCGTTTTTAGTTTTAGGAGATACAAATAGCTGCCTTTGCGCTATTCCTGCCAAAAAAAGACATATTCCAATTTTCCATATGGAAGCAGGAAATCGTTGTTTTGATCAACGTGTTCCCGAAGAAACAAACAGAAAAATTGTAGATCATGTTTCTGATATTAACTTAACTTACAGCGATATCGCAAGAGAATATTTGTTGCGTGAAGGATTGCCAGCAGACCGAATAATAAAAACAGGTTCACCAATGTTTGAGGTTTTGCACCATTATCTTCCGTCAATTAAATCTTCAGATGTTTTAAAACGCTTGCAATTGGAAGAAGGAAAGTTTTTTGTAGTTTCTGCCCACAGAGAAGAAAATATAAATAGCGAGAAAAACTTTCAAGGTCTTATGGATAGCTTGAATTTAATTGCAGAAAAATATGACTACCCAATTATTGTAAGCACGCATCCGCGAACGCAAAATATGATTGATAAAAAGAAAATCGAAATGCATAAGAATGTTCAGTTTTTAAAGCCGCTTGGTTTTAATGACTATAACGCATTACAAATGAAATCATACGCTGTTCTTTCTGATTCAGGAACTATTTCTGAAGAATCTTCAACGCTAAATTTCAAAGCTTTAAATATCAGAGAAGCGCACGAAAGACCGGAAGCGATGGAAGAAACATCCGTAATGATGGTTGGTTTAAATCCTGAAAGAATTATGCAAGGATTGGTTCAATTGCAATACCAAAAAATTGGAGAAGAACGAAACTTCAGGCCAGTAGCGGATTATTCTATGCCCAATGTATCTGAGAAAATGGTACGTATTATTTTGAGTTATACCGATTATGTGAAACGAACGGTTTGGAGAGAACAATAACAAAATAGCACATGAATGTACTCTTTTTGACTATGGTTAAAATAAATTCCTTAACTGACAGAGGAATTTATACCGATCTTCTTCGTAAGTTTCACGAAGAAGGTCATCACGTTTTTGCTGTATGTCCTGTAGAACGTCGCGAGAAAAAGAAGACAACTGTCAGAAAAGAAAAAGAAGGTACGATCTTAAATGTTCAAACATTGAACCTTCAAAAAACCAATATTGTAGAAAAGGGTTTGGGTACGCTTGCCATAGAATATCAATTTTTGTCAGCAATAAAAAAGTACTTTTATGAAGTAAAATTTGACTTAGTTGTTTATTCAACGCCACCAATTACTTTTTATAAAGTGATTCGTTTTATTAAAAAAAGAGATCAGGCTTATTCGTATTTATTGCTTAAAGATATTTTCCCTCAAAATGCAGTAGATATGAAAATGCTGAAGGAAAATGGTGCTTTACATAAAATTTTTTTGAAGAAGGAAAAAAAACTATATGCTATTTCGGATACAATCGGGTGTATGTCTGACGCCAATAAAACATATATTTTAAATCATAATCCACAAATCGCCTCAGAAAAGGTCGAAATCAATCCTAATACCGTAGAGCCAATCTCTTTTATTCAGACAGCGTCTGAAAAAAATGCGGTGCGTGAAAAATATAACCTTCCAACCGACAAAAAGATTTTTGTCTATGGAGGAAATCTAGGAAAGCCACAAGGAATTGACTTTCTATTGGAAACAATCACAGCATTAGTCTCTGAAAATGTATTTTTTCTTATAGTAGGATCGGGAACAGAATATATCAGAATCGATAAATGGTTCAACGAAAATAATCCAAAAAATGCTCTGCTTCTTGCAGGACTTCCAAAACAGGATTATGATTCTTTATTAAATGCTTGTGATGTAGGATTAATATTTCTCCATAAAGACTTTACGATTCCAAATTTTCCATCAAGATTACTTTCCTATCTCGAGATGAAAATGCCAATTATTGCAGCAACCGACGCTAATACCGATATCGGAACTGTAATTCAAGAAAATAATTGCGGTCATTGGGTGATTTCCGGCGACATTCAAGAAATGAAAAAAGCAATTGTAGATTTAATATCTGACGAAACAGTTTGTAATGAAATGAAGGAAAATGCATGGAATTTGCTAGATAAAAATTACAAGGTGGAGCGATCGTATAATTTAATAAAGGATAAAATTCATGTATAAATCATTTTTTAAGCAGATGCTTGATTTTACATTAGCGCTTATTGCCCTGGTTTTTATTTCGCCTCTAATTTTACTGTTGATTTTGTTTTTGGCAATTGCTAATGATGGAAAACCTTTTTTTGTGCAAAAAAGACCAGGAAAAAGAGGGAAGATATTTTCTATTGTCAAATTTAAAACGATGAATGACAAAAAAGATAAAAATGGCAATTTACTATCTGATGCAGATCGATTGACCAAAGTCGGGCAATTTGTACGAAAGACGTCTTTGGATGAAATTCCGCAATTGATTAATGTTTTAAAAGGAGATATGAGTTTGATCGGGCCAAGACCATTGTTGCCACAATACCTAGAACTTTATTCTGATTTTCAAAATAGAAGGCACGAAGTAAGACCAGGAATTACAGGTTGGGCTCAAGTAAATGGGAGAAATGCAATTAGTTGGGAAAAGAAATTTGAGTACGACGTTTGGTATGTTGACCAGCTTTCATTCCTATTAGATATAAAAATAATACTTCTTACCTTAAAAAAAGTATTTATCCGTGAAGGAATATCCCAAGATGGACAAATGACAATAGAAGCTTTTACAGGAACAAAAAAATAAAATTAAATGAAAAATATTGCAATCATTGGAGCTGGTGGATTTGGAAGAGAAGTAAAAACCATACTAGATTCTATTAATAAGATTATTCCAACGTATAATTTCTTAGGATTTTATGATGATGGATTTGAACAAGGTGAAATTGTGAACGGACATCCAGTTTTAGGCAACGTTGAAGCTATTAATGCTGTTAGTCAGGCTTGTTCAATTGTAATTGCAATTGCAGATCCAAAAACAAAATTCACTATTTTTTCTAAAATTAAAAATCAGAACATCTCATTTCCTACTATAATTCATCCTAATACATTGATTTCTGATGATTTTGTTGAGATCGGTAATGGAAACATTATTTGTGCGGGTTGTATTATTACATGTAATATTGTGATTAAAGATTTTGTAATTTTAAACTTAATGTGTACTGTTGGGCATGATACCATAATATCTTCATTCTCTTCTTTTATGCCTTCAGTAAATATTTCTGGAGAAGTTCTGATTCATGAAAAAGTGTACGTAGGTACTGGAGCTAAAATTATCAATCAACTCGAAATCGGACAAAGTACTATTGTAGGAGCTGGAGCAGTCGTTTCAAAATCTCTCCCTGAATATTGCACTGCAGTGGGTATCCCTGCAAAGCCAATTAAATTCCATAATTAACAATAACTATAATTTTGGAAGCTAAGAAGCGTCTGTTTGATGTGTTATGTTCCTTGATCGGGATTCTTTTAATGGGAATACCTATGCTCATCTTATTTGTCTTAGCAAGTATTGATACAAAATCAAATAATTTTTTTTTTCAAACCAGAGTAGGGCAATTTGGGAATTTTTTTACAATATGCAAATTTAAAACTGTAGATCCAGTCAGTGGAAAAATTTCTTCCTTTGGAAAATTTCTCAGAAAATCAAAACTGGATGAATTACCACAATTGCTTAATGTTTTAGTAGGCGATATGAGCCTTGTTGGACCAAGGCCTGATATTCCGGGTTACTATGACAAATTGGAAGGCCAAGCTCGAAAGATTCTAGAATTAAAACCTGGTATCACCAGTTTAGCCTCTATAAAATACAGAAACGAAGAATACTTGCTGTCTAAACAAGAAAACCCTTTGCGATATAATGACGAAATTTTATTTCCTGACAAGGTTAAGATGAATCTTGAGTACTATTATAACCGTACATTTTTGTTAGACCTGCGGATAATAATCAAAACTTTTATTTAATTTTAATTAAAAAACACTAATGGTCAATTCTAAAATATGGCTGTCTTCACCACATATGGGAGGCACTGAGCAGAATTATGTAAACGAAGCTTTTGCAACAAATTGGGTAGCGCCACTGGGGCCTAATGTAAATGGTTTTGAAAGTGATTTGGAAAATTACCTTCAAGCAGATGTAAAAGTTGGAGCATTAAGTTCAGGAACTGCTGCAATTCATTTGGGGCTTATTATTTTAGGTGTTCAAGCTGGAGACGAGGTGATTTGCCAAAGCATGACTTTTTCTGCATCTGCCAATCCTATTATGTATCTAGGCGCTATTCCCATATTTATCGATAGTGAAATTGAAACTTGGAATATGTGTCCCATTGCACTTGAGGAAGCTATTAAAGACCGAATTGCAAAAGGTAAAAAACCAAAAGCGATCATCGGTGTCCACCTTTACGGAATGCCGTATAAAGTTGATGAAATCCATGCTGTAGCTAAAAGATATGATATTCCCGTACTTGAAGATAGCGCAGAAGCGCTAGGGAGTCACTATAAAGGCCAAAAATGTGGTACTTTTGGGGATATGGGAGTGCTGTCTTTCAATGGCAATAAAATTATTACTACTTCAGGTGGTGGTGCTCTTGTCATAAAGAATCTAGCCATGAAGGACAGAGTGGTTTTTTTATCAACACAAGCTCGAGATGATGCGCCACATTATCAGCACAGTGAAGTAGGCTATAATTACCGAATGAGTAATATTAGTGCTGGAATAGGTCGTGGACAAATGGAAGTTTTGGATGCACATGTCGCATTGAGACGTCAAATGCATGAATTCTATGTGTCTTACTTTTCTAATATTAAGGGTGTTACTGTTTTGACAGAGCCTGATCAGGACTATTTTTCGAACCATTGGTTAAGTGCTATTGTAATTGATCCAGCTTTGACTACCGGAATAACAAGTGAAGATTTACGATTGGCAATGGAAGCGGAAAATATTGAAAGCCGACCGTTATGGAAACCGATGCATTTGCAACCCATTTTTCAGGATTACCCTTATTATGGTTCTACAATAGCCGAGACACTCTTTAAAAATGGTTTATGCCTTCCATCCGGTTCCAATTTAGATGATGAAGCGCGTGCCCGAATTAGAAGTGTTCTTGTAAAACTTATGGGTACATAAAATTATATTTTAAAGGAGCTGATTTAAGAATGAATGAAAAAACATACAAAGTGTTGATTTTCAATCAGTCTGATTGAGTTGTTTTTTTTTAATAAATTAGACAATGAATTTTAATAAATTAAAAAGTAGTCTGAGTGGTTTTTTTAGTTGTAATAAGGTCCTAATACTTATATTTGCAGCCATAAAATAAAATTTTAACAAGTAGTTCCATTAAAAAATAAAATATTATATATGAAATATTTTCACTCCATAAAAAAGATAGTTGTGTTATTCTTCCTATTCTTATTTTTTTCATGTGCCTCTAGAAAAGATATTGTTTATTATCAAAACATTGATAGTTCACAGAATCAAGAAAAGGGAAGTTCTTATGAAATTAAATTACAGCCGGATGATTTGTTGATGATTATTGTTTCTGCAGAAGATCCTGAAATCGCAGCTCCTTTTAATCTAAAAACCATTAGTGTTGTAAGCATTGATCGACAAGATATTCAAGGCCAACAATCGGCTCAATTGTATTTGGTTGATGCAATGGGGAATATTGATTTTCCAATTCTTGGAAAATTAAAAGTTAGTGGTATGACCCGCACTGAACTTTTGGGAATGTTGCACGAAAAAATTTCAACATACATTAAAAATCCAATCGTTAACCTTCGTGTGATGAATTTTAAAGTTTCTTTACAAGGAGAAGTTAATGCGCCCGGTGTTTATCCGATAGTTTCAGAGAGAGTTACGTTAATAGAAGCGTTGAGTATGGCTAAGGATCTAACTATATATGGGAAAAGAAATAATATTTTGATCATCAGGGAGGTTGACGGTGTAAAATCCTATAATAGAGTCGATATTACCAACACGGAATTTATAAATTCTCCTTTCTATTATTTATCCCAAAATGATGTCGTTTATGTCGAGCCTAATAAAAGCAGAGTAAATGGCGCTGCTGTAGGTCCAAATACAGGGGTAATTATTTCTGTTTCCTCTCTGCTTATTACATTAATCACACTAATTATTACCTCTTCAAAATAAATCGATTTTATGGAAAATAATACATCAAACGAAAGCATGGAACAGGATTTTCAAATAAGAGCTGTGTTATATCAGTATGCGTCTCATTGGAAATGGTTTGTATTGGGTATTTTCATCAGTTTATTGACAGCCTATGTCTATTTGAGGTACAGTACTCCTCAATATCAAGCTTCTACCACGATTTTAGTGAAAGATGAAAAGAAAGGTGGTATGCTTTCGGAATTGTCCGCTTTTTCAGATATGGGAATTGGTGGTGGAATAAAAAATAATCTTGATAATGAGATTGAAATATTAAAGTCAAGATCACTGATTGAAAGTACCATCAAGAAGATGAATTTGAATATTGCATTGATTGTTGAGGGTAAAATAATCAGTACTGAACTGTTCAAAAGCGCACCAATTCTGGTAAGCTTTACGGATCATAAGCCAGGTTTTTTTGAAAATAAAATGGCTTTTGAGTTTAAGGGTGTTACTCCTACTACATTTAAATTAGTGGATTCTTCAGAAGGAAGAAATATAGTACTGGAGAAAAAAGAAGTGTTTAAATATGGAGAGACTATTAGGACTAAGTACGGGACTTTGGTGATTAATAAACTGGGTGACGCTATGGGTGCTTTTCATGTAAATGGGACTCCGATTGCTATTTTAATCACTCCTCTCAAAAATGTAGTGCAAAGCTTTAAAAACAGATTGAAAGTTAATCCATTAAGTAAAACAAGTAGTGTTGTTGAAGTTTCAATTGTTGACCCTGTATTGGAAAAAGCCGAAGATTTTTTAGATAATTTAGTGCTCAACTACAATCAGGATGCTGTAGCGGATAAGAATTTTATCTCTGAAAACACCTCACTATTTATTAACAACAGACTTGCATTAATAACGGATGAACTTGATGGTGTTGAACAAAATGTTCAAAATTTTAAAACTACAAACAGGTTAACTGATATTGAAACTGAAGCAAAACTTTTTATAGAAGGATCGAGCGAGTATGATAAAAAAGTGGTAGAAACAGATATTCAATTGAATGTAATTAGTTCTATGTTGGATTTCATGAGGAAGAGTAAAAAATCAGATTTATTACCTACAAATATCATAACTGGTGAAGGTGACGCTTCTGAGTTAGTTAATTCATACAACCAATTAGTATTGGATCGAAACAGGATTCTTAAATCGGCTACTGAAGCAAATCCGTCCGTAATTAAAATTGATGAACAGTTATCTGCTTTAAAGTCAAATGTGGCCACCAGTTTGATGCGAATGCAATCCAGTTTGAACATACAAAAACGTGATTTAAATAGTCAGGAAGGGCTTTTGAATAGTAAAATTGGAAAAATACCAGTTCAGGAAAGGCAGTTTAGAGTCATTGCCCGTCAGCAGAAAGTAAAAGAAGAGTTGTATTTGTATTTGTTGCAAAAAAGAGAAGAGACTGCCATCTCTTTGTCGGCAACAGAGCCCAATGCCAGAGTAATTGATGCCTCAGAGGGCTCCAAGATTCCTGTAGCGCCAAAAAGGAGTATTATTTATTTGGGTGCTTTATTGTTAGGGATTCTTGTTCCATTAGTGATTATATATTTGATTGATTTATTGGATACCAAGATAAAAAGCCGTCTTGATTTAGAAGGAAAAACGCTAGTTCCTTTTATTGGTGATGTACCTACCTCTGATTCGCATTCTGAGATTATGCAATCAGAAAGCCGAACTAGTTCGGCAGAAGCCTTGCGTATTATCAGAACAAATCTTGAATTCATGATAAGCAATGTTACTGAAAATCTAGCCAAAACTATTTTTTTAACATCTACTTTTCCGAGTGAAGGTAAAACCTTTGTATCTGTTAATCTGGCAGCTACTTTTGCTTTGTCAGGTAAAAAAGTGTTATTGATAGGAATGGATATCCGTAATCCAAAATTAGATGAGTATTTAACAGTGCCAGATAAAGGTGTTACTAATTATTTGTCATCAAAAGATTTAAAAATTGAAGATTTAATCGTTAAACATCCAGATTATGAGAACTTTTATATCTTGCCTGCCGGTATAATACCTCCTAATCCTGCAGAACTCTTGATGAATAATAAGGTGGATGTAATGTTTGAAAATTTAAAAAAACAGTATGATTATATTATTGTTGATACTGCACCAGTCAGTCTAGTGACTGATACTTTATTGATTGCCAAACACGCTGATTGTTTTGTTTATGTGGTACGTGCAAATGTTTTGGAAAAACACATGCTACACATACCAAATACACTATATAGAGAGAATAAACTTCCTAATATGTGTATGCTTCTTAATGATACCGATTCTACTAAAGGTTATGGCTATGGTTATGGCTATGGTTATGGGGTGAAGGTGGAAAAAATACCTTGGTATAAAAAATTATTGAAAATATAATTATTTTATTTGTTTAAAAACCTAAAAAAGTTTAGAAGAAATGTTTCTTTTGAACTTTTTTGGGTTGTATCCAATTCCTTTATTCTGATTTTTTTGGATGTATCTAATGAAAAAAGCTACTTAAACCGGAAAAACAGTATTGAAACAATTTCCCGCAATTATAAAATAAAAGTATCGAATGATCATTGAAAAAACAACTATAAAAGATTTAGTACTTGTTACTCCAGCAGTTTATGAGGATTCAAGAGGATATTTTTTTGAAGCTTACAATCAAGTTCAATTTAATGCGAATGGACTTGAATATCCCTTTGTACAAGATAATCAGTCGTTCTCTAAACGTGGTGTGATTCGTGGATTGCATTTGCAAATGAATCCTTTTGCTCAAGCTAAATTGGTACGTGTCTTAGAGGGGGAAATTCTTGATGTCGCAGTAGATTTACGAAAAAAATCAGCTACCTACGGGCAGCATTTCAGTGTTGTTTTGAGTGCGAAAAATAAAAAACAATTGATGGTTCCTCACGGCTTTGCTCATGGTTTTTCAGTTTTGAGTGAAACAGCCTCAGTTATGTATAAGGTAGATCAATTGTATCATAAAGAAAGTGAAAGAGGTATCCGTTATGATGACCCCGCTTTAGCAATTGACTGGCAATTAGATGCTAATGAAATTATTGTTTCAGAAAAGGATTTAATTTTACCTGGTTTTAACGAAATAGATTGGGAGTTTTAATAGTTAACCGTTAAGTTTACAAAGAAGTCACTAGGACCACAAACACTTTAGAATATGTGGTTTAACTCTTTGAAAGTTTTAAAAGTGCTTAAGAATTAAAGTAGTTGTGAAATAATTTTTCGTTTTACCCTATCCCTAAAGTGAGGTAAAAATTCAAAACGTAAATTTGTTTTGACACTAAGAAGAGTAGTAGTGAAGTGTGTTTCTAAAAGCTCAGGATGAATGGTTTTGGGTTCAAAAAATAGTGTGCAAGGGTAATTATAAAACGTGTCTGTGTCTTAGAAATTTAAAAGATTAAATGAAAAAAATAGTAGTTACCGGATCCACTGGGCAATTAGGTTCTGAATTGGCTGTTTTGTCAAAAAACTTTACTCAGTTTGAATGGTTTTTTACCGATAGAAATGAGCTGGATTTGTGTGATTTAGAAGCTTTAGAAACTAAATTAACTACAATTAATCCACAATTTATCATTAATTGTGCTGCCTATACTGCTGTGGATAGAGCAGAGTCTGAGCCTGAATTAGCGGCTGTTTTAAATCACCAAGCAGTTGCTGTGATTGCAAAATGGAGTCAGGCCAATGGCTGTAAACTATTACATATTTCTACCGATTATGTTTTTGATGGAACAGCGGCAATTTCTTTGACGGAAATGGCACAAACCAATCCTATCAATGTGTATGGGGTAACTAAGTTAGCAGGAGAAAAGGCTTCTCTGGAACAAAATCCGAATGCAATTGTTATCAGGACTTCTTGGGTGTATTCCAGTTTTGGAAATAATTTTGTAAAAACGATGTCCCGATTGATGCAAGAAAGGGATAGTTTACATGTTGTAAATGATCAGATAGGAAGTCCTACTTATGCAGCCGATTTGGCTCAAGCGATCATGGCGATAATTACACATGGTAATTGGCAGGCTGGTATTTATAATTTTTCCAATGAAGGAGCGATTAGTTGGTATGAATTTGCATTGGCAATACAAGAGATTGGAGGTTTTGATTGTGAAATCAGCGGAATTTCTTCCTCGGAATATCCAACACCGGCAAAACGCCCTCAATACTCTTTATTGGATACCACTAAGATTAGGTCTGTTTATGGGGTGGAGGTGTCTGATTATGAAGCCAGTTTGAGGAAATGTATGGTATTGTTAGCGTTTCAGAAGTAAGCATAGGAAAAACTATGGCGGTAGGGAGATTCATGTGTCTTGATTATCCGAACTGATTTTCTATTGTAAATCCCTAGTTAAAATAAAATTATTTTCTTTTGCTTGATTTAAAAAGAAATAAAAAAATGAAGTCATCGCTCCCTCGTAGGTCAAATTAGTTTTCGAATGCTAAAAGAAAAGAACTCGTTGCGCTCAAACAGCTTTTCTTTTACGGATTCTTCAAACATTTGACGCTCGACTGCGGCAGCTAAGGGCATATAGATCAAGGGAATAATGCCATTTATTTGATTTATAATAACTTTTGTTAAAATAATAATTATCCCTTGAGCTGAGGAGTAATAAAATATAGAAATAATGATAAAAAAAATATTAATTACTGGTGGTGCCGGTTTTATAGGTTCCCATGTAGTACGACTTTTCGTTAACAAATATCCTCAGTATCAAATTTTTAATTTGGATGCACTTACCTATGCCGGGAATCTGGAAAATATTGTTGATATAGAAAAAGAGTCCAATTATACCTTCATAAAGGGAGATATCGTTGATGCGTCATTTATCGATCAATTATTTGCTGAGCATCAATTTGATGGGATTTTACATTTAGCTGCCGAATCCCATGTTGATCGTTCTATAACTGATCCCTTATCTTTTGTGAAAACAAATGTTATAGGAACGATGAATTTGTTAAATGCGGCTAAAACTATTTGGCATGGTAATTATGAAGGAAAACGTTTTTATCATATCAGTACCGATGAGGTTTACGGTAGTTTGGGTTCAGAAGGTTTGTTTACAGAGACTACCGCCTATGCCCCTAATTCTCCTTACTCTGCTTCTAAAGCGAGCTCAGATCATTTTGTAAGAGCGTATGGGGAAACGTATGGCTTGCCTTATGTATTGACGAATTGTTCCAATAATTATGGGCCCTATCATTTTCCAGAGAAATTAATTCCTCTGTTTATTAATAATATTATTCAAAATAAACCTTTACCCGTATATGGTGATGGGAAATATACTCGTGATTGGCTTTTTGTTGAAGACCATGCCGTAGCGATTGATTTAGTATTTCATGAAGGTGTCAATCACGATACCTATAATATTGGCGGGTTTAATGAATGGCAAAATATTGATTTAGTGCAGTTGCTTTGCAAAATAATGGATGAAAAATTAGGAAGACCTATCGGTAGTTCGGAACAATTGATCGCTTATGTAAAAGACCGTCCCGGGCATGATTTGCGTTATGCCATTGATGCTTCTAAGATACACAAAGAGTTGGGATGGAAGCCATCAGTTACTTTTGAAGAGGGATTAGAAAAAACCGTAAATTGGTATTTGGAAAATCAAACCTGGTTGAATAATATCACTTCTGGTGCGTATGCTACTTATTACGAAAAACAGTATCGTTAGTAATCAGTATTAAGTGTTCAGTGTACAGTGATCAGAGTGCAGTAAGCAGTGTTCAGGTTTCAGAATTTCGTTTTTTGTGAAAAATTAGTCAAAAGTTTAAAGTCAAAAAATATGAAGGGAATTATATTAGCAGGAGGCTCAGGAACCCGTTTGCACCCATTAACTTTAGCGATGAGCAAACAAATGATGCCAGTTTATGACAAGCCCATGATCTATTATCCGTTGTCTACTTTAATGATGGCTGGGATTCATGAAATATTAATTATTTCGACACCCCATGATTTGCCTAATTTCAAGAAATTATTTGGAGATGGAGCAGCATTAGGTTGTCAATTCAGTTATGCAGAGCAGGCAATCCCAAATGGATTAGCTCAAGCTTTTGTTATTGGGGAAGAATTTATAGGTAATGATAGTGTAGCTTTAGTATTAGGAGATAATATTTTCTTTGGTTCTAATATGGATGAGTTGTTGCAAACCAATACCAATCCGGACGGCGGTGTCGTATTTGCGTATCACGTTTCTGACCCCGAACGCTATGGTGTAGTTGAGTTTGATGCTAATTTCAAGGCCCTTTCGATCGAAGAAAAACCTTTGAAGCCTAAATCAAATTATGCGGTACCCGGTTTGTATTTTTATGATAATTCAGTAGTCGAAATTGCCAAAAATATCAAGCCAAGTGCCCGTGGTGAATATGAGATTACCGATGTGAACAAAGTGTACTTGGAAAAAGGAGCTTTGAAAGTGGGTATTTTAAGTAGAGGAACGGCTTGGTTGGATACCGGGACTTTTAACAGTTTAATGCAGGCAGGGCAATTTGTGCAGGTTATAGAAGAGCGTCAAGGACTAAAAGTAGGTTGTATCGAAGAAATCGCCTGGAGACAAGGTTTTATTTCAGATCAACAACTTACAGAATTGGCGGAGCCTTTGAAGAAATCAGGTTATGGGGAGTATCTTTTGGGATTGTTGAAGCATAAACTCTAGAGGACGGATTGCATATATTATTATTATTATTATTATTATTATTATTATTATTATTAAAATGGTTCTCGATACATTTTTTGTTGCGTTATACTCCACAAAACACACACACTCGAACTGACTAGAAACACTACCATTCCCGATTTTTTACTATGTGGGGCTTTCCTCTTTCAATAAGAACTCAGGGCAGGCTTAAGTCGAGACCCTTTATTATATCTCGACTGGCTCGATACTACAAAAAATATTGAACAATTTTATTATTGATGGTATAATTATTAAAAAACAATTCTCAACCCGATAGCTATCGGTATTTTTTTTCGCGTTTTACGCCACAGGATCCTCAAGTGTCGGGACAAACTGTCGAAAAACACTCTAACTGACTGAAATTTGTTGTAAAAAAACAATTGTACTTAACGGATTAGCTTATTTTATTTCACGAATTAAATATGAATTTTGGTTGATAATAAGGGATGTACTACATATCTGGTTGTATCTATTCGAAGATTAGAGTAAATTGAATCAATATGATTTTTTTTTTCATCCATTAAATGTTATTTTTGATGCATGCCAAGTAGTTAATCTTTTAAAAAAAAAACTTTGAGTACTATTAAAAACAAGGGGCTATCATCTAGTCCTAATTTTTTTTCAAGAGAAAATTTAAAATTTAATATTCATAATTTAAGCTATCTACCCAGATGGATTATTATTATGATCGATTTTTCGGTTTTAGTACTTGCGTTTTTTTTTACTATCCTAATATTTAAGGGTACTGGACTAGACTACATTATTACGCCACAAAAATATTTATTCATAAGTTGTTTCTTTGGTATTAATATTTTCTTTTTTTGGTTGTTTAGGACCTATTCTGGAATTATTAGGCACTCTTCCTATATTGACGCCGTTAAACTTTTGTTTTCACAAATGGCTGTGCTCGTTCTGTTTCTTTTCTTAAACTTTGGTTACGAGTTGTTTTATGGACAAAAAGCATTTTTAAATACTGCTTTTTTTATCAATATAGTACTTTCTTTTTGCGGATTATTTTTATATCGTGTCATAATCAAACGAACTTTTGAAATTTATTTTTCAGAACGAGGGTCGAATAAATTAATCAGAACGATAATTTATGGTACAGATGCGAATGCAATATCGGTTGCAAAAGCTTTAAAAGTTGAAACTCCTTCCCGTTTTAAAATTGTTGGTTTTGTCGATAAAAACAATCAGAACGCCACCAAAAGAATGTTGGATTTGCCCATATTGGTTAAGAAGAAAAAATTACCACCATTAATGCGTTCCGTTAATGCTCAGGCTGTTATTATTGCTGATAAAAGTTTATCAAAAGAAGAGCGATTGGTTATTGTAGATCAATGTTTAGAATTCAATTATACAGTGTACACGGTGCCATTGATTTCTGATTGGGAGAATCAAAAAGAGATTAGCCAAAAAGTAAAGAGTATTCAAATTGAAGATCTACTGGAAAGAAAGCCTATAGTGTTAGATAATAAATCAATATCCAAACAATTAAAAGATAAAACCGTTTTAATTACCGGAGCAGCAGGGTCCATAGGGAGTGAAATTGTTCGTCAAGTGTTAGGTTTTAGTCCTAAGGTTGTTATTATTTTGGATCAGGCAGAAACACCGTTGCATCACATGTGTTTGGAGATGAGTGGTTTGGATTCAAATTCTAAAATGCACACCGTTATTGCTGATGTAAGGAATAAAGAAGCTATGAATAGTGTCTTTAAGAAATATGCGCCACAAGTTGTTTTTCATGCAGCTGCTTATAAGCATGTTCCCTTAATGGAAGAAAATCCTTCTCAGGCCATTCTCACCAATGTAGAAGGGACAAAAAATCTTGCCGATTTATCGTGCTTTTATAAGGTTAAAAAATTTGTAATGGTATCGACTGACAAAGCAGTAAACCCAAGTAATGTAATGGGAGCCAGCAAAAGAATAGCTGAAAAGTATGTACAGTCTTTACAATTGAAGAGTAAGGATAACGGAGAAAAAAATGCTACAAAATTCATTACAACTCGCTTTGGAAATGTATTAGGATCTAATGGATCTGTAGTTCCATTGTTTACCAAGCAAATTGCAAATGGAGGTCCCATCACGATTACACATCCCGATATCATTCGGTATTTTATGACTATACCTGAAGCGTGTCAATTAGTTTTAGAGGCGGGAGCCATGGGTAATGGAGGAGAGATTTATATTTTTGATATGGGCAAGCCAGTTAAAATTATCGATTTGGCCCGAAAGATGATCAAGTTAGCTGGTTTTATACCAGAAAAAGATATCAAAATTGAAATTGTAGGATTGAGACCCGGGGAGAAATTATATGAAGAGTTATTGAATGATACTTCAAAAACACTTCCTACGTACCATGAAAAAATTATGATTGCTGAAGAAATTCTAGATGATTTTGAAATTTTAAATACTGATGTGGAGGAGCTTATAAGTATAGCTAATCGTTTTGATAACGACGAAATTGTTCTGAAAATGAAACGAATTGTGCCTGAGTTCAAAAGTATGAACTCGACTTTTGAATTGTTAGACAAGTAATATAAAATCATTTGCATATTAAAAAAGGCCCCAAAGATACTCTTTGGGGCCTTTTTATTTATAAAAAAATCTATCAGCCTAATTTAAAAAATTGATTATTGGCAATAGCTTCTTTGAGTGGTGTTACATCTTTAAGATTTACTTTTTGTTGGAAAGCGGCAATGTGATTGTCATGATGTACATCAGAACCTACATAGGTATACATTCCTTTTTGCAGTAATTGTTCTGCAATTTTAGTAATTCCAGCACCATAATATCCAACTACAGATAATAAATTTAGCTGGAATAAGCAGCCCGCTCTTTTTAGTTTCTGGTATTCATTAAAATCATTATGATAAAATAAGTATCGTTCGGGATGTGCCATTACTGGAATGTATCCTGCCACCTGTAAATCAAACAGTATTGAATACAGCTGAATTGGGGGGTTGATATACGACATTTCCACCAGGACATAGTTGTCTTTTAAAGTCAGTAAATTATTGGATTTGAACAGTTGTACAAACTGATCGTCCATAAGATATTCTGCGGCCGCTTTAAATGGAACAGTAATGTTGTTCTTTTCCAGTTCTAAAACCGTAGTGGCTTTTTTGTCTAGAATTTGTTCATGAGTGTTGTCCCAAACATGTTGAATTATGTGTGGAGTTGTAATAAACTCTGAAATTCCAATGTCCTGAAGCGCTTGTGTTAGTCTTAGCGTATCTCCAAAAGTTTTTGCGCCATCATCTATACCCGGTAACAAATGAGAGTGTATGTCAATATGATGCTCTGGAATTAAATCTTTAAGTATGGGTTTTGATTTTAAGAATGTAAACATGTTGCAAAGTTAATGAAAAGTGTTTGGTTTTTAGTAATCAGTTTTAAGTTTTCAGAGGCCAGAGCTGTCGTTAGAGTCCAGTTGTTTGTTTATTGTAATAAGTATCCCGAAAATTGATATTGTAAATGCGAAAATGTGAGGTATTATATTAAAAAGCAATTTTCTATTCTCTTAAAATAAAAACCCCGAAAGAAGATGCAATATGAAAATTAGGGGTTTCGGTATTTGGGTTTACCCAAGTAATCCAGTTTGGTTCAAAACATTCATTTTGAGTCTTTATATGCTTAGCTCGAAAAATACCGGTTTCTATCCTGTTGTTTTTTATTAGATTAAAAATTTTCAAGGATTCGATACTAATAGATCCCTCAACAATAAAAGAATTTGCTTTTACAGATGATTTAACTACTAAATCATTCTTGGGCCAGTTCCAATTGAAATCAAAATTGGTATTGGGATAGGCTATAAAATCCATTATCCGACCAGAAGTGTCTATCTCTAGGCAATAATAGGGATTCAGTGCATCATCAGTTCTGAAAAAGAGTTCAACTCTATCAGAGTTTCCAATACTCTCAAAACTGTCATCCTTTTTTTCTGTATGGATTTCGGTATCTAAAACAGTAAAATTAAAAAATAAATTTTTTCGATCCCAAAGTGCTTTAAATGTAATTTCCGTTCCTTTTTTGTTATTCCATGGGGAACAAAAATCAGTCAAAATCTGGGCATTATCCCATACTATATCATCTCCATTTCCGGAGATTTTCAGTTGTTTGTTTTCGATTAAATGTACTTCATATTCTTTCATTTCTGGAATCATTGTATGCGGCATTTAGTGTTTCTATAAAACTGTATTTGAACAAATTTTTTTGAAATATAGTTAAAAGAAATTTCAATGAATCTCTTTGTCAATTTTTTTCTTTTCCTCTAACCTAATTTGAAGACTTAGATGCATCTGTTTTGTGTTAAATTCAAGACCAAATAACGGGCAATTAAGATTAAAAGTAAATTCAATAATATAGAACTACTGTTGAATTTTTAATTTTTTGGTTTAAAAATTCCGAATTTCTTATTATTTAATTACTATGTCCTGTTTTACACAAAAAAAAGATATAGAATCTGGGCCACTTCCATTATTAAAAAACTAGAATTTTATTACTAAAAAAACATTTCGTGCAATATTTATGTGCTCGAGAACATAAATATTGTGTGTTCGAGCACATTTTTTATGTTTTTCCTTGTTTAATAAAAATATAATCTATAGTTTCGTCACATGTTAAAAAACAAAGGCTCTTTTATTAGGTCAAAATTTAGTGTTTTTTGAAGATTATATAAGAGTATAAATTTTGCAATATGCTTTAACCCGAGATTGGGGATTTAGACAAAAACTAGCTCGGTTAAGGAATTATAAATCAAATTTTTCAGCGTTCATTTTTCTCCATTAAAAAATATAGATACAACACATAATACAGAATAAACCAACAAACAATTATTAACTAAAACCATTTCAAGAGTATGAAATTATTAACCCAAAAAAAACCAAGGGATTTAGTGATTAACAATCTGTCCCACAAAGAAATCAAACTAACGCTTCTTTCTTTGTTAGCTTTAACTTTTCAAGTTTCCACAGCTTCGACAATAAAAACGGTTGCATCATACGATATTAATTTATTACTAGTTCAGAAAATAGTAAAAGGACAAGTAACCGATGAAAGTGGCGCGCCTCTTCCTGGTGCTAATGTACTTATCAAAGGAACTACAATAGGAGTTCAGACAGATGCTGATGGTAATTTTTCTATCGAAGTATTAGGAAATAACAACACTTTGGTCGTTTCGTTTATTGGAATGGAAGAGCAAGAAGTGACCATTGGTGTTGGGCCTTTAAAAATTGTTTTAAAAGAAACAGGCCAAAAGTTAAATGAAGTCGTTATTGTAGGATACAGTACGATTAAAAAAGAGAGTCTTACCGGTTCATTACAAACAATTACAAACAAGAAGCTTACAGATGCGACAACTCCTTCTGTTGAAAATTTATTAGCAGGAAAAGCTACAGGAGTTTATGTAAACTCTGGATCTGGACAACCAGGTGAAGCCGGAAAAATAATTATTAGAGGAAAAACAACTGTAAACGGAAGCACTGATCCTTTATGGGTAGTTGATGGAGTTATAGTAGGAAGTAGTGCCGGTAGCATTAATCCTTCGGATATAGAAACCATGACGATACTTAAAGACGCAGCTTCAACTGCTGTATATGGTTCGCAAGGTGCAAACGGAGTTATTGTTGTTACTACAAAAAGTGGAAAATCAGGTAAAGCAACCATCAATTTCTCCACTAAAATGGCTGCAACAACTTTAAATACCGGTAATTTCAACTTGATGAATGGAGCCGAATTATATGACTTGTATGATTCTTTTTCGAATAAACAGGACTTTTCAAATGCATGGTGGTGGACTCCTGAATTAAGAAATAAAAATTTTGATTGGTGGGATAATGCTACCAGAACAGGTTTAGCTACAGATCATAATCTTTCTATAAGTGGTGGTAATGAAAGTTTAAAAAGCTACATTTCTCTTGGTGTTTATGATGAAACAGCCGCTATAAGGGGATATGATTACACCCGTTATAATGCCCTCTTGAAATTTAGTTACAAAGTAAATAATTGGTTGACAATCCGTCCACAAATTAATGCTACGCGCAGAGACGTGTTAGACAGACAACATTCCGTTGGCGCAATGTATGGCAATATGCCTTGGGATAACCCTTATTTAGCAGACGGTACTTTGGTAGGGAATCAACCAAATCCTACTTGGGTAAATACAACCGGATCTAATTATTTGTATGATTTACAATGGGACTACAGCGAATCTGAAGCATATGATGTTAGAAGTAATTTTGATTTTGATATAAAACTTACGGATTGGTTAACATTTACGTCAGTAAACAACTATATTTTTTCAAATTCAAATTCCATGGCTTATTCAGATCCAAGATCTTCCAGCGGATTAGCTGTAAAAGGTAGAATTGAGGATTACATGAGTTCTTATAATAGAGTGTATACTAATCAATTATTTAAATTCAATAAGTCATACGGAAAGCATGACTTTAATGCCATTGCGGGATATGAATGGAATGAGTTTAATTCAAAAAGTACGGTAGGAATTGCTACTGGATTTGCTCCAGGATTTATAGTGGGTGATGTGGCTTCGATTCCTGAAAAAGTAAAAGGAAGCAGAGCACAATGGGCTGTACAATCTTTACTGTCGAATGTGAATTATACCTATGATAATAAATATTTAGCACAAGTTTCGCTTAGACGTGACGGAGCTTCAAATTTTGGGGTTAATTCACAATATGGAAATTTCTTCTCCGTAAGTGGTGGATGGAACATTCATAAAGAAGACTTTTTTAAAGCAGATTATATTACAAACTTAAAACTTAGAGCCAGTTACGGATCAGTAGGAAACAGACCAAACAGTCTTTATCCACATTATGCCTTGTATTCTTTAACGACAGGTTATAATGAAAATCCAGGAGCCCTAATTTCTCAAATTGCAAATCCTGATTTAAGTTGGGAAAAAACATATACAGCCGGAGTTGGTTTAGACATTAGTTTTTTAAAACGATTCAACCTTACTTTAGATTATTATGATAAAGACACTTCTGGTTTATTGTATCAAGTTCCTTTGCCAGGAGTTATTGGAGTTACCAGCATTTGGAAAAACGTTGGGGCAGTAAGCAACAAAGGTTTTGAAGCTGCACTTAATGTTGAAATCGTTAAAAACGAAGATTGGAGATGGGCTGTTGATGCTAATATTGGCGTGAATAAAAACAAAGTAACCAGTCTTTATGGTGAAAGAAAGCAAATCATCGTGGGCGATGGATCTGGAATTGCCGGTTCAGCTTCTAAATTATTGACTCCAGGAAAAGACGTTGATACGTGGTACCTTACCGAATGGGCTGGTGTAGATCCAGAGACCGGAAGACCTCAATGGTTTGAAACCAATGCAAACGGGGAACGTGTAAAAACGTTTAGTTATAGTAATGCTTCAAAAACACCAATTGCTATGGGAGCTTATACCCCTTCGTTTTTTGGTGGATTTTCAACAAATTTAGATTATAAGAGTTTTGATTTATCGGCCATATTTACCTATTCTGTAGGAGGTGAAATTTATAATTATGCCAGAGCAGAATTTGATTCAGATGGGGCATATACTGATCGTAACCAAATGAATCTTCACAGTGGATGGAGCCGATGGGAAAAACCGGGAGATATTGCGACTCATCCTCAAGCGAGTTATAACAATCAAAGTAACTCAAATAAAGCTTCGTCCCGTTTCTTAGAAACTGGAACCTATCTAAAAATGAGAAGCCTTTCTTTAGGATATAACTTAAATGTGGAGCGTTTGAATATTTCTAATCTTAGATTATTTGTAGCTGCAGAAAACTTATTTACAATTTCTCACTTCTCTGGAGTTGATCCTGAGATACCACCTAGTAATGGTCAAATAACAGGAGTTGCAACATCAGTATATCCTCAGACACGCAAATTTGTATTAGGTCTTAATCTTACTCTTTAAAAAAATAAATCATGAAAAAGATATTTATATTATTCATTACAATTAGTTTCTTATACTCTTGTGAGCTAGAGAGAGAGCCATTTAATTCGTACACCGAGGATAAAATTCTTGCTGATAAAGAAGCGGCAGTCGAAGTACTTTTGAATGGGTGTTACGCACAACTTAAAGGATGGTCTGACGTTATGCACCGAGTAGGAGAATATCCGGGTGATAATATTATGATACGTGGAACATCTACGGATTCATTCTATTCCTTTATTTCGTACCAACACATACCGGATAACGGGAGATTATCTGTTTTTTGGAACAACAGTTATAAAATTATTTCACAATCAAGTGACTTAATAAAAATTATTTCAGAAGGTGAAAATGCGCAAATTGACCAACAATTGGGAGAAGCCTATTATTTAAGAGGAATGATTTACTTTTATTTATCTCGTACTTACGGCAGACCTTATTCACAATCCCCTGAGTCTAATTTGGGAGTACCTATTGTAAACGGAATGCCTGCTGATATCGATAATTTACGTCTACCAGACAGATCCACAATTAAAGATAGTTATCAACAAGCTATAAATGATTTGAAAAAAGCAGAGACACTAATGACCGTAAAACGTAGTGCGACTTATGCAACCAAAGAAGCTGCACAAGCAATGCTATCCAGAGTATATTTGTATATGAGCGGTACCTACCAAAATCCAAATCAAGAATATGCTTCTCTAGCTATAGAATATGCTACTAAAGTAATTGCAAGCGGGAATTACAATTTGCTTAGCAGAGCTGATTTTATGAAATACAACACGTTTGCTCCTGATGCTGCCGGACAAACAGAAACCATTTTTGCCGTAAAACGTGTGGCTTCAGAGTTTTCCGGTTTTGATCATTATTATGGTATTGGCGGGATGTATGCTAATATACAAGGACAAGGTTGGGGAGAAATGTATGCTAGTGCTAAATATTTAGATTTACTACGTAAGTCAGGTAAGAAAAATGATGCTCGTTGGGCATTTATTGAGCCTCAATATTCAGTTGATGCGTCAAATAATAAAACAGAAGCATTCCGTTTTGTACATGATTCTTACAATGCCAGCGGAGTACAAACGGGTTATAACTATCTGCAACAACCATTGAAACGTAATGCTGATGGTACATTCTATATCAATATTGGAACAGATAAATACGATCTGACAGAAGTTGATGCTGCTGAGAATAGTTATTCTATTGTTTATAAAGGAAAAACGTATGTTGGTGAAAAAGATTTTATGATGTTATTGAACCGCGTATATCCAATGTACTATATCACTAAATGTTCTTTACAGGATAATGATTCGCATCTTCATTCTCCAATCATTTCAAGATTATCAGAAATGTATTTGAATATGGCAGAAGCCTATGCGAAAAAAGGAGATTACACAAATGCACGTATCAATTTAAATGTTGTTAGAGAAAGAGCAATTGTAGGAGGAGGATATACTACATTAACTAGTGCCAATGCGATCCAACTTATTGATGAAGAGCGTCAATTAGAATTAGCTTTCGAAGCACATAGGGGCTACGATGTATATAGAAACGGACAAACTATGAAGCGTAATTATCCAGGGCCACACCGTGCAATGGAGGATATTCCTGCATCCAGTTTGCGTGTGATACAGTACATTCCTCAATCAGAAATAAATGCTTATCCCGGAACGCTAACCCAAAATCAATAGTAGAAGGTTAGAATAATGTTGTTAAAACGTCTATTTGGTTAAGAATAAAAGGTATCAGAAAAGGGAATTACTGAACAGAAATAAGTATAAAAAATTATAAATGAAAAAAAGATTCTTTACAAAACTATTAGCAATCATATTATTGATTCCACTTACCTCTTGTAGTAATAATGGTAGAAATAGTGATTTTGATGATGCCTATGATTCTAAAATGATATCCGAAATTTCTTTACCTCTTGGTGGAAATGCTTTTAGTTCAACTCCCTTTGCGGAAATTGAAACCATTACAAAAAATGGAATCGAGTATTGGACCAATTCTGAAGAATATTTTACTGCTTATTTTCGAATTTCTGAGCCGGGAGTCTTCCAATTTTCCATAAACAAGGAGTCATTGGCAGTTCTTGGGAAATCAACTTTAGAATTCACTATCAACAATGAATCCAAGAGAGTTGAATTCAACGACACTAAAAAAGATTCTTACCAAATAGGACGTTGGGAAATTACTGAACCAGGTTATGTTGCTTTAAAAATAAAAGGAATCAGCAAGAATAAAAGTAATTTTCCTTCTATTTCAAGAGTAACAATTAACAGCTCGATTGCTAAAGACAAAATTGCATTTGTTCAAAATGACGAAGGTAGTTTTTATCATTGGGGAAGACGAGGGCCTTCCGTACACTTAAATTATCAAGTACCAACAGATGCAACTATAGAATGGTTTTACAACGAAGTTACGGTGCCAAAAGGCCAGGATATTATAGGTTCTTATTATATGGCAAATGGTTTCGCAGAAGGCTATTTTGGTATTCAAGTTAATTCGGATACAGAGCGCAGAGTATTATTCTCTGTTTGGAGCCCATTTGTAACGGATGATCCGGCAACTATTCCAGATTCTAAAAAAATTAAACTCCTTAAAAAAGGAGCAGGAGTAACAACAGGAGAATTTGGCAATGAAGGTTCCGGTGGACAAAGTTATTTGAAGTACAATTGGATTGCTGGAAACACGTATCAGTTTTTACTTCGTGGAGTTCCGCAAAACGATAATTCGACAACCTATACCGCTTACTTTTTTGCACCCGAATTAAACCAATGGCAATTAATAGCCAGCTTTAACCGTCCGGAAACCAATACTTATTTAAAGCGATTTCATTCGTTCTTAGAAAATTTTTCTCCGGAACAAGGGAATAAATCTCGCGAAGTATTATTCAATAATCAATGGTATTGTGACGCTAACGGAAATTGGACAGAGATTAACTCCGCAAAATTCACAACAGATAACACGGGTACTATTGGATATCGTATGGATTATTCCGGTGGCTTACTAAATAACGAATCGTTCTATTTGAAAAACGGAGGCTTTTTTAATAATTTTACCAAAGCACAAAGCGTTTTTACAAGACCGTTACATCAGAAAAGACCTGATATTGATTTTAGTGTATTACCTTAAAGAGTACTCACTGATTAAGCTAAAAAAAATAATAAAGTATTACAAAATGGGTAATCTAGAGCTTGATTATCTACCTTTTTTTAAATAAATAAATAAAATTATGAAAACCAGTATTTTTAAATTGCTACTTATTTCCTTTCTTTTTTTAGGATGGGCAAATGTATCGGCTCAAATGATTAAAACCCCGGCTCCAAAACGTGCTAAAGGACAAACGGATGTTTTGCGTCTTGCTACAGCTCCCATTCCTACGGTTCGTATTGCGTTCATCGGTTTAGGAATGCGTGGTCCAGGTGCGGTAGAACGTATGACACATATTCCGGGAGTAGAGATTGTTGCATTGTGCGATATGCTAGAAACCAACACCAAATCGGCAAACGAAATTCTTACTAAAGCGGGACTTCCTAAAGCAAAAGAATTTTTTGGGGATGAAAATGCTTGGAGAAAAGTAACGGCACTTCCAAATGTAGATCTTGTATATGTAGCAACAGATTGGAAAAACCATGCAAAAATTGGCGTTCAAGCCATGAAAGATGGTAAAAATGTAGCCATTGAAGTTCCTGGTGCCATGACTATGGAAGAAATTTGGGACTTAATTAATACTTCTGAAAAAACACGTAAGCACTGTATGCAATTGGAGAATTGTGTGTATGACTTCTTTGAATTGACGACATTAAATATGGCTCAACAAGGATTGTTTGGAGAAATTATGCATGCTGAAGGGGCTTATATCCACGGACTTCAACCGTTCTGGGGCGAATATTGGAATAACTGGCGTATGGATTACAATAGAAAACACCGTGGCGATATTTATGCGACCCATGGAATGGGACCAGCATGTCAAGCCTTGAATATTCACCGCGGTGACAAAATGAATTTTTTAGTTTCTATGGATACTAAAGCCGTTGGTAATCCTGCTTATATTAAAGAAAAATCAGGAATAGAAGTGACAGATTTTAGAAACGGGGATCACACAATGACTATGATTCGTACCGAAAAGGGAAAAACAATCCAAATTCAACATGATGTGACTTCACCACGTCCTTACAGTCGTATGTATCAGATTAGCGGAACTAAGGGTTTTGCAAACAAATATCCTTTAGAAGGATATGCCTTGGATTCTAAATCTGTAGGTTCAGATATTACACCAAATCATGAAAAATTGAATGCCCACAGTTTTGTGCCTGCTGATGTGAAAAAAGCTTTGATGGAAAAATACAAACACCCAATTGTAGCTGGAATAGAGGAAAAAGCCAAAAAAGTTGGCGGTCATGGCGGGATGGACTTTATAATGGATTATCGCTTGATTTATTGTTTACAAAACGGACTTCCACTGGATATGGATGTGTATGATTTGGCGGAATGGTCTTGTCTTGGACCGTTAACAGAAAAATCTCTGGATAATAATTCTGCACCAGTGGAGATTCCTGATTTCACTCGTGGAGGTTGGCAAAAATTAAAAGGTTTAGAGTTCTCTAAATAAAAATGAATACCAATTAGCAAAAAAAAGAGGGTAATACATTATGTGTTACTCTCTTTTGTACGTTGAACAAATACTTTTATATCCGTTTGGATGTTTCAATTTTAGCTATCAATACCTTTAAAAAAGATAGTGCGGTAGTTTAAGATAAATAACCCTCTTAAAACTAAAATTAGACAAATATATAGCATTGCATAAAGGACAGGGAGGTTAGAAGTAAAAAATATTCATCTAGTTTTTTGCTATTTAGGCAGTAAAAAACTAATTTAGAAATTAGTTCTTAAACAGATGAGGACTGTGTGAAATTTAAAATAATACTATTAATAAAAAACGTAAATATGGTACGATCATTTTTCTTTTCGCTTCTTTTATGCAGCTCATTCTCATTTGCTCAAGAAGTAAAAATCATTCCTCAGCCAGCCGAAGTTATTACTAATACGGGCAGTTTTGTTATTAGCCCTAAAACAAGCCTGGTGGTTGCCAACAAAGGGGATAAAGCTACGGCAGCCTTCTTCAATACTTATTTATTGGAGTATTATGGATTTGAATTAGCAGTAGTTCAAAAAGCTTCTAAGAACAGCATTGTTTTGAATAGTATTCAAAATATTGATGGGCTTAAGGGAGAAGGTTATAGTTTAAAATCGGATAAGGACGGCGTATTGATTGAAGGGAATTCAAATCAAGGAACTTTTTATGGCATGCAAACATTAATTCAATTGCTTTCTACAGAGAAAAGTAACAATCTAAAGATTGCTTTGGTACAGGTAAAAGATGAACCACGTTTTGGCTATAGAGGTTCGATGTTGGATGTAAGCCGTCATTTTTTACCGGTTTCATTCGTTAAAAAATATATTGATTACCTAGCCTTGCATAAAATGAATTATTTCCATTGGCACCTAACCGAAGATCAGGGTTGGAGAATTGAAATAAAAAAATATCCTAGATTGACTCAAATAGGTTCTAAAAGAAATGGATCTATCATAGGAAGGTATCCGGGTAAAGGAAGTGATAATACACCTGAAGAAGGTTTTTATACCCAAGAGGAAGTAAAAGATATTGTGAAGTATGCTTCTGACCGATTTGTTACGGTAGTACCAGAAATTGAAATGCCGGGTCATAGCAGTGCCGCCATTGCAGCTTATCCGATGTTGAGTTGTTTCCCGAATGAAAAAACAGTTATACCGGCTACCATGATTTCTGAGAAAAGCAAACAGGAATTAGCAAATGGCAGGGTAAAACTGGTTCAGGAAACTTGGGGTGTTTTTACCGATGTGTATGCTCCAACCGAATATACTTTCAACTTTCTTGAAGATGTTCTTGATGAGGTAATGGCTTTGTTTCCTTCAAAATACATCCATGTTGGTGGCGATGAATCTCCTAAAGATGCTTGGAAAAGAAGTGAATTTTGTCAACAGCTGATAAAAGAGAAAGGCTTGAAGGATGAGCACGAACTTCAAAGCTATTTTATCCAACGCATGGAAAAATACATTAATAAAAAAGGAAGAACTTTGATAGGTTGGGACGAAATATTAGAGGGTGGTCTGGCTCCAAATGCAATTGTTATGAGCTGGAGAGGTGAAGCTGGTGGTATAGCCGCTGCCAAAGAAAACCATCAGGTGATTATGACTCCTGGAAGCCACGTTTATCTGGATCATTCCCAAACAAAAAATGAAAAAGAAGTTACTATTGGAGGTTTTACCTCATTGGAAAAAATATACAGTTATGAGCCTATTCCTAAAGAATTGAATGAGCAACAGGCTAAATATGTACTGGGTGCCCAAGGAAATGTGTGGACAGAATATATGGAAAATCCTGCCAAAGTAGAATATATGATATTCCCGCGTTTGAGTGCCCTTAGCGAAGTATTATGGTCGCCGAAGGAAAATAAAAATTGGCCTGCTTTTCAAACTAAAATTGAGACTATGAAAAAAAGATATGATATGTGGGGCGCTAATTATTTTAAAGAAAACGAATAATAATTAGATCGTTGGGTGTAATTAGTTTTTGATGATACTTTTTCGTCAGTTCGAGTGGTTTTCGATAGAAAATCGTATCGATAACAAGGAAAATTTCATTACAAACGGTTTTCGATATATTTTTTGTTCCATTTTACTACACAAAAAACACTCGAACTGACGGTTTTGATAATTAGTCTAAATATGTTACATAAAAAGAGGCAGTCCGAAAAGGCAGCCTCTTTTTATGCATCTAAATTTTATTCATCGCTGGTTTCTGTACTATTGAAAAAGGACTAAAAAAGTAACTCCGAAGCAGGATGATTTCATTTGGTAGTTTAAAGTATTCATTCTTCCCTTATAAAATTATGGTTTTTTGGAGCGTTCCAAAATTTTGCGAGAGTAGCAGTGATTGATCTGTTTTTAATAATGCCATCTGACAAAAGCCTCCATTGCAGCATAATTAGACAATCCTAATTGTACATATAATTCTGCAGTTTCCCTATTTCTATCTTCTGCTCTTTGCCAAAATTCTCTGGCATCAGACCCCTGGAATACAACGCCGTCTTTTTGAGATTGGTGCTTGAAAATCCCGTGTCTTTTTTCTAATACCTGATCCGGACTCATGGGTACTGCCATTTCAATTTCGTCGATTCCCCATTCCTGCCAAGCACCTCTGTACAACCAAACCCAGCAATCTTTCATGAAATCTTTTGATTTCAATCGTTTTACTGCTTCAAAAATGGCATCCAAACATACTTTATGCGTTCCATGCGGATCCGCTAAATCACCTGCGGCATATATTTGATGCGGTTGTATTTTCTCGATAAGATCCATGGTAAACTGGATGTCTATTTCTCCCAAAGGTTTTTTCTCAATCGTTCCTGTTTCATAGAAAGGCAGTTCCATAAAGTGAATTTGCTCATCCGGCAAACCAACGAAATTACTGGTGGAACGCGCTTCTCCTTTTCGAATCAATCCTTTCAAGTAGCGCACTTCAGGAATGTCTATTTCACTTGCTTTTTTATTTTTAAGAAATGCTATCGATTTTTTATAAATATCCTCTGCTTCACTACTTTTTATTCCAAATTTTTCATTGTAGTCACAAACGAATCTGGCAAATCGTAGTGCCTCATCATCAGCAACAGCAATATTTCCAGAGGTTTGGTAGGCCACATGCACTTCATGCCCTTGTTGTTGCAATCGCATAAAAGTTCCTCCCATACTGATAATATCATCATCCGGATGCGGACTAAAAATCAGCACTCTTTTTCTAGCCGGTTCCGCTCTTTCAGGTCTATTGGAGTCCTCCGCATTTGGTTTTCCTCCCGGCCATCCGGTGATTGTATTTTGTAATTTATTAAATATTTTGATGTTGATGTCGTACGCTGGACCTGAATCAGCCAATAAATCGCTCATTCCGTTCTCAATATAATCTGCATCCGTAAGCATCAAAATAGGCTTCTTTAAATCAAGTGCCAACCCTAATACTGCTTTTCTGGTCAATCGATCTGTCCAAACAATTTTCTCCACTAACCAAGGCCTATTAATTCGTGTTAGTTTTGAAGAAGCTTCTTTATCTAAAACAAAAACAGCATTATTGTGCTCTTGCAAAAAGGACGCAGGAATTTGATTGGTTACGGTTCCTTCAACAGAAGCTTTAATGATGTTCGATTTTCCTTCGCCCCAAGCCATTAGGATCACTTGTTTGGCTTCCATTATTTTTTTAACTCCAAGCGTGATTGCTGTTCTGGGTGTATTGCCCAATCCAGAAAAATCGCCACTTGCCGCCACTCTGGTAATGTGATCTAATGCCACCAATCTTGTTTTTGAATTCTGTAAAGAACCAGATTCATTGAACCCAATATGACCGTTTCCGCCAATTCCTAAAATCTGCAAATCAATGCCACCCAAAGCTTCTATTTTCGCTTCATAATTAGCACAATAATCCGCAATTTCTTCTTTGGATAACGTTCCATCTGGAATATGATAATTTTCGGGTAGGATATCCACTTGATCCAACAGTAATTCTTTCATAAATCGCACATAGCTGTTTATAGAATCCGGTTCCATTGGGTAATATTCGTCTAAGTTGAATGTAATTACATTTTTGAAACTCAGTCCCTCTTCTTTGTGCAGGTGCACTAATTCAGCATACAATCCTTTGGGCGAAGACCCTGTTGCCAAGCCTAATATGCAGGATTCCTGATTCTCTTGTTTTGACTTGATAAGTGTTGCTATTTGTTGTGCAACCGCTTTGGATGCTTCGGTTGAATTTTCAAAAACTATGGTACCTATATTCTCGAATCTTTTTTCGAAACCTGTCGCCTTATCTATACTACTTTTTAACATTGTCAGTTTTATTTTTAATTTATTTTATAATCGTAATCGAGTATTATTTTCTGGACCAGCTTCGGTATTTGTGTCCTTTAAAAGCATAAAATATAATCATTAAATAAGAAGGCACTAAAATTAAATACGCAATTTGATTCCCACTTTTTGCTGTTTCTGCAACTCCATTGGCTTCGTTAGTCAAGTTGATGGTTTCCACTAAATAACCATAAAGCAATGGGAAAATTGCACCTCCAATGATACCCATAATCAATATGGCGCTGGCTATTTTAGTATATCCTCCCAAATCCTGAAGTGCCATCGGCCATATTGCAGGCCAACAAAGTGCATTAGAAAGTCCCAATAGTGCGACTAAAATAATGACTACAGGTAAAACTGGAATACCAGGCAATTGAACCGTTATAGTTGGGGATATTAACACAATTAAAATCACTAACAGCAATCCAAGAATACCGGAAGCTTTTAGTGCAGTAACTTGGGAAATATATTTAGGAATTAATGTGATTCCTAAAATATATCCTATTACCATTGCTGTCATGGTAAATGAAGTTAGTTTTAAATAAAAATTACCATCTTCACCATAAACGCCTAGTTGTTTTCCGAAGCCACCAATTGAATCTCCCGCTAAAACCTCGGCAGCCAAGTATAACATCAAGGTGATTACACCTAAAACTAATTGAGGATATTTAAAAGCATTTACAATCTGTTTAAAAACGCTTTGATTTAATACTTTTCCATCTTCATCCAGATCAATTTCCGGCAACGGAGACAGTTTGACTAAAGTGGCCAAGACAAGAATAATAGCTCCCATGTATAAATACGGAGTTTGTAATTGTAGCGCAAGGGAATCTAATACGGCAGATTTAGTGGCGAAATCCAGTACGGCAATTTTATCGGCCGTATACTCTTGCATGTTTGACAGCACCAAAGCTGTCAACACCAGCGGTGCTATAAATCCTGCTAATTTATTGGCAATCCCTAACACACTAATTCGTGCTGCAGCACTTTCTCTGGGACCAATAACAACTACATAAGGATTTGCTGCCGTTTGCAAAATTGCCAAACCAGTTCCCATAACAAATAAAGCCACCAGAAACAGGAGAAAAGTGCGTGCTTCGGCTGCAGGGTAAAACATAAATGCTCCAAAAGCAATTACCACTAATCCTACCGAAACGCCGTTTTTATAGCCTACTTTTTCTATGACCCAAGAGGAGGGAATCGCCATTACAAAATACGCAATATAAAAGGCAAAAGCCACAAAATAAGCCTGAGATTGAGACAACTCGCACGCTAATTCGAAAAATGGAATTAGTGGGCCATTCAACCAAGTTACGAATCCTAAAATGAAAAATAATGAGGTTAGAATAACCATCGGAATTAATGTATTCCCGGGTTTATTATTTATGGTGCTTTTACTTTGTGACATGTTATTTGTTTATAGGTTTTACTATTCCCAGTTGAGTACTGGATAGTGTTTTTTTAAATAGGCTTTTACCTCCGCGATGTCTTCTTTTGCTGTTAAATCTGGAACATGTTCCGAAAACGGAATTCCTAATGTGGTATCAGGATGCTCTTTTAGTGCGTTCAACAGTACCGTTGGTAATTCTTTTTCGTCTCTTTCAGGATGAACGGGACAGTTTTTCAGATACGGATATAAAAGCGCTCCGTTAAATTTAAAAGCGTTCATACTCACTCTCAATTTTCCTTCGGCATCTTTGTAGTTTTCTAAAACTTCGGCAGTTGGTTTTTCAAGAATGTCTAATAATTGATTGTTTTTACTGAGTTTCGCTATGGCAAAACGAGAAATTCGCTCTGACGGAAACTCCAAAGCATCCCGATTATAACTAATAAATGCATTTTGACTATTGGTTTCTCTAAGCGCATATAAGGCTTCAGTAGAATATAAATTATCGCTATTGCAAACCGTATACTCTTGAGTATTCAAATCCGGATATTGCTCCACTGCTTGAAATAAAGCATCAGCGGTGCCAAATGGTTTTATTCTTCCTTCAGGAATGTGTTGCGTTGCAAAAGAAATCGTCAAGCCATTAAAGTTATTATTGCTGTTATCGCTTCCATAAAACTCTTTAAATAAATCGCCTTGTTCTCCAATAATAATATAGATGTTTTTATAACCTGCTTTTTTAGCATTTAATAAAAGGTAATCCAATAATGGTCTTCCGTTTGGTCCAACACCAATTAATCCTTTACTTCTTTCATTCGCTTGCGCAATTTCTTCTTCGCTCAGGTTAGCCACTGCAACTTGTTTTTTCATTCTGGAAGAAGCGCCACCGGCCAAAATAATTAGATTGTCATGCATACTTAATTCTTTAAAATTTTACTGTTTTCTAGTATTCTCACGCCAGGATCAACAGTTACGGTATAGGCTTCTATTGCGCCTGCTGCCAGTATTGCTGCTACTACAGGAGCTTCATTTCCCGGTTCAGCCAGTACGACAATACTACCGCCGCCACCTGAACCCACTATTTTAGCCCCATACGCCCCAGCTTTTAATGCGGCATTGATCATCGCGTCAATTTTAGGGACTGTTATTTTTAATAAATCTCTTAAAACAGCGTGATGCTGATTCATCAAAGTACCAATCTTCTTCAAGTCTGGAGTTGGTTTTTCAAATTCTTTTAAAGCCTCTTTTGTATAATGGTAATTCTTGATGGCCGCTTCAAAATAAGGAATCAATCGGTCCGGTAAGTAATTATGGTATTTATCTAAATCTTCTATTTCGGATGTATTTAAATCAAAATCTGTAAAACTTTGTTTGATAGTATCAATTGCTATTAATGCATTTCCTTTTAATTCTCCAATCAAACCAATCGTTTCTTTGGGTACACCTGAAACTCCGGTTATTAAGCCTTTCAACTCGGTTCCAATGATGGTGTATGAAAAAGGATCTTTGGTATTGATGTGAACAATATTACCCACTCCGATGCTGTAATGATCCATCATTCCGCCGGGTTCTCCGTGCTCTAAAACTTCAGAAGCATACCCCATTTTTGCAATAAATTCAGGGGTTATTTCATCATCAACTCCAAAAGCTGTAATCAAAAAATTAATCCACGCTAATAGCAAAGCGGATGAGCTTGAGGTTCCGGAATTGATAGGTATGTCTCCTTTTATGGTGATGTCGTATCCTACAGTTGGGATGCAACCCTGTCTTCTCAACACTCTCAGGGAAGAGGCAAAATAATCTCGAGGCGCTAATTCCGAAAAAGTAGCATGAATATCAATGATCCTGACTTCATTAATATCATCCATATTTAATCTGAAAACTGCAGTGTCATTTTGCACTGCCGTTAATTTTATATTTCGATTAATCGCACAGGCAATCACCGGTAAACCTAAATAATCTTGATGATCTCCAAAGAGGCACGTTCGTCCAGGAGCTAATGATATAATTTCTTTCACTTTTTACGGGTGTTAAAAGGCTGTTATTCTGAATTTTAAGTAAGATTTTAGTTGTAATGCTAACTATTTAATTCGTTTTTACTTTACGAAACTATAGATTAAATTCTAATAAAACAAGTAAAAAATAATAAATGTGCTCGAACACACTTTATTTATGTTATCGAGCACATTTTTAAATTATATAAAAAAGCATACTTGAAAATAGATTGGGATTCAAAACAAAAGGATGTTACTTCTCAACTAAATTCTCTTTTGTTAATTAAGTCTTACAAAAAAAACAAACCAAAGTTTTTATATATTTGCTCATTATGGATAAAAAATATACGATAAAGGATATTGCTAAATTAGCTGGCGTTTCGAAAGGGACTGTTGACAGAGTCTTGCATAAAAGAGGAAAAGTGTCACCAGCCGCTCTGGAAAAGGTCACCGAAGTTTTAAAAGTAATAGACTACGAACCAAATCTTATTGCCAGGAATTTAAAAAACAATAAAATTTATCGTATTTGTATTCTGCTTCCTGATCCAAAAATGGATCCCTATTGGCTTCCTTGCCTCAATGGCATTGATGATGCTGTGAAAGAATTTAAAGCTTATAATCTCGTTATTGAAACCTTTTATTTCAATCCGGAAAAGAAGAAGTCTTTTTTAAAAACGAATGCAGCCGTATTAGAATTATCTCCCGATGCCGTTTTGCTAGCGCCTTTATTCCATAAAGAAACTGTAGATGTTATAGAAAAATACCATTCCTTGAATATTATTGTGAATACTTTTAATAACCAAGTCGAATCCAGTTTTGTGAAAAGTTTCGTTGGTCAGGATTTATTCCGAAGTGGGCGAGTGGCAGCAAAATTAATAGATTCGATTACCGGTAATGGTCAAATTGCTATTGTTCATATTGATGAAACCTACAAAAATGCAATTCACATGCAGGAAAAAGAACGGGGTTTTAGAAATTATTTTGATGAGAAAGAAAATTCAGCATATACTATTACCACTTTAAAATTAAAAAATCCAAATGTTGAAATTAGTTTCAATACTTTCTTGAATGAAAACCCAGAGGTCACAGGAATTTTTGTTACTACTTCTAAAGCGTATCAAATCGCTAAAATAATTAGCGACTTTAAAAGTAAAAAAATTAGAGTTGTTGGTTACGATTTAATTGCTGAAAATGTTGCTTATTTGAATCAAGGCGTAATTGATTTTATGATTCATCAAAATCAGAAAAGACAAGCCTATCTGGGAATAACTTCTTTAGTGGAACATTTTCTCTTTCAGAAAGAAATTCCTGAAATGATTGTTTTACCGATTGACATTGTAAATGCTGAAAATGCCGAGTATTATATGGTATAATTTTACTTCTTTACATTCAATCCTCAAAACAATGCCATAAAATTAGGGTTTTCTATACTAGCGTTAGCAGTAATACATTAAACCCCCAAAATAATTTACATTGTATCATTTATAGGTTGAATAGTATTTTATATTAAATCAAAAAGCATGCTTAAATTAATTACATTATTTCTCTTTATCGGATTTTACACCACTTCAAATGCACAAAATTCTAAACTATTAGAAGGAAAATGGATTTTCAAAGAAGCTTTGAATAAAGGTATAGACGACCTTGGCAGAAAAACCTTGAAATCAGATATAATTAATAAAATGACCTTTGAATTTAGACCTAATGGTGACTTCGTTGCTTTTGCTTTTGGAGAAAATATGAATGGAAATTGGTTGCTTTCCACTAATTCAAAATCGATAGTTTTAAACACAGGAAAAGAAAAATACGAGTTTATCATTCTTGAATTAACAGGGAGCCGTTTATTATTAAAGATGGGTTTAGGTGAGTTTTTAATGAAAAAGCTATAAAAAGTAGTGTTGATAGTTGTTACAAATGATTAGGTGCACGGTGATGTTATAGGCAAACAAGTTGGCAACCAAGTGATACGATTGACAAGAAATGAACTATAGAGTACATCAAACTTAATAACTAAAAAAACGAGTATGAATCCAATCATTAAAAACATTTTAGCACTCCTAGCAGGAATTGTCATTGGCAGTTCCGTAAATATGGGAATTATCCTGATTAGTGGTTCCATCATAGCTCCGCCAGAAGGTGCTGATGTTACCACTACAGAAGGTTTGAAAGCATCCATACATTTATTCCAACCCAAGCATTTTATTTTTCCGTTTTTAGCCCATGCGTTAGGGACTTTTGTGGGAGCATTTGTGGCAGCTTTACTAGCGGAAACCCATAAAATGAAATTGGCACTCAGTATTGGTGTCTTTTTCCTGTTGGGAGGGATTGTCAGTGTTTTTATGCTTCCTTCGCCCACTTGGTTTACTATTGTCGACCTAGTAGGAGCTTATATTCCTATGGCTTATTTTGCAGGTAGCTTAGTTGTGAAGCGGAAATGAATTTAAAAAACAAATGATACTATTTATTTCGGATCATTGCTGCGACCTCCCTTTGCTTTGGGGTTTAGCCTGCTACTGCTTTTTTTGGATTCTAGATCCAAATTCTTTTTGAAAGAATTTAGCTCTTTTTAAAGCTGCTACCTAGCGGAGATATTGATAGCGAGATTAAAAAATCGGGTAGCGCGAAATGGAAAATCAATTCCACGATTATTGTACGTCACTTAAAATAACACACTATGACAATGGGAAATAAAAAAGAGTTGTCGGCAGCACAATGTTCCGAACTACTCCACGTATTAGAGCATCGTTTTGAGAAAAACAGGAACCGCCACGAAGGTATTGAATGGGCTAGAGTACAAGCAAAGTTCGATGCTTCCGAAAGCTTCGGGATGGAAAAACTGTGGTCGCTGCATGAAATGGAAAGAACCGCTGGTGAACCTGATGTTGTGGGTTATGATATAGAGACAGATCAGTATGTTTTTTATGATTGTTCCGCACAAAGTCCTAAAGGTCGCAGAAGTATTTGTTACGATCCCGAGGCGCTGGAGTCAAGAAAAGAACATAAACCAGCAACGAGTGCTATTAGTATGGCTAATGCCATGGGCATTGAACTTTTAACTGCAGCGCAGTATCTAGAGTTGCAACAACTTGGAAATTTTGATACTACAACGTCGAGCTGGGTCAAAACACCTTCTGAGATTAGAAAACTAGGCGGAGCACTTTTTTGCGATTATCGCTACAATACTGTATTTGTGTATCATAACGGTGCGGAATCCTACTATTCTGCCAGAGCATTTCGTGGCTCGCTAAGGGTTTAATTATTGCACAAGCATTGCTTTTACATTTGAGAACGAAATCAAAGTTGTAAAGAATGTCCCGTCCTGAAATAACTATTCAGATTATTAAATACATCTTAAATTTGATTTTGCAACTTGTGATTTATTGATTGAAGATTTGTCGGAATGGAGTGGGGAAGTGGTGACAAAACTATATAATACAATTCTCTGAATCAAGAAGTATAGTGTGTAATTCGGGAATTACATACCTGATTTGGAGCTATTTTTAAAGCAAAAAGCATTACAATTACTTGCCATGCTTTTTATGTGCAGGTTCTTATTATTGAGTACTAACTGAACGAAATTTATTTTTAAGTTCGGAAAAAGGTTGCATCAAGTAAAAAATCCATTTGATTATTTGTATCCTATAAGCTATCTATGGCTTAGGTATGAATTGCTTTCAGAATTGTATTTTAGCTTATAATTTCCAACTATTATTTGATTCACCAAGTGAGTAAGATTGTTGTGAATTGCTGTGGTTATTTGTAAATGAATAGTATATTCGCTGAAAAATAACTCTTATTAACAGCTTAGCTTTGCCGGCAATACTGTTAGTAAGAGCAGCGAAGCGTATCCGGAAATTCCGTTGTTTTTGAAGATTATCATTTTGTTCGTTAATTAAAACAAGATATTGCCTCAAAACAAATACGATAGGAGTCCTTTTTTTAAGGAAAAACTAAGTGCAAATTATTTATATTTGCTTCGTAATGATACTCTTTAGTTAATAAAATATCTCTCGACTGTGCCTGAGTTGATAGAATTAACATCAGTGTTTTAACATCAATCCATGAACCACACCAAACATACAAATACCACATGGCTGTTTGAAATAACGCCAAAAAATAAATTCTTTTCGCTTAATCTTAAAGAAGTTTGGCAATACCGTGATTTGCTTATGCTTTTTGTAAAAAGGGATGTAGTGACCGTATATAAGCAAACGGTTTTAGGGCCATTATGGTACTTGATTCAGCCGTTGTTTACCTCAATTACTTTTACTATTGTTTTTAATAATCTTGCCGGAATCAGTACGGGAGTAGTACCTCCATTCTTATTTAATTTAGCTAGTATAACGGTTTGGAATTACTTTACTACATGTCTTAATGGTACCTCGAATACGTTTGGTAATAATGCAGGGATATTTGGAAAAGTCTATTTTCCACGCATCATTGCCCCTTTAACTGTAGTGATTTCTAACTTGATTAAGTTTGTTATTCAACTGTTAATTTTTTTGGCTTTTTATATCTATTTTTATTCTCAAGGGGCTTCTATTTATTTTACTGGAGCTACGGTATTTTTTCCGTTTATTATTGTATTAATGGGAGTGTTAGGTTTAGGTTTGGGAATGATTATTTCTGCCTTGGTCACTAAATACAGGGATTTGACTTATCTAATAGGTTTTGGAGTGCAGTTGTTGATGTATGTTTCAGCCGTAGTGTATCCTATGAATTTAATCCAAGAGAAAATGCCTGACTATGCCTGGATTGTCAAATACAATCCCCTTGCATATTGTATTGAAACAACACGCTATATGTTATTGGGTGTTGGAGAATTACCTGTTTGGGGGATGATTTATACCCTTACAGTTACGGTCGTTGTTTTTTTTATTGGCCTTTTATTATTCAACCATACTGAAAAAAGTTTTATTGATACTGTATAGTTGTCAGTAATCAGGTCAAAAAATCTATTATTATTATTATTATTATTATTATTATTATTATTATTTAAAATTGTCAATTGATTTATTAGACGATTAACCAAATAAACCTCCATTGAAAGATATTATATTAAAAGCCGAAAACATCTCAAAGCAATATCGCTTAGGTCAAGTAGGTACTGGAACGTTAACGCATGACTTGAACCGTTGGTGGCATCAGCTTCGCGGGAAAGAAGATCCGTATTTAAAAATTGGCGATACGAATGATCGCACTACCAAAGGTGAAAGTGATTATGTTTGGGCGCTACAGGATATCAATTTTGAGGTGGAACGTGGTGAGGTAATTGGGATTATTGGAAAAAATGGAGCAGGAAAATCTACTTTATTAAAGATTTTATCCCGCGTTACAGCACCTACCACGGGCAGTATAAAGTTTGGTGGTCGCGTGGCTTCTTTGCTAGAAGTGGGTACTGGATTTAACGGTGAAATGACAGGTAGAGAAAATATTTACCTGAATGGCGCTATCTTGGGCATGACCAAAAAAGAAATCACAGCTAAACTGGATGAAATCATAGATTTCTCTGGTTGTGAACGCTATATTGATACACCTGTAAAGCGGTATAGCAGCGGGATGTATGTGCGTTTGGCTTTTGCTGTTGCGGCATTTCTAGAACCTGAAATTTTGATTATTGATGAGGTATTAGCTGTAGGTGATGCTGAATTCCAGAAGAAAGCCATTGGGAAAATGCAGGATATTTCCAGAACGGGCGGTAGGACAGTTTTGTTTGTGAGTCATAATATGGCGGCTATTAAACAATTGTGTACTAAAGCCATAATGATGGAAAACGGTATGATTGTTTTTGAAGGTAAAACAGATGATGGAATAGATTATTATTTACAATCCAATCAATATGAAGGTTATAAAGGGAATTATGTAAATAATGATGTAAAAGAATCAGGATTTACTAGTTTATCTTTAGTTGATGAGATGAGAGTAAACCGAACTGAGTTTGGTTTTGATGAAATGATTGCTATAAAAATCACAGTAAAAATTGCCAAAAAACATCTTAGTGCATACTTAAGTTTTAGAGTTATAGATAAAAATGATTTAATAGTTTTTACATCAGAAGTTAAAGTTAATGATTATTTAAATAAAAATGATTTATTTGATTTTATAACTTTTCTTCCTAGAAAATTTCTAGTTCCAAATAATTATTCTCTAACTTTTGGGTTGCATATTCCTAACATAGAGTTGTTAGATTTTCAAGAAAAATGTTTGTCTTTTCAGATTGTCGAAACTGGAAGTGACTTTCATATTTATGGAACCGCAGATTATGGCTGCGTAATTGTTAACTGTGAATGGGAATTAAATAATTAAAAGATAATGCTCAAAAAAATAATCAAAAAAATACATCGATATTATTTAAATCAAGATATTAAGAAAGAAAAAAAGTATCAAGAATTAAAAAACAAATTTTTTTTTAATAATGGTCAAATTCCTTGGTCTGAAGGGTATTATGAACATAAAAGAGAATCGATTACTAAATTTATAAATGATGATTCCGTTTTAAAATCATTTAAAAATAGAACCGTGCCTGATAATTATGGTTTCCGCTTAGATGAAAGAATTGTAGAGTATCCTTGGATTTTTGCAAATATTCAAAAAGACAAAACTATTTTTTTAGATGCGGGTTCAACATTCAATTTTGATTATTTATTGAGTAATGAATTAATCGAAAACAAAGAAAAGTATATTTATACCTTTTATCCAGAAGGCAAGAACTATAACGAAAAAAAAATATCTTATGTCTACGGTGATTTAAGAGAATTACCTTTTAAGAATGATTTTTTTGAAGAAATTGTTTGTCAATCTACGATTGAACATATTGATATGGATAATTCAATATATGGATATGATTTAAAATCAACTTTGGACTTAGTTACAAATAAAAGCTATGAATATCTAAAAGTAATTGATGAATTATTGAGAGTATTAAAAACTAATGGACAATTATTATTGACATTCCCTTATGGTAAATTTGAAAATCACGGTTTTTTTCAACAGTTTGATAATGAAATGGTAAAAAAAATTATTCAAAAAATAGACCGTTTAGGGGAATATGAATTGACTTTTTTTAAATATTTGTCAGAAGGCTGGGTTATAGCATCACAAGAGGATTGTAATGATTCGGAATCATTTAATCCTCATACTCAAATTGGGAAGAAAGATGATTTTGCAGCTCATAGTAGAGCAATTTGTTGTATGAAATTTATTAAAACAAAATGAAAATCTTAATCATAGGTTCTAGGGGATTTATAGGAAGTCACTGCGTAGCATATTTTGAGTCTAAAAACTTCGAAGTATGGCAAGCCGATGTCAACGAATCATCGGTTGAGAATTTTTATAAAATAAATCGTCAGAATTCGGATTATTCCATATTATTTAAAGAACATCAATTTGATGTTTGTATTAATGCTTCGGGTTCTGCTCATGTAGGTTTTTCGTTTGAGAATCCTTCCAAAGATTTTGAACTCAATGTGGTCAATGTTCAAAAAATATTAGTGGCTATTCGGGATTATAATCCGGAATGTAAGTTTATCAATTTTTCAAGCGCAGCTGTATATGGCAATCCAAAAACATTGCCTATTACTGAAAATACATCTTGCAAACCATTATCACCTTATGGTTTTCACAAACTGCAAAGCGAGTTGCTGCTTACTGAGTATCATAAATTTTTTGGTTTAAACACCTGTAGTTTACGGGTTTTTTCCGCTTATGGACCTGGGTTAAAAAAGCAATTATTTTGGGATTTATACCAGAAATCTCTTCAAAGTGATGTGATTTCACTTTTTGGAACAGGAAATGAAACTAGGGATTTTATTTACATTGATGATTTATTGCAAATTATTGATTTAGTTATTCAGCATTCAACTTTTAAAGGTTCCATCTATAATGTTGCCAGTAATGTTGAAACTACAATTGCTGAGGCGGCACATGGTTTTATTAAGGTTTTTTCTCCAGAAAAGGAAATAGTATTTAATGAAGAAATTAAAGTAGGAGATCCATATAATTGGCTTGCTGATATGCAAATCCTAATAGAAAAAGGGTTCCAGCCTCAATTTAATTTACATTTAGGATTAAAAAAATATGTAGCATGGCTCAAGGAAAGCGAATAGGAATTATTTACAGTTACAATGAAGATTGGATTGGTGGTGCCTATTATATCCAGAATTTGATTCGTTCGCTAAATTATCTTCCCAAAACAGAACAAATTCAATTACATATTTTAGCCAGTGATAAACAAGTTTTCGAAGAATTAAAAAAAGTTACGGGATACCCAAAAATGAAATTTGTTAGTCATGCTATTCACTATAATAAAATGGAAACATTTATTAATAGGGTTTCTTTTAGAATTATGAAAAAGAAACTAATTTCAAAAAAAATAGAGTTAGAATGGTTATTCCCCCTTTTTGATGTTCCAAATCATTTGAAGCATATAAATGATTTAGTGTTTTGGATACCTGATTTACAAGAAAAATTTCTTCCTAATTTTTTTTCAAAAGAAGATGTAAAAATGCGTCATGAAAGGTATCTTAATATGATTCAGTTAAATCATAAAATTGTTTTTAGTAGCCAATCAGCTTTAAATGATTTTGATACGTTTTATCCCGATTCAAAAAACGAAAAAAAAGTACTGCAGTTTGCAGTTGTGCATCCGGATTTAATGAAGGCTGACATAAAAGTTGTTAAAGAAAAATACAGGATTACAGGAGATTATTTTTTCTCGCCTAATCAGTTTTGGCAACATAAAAATCATATTTCCATAATAGAAGCGGTTAAGATTTTAAAGGATAAAGGGGTTGTTGTAAAAGTTGTTTTTACAGGTAAAGAGTATGATTACAGGAATCCTGAATATACTAGTAATTTGAAGCAAAAAGTTATAGACTATAAATTAGAAAATGAAATACTGTTTTTAGGTTTTATAGATAGGATAGATCAACTTGTTTTGATGAAAAATGCGCAAGCAGTTATTCAACCTTCTTTGTTTGAAGGGTGGAGTACTGTAGTCGAAGATGCAAAAGCACTAAACCAAACTTTAATTGTTTCAAATATTGCTGTTCATCAAGAACAGTTAGGGGATAAAGGCTATTTTTTTTCTCCAAACAATTATAACGAATTAGTTCAAAAAATGGTTGAAGTAATAAACAACCCAATATGTAAATTAAAGTATGATTTATCATACATTGAAAATATAAAACAGTTTGCTTTAAAGTTAAAGATGTTGACAAATAATAATTAACCTTTAATTAAAATGAATAAGAAACTTTCCATCATAACTATCAATTACTATAACCTTCTTGGTCTGAAAAAAACCATAGAAAGTGTCACAAGCCAAACGTGGCAAGAGTTTGAGTACATTGTTATTGATGGCGGTTCAACGGATGGAAGCGCTGAATATCTAGAAAGTCAAACCGATAACATTACGTATTGGGTTAGTCAACCTGATAAAGGGATTTACAATGCGATGAACAAAGGGATTGCAAAGGCTACTGGAGAATATTTACTTTTTTTGAATAGTGGAGATCATTTTAGTGATACTTTTTCGTTACAAAAAGTCCAAAATCACCTCATAAATGAGGATGTTATTTATTTTAATATTGATGTTATAGATAACGGAAGCTCATACGTATTAGAGAATCCTGCAGTTATGTCATTTTCTTATTTGTATAATGATTTACCTTGTCATCAATGTACATTTATACATCAATCCGTCTTTGAGAGAGTGGGTTATTATGACGAAAGTTTAAAAATAGTGGCTGATTGGAAGTTGTTGTTACAGGCTATACTAAAATACAATGTAACCTATCGAAAGGTAGATGATGTTTTTTCGACTTTTTACAAAGACGGAATCAGTTCGTTACCAGAAAATCAATCTATTATAGAAGCTGAAAGAACTCAGGTTTTAGAAACAGAATTCCCGGTACTCCTGGATGATTTGAACGAGTATTTTCTTCAGCAAAGAATCATTCGAAATCTAAGGAAATCTCGAAAAATTAATTGGTTAATTAAGTTAGGCTTGTTAGATAAATTTTAAGATTATTATGGACAATCATTTCACCCTTTCGGTTATTATTCCGGTTTACAATTGCGAACGCTTTATTCAGAAAACGATAGCCTCCGTAATTGCACAACCCGAAGTGACTGAAATTGTGGTTGTCAATGACGGCAGCACTGATAAAACTGGATTGCTTTTGGACCAATTGCAAAAACAAATTCCTATTCTTAAAATATTCCATCATCAAAATAAATGGAATAAAGGACGTTCTGCCAGTAGAAATCTTGGTATACAAAAAGCAACAGGAAATTTCATTGCTTTTTTGGATGCCGATGATTATTTTTTACCCAATCGCTTTACAAATGATATCAAATTTTTTCAAGAAAATGATAACTGTGATGGGGTTTATAATGCTATTGGAGCACATTTTTATAAAGAGGTTGGCATAGTGGAGCATGACAGACTTGGATTATACACGGTTACCGAAAAAATAAAGTCAGAGAAACTTTTTGAAACCTTGTTTTCAGGAAAGAAAGGTCATTTTTCAATAGATGGGCTAACAGTGAGAAAATCAGTTTTTGATACGATTGGTTTTTTTAATGAAGCTTTAGACGTTATGGAAGATACCGATGTTTTTTGGAAAATGGCTTTAAAATGTAATTTGCTAACTGGAATTATTGACCAACCGGTAGCGATGCGTGGGGTACATGATAGCAATGTTTTTGATCAGACGGATTTGTATAAAAAGAATATAATTCCACTCTATGAGTCCTTGTTAGTTTGGTGTAGTAAAAACAAAATTGCATCGAATACAATTGATATTCTATTAAAAACGATTTGGATTATAAAGCATAAAGAAAAGAACAAATTATTTCAAGATATAGGCTATTGGGCAAAATTATTTTTCCCCCATCCCCAACTGTTTTTTTCAATTTTAAGTGTCAAATATTTCCCTGTAATTAGGCTTAGAAAAGAACTTTTTCCATTTTTATATCCCAAAACTATAAACCAACAATAAAATGCTTTTTTCCGTATCAGTAATTATTCCGGCATATAATGTGGAGCAATTTATAGAAGCAGCAATTGTTTCTGCAGTCAAACAGCCTGAAGTGAATGAAGTTATTGTTGTTGACGATGGGAGTACAGATAACACGTTGCAAATTATTAAAACCTTGCAAGTGTCAAGTGCTAAAATCAAAATTTACCATCATGAATATCATATTAACAAAGGCCGTTCTGCCACTAGAAATTTAGGTATTAAAAATAGCAGTGAAGATTATATCGCATTTCTGGATGCCGATGATTTTTACTTACCCAATCGTTTTATTAATGATAAAAAGGTATTTCAAGAGGATACAAAATGTGAAGGAGTTTATAATGCCGTTGGATTTCATTTTTATAGAGCACTAAATCCTTTGGAAGAAGGAACATTTAAATTGAGCACTGTTTCTCAAAAAATAAAATCGGAAGAACTTTTTGACGCCGTGATTTCGAGTAAATTTGGGTATTTGCATTTAGATGGATTGACGGTTAAAAGATCAGTTTTTGATAGGATAGGCTATTTTAATGAATTGTTGTCAGTTGCTGAGGATTCGGATATTATTTATAAAATGGCCCTAAAGTGTCGTTTAGAATCTGGAATTATTGATATTCCTTTGGCCAAAAGAGGGATTCATGAAACTAATATTTTTAACCAAGAAGCTATTTATAAAATATACAATATCAAGTTGTATGAATCTACTATTTTCTGGAGTTGTAAAAATGGCATTTCGATTCATCATATTGATAGCACTCTAAACTGGTTATGGGTTTTTAAATTTAGGGAAAACAACAGCTTGATTATTGATACTTTGTATTGGGCTTCCGTTTTTTTTACAAATCCCAAAATTTTATTTACCTATTTAAGTATCAAATATTTTCCAATAATTAGACAAAGACAAATCCTTTTTCCATTTTTGTACCGAAAGAACTAAAAACTAACATTTGAAACCTAAAATTTCCATCATCACCATCAATTATAACAATCTGGAAGGATTGCAAAAAACGATTGAGAGCGTTTCCAGTCAGACGTGGCAAGCGTTTGAGCATATCATTATTGATGGCGGTTCCTCAGATGGAAGTGTGGCGTATATAGAAAGTAAATCGGATCAATTTGCGTATTGGGTCAGTGATCCAGACAAAGGAGTTTATCATGCCATGAACAAGGGAATCGCACAAGCCTCCGGAGATTATTTACTTTTTTTGAACAGTGGTGATCATTTTTTTTCAACTAAAGTATTGGAACAAAATCATGAGGAAATTAAAAATGTGGCTATTATTTATTTCAATTTGCAAGTGGTAGAAGGACATAAAGTTTTTATTAAAGAATATCCTGAATTACTCTCTTTTTCCTATTTTGTAAAAGATACCTTGCCGCATCCAGCTACTTTTATAGCTAAAGAGGCTTTTGAAAAAACAAATTTGTATAGTGAAGATTTTAAGATACTTTCAGATTGGAAGTTTTTTTTAGACAGTATTTGTAAATATAATTTAACCTATAAAAAAATGAACACGACTTTGTCTACTTTTTATATTGGCGGAATGAGTTCAAATCCTGCGAACAGAGCAATAAAACAGGCTGAAAAGCAACAGGTATTACAACAGGATTATGCCGCTTTTGTACAAGATTTAGACGATGTTATTCTTTATAAAGAAATTGTCACTACTTTTAGAAAATCCCGAATTATTAGATTGTTAGTAAAATTAAGATTATTAAACCAGTTTTAATGATGAGCGTACAAGTCTCTATAATTGTTCCCTGCTACAATCAAGCGCATTTTTTGAAAGATTCGCTGCAATCCGTTTTGGACCAAACGTATTCCCGTTGGGAATGTATTATTGTCAATGATGGTAGCCCAGATGATACGGAAAGTATTGCTCAAAAATGGTGTGCTTTAGATAGCCGATTTAAGTATCTTAAAAAAGAAAATGGAGGGCCATCAAGTGCCAGAAATGCTGGAATACAAATTAGTGAGGGAGATTTTATCCTTCCATTAGATGCTGATGATTGTATTAGTAGTGTTTTTTTAGAAAAGTTAGTTCCACAGTTATTAGATGATGAATCTTTGGGAGTTGTTTCCTGTTATACTAAGTTTTTTAGTAAGAACGTTGAGAATACATCTTTCAATTTAAAACCTAGAGGGGCAAATTGGATATATTTATTATATGTTAATCAATTAGTAGCAACTTCATTGTACCGAAAAAAGTGTTGGGAAGAAGTTGATGGTTATGATGAATCAATGAAAAAAGGCTTTGAAGATTGGGAATTTTGGATAGCAGTTACTAAGCGAGGTTGGAATTATAAAATTATACAAGAATTTTTGTTTTTCTATAGAAAGGCAAAAAGATCTAGACAGGTAGACACAATAACTAATCACTTTGAAACTTCTAGAGAATATATTTGTAAAAAACATAAAGAACTATATATTCAAGATTTTGATAATTGTATGACTGTTCTTTTTTTTGAGCTAAACGAGCATAGAACTAGTAAAATGGAAATAAAAAACTCATTAGAATATAAAATAGGTAAAATGATCACGAAGCCTTTTAAAATTATTTCAAAACTGTTTTTCTATCCAAAAGTATAGCTATGATTTCAGTTGTTATCAGAAATAAAAATCAATCTGTAGCCCTTTCTTTTTTATTGAAAAATTTGACAGAAAGGTACGCAAAAGATGTTGCAGAAATAATCGTTGTGGATAATTTGTCAACTGATTCCAGTAAGGAAATTTCGAAAAAATTTGGTGCACGGTTTGTTAGCATCGAAAATTTTAGTTTTGGTGGGAGTGCTAATGTGTGCGCTAGAGAAGCTCAATTTCCTATAGTAGTTATTTTTAGTGCACATTCGTATCCTGTTAGTCATGATTTTTTTAGCTTGATACAAGCGAAATTTGATGGTAATCCTAATTTAGCCGGATTACGTTGTTTGCATAGCACTAATGATTATAAAAATTTTATTAATAAAACACCTGCTACAATTGATCCTAATAAGTCAGGGTTGATTTTTTCAGGCTCGGCTTTCAGTAGGGCAGTTTGGGAAAAACATCCTTTCAGGGAGGATGTGGCTACTTTTGAAGATAAAGAATGGACCACTAGAGTTTTAAAAGTAGGATATGCTATTGATTTTGTGGAGTCAATATTTTGTTATGAGATTAAACGAACTAGAAAGCAATTGTTTTTCAGGTTCAAAAATGATGTAATTGGTAATTATCAATTGTGGCATGAGGAAATTAGAATCGGCAGTACTATTAAGGGATTCCTGTCAGGTATTTTTTATTTAATGAAATCTTTTGTCTTAGATTTGTGGTATATACTTTTACGGTTTTTATATCTAATAAAATTTAGGTGTAACAAGCCTAATAAATTCTAGTAAACTTTTTAAAATGAATTCAAAGTTAATTTCTATAATTATCCCTATTTACAACCGTGCCCATTTGATTCGTGAAACATTGGATAGTATAATAGCACAAACTTATTCAAATTGGGAATGTATTATAGTCGATGATGGAAGTACTGATGATTCAAGGGTAGTAACTCTTGAATATGTTGAAGCCGATGATAGATTTACTTTTTATGATAGACCAGATGATAAGTTAAAAGGGCCAAGTTCTTGTAGAAATTATGGATTTACATGTAGTAAAGGATACTATATTCAATTTTTTGACAGTGATGATATAATGCATCCGAATCATCTTAAATATAAAATTGAAAGTATAGGGAATGCTGATTTTGTAGTTTGTAAGCTAAAAGAGTTTAATATTAAATTCAATAATGAATTTAATGTAATTAATGATAAAGAAAACAATATTTATACAGAGTCAATATTTGAAGATTTTGTAATGGAAATTTTTCCTATGATGATGGTGATGCCAATGTGGAAAAGAAAATCAATTTCACCTTATATGCCAATCCGTGAAGATATGAATCTTTTAGAAGACCATGAATTATTCGCTAGAGCACTTTTTGAATTAAAAGAGTATGTAATAATAAATAAAACATTGATTTTTTATAGAGTAGGTTTGAATTCGCTAATAGATTCATTTCTTAAAGATATTGAATTTGGTATACGTTCATTTATTGAGGCTAAAAAAACAGTATTAAGTTTAATAAATTCAAAAAAAGTAAAAATATCAGTATTAAAGTCAGTCTTATTTTTATTTAGATTAGGTGTGGCGCAGAAGAAATATAAAGGGTGTCAGATTTGTTTGGATTTTATTAAGTCGGAAAACTTATGTTATAATTTTCAACTGAAAATTAAATTAATTCGAATTGTTTTTTTTTATACTATTTTTAAGTTCTTTGGCCGTGGTGAGACACGATTTAAGCGTTTATTGAAATTTTAATTTATTTATGATATGGTCAAACCAGTAGTTTCTATCATTGTTCCTTGTTATAACCAAGGTCAGTATTTGGATGCTGCTTTACAATCTGTTGTAGAACAAACCTATCAAGATTGGGAGGCAATTATTGTTAATGATGGTTCGTTAGATCATACTGAGGAAGTAGCGTTTCAGTGGGTAAACAAGGACAAAAGGTTTATTTACTATGCAAATGAAAATCAAGGCTTGGTGAAAACTCGAAATTTTGCAATATCTAAGGCAAAAGGGAAGTATATTTTGCCATTGGATTCAGATAATCAGTTAATTAATGATTTTATAGAAAGTGCAGTTAATGCTTTTGTGCAAAATAAAAAAATAGGTGTAGTTCACGGTGATGCTATTTTTTTTGGACTCAAGGAAGGATATTGGAAAGTACCGCAATATAACTATGAAAAGATGTTAGTTGATAACATTATAGATTCGTGTGCTATTTATAAAAAATCACTTTGGGAAGCTGTTGGAGGGTATGATGTAAATTTACCGCACAACGGGTTAGAAGACTGGGAATTTTGGATAGCATTAGGGAATTTAAACACTGTTTTTCATCATTTAAATAAAGTGACATTTAAATATTTTGTTGCTCCTAATTCTATGATAAAAAACTTTACGGATGATATGGCAATGGATACGAGGAATTATCTGGTCAGAAAATATTTTAAGCAATATAGAGCACATTACGAAAAGTTATATCACGAAAATAGAGAGTTAAAAGGGATTCTCAAAAATAAAAAGTTTATCATTAATTTAGTTGTTAAAAAAATTAGTGGGTTTACCATTTTTAAATCAAAAGGGAATAATTACTTATGAATGTAATAACAGTTAGTGTCTTTATCCTTACCTACAATCAAGAGCAGTATATTGCTCAAACATTGGAGAGCATCATAAATCAAAAGACAAACTTTTCTTTTCAATTGGTTATTGGAGAAGATTGTAGCACGGATGGAACAAGAGCGATTTGCGATAGTTATGTTCAGAAATTTCCTTCTCAAGTAAAATTATTACCAGCACAAAACGAAAATATTGGGTTGATTAGTAATTATATGCGCACTTTTGCGGCTTGTGATGGTAAGTATGTTGCGATTTGTGATGGTGATGACTATTGGGTTGACGATTTAAAATTGCAAAAACAAGTTGATTTTTTAGAACAAAATAAAGGATATGATATGGTTTATACCGCCTACCAAAGGTTGTACCCTAATGGTGATTTAAAAAAATATTCTTATCATTTAGATAAAGCTATACTGGGCTTTGAGGATTTAATTATGGATAATTTTATAGCTTCGGTAACGGTACTTTTTAGAAATAGAAAAACACAGGATGAACAATTGCCTTATTGGATACGCAATTATCCTTTTGGTGATTGGCCTACTTATCTTTGGACCATTAAAGAAGGGGGTAAAATACATTATATGAATGATGTTACTGCTGTATATCGGATGGATATAGGAGTTTCTGCCCACTACATTAAAAAAAACAGTACTTATCTAAAGCTTTTGCTACGACTTTTGTATGACGTACGTATTGATTCACAGTTTTCAAGTCAAAAGGCAAACATTGAGAATAGTATAGTTAATAAGAAGCTGAATTTAATGACCAGTTTAAATCGCGAACAAAGCTACGGGGAAGGTTTTTTGTTTTTTTCTAAAATGCTTCCTAATTTCCCCACTAAGTGGCAATTATTAAAATTATACGGGTATTCTATTTATAAAAGTTTTGTAAATTAATTTAAGCAATCATTACATGAAAATACTAATGGTTTCCATACCTAATCATCATTTTTTTCAATGGGTCAACCAATTGGAAGGGGTTGGCTTCGAGGTGTACTGGTTTGATAGTACCGATGGTGGTCCAAAGGTAGAAAGAATTAAATGGGTAAATCAAATTAAAGGTTGGAAACTGAGGTGGGATTTTCCTTTTCGAAACCGCATCAAGGAGGCTTTTCCCAGTTTGTATGAGACTATGCAATGGTATAACGAGCGGTCTATTCAAGATGTTTTTGAGCAAAAGTTAGAAGAAATCAAACCAGATATAGTACATTGTTTTGAAATGAAATTAGGAGGTCTCCCTATTTTAGACAGCATGCAAAAATACAAGGAAATTCCTTTTGTTTATTCCTCATGGGGTAGTGATATTTTTTATCATAAAGAAATTGGGATTCCACAAACAAAATTCCAATCGTTTTTGAGGCGAATAAATTATATCATTACCGATTGCAAGCGAGATTATGAAATTGCAAAAAATAATGGATTTGTAAATGAATTGTTGGGTGTGTATATTGGAAATGGAGGTTTAGATATTGATAAAACCAAAATTAAAGCAGTTAATGATAGAAATACGATTCTTATAAAAGGATACGATGATGGGGTAGGGAAAGCCTGCGAGATTATCGAGGCGCTAGCCCTAGTTTCTTTTGCGGTCCTACAACATTATAAAATTATAGTGTACAGCTGCGATCAAGTAGTAGCCGATGCTATTGCGAATAATTCGTTTTTTACAAACCTAGATGTAACGATTTATAAAAGAGGACAATTTGTAGCCAATGCAGATTTGTTAGGGTATATGGGACAAAGTGCGATTCATATCGCCAATAGTTTGTCAGATGGGTTACCAACTAGCTCTGTCGAAGCCATGGGTATGGGAGCATTTCCTATACAATCCAACCCAGGTGCTGTATCTGAGGAGGTCATAACCCATGGTGTAAATGGTTTTTTGATCGAAAATCCTTTTGATACGGCCGAAATAGCCCGTTTAATTATCGAGGGATTAACTAGAGTAGTCTTGCGAGAAACAGCACAACGATATAATGTTAACTATGTTGATGCGCATTTTAATAGAGCGAAACTCCAATCAAAAATTATAGCTTTGTACCAAAACGTTAACCTACTCTAAATGCAAGTATCAATCCTTATTTGTACTAAAAATAGACGGTCAGACTTAGAATTGACTTTAAATAAGATAGGTTATTTGATTGATAATATATCTGTAGAATGTATTGTTTATGATGACGGTTCATCAGATGGTACTTACGAATTTGTGGTTGAAAATTACCCAACAATAATACTAAAAAGGAATTCAGTATCTAAAGGCCTCATTTATTGTAGGAATGAAATGTTAAATAGCACACAAGCGGATTATGCAATTTCATTAGATGATGACGCTCATTTTATTACTGAATATCCATTAGAAGCTATTTGTAACTATTTCGAATCAAATCCTAAATGTGGTTTGATTGCATTACGAATATATTGGGGTTTGTCAACTCCAGCTTTATTAACTTCCAGTGAACTTCCAGAGCGAGTACAGGGATTTGTAGGTTGTGGTCATGTGTGGCGCATATCAGCATGGAAAAACATTCCTAATTATCCTGCTTGGTTTGTTTTTTATGGAGAAGAAAATTTTGCTTCCTACCATTTGTTTAAAAAAAATTGGGAGGTACATTATTTGCCAGACGTTTTAGTCCACCATAGAGTAAGCTTGAAATCCAGAAAAAATAATTCTGATTATACGATTAGATTGAGACGCTCTTTACGAGCAGGTTGGTTTTTATTTTTTTTATTTGATCCACTGCATCTTATTCCTAAGAAAATGGCATATTCACTATGGATTCAACTTAAGATGAAAGTTTTAAAGGGTGATTTTAAGGCCTTGCTAGCAATTGTTTTGGCTCTGTTTGATTTAGTTTGGTCTATGCCTTTAATTTTGAAAAATAGAGATTCCTTGTCCATTAATGAATATACTAATTATCAAGAATTGAAAAGCACAAAAATTTATTGGAATCCTTAAAATTAGTTTAAAAGGATTTTTTAAATTTTGATGGTACGAATTAATATCAATGGATTATTTTAAATTTCTAAATCTGTATATTTGGTTTTTCAATAAAAAATTACAAAATGAAAAAAATAGGTATCATTCCGCTTCGCAAAGATTCTAAAGGAATTCCGGGGAAAAATAAAAAGAAAATGTTGGGACGTCCCTTGTTTTCCTGGGTACTTACTGAAGCTATTTTTTCTGATTTGGATGCCGTTTATGTGTTTACAAACGATACGGAAATCATTAGTTATGTAGAGCGAGAATATTCCTGGACCACTAAGGTTTTTGCTTTACTTCGTAACGAAGAAAACGCCAATGATACTGCTTCTACGGAGAGTACCATGATGGAGTTTTCTGAGAAAATTAATCATGATTATGCTGTTTTATGTTTGCTTCAAGCGACTTCCCCGTTGACAATGGCGGTAGATATCAATAAAGTATTGGATAAAATCATCTTAGAAAAATTTGATACTGCACTTAGTGTGGTAAAAACACATCGTTTTACCTGGAACAGTGAGGGCACCCCACAAAATTATGATGTATTCAACAGGCCCAGAAGACAAGATTTTGAAGGATTGTTAATAGAAAATGGTGCCGTATATGCCACTAAAAAAGAACTTTTTCTACATTCGAAAAATAGAGTAAGTGGTACTATTGGATTGGTAGAGATGCCGGAGGAAACGTTGATGGAGATTGATAGTCTTTCTGATTGGAATATTGTTGAAAATCTACTGATGGAACGACAAAAAGCAATGAAAACCAATCAAAGAATTCAATACTTGGTACTGGACGTTGATGGTGTTTTTACAGATGGAGGAGTCTATTATAATGAAGCGGGAGAAATGGCCAAAAAGTTTGATATGCGTGATGGTATGGGATTAGAAATTTTAAGAGAAAATAATGTGGAAGTGATCACGTTGACTTCTGAAAATTCTAAACTGGTTGCACAACGTATGGCGAAGCTCGAAATTAAAGAGGCGTTTTTTGGTGTCAAGGATAAATATTCTTTTTTAAAGCAATTCCTGGCCACTAAAAACAGTAGTTTTGGTGCGGTTGCTTATGTAGGTGATGATGTGAATGATTTGACTAATATGTGCAGTTCTGGCTGGTCTTTTGCTCCGGTAAATGCGACTGCTGTTGTGAAATTAAACGCTGATTTTGTACTAGGTACTGCTTCCGGAGCCGGAGCTATTAGAGAAGTTTGTGAAATGGTATTAAAGTATAATAAAAGATATGACTGAGTTTAAAAAACCTTACGTAATTGCTGAAATTGGCTGTAATCATAAAGGCGATATGGCAATTGCAAAAGAACTGATAAAGATTGCCAAGATATTTTGTAATGTTGATGCGGTAAAATTTCAAAAAAGAAACAATATCGAATTATTGACAGAGGCGCAATACAACGCACCGCATCCTAATGCCAGTAATTCATACGGAGATACGTATGGTGCGCACAGGGAATTCTTAGAGTTTGATGTGAATGAGCATCAGGAGTTAAAGGACTATTGTGAATCCATAGGGATTACCTATTCCACCTCAGTTTGGGACACGACTTCGGCCAAAGAAATAGCTTCACTGGAACCAGAATTTATAAAAATACCTTCTGCCTGTAATAATAATTTTGAAATGTTGGGTTGGTTGTGTGATCATTATAAAGGAGAAATTCATATTTCGACCGGAATGACCACTAAAGACGAAGCGGATACGCTAGTCAATTATTTTGTTGAAAAAGGCAGGAATAAAGACTTGGTGTTGTATAATTGTACTTCAGGCTATCCAGTACCTTTTGAGGATGTGTGTTTGTTAGATATTAATTTGCTAAAGCAAAAATATGGAAACACTGTAAAACATATTGGTTTTTCCGGACATCATTTAGGAATAGCGGTAGATATAGCAGCCTACACCTTGGGCGCCAACATTATTGAAAGACACTACACGATTGATCGTACCTGGAAAGGGACCGATCATGCTGCGTCATTAGAACCTATGGGATTACGGAAATTATCACGAGATTTAAACGCAGTTCATAGCGCTTTATCCTTTAAATCAAAGGATATTTTGCCTATTGAACAAGTGCAAAGAGATAAGTTGAAGAATAGGAAAGTATAGGGGAGTAAAGTTTATTTAAAAAATGTATTTCACATTTTATACATACGTTTCTAAGATAATTTATGAGTAAAAAAATATTTGTTTTTTTCCCCGATGGGGTGGGGTTGCGTAATTTTGCGTTTACCCAATTCAAAGCATTAGGAGAGCAAAAAGGACATCAGATTGTCTATTGGAATAATACCGTTTTTTCTTTAAAAGAGGAGTTGGGTTATGATGAGGTAAAAATTGACAACCATAGAATAAATCGCTTAACTCCAATCTATTCTAGAATTAGGAAACACATTGAATTGAATGTTTCTCAAAAGAAGTTTATGGATGACGTGTATCCTACCTATAAATTTCCTTTTAGCTATACTGGGTTAAAAAATACATTGATAACGCTTTATACAAAGTTGTTAATAGGACTGAATTCCTCGGAAAAAGGGATAGTCCGTATCCGAAAACGGATCAATAGTTTAGAACGTTCGACCGAAAAATACCACTATTGTAAAGCACAGTTGGAAGAACATCAACCGGATTTGGTGTTTTGCACTACGCAACGGGCTACGCAATCCATAAGTGCTTTATTGGCTGCTAAAGATTTAGGAATTCCTACTGTGGCTTTTGTCTATTCTTGGGACAATGTACCTAAGGCGATGCAAGTGGTTGAAACGGATTACTATTTTGTTTGGAGTGCTTTAATGAAATCGGAGGTTTTAAAATACTACCCATTTGTCAAGGAATCTCAAGTTGTTGTAACTGGGACACCTCAGTTTGAGCCGCATTACGACAGCCGATTGCTTCAAGAAAGAGCTGCGTTTTGTGCCGAGCATCATTTGGATGTTGATAAAAAATACATTTGTTATTCCGGTGATGATGAAACTACTTCGCCTTTAGATCAATATTATTTAGAAGATTTGGCTCATGCAGTACGCAGTTTAAATGCTAAAGGTAAAAATCTGGGAATTATCTACAGAAAATGCCCTGTTGACACTACCAGTAGATATGATGCAGTTCTTGCTGCTAATGCTGATGTAATTGTCGCAATAGATCCTATCTGGAAACCTATGGGAAAACAATGGAACGAAATTTTGCCTACTATAGAAGATTTAGCGCTCTTGTATAATGTTTGCGCGCATTCTGAATTGGTAACCAATGTATGTTCCTCAACAGTTTTTGATTTTGTGGCTCATGAAAAACCTTGTATTTACTTCAATTACGAGCAACCTCAATTAAAAAAAGGTATTCGGGACATCGGACAAAATTATAAGTATGTTCATTTTAGAAGTATGCCCAGTACTGAAGCAGCAGTGTTTTGTACCGATAAAAAACAGTTGGAAGATTTAGTCCATGAAATTTTGGAAGGAAATTTATCAAATGTTTCAGAAGGGAAAAAATGGTATGCAATTGTGGCTGGTCTAGCCCCAACACAAGCTTCAGAGAAGATATGGGATGGTATTGATGCAATTTTAAAAAGATAAAAATTTGAATTATTACTTTTAGTCCTTTATGAAAAAATTTGTAATTCAAATTATTGGTGTTTTAATTGTAACTCTAATGCTACTGTTGGTACTCGATTTTACGTATACCACTATTTATGAAAATGCTAAGCCAAGGACTAAATTCCAGTATTTAAGAAGTCTAAAAAGTACAAAAGTTAATTATATATTTTTAGGTTCATCAAGAGTTGAAAATGGAATTGATCCATTTATTGTAGAAAATAAAACTAAAAAAAAATGCATTAATTTAGGGTATGAAGCTGCTAAACTAGGAGATATTTTTACGGTTTTGCAATTATTGAAGTCGTATGCTATTGTCTCTGACACCGTATTTATTCAAGTTGATTATATCTTTGACATTAATGGGCACTCGATTAATTTACCGTATGAAATGACCCCTTTTGTCAAGGATAATCCAGTAACAAAAGATTATTTGCTTGATTATATAGGAAAAGACCCTAGCCTGTACTATGTTCCCTTTATAAGATATTGCGGAAGCGATCAAAAGATTGGATTCAGGGATGTTTTTGCTAATTTGGTTGGGAAGAAAACAACGGTGGTAGAAAAGAAAGGATATAGTCCTTTGGCACCAAGAATCAATGAAAGTATACACACGAAACATTTTTCTTTACCAGCTTCTATCGCATCACATAGTCCTTATTATGAAAAAATAAAAGAATATGGTGCTGCAAACAATATAAAAATTGTCTTCTTTTGTGCTCCTTTTTGTAAACATACCAAAAATTTGGATTACATAAAAAAATTAAAAACTAAAATCCCAAATTTATATGATTTTTCTAATGCTATAGAAGAGGATTCTATGTTTGTTAATTGTTTTCATTTGAATGAAATGGGGGCAAGTAAATTCACTGATATTTTAGTGGAAAAAATAATAAATAATAAAAATAAAATTTAGCATGTTTTTCAATTCTCTATCCTTCGCTATATTTCTACCTATCGTATTTGTGTTGTATTGGTTTGTTTTTAATAAAACTAAAAGTACCCAGAATGCCCTACTTATTGTAGCGAGTTATTATTTTTATTCCTGTTGGGATTGGCGTTTTTTATTTCTATTGGTTTTTTCTACTTTTTTGGATTATTACACTGGTATTCGAATCGAAAAAGCAAAAACTGAGACTGGACGTAAATTTTGGTTTTGGTTGAGCATCAGTATCAACCTTGGTTTTCTCGGCGTTTTTAAATATTACAATTTTTTTGCTGATTCTTTTTCTGAGTTATTGAATGGATTTGGATTACAAACAAGTCCTTTGTTGCTGAATGTAGTTTTACCTGTGGGTATTTCGTTCTATACCTTTCACGGATTATCCTATGTTATTGATATTTATTTAAAGCGTATAAAAGCTGAATACAACTTTGTGGACTATTCTTTGTTTGTCAGTTATTTTCCATTGCTTGTTGCCGGCCCCATAGAGAGAGCCACGCATTTATTGCCACAAGTAAAATTGAAACGTAACTTTGACTATCAAAAAGCCAAAGAAGGAATCTATCAGTTTATCTGGGGATTGGTCAAAAAAGTAGTTATTGCTGATACTTGTGCTACGTATGCGAATGCTATTTTTGATAATTACGAATCCATGAATTCGCTGTCATTGTTATTGGGAGCCGTTTATTTTGCGTTTCAGATATATGGTGATTTTTCGGGTTATTCGGATATGGCTTTGGGAATGTCAAAATTATTTGGAATCGATTTGTTACGTAATTTTAATTATCCCTATTTTTCTCGTGATATTGCTGAGTTTTGGCGTCGATGGCACATTTCGCTATCGTCTTGGTTTCGGGATTATTTGTACATTCCCTTGGGAGGAAGTAGTGGTGGTATGGCGATGAAAATTCGAAATACCTTTGTGATTTTTTTGGTTAGTGGGTTTTGGCATGGTGCGAATTGGACTTTTATTGCCTGGGGATTTATTAATGCGCTGTATTTTTTACCGTTGCTGCTTTTAAAAAAGAATCGGTCTAATATGGAAACGGTTTCATTGTATTGGAATTGGAACTCTTTTAAAGTAATTTTAAGTATGATTAGTACTTTTTCATTAACCTGTTTGGCCTGGGTTTTTTTCAGGGCAAAATCGATAGGAGATGCTTTTGATTATATTGGTCGTATTTTTACGAATCAGCGTTTTTTACCGCAGTATTTAGAAAATGAGCGGTATAATTATGAAATTGTTTTGTTGACCGGCATTTTTGTAGTAGTTGAGTGGAACAGCCGAACGCAGGTGGAACCCATTTCTGGAAGATACAGTAGTCTTAAATTAGCATTATGTATTGCAGCTATCGTTGCTTTAGGAACCTATTCTGATTATAAAGAATTTATTTACTTTCAATTTTGATATTAGTAAGGAGATTGATTGTAAGGAAGATCTAGATTGTAATTCGTTTCTACTTATTATACACTTTCGAAGTACTAAAGCGTCTCGACTGTACTTCGTCATCGCTTATTATAAACTTTCGACATAATAAGAATGGGTGCGATGTCAAATCGAGTCCTTCGGCTTCGCTCAGGACGGGCTACAGTCGAAATTCGTTTAGGAATAGAAGTCGTCTCGACTGCGCTCGACGTGACAAGAATGGGTGCGATGTCAAATCGAGTCCTTCGGCTTCGCTTAGGACGGGCTACTGTCGAGATTCGTTTAGGAATAGAAGTCGTCTCGACTGCGCTCGACTTGACAAGAAAAGTCGAGTTACAAAGTCCAATATAGTCGAGTTGTAAAAGCGAGCGCTTTCAATAATTATAATATTAGAATTTTAGATGAAACGATTTTTAATTTTTACAATCAAAATACTTTTGCTGACCTTTTTTGTGTTAGTTGTATTAGATTTTGCCTATACAAAAGTATATTTACGATCTTCTAACAGGGGTAAAATTGAGTATGTTTACAGTTCAAAGGCTAGCAATTATGATGTTGTGATTTTAGGCTCTTCCCGGGCTAACAATCATTTTGTTGCTCCGATGTTTGAAGATAAGGGATTGAAGACTTTTAATTTTGGGATGAGCGGAGGTCATTTATTTGAAGCTTCTTTGCTATTAAAACTAATGTTGGAACGAAAGTATACTATTAAGAATGTAATATTAGAGGCTGATTTAAATTTATCAAATGAAAAGCGAGATGATGGTGTTTCGTCTTATTTTCTTCCTTTTATCCATGATTCTGAAGCCATTCGTCATCATTTTTCAAAGGAGGCAGATTTCAAACAATTGTATTTTTTGCCTTTTTACAGGTATGTTGTATATGATAGCAAGATTGGGTTTAGGGAAATTTATAATGTTGCTATTGATAAACCAACGAAGCTTTTGGATCATTTAGGGTATTACCCTTTGGGTAAAAATCCAAATGCCAATATGAAAAACGATATTACTAATTTAAAACCTTTGCGTAATAAATATTATGAAGAAATTAAACAGCTTTGTAAAGCCAACAATATAAAATTGATTGCCATAATGACACCCATGTGTACCAATACCAAGGGATTGGATTATTTTGAAAAAGTACAGGAACTCTATCCTGAAATTCATAATTATGAAAAAGCGGTGGAAGGGGATCGATATTTTTCCTCCTGTGGACATATGAATGATATGGGGGCACGAAAGTTTACGTCCATAATTTTAAATGATTTTTTTTAAACGCTTATGATTGGCAAAAAATTGCATTATATAGATGCCATAAGAGGACTTGCTATTTTAATGGTAGTAATGCATCATACTTCGCAAAAAGGAGTTCTACAGATGCCTCATTTTATAGCAGTTTTATTAAGTTTAGGTACTCGAGGAGTTCAGCTTTTTTTTATTGCCAGTGCTTTTACTTTGTTTCGTTCGTATCAAAATAGGAGTTTTGTTGAAACTCATCCTATAAGAAATTTTTTTATCAGGAGATTTTTTAGAATTGCCCCTATTTATTATTTAGGGATTTTTTACTATGTATTTGAATCGTATTTTGACGTACCTTATTGGTTAGGTAATCAACCGCTTATTTCTATCTATAATATAATGTCTAATTTCTTTTTTCTCCATGGTTTTAGTCCTTTTTGGATTAATAGTTTAGTTCCTGGTGGATGGTCAATAGCTGTAGAAATGTTGTTTTATGGACTTTTTCCTTTTCTATTTTTGAAAATAAAAAGCGCTAATTCAGCTTTTATTTTTTTAAATGTAACTTTAATGATTAAACTAATATTTCAGGAATTCTTTTATTCTTTTACTTTTATTTCCGAACCGTATTTGTGGAGAGAATTTCTATTTTATTATTTACCTAGTCAGTTGCCCATTTTTGCTTTAGGAATTTTGATGTATTTTTTAATTGAAGACAGTGCGGGATTTAAATTAATATCTAGAAAAGGAATATTACTTTTTTTGATTCTATTGCCTTTACAAGTAGGTAGTAGATTTGATTTTTTATATTTAAATCATATTATCTTTGGAATCGGTTTTGTTATTTTTGGGAATTTGTTGAGTGAAGGTAAGTTGTCTTTTTTCTCCAATACCATAATCCGATACATAGGAAAAATTAGTTTTAGTATTTATATTGTTCATTTTATAGTGATTTCATGGTTGGCTAAATTTCATTTATTGAATTTATCGGATCATTTTTTAATTGATTATATTATTAGATTTACGCTTATTTTATCGTTGTCTGTAGTAATTTCAACAGCAACCTATTATCTAATAGAAATTCCATTTCAAAATTTTGCCAAGAGATTAATTAAAAAACAGGAATCACAAAAAGTAATTTTATCAATCAAATAAAATTAATATGCATATCGCCTTTCTAACTCCTGAATATCCTCATGAACGAATATCTCATTCGGCCGGTATAGGTACTAGTATCCGGAATTTAGTGGTTGCTCTGGCTCAAAAAAAAGTAAAAGTTTCGGTATTTGTGTATGGTCAGCAAGAAAATGAGATATTTGTCGAGGATGGAATTACCATTCATTTGATAAAAAACAGAACTTACCGATTCATGGGTTGGTATTGGCATCGAAAATACCTTCAAAAGTACCTTAATAGATACATCCTTTCTGAACAAATTGATGCTGTCGAAGCACCGGACTGGACGGGTATTACTGCTTTTATGCGTTTGAAAGCCCCCTTGGTAATTCGGTTTCATGGTAGTGACACTTATTTTTGCCATATTGAAAAGCGTCATCAGAAATTGAAAAACTATTGGTTCGAAAAATTAGCTACTCAAAAAGCCAAGGCCTTTATTGCGCCTACTGCTTATGCGGGAAAAATTTCTCAAGAATTATTTGATATTAAAAACAAAACCATACAAACTATTCATTACGGATTAGCATTAGAACGTTTTGAAAACCTAAATCCTGAAATTTTTGAAAATGGTTTAATTTTATATATTGGTACTATAATAAGAAAAAAAGGCGTTTTTGAATTGCCTGAAATTTTTAATAAAGTCAGGGTAAAATTTCCTGAGGCAAAGCTAGTTTTAATAGGTGGAGATTCATCAGATGTTCAAACAGGGATTAGTTCTACATGGCAAATACTAGAAAAAGAATTTGATATTGATGATTTGAAAAATGTAACTTATCTTGGAAAAATACCTTATCAGGATGTTCAAAAATACATAAAACAAGCACAAGTGTGTGTTTTTCCTAGTTTTGCTGAAACTTTGGGGATGGTGACTATAGAATCTATGGCATTACAAAAGCCGGTGGTTAATACCAATATTGGTTGGGCACAAGAATTAATGGTTGATGGTGAAAGTGGTTTTCTGGTTCATCCACAAGATCATTTGCTTTATGCTAATAGAATTATGGAGTTGTTAGCGGATGCAAACCTTTGTCTGACAATAGGAAGAAATTCTAGAAAACGGGTGGAAGCTATTTTTGACATAGAAAAAATCGTTCAACAAAACATTCTTTTTTGTCAATCTATAACTGATCAATTGTGATTGTTGTTTATCATCAAAATAATCTTGTAACCAAAGTTATTTCGGTTCATAACGAATTGATTATATTCGATTTACACTCGAGTATAGCAGAAGTGCTTATGGTATTGGCTCATCAATTTCCTGAGAAACCTATTGTATGGTGTCATCAATTGTTGGAAGATAGTTTGAATATAGATGGTATTGCGACTCTTTTTCATCATGATAAAATGATGCTTTCTTATCGTGTGTCTCCTACAAGTTTTTTAGGAACAGGAATAGGCTTTGTGGAAGAATCCCCTTTTATTAAAGTCAATAAAAAGTGTACTTATCCTACTTGGTTAATGAGCAGTGAGGTTGGAGTTATTCATGCTTCAGCATTAAAATTGATTGGAGGTACTATAAAAGCAGATTCTAATTTTGATTATTTTTTAAACTCAGTGTCAAAGGTTGGAATGATTTTGGGTTTACTGTGTTATTCAGAACCTCAATTACTGTTAAAAAATGCACCAAACTCTATTTCCCCAAAAGCCAATTTATTTATTTTGTTTCGATTTGTAAAACAGCACTATAAAAAACGCTGGATTGTTTTGTTGTTTTTGAATTTGCTTATTTTCGAAAAACGATTCCCAATATTCCCTTTCTTGTATTCATTGTTTTTTAAAAATAGAAAAAAAACAGTACTCAACTTAGATGCTATTTCTGTTCAATCTACTTTGACTGTTGTTGATAAAAAAACAATTGATGTTATCATTCCCACCATTGGTAGGAAAAAGTATTTGCATGCTGTTCTGCAAGATTTGGCACAACAAACACATCTGCCTGTAAATGTAATTATCGTAGAACAAAATTCGCTTCCGGATAGTGTTTCTGAGTTGGATTTTTTGACGAATCAAACTTGGCCTTTTAATGTCAAACATACTTTTACCCATCAAGCTGGTGCGTGTAATGCCCGTAATTTGGCTTTAAGCCAAATAGAAAGTGAGTGGGTATTTTTGAATGATGATGATAATCGTTTTGACGAAAAGTTGTTGGAAACATTCTTAAATAAAATACAGCAATTTGGAGCTTCCGTGATTACAACAGCTTATCTACAACAAAATGAACCACAACGATACAGTATTACCAATCAGTCGGGAATATTTGGATCCGGAAATAGTTTCGTAAAAGCAAGTTGTTTATCGACCGTCTCTTTTGATATGGCGTTAGAGTTTGGTTACGGAGAAGATATTGATTTTGGGATGCAATTGCGCAACAGTGGATTTGATATTATTTATTTCCCAGAAATACGTATTTTGCACCTCAAAGCCCCTATGGGCGGGTTTAGAATCAAAGTGAAACAATTGTGGGATACTGAAAAAATGCCACCTAAACCATCGCCTACTATCATGTATGTTTTTTTGAAACATTATACAGAACAACAACTTTTATGCTACAAATTAGTCTCCTTTTTTAAATTACTAAAAAAAGAATCGGTTTTGAATTACCTTGTGTTTTTAAACCAATTTGAAAAAAAATGGAACCTGAGTCACTATTGGGCTAATAAATTATAAAGTATGGAAATAAGTAAAAAGCAAATCAGTTTTCTTATTACACATTACAATAGACCCGATGATTTGTTACAATGTTTAACGGCTATAAAAAGCCTGGATGTAGCAAATTCTGAGATTGTAGTGTGTGACGATGCAAGCCTGGATAAACATTTAGAAACAATACAAAACTATGCTATTGATCAGTTGCTTTTATCCGAAATAAATCAAGGACTTGCTGCCAATATTAATAAGGGTATCAAAGCCTGTCAGGGAGAATATATTATTTATTGTCAGGAAGATTTTCTTTTGGCTCCTCAAATTAGCAGTATTTTATCGGAATGCTTGGATTTATTAAAACAGGAAAAGGTTGATATGATTCGGTTTACTTCAAATTCCCCTTTCAATACATTAATTCCTTTGACAGCTACTATTTCCTTGATTCCAAAATTTTCATTCCAAAATTTTTTCCTGAATTACTATCAATATAGTGATCATCCTTTTGTGACAAGAAAAAGTTTTTATCATAGATTTGGTACTTATTTAGAACAGACTTCCGGAAGGTATGGTGAAACTGAATATGCTATTCGTATCCTTAAATCTAATGCTAAAATAGGGATAACCAATCAACGTTTGGCGTCAACAATTGAAGGAAGCCAATCGGTTTTAGTGAACGAAAGTATAGCTGCTAATAACGTGTATCCCTTAAATAAAAAATGGATTAAGATAGCCAGAGCATTCCGACTCTATTTGGAATTATTTTTATACAATACCCACAAAAGAGGCTTGATTACGTATACAAATTTCAGGAAATAATACTCTAAAAGCTAATGCTGAAAATTTACACAGACCAACATTTTATTACACCGAAAAACCGACGCTGTGTTTTTCCGTTGTTGTTTGATTTGTGTTATACAAAAAACCAGCAATTGTTAAATGAATATGAGTTAGTAACTAAAATAGAGGACGCTGTTGTGGTAATTGTGCCATTAGATATCAGTGAATATTTTCAAAAAAAACAGGAGAAATGGCTTTTTGAGTATATAGACAAAGCCCTTGCATTGCATAAAAAAGTGTGGGTTTATACCGCTGGAGATTATGGATTGACTTTAAAGAAAGAAGTTTATACCTTCAGATTGAGTGGTTTTAATTCAAAATTTGATACTAATACTTTTATTTTGCCTTCATTTATTGAAGATCCTTATGCCATTATTCAAAATAAATTTCACCCCATTGCTAAAGAAGCCTTGCCTAAAATTGGATTTGTAGGTCATGCCAGCAATTCAGGGTCTAAATGGGTAAAAGAAGTGTTAGTTTTTTTATTACACAATTACAAGCGATTGGTCAAAGTACTCTTTACCGATTACCAATCTTTTTATCCTTCCAGCATAAAACGCTATAAGTACTTGTCTTTATTGCAAAAAAACAATCACATTGAAACTGATTTTGTTTTTAGAAACCAATATCGTGCGGGAGCAAAAACAACTGAGGACAAACAAAAAACGACACAAGATTTTTTTGAAAATTTAGCTACCAACCCCTATACATTTTGCCTTAGGGGTGCTGGAAATTATTCGGTTCGCTTTTATGAAACCCTAGCTATGGGAAGGATTCCTTTTGTAATAGCTACTGATTTTAGATTACCTTTGGATGGGATTGTCAATTGGACAGAGCATTGTGTTCTTGCTGCCGATGCTAACATTTGTGAAGCATTAATTGATTTTCATCAAAAAATAAGTGATGAAGATTTTGAAAAAATGCAAGTTAATAACCGTAATTTGTGGCTTCAATTTTTGAACAGAGAAACCTATTTTATAACGCTGTCTACTCTTTTTAAAGAAAAAATATAAATGAAATTTGCTCTGATAATTTGCACCTATATGCGTCCGAAACCTATTCTGCAATTGTTGCAGTCTGTTGTTGGGCAAACGGTTTATCCAGATGAAGTTATAATTGTTGATGGTTCCCTGAATTCCGACACAGCTACTGTTTTAAATCAAAATTTTTTTAAAAAAGTGCACTATCATTTAGTGGCGCCTGAGGATAGAGGTCTTACCAAGCAACGCAATTATGGCGTAGGAAAAGTAAGTGACGGAATTGACATTGTTTGTTTTTTAGACGATGATACGGTATTAGAAAAGGAGTATTTTGAGCAAATTTTAAAAACCTACACGGATTACCCGCAAGCTCTGGGTGTTGGAGGGTATATTAACAATGAGAATAAATTTCAATTTGTTGGATATGATTATCAACCAACCATTAAAGAATTTTATTATGACGGGTGGAAGCAAAATGACGGCAGTCGTTTTGTCCTGCGTAAAAAATTGGGATTGGATAGTGATTGTCCACCGGGTTATTCGTCGCAGTACTCTCATGGCCGTAGTGTGGGATTTTTACCTCCAAGTGGTAAAACCTATGAAGTAGAGATGCTAATGGGCGGCGTCTCCTCTTTTAGAAAAGAAGTATTTAAGAGTTTACATTTTTCGACCTATTTTGAAGGATATGGATTGTATGAAGACGCTGATTTTACTTTGAGAGTAGCAAAAATGGGAAAGTTATATTTGAATACTTCAGCGAAATTAAATCATTATCATGATGCCTCAGGAAGACCTAATCAATATAAATACGGTAGAATGGTAGTGCGTAATGGATGGTATGTGTGGCGTACGAAAAACCCCAGTCCTGAACTCAATGACTGTTTTAAATGGCATGCGATTACTCTACTTTTAACGGGAATACGATACACTAATGTTCTTACTACTAACAATAAAAAAGAGGCCTTGACTGAAGCTTTAGGAAGAACGGTAGGTTGGTGGAGTTTATGGTTTAACAAGCCTAAATAAATATTTACTAAATGGAATGTATTTAATATACGGTTCGAAATAGGTATAGACTAGATTATATTATGAAAACAATTCAATTATTGAATATCCCTAATTTTTATTCTTCCTACTATTTATTGGGATTGAATCAAGCATTTAAGGTTAAATTTAAAATGGACAGTAATTTTACTCAGTTCAACAATAAACCAATTCTTATTTTTAAGGTTGATGATGCAATTGCAGTGATTGATAATGATGATCCTACTGGAGTACAGCAAGAATTATATGAAATAGCCAGTGTTTATTTTGTAACCAATAAACTCCTTGATCATGATTCGTATAAACAGCCCAAAGTTAAACCGCTTTATCCACATTATCCCGTTAATATTGTGCCCCTTTATTGCCGTGTATTTGGGATAAATTTGTTGCGTTATTTGAAATTAAAAGATGTAATACAACAAATATATATTCTATTAAGAAGACCTTTATATGGACAGTATAAAAGAAGTTTTAAAAAAGATAATTTTATTTTCTTTTCCTCTAATATTTGGAAAAAAGAACCTGAAACCAACTATATTCGGGCTGAGTTTATTCGATTCTGTAAAACAGATACTAGAATAGTATTTAAAGGAGGGTTTATACCCCGCTCTGATGGGAATAATTATGGATTTGATAATGAGCTTAATGAGGAGAGATATTCCCCGAAAATGTTTTCAAAGTTAAGCGCTACCTCTAAAATTGCTTTAAATAATCCTGCCGTTTGTGGAGCGGTGAGTTGGAGATTAGCTGAATATTTAAATCAAGGTTTATTTGTATTATCATTTCCTTTTAAAATTGAACTGCCTCATAATTTCATGCATGGTGCTGAAGTCCATTTTATAGAAAAAACAGGCCAATTTAAACCTGTTTTGGATAAAGTAGTAGATGATTCTGATTATCATGAAGTTATAGCAGCAAGGGGTAAATTTTATTTCGATACCTATTGTACTCCTGGAGCGCAAGCAAAATATGTGGTTGATTCAATATTAAATGGCGAGTCAAATTTAAAAGAAGATTTGAAACATAGTAGTTGAAAGATGAAGTTTGTACTATTTACCCATGTTCCACATATTAAAGAAAGCAATCAGTATTATGCTTATGCTCCGTATGTCAAAGAAATGAATATTTGGGGTAAAAATGTCAATGAACTAATAATTGTTGCGCCCTTGTTCTCAGGGAATAAAACACTAATAGACATTTCTTACAGTCATCAAAATATACAATTTTTGCCTGTTCCAAGTTTCGATGTTTTGTCTATTAAATCTATTTTTATCACTTTATTGAAGCTTCCTAACTTAATTTGGATTCTTTTTAAAGCGATGAAAAATGCTGATCACATCCATTTGCGTTGCCCCGGAAATATAGGGTTGTTAGCTTGTTTTATTCAGATGCTTTTTCCCTTTACGCCAAAGTCAGCTAAATACGCTGGTAATTGGGATCCAAAATCGAAGCAACCTTTGACTTATAAATTACAGCAATGGATTTTGAAGAATACTTTTTTAACCCGAAACATACAGGTTTTGGTTTATGGGGAGTGGGAAGGAATGACCTCAAATATTAAACCTTTTTTTACGGCTTCTTATGCATTAAACGAGATAGTACCTATTGTTCAAAAAAAATTGATTGGAATAGTTGATTTTATTTTTGTGGGTGCTTTAGTGAAAGGAAAGCATCCGTTATATGCGATACAATTAATGGAAAATTTGCATCTTAAAGGATATTCAGTACGGCTAAGTGTCTACGGTGAAGGTCCGGAACGAGAAATACTGCAGGATTATATTAGAACCCATGCGTTAGAAAAGATTGTTTCATTACAAGGAAACCAGACACAGGATATTGTTAAGAAAGCCTATCAGGACAGTCATTTTGTGATTTTGCCTTCAGACAGTGAAGGTTGGCCAAAAGTAATTGCCGAAGGTATGTTTTGGGGTTGTGTCCCAATTGCTACTTCCGTTTCTTGTGTGCCCTATATGTTGGACTATGGAAATAGAGGGATTTTATTACAGCGGGATTTAGAAAAAGATAGTACGCAAATAGCGGTTGTTTTACATGATCAAACCGAGTATGATGCTAAACGAAATAAAGCTGCGGAATGGTCCAGAAGGTTTACACTAGATGTTTTTGAAGATGCGATACAGGAGTTAATTGAATAGGGGTTTGAAGTTTAAAGTTTAAGGTTTGAAGGGTTAGAATTGGGAGCGGTAAACTGTAATAGTTAGATTAAGGAAACAAGAATCAAGAAGAAAGAAGAAAGAATCAAGAAGAAAGAATCAAGAAGAAAGAATCAAGAAGAAAGAATCAAGAAGAAAGAATCAAGAAGAAAGAATCAAGAATCAAGAGGCAAGAATCAAGAGGCAAGAATCAAGAAGAAAGATGCAACATGACAATCATAAAATAAGGATTATTCAGATTATAGATTCTCTTGAGGCTGGTGGGGCCGAGCGTATGGCGGTGAGTTATGCTAATGCGCTTGCCCAAACAATTGAGTTTTCCGGATTGGTGGTAAGCCGTAAAGAAGGGGCACTTTTAAGTCAGGTTGGTGAAGGAGTATCGTATTTGTTTTTGAACAGAAAAAAAGCAGTTGATTTAAAAGCACTGTACAAGTTAAGGAATTACGTAAAGCAGCATAAGGTAACTGTTGTTCATGTCCATAGTACTTCTTTTTTTATAGCTTTTTTATTAAAACTAAGTTGTCCGTATTTACAATTAATCTGGCATGACCATTATGGAGATAGTGAGTTTTTATCCAAAAGACCAATCCGTGCTTTAAAAATAGCTTTGCCTTTTTTTAGTGGAATTATAGTCGTAAACCAAAAATTGAAAGTTTGGGCTGAACAAAAAATGAATTTTAAAAATACGGTTTATTTACCTAATTTTCCTTCTGAAGGGAATAATAGCGCAGCCCATACTGTATTAAAGGGAATTGATGGAAAACGTATTGTGTGCTTGGCTAATTTGAGAATACAGAAAGATCACTTTTTATTATTGAAAGTAGCATGTAAACTAAAAGTATCTCATCCAGAATGGACTTTTCATTTGGTTGGAAAAGATTTTAATGATGCCTATTCCCAAAAAATTAAGGATTTAATAGTTGCTTTTGCTTTAGAAAAAAATGTGTTTCTTTACGGCACGAAACAAGATGTTGAAAATATTTTGCGACAATCTGCCATTGGCGTTTTAACGTCGAAATCTGAGGGTTTACCGGTAGCGCTATTAGAATATGGATGGTTAAAAAAACCTGTTGTAGTGACTGATGTAGGGGAAGTGTCTTCTTTGGTGGCCAATGGTAAAAACGGTTTTCTAGTTGCCGCTCAAGAAGAGCATTTGTTTTATGTAGCGTTGGTTGAATTAATAAAGAGCGAAGTTCTGAAACAGGAGTTTGGCAATTTACTTCATAAAAAGGTACAGAATCATTATTCAAAAAAAGCTGTCGTTGCAGCGTATTTAAATTGGTTAAATAATAGTTGTAAATGAAAAAAGAGGATCAATCCTATTTGTTTTTAATTCTTTTCCATGTCGTTCTTGGGGCAATAGTGTATGCTGTTCCTTTTATTTCTAAAATATATGGGTATTTCATTTTTATTTTTGGTGTTTATTATGTCATTAAAAGCCAAAATAGAAACAATGAAGCACTTGTTGCGGCTGCATATATCGTAGGAAGTGAAGTTTTTTTGAGGATGACGAATGGTAACCCCTTATATGAAATTTCTAAATATGGGGTGATGGTTTTTATTTTTATAGGGATGTATTTTAGCGGATTTTCTAAAGGTGCTGCTCCGTATTGGCTTTTTTTAATATTATTGGTTCCTAGTATCGTCATTTCAACTTTTGCATTGGATTTAGGTACTGATATCCGAAAAGCCATTGCTTTTAATATATCTGGTCCTGTTTGTCTGGGAATCGCTTCCTTATATACCTATAGACGAAAAATTTCATTAGAAGACACTAATAGTATTTTGTTAAGTATGGGTTTGCCAATTGTAACTTGTATGGTGTATTTGACTCTGTATACACCAAATGTTAGAGATATTATCACCAGTACACAATCTAATTATGAAACTTCCGGTGGCTATGGACCTAATCAAGTAGCCACTATACTTGGCTTGGGAATGTTTGTTTTTTTTTCCCGTATCATATTGGATAGTAAATCAAAATTTCAAATTTTAATCAATGTTTTTATAGCCTTGAATATTACGTATAGGGGGATGATTACTTTTTCTCGTGGGGGAATGATTACCGGATTTTTGATGATTTTCTTACTACTGTTCTTTTTGTATTTTAAATCTAATTTTGCAGGGAAGGTGAAATTAAATTATATCATAGTTTTATTAGTAATTTCACTAATAGCAACGTGGTCGTATACATCGTTTCAAACAGGTGGGCTTATTGATAAGCGGTATGCGAATCAAGATGCCGCCGGAAGGGCAAAAAAAAGTCAATTGACGGGAAGAGAGGAAATAGCAACGGATGAAATTAATATCTTTTTAAAGAATCCTATTTTTGGTGTAGGTGTTGGGAAAGGAGTTGAAGTTAGAAAATTAGACACCCCGGGGGCGGCTTTGTCACACGATGAAATTACCCGTATGTTAGCGGAGCATGGTTCATTAGGAGTATTAGCATTACTAATTTTATTTTTCACACCTCTGGTTTTATATTTAGAAAATAAGTTCAATATGTTCTTATTGTGTTTTGTTGTCTTTTGGTTGTTAACCATTAATCATGCTGCGATGCGTACTGCGGCACCTGCTTTTGTGTATTCTTTATCTTTATTGAATGTGCAATTGGGGAGTCCTAGGAAGGTTAAGAATGAAGAAGAGTGATTGGTTTTTTAGTGGTCAGTGATCAGTAATCAGTAATCAGTGATCAGTGGTCGTTGAGCTATTATTATTATTATTATTATTATTATTTAAATGTGTTCCGTATCTGTTGTGGATACATTTTAGCACTTGAAAAAACACTCTAATCACTTTTTTTAGAACTCTTATCAGGATTCCTATTGTATTAAATTGCTACCTATTAAAATTTTGTTAAAAAAATCAACATTTCTTAAATTTACTTCGAAGCAAAAGCATTAAATTGCAGTCCTAAACGTAAATACCACTTATGTTCTCAGTCGATAAAATACATTTTGAAATATCAGAACGAAAGATGATTCTTCGCATTTTTGATGTGTTTTTTGTTTTTGGTTCTTTATTTTTTATAGGAAATATATTTGATTTTGATTATTTTATTTTATCAACCAAGAATTTATATTGGATGCTAATTCTGGGTGTTTATATTAATCTTTTCGGAACTATTTTCGAAATGTATAATCTTCAGGTTGCCAGTAATCAATTTCAGGTACTAAAGAGTTCTATTCTAACCGTTTCAACGACCGTTTTAGTGTACTTGTTAACGCCTATTTATTCGCCGGAACTTCCTTCGAAAAGAATTCAGATTGTATTGTTTTATGTTGTTGTGTTTTTGGCTTTGTTTTTATGGCGAATGTTTTATGTTGCATTTTTAGCGTCTAATCGATTTTTACAAAATGCAGTTTTAATCTGTGATAAAGAGCAGGTAGAGGAGTTGATATCCGGATTAGAGTATATCGACCCTCATTATAAAATAATTGCATTTGTGAACGCAGATGCTGCCGAAGATGAACTAGTCGAATACCCCTACGTTAAAAATATAAAGCGAGATTCGTTATTTTCTTTTGTAAAACAAAACTCTATATCCGAAATTGTAATTGCTTCCCAAAAAACAGATGGAATTACGGCTGAGTTGTATCAGCAATTACTTCATTTACTGGAATCCGGAGCTATAATTCGAGAATATACGCAGGTATATGAAAGTAAAACGCAACGTATTCCGGTGCATTATATGTCCAGGGATTTTTATCGATTTTTCCCTTTTAGCAGAAGCAATCACAATAAGTTGTACTTGATTGGAGTCCGGATTTTTGAAATTAGTGCTTCGGTACTTGGATTATCCATTGGTCTTGTGCTATTTCCATTTATATTGATAGGAAATGCAATAGGAAACAGAGGAAAGTTGTTTTATACCCAAGAACGTGTTGGTAAAGATGGCGTGGTATTTGAAATTTTAAAGTTCAGGACCATGGTCAGTAATGCCGAATCTAACGGGGCTGTTTTTACCACTACAAATGATTCTCGAGTAACTGTATTTGGTAAGTTTTTACGAAAAACCAGGATTGATGAATTTCCGCAATTTATAAATATCTTAAAAGGAGATATGGCCGTTATTGGTCCACGTCCGGAACGTCCTTTTTTTGTAAAGGAAATTGCCGAAGTGATGCCTTTCTATGAAACAAGACATATCATAAAGCCCGGTCTTACAGGATGGGCACAAGTGAACTATGCTTATGGAGCGACAATTGATGACAGTTTGATAAAGCTTCAATATGACTTGTATTATATCAAACACAGAAGTATCTTTCTGGATTTAAACATTGCTTTTAAAACAATTACCACTGTTTTGTTTTATAGGGGGCAATAGTATTATTATTATTATTTAAAAAAAAATATTTTTAAATGATAATTGGAATCCGTTTTTTATTCTGCATTGCCATTCTGACCAAAATAATTCCGTTAGTAACTAATAATGGTAATACCAGTAAAAAATGGGCTTTGTTGATTACAACAAAGAAATAGATTCCTAAGGACAGGATATTTAATACTGCCAGATTGTAAATTCCTTTTTTGTTTTTTGTCCAATAAAAATAAAGCAACCCCACTAAAGTTGGATTGAAAAGTAAAACATTATAGTTGTATCCTAATTCCAAGTGCGACGAATAAAATCCGACAAAAGTAAAAAACATACCCATTACCGCTATCAGGATGAGGTAAAATAAATCGATACTTTTCTTATTTATCAGTACCACAAACCCAAGAAAAATAATATAGGTATAGATGTTATTCCACCAAGAGCCAGGAGCTTCATTCTCGAATTCTAGTAGTGTCTTGTTTTCCTGCGCCAGCGGATGATTCTGAAAAGTAACTTTTTCCAAGCTTTTTTGGAGTTCAAAAGGTAAAAATAGTTGCGTTCCTAAACCGTCTACTTTTTTACCAAAGATGATGCTTGTCCCTAATTTTTCGTAAAAGTGATTGTCAAAATACGGATAAAGGATCGTTCTGTAAGTGATGTCGGTATCTGCATTTTTTACAATTGCGGTAGTGTCTAGCGTTTTGTTGATGATGTCAACTACCATCGATGTACAGTTCTTATCAATAAACTTGTATGTGTAATGACTTTCGCCTGAGGCCAATGAAGTGTTCAGATTGTCAAATAGTTTTTGTTTCAAAGAGGATGGAATGTTTAATTGCTGCTCATAAACAGATCTTTTTTCATATTGATATTGATTAATGAAATCAGGGTAGGAGTGTGCCACGGCAAAATATTGCAAGTCCCCTTTTATAAATTTCATAACAAAATTAGGAGTGTTAAAATCAAAAGCGCCATAATTGTATACCACATCAATTCCGTTGACCGTATCGTGTACTCGAATTGCAGTATGTCCAAAAAGAGAATAGGATTCATTCCCCGTTCCGCAAGTAAGCACGCTGACTTGTGTGTTTTTTGATAATTGGATGCTTTGTCCGAAACTATAGTTTGCAGTTGAAAACAAGAGTATGAAAAGAACTATTTTTTTTAAAGAAGCTATATCCATTTGTTGTGGTATTGTTGTTTTTAAATTAATTTCTAAACATTCCCAAATCTACTTTAACTGAAAAAATATTGGAATACAAAGCTGTACTTTGGTCGCCTAAATCAGTGAGTGCATAATCAATCTGGATGCCTTTGTATTTGAAACCCAAACCAATATTAGGCTGAAAACCCACTTTTTCGGAGTTATCCAGTTGTTGTACATTTTGAAAATTACCCACGCCTGCACGTACAAATACTAAATCAGTATAGCCAAATTCAAGACCTAAAGCCGGATCGATGCTGACAAAATCGGTGGAGATAAGATCATTCGTTTTTGCAAATCGCATATTCATATTGGCAGCAGCCAAAATACTGTAATCATATCGAATGATGAATTTTTTAGCGATTCCTAATTGTGCTTTTGGAGCCGTAATCTCAGTACTCTCCGGTAATTCTTGGTTTTCTCCGGGAATAGAATTGGCAATTTTCTGATATTCGTCTTCATCAATATTCCATACGTTATACGTGGTGGTTATATCCCGGAGCATTAATCCAAATTGCCAGTTGTTCTTTTCGAATTGTAATCCGACATCAAAACCAAAGCCCCAGGAATTGGCAAATTTGCCAATGATTCGTCGGATAACTTTTGCGTTTACGCCATATTGAAATCCGGGAACAGGTAGTTTTCGAGCATAAGAAAAAGTAAAACCATAATCGGCCGTAGAGAAAAGACTGATTCTGTTGTAGTCAATATTACCTTGGCTGTCGATTAGTTCGGTAGTATTTAAAATATCATCGACACCAAAACGAATTAATGAAATTCCCCAAGCGCTCCGGTCATCTATAGGACTTGCGTAGGCCAAATAATCGTATTGGGCTATATTGGCAAAATAATTAGCATGCATCAAGGATACCTGATGGTCTTCCAGATGAATCAGTCCTGCAGGATTCCAATACCCCGAATTAACATCACTCGTAGTAGCCACAACAGTATTAGACATGCCTAATGCAGCCGCATCCACGCCGATATTCATAAACTCATTCGAGTATTTTCTGACGGCTTGACTGTAATTTAGCGTACTAACCAAAACCGCTGCAAATAGGAAGCTTTTTTTCAATGGGGTCATTTTTACAAACTAAAAGTCTGTTTAATTTTTATCAAAAATATAATTTTTTACCGAGCTTATTTCTTCCTTTCGGTAAATATATCCAAACAAGAAATCACTGTTGAAAAAACTCTATTAAAAAACGTACTTCTCCTTGACTTATTATGCTAAATTTGCCAACTGTGGTTCACTAAATTTTATAACTATGACTATTAAAAAGCATATCCCCAATATTATTACTTTACTAAATCTTTTTTGCGGTTGTATCGCTTTGGTTTTTGCTTTCAACCAAGATTTTGAAATGGCATTTTATTTTGTTTGCTTGGGTATATTCCTAGACTTTTTTGATGGTTTTTTTGCCCGATTATTCAAAGTATCGAGCCCGCTTGGTTTGCAGTTGGATTCTTTGGCAGATATGGTTACCAGTGGAGTTGTGCCGGGTTTAGTGATGTCTCAAATGATGGTTAGCCATCTATCACCAGTGGTAGAAGGATATTTGCAATGGTTTCCTTATTTGGGTTTTTTAATTACATTGGGTTCTTGTTACCGATTGGCAAATTTTAATATTGATACCCGCCAAACTGATTCTTTTATTGGTTTGCCAACTCCTGCCAATGCATTGTTTATTTTAAGTCTGCCTTTGGTTTTAAAATACACCGACTCTTTATTTGTAATTGAAATATTGACAAATCAATGGGTTTTACTGGTAATAACGGTATTGAGCGCTTATATCTTGAACGCTGAAATTCCTTTGTTCTCCTTAAAAATCAAGAAGTTCAATTTCAAGGATAATGCACTTCAAATTGTGTTTTTGATTTGTTCCCTTTTGTTATTAATTTTTCTCCAATATTTAGGCATTCCTTTGGTCATTCTTTTCTATGTTTTGTTGTCAGTAATAAATAATAAAATGCTGAAAAAGTAGTTTTTTTGGATGAAAAGAAAAACGGTCAGAAGAAAAACTACGGTAGTTCGTAAACCCAAAAAGAAAGTAACTGTTTTCTCCGGGAAGGTTTTGCGTTATTTTATTGTTGCTTTTTTTGTTTTGCTGATTGTTGCTGTTGGCTATCATTATAGAGATGGTTTAGCCTACTATTTTAGTTTTAAATCAGATAAAATTCTAAGAGAAGAAACAGAAGCCAAGCGCATTTCTGACGTTCGCAATTATCAGGTTTTAGAAAAACACAAAGGAAAAAGTATTGGTTTGGATGTTTCAGAATATCAAGGAAAAATCCGATGGACTTATGTAGATACTTTAGAAAATAAATACCCGCTGCATTTTGTGTTTATCCGTGCCACTGTTGGAAAAGACAGGAAAGACCGCCAGTTTAATAAGAATTGGCTTGGCGCCAAAGAAAATAAAATGATTCGCGGAGCCTATCATTATTATCGTCCCAACGAAAATTCAATGGAGCAAGCCGAACTTTTTATAAAAACAGTAACCCTTCAAAAAGGAGATTTACCTCCTGTTTTGGATATTGAAAAACTTCCTAAAAACCAATCGATTGAAAATCTTAAGTTAGGTTTGAAAAGATGGTTAAATGCTGTAGAGTCACATTACGGAGTGAAGCCGATTATCTATACCGGCGAACGCTACTATGATGATTTTTTAAAAGAAGAATTTAGTGATTATCTTTTTTGGATTGCTAATTACAATTTCTACAGAGAAGAAATAGCCGAAGATTGGTTGTTTTGGCAATTCACCGAAAAGGCATCAGTTCCTGGCATTAAAGGTAATGTAGACATAAATATATACAATGGAGATTTACAGCAGTTGCGGTACATTACTGTGGAGTAGTTTTTTTTAGTGAGAAGTGGTCAGTGATCAGTAGTCAGTGTTCAGTGATCAGTAGTCAGTAAGCAGTGGTCAGTGTTCAGTGATCAGTTTTTAGGAGTCAGTGTCCAATGATGAGTGTTTAGTAATTAGCTTTAAATAAGTATATATGAAATTCCAAGATTTATTAGCGTATCAGAAATCATTTTCATTAGCTATGAAAATTTTTGAAATAACAAAACGGTTTCCAAAAGAAGAAATGTATTCATTGACGGATCAAATTAGGCGTTCTTCAAGAAGTGTGTCAGCTAATATTTCAGAATCCTATAGAAAAAGAGTCTATCCTAAAAATTTTCATAGCAAATTAACCGATTCAGATGCTGAAAATTCAGAAACTCAAGTTTGGCTTGAGTTTTCACTTAAATGTAATTATATAAACGAAAGTGTTTATGACGAATTATTAAACGAAAGTAATGAGGTTGGAAAGCTGATTAATTACATGATTTTAAATCCTCAAAAATTTGGGGTATCGCTTTAGGGTTAGTAATTTATATCAGAAAACCGAGATTAACTGCTGTCGACTTTTTTTTAAATTGAACACTGACCACTTTTTAGAACTGCGAACAGCGACAGATTACTGTCAACTTTTTTAGAACTGAACACTGAATACTGAATACTGAACACTTTTTCTAAAACTCCAATTTTTTCTTTCTCAATTCGAAATTTTGACCAAGATATACGCGACGTACCATTTCATCTTCTACTAATTCTTCTGGCATTCCTGCTTTTAGGATTCCACCTTCAAACATAAGATAGGTTTTGTCCGTAATAGCTAAGGTTTCTTGTACATTGTGGTCCGTAATCAAAATACCGATATTTTTATTTTTTAACTGCGCTACAATTCTCTGAATGTCTTCTACGGCAACAGGATCGACACCCGCAAATGGTTCATCTAATAAGATGAATTTTGGATCTGTGGCAAGACAACGTGCAATTTCGGTACGACGGCGTTCTCCACCGGAAAGCAAATCGCCACGATTCGTACGAATGTGTTCTAAGCTGAATTCTTCAATTAAACTTTCCATTTTAGCCTCTTGTTCCGCTTTGGAAAGTTTTGTCAATTGCAATACACTTAGGATGTTATCTTCAATGCTTAATTTTCTAAAAACGGATGCTTCCTGTGCTAAATAACCTATTCCCTGCTGTGCTCTTTTGTACATAGGATAATCGGTAATATTCAAATCATCCAGAAATATATTGCCTGAATTTGGTTTAACCAATCCTACAATCATATAAAAAGAAGTAGTTTTTCCAGCACCATTAGGTCCCAAAAGCCCTACGATTTCGCCTTGATTTACTTCTACCGAAATGCCTTTTACAACACTTCGTCCTTTGTAGGTTTTGATTAGATTTTCGGCTCTTAATTTCATTTTTTTTAGTTTAATCGTTGATCATTTAACTGTTTAATCGTTCAAATAAACGAATAAACAATTAAACGATTTTGCTTCTTAACAATTATTTCACAGCAGTTTCTTCCAGTGCTTCCCAGAATTCGTATGCTCTCCTTAAGTGAGGTACTACGATAGTTCCTCCTACAAGTGTTGCAATTCCCATGGCTTCCATCATTTCCTCTTTGGTTACACCTTCTTTATAGCTGGTTTCTAAATGGTATTTTACACAATCATCACAACGTAAAACTGCCGAAGCTACTAATCCCAGAAGCTCTTTAGTTTTCACGTCTAATGCTCCCGCCGCATACGCATTGGTATCTAGATTGAAAATTCGTTTTACAATTTTATTATTGTCTGCCAATAATTTTTCGTTCATTTTAGAACGGTACTCATTGAATTCTTCGATTATATCAGCCATTTAATTTTTTTTTATTTTTTACTACTATTTTTGAAATTAAGATACTTGCTTCATAGATTAACAACATCGGAATGGTTACAATTATTTGACTCACCACATCCGGAGGGGTTACAATTGCTGCAACTATAAGAATGATGATTACGGCATATTTCCAATATTTTCTCAAGAAAACTGGTGTAACCAAACCTAATTTGGTTAGGAAATAAATGATTATAGGCAATTCAAAAAACAATCCACAAGCAATAACACTTGTTTTTACCAAGCCAATATATGAATCAATACTAAACTGGTTTTTTACTACTGCACTAATGGTGAAAGTGGCAAAAAAGTTCACTGACATGGGTACAATTACAAAGTAGCCAAACAATACACCCAGAAAGAAAAGTAATGAAGATGAAACTATAAAAAGTCTCGCATGTTTTTTCTCAGTATCATATAATGCAGGACTGATGAATTTCCAAACTTCCCACAGGATGAATGGAAAACCAAGAATAAATCCGGCAGTTATACAGGTCCAAATCAAAACGTTGATTTGTCCTTCCATGTTTGTGTTTTGGATGATGAAAGGCATTTCGGTTACGCAAATACTTTCGGCAAAGCCCAATTGATTTGAGAGGTCGCAAAAAAAGCGATAAGTTATAAAATTAGCATTTGTGGGGCCAAAAATGATGACATCAAAAATATAATCACTGATGAAAAAAGTGATGGTAGCCAAAATTAATATTGCAATTGTGCTTCGAACCAATAACCATCTTAATTCTTCAAGATGATCTAAAAACGACATTTCGTTTAAGTTTTTTTTCGCCATTATAGTATTCCTTCTTTTAAAATATCGTGTAAATGTAATACTCCTTTGTATTCTCCATTATCAACAACAACTAATTGTGTGATAGAGAAGTCTTCCAAGATGTTCAATGCATCTACAACCATAGCGGTAGATGGTATTAATTTTGGGTTTTTTGTCATAATGTCTTTGGCAGTCAAATCAATGAAAGAGTCTCTGTCGTTTAACATTCTTCGAATATCACCATCGGTAATAATACCGATAACTTTATCTTCATCGACAACCGCAGTTACACCAAGACGTTTTTCAGAAATCTCGAAAATTACCTTTTTTATAGATGCATCAGGCGATACCATAGGTTTTAGGGTGTGTTCCAACATGTCTTTTACACGCAACAGCAATTTCTTGCCCAATGCGCCTCCGGGATGGTAAACAGCAAAATCTTCCGGTTTGAAATCACGCATTTCCATAAGGCAAATGGCAAGCGCATCGCCCATAACTAATTGAGCAGTAGTGCTGTTAGTTGGGGCAAGGTTATTAGGACAAGCTTCGGCATCTACAGTGGTGTTCAAAACAAAATCAGAACCTTTAGCAAGAAAAGAAGCAGTATTTCCAGTTATTGCAATCAATGTATTTCCAAAACGTTTTAAGAGTGGTACTAAAACCTTTATCTCAGGACTGTTACCACTTTTAGAAATGCAAATGATACTATCGTCATTTTGTATCATTCCTAAATCACCGTGAATAGCCTCTGAGGCGTGAAGGAATAGCGATGGTGTTCCGGTAGAATTAAAAGTGGCTACCATTTTTTGGGCAATAATAGCACTTTTTCCTATCCCTGTAACCACTAGTCTTCCTTTGGAATTATAGATATTTTGTGTCGCTTCAATGAAGTTTTCATCAAGAAAATCAGTTAGTTTAGCAATGGATTGGCTTTCCGATAAAATAGTTTTTTTGGCGCTAGCCAATATATTTTCTTTAGATATCAAAACAGAATAATTAAAATTTGTATGTGTAAAAGAAATTTGTACCTTTAGGTGTTGCAAATTTATACAAAATACCACATAATAAAGAATGAATTCAAACGAAATTGACATACACAAAGAATTAAAGAAATATTTTGGCTTCAGCCAATTTAAGGGGTTGCAGGAACAGGTCATAAAAAGTATCCTAAACCAACAGAATACATTTGTGATAATGCCCACAGGAGGAGGAAAATCACTTTGTTATCAATTACCTGCTTTGATTCAAGAGGGAACTGCTATCGTAGTCTCGCCCCTTATTGCTTTAATGAAAAATCAAGTGGATGCCATAAGAAGTTTGTCTTCTGAAAATGGCGTTGCCCATGTTTTAAATTCCTCTCTTACTAAAACCGAAATTACTCAGGTAAAAAAAGATATTACTTCAGGATTGACGAAGTTATTATATGTTGCACCTGAGTCTTTAACAAAGGAAGAATATGTGAGTTTTCTTAAAAATGTTACCATATCTTTTGTAGCTATCGATGAAGCGCATTGTATTTCGGAGTGGGGACATGATTTCAGACCGGAATACAGGAATTTAAAGCATATCATCAAGCAATTGGGAGATGTCCCTATTATTGGGCTTACAGCAACAGCTACGCCAAAAGTACAGGAAGATATTCTAAAAAACTTAGACATGTCTGATGCTACCACTTTTAAAGCATCATTTAACAGACCCAATCTGTATTACGAAGTACGTACTAAAACTAAAAATATAGAATCGGATATTATTCGTTTTATAAAACAACATAAAGGCAAATCAGGAATTATTTACTGTTTAAGCCGTAAAAAAGTAGAGGCTATTGCCGAAGTTTTGCAAGTAAATGGAATAAGTGCCGTGCCTTATCATGCGGGATTAGATGCTAAAACCCGTGCCAAACACCAAGATATGTTCCTTATGGAAGATGTAGATGTGGTGGTGGCAACCATCGCTTTTGGGATGGGAATTGACAAACCGGATGTGCGTTTTGTGATTCACCACGATATTCCAAAATCACTAGAGAGTTACTATCAGGAAACTGGTCGCGCAGGTCGTGACGGTGGAGAAGGCCATTGTCTGGCCTATTACTCCTATAAAGATGTAGAGAAGTTAGAAAAGTTCATGTCAGGTAAACCAGTGGCAGAACAAGAAATTGGATTTGCTTTGTTGCAGGAAGTTGTGGCTTACGCCGAAACGTCTATGTCAAGAAGGAGATTTCTGCTTCATTACTTTGGAGAAGAATTTGATGATGTTAATGGTGATGGTGCTGATATGGATGACAATATTCGAAATCCAAAAACCAAAGTTGAAGCTATTGATGAAGTGGTTAAATTACTAGAAGTAGTTCGCGATACGAAGCATTTGTACAAATCAAAAGAAGTTGTTTTTACCTTGATTGGCCGTGTCAATGCTGTCATCAAAGCACATAGAACAGATGCGCAGTCCTTTTTTGGATGTGGTTCAGATCATGATGAAAAATACTGGATGGCTTTATTGCGACAAGTTCTTGTTGCAGGATTTTTATCGAAAGATATTGAAACCTATGGTATTGTAAAAATCACCAAGAAAGGATTGGATTTTATTAAAAACCGAGAGTCTTTTATGATGTCTGAAGATCATGAATACAACGAATCTGAGGATGAAGCCATTGTTACCGCTTCTAAATCTACCGGAACTGCCGATGAATTATTGATGGGTATGTTGCGTGATTTGCGTAAAAAAGTGGCTAAGAAATTAGGCGTTCCTCCATTTGTAGTTTTTCAAGACCCATCATTGGAAGATATGGTTTTGAAATATCCTGTTTCTCAAGAAGAATTAGTTAATATTCATGGTGTAGGCGAAGGAAAAGCTAAGAAATACGGAAAGGAATTCTTAGAATTAATCAGTCGATATGTACAAGATAATGATATCATTCGTCCAGAAGATTTAGTGGTGAAATCTACAGGAGTAAACTCCGTAAATAAACTTTATATCATTCAAAATATCGACAGAAAATTATCTCTTGATGATATTGCTTCTGCCAAAGGCATCAATATGGATGCATTGATTAAAGAAATGGAGCAAATTGTGTATTCCGGAACTAAACTGAATATAAAATATTGGATTGATGATATGCTTGATGATGATCAACAAGAGGAAATTCATGACTATTTTATGGAATCTGAATCCGATAATATAGAAAACGCACTCAAAGAATTTGATGGCGATTACGATATTGATGAATTGCGCTTGATGCGAATTAAATTTATCAGCGAGGTTGCTAATTAAGAAAAGTGGTCAGTGGTCAGTGTTCAGTGTGTTCTGCAATCTGAATACTGATTACTGCAAACTAAAAAAGCTCCCCACGATGCGGTTTCAAAGCATCTCGAACCTGAATCATGTTTTCATCGGTTACTACCATAAAAGCAATAGCTTGCATTTCACCTTGAATTTCAAAACCCGTTATTTTTAATGGTAATTTTTCAATTGTGATGTATTCTTTTAAATGAATTTCGTGATGCTCTGCTGTTTTTGCAGCAGCCGGACCACGAAAATCCCATATCAGTTTTATTTGTCTAGACATTTTTTATGAGGTACAAAAGTTCAGTAATCAGTGTTCAGTAATCAGTGTTCCTCTAAAATCAAATATTAACTTTATTCTTTATTGTTTAATCGGTTGAGGAGTTATCGTTTTACTATTTTTGAATTGCAAAGTTACAAAGTCTAATTCGAAAATTAGGCAATTTGAAAATTTGAAAAATGCATTTTCCTTTCAATAACAAGAAGTCAATACAAAATACTACTTTTGTACCTGGATTATTTTAGACATTTTTAAAAGTCAAATAATCTAAAAATCGATAATCTAAAAAAATGCCTCAAGAACTCTTATTACAAGTATCTCCAGAAATTGCAGCAAATGATTTGTTGTTGAAAAATCATTTATCGAAACAAATTAAGATTTCCGTAAATGAAATTCAGCACGTTTCTATCCTAAAAAGATCTATTGATGCCCGTCAAAAAGCTATAAAAATCAATCTTAAGGTTTTAATCTATTTAAAAGGAGAGCCTTTTCAAGAGCAAAAAATACAACTTCCGGATTATGGTAATGTAGCTACAGCTCAAGAAGTAATCGTTGTTGGCGCAGGACCTGCGGGACTTTTTGCTGCCTTGCAATTGATAGAATTGGGTTTAAAGCCTATAGTTATTGAGCGTGGAAAAGACGTAAGAGGCAGAAGAAGAGATTTGAAAGCCATCAATGTGGATCATTTTGTAAATGAAGATTCTAATTATTGTTTTGGCGAAGGTGGTGCAGGAACCTATTCAGACGGGAAATTATACACGCGTTCTAAAAAAAGAGGTGATGTAACACGCGTTTTGGAATTGTTTGTTGCTTTTGGAGCTTCAGCCGATATTCTGATTGAGGCGCACCCACATATTGGTACCAATAAATTACCTCAAATCATTCAGGACATTCGAGAAAAAATCATTGAATGTGGCGGACAAGTTTTGTTTGAAACCAGACTGACTGATATTTTAATAAAAAACAATGAAGTGCAGGGTATCGTTACTCAAAAAGGGGACACGATTCTTGCTAATAAACTTATTTTGGCCACTGGACATTCGGCTCGTGATATTTTTGAATTATTGGATAGAAAAAAGATTTTTATCGAGGCCAAACCTTTTGCCTTGGGCGTAAGGGCAGAGCATCCTCAATCTTTGATTGACAGTATTCAATACAGTTGTGATTATCGTGGAGAATTTTTGCCTCCAGCTCCATATTCTATTGTGAAACAAGTGGGAGGAAGGGGAATGTATTCCTTTTGTATGTGTCCCGGTGGCGTGATTGCACCTTGTGCTACAAGTCCTGGCGAAGTGGTCACCAATGGTTGGTCGCCATCCAAAAGGGATCAGGCTACCGCCAATTCCGGAATTGTAATTGAATTGCAACTGGAAGATTTTAAGCCTTTTGCTAAATTTGGTGCTTTGGCCGGAATGGAATTCCAAAAAAGCATCGAGCAACGTGCTTGGCACTTGGCAGGAGAAAGCCAAAAAGTTCCTGCACAGCGTATGATTGATTTTACACAAAACAGAGTTTCCTCAGATATTCCTAAAACGTCTTATGTTCCCGGAACAACTTCAGTTGAAATGGGACAGGTTTTTCCTGGATTTTTAACGCAAATATTGCGAGAAGGATTCACTGAATTTGGAAAATCGATGCGTGGTTATTTGACAAATGAGGCCATACTTCATGCACCAGAATCCAGAACGTCTTCGCCAGTGCGTATTCCCAGAGATCCTTTGACTTATGAGCATGTTCAAATAAAAGGGTTGTATCCTTGTGGAGAAGGCGCAGGTTATGCCGGCGGAATTATATCTGCCGCTATTGATGGTGAGAAATGTGCGTTGATGATAAAAGAGTCTATAGGAAATTAATTTTTTAAGTGATATAATTTTATTTTAAAAAAAAGCAGTCTCATAAGGGCTGCTTTTTAATAGGATTAGATTATTTTTTCTTGGCAGGTTTTATTTCTGTCACCACAATCTTGAATGTGGTAGTTCCTGTGTTTTTTGCCATGTGGGTTACGGGAGGGAAATATAATACATCTCCAGCTTTGATATCTGCATTAGTTGCAGGTTTACCTTTTTCTGTTATTTTAATTTTACCACCGGTCAAAGCATACACGGTGTGATGCGGATGGCTATGCCACGGCATTGTTGCGCCTGGGGCAAATTCTGCAGACATGACCCTCACTTTATCATTCTCAAGGAGGATTTTTTTATACACTTTTGGACCTGCTTTCATTGGGTCTTGTGCATACACATTTGAACTCATTATTAGGAATAATCCAATGAGTAAAGACATCGAAATCATTTTAATTGCTTTCATTTTATTTCATTTTTTATTGATTAGACTAAGTTGGACACTATTTTGTTGTCCATTAAAAAAAATATTTCAGCTTCATTCTGGATGCATATCGACTTTTGCTAACACACCATTTTTAATTAGAAATAAGGAATTTGGCGACACTTTAACTAATATTTTTTTAATTTATTTTCTATGCAGTTCGATTAAAAAAGTAATGTCAATTTTTCGGGATGGTGCAAACTCTTGCTTAGTAATTCATTTGAACTATCGAAGCGCGATAAATGGCTTTTGGGGAACCACTAATTTACAAAATAAACAGATAAAATATTGAATTGGGGGTTTTTATTTTTGTTTAAATAACTTAAAATCAAATAAGTATATATTAAAAAAATAAAAAAATCCGTTTTTAAATTTTTAAAACGGATTTTCTACAGGTATTAAAGCGAAGTGTTATTTTTTTATTGTGTTCCTGATGCAACAGGAATCGCGTCGGTTTTTATTACAAAGAAAGCAAAGCTTATAATTTAGACTTAATGATCGTAACTGATTACTCTGGATATTTTCCATTGATTGTCTTTTTTCTTCCAAATCATAAGAAATTTAAACGTTCCAATTTCTTCTTTTCCGTTTTCCATATGTCTGAATTCGTGTACGCCAATTTCAATTGCTCCATAGTCTTTGATAGGATGGACTTCCAGCGTTCCTTTGACTAGTTTTCGGGTTAGTTTGTTTTCATTTTTAAACATATTCGAAAAATTAGTAAAAACGGTTTCATGCGAAAGCAATCCGCCATTGTCTTGAAACCATTCTAAATCTTCAGTAAATAAAGATTTGAATTTTTCGAAATCTTTTTTGTTGAACGCTTCGAACATAATCTCGTCCATTTGTTCGATTTCCTTATATAGTGCTGCGGATGTTGGTGCTACTTTTTTTTCTTGAGCAGTAGTTGCAGTATTGAAAAATACTAAAGCAAGAATTAGATTTAGAAAGAAATGAAATTTGAATCTGTTTTGTTTCATAAGAATTTATTTTGAGTCGGTAAGTTTCTAATTGGTTTTGGAATATCAAATGCTTGTTTTGTTTTTATTTTTTAACTGCCACAGCAATTTTTGAATCAGCAGTTCCATAATACAGAAACCATTGTTTTTTAAAATAAACCAATCCTTCTACAAAGCAAACTTCATTTACCTCACCGGTTTTTTCATAAGGTTTGTCCGGATGAATAAAATAATCCTCCATTCGGTCTATTAATTTATAGGGTTTCTCTTTGTCAAATAGCGCTTGACTTGCTGCGTACGTAAATTTAGGTAAACTCGAATCATTATAATTAGCCGCATTACTTCCGTTGTAAATCAGTAGGATACCTTCTTTTTGGAGTAAAGCAAAAGGACCGGGTTCTACTAAACGACTATCAAAATATCCCATTCGAGGATGTAAAACGGTAATCATTTTTTTGCTTTCTTCATTTTCGGCTACTTTCCAATGGATTAGATCTTCAGAAGTTGCCAGATACAAATCAGTATCCCCAAAATACATCCAGTATTTGCCTTTGATTTTTGTAGCTATGATTTTATCGCCGGCTAATTTACAAACGATAGCTCCAGATTTTGACCACAAATCTTTGTGTTTTTCTTCATTTAAAACTAAACCGTGTTTTGTCCACGTTTTTAAATCTTTTGAGCTGGCTAGACATAGGCGTGCTGTTTTGCCATCATAAGAGGTATAGGTCATGATATAAGTTCCATTCTCGCTTTCTATGATTCTTGGATCCTCAACGCCACCTTTCCATTCATACTGTTTCATCGTATCGTTGTCCGGATAGAATATAGGTGCAGGTTGTTTTTTAAAGTGTAATCCGTCTTCGCTGATAGCCAGCCCTAATCTTGACGTCATGTCTTTGTCCTGTGCTCTGTAGATAAGATATACTTTTCCGTCTTTGACAATTGCTGATGGATTTAGGACATTTCGTTCTTCCCAGTGTACTTCTTTGTTGCTTATTGGAGATTGAAAAACTTGATTTAATTGCGGTTCTAAAATAGGGTTAAGGCTGTCTACTTTTACAAAGTTGAGCATCGCCCAATCCTTGCTTTTCGTTTCGGATTTATATGTGGAATTACTGGCGCAACCGACTAGAATAAATAAGAATAATAACGTAATGGTTTGTTTCATAGTGTTCAAAATAGTTTAGGAGGAACGCACGATTCCTACAGTTATTAAGTATAGTTTTTATTTTTTATTGATCTCAATTATTTATAAAAGAGTCTGATAGGGTAAAGTTGCATTTATTTTATCGAATAACAATTCTCTTTTTGAAGTTAATAGTGCTTTAGTTACTTGAAGTTGTTTGGTTTCGCTTGAAATTGTCTCATTTGACTTAATACCTTTTTTTAAATGATTGATGACCACTTCGTAATCATGCCATTCTCCAAGTAAATCCGATAAAATATTTTTGTTTTGCAACGATTGGTTTTGTGATTCGCAGCTTAGGATTTTTTCATTGTATTGGTGTGTTTTTAATCGTTTGCGAAAAGTGTGCATTTGCGTTTTTTTAAACTTGGTTTTGCACATTAATTTTTTAATTTCCCTTCTCTTTTTATCCATATAGCGGTTAACCTTTTTTTTACTTGCTTGAGTAAGTAAGGGAATTATTTTGCGGTACTTTTTTCTAAATTTAATAACGAAACTCTTATTCGCAATTGCGAAGAAACGTTTCAGTTCTTTAGTTTCGAGTTTTTTTAAATGCTTGTAGTAAGCTTGCAGCAAATGAGAATTAGGCTGTTCAGCAAGTAAGGATTGTTCTATTTGAAGTTCTCTGATTTTTCCAGCCTGTTTAAAAATAAGTTTAAAAGGGGAGTAGTTTTTTTTGCGTTTAAATTTTTTAGAGCAATAGTTTAACAAATCAAATAAAGCGTTTATTTTCTTGATTTCTACTCGAAGGCTATGGAAAGTCTCCGGAATATAGGATTTTGGAGATTTTTCTAAAATACGGTTTATGGCACTTTTTCGTTTATTAAAATATGTTTTAAGTGCTTTCATTTTTTATAAAATATTATTTTAGAATAAAAAGGGATGATACTTGCAACAATAGATGTGTTTAAAAAGGCATAAAGAAGTTTGTTTTTTGTTTTAATTATCTTCAAGAAATTTCTTTTTTTCTTCAAACTCTTCTTTTGTAATTTCTCCTTTGGCAAATCTTTTTTTCAGAATATCCAATGAAGTTTCCTTTTTTGTTCGCTGACCAAGAAAGTTATAAGGAGATGCAAATACCCAAATGAGGAGGATGATCCAAAAAATCCACCAGAAAAAATGCATTCCACCGAAATGATGTCCGTTATACATAGTGTTGTTTTTAAGTTGTTGAAAATCAATATAAATATATGAATTTCAGCCCGCTAATTCAAGTAATTCCATTAAAAAAACGCCTCATTATAGTGAAGCGTTTTTTGTATTTTTCTTGTTTTGTTATTGATTATAAATTGGCAATACCTCGTTAGTGCATTTGCTGATATAATTACTTATTTTTTTTAGGGTTCATTTCCATATAATCTATAGTCAAGTCAGACATTGCTTTCATTCCTAACACAAAACCGCTTTCATCAATATAAAAATCAGGAGTATGATGTGGAGCAGTTTCTGATGTTGGCTTGCCTTTAGGAGCACCTCCCAAAAAGAAGTATAGACCCGGTATTTTTTCCTGATAAAATGAAAAATCTTCGGCACCTGTAACTGCAGGAGTCAGTAGAACATTCTCTTTGCCAGCAACAGCTTCTAATGTTGGAATCATTTTTTCAGTCAATGATGGGTCGTTGTAGGTAATAGCAGTTTTGTTGGTTATACTCACATCGGCAGTGGCTCCGGCACTTTCGGCTATTGCCGTTGCAATTTGTTTTATTCTGGAATGAACCATTTGCTGTACTTTGCTGTCTAGAGAACGAATGGTACCATTCATTGTAAGTTCCTCCGGAATCACATTACTTCGTACCCCTGCATTTATTTGTCCAACACTTACAACTGCTGCTGATTCTGTTATGTTTACATTTCGGCTAACAATGGTTTGCAATCCCATTATAATCTGAGAAGCGGTAACAATTGGGTCAATACCAAGCCACGGATAAGCACCATGCGTTTGTTTTCCCATTATTTTTATTTTAAACCAATCGGATGCTGCCATTGTACCTCTTGGACGGTATTTTATTGTGCCAACTTCTGTCTGGGCATTAATATGTAATCCGAAGATAACATCTACTTTGGGATTAGTAAGAACGCCTTCTTTTATCATCAATTCTGCTCCTCCTTCTTCGCCTTCAGGCGGTCCCTCTTCTGCAGGTTGAAAAATGAATTTAACGGTTCCTTTTAAGTCATTTTTTATAGATGCTAAAATTTCGGCTGTTCCCATTAAAATTGCAATATGTGTATCGTGCCCACAAGCGTGCATGATAGGAACTACTTTGCCATTGTATTCCCCTTCTGCTTTGGAAGCAAAAGGAATGTCTACTCGTTCTTTTACAGGTAGTGCATCAATATCTGCTCTTAGGGCAACAACCGGACCTGGTTTTCCTCCTTTTAGAATACCAACAACTCCAGTTTTTCCTACTCCGGTTTGTACCTCAATCCCAAGAGAACGCAGGTGTACCGCTATTTTTTCGGCAGTTTTAAATTCTCTGTTTCCTAATTCTGGATTTTGGTGAAAGTCTCTTCGCCAAGTAATAACTTTGGATTCTAAAGAAGCTGCCTTTTGAGCAATCTTAGCTTTTAGTGCTGCATTTTGCGCAGAAGCAAAAATGGAAAAAGTGAGTAATCCTGTAAAAAGAATGATTTTTTTCATTAGTTGTGTTGTAAGGTTTGGTTTCATAACAGCAATCATTTCAAATGAAATTCAAGCTGTTTTAGAGGTAAATACGGTCAGTCAAAACAAATATAGCAAAAATATTTTGCCTTGCAGTAATTTTAAAATAGTGTGCAAAGTATCTTGCTTTAAGTAAGATGTAAAAAAAAATCGCCTTGTTTGCAGTAACAAGGCGATAGTTTGATAATTTATTTTTTCTTCTTTAATCGGCTTTTAAAAAGCTTTTCAAATTTTTCCATTTTGGGTTGAATTACCATTTGACAATACGGTTGGCTTTTATTGTTGGCGTAATAATTCTGATGGTAGTCTTCGGCTTTGTAAAATTTAGTCAACGGTTCCAATGTTGTAACTATCGGACTGTCATAAATTCCAGCTTTTTTCATTGCAGCGATGATCGTTTGCGCCGCCTTTTTCTGTGCTTCATTTTTATAAAAAATCGCCGAACGATACTGTGTTCCTACATCAGCACCTTGTCGGTTTAATGTGGTTGGGTCATGAACTGTAAAGAAAACTTTGAAAATCTCATCCAGATTTGTTACTTTTTTATCGTAGGTAATCTGAACTACTTCGGCATAACCGGATCTTCCGGTAGAAACATCCTCATAAGTAGGATTTGCGATTTTCCCGCCTGCGTATCCTGATACCGCCGATTTTACTCCAATTAGATTTTCATAAACTGCTTCAACGCACCAGTAACAACCGCCGGCCAATGTAATAGTTTCAAAATTGGATTGTTTTTTGGTTTTATCAATTGCGCTGTTTTGTCCAAACATGCCAAATGAAGTCAATAGCACTATTAAAAATATATTTTTCATATGTAGATTAGATTTATTTTTATTTAGTATCAGGAATAAAGTCAAGTGCGATAGAATTCATACAGTATCTTTTTCCCGTTGGAGCAGGTCCATCGTCAAAAAGATGACCTAAATGACCGTTGCATCTTCCGCAAAGGGCTTCAATTCTTTCCATTCCAAGAGAATTGTCGGTTTTATAAATAACACTGCTCTTGTTGTCTTGTTCAAAAAAGCTTGGCCAACCACAATTGCTTGAAAATTTGGCGCCAGAACGAAATAATTTATTGCCACAGGCGGCACAATAATAAGTTCCTTTTTCATCCGTGTCCCAATACTTCCCTGTAAAAGGTCTTTCCGTGTCAGCATTACGGGTTACTTCATAGACGTCTTCCGGTAAAACCTTTTTCCATTCGGCATCACTAACATTAAGTTTTGTCGTATCTGTATTGGAATAATACGGATTTCCGGGTTTGTTGATAAAATTGTCCATTGCGATAGATTTTTTTGTGCTGTCTTTTTTGTTTGTCGTTTGTCCACAGGCTGTGAACATAAATAAAGGGAGCAAAAATAATATGCTTAAAAAACGGCTTGTTGTTCTCATAATTTTCTTTTTATAGTACAAATGTAAAGTGCTTTTGAATCAAAAAATGTCGTCTACATTGCAAATTAATAGTTATTTAACTATCGTTATTTACGGGTAAAAGACAGTTCTGGATTTAGAATTAACAAAACCTTATTATTATGAAATCATTCGCATGTTGATAAGGTGTTTTTTGAAGCCTGCTTTCTCATACGCCTTAATTGCGGAAGCATTGTCATTGTATACATCCAGCCTGATTTCGAATACGTCCTGAAGATTACACCAGTTTTTGAGCGCTTCAATAATTTTAGCGTTTACTCCTTTTCCTCTGTGATTAGGATGGGTGTACATGAAACCTAAATAAGCGTATTTCAGATGATTCAAATAAGGCTTTGCGGACTCTATTCGCGCATATCCGGAACCTATAAGCTCCGAATCAATTTCGGCAACCAATACTTCAATATGCGATGCTGAAATCATTTTTTCAATATCATAATAATGTGTTTTTTCTGCTTTTAAAGTAGGGTCAAATGGACGTTCAGCAGTAATAATACCCTGTTCAAATTCAAGTAGTTTTTCTAAATCGTTTGGATAAGCTTTTCGGATGGTTATAGTTTGCATTTTGTTATATATAATTTGTCATAAAAATACAAAAGAATTTTTAGAAGTAGGGCGTCAGTTTTATTTGGACAGCCTTAAAATAATTCCGCTTCAACAAATCGAAACAGAACGTTAAAGCCCCCGTCACTAATTATCTTTTTTGTATTTTTGACCAGTAATAGATTTATATGTTAGAAGAAAACGTAATATTAGTTAACCAGAATGATGAGCAGATAGGATTGATGCCTAAGCTTGAAGCACATGAAAAAGCGGTTTTGCACCGTGCTTTTTCAGTTTTTGTTTTAAACAACAAAAATGAGATCATGTTGCAGCAACGGGCACATCAAAAATACCATTCTCCTTTGCTTTGGACCAATACGTGCTGCAGTCATCAGCGCGAGGGAGAAACAAATATTCAAGCAGGAACCCGAAGGTTATTTGAAGAAATGGGTTTTAAAACAGAACTTAAAGAACTTTTCCATTTTATATACAAAGCTCCTTTTGATAATGGTTTGACTGAGCATGAATTGGATCATGTTATGATAGGTTATTATGATGAGGCGCCAAAAATCAACTTAGAAGAAGTAGAAGACTGGAAGTGGATGAAAATTGACGCTGTTAAAGAAGATATGGAAGTTCATCCAGGGTTATATACCGTTTGGTTCAAGATTATCTTCGACGAGTTTTATCATTTTCTTGAGGAACATAAAATATAGAATTGTAAAAATAATTCAAAGATATAATAATATAAAAAGACTTTAGATTTCTCCACTTTGAGAAATCTAATATTTGAAATCTGAAATTATGAAAGTTACCATTTCACGAAAAGCCCATTTTAATGCGGCGCACAGATTATATAGGAAAGATTGGACTTTCGAACAAAACGATGCTATTTTCGGCAAGTGCAATAATCCTAATTTTCACGGACATAACTATGAATTAATAGTGAGTGTAACTGGCGAAATTGATCCGGAAACGGGTTATGTAATGGATGTGAAATTCTTGAGTGATATTATTAAGGAGGATGTTGAGGATAAATTCGATCATAAAAACCTAAATATTGACGTTCCTGAATTTCAGGATTTGAATCCAACAGCTGAAAATATTGTTGTTGTGATTTGGAATAAAATCAGAAAAAGAATCAAGCCTGAGTTTGAATTAGAAGTTGTTCTTTATGAAACACCACGAAATTTTGTAACCTATAAAGGCCAATAATGGGACTAAAAGTAGGTGATACCATACCCAATTTTAAAGCAAAAGATGCAAACGGCAATGATTTTGACAGTCAAAACATTGTGGGAAAAAAACCTCTCGTTATTTATTTTTATCCAAAAGATAATACTCCGGGTTGCACTGCCGAAGCATGCAGTTTTAGAGATCAATACGAGGATTTCAAAGACTTGGGCGCTGATGTAATAGGAATTAGTAGTGATAGCGTCAGTTCACATCAACAGTTCAGTGAACAGTATAAACTACCTTTTATTCTTTTGTCAGACAATGATAAAAAAATCAAAACCCTTTTTGGAGTTCCTTCAGGATTGTTTGGACTACTCCCAGGACGAGTTACGTATGTAACTGATAAAAATGGAGTCATTCAAATGATATTTGATAGTGTACTAGCAACCAAACACATTCCAAAAGCACTACAAGCCATAAAGAAATTAGTATGATAGGATTTTATATTATGCATTTGTTTTATCTTAATTTGTATTCAGTAGTTATTTTACGGTCATAAATCTTCCCTAAGGATTAAACAATAGCGTACTTTTGTAAAAAAATATTGATTTTATACATTTGTAAATCAAAATCGCACATTTAAATGAAATTTTATCCATTACAATTTGAACCCATTTTAAAAGAAAGAATTTGGGGAGGTGAAAAACTTAAAACAGTACTTAACAAACCAATTACTTCAACAATTACAGGAGAAAGTTGGGAATTATCTACAGTTGAAGGTGATATAAGTGTTGTTGCAAACGGAGAATGGAAAGGAAAATCATTGACTGATATTATCAATGATTTTCCGGATGAAATATTAGGAACGGAAGTTCATGCCAGAATCGGAAAACAATTTCCATTACTTTTTAAGTACTTAGATGCTCGTGAAGATTTGTCTATACAAGTGCATCCAAATGACGAGTTGGCTAAGAAACGTCATAATTCTTTTGGTAAAACTGAAATGTGGTACATTATGCAAGCAGATGATGATGCCAGAATTATTGTGGGTTTCAAAGAAAAATCGAATACTGATGACTATTTAGAGCATCTGAAAAACAAAACGTTGATTTCTATTCTGGATGATGTAAAAGTAAAATCAGGGGATGTTTTCTTTTTAGAAACAGGAACGGTTCATGCAATTGGTGCCGGATTGCTAGTTGCTGAGATTCAACAAACTTCTGATATTACGTATCGTCTTTATGATTTTGACAGGGTAGATGCTAATGGTAATACTAGAGAATTACATGTTGATTTGGCTTTGGACGCTATTAATTACAATAAAGTAGAAACTAAGAAAGAATATACTAAGAACATAAACCATTCGAATGAAATTGTTGACTGTCCTTATTTTACAACGAATTTTATTCCGTTAGACGGAGAAATTTCGGTTTCTAAATCAGGAAAAACCTTTACGGTATATATGTGTACAGAAGGAACATTTGAATTAGAATACAACAATTCAAAATTGCAATATAAAAAAGGAGATACTGTTTTGATTCCTGCGGCAATGAATGCATTCATTCTCAATGGAAAAGCTTCAATTTTAGAAATTTACATTTCATAGTCGGTAATAGAAAGATTATGTGTACTTTTGCAGACGCAAATTAAAATTCAAATTTTAAAAAAATAAAAATGGCAAACGTTAAAAATTTAAAAAAAGACATCAACTACGTTTTAGGAGATATTATTGAAGCAGTTTACTTGTTCGAAATTTCTACAACAGGAAAACCAACAACTGAAACTAATGATTTAATTGATGAAGCTATCGCTGCTTTTGACGCTTTAATCACTAAAGTGAACGCAAAAAAAGTAGAAAATAAAAAAGCTCACTTCAAACAAATCAATGTTGAATTGGAACAAACTGCAAATCAATTGATTGCTAAAATCAACGAATTGTAGTCAAAAAAAAAGCGAAAAAAGTTTGAATTTGTTTTGGAAAATAGAAATTCAGACTTATATTTGCACCCGTAATGAGTCGCCAGCGTAGCTCAGTTGGCTAGAGCAGCTGATTTGTAATCAGCAGGTCGTGGGTTCGAGTCCCTCCGCCGGCTCTTTAATAAAACCACTTAACTTTTGTTAGGTGGTTTTTTGTTTTTGATAAAATGCGAATTGATTTCCGTTTTTATTCAACGTAATAATTTTTTGTTAAATTTGGGATATAACCTAAACATTAAATTATGGAAGAATAATCAGTTATTGAAAATTTTGAAATGAAATTAAATGAGTCTGCAAAAGACTTTTTGAAAGAAGCGGCAAAATGGGCTTATTTTTATCAATTCTTGGTTACATAGGAATTAGTTTTATCGTTTTTGCCGCTTTATTTGCCGGTACATTATTTTCTACTATGGGGAAAATGAATCCAGCAATGGGAATGATGGGTTCCTCTTTAGGAATAGTGATGGCAGTCGTTTATTTGCTTATTGCGGCACTTTATTTCTTTCCGGTGTATTACTTGAATAAATTTGCTTCCAATGCCAAAGCAGCGTTTAATGACAACGATTCTGAAACTTTGACTACTTCTTTGAGATATCTAAAATCACACTACAAATTTATTGGGATTATGACTCTGGTTATTTTCTCTCTGTACCTTTTAATGTTCGTAGGGATGATTGTAGGCGGAATGGCTTTTAATAACGCTTAGACAGTTTTCATATCTGGCAACGATGCGGTTTTGTTTGATCAGGCTTCAGAGCCAGACACTTTGTAAAAAAAATCATCTTGTTTTATAACAAGATGATTTTTTTATTCTAAATTATGGAATAAAATGTAGCTTTTAGAGCAGTTTATTTTTGGTTCTTGATACTGGTAATGTATTCCGTTAATTTTTTACCGTAAAGCGATTGTGCTACTTTAGGTGACATTGATTTTTGAATGGTATCTAAATATTTGATATTGATGTCATAGATTTCGGATAATGCTATGTAAGGTGCCACCTCAAATTTTCGGTTGTTTAATGCAAAATTAGTAGCAAATAAGTACTTTCTTTTGATGTTAGAATCTTGTCTTGCGCTTAAACTATCTATTTTTTGTGTGTTTTGACTTTTTATTGCATTAAATTTTTGCTCAATCAAAGATAGATTTTCATCTGTGAAACGGGTATTGATTTTTTTATATTCTTCAAATATTTCCTGATTTTTTGATCCTTTAATTTTGGCATCAGATAAATAACGATCTAAACTTGTTTCAATCGTTATGTTTCCTGGCTCGGCAAAGAATGGTAAATTATTGTCTAAGGAATTGCTCACACCTCTGTCTAAGAATAAATAAAGCATTTCAGGGGACTTTAGGTCAAGATTACTTTCAAATGAAGAGCTTCCATCTATATTGATAGTGTCAATGGCTACTAGTGTAGTGTCAACAACTCTTTGGATGTACAAAGTTCCTTTTTTTAATCCTTTAATATTTCCGGTAATATGTAAATTAGTTTTTGATTCATTCTTGTTACAAGATGCCAACAGGATAAGTGAAACGAATGCAATAATAGATTTTTTCATATGAAGTTAAAATTTGTTTTTTTAGAACTTGGTACCGTCATTTTTATGATTTGTCCCGTTCCCAAACTTCGGGATCGGATTTGAATCGTAACGATTTCATTGGTGTTTATATTTTTGCGCAAAATAAAGAAAATTGTTGGAATGATTTCGCTAACGCATTCAAATTTCACAAAAAAATCCCAATCTATTTCTAAATTGGGATTTCTGGAATTATTTTTGAAATTATGATTTTAACCAAGCTTTTTTCAAAGCAGTTTTAGATGGATCAGTAACCTTAAGACCTTCTTTTTCTTCATAAGGAAATTGTACCTTTCCTTTGATTATTTGTTCCTTACCATCACGTTTTATTTTTACGGTAATAGGGTCGTTTTCTTTCCAGTTTTGACTCTCTGTAATCAAGTCATAAATGTTATCCAATGAATATGGTTTTTCATTTATAGATACTAAAATATCTCCTCCTTTAAGTCCTAAATTTGTATAAAAAACGTGTAATTCTATGTTTGGAATCACAATGATTTCTTTAGTTTGCTGATTCACGGTGATGTATGGTGATTGTCCTTTTAAGAACACATTTCCAGGTACCTTTTCTGTTGATTTAGTAACGCCAACTTTAGCCAAATAACTGTCGTAAGGAATTGTAGTAGGGCCAGATACATAAGTACTTAAAAAAGCACCCACTTCAGGATAAGTAAATGAAGTTATTTTGGCAAAAAGCTCAGCGTCATTAAATGGTTTTGAAGCACCATATTCGTTAGACAATTTTTGCATCAAATCAAGAATTCCTCTTTCGCCATTGCTTTTTTCTCGAATTATAATATCCAAGCACATTCCAATAAGTGCTCCTTTTTCATATACGTTCAAGTATTGGGCTTTGTATGGTTCAGTAAGTACATTAGCACTCATTGTTGTAAAAGGCATTGTGTCATTCATGGCATTTGCATGCTCAATTTTTTCTGCCATACGTGTATAAAATTCTTCTTCAGTAATTAATCCTTGATTGATTTGAAAAAGATTTGCAAAGTATTCTGTCACCCCTTCATACATCCATAAATGTTCTGACATTTTAGGCGTGTTGTAATCAAAATAATGAATCTCTTTAGAATGAATCGTAAGCGGTGTTACTATATGAAAAAATTCATGCGAAACCACATCTTTCATTGATTTAACTAATTCTTCTTTTGGCATCATTTCCGGTAAGACAACAGTTGTTGCGGTAGGGTGTTCTAGTGCTCCAAATCCTTTGGCATCAATAGGTTTCATGCTTGATAAATACAACAAAACGCTGTATTTTTTTGTAGCATTGATTTTTCCTAAAAATGTTTTTTGAGCGGTCATCATCGTTTTCATCTCCGGAGTGATGCTTTCTGCAGTGACTTTTCCAGTAGGGGAATATACGCCAATCAGTATTTCCATGCCGTCTACTGTAAAAGTAGTATAGTCCGGTTTTGCATACATGATTGGGTTTTCAACTAATTCCGCATAACGAGATGTCGTAAACACATCGTTAGTGGCGCTTGCATCTTGATCAGTCATTGAGGTTGCTCCCCAAAGCGTTTCTGGATGCAAAATACTTACAGTGTACGGAAGGTCTTTTTTGTCTTGAAAATAACCTGCAAAACCGTGCATGTTCAGCATAAAGTTTTTTCCTGCATCAATGTTTGTTCCTGCTGGAGAAAAAATATCATTTTGACCAAATCCACCGCCTTTTTCGGTGTCAAATGTGTCGTTTACCAAATAAGTTATTTTTACTAACCTTTTTGCATTTTTAATATTCCAAGTGTTGTCATCTGTTTTAGTAACAGGCAATACACTTCCTTTACTGTCAAGTGCTTTAAAATCCTCAATATATTTTCCATAATCATCTACAGAATAGGTTCCGGGAACAATTTTGGGAATGCTGTAGGTTACTTCATTCGTGCTGATTTTTGGGGAGGTAATTGTGACAAGCACTTTGTCTTCTTTTACATCATTCAAATTAATTGCAACTTTTACTATATCAGTAACGGATTTTGAGTCATTAGTTGAGGTACTGGCAGTTTTACAGCTCAAAAGAACCGATGCAAATGCGAGTGTAAAAAATATTCTTTTCATTTTATGTTGTTTTATTTGACTTGTTAGTCATCTCAATTGTAATATTGTTACAATTTATAAAGACTGGAGACAATATTTAATTTTAGTTATTTAAATAGATTTTTTGGGTGGAATTATTTTGAGTTTAATTCCTTCATTACTGCTTCTGGATTTTCAACTTCAATGATAAGTTTTTTATAATAATGATTGTCTAGTGCGACTATTATGGCTTTCTTTTTATTCATTACATCCCAAAAATTCCTGCCTTTTTTATAAAATGTTCCTGCGGTTATAAAACCAGGAATTTCAGTACCTGGCATCCTAAGACCTTTCCAAAAAGTAAACTCTTCTTTGTTTTGATAGGCTTCAAGAATTTTTTCTTTCGGGATTGTAATTTTGCTTTCTAGTGCCCAGATTTTGTGCCAACCTTTTATTTCAAAAATAAAAATATTGTCTTTTGATGTTACTGAAACCATTGTTGAGTTTGCAAAAGTTAGTAGGCATAAAAACAAAAACTCCCGAACATCAGGAGTTTTATTTCTAGTCTAATTTGTTTTTTATATAATATTTTCCATCCAAATCTTCATCAAAATCATCAATTTTAACCGGTTTTGGCTTTGGTTTGTTTGCAGTCGCTTTCTTTTTCCACATTTCAAATTTTTCTGCGGGCATTTTCTTTTTCATGATTTCAAGAACCTCTTTTTCGGCTAAACCAAATTCTTTTTTGATGATTTCAAAAGGATTTTTTTCTTCTAAAGCCAATGTAACAAGTTTTTCTGTTTGCTCCCAGTTCAATTCTTTACGGTTACTCTTTTTCATCACGTGAAAATTAATTCAAATAAGTTGTTAATGATTAATAAATTGCATTTTTAATTACATCCAATATTAAGAAAAAAAATAATTACTTTTTCTCAAAACGTCATTTTTTTTATACTTTTTAACTATTTTACTTCAAAGATTGTTTTTGAAAGGGTATTTTTAATAAATTTTTTAATTCATTGTGCTCTTCAGGTTTCGGATGCGTGTCGATTCCATAAATGATTTCTTCTTTTGGAAGCGTCATGAAGGTTCCAAAAAGCCTGTCCCAAATTGAAAATATATTTCCATAATTACTATCCGTATACGGCAAAATATAGTGATGGTGTACTTTATGCATATCTGGAGAAACGATAAAATAACTCAAAATAGTATCTACTCTTTTTGGAAGCGAAATATTAGCATGATTGAATTGTGTTGCCACAACAGATAATGTTTGGTACAGGAAAACCATCCACATGGGACTTCCAATAATTAAAACGCCCATTGCCGTAAATGTAAATCGAATTACGCTTTCACCCGGATGATGCCTGTTTGCTGTTGTAGTGTCAATCCAAGTATCGGTGTGATGTATCAAATGAAAACGCCACAAGAATTTAGTTTTATGTTCCACTAAATGTACTAGATAAGCACCAATTAAATCCAATAAAAGCAATCCAACTAATGCGTAAAGCCATAAAGGCATTTCTGGCAGCCATTGTAAAATTCCAAAATTATTGGCAATTGTCCAATCGGCTGATTTTAATAAAATAAACGCCAAACAAAAGTTGACTACTATTGTGGTAAACGTCATAAAGATATTAATACCCGCATGATGCCATTTTTTATATGTGAAGTTAAAAAGTGGAAAAGCATTTTCTATTAACCAAAAAAAAGTGATTCCACCCACAAGAATTAAGCTTCGGTGAGATGATGGAATGGTAGAAAAATAGGCAATAATATCATTCATAATTGGAGTATTTATTTCAAATTTAATAATTTTTATTGAAAATAATTATTTGATTACCCGGAAGGTACCATTTATTCTGGGACCAATGGGTTTTGCTGTTTTTGGAATTTGATGTTTCCAGAAATGCTGTGTTGTTCCTTTCATTATTAATAAACTTCCGTGTTGCAGAACGATACTTTTTTTTAGGTCTTTGTCTAAATTATGTTTTAGCTGAAACGTACGTTCCGCACCAAAACTCACTGAAGCAATTACAGGATTTATTCCTAATTCTTTTTCGTTATCGGCGTGCCAGCCGTTACTGTCTTTTCCGTCGCGATACTGATTGAGTAAAACGGTTGTGAAATTTACATCAGCAATATTTTCGATTTCCGTTTTTAGCTTTTGCAAAAGCAAATTCCAAGGATGTGGTTGCATGGTTATATTCGAATACGAATAGGGTTTTCCTTCGTTTCCAAACAAAGCTGTCAAGCGAGGTTGCGGATGAGTTTTTCCGTACACCCGAATATCATCTTGTTGCCAAGGAATTTCTTTTACCAATTCGGCAAAAATAATATCGGCTTGCTCTTTGTCAAAAAACTGAGGATAATAGATGATTTCAGCGTCTTGCAAGTCAAGAAATATGGGTTCGGATGTGGATTCGAAAAGTGATTTCACTGGATTATGTGTATTGGTAGGCCCAGAAAATGAGAACTAATTGTAATGGCATTCGCAAAAGCAAAACCCATTTTGGCAAACCCATTCTTGCTTTTTCATCGAAATACATATAGAGATGCGTTGGGAAAATAGCCATCAATAAGGCAATAACTCCCCATGCAGCGTAGCTTGAAAGTACCGGAATACACAATGATATTCCCAGAAATATTTCTGCTAAACCGCTGATGTGGTTTAATAATTTTGGATTCGGAAAATAAGGAGGAATGATTTTTAGGTACAGTCTCGGGTTTCTGAAATGGTTTAATCCTGCGATAAAGTAAACAAAAGCCATCACATATAAATGCCAAGGTAAATTCATAATAAAGTTATTTATCACGAATTTATAAAAATTTTAATTAAATGAGTATAAATGTTTTTAAATAGAAATTAAGTCCTTTTCTTGAAGTTGACATTCATAATCACAATTGCCAAGATGATTAAAACTATTCCAATCCATTGGATGAGATTCACGTTTTCATTCAAAAGAAAATATGCCATCAGTACGGATACGGGAAGTTCTAGCGCAGATACAATACTTCCTAACCCGATTCCTGTAAGTGGAAACCCAGCATTGAACAATAAAGGTGGAATTATAGTTCCAAAAAGAGCCAGTATGATTCCCCATTTCATGAAAATCTGAAAATTAAAAGGGGTTGTTTGTGTCGCAATTGCAAATCCAAATACGATTATTGCTCCACCAAGTAACATATACAAACTTCGTTGCGCTGAAGAAACATGTGTTGCCACACGATTAGCGGTAAACATAGTTGTGGTAAAGGAAGCAGCAGATAAAAGCCCTAAAACGATACCGCGCCAGTCTAATTCTACTTTGCTTTGAATAAGATTTGTGGCAAGTGCCGTACCAATTAGTACAATAACTACAGAAATTATTTTTTGATTGGAAGGTCTTTTCTTTTCTAAAATCATTTCAAATAAAACGCCCATCCAAACGGTTTGCATCAATAAAACGATAGCAATAGAAACAGGAATATATTTTACCGCCAAGTAATAAAAAATACTCGTCATTCCCAGAGAAGTTCCGGCAAGCATTAATTGAGTGATGTTTTTCTTAGATGCTTTTACAACCTCATTTCCTTTTTTAGCTTTTTGAAACAGATTAATCAGCAGCATTCCCGTGATTCCATATACAAATTGAGCAATGGTAACTTCAGGTGTGGTGAAACCTTCGCCGTAGGCTATTTTTACAAAAGTCGCCAACATTCCATAACTCGTTGCGCCAAGACCTACTAAGAAAACTCCTTTTAATACACTATTCTTTATCATTTTTTCAATTTTAAAAAGCGGGCAAAGATAAGGTTTAGTTCCTAGTTATGTGGTATAAATTAGGACTTAATATTTGAGACAGTTATTCTGGTTTGATTATGCTTCGCAATGAAGTGATTAAAGGATAATCTAAGATTTTTAAGTCCACTGCTAATTTTATTTTACCTCTTTATCGACTAAATCGCTTAAATGCAATCGCAACGCATTTACTGAAATACTGATTTCCCAAAATGACAATCCTAGTGAAATCAATAATCCTAATAAACTCAGCCCAAAAAGATAAATTCCGGCAGTTTGTTGTTCCAAAAATAATAGCAGCATGGCAAAAACGGATAAAAACAGACTCATTACGCCAGCCATTTGCATATTACGAATCAGTGTCAAGCGTAAGTTCAAATTTTTGATTTCCAATAAAATCATATCGTTTTGCTTTTCCTTATACGTTTTTTTTAATCCTCTTACGATGGTGGCAAGGGTCAAAAATCGATTCGTATATGCCAATAAAATCAACGAAGTTGCGCCAAAAAGTAATGCCGGAGTTTCTATTTGTAAAATCATTTTGGATTTAGTTTTAGAATTGGAGTTTAAAACGAATTGCAAAGTTCGTTATTCTATGCTGAAATTGATCTTTTAGTCTTGTGAAATACAATAATTTTATATAATCAGCTCGTTTTTTAGTAACGTTTATAGCCTTAGTACTACTAAAGGAGTAACACAAATAGAAACGATGAAAAAGAATCATTTATTGAGTATGTTTTTTTTAGCAGCAATATTCACACTTTCGGCTCAGGAAGAACCCAAAAAAGCAGTAGAATTGAATGAAGTTGCAATTGTAAAAACTAAAAAAGCAGTTGAGCAAAAAGCGGATAGAACCATATTTGATTTTTCCGGTCAGCCCAGTTTGAATTCCGGATCCGTATTAGAAGGAATAAAAAAACTACCTGGACTTATCGCTTCAGATGTGGCCGGGATAATGTATCAAGGCAAGCAGTTGGATGTTTTTATGGATGGAAGACCGCTTAATATTACCTCAAATGAATTGAATTCTTTTCTGGAAGGAATGCCTGCCAATGCTATTGAAAAAATTGAAATTATTACACAACCAGGAGCTGAGTTCCCTGCTACTTCCGGTGGTGCGATTATGAACATTATTACGAATAAAAACGCTAAAAATTATTTAAGCGCTACGTATACTAACAGTACTAATTTTACGAGTTACGACCATTTACGATGGAGAATCAATAATAGTTTATTGTTGAGTGCTAAGAATAAATATTTTGGATGGCAATTGAATGTTGGACAAAATTACAGAGAATCTGCAGTGTGGACTTCGCTGACAAAAAACGAAAACAATACGACTTCGATACTTTCGACTACTGAAGCGGATCGTATTGGGCGTACTAATTTTGTGAAATCTGCACTGACGTTTGATATTGGCAACGACCGATTGTTATTTAATTACGATGTAAACTACAGCAATAATAATAGCAATACATTAGGAAATGGTCCCGGTTTTAGTACTAATGATGATTCCTTTACGGATGCTTTACGTCAGGATTTTGTGGTTACTTTTCAAAAAAAGTTTGAAGATAAATCTAAAAAATTAGACTTTAAGTTCAATTATAACAGCAATCAAAACGATTTTACACTGAATTCCAGAACGAATAATGTTGCTATATTAGATAATGCTTCGACACAGCGTTTGTACAATGCTAAAGTTGATTATTCGCAACCTATTGCATTTTCTGATGAAGGGAAAATAAGCTTTGGTGGTTTGTATGAAGCGCTTCTTTTTGAAACCCAAAACATGAAAATTGTGAACTTGGATTATCAGCGAAAAACGGCAGCAGCTTACGGTGAGCTACAATCTAAATTTGATAAGTTTAATTTTATTGTGGGCGGTAGAGCCGAGGATTATAATATCACTGGAAAAACAAATATCGCTGATTTAATTCCGTTTAAACAATTCCGTTTTTTTCCAAATGCCAGTGCTCAATATAATTTCAGTAATTCGGTTTACTTTAATGTCAATTATAACAAGAAAATAAGTTTGCCAAGCACATCTGCCTTAAATCCAAACAACACCAACTATCAGAATCCAAATATTGATTACTCGGGAAACCCGAATTTGCAACCTACTATTTTTGATAACTACGAAGCAAAATTGAGTGCTTTTGATTATGCTTTTATCGGATATAATGTTAGTTCTGCTCAAAATCAGGTAATCAACAGGGTATTACTTACCGATGATGTCGTGGTAAATACCAATATCAATGTACCTCAAATCAAAATTCACAACTTTAATGTGGGATTGCCTATTCCGTATATGTTGTTTACAAAAGGACTTAAAGAGACCATGAAAATGAATATTAATCCGGATAAAATGAACTTTTTATACGTGTATACCGCATATCAGTTTCATCAAATTCCCGAAATTAAGACCAATGGTTTCTGGATGTTTAATTTGATGTCTCAAATTGTGTTGCCAAAAGAAATCAAGTTTGTAGCTAACTTTAATTACATCATGTCTAAGGGGAATTATTTTTATTTCATTGCTGAGAAGCCTTTTAATAATACGCTTGATTTAACATTTTCTAAAAAGTTTTTCAAAGACCAATTGTCCGTTTCCATAAGTGTGGATGATGTTCTTAATTCGAATCGATTTGTTTTCAGCTCTGTTGGTACACCTTTGTTATTAGCAAATAAAAACGATACACGTCGTTTTGGGTTCAGTGTGAATTACAAAATTCCAACCAAAAACAAATTAGCAAAAGAAGATCCTAATTTATTAAACAAAGAGAAAAAAGAAGAAGGAAATATTTTGAATCAATAGCGCTGTAATTTATTTCTTTAATTCTAAACACAAAGACCTGTAAGTTTACGCTTTCAGGTTTTTTATGTTTTAAAATTTAATGAAAACTTCATTATGCGAAAGCTGTCAATACATCTTCTTTTTATAAGTTCGGATGTGTTTATGCCATGGATGCTATGTCGGCTACTTTTCTGTTTGACATACAAAGCGATCAAAATCTTTCGGATAAAGATTTATTTAGGCTAAATTTACTTATTGAAATTTAAATTATGAAACAAAAATTAAAACTGCGGATCAAAAATATATTGGAACATCAGGTAAAACATATGGGCACATTTACCAGCGGTATTTATGCGTTTATTATTGGTTCTGTTTTATTGACGATTGATTATTATGTTGATTTTGGAATGAAGCTCAAAATAAACGAATTAGAAATTTACAATCGGTTGATTCCTGTTTCTACTATTCTAATCTCCATTCTTATTGGAATTTCATTAACTACTTTTTCTGTTGTTTTTGTTGTAATGCAGCTGGCTTCCTCTCAGTTTTCACCCCGAATTTTGAGACATTTTTTATCAAATAATCTTAGAATGCAACAATTTATCGGATTGTTTGTGGGCACAATTTCGTTGTGTGTATTACCTCAATTAGCATCCGTTTTTTACCAAACTTCTTTTCTCTTAACACTGACTACAGGTTCACTTCTTGCTTTTTATTGTCTGGTATGGTCTTATCCTAACATGATTAGCTATTTAAGTATCAACATGAATGTTTCCAGTATTACAAATGGAATCAAATCGGAAATGGTTGAAGAAATCAATGTGTTGTATCAGGAAAATTGGAGTGTAGGAAAGAATCTCCTTTACAAACGTTCCAAAATAAATCCTGATAAATTTCAAGTGAAAATTGTAAGTTCTTTTGAAACAGGCTATTTAGACAGCGTGAATTATAAAAGATTGGAAAAAATAACAGAATATATCAATAGTTCTGATGTGGGTGTTTTTTTTGAAAACGCCTATCAAAAACCAATTGTAGGGGAATTTATTATGAAAGATACCACAACGCTCATGGTTTTAGTTTTTAGCGAGGAACTCCAAATGAATCAGATACTTCGTTTGAAGAAAGAATTAGAGGCAATTGTCAGCACTACTTTTAAAGTTAAGTTGTTCAGAAGCCATACGCAAGATGTGAATTTTGGTGTCAGAAAACTGGTTGATATTGCCATAAAAGCCATTTCTCCTGCGGTGAATGATCCAACGACTTGTTTGAATTGTATTGACCAGATTGGGGAAATAGCAAAAGAATTAGCCATAAGAGAATTTCCTTCTACGGATTCGAGGACTTTGGGTTCCAAAAAAATACAGGTAAATGAATTTAATTTTGAAGAATTCATTGACTTTTGCTACGATCAGATTTTTCAATGGGGCAAGGAAGATCCTACCGTTGTGAAAAGAATTATTAGATCAATCCGGATTATTTTACCATTAGTTGAAAACCCTTTTAATTTGAAAATCTTAATACAGCAAGTTGAAGAAATGGATTTACTTGAAATCTATAATTTGTCACAATATAAAAAAGGAAAACTAAAAATATCAAAGGAAAAATTAGTGATTGTAGAGAAAGAATTGTCTCGATTTAGACAAAAAGCTAAGTTGCAAATTAAAGCTTTGGATCTAAAAGGAGTTTTAGACCATTACGAAACGAATCATTATTCGGATAATTTAGAAATTACAACTGCTGAAATTGAGGCAGTAGAATATCTTAAGGCATACAAAACAGTAGATTAAACTATCTATGACAATGGAAATGAAATAAAATAGAAAACCTGTAAGTTGACGCTTGCAGGTTTTTTTTACTTGGAATACTGTTTATGGTTTGGAATTCGAAAGCTCTTCTTTATAGAGATTCGTTAGTGCAGTTTTGCAAACTGTGCCTATTTCAATTGGCAACTAAAATAAATCTACTACTACTACTACTACTACTACTACTACTACTAATTCATTTTCTAATGTAACATAATTTCTTGCAGAACTGAAATAATGATCTTCCGGCATCGTTACAATTTTTTCATTTACAGGATTGTTGTGTATGTAATCCATTTTTTGTTTTATAAATTTATTGTTGTAAATATGTTCCCATAATACCCGTTTTGCCAAACTTTGTATTGCTGTTCCTGTTTTAAATGTTGACAAGTTTTTTAAAATAATCCAATATCCATTCTCTCCTGCTTTTCGGTTCATCTATAATAGTCTGAATAATTTTTTTAGATGTATATTTTTTAAAATCACGCAACATATCGGATCATGTTTTTTTTATTAAAAAAAAGCAAGAGTAATGCGGAGTTTGATTAATTGGCAATTTACACTGTCTCGATATATTTTAAATTAATTACAACTTTTAGGTAGGGTAAAGTGCTTTATAGTTGTCTTACTATTAAAGTTAGAAATGCTAACAATAATAACTGTAACAAAAAATTAAAATTATGAAAGCAATTAAATATTTAATGATCCTGCTTTTTTCGGGAACAATAGTAACTGTACAAGCACAAGAAGGCAATGTGAAAAGTGAAACAAACATAAATGTCAATTCAGATCAAATTACTTATTATCAACAAAGGGGTAGTGAAGATGCCAACTATGAATTAACATTTAAGGCTAAAACGAAAGTCGAAGAGAAAGCCTTTTGGAAAGAGCAAAAAGAGTATGAAAAGGATTTGAAAAAAAAGAATAGAAAAGCGTATCGGGCTTATATTGCCAGCAAGCAAGATGTTTATACAATGCATCATTCTTATTGCGATATCCATTGCCACCATAGCGATTCCTTTTATGGACACGCGAGATTTTATTATTATGAATACGATCAAAGAAATTATCAAAGAAGACCAAGCAATACTTCGGTAAATGCACAAATAGGCGTGCGCGCTCCCAGCTTACGATTAGGCCTTTTTTAATATATTGAAGTTTGCAAAAAGCCGTTTTTTCTTGTTTAGAAAAAACGGCTTTATTTTATAGCAGGTAATTTGTATTGTTCTCTGTTATAATAAATCCTATTGGGACAAAAGTAAATTCATTCCTTTCGATTATTTAGTTTAGTTGCTTCCCGTTGTGGGCACAGTTTGCAAAACTGCGCTATCGGATCGATGATCCTTCTAAATGAAATTACAAAAAATCTGATTTTGTTTATGGGCACGAGTGAGACGCTCGCGATAGCGGGGGAATTAATTTTCTATTTGATAACGCTTTGAGTCTTCTTTTTTATTAAAATTTGAGCAGATAATAATATTAAATTCAAACTCAATAAAATGTGCGGTGTATATGTTGGCCAAGCATTTGTAAATGTAATTACTCCAAGAATATATTCTGCCAATACGGAAGACAAAACTATAATCGATAACATTATCCAATTGAAAATAGTTTTCTTATCAAATGAAATTTGAATTGATTTCAATAGGATTAGCAAACCAATAATCATTGGTAATATTCCATAAATATATAATTCTAAATCAAACATTTTAAAGTTGTTGTTATAAAATAACTGCTAACTAGTATATAGTACTGACGCCATCTGGCATATCACCCTTAAATTGGGTAGATAGGCCTGACACCATCAGACTTTATTTCAATTCAAATATATAGATAATTCATTACAAATAGTTACAACCGATTATTTAACGAGTGAGCTGGTCTGAGTATTTTGATAAACATTGTGGAAAACCATCGTTCTGCTCCTAAACAAAAAAACCTGCAAGTTTACGCTTGCAGGTTTAGTCTAATAATCGAACGATCTAAAAGTCTAATAATCTATTTAATCATCTCAAAACTTCTTTTCACGAAAGCCGTTAATGCCTCTCCTTTTAATAGGTTTTGTGATAATTTAGCTAAGTCAAGCGCTTGTTTTACCAAACTTTCCTGAGCTGATTTGTCTTTGTTGTTTAGAATGCTTGTCGCCAATTCAGAATTGGTATTTACCACTAAATTGTACATTTCTGGCATATTTCCCATTCCGAACATTCCACCACCGCCAGATTGACTCATTTCTTTCATTCTACGCATGAATTCCGGTTGCGTGATGATAAATGGCGAAGCATTACTGTCTAAAGCTTCTAGTTGTACAGAATAGGTTTGTTTAGGAACAATAGCTTCCAGAACGGTTTTTAAGTTCGTTTGTTCTTCTTCGGATAATTTAGAAATGGTAGTTTCCTCTTTCTTGATTAAATTATCAATATGATCTGAATCGACACGTACAAAAGTCATGTTGCTGTTATCGCCTTCAATTTTTTGAATTAAATGCGAGATAATTGGAGAATCAAGCAATAATACTTCATATCCTTTATCTTTTGCAATTTCGATATAAGAGTGTTGCGCTTCTTTATTTCCAGCATATAAAACTACTAATTTTCCGTCTTTATCGGTTTGGTTCGCAGCAAGATTTTCTTTTAATTCTTCTAATGTGAAAAATTTACCGTCAACTGTTGGATACAAAACAAACGCACCTGCTTTTTCGTAGAATTTATCTTCAGAAAGCATTCCGTACTCCAAAACGATTTTGATGTCGTTCCATTTTTGTTCAAAATCTTCACGGTTTTCAGTAAATAACGATTTTAATTTATCGGCTACTTTACGCGTGATATAATTGGAGATTTTCTTCACTGCAGCATCCGCTTGCAATCCAGAACGCGATACATTCAACGGAATGTCTGGAGAATCAACAACACCTTTCAGCATCATTAAAAATTCAGGAACAATCCCTTCTACATTATCCGTTACGTACACTTGATTTTGGTACAATTGGATTTTATCTTTCTGAATTTGTAAATCAGAACCTAATTTTGGGAAATACAAAATACCGGTTAAGTTAAACGGATAATCTACATTTAAATGAATGTGGAATAATGGTTCTTCAAACTGCATTGGATACAATTCATGGTAGAAATTCTTGTAATCCTCCGATGATAATTCAGTTGGTTGTTTCGTCCAAGCCGGATTTGGGTTGTTGATGATGTTGTCTACTTCAACTTCCGTGAAAGTTTTGTCTTTATCTTCTTCAGCAACTTCTTCACCCTTTTTTTGCTCTATTTTTTCTTTTTTGGTTCCAAATTTAATTGGAATCGGCATGAACTTATTGTACTTGTTCAACAGTTCCTTGATTTTGTATTCTTCCAAGAATTCCAAAGAGTCTTCGGCGATATGCAAAATGATTTCTGTTCCACGAGAAGTTTTGTCAGCTGGTTCTAATGTGAATTCCGGGCTTCCGTCGCAAGTCCAGTGTGCAGCTGGTTCATCTTTGAAAGATTTAGTGATGATTTCCACTTTTTCGGCAACCATAAAAGCAGAATAAAAACCAAGACCAAAATGTCCAATAATTCCAGAATCTTTAGCAGAATCTTTGTATTTGTCCAAAAACTCCTCAGCTCCAGAAAATGCCACTTGGTTGATGTATTTCTCCACTTCATCCGCAGTCATTCCTAAACCTTGATCGATGATGTGTAATTTTTTACCATCCTTATCAATTTTTACTTCGATAATTGGGTTTCCGTATTCTACTTTGGCTTCGCCAATGCTTGTTAAATGTTTTAATTTAAGTGTTGCATCCGTTCCATTAGAAATTAATTCACGCAAGAAAATTTCGTGATCACTGTATAAGAATTTCTTGATTAAGGGAAAGATGTTCTCTACCGAAACATTAATTTTACCTGTTGTCATATTTTGAATTTTTAAGTTTATTTTAATGGATATGATTCTTTCAAATAGAATACCAATTACAATTGAAGTGACAAATTGTCGTAAGCGTTAATTATGATACAAAATACTTTAATTTTGAAACAATTTTCTTTTTCTTGCATCGTATCTTTGTGTAAGTATTAATTCATTAAATTTTAAAAAAATGAGAAAAATAATTTTAGTATGCACGTTAGCTGTTTTGATGTTCGCATGTAAGTCAACATCAGTGACAAGTACGAATACAGATAGAAAGGCTCAAGTTGCTATGAAAGGAAATTGGACAATCAGCTCTGTAACATATCCAGGTTCACAATATATTAAAGTGAATAGTTTTCAACTTGCGGATTCGGAATGTTTTGTAGGAAGTACATGGAAATTTGTTTCTAATAACAATAAAGGAAATATGGCTTTGACAAAAGCAAATTGTGTATCATTTAGCTCACCAATTACTTGGTTTGTTAATAATGATGGTCAGTTTATCTTAAAAATTCTTGATGCAGGTGAAAAAGCAAGAAAAGTGAGAGATGGTTATATTTTATATGTAGCGAATCAAACAGAATCTTCTTTTCAATTGATTGATAAAATCGATGTTGGAGGGAAAATGACGAATGTAGTGTACCAATTTCAAAAAGTTAATTAATAAAAAATTTAGATATGAAAAAGATTTCAATAGTTGCAATGGCAACAATAATGATTATAGGTTCAATGTTTACCAGCTGTGAAGCAGTAAAAAATACGAATAAAACACAAAGAGGAGCAGGAATAGGTGCTGTTGCAGGAGCCGTTCTTGGAGGTGTTCTTGGGAACAATCTTGGTAAAGGTGGTAACGGCGCACTAGGAGCTGTATTAGGTGGAGTTGTAGGTGGAGTTGCCGGTGGAGTTATTGGTAACAAAATGGACAAACAAGCAAGAGAAATTGATGCTGCACTTCCAGGAGCTGAAGTAGTTCGTGTAGGAGAAGGTATTAAATTAGTTTTGAATGAAAATGCAGTGCGTTTTGATACTAATAAATCATCTTTGACAGCTACTGCAAAAGCAAATTTAGATAAATTAGTTCCTGTTTTTGGAGAATATCCTGATACTAATATTACTATTTACGGATATACAGACAGTACTGGTCCAGCTGATTATAACTTAAAACTTTCAGGAGAAAGAGCAGCGTCAGTTAGAAATTATTTAGCTAGTAAAGGGGTGTCTTCAAGTAGATTTCAAGTTACTGGTTTAGGAATTGCTGATCCAATTGCTTCAAATGGAACAGTTGAGGGTAGAAGCCAAAACCGTCGTGTTGAATTTGCTATTACAGCAAATGAGAAAATGATTAAAGATGCCGAAGCTGAAGTGAAAAACTAAGCAAAAAATACTATATAAACAAAGGCTGTTTCGTCAAGAAGCAGCCTTTTTTTGTGCCTAAATTTGAATTAAACATTGTAAATTTGCACTCTTAAATACAGATGATGCTCGAGATAAAAGATATTTCCTTTACTTACATTGACAAACCCGTTATTGAAAATGTAAGTTTTACTATTGCCAAAGGTCAAAACACCGCTATTATTGGCGAAAGCGGTTGCGGTAAAAGTACGTTGCTAAAACTCATATACGGATTATATGATTTGGATAGCGGAGCAATAACCTATAATGAAAAACCTATTTTGGGTCCTAAATACAATCTTGTTCCGGGAGAAGATTACATTAAATATTTAGCACAGGATTTCGATTTGATGCCCTACATAACTGTCGAAGAAAATGTGGGTAAGTTCCTGTCGAATATGTATCCTGAGGAGAAGAAAGCCCGTGTTCAAGAGTTATTGGACATGGTCGAAATGACCGCTTTCGCAAAAGTAAAAGCGAAATTCCTAAGTGGTGGACAGCAACAACGAGTGGCTTTGGCAAGGGTTTTGGCTTTGGAACCCCAAATTATTTTGCTCGACGAACCCTTCAGTCAAATTGATTCTTTCAGAAAGAATTCTTTGCGTCGCAATTTATTCCGTTACTTAAAAGACAAAGGTGTTACCTGTATTATTGCCACGCATGACAGTACGGATGCTTTGTCTTTCTCTGACGAAACGATTGTGGTTCAAAACGGAAAAGTAGTTGCAAAAGGCGACTCAAAAGCCTTGTATGAAAATCCGGCTAATAAATACATTGCTTCTCTTTTTGGAGAAGTAAATGAGTTGAAATTATCTCAATTAATTGACCTTGAGAATGACGAAGACGCAGCACTTTTATTATATCCACATCAATTGAAAGTAGTGGACAACGCTATAATGAAAGCGGTTGTGAAACAATGTTATTTCAAAGGAAGCCATTATTTAGTCAAAGCGGCTTTTGAGAGACGAGCGATTTTCTTCGAACATGATTCGGAATTTGAATTCAATCAGGAAGTGTACTTGATGTTATCCTGAGAACAAGTGTTCAATAATCAGTGCTCAGTATTCAGTGATTTCCACTTCTTATAACTATCTGAATTCGAATCTGTTTATAACTTTTATAACAGTATTCTCGTGAAAAAACAAAACCCCGAAATCAATATGATTTCGGGGTTTTGTGCTAAGTTCTGCTTTCGTATCATTTATAGCTGATCACTGATTACTACTTTCGAAGTTAATTCTTCAAATACTTTTCTAAGAACTGATCTTGTTCCCAAAGCAAATGCAAAATATTCTCTTTGGCTACATAACTGTGTGCTTCTTTTGGAAGAATAACCATTCTTGCCGGAGCACCTAAGCCTTTCAGAGCTTGAAAATAACGTTCCGTTTGCAAAGTAAATGTTCCTGGATTATTATCGGCTTCACCGTGTACCAAAAGCATTGGTGTTTTCATTTTATCAGCATTCATGAATGGCGACATTGTATTGTACACTTCAGGAGTTTCCCAGTAGTTGCGTTGTTCAGTTTGGAAACCAAAAGGAGTCAACGTTCTGTTATACGCACCACTTCGGGCAATTCCGCAAGCAAAAAGATTAGAATGTGTCAATAAATTAGCCGTCATAAAAGCACCATACGAGTGACCGCCAACGGCTACTTTTTTTCTGTTGATGTATCCCAAAGCATCTACCGCATTAATCGCGGCTTCTGCATTGTCAACTAATTGCGTCATGAAATTATCATTTGGCTCCGTTGTTCCTTCACCAATAATAGGAAAAGCAGCATCATCAAGAACGACATATCCTTTGGTTACCCAATATACGAAAGATCCATAACTAGGAAATGTGAATTCATTAGGGTTTTGTGTGCTTTGTCCCGCTGAATTTTTGTCTTTGTATTCTGCTGGATACGCCCAAATCAACAATGGCATTTTTTCTTTTTTCACCTTGTCGTAACCAACCGGTAAATACAACGTTCCAGATAATTCAACACCATCTTTACGTTTGTATTTAATCACTTCTTTACTCACGTTTTTGATACTTTCAAAAGGATTTTTGAATGCGGTAATTGGCGTCAGCTTGTTTTTTTGTTTGATGTTTCTAAGGTAATAATTTGGGTACTCGTTTTTAGACTGGATTTGTACTAAAACAGTTCCTTTTTTGAAGTCTTCAATCTCTAATAAATCTTCTTTTTTATCGGTGTAAGTCGATGTGTACAGACGATTTGACTGTAAAGTTTTCAAATTAAATTCACTGATAAAAGGAAATTGTCCGTTTTTAGTAAATCCATCCCCAATAAGATACGCATTGTCATTTTCGATAGCCAAAACATATCTGTTGTATTGGTTTTTTCTGGTTTCAAAATTCCCTGGATCGGAATACACATCCTGAGAGTTTCTGTCGGAAATTACTTTTGGCGCCTGACTTGGATTCGATGGATTGATTAAATACGTTTTAGTATTACGTGTATCATACCATTCATCTGAAACAATCGCAACGTTGTCGTTCCCCCAAATCATTCGGCTGTAGCGTTGCGGAGTTTTCACCAATGAAGTTGCTGCTGCATCAAATGGAGCGTTCCAAAGAAAAACTTCGTCTCTGAATTCTACTTTATTTGCTGGGTCTCCAGCGTCTAAAGCTTCAGCGTAAACTAATGTTGCCGGCTTGTCTGCTCTCCAGCTCATATTTCTTTTTCCTTTGCGAACAGCCATGAAACCTTTAGGGATAATTTCAGTCAGCGGTACTTCATTCACTACTTTAACTTCGTTTCCAGCCTTATCATAGACCACTGATTTTGATGGAAAACGGTTCAATGGAACGATGTATGAAAATGGTTTTTGAATGGTAGTCAGCATGATGTAATTTCCATCAGGAGAGAAGCTTTCTCCGGCATACATATCTGCATTTTTGAACAAAGTTGCCGTTCCGTTCAGGTTTATTTTATACAATTCAGACGTGATGATATTCTCAAAATTGATTTCGTCATTCTTGTTTTTCAACATATCAGGATACGTTCTGTTTTGAGATTTAGCACCATCGGCATTCGAAATTATCGGACCGGTTGGCAAATCTTTTTTGGCATCCAAAAGTGCTGCTCTGTTTTTCGGTAACATTTTTACCAAAATAGTTTCGTTGTCATTCATCCAACTGAATGGATTTCCAAGATTAGCGTTTACAGTAGCGGCTGTTAATTTGGTAGCTTTCGCTGAAACTACGTCGATAAACCAAAGCTCAACTCCAGTAGCTGTAGTGTGTGAAAACAATATTTTTTTATCATTTGGCGACCAAGAGATATTACTGATACGAGGATTTGTTGGCAAACCTGCAACCTGTACTTCTTCTTTTTCTTTTATTTTACGTAATTTAAGGTTGTTGATATACGTAACGGTACTCGAAATATTAGTGACTGGATTAATTCTCAATCCTCCTAAACGCAATTCATCTTGGTTTAAATCGTCTAGTGATTTATACGTGTTTCTATACGTAAGCAGCATGTATTCTTTTTTGGTGTCCATTGATACCGAAGGCGCTCTTTCATAATCAGCTAAATCAGCGATTGATTTGGAAGGTTTTTGATAGCTTAAATTTTCTTGGGCAAAAGTGCTTAAGCTTAGTCCAAGAAGTAAAAAAAATGGAATTTTTAATTTCATAATTTGAATGATTTTAAATTAGTGTTGGCCGTGTCAATAATTGGTCTAAAATAATTCAATGTTGTTACATTTGGAAACAAATATCTCTTTTTAACTTTTGCATTGGTTTCAGTTTGCTTTTTTGTAGTTTTATTTCCATTTGTGTTCTGTCATAATTTTATGACTGATGATAGCAGTAAAGGATGGTAAAAGTTATAAAACTTGTAAATTGCTAAAAAAGTGGTAATTTGTGAGCTCATATTTTTTAGTATGTTTTAAATTTGCACTCGTATTTTAATAAAATAACAATAATATATGTATCATTCAAAAATAGCAGGATTAGGTTATTATGTTCCCGAAAACGTAGTGACTAATGACGATTTATCCAAAATTATAGAAACCAATGACGAGTGGATTCAGGAGAGAACAGGAATTCAAGAACGCAGACACATAATAAAAGGAGAGGATACAACAACTTCTATGGGCGTGAAAGCGGCTAAAATTGCGATTGAGCGTTCTGGCGTAGCTGCGGCGGATATTGATTTTGTAGTTTTTGCAACATTAAGTCCTGATTTTTATTTCCCTGGGCCAGGAGTTTTAGTACAACGTGATTTAGGTTTAAGAACCGTTGGCGCATTAGATGTAAGAAATCAATGTTCTGGATTTATTTATGCTTTATCTGTTGCAGATCAATATATCAAGACCGGAATGTATAAAAACATATTGGTTATTGGGTCTGAGGTTCATTCTACAGGATTGGATATGACAACTCGTGGACGTGGTGTTTCAGTAATTTTTGGAGATGGGGCAGGAGCAGCTGTTTTAAGTAGAGAAGAAGATTTGACAAAAGGAATTTTATCTACGCATTTACATTCTGAAGGGCAACATGCCGAAGAATTAATTGTAAAAGCTCCAGGAATGGGAGGGCGTTGGGTAACAGATATTTTGGCTGACAATAATCCGGATGACGAAAGTTATTTTCCATATATGAATGGGCAATTTGTATTTAAAAATGCAGTAGTTCGTTTCAGTGAAGTTATTAATGAGGGATTGCAAGCGAATAATTTAGAGGTTTCGGATATTGATATGTTAATTCCGCATCAGGCAAATTTGAGAATTTCACAGTTTATCCAAAAGAAATTCAATTTGACAGACGACCAGGTATATAATAATATTCAAAAATACGGAAATACGACTGCAGCTTCTATTCCAATTGCTTTAACCGAAGCTTGGGAAAAAGGAAAAATAAAATCAGGTGATACTGTTGTTCTGGCAGCATTTGGAAGTGGTTTTACTTGGGGAAGTGCTATTATTAAATGGTAAATAACGGTGACTAAATAGTATTTCAATAGTACTGTTCTGATAAAAATATTCAAAGTCTGCACAATCCATTGTGCAGACTTTTTTATTTGAATACGATGTTTTAGATTTGAGGAACCAAATTAAAGTAGAAAGAACTAATATAAAATCGAAAATATGACAAACCGTAGAAATTTTATAAGAACAGCGGCGATTGCTTCTGCAGCTGTGGCATTAAATTCATTTAAAGGGAAACCAGAAGAAGAAAATGATTTTTCATCTAAAAAGGGGAGTAAACCCATTGTACTTTCTACATGGAATTTTGGAATACAAGCCAATGCAGCCGCTTGGGAAGTTTTAAAAAATAATGGAAGAGCTTTAGATGCTGTAGAAGCAGGAGTTAAAGTTCCCGAAGGTGATCCAAAAGAACGAAGCGTAGGGTATGGCGGAAGACCTGATAGAGATGGTCGGGTTACACTTGATGCATGTATTATGGATGAAAATGCAAATATTGGATCAGTAGGGTGTTTAGAATTTATAAAACATCCTATCGCTGTGGCTCGAGCGGTGATGGAAAAAACGCCGCACGTAATGTTAGTGGGTGATGGAGCGCTACAGTTTGCACTTTCTCAAGGTTTTGTAAAAGAAAATTTATTAGTTGAAGATTCTGAAAAAGAATGGAAAGAATGGTTGAAAACCAGTCAATATAAACCGATTGCCAATATAGAAAATCACGATACCATCGGGATGATTGCTTTGGATGCTGACGGGAATCTTTCCGGTGCGTGTACCACAAGTGGAATGGCTTTTAAGATGCATGGACGTTTAGGAGATTCACCAATTATAGGAGCTGGTTTGTATGTTGATAATGAAATTGGCGCTGCCACTGCCACTGGTCATGGTGAAGAAGTGATACGTATTTCAGGTTGCCACTTGGTTGTCGAATTGATGCGTCAGGGGAAATCGCCACAAAAAGCCTGTGAAGAAGCGGTTGCCAGAATTGTAAAATTAACAAAGAATAGAAATAAAGAACTAAAAGACATTCAAGTTGGTTTCATCGCCTTGAATAAAAAAGGGGAATATGGTTCCTATTGCATTCAAGGAGGTTTTAACTACGCCGTTAATGATGCAACGGGAAACCGATTAATTGATGCCGATTATTTTTTGAAATAAATGAAAAAAGGGAGACTGGAGATAGCGTGTTTTAATCTTGAATCGGCTAGGATAGCTCAAGAAAATGGTGCCGATAGAGTAGAATTATGTGCCAATATGAAAGAAGGAGGAACAACGCCAGATTTTGAAATAACTAAAGCTGTCCGTAATACTCTGTCTATCGATTTGAATGTAATGATTCGGCCTCGTGGTGGAAATTTTGTTTATTCTGATTTTGAATTTGAACAAATGAAAACTGAAATTGAGCAGTTCAAAAAACTAAAAGTTGATGGTTTTGTTTTTGGAATTTTAAAAGAAGACGGTAGACTTAATAAAGAACAAAATGCGGAATTAGTAGCGTTGGCAAATCCACTTCCATGTACGTTTCATCGTGCTTTTGATGGAATTAAAAATAAATTTCAAGCTCTAGAATCTCTAATTGAATGTGATTTTAAAACCATTTTGACTTCTGGAGTAGAAACAAATGTGACTGAAGGAATTGATGTATTGGCAACATTAACAGAAAAGGCAAATAATAGGATTACCATCATGCCGGGTGGTGGTTTGCGTTCCACGAATATTGGAGTATTAAAAGAAAAAACGAAAGCTGTTTTCTATCATTCCTCTGCTATAACGGACTCAAGTGAAATAGCAAATGGTAATGAAGTAAAAGCGTTGAAAGCTAATTTGTAATAATTGTAAAAGAGTAATTCTTTAAATCGAAAAACCCGGAGTTGGCATACTCCGGGTTTTTCTTGCTACAACAAAATATTAAAACTAATTTTTATAAGCATTATGTTTCTCGTTTAAAACAATCCTCCACCGTCTTGTTTGGTATTGTTGTCTCTTTGTTTACGTTGTAAACTTTTATTTTTTCCTGCACCAAAGATGTAGTTGAAACCAACATAAACCGATTGGCTTTCCCAAGTAAATTGACCTACTTGCGGATAAGGGTTTTGTCCATCAAAACCAGCTTTCATAGTGTCGAAAACATCATTGAAACGAAAACTTAGCGTGGCTTTGTCTTTTAGGAATGAATAACGTCCGCCGGCATCAATTTTATACATTTCTTTACCGTTAAATTGCACACCGTCAACCCCAGATCTGTAGAATCCGAATAAAAGAAAACGAAGGCTTTTAGTTGCTTTGAAATTACTGTTGAAACGGGCATTGAAAGCTGATGCAGTAACTTCTTTGGAAACCAAATCAAATGAATTGCTGGTTGAATTAAATACTGAAACCAATCCTTTTTGGTTGATACTAGAAAAATCTATTGCCGGTTGGATGTCCCACCAACTATTGATTTTGTAGTTTAAAGAAACTTCAAAACCATAGGCTGTATTGTTGTCGAAGTTATCAAAACTCATAATTTGTTGGTCCTGATTTTGTGGATCTGGATAGAGAATTCTGTTGATTTCGTTATTGATGCTTCGTACAAAAAGACCTGTGGTGAATGATCCTTTAGTAATTGTTTTAGTATAATTTAATTCAATCGAATTGGTAAATTGTGGATCTAATTCAGGATTTCCTATTGAGGTTACTCTTGGTGTGCTGAATTCTCTGATGGGTTTAGTTTGATCTAAGCTAGGTCTGTCTACACGGCGGCTGAAACTGATTTGAAACTGATTTTTGTCGGTTGGAGAATAAGTCATCGAAGCCGAAGGATATACAGTGAAGTAATCGTCCTTGTAAGCAGTAGCGCCGTTTAACATTGCACTTACCTTGTAACTTTCAAAACGGGCACCCAATTGGTATCCTATTTTTTTGAATTTCTGTCCAAAAGTAGCATAAGCCGAATAAATGTCTAAATCATAGGTGTAATCAGAATTGGATAAAGAACTGTTGTTGGTGATGTAATTGTTTTCGGTTCTTACAATTCTGCTTTCGGCACCTAATTCTAGTTTAGTCTTGTCATTTAGCGGATTTACATAATCTAAATTGATGGTAGAATTTCTTCTTTTTTCGTCAAGATTATCGGTATAAGAGCTAGTAGGAATACTTGGATTATTAAAAGTAGTTCTGAAGTCAGCATTTTGATTTTCAGAATAAATGCTGTGGTTTATCTCTAAATCCAGCGTTTCTCCCTCTTTTTTGGTTAAATGTTTGTAAACTAAATTATATGTACCGTCCGTATTATCTGAAAAGTATTTAGAATTCAGTAGCAAATTTTGTGAGGCATCAGGATTTACAATGTTCACATCCACAATACCATCTCCAACAAATATGTTTTGATTAGTATAGGCAGAAATAGTGTTTTTGTCATTGATGTAATAATCCATTCCAATTTTGAATAAATGAGATTTGTTATCATTCACAATATCAAACATTTGATTAGATTTGTCGTCAAGTCTTGAGATTTGTCCTTCATTGAATCTTTTACCAAAATTATTCCCATAAGTGGAGAAAAAGTTCACTTTACCGGTTCTATAATTCATGTTAATCGAGTTGCTAATCTTTGGTGTTTGTGCAAAAGTTAGACCCGTATTAACGCTGGCATTAAATCCGTCATTTGCATTTTTATGTAAAACGATATTGATAATTCCTGACATTCCTTCAGGATTGTATTTGGCACTTGGATTAGTGATTAATTCAATTTTTTTAATGGAAGTGGATGGAATTTGTTTCAATAATTGTGAAGCTTCAATATTGCTCGGACGACCATCTACTAAAACACGTACGTTTTCGTTGCCGCGTAAGGATAATTTTCCGTCCTGATCTACATTTACAGAAGGAATATTATTCATGATTTCGGATGCAGTTGCACCAGCGGTAGTCAAGTCTTTTCCAACATTGATTACTTTTCTGTCAATTTTTTGTTCAATAGTAGAACGTTCCGCTACTATTTCTACACCTTTTAATTGAACGGCATCTTCTTCTAGTGCAATTGTATTAAAATTGATGCTATTGTCTTCTGATAATTTTGCCGATTTTGAGATTGTTTTGTAACCTATAAATTGGATTTCAACTGTGTAATCTTTTAAAGCTAAATTTTTTATTTGAAAAGTTCCCTTGTCAGATGTGATGCCGCCAGTAACGACTTTATCATTTTCCTTTACCACAATATTTACATACGGTAATGGTTCGTTAGTCTTTTTGTCAGTGATTTTTCCAGAGATAATTCCAGATTTTTCCAGAATTGTCGGTTTGACCGAAGTTTGAGCCTGCATCGAAAACAACGTTCCGAAAAAGCAGATTAAAAGTAATTTAAGTTTCATGATTGAGTTTGATTTAATTGATTGATGATGCAAATATATTATTTTATATAATACTATGTTAAACATAATACCTTTTTTAATAATATTTAACATTTTTTAACAAATACGAAATATTAAAATTTACTTAATAGACTTCTGAACATAGATTTTGTTACATCGATTTTTGAAAAAAATATGGATTTATACCTTAAACAAGGTTAAACACTTCATTTTTAGGTGCAAATTATCTTGTTTTCCAATTTTCAAATTACTGCAATATGACTATCTTTGCAGCCTTAAAACCAATACACGAAATGACATTACCACAAATTCTTACGCCCTCTATTGAAAAAGCTGTAAAAGTCTTGTTCGACGTTACGATTGATAAAGTTGAATTTCAAACTACACGCAAGGAATTTGAAGGGGATATTACAATGGTTATTTTTCCATTGTTAAAAGTTGTTAAAAGCAATCCAGTAGAATTGGGAAATAAAATAGGAAACTATTTAGTCGAAAATGTAGCTGAGGTAAGTCGTTTTAATGTAGTTTCCGGGTTTTTGAATATTGTTATTTCAGATGACTACTATTTGGATTTCTTCGGAGAAATAAAAGATGATGTTAAATTTGGTTTCGTTACTCCAAATCCAGAAGATAAAGCGGTAATGGTGGAATATTCTTCGCCAAACACTAATAAACCCTTGCATTTAGGTCACGTACGTAATAATCTTTTGGGATATTCAGTAGCGGAAATTATCAAAGCTTCGGGTAAGAAAGTGTATAAAACTCAAATCATTAATGATAGAGGAATCCATATTTGCAAATCGATGTTGGCTTGGCAAAAATTTGGAAACGGACAAACGCCGGAAAGTACAGGTTTAAAAGGAGATAAATTAGTTGGAAATTATTACGTAGCTTTTGATAAAGCATACAAAGAAGAAATAGCGCAATTAATAAGCGCAGGCAAAACAGAGGAAGAAGCTAAGAAACAAGCGCCAATCATTCTGGAAGCACAGGAAATGTTGTTGAAATGGGAAGCTGGAGATGATGCTGTAATCACACTTTGGAAAACAATGAATCAATGGGTTTACGATGGTTTTGCTACTACTTATAAAAATTTAGGAGTAAATTTCGATTGTTATTATTACGAAAGTAACACCTATTTATTAGGGAAAGATGTGGTTCAGATTGGTTTGGACAGAGGTGTTTTCGAAAAAGATCCTGACGGTTCTGTTTGGATTGATTTAACGGACGAAGGTTTAGACCGTAAAATTGTTTTGCGTTCAGATGGAACTGCGGTTTACATGACGCAAGATATTGGAACAGCAATTCAGCGTGTGAAGGATTATCCGGATGTAGGTGGAATGGTCTATACGGTAGGAAATGAGCAGGATTATCACTTTAAAGTGTTGTTTCTTATCTTGAAAAAATTAGGTTTTGACTGGTCTAAAAATTTATTCCATTTGTCTTACGGAATGGTAGATTTGCCTTCGGGGAAAATGAAAAGCCGTGAAGGAACTGTTGTTGATGCCGATGATTTGATGCAGGAAATGGCAGATACTGCACAAAAAATTGCAGAAGATTTAGGGAAATTAGACTCTTATTCTCCTGATGAAAAAGCAACATTATACAATACTATAGGTTTAGGCGCTTTGAAGTATTATATTTTAAAAGTGGATCCTAAAAAACGAATCCTTTTTAATCCGGAAGAATCGGTAGATTTTGCTGGAAATACTGGGCCGTTTATTCAATATACGTACGCCAGAATTCAATCGATTATTCGTAAAGCAAATTTTGACTTTTCGAATAAATCAAAAATGACTGTGCTTCATGAAAAAGAAAAAGAACTGGTGAAACAATTAGAGTTGTTTCCTGAAGTTATTCAAAATGCAGCGCAGCATCACAGTCCTGCTTTGCTTGCAAATTTCACTTATGATTTAGTTCGTGAATACAATTCGTTCTATCAAGCTGTTCCTATTCTTGGAGAAGAGGATTTAGAGAAGAAAATTTTCAGAGTTCAATTGTCTAAAAAAGTAGCAGATACTATTGCAGCCTCATTTAGTCTGTTAGGAATTAACGTTCCGGAGAGAATGTAATATTTTTTTAAGGCATTCATTGTGAAAATAATATTTTTTTGGTACATTTAGTATCAAATAAATATTTTGATCATGAAAAAGATATTTTTTTACCCGCTTTTGTTTGGTCTGTTTTTGCTGAATGTAGCCGGAACATGTTGTGCTGATGATCCCGAAGTAGTATCTATTGAAAAAAATAATCTGGCACAGGTAAACAGTATACTAAGTCAAGGAAATTGGAAAGTGAGCTATTTTCTTGATAAAAATAGTAATATGACCAATGAATATTTAGGATATAATTTCACTTTTGGAACGAATGAAATTTTGACTTCCAGCAATGGTGAAAATATTTTTATTGGAAATTGGTCCGTTCTAAAATCGAATAGTATTGATGATAATCCAGATAATGATTTGGATTTTGCCATTTCGTTTTCAAGTCCGGATAAATTAATTGAGTTAACGCAGCATTGGGATGTTACTGAAATTACGGAAACTAAGGTTCGGTTAAAAAGTAAATCTGGCAATGTTGATGGAATCAATTATTTGACTTTCGAAAAAAAATAAATTTATATCGTTTAACGATTTAGTAAAACTTTAGAAACAGTCTCAAAAAAGGCTGTTTTTTTTATAATATTATGAATACAACTTCAAAATCAAATGCTTAAATTTGCATCTCAAAATAAATCAATACTATGTTCGATAATTTAAGCGATAAACTAGATAAAGCCTTTCATATACTTAAAGGTCATGGAAAAATCACCGAAGTAAATGTAGCCGAAACGCTAAAAGAAGTTCGTCGTGCCTTACTTGACGCCGATGTCAATTTTAAAATTGCCAAAGATTTTACCACTAAAGTAAAAGAAAAAGCAATAGGTCAGGATGTATTGACTACCCTTCAACCTGGACAATTATTGGTGAAGTTAGTGAAAGATGAATTGACAGAATTAATGGGTGGTGATGTTGCCGGAATCAATCTTTCAGGGAATCCATCGATTATTTTAATGTCAGGTTTACAAGGTTCAGGGAAAACTACTTTCTCAGGAAAATTGGCAAATTATCTTTTAACAAAAAAGAATAAAAAACCATTATTGGTAGCGTGTGATATTTACCGTCCTGCGGCGATTCAACAATTATATGTTGTTGGAGATTCAATAGGAGTTGAGGTTTATTCAGAACCAGAAAATAAAAATCCAGTAGAAATTGCTCAAAATGCAATTAAGCATGCTAAAGCAAATGGATTCAATGTAGTGATTGTTGATACTGCGGGTCGTTTAGCAGTCGATGAGGAAATGATGAACGAAATTGAACGCGTTCATAAAGCGATTCAACCTAATGAAACCTTGTTTGTTGTTGATGCAATGACAGGCCAAGATGCTGTAAATACGGCAAAAGCCTTCAATGAAAGATTAAATTTTGATGGTGTTATTTTAACCAAATTAGATGGTGATACGCGTGGTGGAGCAGCAATTTCGATTAAATCGGTTGTTAATAAACCAATCAAGTTTGTAGGTACTGGGGAAAAGATGGATGCCATTGATGTGTTCTATCCAATTCGTATGGCCGAAAGAATATTGGGGATGGGAGACGTTGTGTCTTTGGTAGAAAGAGCCCAAGAGCAATTTGACGAAGAAGAAGCAAGAAAAATCCAAAAGAAAATTGCTAAAAACGAATTCGGTTTTGATGATTTCCTTTCCCAAATTCAACAAGTAAAGAAAATGGGTAATATGAAAGACTTGGTTGGAATGATACCAGGTGCTTCAAAAGCCATGAAAGATGTTGAGATTGAAGACGATGCTTTCAAACATATTGAAGCTATCATTCATTCGATGACTCCAATTGAAAGAAGCAAGCCGACTTTGATTGATGTAAAAAGAAAAGCTCGAATTGCTAAAGGTTCAGGAACCAAAATTGAGCAGGTAAATCAATTGATGAAGCAGTTCGAACAAATGAGCAAAATGATGAAAATGATGCAAGGCCCGGGAGGAAAAAACCTCATGAAGATGATGGGCGGCATGAAAGGCGGAATGCCAGGAATGAGATAAAAATGAGTCAAAAGTAGAAAGTCTTAAGGTTGTAATGACTTTAAGACTTTCGGCTTTAAAACTATAAACTAAATTAAAATGCAACTACTAGACGGAAAAAAAACAGCGGAAGATATTAAGAGTGAAATCGCTGCAGAAGTACAAAAAATGAAAGACAATGGGGATAAAGTACCTCATTTAGCAGCCGTTATTGTTGGTACTAATGGAGCCAGCTTAACTTATGTTGGCAGTAAAGTGCGGTCTTGTCAGCAAATTGGTTTTGAATCTACTTTAGTGGCATTGCCAGAAACGATTACTGAAACAGAGTTGCTTTCAAAAATAAAAGAACTAAATGAAGATAGTGATTTAGATGGTTATATCGTTCAATTGCCTTTGCCCAAACACATTGACGAGCAGAAAATCCTAATGGCTATAGATCCTGATAAAGATGTTGATGGTTTTCATCCTGCCAATTTCGGAAAAATGGCTTTGGAAATGGAAACCTTTTTGCCCGCAACTCCTTATGGAATAATGGAATTGTTAGAGCGTTACAAAGTAGAAACTGCTGGCAAACATACCGTAGTTATTGGACGAAGTCATATTGTGGGGCGTCCCATGAGTATCTTGATGAGTCGCAAAGGATATCCTGGTGATTCAACGGTAACACTTACGCATAGTAGAACCAAAAATATTGAAGAATACACCAAAAATGCTGATATTATTATCACCGCTCTTGGTGTTCCGAATTATTTGAAAGCCGATATGGTAAAAGAGGGAGTGGTAGTAATTGACGTTGGTATTACCAGAGTAGAAGATGCCTCACACCCAAAAGGATATGTAATCACGGGTGATGTTGATTTTGAAAATGTAAGTAAAAAATCATCTTTTATCACTCCAGTTCCAGGTGGAGTAGGGCCTATGACCATTGCAATGTTGTTGAAAAACACGCTTTTGGCTAGGGAAATGAAAAGAAGTAAATAAAAAAAATAGTTTTTAATTGATAGCCTTAAACATACGTTTAAGGCTTTTTTTATTTTAAAATGTATAAAATTCTGATAATTGATGCTAAAACGGAATTTAAAGAATACTTTTGCACCACTTAAAAAAAAGACCTTTAAAATGGACGATTATTATTCGGAAATGTTGAACTAATATAGCTCTTGAACTATTTTCAAGATGCTGTAAATAAACCTATAGAATTTTGAAATGAGAACTTTTTACAAAAACAATAACGGATTAATTGCCACTACAGAATGGACTCCTAACTGCTGGATAAATATTGAATGTCCTACCGAAGCAGAAAAAAAATATTTACTCGAAGACTTACAAATTCCCGAAGCATTTTATAACGATATTGAAGATATTGACGAAAGACCAAGGATAGAAATTGAAAATGGTTGGACTTTGATAATCATGCGAATTCCTGTGAAAAGTAATGATGTAAAATTACCTTTTCATACAATTCCTGTCGGAGTTGTTTTTAAAGGAGAAGTTTGTATGACTATCAGTTTTCATAAAACGGAAATGCTTACGGATTTCGTTACTTATACGAAACGCAAGAATATCAACATTAAAGACAACTTCGATTTAGTGTTGAAGTTATTGCTTTCTTCCAGTGTTTGGTTTTTGAAATACTTAAAGCAAGTCAACCAAAAAATAAAATTAGCCGAGGACAATCTAGAAAAGTCAATTAAGAATGAAGAATTGCAGGCTTTACTACAAATAGAAAAATGTTTGGTATTCTTCATGACTTCATTGAAAGGTAATGATATTTTGTTGCATCGCATCAAGAATATAAAATCTCAAAAGGAACATTTTGACATGGATTTGTTGGAAGATGTTGAAATTGAATTGCGTCAGGCGCAAGAAACCACTAATATTTACAGCGACATCTTGACCGGAACAATGGATGCGTATGCTTCTGTAATTTCTAATAATATGAATACGATTATGAAGCAGATGACTTCAATCTCGATAATTCTGATGATTCCAACATTGATTGCCAGTTTGTATGGAATGAATGTCCCTAATGATTTAGAAGATAACCGCTATGGAATATGGATTGTGATTTCTGTATCCGTTTTGTTATCTGCTTTTGGTGTGTTTTTATTCAAAAGGAAAAGATGGTTTTGATTTTATAATTAACATTCATAATCTTACTTTTTTGACATTTCATGAAATAGTTTTTATATATTTAGACAAATAATTAAATATTATAAAAATGAAAATTTCAAACAGAGACGTAAAAATATTTTTCTTAGGATTTGCTACGCTTTTTATCATAGAGTCAATCTACGATTGGGATTCTACTATTGGTTCTTTTAAAAAAGGTTGGGATTCTGTAGGCTCAAAATAGATTTTGAGAAAACGAAATCTTTACAATTACTTTTTCCTTTAAATAAAGGGTATTTCCATTGGATAAACATTCATTTTATAGAATTTATTAAAATTAAATCGATTTCTATTTTGAAATCTAAAAATAATAAATAACTTTGTAATTCAAAGTACTTTATTTATGAGTCAAAAGCTTCAAGAAGATTTATCACATATTCGTTCCATGATGGAGCGCTCTTCAAGATTTATTTCGTTAAGTGGCCTTTCAGGAGTATTTGCCGGGTTATTTGCATTGGCTGGGTCAATTTATGCCTATCAGCTGTTTAAGTATAATGGCATTGAATATTTTGATGGTAAGCAAAAAAGCTACAGTTATGATTTAATAATCGAACTGGCATTTATTGCTTTGGCAATTTTGGTCTTAGCATTAGGATCGGGTATTTTTTTTACTTTGAGAAAAAGTAAAAAGTTTGATTTACCGGTTTGGACTAACACTACTAAAAAAATGTTACTGAATCTAGCGATTCCTTTATTGGTTGGAGGCGTGTTTTGTATGGCACTTTTGTACCACCAGTTATTTGCTCTTATTGCTCCTGTCACTTTATTGTTTTATGGTTTAGCACTTATTAATGCTGGTAAATATACTTTTTCGGATATTAGATATTTAGGTGCGTGTGAGATTATTTTAGGTTGTATTTCCCTTTTTTATCTTGGGTTCGGACTTGTTTTTTGGGCAATTGGATTTGGAATTTTGCATATCCTTTACGGAATAATTGTATTCAAAAAATACAAATAGAAATGGGAATCATTGATAAATTAAATAAAGATTTCGAAAGTCGAGTCAGATTAGGCATTATGTCTGTTTTGATGGTTAACGATTGGATTGATTTTACTGAAATGAAATCTTTATTGAACATTACCGATGGTAATTTAGCAAGTCATTCTTCTGCATTGGAAAAATCAGGATATATAGAAGTAAAAAAGGAGTTTGTAGGTAAAAAACCAAAAACCTCGTATCGTGTTACCAATATGGGTAGAGCAGCTTTTGTTTCCCACTTAAATAGTCTAGAAAAATTAATCAAATCGAAATAACCCTTTTTTAACTTTATACTTTGAAATGCAAAGTACTTTTAAATTTTTTATTATGAAAAAACTACACTTTATTTTAGCCAGCAGTTTGGTTTTTACACTGCTTTTTTACAACGAAGATTTGGGTCTTAATTGGGCCATTTTCGGGATGATGCAAACCGCCTTAATATGCTATTTCTTCCAAGAGAAATTTACCAGTAGGTTGCATTTGGTTTTAGTGGTTACATCGGTTCTGTCTTGTTTTGCGTTTGCCTGGTATGCTGATTTCCCATCGTTTTTAGCTATGGCTTTGTCGATTATCTTTTTACAATTCAAAACCCAGGAACCCAAACTTAAATTGTTACAGGCTTTTCCTTTGGTGATTATCAACGGAATCGCTTCGTTAGGTCGCATATTGATGTTCAGTCAATATCTTCCCAAGCGAAAAGTCAATAACGGTTTTGCTAAAAAACTGATTGCTTATTTTGTTATTCCAATCCTATTTCTTGGGTTGTTTTTAATCGTATATTCTTTTGGAAGCGATCATTTTTCGTCTTTGTTTACCGGTTATTATTTAGATCTTGATGCGTGGCAGGCATTAGTACTTACCGCTTTAGGATTTTTTATTTCGTTCACTTTCTGGAATTATTGGATTCCTGAGGTTTGTTATGAAAAGAATGATTTACTGGACAATGATTTTAAGGAAGAAGCCAAAAGGCAAAATCAAAATTCATTTTCTTTTCTGGATATTGATTTTGAAAGAAGGAGTGGAGAGATCACGTTGTTTCTTTTAAATGTATTGCTTTTGATTTTCATTGTAACTTATAATTACGAACAGTTTTTTGAAGTGGTCAAAGAATCTAACTTAAGTTCTGACACTCACGAAAGAGTAACTGCCGTTATTCTTTCAATCATAATGGCAGTTGGTGTTATTTTATTCTATTTTAAAGGAGGGTTTAATTTTGATGAAAAAGCTAAAATTCTTAAAAAATTAGCTAAGATTTGGATTCTTTTAAACGGAATTTTAATACTATCTGCCATCATCAAAAATTCAGAATACGTTTCGTTTTTCGGATTGACTTATAAAAGATTGGGTGTTTATGCTTTCTTGATTCTAGCTATAATTGGATTGGTTATTTCTTTTATAAAAATCACCAAGCAAAAAACAAATGCTTTTCTTTTCAATCAAATGATTTGGTATTTCTACGGGACAATCCTACTATGCAGTTTTGTGAATTGGGGTAATCTGATTACTAATTATAATATTTCGGTAGACAAAGGAGTTGAACAACGTTTTCTGAGAAGTTTGAATTTTAATCATAAAGCCTATTATGATTATTTTAAACTCCATCCGGAAAATGTGGAAGATAAATATGATTATAAAGAAGGGCAAGTAGCTCGTGTTCAAAATGAGACAATTTTGTCGAGATCGCTCTATTTTGAGTTTTTAGAAACTAATAAATAAAAAAAAATCCCATCAGCTGCGGAGGATGGGATTTTTATATTTTTAATAATCGCCTCTTTTTTTAAATCTGGGATCATCTCTCTTTATGAATTCGGTCCTTCTTTTTGGCGCTTCTGTTTTAGGTAAACTGGCTTCTTCAGTTTTGCTTGAAGGTTCAATCAATTCGTTTAATTCTTTGATTTCAGCATCGGTCAAATCACGGTAACGTCCCACAGGAACATCAAGTGAAATATTGATAATTCGGATGCGTTTTAGAGCCGTAACATCATATCCTAAATATTCGGTCATTCTACGAATTTGACGGTTTAAACCTTGTGTTAAGATAATTTTGAAAGTGAATTTACTAATTTGTTCCACTTTACATTTTCTGGTAACGGTGTCCAAAATAGGAACTCCATTTCCCATTCTTTCGATAAAACGATCGGTGATGGGTTTGTTTACAGTTACCGTATATTCTTTTTCGTGATTGTTTCTCGCGCGTAATATTTTATTAACGATATCACCGTCATTAGTCATGAAAATTAAGCCTTCACTGGCTTTGTCCAATCGTCCGATAGGAAAAATACGTTTGGGATAATTGATGTAATCCACAATATTATTACGAACATCAAGGTTTGTGGTACACTCGATTCCTACAGGTTTATAGAAAGCAAGATAAACGGGTTTTTCATTTTTCTCACGGATTAGTTTACCGTCAATACGCACTTCGTCATTTGGGGAAACTTTTGTGCCTAATTCGGGAACGACTCCATTGATGGTCACACGACCTTCTTCAATGATTTTATCAGCTTCGCGACGGGAACAATACCCAGTTTCTCCTATGAATTTATTGAGGCGTTTTAAATTTTCTTCCATACTGCAAAAGTAGTACTAAATTGTTTAATCGTTTATGCGGTTATTTGTTTATTTGAAAAAACAGGAAATCTGTAAAAAATTTCGCAGATGTTTTATTTAGTTATCCGATTCAAATAAAAAATCGGATACTTTTTGATACAATTCGGCGTCATGCATACTATGTCCTAAGCCTTTGGTTTCAATAAAAACTGCATTTTCCCATGCTCCGGCAATTTTTTTTCCTTCTTCGAATAAAACTACCGTGTCGTCAATATCATGGGCAATTAGTCCTTTTATACTTATTTTAGAAGCAAATAATTTACCTGAAAATTGTTCCAGACTGAGTTTGAAATTATTTAGATAATGATCTTCTAAAGATTTTGAAATTTTAGCATTTAAACTCAATAACGTAATGTAATTGTTTAATATGATATTGAAATCACTGGGAGATCCTAGAATCACCATTTTTTTCAGGGAGTCATTTTGATAAATAGATTGGTAATACAAACAGGTTTTTCCGCCAATAGAATGACCGATAAGATATTGAGGTTTGAATTTTTCGACAGCAATATGAATAAATTCCGCATATTTAGGAATGCTGAATTCTTTTCCGCTGGATAATCCATGAGCAGGACCGTCAATTGCAATAATGGTACTTCCTGATTTTTTTAGATACGGAAGCAAGTTTCCCCATCGAGAAGCATTGCTTTCCCAGCCGTGAACTAAAAGTATTACGGTGTCATTCCCTTTCCAGGTATAAGTGTGAAAGGAATGTTCTCCATTTTGAAACGTTTCGGATTGTGCTTCTTGTAGAATTTCCGGAAGACTGGTTTTTGATAATTTGCCTTCTCGAGGTTCACTAAAAAAGGCATACGCAAGTTGCGAAGCTTTTTTTGGAAATACAAAACTCAAAAGGTTAATGTATATCCCAATAGATTTAGTGAATATAAAAAATAATATTTTTTTCATAAAAAAAAGTCCCGATGTGTATCGGGACTTAAATGTAATTAGAATTTAGAAAACAACTGTTCCATTTTCTCTTTTTCTTCGTCAGCTAATACGCTGTCTACTAATATTCTTCCTGAATGTTCATCAGTAATGATTTTTTTTCTAGAAGCAATTTCTACTTGTGTCTGTGGAGGAATAGTAAAGAACGATCCTGCAGATGCACCTCTTTCAATAGAAACTACTGCTAAACCGTTACGAACGCTAGTTCTGATTCTAGTGTAAGCAGCTAATAATCTTTCTTCGATTAATCCTTGGTATTCAGCTGATTTTTCAGATAAGAATGCTTCTTCTTTAGCAGTTTCTGCCATGATAGCGTCTAATTCTGATTTTTTATGCTTCAAGTGATTAGATTTTGCTTCTAATCTTTCTTTTGAATTTGAAATTACTTCTTTCTTGTGTTCGATAGAAGCTTTCATTTCTTTAATTTGTTTTTCAGACAATTGAATTTCTAATTCTTGAAACTCAACCTCTTTAGTCAACGAATTAAATTCTCTATTGTTACGAACTGTTTCTTGTTGTTTCGTGTATTTTTTGATAGCCTCTTTGTGCTCATCAATTGCATTCTTTTTTGCCTTGATAAGATCTTCGATAACTTCAAGTTCACTTTTCAATTTTTCTGAACGCGTGCTTAAACCAGCCACTTCATCTTCTAAATCTTCCACTTCTAAAGGAAGTTCTCCTCTTACGTTTCTGATTTCGTCAATTCTAGAGTCAATAAGTTGTAAATCGTAAATTGCTCTTAACTTGTCCTCAACACTTAATTCTTTCGTATTCGCCATATTCTATAAGTACTTAACTGGATTTGAATTTTCTTCTGATAAAATAACTGCAAAATTAAGGATTTTTTTCCGAAGATACTCAACAATATAATTTTTTGTATAGCGTTCGCTTTCAAAATGTCCAATATCAGCTAATAGTAGTTGATTTTCGGCTTCATAAAATTGATGATATTTTAAATCAGCAGTCAAATACGCATCTGCTCCAGCCTGAATCGCATTTTTTATTGCAAAACTTCCTGCTCCGCCAAGAACGGCGACTTTTTTAATTTCCTTCCCCGTAAAGTTAGAATGTCGAATGCCACCGCATTCCATTTTTTCTTTCGTAAAATAGAGAAATTCTTTTTCACTCATGGGATTTTTTAATTCACCAATCATTCCCAAACCAATATTTTGATGCTTGTTTTGCAACTCATAAACTTCATACGCCACTTCTTCATACGCGTGACTTTTGAATAATGCTTTTAGGATTTTGTTTTCCAAATGTTTCTCGAAAGTGACTTCGATTTTAATTTCGTCGCCTTGCACAAACTCAAATCGCTCGCCAACTTGTGGATTGCTGTGCTCGTTTCCCATATAGGTGCCAATTCCTTTCGAATTGAAACTGCAATTTTCATAATTTCCAATCGTTCCGGCTCCGGCATCAAATAATGCATTTCGCACCTCTTCTGCATTTTCAGGAATTGTATACGTCACTAATTTCCGAATGAAATTTTCCTTCGGAATCAGGATTTTAGTATTTATCAATCCTAATGCGTCACTGAATATTTTATTCACGCCTTCTTGATGATTGTCTAAAGCCGTGTGGACAGCATAAATGGCAATATCATTTTTTATGGCTTTAATTACGGCTCGCTCCACATAATTTTTTCCTGTTATTTTTTTTAAACCAGAAAACAATATGGGATGAAAACAAACCACCATATTGCATTTTTTTGCAATCGCTTCTTCAATTATATTTTCTAAAGCATCATGGCAAACCAGAATTCCAGTTGCTTCTGATTCTTGGTCTCCTACCAATAATCCCACATTGTCAAAATCTTCAGCATAGGCGAGTGGTGCCATTTCTTCGAGTACGGAAATTATTTCTTTGATTTTACTCATCGTTTAGTTTTTTAGTATTTGTGACCCGAGCCTAAAAGGCTAACGGAGGCAATAATCTTCGATTTCATAACATCAGATTCTTGATTGTTTAATTCTGGAATTTCGAGTAAACAAATTAACGAATAAACAAATCAACTTTAAAATAAAATATTCTACTTTCGTATAATGAATTTACTGCGAAAATTACTGTTTCCGTTTGCCATTTTGTATGGTCTAATAACGAGTATTCGGAATTTTCTTTTCGATAAAGGGATTTTAAAATCCTACTCTTTTGATTTACCCATTATTGCTGTTGGAAATCTTAGTGTTGGCGGTACCGGGAAAACACCTCAAATTGAATATTTAATTCGGTTGCTTTCTGATAAATATAAAATTGCTACGTTAAGTCGCGGGTATAAAAGGCAATCTAAAGGTTTTATTTTGGCGGAAGCCAGTTCAAATGCAGCCATTCTTGGCGATGAACCTTTTCAGTTCTATAAAAAATTTGCAACTATCCAAGTTGCAGTTGATGCCGATAGGAAAAATGGAATTGAACAATTGCTTTCGCAACAAGAAAAACCAGAAGTGATTCTGCTTGATGACGCTTTTCAACATCGAAAAGTAAAAGCAGGTTTTTATATTTTGCTCACTTCTTACGGTGATTTGTATTCGGATGATTTTATGTTGCCAACTGGAAATTTGCGCGAAAGCCGAAGCGGAGCAAAAAGAGCGAACGTTATTATTGTAACCAAATGTCCTTTTAATCTTTCGCTCGAACAACAGTATGATATTAAGAACAGATTAAAAGTTTCTGAAGATCAGGAATTGTACTTTACTTTTATTGCATACGAAGATTTTATTTATTCAGAGAATAGGAAGATAAATGTAAATGAAATTCAATCGGCGGCTAAATTACTGGTGGCAGGAATTGCAAAACCGGAACCGTTTTTTGCCTATTTGCAAGATACCAATGATGTCTGTTTGTCTTTTCCGGACCATCATAATTTTACCGATAAAGACATTTTGGAAATTAAAAATTTAGCTCAAAACAATATTATTATCACTACCGAAAAAGATTATGTACGATTAAAAGGAAGTTTGCCAAGCGAACAACTTTTTTATTTACCAATACAAAGTTCTTTCGTTTCGGGTCCCGATTCCGAAGTGTCGGAACGGGGAGATAATTTTGATAAAACAATTATAGATTATGTGGGAACAAGTACAAGAAACGGTAAGTCAGATTAAAGGAAAAATCAATTTTACACCAGAATATGGTGTGATTTTAGGTTCAGGATTGGGGAGTTTTACAGATGAAATGAAAGTAGAGTATACGTTGCCGTACCATGAAATTCTAAACTTTCCTGTTTCGACAGTGCAAGGTCATAAAGGTGCATTGGTTTTTGGAACAATAGGCGATAAAAAAGTTGTTGCTATGCAAGGACGATTTCATTTCTATGAAGGATATTCTATGACAGAAGTTACTTTTCCAGTGCGAGTGATGAAATTTTTAGGCGTTGAGAAATTAATAGTTTCAAATGCTTCGGGTGGTGTAAATCCAAGTTACAAAGTGGGTTCTATTGTCATGATTACAGATCATATCAATATGACACCGGAACATCCTTTGCGTGGAAAAAATGACGAACGTTTTGGACCTCGTTTTGTAAATATGAGTGAACCGTATTCGAGAAAAATGATTGCTAAAGCTACTGAACTGGCTCAAGAATTGAACATCGAAGTTCATGAAGGAATTTATCTGGGTTTACAAGGACCAACTTTTGAAACCTTGGCTGAATATAAAATGGTAAAAATTCTGGGTGCAGATTGTGTAGGAATGTCTACTGTTTCCGAAGTGATTGTGGCGCGACATATGGATTTGGAAACATTTGGTATTTCAGTAATTACTGACATGGGAAATGAAGAAAGTATTGGGACGATTTCACATGACGAAGTATTGGAAGCAGCAAAAAATGCAGAGCCAAAAGTAAGAAGTCTTATTAAAGAATTGATTTTAAACTATTAGAAATCTAAATGTATTCAGCGATTACACTATAAAATTCCTCTGGCACAAATGGTTTAGTGATTACTTCATTCATTCCGAACGATAAAAGCATTTCGCGGTTTTCATGTAATGAGATTGCAGTAAGCGCAATGATAGGAGTAACCTTGTCAAATGTTCGTATTGTTTCCGTTGCAATTGTTCCGTTTATGCCAGGTAAGTGAACATCCATAAGAACTAAATCGAATGTATTAGTTTTTAATAAATCGATTGCTTCCTCACCGTTATCAATTATTTCGCAGTTAATTCCTTTATTATCCAGCATTTTCTTGGTAATCATTTGGTTGATTTTATTATCCTCAACCAATAGTATTTTCTTGTTTATTAATTTAGCGGCATCGTATTTTATCATTGGTTTTTTCTCAATTTGAGATTCTTGTTGCTGACTTATTTGGAATTCTAAGTTAAATGAAAATGTAGAGCCTTCGCCTACCACACTTTTAAGTTTGATATTTCCGCCAAGGATTTTGATTAATTTTTTTACGATAGTCAGTCCTAAACCAGTTCCGCCATATTTGCGATTCACCTCTATGGAGCCTTGCGAAAAGCTATCAAAAACGGTTACTAATTTGTCTTCTGGTATTCCTATTCCGGTATCAGTTATTTCAAAATATAAAGTTGCTTTTTTATCCTCCAATGTTTCAAGATTGGTAAGTACGGTAACGTTTCCGTTTTTTGTGAACTTTAGGGCATTGTTGATCAAGTTCATTATTATCTGTGATAATTTTGTTGGATCACCAATTAAATAATCCGGAATAGTAGCATCAACCTCAAGTTTAAAATCGTTGTTGTTCACCACAGCCAATTCTTTTAAAGAATGTTTGATGTCTTCCAATAATTTTTTCAGATTAAAACTGGTGTATTCAATTTCTGATTTGTGAGAATCAATTTTATTAATTTCTAAAATTTCATTGATGAATTTTGTCAAATAATCTCCTGAAAATTTTAAGGAAGATAAGTAGTCCAATTGATTTTTCTTTGGGTTTTCTTCCAATAATAAGTGAGTGATACCGTTGATGGCATTCAATGGGGTTCGAAGTTCATGGCTTACAGTTGATAGAAATTCAGATCTCGCTTTGGATGCTTTTTCTGCTTTGTCTTTAGCAATTTCTAATTCTTTATTTTTTTCTTGCAATAATAAATTAGACTGATTTCTAATGATGTTATTTTTGTACAAGGATAGACTTAATAAAGATAAAATTGAAATTAAGGCAATGGCGAAAATACTGATTAGTTTAGAAAATTTATTGGCCTTTTCCTGCTCCTTATTTTCATAATTGGCTTGTGCAATTTCTTTTAATTTTTCTGTTTCTTTGAACTTTTGGTAATCATCTATGCCAAGTCTTTCATTGTTCAAAATTGTAATATTTTCTTTTAAATTGAGATGCTGTTTTAAATAGAAATAGGCGTTATTTTTATCTAACGTTTTTTCATAAACATCACTTAAAGCAAGTAAAATATTTGATTTTTGTTCTAGATTTTCGGATTTACTGTTTAATTCTAATGCTTTATTTAGGTAGTTTAAAGCTAAGTTATTTCTATTTCTGCTGGCTTCAATTTTTCCTATTTGATAAGTGGCTTCTGCTTTAGTGTTTGTCAAAGCTGCATTGTCAGGCTTTGCAATTATAACTTTAAAAGAAGATAATGCTAAATCTAATTTATTCTTTGATTTGTAAATGAGTCCTTTTTGAAGGTTAAATAATTCAGCAGTATCAGGAACTCGTAATTTATCATTGATAGATTTTGCTCTCTCAAAATATATTGAAGCTCTGTCATAATTTTGCTTTTGCATGTAGGACAAACCAATATGATAGTAGGTTTCAGAACGCTCTGAACTGAGTTCAAAATTCGAAAATAGTGCAGCACTTTTTAGCAACGTTTCTATTGCATCATCGTATTTTTTTAAATCAAAATAAATTTTTCCCAGATTAAAAATTTGTTGTGCTTGTTTTTTTGTTTTTTTGTTTTTTTCAGCGTAATCTATTGCTTTTTGAATATACAATAACGCCTCTTTATAGTTATTTATCTTAATTTTGGAATTGCTCAAACTGTTGTAATATGCTGTGCTGTCTTTTTCCTCATTGGGTTGAGAATACAATGAAGAATAAAAAAAGACAATAAAAGCAAAAAAATATTTCATTTACAACTGAATTTTTTTCTTGGGGTTATTTTATTTTTTTGTCAAAAGAATTAAATCTATTATCCTGGACGAATAGCCGATTTCATTATCATACCATCCTACTACTTTGACCATTTTATCAATAACAGAAGTAAGTTGGGCATCAAATATACATGAATTTTTATTGCCAATAACATCAACAGAAACAATTGGATCTTCGGTATAATCCAAAATCCCTTTTAAATTTGTTTGTGCGGCAATTTTAAAAGCTGCGTTAATCTCATCTATAGTCACAGCGCGTTTTACATTGAAAGTAATATCAGTCAAAGAACCATCGGGAACGGGTACTCGTATACCACAACCACCAATTTTACCTTCAAACTCAGGAAAAATTTTTGTCAATGCTTTTGCTGCTCCAGTTGTTGTGGGTACGATGGACTGACTTGCCCCGCGAGCGCGACGTAAATCTTTATGAGGTTGATCGTGCAAACTCTGGTCTGTCGTGTAGGAATGAATGGTAGTGATGTACGCTTGTTCTATACCGCAAAGTTCATTGATCACTTTAATCATCGGTGCAGCATTATTCGTGGTACAACTAGCATTCGAAATGATAGTTTCAGTGCCGTCAAGAATAAAATCATTTACACCCAGCACTACCGTTTTTATAGTGTCAACTTCCGAAGGTGCAGAAAGGATCACTTTTTTGGCGCCAGCAATAATATGAGAATTCAATTCTTCAAAAGTCTTGTACTTACCCGTCGATTCGACTACGTAATCAATGTCTAAACTTTTCCAATCCAGATTTGAAATACTTTTTTCATGAAAAAATAAAAAATGATTTCCATCTACCAGAATTCCTTTTTCATCAGCGCTGACTGTAAATGGTAATACACCGTGAATACTGTCGTATTTCACTAAATGTGCCATTGTTCTTTTGTCAGCAATATCGTTTATGGCAACAACTTCTATGGAGGGATGGTTTAAAAGTAATCGGAATAAATTCCTGCCGATTCTTCCAAAACCATTTATTGCAATTCTTATCATAAGTCTTAAAGTCTTAAAGTCTTAAAGTCTTAAAGTCAGGTCTTTCGACTTTCTGACTTTAAGACATTCGACTATAATATATGCTTTTGTGCTTTGTAAGAGGAACGAACTAACGGTCCGCTTTCTACATGACGGAAACCTAATTCTAAACCAAATTGCTCGTATTTTGCAAATTGTTCAGGCGTTATAAATTCCTTTACTGGCAAGTGTTTTTTACTCGGCTGTAAGTATTGACCTATCGTAACAATATCAACATTAGCTTCACGTAAATCTCGCATCGTTTGATAGACTTCCTCTTCTTGTTCGCCAAGACCCAACATAATTCCCGACTTTGTTCTGTTGATTCCTTTTTCTTTCAAGTAACGCAACACTTCCAGACTTCGATCGTATTTGGCTTGAATGCGTACTTCACGAGTCAATCTGCGTACCGTTTCGACATTATGTGAAACCACTTCAGGATTCGCTTCCACGATTCTATCAATGTTTCTCTCGATACCTTGAAAATCTGGAATCAAAGTTTCCAGCGTTGTGTTTGGGTTCATTCTGCGAATGGCTTTTACGGTTTCTATCCAAATGATAGAACCGCCATCTTTCAAATCATCTCTGTCAACGCTTGTGATTACGGCATGTTTGATGTTCATGATTTTGATAGAACGCGCCACTTTTTCTGGTTCATCCCAGTCCACCGTTTCTGGTCTTCCGGTTTTTACACCGCAAAAACCACAAGAGCGCGTACATACATTTCCTAAAATCATAAATGTTGCCGTTCCTTCGCCCCAACATTCACCCATATTTGGACAACTTCCTGAGGTGCAAATGGTATTCAGACTATATTTATCAACTAAACCACGAAGTTCTGTGTATTTTTGGCCAATTGGGAGTTTCACCTTCAACCATTTCGGTTTTCCAATTGGTAAAGTATTTTCTAAGACAGTTTCCATATATCAATTTTCAAAGTGCAAAGATAAGGAATGTTGTTTATTTGTGGATTCGTTTATTTGTTTATTTGAAGAAAGAGAAACGGATGTTTTAGGAGCACACTATTTTCTTGTTTTTAGTGAATAGTCGTCCTGCTTTCAATTATATTCATACAAAAAAATGAATGGGATATCACTGCAAATGTAATTCACTAGACTACTAAATTAAATAAAGGTTTTGTGAAGTAATCAGGTCCAGATTAGGACTTTTTGTTGTTTTAGGAAAATGTAAAAAATATAAAGATATTTAAAAGAAAAGCTTCAAAATTATTTGAAGCTTTTCTTTTATATTTAATTCATCTGTACCGTAATGGGAAGGTTGTAGGCAGTTCGTACTGCTTTTCCATCAATCATTCCAGGTGACCATTTTGTTTTCAAGGACTTCAGCACACGTACGGCTTCTTTTCCCAAGCCATAACCAGGATCTCTTTTTACCTGAATGTCTGTCATGCTTCCGTCTCTTTCAATTACAAAAGAAACATATACGCGAATCGAACCGTTACCGTCTATTTCTTGTTTCTCAAAATTATTACCCACATAATTATAAAACTTATTAATTCCACCTGGGAACTCAGGAAGTTTATCCAGAGCAACGCTGTTTACAATAGTATTTCCCAGATCAACGGGTGTTACGGTTTCAGTTCCAGTTCCTGAAGAAGAAGTTGAGTTTATTCCCACAGTTAGAGTTCCTTCAGAGCTTGTATTTGTTACGCTAGTATTGTCAGTGTTTTTTGCAATGTCCTGATTTGCTTGTAAAGCCTGAACAATTTCAGGATTAACAAGTCTGTCGCTTGTAACTGGCACTTCAACAGCTTTTGCTTTTATCTCAGGAAGAGTCTTTTTTTCTTCATGCTGATTCGACATTATGTCCGTAAGTTGGACGACAGTATTTGTAAGTTCAGGAATACCTATCGTGATTCCTTTATTGGGATTCAAATAGGAAATGATTACGGGAATACTTAAAGCCCCCGATAAAAATAATACACCCATAAAAAGTGCCGTTAATGATGTTTTAGTACTTTCCTGACGTAATTGATACGCTCCATATTCTTTGTTTCGGTCTTGGAAAACAAGGTTAATCCAACCGGTCTCGTAAATGCTTAGTTTTGACATAATTTATGGATTTAGTGGTTAAGTAGTAATTAAATCATAAGCAGGGGTGTTTTTATTTTATAACGTCTAAAATAAGAATTTTAGTATATAAATTTAATAATTATTTTTGATTTATTTAGTTTAATATTTTTTTATTTAACAATAATATTGATTAATCTCTGGAGTTAGTTCTTAAGTTTAAATGAATTCATAAAAAAAGCGCATTCAAATCAATGAATGCGCTTTGCTCTTGTATCAAATAATCTGTTAGTAGGGTTTAAAAAGCATATTTAAATCCAATTTGTATTTGAAATGGATTTCCTGAAAGCGAAGGAAGTCCAGCATTGTTCACTCTGTAATTAAATTGTTGTCTAGTACTGTCAAATCCAGGAACTGCCGCTGTTGTTCCTGATGCAGGTGTTCCTAAAGCATATAATGATTGACTACTAAGGGATTTGTTTACTCCCCATTCTTTATTTAATAAATTGGCAACATTAAATATATCGGCTGTGAATTCTAGGAATTGTTTTTTGTCTAACGCAATCTTTTTACTGATTCTAACATCCACAAGACCATAGAACTCATTTATTCCACCGTTTCTTTCGGCTAGTTTTCCAGAGTATTTATTGATATAATCTTTTAAACTTTGACTTGCAGCTGGATTGTCAAGTATGGTCTGTAATCCTGTTTTGATATTTTGGGGAACCGTAGGATTATTGATGTCAAAAATATAAGCCAAATCATTTGAAGCAGAGACAAAATCGGCGTTTGTATTTCCTCCTGAAAGTAAGCTGTAGCGTGTGCCTCCAATACCAGAATAACGAACACCAACACTGATGCCATAAAAAGTAGGTAATGTTCCGTAAAACACCACTTTATGACGGAAATGATTGTCTGAGTAACTCATTTTACTCAAGTCTCTTGGGTCATCTTCTACAGGTAAAACTAAAGTTGCTGTGTTAGCTACGTTTCCATTAAATGAAGTATTGTCCTTTGTGTCATTTAAGGTGTAGCTGGCAGATATTTCTCCGTCTTTAAAGTAACGATATGTAGCATCTACCACCATTGCAAATTGATTGACTTTACCCTCGCTGTTTAGTTCTAATACACGACCTAATTTATTACTGATACGGCCTTGCATCCAGTCACCGGCACCATTTGCAGGGATTGAACTTGCAGGAACATACACACCGCGATTCCCTTCATTGGCCAAAGTAAAAAATGGATTAGCGACCATATTTCGATCTACATAAACATAGTTGTTGCGACCTAGAGTTGCATAACCTGCAATTCCTGCTTTTAATTTATCAGTGAAGAAATGGGAATAGGATACATTGGCCTTATATACTACGGGTACTTTTGCATCTGTTCCAGTGAAATTAATAGTAGGTAATTGAAACGCATCCAAAGTTGGGATACTAGCATAATTATTACGATAATCAATGAAATTTGGCATAGGAACATTTGGTGATCGTACATCTACCGTAGCGGTATGATTTCCATCAAAATATAAATTATTGATGACCGCATAATTATTTAAATCGGATGCGAAAATTCCGGCTCCTAAGCGAACATAATCTTTGTGGTTTTCATTTACATCCCAAGACAATTGTACTCTTGGTTGAAGAATAGCTGATTGAAGTTTATTATCAGTACGAATACCTAATTCATCAAAAACTAATTGATTGAATGTTGCAGTAGGGTATTTAGCATAATCAAATCGCAACCCTAAAGTTAGGTCTAATCCCAATGCAATTTTAGTTTGTAGCTGACCATAAATTCCAGCGTTTAATATATTTGAAGTTACAGTAGGATCAGCTACTAAAGGCACTTCTCTGTAGTAACGATAAGGTGTTAGGTTGTCAAAATTAGCAACACTATTAAAATGAAAACGACCATTTACTTCGCTTCCATATAAAGATTCTGAATTGGTTTGCATTAAATCAAAACCAAAAGTATATTTGACTTTATCTGTGTTGAAGTATAAATTATCTACAATTTGAAAAACATTATTGGTAAATTTTTCCTGCGCAAATCGGTGTCCCCCAATTTGAATATTCGTAGTTCTAACTGCTCCATTAATTGTTGAAGCAACATTTTCTACTATTGCTCGTGGAATATTATAAGAAGGCAACTGGTCTCCTGGATTACTGTCTTGAAAAGTATATAGATGCTGTACTTTCAGTTCATTTGTAACTCTTGCATTTACTTTTGTTCGTAATGAAGCCAGAATACTGTTGTCAATATTTAAATCATCACCAAACGATTCATATAAATTGATGGTTGTATTATCTTGTAGTCCTAGTTTATTATTGTCATAAGTAAAATTATTACGTACTGTCAATAAATTATTACTGTTAATTTGCCAGTCAATACGAGCGAAAGCGGCATCCGAATTACGTTTTTTATCAAATGTCCCATATTGTGGCGCATTAGAAACTCCATATTTATTTCGGGCAATAGTCACAAAATTGTCTAATGTAGCTCTTGTAACATTAAAGCGTAATTCATCTTCGGCAGATTGAACATCAGCTATAATTAATGGACGCGAATCTTGTTGGTGATCCCAAGCTACAAAAAAATGCAATTTATCTTTTATGATTGGTCCGCCAAAAGTGAAACCATATTGTGACGTAGAAAAATCATTTTGACGTCTGTTTCCTCTAATGTCATAAGGGCTTGACAGCCAATCTGCACGGTTATAGGCAAACATGCTCCCTGTAAAATCATTAGTCCCTGATTTAGTCACGGCACTTACTGTTCCGCCACCACTTCGACCATAGCCTACGTCATATTGATTGGTAACTACCTTGAATTCTCTCACAGCTTCAATCGATATGGAGTACGGAGCACCACTTCGACTTGTTGTTGATCCTGCCGAAGTTGGGTTTTTAGCATTCATTCCGTCCAGCGTGTAGTTAGTGGATGAGGCTAATTGTCCTGAAATATTTCCCCCTCTGCTCAAAGGCGATAAGTCCATTAAACTGGTGAAATTTCTTCCGTTTACCGGTAACGCATTGATTAGTTTTGCGGTTACTGCCGTTGCAGCACCTAAGTTTCCTGTTTTATTTTTTAAACCTCGTCCTACAACTTCAACCACTTCTAAATTCTGAATGTCGTCCTGCATTAGGATTTCAATATTTATTAAATCACCTTGATTTAAAGTGTAGCCGGAGCGTAGTTGATCTCCGTAGCCTAAAGCTGTAACGCTGATTGTGTATGGTCCACCTAATGGTAGTTCTTTGAAAGTGAAAACTCCTTTAAAATTAGACAATGAGTTGGTTTTAAATCCAGTTGATTCATTTTTAATTTGAACCATCGCATCCTTAATAGGCTCTGAATTACTGCCTAAAACGATTCCTGATATGGATGCTTGAGTAGTTTGGGCAAAGTTTTTATTGCCGACAAATACAGTCAGTAGAATCGTAAATAAAAATAATTTGAATTGTTTCATGAATACTTTTTTTTGTTTTTTAGTGCCGACAAAGGAATTGACTAATTGAAAAATAGCTGTTATTTTAACAATAACACTTGAATACTTTTGTGTTAATGAAAACCTAAAAGTAAGGCTGAAATATGCATTTACTTAAGATACTGTTAACGGATTCATCACTAAAATCACCTTATTTAGATAGGTTAAATGTTCTTAATTTAATCCTTCCTTAATATTTGAGCCTGCCGGATAATCTATTTTTACCGCAAAAAACTTAAATGAAAAACATGAAATTCACTACACTACTAATGGCTTCATTAATAGCCTTGTTATTTTCAAATTGTACATCAAATAAATTTATTGTTTGTGGTCACAGAGGAGCAATGGGGTATGCCACAGAGAATACATTAGCATCAATAGAAAAAGCAATCGAGTTAAAAGCAGATATGTTAGAAATAGATGTTTTCAAAATTAAAACAGGTGAAATGGTTGTTTTTCATGATGATGATTTAGACCGAATCACTAATGCAAAAGGGAAAATTGAAGAATACACTTTTGATGAATTAAGAAAAGTTCTGGTTGCAGGAAAACATCAAATACCAACTTTGCAAGAAGTGATTGAGACCATCGATAAAAAAGTAGTGCTTAATATTGAATTGAAAGGAACTAACACAGCAACGGATACGTACAGAATTATAGAAGAATATAAGAAAAAAGGTTGGAGAAATAAAGACTTCTTCATTTCCAGTTTTCGAGTAGGTGAATTGCAAAAAATGAGGTCTTTGAGTACTGAAATAGCTATTGGGTTGCTTACCTATAAAGATCCTATTGAGACTATTATTAAAACAGCAAAAGAGCTCAAAGCACAGGCGATAAACCCATATTATAAAACCTTAACAGCTGAAAATGTTGCGGTAATGAAAGCTAATGATTTTAAAATCTATCCTTGGACTGTGAATGAAACTGTGGATATTAAAAATTTGCAAGGACTCAAAGTAAGCGGAATTATTACAGATTATCCAGATAGAATAATAAGATAGTTGTTTAGAAATCTATAATTTTTTTGATATTACCAAGTGGTCTAAAATTAATTTAGATCACTTTTTTTATTTTACGAAATTAAGAATTGTTGCTGTTTTGTAAAATAAGACTACCTTTTATTTTGAATGATTTCTGCCAGAAGTTTTTTGGCGCGAAGCAATTTAATTTTCACATTACTCAAAGGTTCATCAATTTTATTGGCAATTTCCTGGTAACTCATCTCCTGAAAATAGCGCAACTGAATCACTTCTTGATAATGTGGTTTCAATTCTTTGATGAATTGCAATAACTGAGAAAGATTTTGCTCGGTAATCAATTCATCTTCTGCAGATGGAGTAGTATCAGCAATATTGTAGGCTTGCTGGTCTTGTTCATCGGTAATTTCGACAAAAAGACTTGATTTCTTTTTTCGTAATAAATCGATGTGTACGTTTTTTGCAATAGCAATAAGCCAAGTATTAAATTGAAATTCCGAGTTGTAAGTGGCTATTTTGTCAAAAGCTTTTGAGAACGTTTCGATGGTAATATCTTCTGCATTGGTTTCGTTTTCGGTACGTTTCAGCATAAAACCATACACTTCATTCCAATAATAATCCAATAGAAAAGTAAAGGCAACTTGGTCACCTTGTTTTGCTTTTTCTATTTGTTTGTTTATTTCCAATGTACTGGTTTTGAGAATATATTAGTTATAAAGATATTGATTTGTGTTAAAATAAGTACTAGCTCAACGATAGGGAACCAGAATTTAATATCATGTTCTTTAAGTTTACCTGCTGAAAATCCTACCACAATCCATGCCACAAGATAGCGCAATGCAATTAAACTTAAAACTAATATCCATTGAAACTGGAATGCTAATAATATAATGGGTAATAAAATAAATAGTAATTGCGAACAATAGAATGCTCCTAACTGCAATTTATCAAGAGGTTTGTAATAATTTGCAGTTGCTATATGTCTTCTTTTTTGGGTCAACCAGTCTTTGTAAGTGGTTTTTGGTTTAGAGAGCGTAAAACTTTCAGGGGTGTAGGCAATAGTTGTATTTTTAGCTTTTGCAGCTTGGTTTATAAATAAATCATCATCGCCAGAACGAATCTGCATGTGTTCGATGAATCCATTTACATTGAAAAACTCTTCTTTTTTATACGCTAAATTTCTACCGACGCCCATATATGGATGTCCAATTTTGGCCCATGAAAAATATTGAATAGCTGTCAATAAAGTTTCAAAACGTATTATTTTATTCAGGAACGAATTAGGGATTTTTTCATATTTACCATAACCCAAAACAATTGTTTTTTGCATGGTAAATTGAGAACTCATAGCCGTAATCCATTCTTTTGAAGTTGGGTAGCAATCAGCATCAGTGAATAATAAATATTCTTTTTTAGCAGCTTTTATTCCTAAAGTCAGTGCGTATTTTTTGTTTCCCCAAAAGGCTTCGTTGTTCTCTACTTTTACCAGACGAACATTAGGATATTGCTTTTCAAAACCTTCAAAAATATCCAAAGTAGCGTCACTTGATGCATCATCAATCAGAACTATTTCAAAATCTGGATAGTTTTGTTCCGCAAGCAGAGGAATAAAATTAGTAACATTTTCCTCTTCGTTTTTGGCACAAACAATCACTGAAATTGGGATTCTTTTTGGGGTTGTTTTCTGCGCTTTGGCGAAAGCAAACTTTCCAAAAACACCTAAATAATACGAAATTTGAACAACGACAATAAAAATAAAAAAGTAAAGAATTAGTATAAGCATCTGAGTTTAATGAGTTTTTAAATCGAGTGCAAAGGTATGAATAGAATTGGGAATTGTTAAATACAATCTGTGAATTTCAAAAGAATTTATATTGGGCATTTCTTCATCTCATTCGCAATAGCGACGGACTGATTTGTATTGGTTTTTTCTAACTCAGAAATGATGTTTTGATAATTTTTTTCGTCCCTGTTTTGAGATAGTTTTTTCGTAGCTTGGATCTCAGTGATTTCAATTTCAAATGCTACAATGCCACGAGTTTGCATCATGGTTTTCTTAGATAAATCTTCTACGCGAACCGGATTTTCAGAATTTTGTTCGTACTTATCGACTAGCTTTTTTAAGGATTGAATGACGGCTTCTCCTTCGATAATTTTGATTTTTCCATACACATGAACGGCAATGTAATTCCATGTTGGTACATTTTCATGATCGTACCAAGAGGAAGAAATATAACTGTGAGGTCCTGAAAATACTGCTAAAATTTGGTCATTGTCTATGAAACCATTCCATTGTGGGTTTTCTTTAGAAATGTGCCCGTATAAAATATCCTTGCCTTCTTTATTAGTGTCCAGTTCCAAAGGAATATGTGTGGCGCATAATTTCCCATTCGTTTGATTGATTAAAAGACCAAAGCTATTCTCTTGAAGAAACTTTTTGATTTCTTCTTGATTCTCGTTTTTGTAGATTTCTGGAGTGTACATCTTTAATTTAAAAATTAGGATTTAGGAGTTTTGAAATACTATTTTGTTGTTGACAATCTGAGATTAATATGTAATTTCGATTTTTTTTTAAACTGAAAACTGCTACTGAACACTGCCAGTTAAAATCTAAATCACATTCACTTCGGCTTCAATGTTAATGCCAAACGTTTTAAAAATAGTCTCCTGAATATTTTTTGAAACATTCAAAATTTCTTGTCCGGTAGCATTACCATAATTCACTAAAACCAAAGCTTGGTTTTTATGGATTCCGGCATCACCAAAACGTTTTCCTTTGAAGCCGGCTTGCTCAATCAACCAGCCTGCGGGAACTTTTACTTCGGTTTCAGAAATATCGAAATATTTCATATCAGGAAATTGCTGATGAATTTTTTCGAAATCTGATTTCAATAAAATTGGATTTTTAAAAAAACTACCGCTATTTCCCAATTCTTTTGGGTCGGGTAATTTGCTTTGTCGAATGGCAATTACAGCATTACTGACGTCCTTCAAAGTAGGATTTGTGATGTTGTTTTTTTCTAATTCAGACGAAATATCTCCGTAAGAAGTGTTGATTTTATGATTGATTTTTGTCAATTTAAAAACAACCGATGTAATGATATATTGATTTTTAACTTCGTTTTTGAAAACGCTTTCTCGGTATCCAAAATGACATTCATCCTTTGTGAACGTTTTCATTTCCTGTTTTTCTATCGTCATCGCTTCACAGGAAACAAAAGTGTCTTTAATTTCCGTACCATACGCTCCAATGTTTTGGACTGGCGTAGTTCCAACGTTTCCAGGAATCAGTGACATGTTTTCCAAGCCACCAAAATTTTGGTCGATGGTCCAAAGCACAAATTCATGCCAGCTTTCACCAGCCAGGCTTTCAACCCAGACAAAATCATCATTTTCTTCAATGATTTTCTTGCCTTTTAAATCGATGTGAATGACAAGTGCATCAATGTCTTTTGTCAAAAGCATATTGCTTCCGCCACCTAAAATAAATTTTTGCTGCGTTTTATTTTCTTGTAAAATAGTTTTTAAATCTTGTACAGAATGAGCGGCAACGAACTGTTTTGCTTTGGCTTCAATGCCAAAAGTATTGTGTTTTTTTAAAGAGAAATTAGGTACTATTTCCATAAAAGAAAGTGCTTTTTGAATTGTTTTATTCTGCACCAAAAGTAAGGATTAAAATTTAGTTGGATACGTTTTCATCCAGATATGCATCATAAACAATGGCATAATGTACGGAGTCATCGTAGCTTCCCCTTTTTGTAAATTCTGAACAAGTTTTTTAACATTTATATGTTCAAAATAAGGTATTTGAAATAAATCACTTTTTGTAAAAGATTCTAATTCGTCTTTAAAAGCGGGACTTTTTGTTATGTAGTCTCCCCAAGGCGCGCTTAAACCTACTTTTCTGAATTTTAGAATTTCATCAGGTAAACGCTCTTCCATTGCTTTTTTTAGAATGAATTTCCATTTTTTTCCTGTAAAAAGCCATTTGTCTTCTAATGATCCTAATCCAATAATTAATCTCGGGTCCAAAAAGGGTTCCCTACATTCAATGGAAGAGCCCATTGTACAACGATCGTTTCTGTCCAGAAGTGAACATAAATAAGTATGTTGGTCAAAATAAAGTGCTTGACGGCGCAAATTACCGGGATATAATGACTTTGCTTCTTTATAAATTTTTTTTCTGTATTCGTTGTTTGGGGATGAATTAATTCCAAAAGTCTCCGCAATATCATTGGGAAAAATATTGGAGCCATTATAGATTACTAAATCAGATTTTTTATTGATTTGAGCGTAACGCGTTAACTTTTCGTACCGTGGTTGTTTTGTAAAAACATCCAGATTCCCAATGGAAGCAATGGAATTCAATAAAGATGGATATTGTAAGGCTTTGTAGCGCACATAACCACCCATCAACTCATCGGCGCCTTCGCCAGAAAGTAACACTTTTACGGAAGGCTTAGCCATTTGTGAAACCGCTAAAAGGTGTGGTTCGCTTAAATGCATAATCGGTTCGTCCTGAAAATAAGTAGAACTGATTAACTGATCGTAAAGATTTTTATCCTCTAATTGCATGGTTTGAAACCCATAATCGAACTTCTCTGCCATCATTTTAGCTAGATGTGCTTCGTTGTGTTCTTTCTCTTTAAAACCAATATTAAAAGTTTGTATGTCTTTGTATTTTTGATGGTGCAGTGAAGCTAAAATAGAAGAGGAGTCCAGTCCGCCACTTAGCATGACTCCCACAGGAACGTCGCTTACCATTCGCATTTTTATAGAATCATCAAACGTTTCTTGAAACCATTCTACCGGATTCTTTATTTCAGGTTGGTTTTGAATTTCTTTTTTTAAATTCCACCACTTGTAGGTTGTGTTTCTTCCACCTTCATAAATGGTCATAATATGTCCGGGCAATACTTTTTTTACGTTTTGATATAGCGTGTTTTCACCGGCAACAAATCGGTTAAAAATATATTCTTCTAGTCCGTCCTGAGCCATTTTGATTGGAATTCCAGCCGTGAAAAGAGCTTTTTGCTCGGATGCGAAATAGAAAGTCTCGTTGTAAAAAGAATAATATAACGGTTTAACGCCCATTCTATCGCGAACAAGAGTTAGCTTTTTTTCTAATTTATCCCAAATAGCAAATGCAAACATACCGTTGAGGCGGTTGAGCATTTTTAAACCATGCAATTGAAATAATTTCATCAAAACCTCTGTATCCGAAGTAGTTCTGATGTCAAATCCATTGCTTTTTAACTCTGGATAAAATTCTTTGAAATTGTAGATTTCGCCATTGTAAACGAGCACATATCTTCCATCTTCTGATAGGAAAGGTTGGTGTCCAGTTAGTGAAACATCTAGAATTGCAAGTCTTCTGTGTCCAAAACCAATATTGTTTTCTATAAACAATCCTTCGTCGTCAGGACCTCGATGTTCCAGCGAATCGCGCATTTTTACAAGAACGCGTTCGTCAATTTTTTTTTGTGATTGTAAATGCAAGATTCCATTAATTCCACACATAGTTAATTGGAGCTATTTGTGTTAATTAATTCGTGGTATTTATTGGCAATGATTTTCATATTTATGTTGTAATCTGCATTTTTTTCTAAAAATACTCTATTTTTTAAAACGGCTTCGTTTCGGTGTTCATTGTTTTCAAATGCCCAGATTAATTCTTCTGATAGCATTTTGTAATCATCAACTGTAACTAATTGTCCGTTTTCGCGGTGTTTAATCCAACTCTGGTTTCCTGCTATATCGGTTACTACTGGATAACAATTCGTAGCCATAGCCTCAAATAATGAAGCCGAAACGCCTTCTGTTATTGGCATACTAATATAAATATTAGATTGTTGCAGTAATTTTGGTAATTCAGTATTTGGAATTCTTCCTGTAAAGTTGACTTTGTTTTCGATACCTAAATCTTTTGCTAAACCTTTTAATTTCGAAAGTTGTGATCCATCTCCTATAATGGTAAGTACGAAGTCTATTCCTTTTTGGTTTAAAAGGGCAAATGATTTTAAAATAATATCATGACGGTATTCCGGCAATAAAGAACGAGTGACTATGGCACAAATTTTTTCTGGATTGGCGTTGTTTTGATTTCCAAATTTAGTCAGATCAATTCCTTTTGGTAAAACCAAAACTTTATTCATGTCTACATTGGCTTCCAGCATAGAAATAGTCATCACAGGTCCCCAAGCATGAATTAAATCTGCTTTTTTGAAAGCATAATTCTGAATGAGTTTTTTTAAGGGTAATGAAATCGATTTTTCAGGCCATAAATCGGTTTTGCCTTGTTGTGCAATTGCTACAGGTTTTACGCCGGATAATGCAGCAAGAAAACCGTAACTGGTAGTTCTTTCCGCAATTACCATGTCCGGTTGTTGGGCTTTTATTATTTTCTTGATTTTAAAAATAGCCAATTCGAATTCGAAAATCCTTAAAATTCGGTTATGAATACAATTGCTGGGTGTTTTTAATTCCCAAGTAATGATTTCAAAATCACCAAATTCCTTCAGACCGTTCATCCAAGTGATAGCATCGGCTCTGTAGGATTCTCCCAGAAAAAGTATTTTCTTTTTTTTCATCAGTGAAAATTATAATTACTCAGAAGTTAAAGCTCGATTTATAAAATCGTTCAATGGTTTAAGCGCAATCAATTTTTTACTCATTGTAGCAACAAAATCTTTTTTTGTCACTTCGGAGACATCAATTCTTTGAGAACATTCGAAACTTTTCAATTTTAAAAATTCAATAGCAGGATGTTCTTTTTCGTATCCTCGTGGTGGATTTTTCAACGTATCCTTTTCATTTCTATCAAAATCTTTAAATTCTCTTTTGAAATTTTTTTCGTTAAGAATAGCTTCTAAATCATCATGGAAATAGGCAATTTCCTTACGCATTTTTTTCAAATCTGGCGCTTCGGGGCAATACAATCCACCGGCAATAAAACTGGCTCCTTTTTCTAAATGAAGGTAATAACCAGATCGATTCATGCCTTTTGCTCCCGATGAAAGCCAAACGCCTAAATGCGATTTATAAGGAGTTTTATCTTTAGAAAACCGAATGTCACGATTGATTCTAAAAATGCAATTTTTTACTTCCAACATTTCTAGCGATGGATCGAGCGGTTTCATGGCATCCAGAAAATCTCCAACTAATTGTTGGTAGTCTTTCTTGACCGCTTCGTAGCGTTTTTTATTTTCCAAAAACCAATCTCTATTATTGTTGGCTTTTAAATCATCCAGAAATTGTAGTGTATCTTTTGAAAGCATCTTGTAGCTATTGTAGTTGTTTTTTTAAATCGGCCTCACTTATAAAACCAGAATGTTTCCATTTTACTGCTGCCTTGTCATACAATAATAAAGTGGGAAGTTCACTGATTTTCATTTCAGAAATTAAGGTTTTATTTTTATCAGCATCCAATCGAATGATAGTCACTTTGTCTGCTAAATCTTTTTGCATTTGCAAAACATAAGGAGTCATTTTTTTGCAGGGAGCACACCATTCAGCATAAAAATTAATCAGTACTTTTTTATCTGAATTTAATAGTTTGTTGTATTCCGGAACGGATAGACCTATAATTTTAGCACTTGGTTTTGAAAGACCGGCAGCATCCCATTTTAACATTCCTCCGTCTAGTTGATAAATAGTTTTAAAGCCTAATTCATTTAGTTTTTCAGCCGCTTTCTGACTTCTCCCGCCACTTTTGCAATACACAAAAATGGGTTGTGATTTGTCCAGTTTTTCTACATTGGCAACAAAAGTAGTTCCAAGCCAGTTTATATTTTTAGCATTGTCAATATGGTCAGAAGTGAATTCTTCAGGAGTTCGTACATCCAAAATTTGTGGATTTTGAGTTGCAGCTATCTTTTCGGCAAAAGCTTTTGAATCAATAGTTTTGATTTCTTTAGAATTTTGCCCGTTGCAGGATAAAACAACAAAGCATATGATTGCCAAGAATATTGAATGAAATTTCATTGTAATCGAGTTTAAAATTGAATACGCTAAAATAGGTAATTTTTCAATTTTTGAACCGTATAAATTACTAAATAAAAGTTATAAGTTGAAAATTTTATACGTCTGATGTGTCGATTTTACAATGGCTTCAGTGCGTTCCGGATGTGTATCTGAAATAAAAAGTTGACCAAAAGTATCACTGTTGACCATTTCTATGATTTTGGAAACGCGACTTTCGTCTAATTTATCAAAGATATCATCAAAAAGCAAAATGGGTTTCACACCGCTTTGCTTTTTTAGAAACTCAAATTGAGCCAGTTTTAAAGCGATTAGAAATGATTTTTGCTGTCCTTGAGAGCCAAATTTCTTAATTGGATGTTGGTCTATTTCAAATGCTAAATCGTCTTTGTGAATTCCTACACTTGTATAATGTAAAGCTCTGTCTTTGTTGATATTTTCCTGTAACAAAGTCAATAAGTCTTTTTCGAATAAATGACTTTCATATACCAGTTGAACCGTTTCTTGTGAACCGGTTATGGCTTGATGATGTGTGTTGAAAATAGGAATGAACTCACTTATAAATTCTTTTCTTTTTTTGAAAATATAATCTCCAAAACCATTAAGTTGCTCATTATATATAGAGAGTGTATCATTGTCAAAAACATGGTTCAATGCAAAATATTTCAACAATGCATTGCGCTGACTCATTACTTTTTGATATTGAATGAGTTGTTGTAAATAATGGGAATCCAGTTGCGAAATCACGCTGTCCATGAATTTTCTTCTGGTTTCGCTGCCTTCCACAATTAAATCCCTGTCGGCAGGAGAAATGATTACCAAAGGAATAAAACCAATGTGATCCGAGAATTTGTCGTAGGCTTTTCCGTTGCGTTTCAATATTTTTTTTTGCCCTTTTTTTAGGCTGCAAAGAATTTGTTCATTTCTTTCGTTTTTTTCAAATTCAGCATCAATCACAAAGAATTCTTCTCCGTGTTTAATATTCTGAACCGCTAATGGATTGAAATAGCTTTTTCCGTACGATAAATGGTAGATTGCATCAAGCACATTTGTCTTTCCAATACCATTCTTGCCTACAAAACAATTTATTTTGCTGTCAAAATCGAAATTTGCTTCCGAAAAATTCTTATAATTGAATAATGAAATCTTTTTTAAATACATCTGTAAGGCTTGCTGGTATTGAGAACTTTGATGTTTTTAAACGGGTTTTTCAAAGTGGGTGCAAATTATTGAAAAATATCGATAAAAATGGCTTTTAGATTTGAATAAAAATTTTATTTTTGCGACTCACTAAATTAAAAATAAATGGCTACTTACAGTAAAAGAGGATATAAAGCACCAAAAGAAAAAGAAGTAAATGACGCGGTTGAAGCAGTACAAATTGATGAAAAAGACAGCACAACAGCGGGTGTTTTTTCAACATTAGACGAAACAGCTTCAAAAACTGAGGATTGGGTAGCTAAAAACCAAAAAGTTATTATTGGTTTAGTTGCCGCTGCCGCTATTTTTACAATTGGTTATTTAGGATACCAAAGATTCGTTGCTGCACCACAACAAGAGGAAGCAGCAAATGAAATGTTTGTAGCACAACAAAATTTCCAAAAAGCAACTGATGGAGTAGCAAGTGACTCATTATATAAATTGTCTTTGAATGGTTCAGAAGGTAAATTTGGATTCTTGAAAATTGCTGATGAATATTCTGGAACTGATGCAGGAAATTTAGCTAATTATTATGCTGGAATTGCGTATTTGAACACAGGAAAATATACTGAGGCGATTGATTATTTAAGTAAATTTAAATCAGATGATATTGTTTTAGGAGCATTGGCAAAAGGAGTAATTGGAGATGCTTATTCTCAAAAGAATCAACCGAAAGAAGCTTTAGAAAACTACATAAAAGCTGCTGAATCAAATAAAAATGATTTCACTACGCCACGTTTCTTATTGAAAGCCGGAAAAACAGCTTTGGCATTAGGAAATAAAGCAGATGCTTTGAAATATTTTACTGATATTAAAGACAATTTTGAAGGAACTCCAGAGGCTGCTTCAGTTGACGTTTTGATAGGATTAGCACAATAGTAAAAAATGATGTAAGATTGGTGATTTAAGATTGTAGAATTTTGATTTCAAAATGCTATCTTTAATATCTGAAATCAAAATTTTAAAATCAAAATTCTAAAATCAAATGGCTACCGTAAATAAAAACTTATCCGAGTACGATAAAAATTCAATCCCAAACGCGAAAGATTTTCGCTTTGGGATTGTTGTTTCAGAATGGAATGATGCTATAACTGAAGGACTTTATAGAGGTGCTATTGAAGCCCTTTTAGAAAACCAAGTTCCAGCTCAGCATATTATTCGCTGGAATGTTCCTGGAAGCTTTGAACTTATATATGGTTCAAAGAAAATGTTGCAAACACAAAATGTTGATGCTGTCATTGCTATTGGATGTGTAATTCAAGGGCAAACCAAGCATTTTGATTTTGTGTGTGAAGGAGTAACTCAAGGAATTAAAGACCTGAATGTTCAAACAGATATTCCGGTTATTTTTTGTGTTTTGACTGATAATACCATGCAACAATCTATTGATAGAAGTGGAGGGATTCACGGTAACAAAGGTACTGAAGCTGCTATTGCGGCTATCAAAATGGCCTATATTCGTCAACAGGCTTCGTTGTCACATCAAATCGATAACCAACATTTATTGTCTGCCGGAGCTATTCAATTAGAAGAAGGGACACCTTTAGAGTTGAAGGAATAAATAAATAAAAACACTAATTATAAACCTATACTGTCTCATAAATAGTATAGGTTTTTTGTTTTTTTTATGATTAAATAAACTACCATTCCCAATAGAAATTCATTAAATTTGTATTTCTTGTTTTTATAATAAACTATTGTCACCCTGAGCGCAGTCGAAGGGCTAAACTTTAAACAACATTTTTTTAATGTCGAGTATAATTCAATTACTTCCTGATCATGTTGCCAATCAAATTGCTGCTGGAGAAGTCGTTCAAAGACCAGCTTCAGTTGTCAAAGAGTTGCTTGAAAACGCAGTTGATGCTAGAGCAACAGATATAAAATTAATTCTTAAAGATGCAGGGAAGGCATTAGTACAAGTGATTGATAATGGTTTGGGAATGAGTGTTACCGATGCACGTTTGTGTTTTGAACGTCACGCGACTTCTAAAATCCGTCAGGCAGAAGATTTATTTTCTTTGCATACCAAAGGATTTCGTGGGGAAGCACTAGCATCTATTGCGGCGATTGCCCATATGGAAATGAAAACCAGGCAAGATCAAGAAGAACTAGGAACGCACATTGTCATTGAAGGCAGTAAGTTTGTGTCACAAGATGTTGCTGTTTTGCCAAAAGGAACTTCATTTGCTGTCAAAAATTTATTTTTTAATATTCCGGCGCGACGTAATTTCCTGAAATCGGATACGGTGGAATACCGCCATATTATTGATGAATTTCAACGTGTGGCTTTGGCTCACCCAAAAATACATTTTACCTTTTATCACAATGGCAGCGAAATGTTTAATTTGCCGCCATCTACTTTGCGACAACGAATTGTCAATATTTTTTCAGGTAAAACCAATGAAAAATTAGTTCCTGTTCAGGAAGAAACAGAAATAGTGACGATTCAAGGATTTGTAAGCAAACCTGAGTTTGCCAAAAAAAATCGTGGAGAGCAGTTTTTCTTTGTCAATGATCGTTTTATAAAAAGCGGTTATTTGCATCATGCGGTTATGGCCGCCTATGACGGAATCTTGAAAGATGGTGCGCAACCCAGTTATTTTCTATATTTATCGGTGCCGCCAAATACTATTGATATCAATATTCATCCTACTAAAACGGAGATTAAGTTTGATGACGAACATGCTTTATATGCTATTTTAAGAGCTTCCATAAAACATAGTTTGGGACAATTTAATGTAGCCCCAGTTTTAGATTTTGACCGGGATTCTAATTTAGATACGCCGTATCATTATAAAGATTTAGAAGTTGCTACGCCTACGATTCAGGTTGATGGCAACTTTAATCCTTTCTCCGAAGAAAAACCCAGCAAGCAATTTTCCAGTTATAGAAAACCGGAGCCAACAGCTAATTGGGAAAGTTTATACGTAGGTTTAAAACAAGATACGGATGAAATAGGGCAGATGACTTTCGAAAATGAAGAAGTGACTTCCTCTTTATTTAATGATGAAGAAGTAGAGCATTCTGTTCATAAAACCTATCAAATTCATAAAAAATACATTGTTTCGTCAATTAAATCAGGAATGGTAATTGTCGATCAGCAACGTGCGCATCAACGTGTTTTGTATGAGCAGTTTTTAGTAAATATGACAGTGAACCAGGCATCAAGCCAGCAGTTATTATTTCCTTTGAACTTGTTTTTTTCGTCAAGCGAAATGAATCTTATCGCTGAGTTACAACTTTCGTTGATGAATACCGGATTTGTTTTCGAAGAAAATAACACTGATCATATTGTTATTTCGGGAATACCGGTAAATGTAACGGAAAGCGAAGTTTCATTGGTTTTAGAACAATTATTGAGTGATTTGCAGGATGGAATTCCTGAAAGCAGTTTCAGTCAGAATGATACTATTGCCAAATCAATGGCCAAAAGTTTAGCGGTAAAAACAGGAACGCACCTTACAGAAAAAGAGCAGGAAAATTTGGTCAACGGACTTTTTGCGTGTAAAGACCCCAATGTTTCCCCATTTCATAAACCCACTTTCATCACGATGCGTGTGGAAGATTTAGATAAAAAATTTGCATTATGAGAAACGTAACTGAGACAGTAAAACAATTAATTATTATAAATATATTGTTTTTTGTAGGTACACTTGCTTTAGGGGATTTTAATCCCACAAATCCAGCGTATAGAATATTAGCCTTATATTTTCCGGAAAACCCTGATTTTCAATTGTGGCAACCATTGACACACATGTTTATGCACGGTGGCTTTATGCATATTTTTTTCAATATGTTCGCGTTGTATTCTTTTGGGTCTGCTTTAGAGCAAATGTGGGGAAGCAAGAAATTCTTATTTTTCTATATTTCCTGTGGCTTAGGCGCTGCGTTGTTGCATACTGGAGTTAATTATTACTACTTCCAAGATAGTCTAAATACTTTGATTGCTAATGGATTTCCTAAACAAGAGATTTTACAACTTTTAAATGAAGGCAAAATAGATACTAGATGGCAACAATTTATATCTGTTTCTGATTTTCAAAATTTCACAGGTGCTTATATTGGTACTGCAGTTGGAGCTTCTGGGGCTATTTACGGAACGATAGTGGCGTTTGCTTTTATGTTTCCTAACGCTGAATTGGCTTTGATGTTTATTCCTGTGCCCATAAAAGCAAAATATTTTGTACCAGGTTTAGTTTTGGTTGACTTGTATTTAGGTATTTCTGGAAAATCAATTTTTGGTGGTGGTGGAATTGCCCATTTTGCACACGTTGGTGGTGCTTTGTTCGGTTTTATTATTATGTGGTATTGGAAAAAAAATCAGTTCAATAAAAACCGTTGGAATTAAAAACGCAATACTTTTAAGTAGTACGACCTAAACATCAGATCTTAAATCCCAATTAAATTATGAATATCATTGACGACCTGAAATTACAATACAAGATAGGAGGAATAGTCACCAGGCTAATTTTTTGGAATGCCGCTTTGTTTGTTCTTCCGTGGTTGCTTTTTGCACTTTTATCTTTGTTGGGTGTCAATATTGATTATATTCATTATGTGAGTTTATCTTCTAATCCGGCACATTTGCTTTGGAAACCTTGGTCGTTGCTTTCGTATGCTTTTTTTCACAGCGGAATCATGCATATTATTTTTAATATGATTGTTTTGAATTTTGCTGGCAGACTATTTATGACGTATTTTACGTCTAAGCAATTGCTGGGTTTGTATGTGTTGAGTGCCATTTTTGCTGGAATTAGTTATATTTTGGTATTCTACGTTTTAAATATTAATGCTCCAATTGTAGGTGCCTCTGCCGCTATTATGGCTATTTTGGTTGCTACAACTACCTATCATCCTTTGATGGAACTTCGTTTATTGATCATTGGGAATGTCAAGTTGTGGCATATAACCGCCGTAATTGTAATAGTTGATTTAATGCAATTGCGTTCAGAAAATATGGGTGGGCATATTTCTCATCTTTCTGGAGCTTTTTTTGGTTTTATTTTTATTAAATTGCTTCAAAATGGAACCGATTTAAGTACTGTTGTTACTCGTATTATAGATTTTTTTGCAAATTTGTTCAAAAAAAATACGGCAACACCATTCAAGAAAGTGCATAAAAATTACAGTAAGCCTTTGGAAAAAAGCGTTTCAAAAATAGTTACTAAAGATAAATCGCAGCAGCAGATAGATGAAATTTTAGATAAAATCAGTCAGTCAGGTTATGATAGCTTGACAAAAGAAGAAAAAGAATTCTTATTCAAAGTTGGGAAATAAGTATCAATGAGATTTTAGCTATTGTCTTAATAAAAAATATAGAAAATGAAAAATCTTTCATGGTTTAATAAAGGAATGTTTTTTTTGAATATAGTCCTTACTATTTTGACTTTTATAGCCTATGTTTTGCCCTTTTTGGCACCAAAATCTTTCCCTCTTCTGTCCGTTTTGACACTTTTCATGCCGCTTTTTTTTATCCTGAATGGCTTGTTTTTTGTGTATTGGGCCATACAATTCAAAAAGCAATTGATAGTTTCGGGTTTGGTTTTATTGATAGGGATTACTTTTATAAATAAATTTTATAAATTCTCTTCTCCTGAGTTTCCAATAGAAGAAAAAGATTTTACCGTAATGAGTTATAATGTTCGTCTGTTTAATGTTTTTAAATGGATTGACAGAGACGATGTTCCTTCGGATATTCTTACCTTCATTAATGATAAAAACCCAGATATATTGTGTCTTCAGGAATACTCATCTTCTGCTAACATAGATTTGAAAGTGTATCCGCACCGATATATTTTCACTGATGGAAACCAAATTAAAACGGGGCAGGCGATTTTTTCTAAATTCCCGATTATTGACCAAGGAAATATTATTTTTCCAAATTCCAGTAACAACGTAGTTTTTGCGGATGTAAAAAAAGGAAAAGACATCATCAGGGTTTACAATATGCACATACAGTCCATCAAAATTTCTCCTGATGTCAATGAAATTGATGAAAATATAGATGCGATTAATCAGCAGAAATCACAAATGTTATTTATTAGAATCAGTAAAGCGTTCAAGCAACAACAACAGCAAGCGGAGATTTTTAAGGAGCATAAAATGAAATGTACGTATCCAATTATCATTTGCGGAGACATGAATAATAGCGCTTTTTCTTATGTGTACCGAAGCATTAAAGGAAAATTGAAAGATAGCTTTGAAGAAGTAGGGAAAGGTTTTGGAGAGACCTATAAATTCAGGTATTATCCCGCCAGAATTGATTATATTTTTGCTGACGAAAAAATGAAAGTAAAGAAATTTGAGAATTTCCCAAAATTTATTAACTCAGATCACTTTCCTATTATGGCAAGATTGTCTTTGGAATAAAATCTAATTTGGAATTTTATTTTAGAATCAGTTCTTGTTTTTTTAAATAATCCATGGCATATTTCCCTTCATTAAACAGCAAATCCAGAACGCTAAGATTGTTGATAAAACCATGTTTATCATCAAAAACCTGCGTGTAACTTTCGAATACAGAAAGGTCTTTTTTTCCGTTTACTAAACCCCTGAAATCTGTAATTGTAGTTGGTTCAACTTCGTGAAAGTATTCTGTTGTGGTCGTGTAATCCAGTTTCAGACGGAAACATTTTGATAGAATGTCAAAAACCTCAAAATTTAGATCCAATAAAAAGGTGTGTTTTTTTTCGAAAATGGGTCTGATATCATCTTCGAAAAATTCAAAAAAAGGAGAACTTCGGTATCCAGCTTCTAATGATTTGAAATGTTGTTTTTGCCAGTCAAAATCCGTTTCAATTTTGATGTCTTTTGTTTTTTGATGACTTTCTTTCGAATGTTTTACAGGGATATTCAATAGCTGAGTTCCGTTTGGACTATAAATATAAGTGCGGTTGCGATTGGTTTGTTTCTGAAAATTATCTTCTACTTCAAAGGTAATATTTTCCGATTGTACCATCGCTGCAAAATGGCTAATCGATGGAAAATAGGTAGGATGGATGAGAATGTTCATATTGTCTAAAGTTTTTAAAGTCATAAAGTCGAAAGTCATAAAGCTGGATTAAATAGCAACTTTATGACTTTTGACCTTGAAACTTTTGACTAATTTTTCGCCTCTTTTCTTTTCTTCCAAAAATAATCTCCAATAAAAAATGCGGCTAAAGCAATTAGGAAATATTTAAAATAAGATTGAGGTTGACCTTCACCGCTAACAGTTGTAAAAACCCTGTCCCAACGTATTTTATTTAAACCTTTCCCGTTAGTATCCCAACTTAACCAGATAAAAATAGGTTTCCCTACAATATGATTTTCAGGAACAAATCCCCAGTAGCGGCTGTCTTCAGAGTTGTGACGGTTGTCACCCATCATCCAGTAATAATTTTGTTTGAAAGTGTAATCTTTAACTACTTTTCCGTTTATTCTTATTTCGTTTCCTGTTACTTTAAGGTCGTTTTTATCTCCATTTTCATTTGTTTCATAATCAGTAATTATGGTTTTATAAAATGGCAATGATTCGGTTGTTAAAGCGACAGTTTTTCCTTTTTCTGGAACATAGATAGGACCGTAATTATCACTGTTCCATTTATTGATGTGCGGAAAAACACCTTTTCCATTATTTGCTTGATCAACATCTCTAGATATTTGTCTGATTACAGCAGTTACGCCAGGTACGTTTTTCAATCTTTCTGCTCCCGCAGCTGTCAAAGCACTAAAGATTAATGTGTCTCTTCGTGTTTCATCAGTAACCATTACAGGGTCAGTTACGTCCATCTCTTTAAGTAAATGCTCAAAATCGATTGGCGTTTTTCCGTCTAATGCTACTTTATAGGAGAATTGTGGTTTTGCTCTTTCTGGCAATTCCAATAGTTTGCCATCAATGTAAACCATACCGTCTTTTATAGACAAGTTATCTCCAGGGATTCCAACACATCTTTTAACGTAATTCGATTTCTTGTCTATCGGTTTTAAAGCACGTCTGTTTGAAGTGTCAAAAAACCTGTAAACGGTATCAACCGGCCAGTTAAATACAACGATGTCCGTTCTGTTTATATTCTGAATTCCCGGCAATCTTAAATAAGGTAATTGTGGCCAAGTTAAGTATGATTTTTTTTGAAGTAAAGGTATCGAATCGTGAACCATTGGCAACGCTACAGTTGTCATTGGGATTCTTGCACCATAATTCATTTTACTCACAAATAAAAAGTCACCTACCAATAAGGATTTTTCCAATGAAGAGGTAGGAATCGTGTACGGTTGGATTAAATAGGTGTGAACCAAAGTAGCTACTATAACTGCAAAAAGCAATGAGCTAACGGTATCAGCAGCTTTGTTTTCGGGACTTAAACTTCTGTCAGCTATGTAATTTAATTTTTGGGTATAATTGACATAATAGATGTAAAATCCAAGAGTTACAATTCCTAAAAAAGTATCTAATCCAGATCGTTTTCCAAAACTTCTCAATGTTTCTACCCAGATTACCGGAAACATTATCAAATTGATAATTGGGATAAAAAGTAAAATGGTCCACCAAGTAGGGCGGCCTATTATTTTCATCAAAACAATAGCATTGTATACTGGAATAGCGGCTTCCCAACTTTTCCTTCCTGCGCTTTCATATAATTTCCATGTTCCTAAAAAGTGAACTATTTGTACAAGCAGAAAAAATATAAACCATTGATATACTGACATAGTTTTTTGTTTAAAGTTTAAAGTTTAAGGTTGTTTCGTTAGCGATTTTCCTAAAACCGAGTATAATTTTATTTTAAGTCTAAAACATCTTTCATGGTAAAAACACCTTGCTTTCCTATAATCCATTCTGCTGCAATTACAGCACCTAGAGCAAAACCTTCACGATTGTGTGCTGTGTGTTTTATTTCGATAGCATCAACAACAGAATTGTATGTTACGGTGTGTGTTCCGGGAACAGTTCCTATTCTTTTTGCTTCGATATGAATTTGCTTCGCTTCAGGTTTTTCTAATGTCCAGTTGGTGTATGAACTGTTTTCAATTACTCCTTTGGCTAATGATATCGCTGTGCCACTTGGTGCATCTAGTTTTTGAGTATGATGAATTTCTTCCATTTCTACTTTATAACTGTCAAATTTTGACATGATTTTTGCCAAATATTCGTTGAGTTCAAAGAAAATATTCACGCCTAAACTAAAGTTAGAACTGGAGATAAAACCACCGTTCTTAACTGTACAAAGTGCCACCATTTCATCATAATGTTCTAGCCAGCCTGTTGTTCCTGAAATCACAGGGACATTAGCATGGAAACAATTGGAGATATTAGGGACTGCAGCTGTTGGAACACTGAAATCAATAGCTACATCGGCAGTTGAAAGACCATCAAAAGTATTGTTTTCATCTTTTTTCAAAACGATTTCATGTCCTCTTTCCAGTGCAATTCGTTCAATTACCTGACCCATTTTTCCGTATCCTAAAAGCGCAATTTTCATTTGTTTTTTATATTTATAAATTAAAATTTTAAAGATGAATGGAGTATTCTATTTTCAATCTAAAAACTATAATTAAATGTTAGTCCTACATTAGTCTTGAATGTTACATCATTTGGATAAAGAACTGGTCTTACTGATAAGTTTTCATCCACATTGAATTGTATTAAAGCAGCATCGACATTAGCATCTATGATATTTAATGCATAAAAAGCTAAAGTTACCAAAGCTGATAAATCTCGATTTCTTTGATAAAATTTTTGTCCGGCAATCAATCGATTATTATCTAAGAAAGCCAAATCATCGGTAGTGTACCCTTCAAGTCTGCTTTTGTAAGCATCTCTGTATTGATGGTATTTCCTGTTGTTGTCAATATAAAAGTAAACACTGGTTCCTAAAGCTCCGTAAACGAGCGGTATTTTCCAGTATTTTTTATTGTAAGCCTGACCTAAGCCAGGCAAAATTGCCGAAAAGAAAGCTGCTTTAGCAGGAGTCAATGGATCAATGTCATTTGATTTCAAAGTGTCTTTTGCGACAAGTACTGCTTCTGTTTCCGTTTGGGCAAAAACAGTAGTGTTTCCTGCAATAAAAAGGAATAGACCTATGAAAATGATTTTATGCACTACTCGTTTATTAATTTAATAATTCTGTTGAAGTCTTCTTCAGAATGAAATGGAATAGTGATTTTTCCTTTGCCGTTTCCGGCTACTTTCACATCGACTTTGGTTCCGAAATAATTTGTAAAAGTACTTTTATGGGAATCTGCAATTTCAAATGAAGCTGCTTTTGGTTTACCGGCAGGTTTTGGTTTTAAACTTTCCTGATAGTTTTTTACTAAAGCTTCGGTATCACGAACGGATAGATTTTGACTGACGATTTTTTGATAAATATCAGTTTGAATGTCTTGATCTTCGATGTTGATAATTGCACGACCATGACCCATACTGATGAAACCATCACGAATTCCGGTTTGGATGATTGGGTCTAGTTTTAAAAGTCTCAAATAATTAGCGATAGTAGAACGTTTTTTCCCTACACGATCACTCATTTGTTCCTGAGTCAATTGAATTTCATCAATCAAACGTTGGTACGAAAGCGCAATCTCAATTGGATCTAAATCATGGCGTTGGATGTTTTCCACCAAAGCCATAACCAATGATTCGTTGTCATTTGCAATACGAATGTAAGCAGGAACTGTTTTCAATCCCACAAGTGTCGACGCGCGAAGACGACGCTCACCCGAAATCAATTGGTATTTGTTAAAGTCTAATTTACGTACGGTAATAGGCTGAATAACGCCTAATTCTTTGATAGAAGTCGCTAATTCTCTCAACGATTCCTCATTGAAATTACTTCTTGGCTGAAACGGATTTATTTCAATTGCTTCAATTTCAAGCTCAATGATATTTCCTACAACTTTATCGGCATTTTTATCGTCAACGGATTTTATATCGTTTTCCGGATCTTTCAATAGTGCAGATAATCCTCTTCCTAAGGCTTGTTTTTTTATTGCTTTTGCCATAAAACTATTTACTGTTTTTCTTTATAACTTCTTGAGCAAGATGCAAGTAATTAGTAGCTCCTTTGCTTGTTGCATCGTAGTTTATTATACTTTCTCCAAAGCTTGGCGCTTCGCTCAGTTTTACATTTCTTTGAATAATAGTGTCAAAAACCATATCGTTGAAATGTTTTTGAACCTCTTCAACTACTTGGTTTGATAAACGCAATCTCGAATCAAACATGGTTAATAATAACCCTTCGATATCTAAATCTGGATTGTGAATTTTTTGGATGCTTTTTATCGTATTCAATAATTTCCCTAAACCTTCCAGTGCAAAATACTCGCATTGAATAGGAATAATCACAGAATCAGCGGCAGTCAAAGCATTCAACGTAAGCAATCCAAGAGATGGTGCACAATCGATAATGATATAGTCGTACTCGTCTTTGATACTTTCCAATGCTTTTTTAAGCATATATTCCCTGTTTTCTTTATCGACTAATTCGATTTCAATTGCAACAAGGTCAATATGAGATGGAATTACGTCCACATTTGGAGCAGAACATTTTATGATGGCCTCTTTTGGCGTATGACTATGTTCCAGAATTTGATACGTACCTATCTCTACAGATTCAACATCAATTCCCAATCCTGAAGAGGCATTTGCCTGTGGATCAGCATCAATAAGTAATACTTTTTTTTCTAAAACACCCAGTGAAGCAGCTAGATTTACAGACGTTGTAGTCTTTCCAACTCCACCTTTTTGATTAGCAATCGCGATGATTTTGCCCATTTATTTTTCTAAATTTTGAACCGTAAAAATACAATTATTTATGGTTTCTAAAAATCTATTTTGTTAACATTTGTTAAAGCTTGATTAGTCGCTATTTGACAATTCCTATTCTTAAAATGGATTTCATTTTACAGGAGCTATTCCAGCTGTGCGCTTCAATCTCGATAGTTCGGGACTTGAGCTTCTCCCGGTTTTTTCTAAAACCATAAAAGGAGCTTGCTTTGGTCGCTCTTTTCTGCCAAGAAAAAATCGGGAGAAGCTCTTCGAAGCTTTTCACTGCCATCTGGGCTAGGGCAGTTGTAGCTGAATTATGCTGTGGAAAAACAAATTTATTTTAGATTTTCAGACTAATTTTCGAACCAAATAAATTTAGTCCTTATTTCTGAAATAGTTTTGCATAAGCCAAAAATAGTACTATATTTGCACCCGCTTTCGGGGTGTAGCGTAGCTCGGTTATCGCGTCACGCAGGGCGTGAAGACCACAGTCACGAATCAAAAACTTACACCAAGATATGTACACCGTATATATTATATTTAGTAAAAGTTATTTAAAATATTATACTGGTCAAACTGATGATCTTGAAAACAGATTAAATAGACATAACTCTGGATTGAGTTTATCTACAAAATCAGGAAAGCCATGGGAGTTGATTTATCAAATACAACTTTCAACACGTTCAGAAGCTATGATTTTAGAACAAAAAATTAAAAAAAGAGGAGCCAAAAGATATCTTGAAGATATTAGTTTCTTTTAATATTCGGGGTGTAGCGTAGCTCGGTTATCGCGCCTGCTTTGGGAGCAGGAGGCCGCAGGTTCGAATCCTGCCACCCCGACAAATTGATCCTTTCTGTTCTCACAGAAGGGATTTTTTTATTCCAGCATAATTAAAACTGATACTTCTAGTTCAGTATTCCAGCAATAATATCCTATTTTTGCACCGTTAAATTCAAAAGAAACATCAATATGTCAGATACAATCGAAAAAATTAAATGTCTTATTATAGGTTCTGGTCCAGCAGGTTATACTGCAGCAATATATGCCGCCAGAGCAAACATGAATCCTGTTTTATACCAAGGAATGCAGCCAGGTGGACAGCTAACAACTACTAATGAAGTAGAAAATTGGCCTGGTAATCCTGAAGGAATTACGGGTCCGGAAATGATGGTAGGATTGCAAGCACAAGCACAACGTTTTGGAACTGATGTGCGTGATGGTTGGGCTACAAGAGTTGATTTCTCGGGCGATATTCATAAAGTATGGATCAATGATACTATAGAATTACATTGCGAAACAGTAATTATTTCTACTGGAGCATCAGCTAAATATTTAGGGATGCCATCAGAACAACACTATTTAAAAATGGGTGGCGGAGTTTCTGCATGTGCTGTTTGTGACGGTTTTTTCTATAGAAACCAAGAAGTAGTAATTGTTGGGGCTGGAGATTCAGCTTGTGAAGAAGCACACTATTTGTCTAAACTTTGTAAAAAAGTAACCATGTTAGTGCGTAGCGAAAAATTTAGAGCTTCTAAAATAATGGAAGAACGCGTTCGCAAAACCGAGAACATTACCATATTAATGAATCACGATACTGTTGAAGTATTAGGAGATGAGCAAGTTGTTACTGGGGTAAAGGCTTTGAATAAAACAACAAATGAAGTTTTTGATATTCCTGCAACTGGTTTCTTCGTAGCTATTGGTCACAAACCAAATACTGATATTTTCAAAGATTATATCACATTAGACGAAACGGGATATATTATCAATACTCCTGGAACTTCAAAAACTAATGTTGAAGGCGTTTTCGTAGCGGGTGATGCAGCAGATCATGTATATCGTCAAGCGATAACTGCAGCTGGAACTGGTTGTATGGCTGCTCTTGATGCCGAAAGATATTTGGCTTCGAAAGAATAATCAGAGTTTTTTTTAGGTAAAAGATAATTAATACCATTGATTAGTTCATTATAGTCCAAATTTTTTTTTGTCAGTTAGAGCGCAGTCGAGATGTCATAACGGTTCTCGACTGCGCTCGAACTGACAATTGGACTATTTTATAATAACAAATGGTATAACGGATAGATATTAGATTTGTTAAGAAATTTTCTGTCCCTTTAACTTTTCAAATTAAAAAAGTCCCAATTGCCTTAGCAAATGGGACTTTTTGTTGGTTAGTATATTTATTATCAATCCAGTTTTTACTCCCTCTCCTTTGGAGAAGGTTGGGGAGAGGATTTTCTATTTCAACTTTTTTATCAATTTAGCCTCATCAGCAAATTTTCTGATTTCGATTTTTGGAGCACCCACAAGTTGGATTTCTGATTTATTTGCAGCGTCTATAATAACGGTTGTTACCGCATTAACACTACAATTGGAATAGCTTTCTGTCGTTACGTCAACATTTTTTATAGTTAATTTATTTCCTGTCAAGCTCGAGTTATTATCCAACCGAATGATGGCATTAGCTGCGTCCCCTTCGATAGTAGCATCTGATTTTTGATACATATCCACTTTTAAATCAGTAGTGGTGACTAAGGCTTTTAGAGAGGCGTTTTTACTTAATTCGATCGTAGTATTTTCTGATTTTAAATTGAGTTCTGTTTTTGATTTATCATCAGATTGTAATACGAAGTTTTTGGCATTCACATTCAAAAATAGTTTGGATGCATCGTGTGCTTTAAATGTGAGGTCATTCACTAAAATTTCCTGAATTGCATTTACAGTCGTTTCATTTTTTGACGTAACCATATTCAAATCATTGGTATAGGTTACTCTAACAATCAGTTTTTTATAATTGGTGGCTTGTTTTGTGGTATAAATGCGCAATAGATTATCACTTAAGTCTAAAGAAATAATATCGTGTAAATTTTCGTCGGCTTCAATTTTCAGTTCTGTTCGCTCGCCTCTTTCCAAGTATACTTCGAGATTGTCTTCAACAGTAAGCGACTCAAAATCCCCAACTTTCCTTTGTTCCACAGTTACTGTTTTCGAGCCTTTTATTTTTTCTTTTTTCTGTGCAAATAACAATGTAGTCGATAAAAGGAACAGGAGTATAGCAGTATGTTTTTTCATAGTCATTTGGATTAGAGTCTACACAAATATAAAAAAATCATCCACTTGTGATGGATGATTTTTTGATTTTTAGTAAAATGATTTTATTGTTCTTGATGAACACTTCCTCCGGAATTGGTTTCTTTTCGAATTGATTTCGGAACTTTATTATAGCTTATACTTCCTCCGCTAGAGGCTTCGGCGTCTAAACTGACAATTGGATGAATGTTGATGGTAGCTCCACTGGAAGCTTCAGCATTAACTTCATTTGCTAATAAGTTTTTGGCGTCAATTCCGCTTCCACTTGATGCATTTGCTTTCATTTTTAATCCCATTCCATTAATGGTGATGCTGCTTCCGCTGCTTGAATCACAAGTAATATCATCTGCTTCTATATTCAGGTCAATAGTTCCAGCACTAGATGTTTTTAGTGTGATATTTTCTCCTTTTATAGTATTAGTGCTTGTGATGGATGCGCTGCTATTGGCTTCTAATTGTTCGATAACAGGCATTTTTACGGTTACTTTTTTAGATTTCGTATTGATAAAAGAATTTTTATCGCAATAAATAACGAGTGTGCCATTTTCAACTTTGGTAAAGATGTGCTTCTGCAAATTATCATCAGCCTCAACTACTATTTCAGTTACGTCTGATTGTTCAATGACAAGATCGATGGCATTACTGACTTCTATGCTTTTGAAATCACCTTCCACATTTCTTCTCTCGGTGGTGACATTTCCGCTTCCTTTAATTGAATTTAAATTAATGGAATGGTTACACGATGCGAATAGTAATGCAGTTAAGGCAACCAGAATAAATTTTGTAATTAATGTGATGATTTTTAACATAGCTTTAATTTTTAATGATTACACCGTTTTTGCTTACTGATAAGCCTTTTTTGGTTCCAGCTTCATTTACTGTAACCGTTTCTCCGTTTACTTTTACAGTAGTAGTTGTAATACTGTCATTTTCTGTTACTTTTCCAGTAATGTTTACTTCTACATTATCACCGTTTTCATTTACATCAACATCATTATATTCATTTTCATCAGCAGGACAATTTAAACATTTTATTTGAGAATTTTCTACTTTGTAAATGTAATTGTCTGAACTGTAGTGCAAGTTGAAGAATGAATCATCAGATCTGTCGAAATTTTGTACTGAAGTATCTGGTTTCAATAGAATTCCTTCTGGTACGTATAAAAATATTTCCACTTCCTGGTCACGGAATTTATTAGCTACTTCTGTCAATAAATAGTTGTCTAGAATCAACTGATTTCCTTCAATTTTGATAGCGTATTTTATTTTCTCAGCTCTTTGTTTTGCATCTTGAAATGATTTACCTCTTGCTATTTTTTCAATTTGAATGAAAGGTAATTTCTCGTCTGTACGTAAAATTTCTAAACTTACATTATTGGAATAAATCAATTGAGTGTTAGCTGAATCCTGAACAAACTTGAAGCTTTCTCTGTCATCAATGTCTTTAGTGTAATACTCATTGTATCTGAATTTTACAAACAAAGTATCATTTGGCAATACATTAATCGTTTCTTTCTGAACTGTTTTTCCTTCGTAAGCCACTTCTGACGCTTGTTTTATTCCTATTGAAATTAATATCGCTATGGCAATAATCCAAAGTGCCAATAATGTGTATTTAGCAATATTTCCAATTGATTTCATGCTTGGTGACAATAATTTGAAACCTAAAAGTGTCAAGAAAAAGAACGGAATTCCAACTGCAAAGAACATTAACAATCCAAAAGACCATATTGGGTAATCCGTGAAATTTCCTGCTTCAATGAAACTCTGCCATGGCACATCAATAAAATCTGAAGAACCTAAAGTGAAAACAGCAATTAGTAAAGAAACTAATGTTGCAATTCCTGTGATGATTAAAATTACTCCTAAAAACTTTGCGAAAATCTTGAAAACTGTCATGATAAAATCACCAAAAGAGCTTCCTATTTTCCCGGCACCCGTTTTTATTTGATTGCCATATTTGTCGTAATCCACATTTTTTATTTTGCCAGAAACGCTTTCAAACTCTTCACGTACTTTTTTTTCGATATTCGAAATATTTACCGGTTCCCCGGTCATTTCCAGTTTTTCTGATGTGGTTACGGCTTCAGGCGTTACAATCCAAAGAATGATATAAGCCAAAATTCCAGTTCCAAATCCAGCAAAAACTAATAGTATTAGAACGATTCTGATCCATACGGCATCAATTCCAAAATAATGACCTAATCCAGCTGCAACACCTCCAATCATACCTTTTTCTTTATCACGGTATAATTTTTTTGTTCTTCTGTTTGAACTGTCACTAAAGGTTTGAGAACCTTTCAACTCATCTTCAATAATGTAATCTTCCGGTTGTCCCATTACGGCAATAACCTCATCTACATCTTTTAAACCCACAACATGTTTGTCGCTTATTTGTTTTTCATTCAATAATTCTGAAACACGCATTTCGATATCTTTTATGATTTCATCATGTCCAGATGAATTAGATAAAGATCGTTTTATGGCATCAAAATATCGTGTTAATTTTTGGTATGCATCTTCATCTATATGAAAGAACATTCCGCCTAGATTTATATTTACAGTTTTGTTCATGACTATTGTTTTTGGTTGGTTATAAGGTTTACGGCATCGGATAATTCAGTCCATGTGCCACTAAGTTCTTTTAAAAATGTTTGTCCTATTTCTGTTAGACCATAATATTTTCTTGGTGGTCCTGATGTGGATTCTTCCCAACGATAATTGAGCAATCCATCATTTTTCAATCGGGTTAGCAGCGGGTAAATAGTTCCCTCTACAACTAATAATTTTGCGTTTTTTAAAGTGTCCAATATTTCCGATGTGTATGCATCTTTTTCTTTTAATACGGATAAGATGCAAAACTCGAGAACACCTTTACGCATCTGGGCTTTTGTGTTTTCAATGTTCATAATTTCTTTTTTTTGATTTTGTGTTGATTAAACGGTTCATTTTTTGATTGATGATTGATTTGTTTTTGCGAGGAACGAAGCAATTGTTTCTAGCTGTTTGGTTCGCTTTATTTATTACGTTTGTTCGCTTTTAATCCATTTTATTTCTCCTACTTAATAAACGGAATCGTTATTGGATATTTGTATTTTTCACCATTTGATGTTTTGATGGAAGCATAAATGATTAAAAAGAACTCAGCCACTTTTAAAAGTCCAAAAATTAAAACAGCAACTAAACCTACTGTTAACATTCCGATGTTTCCTTCAAAGTTAAAATTTCTAAAAACAAAATCGTGATGATTTACTACAGCTTCGAAAGGAACATTTTTAAACAGTGTAATTAAAAATGTTGGAACTGCAATTAGTATTAGTACTAAAGAATACAATAATAAACTTAACTGAAAATTAAGTACTTGTTTTCCGTGGTGATCCACAAATTCAGAACTTTCCTTTTTTGAAGTCCAAAGTATTATTGGAAAAATATAATTTCCAAAAGGAATAAAATATTGAGTCAATGCACTCAAATGAGTAAATGTTGCGGTGTTTTTTTCGGTTGTTGTTTCCATGATTAAAAGTATATAGTAATTTCTTATGCAAATATATATCTAAAAGACAGTATCTTGTTTCGCATAGTACCAAATATTAACATAAAATTAACAAATTAATTTAATATGTACGCATAGTATTTTTTTGTATTTTAGCAAAAAACCTAGCTATATATGAAACTTACAGCGTCAAAACTTAATAAATTTCTCTTATTTAAATTACCGTCGGCATTTATCTGTGGTGTACGTGTAAAAGAGATTGATGAAAACAAATGTGTGGTATCAGTAAAACACCGCTGGATTAATCAAAATCCGTTTAATTCCATGTATTTTGCAGTGCAAGCAATGGCTGCTGAGCTTTCTACAGGAGCTTTAGTAATGTTTCAAATTCAAAAAAGCGATAGGAAAATATCGATGCTTGTTGCTAACAATAAAGGTAATTTTACCAAAAAAGCAACGGGTAGAATCACTTTTACCTGTACCGATGGTCATTTAATTGAAGAAGCAATTGAAAAAACAATTGCTACCGGAGAAGGACAAACCTTCTGGATGAAGTCTATTGGAACAGATGAAAAAGGAGTTCAAGTGTCTGAAATGGATTTTGAATGGAGTGTAAGAGCCAAATAAAAGCACGTAGTTGTTTCTAAAAATAGAAAAACGCCTCTAAATTTAGAGGCGTTTTTTTATAGGAAATTAAAATTTATATTGTTTAGACTAGCATTTTTTGCCACTTGCTTTTGCTGATGCATCACACTTTTTTCCTTCAGCCTTACATTTTGCTTGGCATTTTTCTATTTCATCAGCACTCATTGCTTTTGATTTAGAATCTTTTTTAGCACAACAGGATTCTTTTTTTGCTTTTTCTTTTGTAGCGGTTTTACTTTCTTGAGCACTAAGATTCACAGTTAGAAATGCGATTGCTATACATGCTATTATCTTTTTCATTTTTATAAATTTAAATGGTTTTTCTTTTTTTCTTTGGATGTAAATCCAAAATTATAATTCAAATATAAATAATAATTTAAACCAATTTATTAAAATTCAGATTAATATTTACTTAATTGAATAGGATTCTGGTACTGGAAACATATATTTTATTTGATTATGATTTTTTTACTGTAATCTCCTTTTGAAGTTTTCAGTTTTACGATGTATACTCCTGAACTTAAACTTTTGATTGGAATTTGAATTCTGGTTTGATTTTCATTTTTCACATCCCAATTTGCCACAGCTTGTCCTAATATATTGAAGAGACGCACCTCGTTCACGTTTGAATCAAGAGCTTTATTTTGAATGATTAAGACTTTATAATTATTGGAATATAAAACTATAAGTCCGTCATTTAAATTATTCTCATCAACATCAAGTGTTTTGTTTGTAAATCGAAGCGAGAAACGGTTTCTATACTCGCCAGCGGCTAATGAAATGGTAAAATCACTAGTACGAATGTCATGATAAATGCCCGTTATGTTATCATGGATGTAAATTTGAGTTGTACCAGATATGTTTTCAAGAGCATCAATTTTTATTTTGATTTTGCCTTCGGTTCCTACAGTAAGTCCTAAAGGGATTACTTGATTTTCATTAAAATCAGTAACGGCTTGAATCACATATTCAATATTATTAATTTCCCAAAACATATCATTTACACTCAAATCAAACATTGGAGCATCATAACCGATGTCGAACATTGCGGTTGTGTTACTATCGGCTCCAAGTAATAGTTGTCGGTGCGCACCAATTGAAGAATCAAAACCGAGTCTGATTTTTGATCTCGTTTCAGTTTCAACATCTGAACCTTTTGCACTTGATTTTGTTGTTCCAATCGTTTTCATAAAGAGCGAGTTTCCTGCACTTTCTTTGACAAATACTCGTTGGCTATTTTTAAAAATTAAATTGCCACCATCAACTGTTGTTGGAATCATCGTCCCTGATAGGTCAGAGTCTAAATAGGCATCAACAAAAAATCCTTGTGCTACGGGGATGTATCGTTCCGGTACTTTTGTACCAGCTCCAGTTCCAGTCAAAGAACTGTCAGCAATACCGGCAACTCCTCCCATTAAGGTATAGGTAGCATAACCACCTTCATATTCAGCTAAATAGTGATTGTTTGACAGACCAAAATGATCCCAAAAATAAAGTGCGCCATTAAAAACATTTTTGCCTAGTGCATTTCTAGCAGCTAAGTTGTCTCTTATGAATTCATCGGCGTCAAGCGCTGATGGGTAAGGATTTCCTACTAAGTACGTTTGGTCATAAGGTAAAGATAATGTAATAGTCCCTGAATTAGGTTTTCCTACAAATACATAGTTTTGTAGTGCTGTGATTGGAGCAATACCACCGGTTCCTTTCATAGTATACGCTTCTCCAGTTTTTATCAGACCGGTACTGCCAACATATTTCCATTGATGATAATCATTTAAATCTGTATTCGAATTTAGTGTTTGTGAATTGTAAGACCATAACCAGCGGTTACTAATTTTTATAGGACTTGAAACTATATCTGCAAAAAATGGACCGTCATCAAAATTGATACTATTCGGAATTAAAGAATCCGTTCCATCTTTTAGAATATTTGCAATTGCATACGGTGAATTATTTAAACCTCCTTGAATACTTACCGGTGATGACCAATAGTTGTAATTGAAACTGTTTTTTTGACCTTGTTGATCTCGTTCAATATATCCTGAACTAGCTTCATCTAAAATACTGTCATCATATTGAGATGCTGAATATCTCTTTTGTACCAGTTGTGATTGTCCTACAAGATCAATATTGCCATTCAATAATAAATATAGGGTAATCCATAAACCTTGACCGTCATTATTTTCAATTGGATTAGTTACAACAGGATCAGCCATTGTTAATTTTCCGGTAGTTGAAAGTAAACCTAATACTGTAATGTCTTTATTTCCAGAATTAATGTTATGTGATATTTGTACAATATTCCAATCAATTGGAGTACTATTATCAACTCCTAAGCTATTTGGTGCATCCCAAACATTAAAATGTGTCCAAGTAGTATCCGTACTCCAATCTTGACCATTAACTCTTGAAGTATATGGTATTGGAGCGGTTTGATCTTGTATGCTGGTAATATTTCTTAACTTACCTATGGCAGTTCCTTTTGTTGGATTGAGATAACCACAACTAATGGAGCTCATTTGGTAATAGCCTAATAAATCGGCTGTCCATGATAATCCGTTTACATCTACAGGAACGATTACACCTGCAACGGTAGCTCCGTTGCTTTTAATTTCCTGATTCATAATTTGGTGCAATTGTTCTGGAGTTAATGCTTTATTCCAAATTCGGAGTTCATCCATCCATCCATTAAAATAGCTTATAGGTTGGCTTCCAGATTTATTCATCGCTCCTAAAATACAATCAAAGTCATTAGTTGCCGGTAATGATCCTGATGCATTTTTTACTTCAACACCATCAATATATAATCGATACGTTGTACCACTCAAAGTAACTGCAATATGATACCATCTGCTTGTACCAATGCCATAATTAGAGGCAACTGTTCCTGTTCCATTCCAATTAAATGAAATTTTGTCTCCTATCAATTTCAAATCATAACCTGTAGCCAGATTATTAGAATCGCGTTTAGAAAAGATGGTTTGTGTTCCAGTTACTGAATTGGGTTTTACCCAAACTTCGATACTAAATGGAGCAGTAAAATCATAATTATCTTTGAAGGTTATATTGTCATTTGTACCATCGAAATTAATTGTAGAGCAATCAGTTAAAACAACAGTAACATCATCAGAACACCCAGCTGCTGTCCACGTTAGTACATAAGTTCCAGCATCACCGGTAAACGTAGCATTAGGATCGGTATCATTTGGAAAAAAGGATGCGGTATTACAAGGGCTTATTGCAGTACTGGATTTAATGGTCCATTTTCCAGTGGCACCAGTACCTATAGCAGTATCTGTTACATAATTATTGTCCCAAGCTCCTTTTGCTATGTTTTGTGCAGCGGTAAGTCTATTGTCATAAGCATTAAGAGTTACCGTATTATTTCCACAGTCAGCAGCTACAATGGCAAGATCTTTCCCTGCATAAGCAAAGTTTACATTAACGGTTACAAATTCAGTTCCATCTATTCCTGAACTTCTACATCCATTAATTAAAGTTGTGACACCATAAACTTGAACTCCTGGGGAAACAGGTGTTATATTCACCGTATTTATTGTTGAAATTATATTTCCGTCTTCATCAGTCCATTCAACTGTTTGATTTGGTGGTGCATCCGGGAATTTAAAATTATCTAAAGCCCAAGCACTATTTGTATTGGCACCTATAAAAGTGAATTTTACTCTCAATTGTGTTTGACCTATATAATTTTGTAAATCGAAAGAAGTATTGTCATTCGCAAAGGTATTGAAGAGGGCCGATTGAGCCGGTCCGGTGATATCTTGTAAAGTAACAGTGTAACTTGCACCACCGTTCAGTGATAGTTCAATGAGTATGCGGTCTCCAGCCAATAATTTATAGGCTTGGTCAAATCCAAATGAAAAGGTTGTTAAGCCTAATGAATTAAATATAGGTGTTTGTAAGGTTGTGGTTAACGGACCATTCGCAATTGCAAATTTTGGATCACCAGAATCATAAATTATTCCGCCTGGAAAAGGATGTGGGTTTGTACCTGCCCAATGGTTAGAACTTGTATTATTGGCAGATGCGGTATAACCTCCAGGAGAACCATCTACTAACCATCCTCTAGGATCTTGCGTATTCAATTGCCCTGTTTGAAAATCTCCGCCTTGTAAAAATTGGCCTGTACCATAACTACTTTGGGATGTAAATAAAGAAGAACTTCCCAAGCATAAAGTTGAAGGTGATGCCGATACAGGATCTGGTTTGATATTTGGTGGAATGACATTTACATATGCTATAGCTGAATATGCCAAGCCACAAGCTCCACTATCAAGTACTGCTCTGTACAATGTTGTTTGGCTGATATTCGTAAAATTATTTGTAGCACTTATGTTTGCAATAGGCACCCATGTTACGCCTCCATTAGTAGTGTATTCCCATCGTACTATATTCCCAACAAAACCACTTAAAGTAAGTGTACCACTACCTAAGTGGCAGGCAGTAATTAAATTGCTTATTATTGTGGGAGTAGCACTAAAATAACCAGTTATTGAACCACCAATCGTTACCGGATTAATTGTTATTACTTGAGAATGTGTTACCGCTACACAACCACCAGATGCTGCAATAGTATTGGTAACTGTATATGTCCCTGCGGTACTCGCTGCCAAATTGATTGCTCCTGTTGAGGAATTAATGGACAATCCTGCAGGTGTCGCGCTAAATACTCCTGCAACTCCACCTCCCGTATAAGTTAACAATGGATTCGTAGCACTCTTGCAAAAAGTTGCAGAACCATAATTGAACGTAGCAAAAGGAAGCGGATTAATAGTAACCGATGTTGTTACTGCTATGATAGCACAACCTCCAGAAGCTGGAATTCGATAGGTTACAGTATAAGTGCCTGGAGTACTAGTACTAGGTGTTATTGCTCCTGTAGTCGCATTAATTGTTAGTCCACTTGGAGCAGAATAGGTTCCTCCGGTATAGGCATTTGTTCCCGTTAAATTTACTGCTTGTGCGCTATTTATCGAATTGCAAAAAGGAGTTCCTGCATAGCTGATAGACGCTGTTGGAATTGGAGTTATCGTAACACTTGTAGTTGTTGAAACTGGAGCACAACCTCCAATAGTAGGGCCGGTGTAAGTTACAGTATAAGTTCCAGCCGTACTTGTACTAGGAGTTATTGCTCCAGTAGTTGTATTAATGGATAATCCACTTGGAGCAGAATAAGTTCCCCCAGTATAGGCATTTGTTCCAGTTAAATTTACTGCTTGAGCACTACTTAATGAATTACAAAAAGGTGTTCCTGTATAACTGATAGTTGCCGTTGGAATTGGAGTTATCGTCACACTTGTAGTTGCTGAAGCTGGCGCACAACCTCCAGTGGCAGGACCAGTGTACGTTATTGTATATGTCCCTGCTGTGCTTGTACTAGGAATAATTGCTCCAGTAGTTGCGTTAATTGATAATCCACTTGGAGCAGAATAGGTTCCTCCGGTATAGGCATTTGTGCCACTTAAATTTACCGCTTGAGCACTACTTGATGAATTACAAAAAGGAGTTCCGGTATAACTGATAGTTGCCGTTGGAATTGGAGTTATGGTAACTGTTGTAGTCGCCGTTACAGGCGCACAAATTCCAGTAACAGGGGTTGTATATGTTATAGTATAAGTACCTGCGCTACTTGTACTAGGAGTAATTGCTCCAGTTGAGGTATCTAAACTTAATGTTGGTCCGCCAGAAACAACTGAGTAGGAGTAAGTACCTCCAGTGAAGGCATTTGTTCCTGTTCTTGTTACAGGTTGAGCAACGGTATTATTTTTACAAAATGGATTTCCTGTATAACTAATTGATACTGTCGGAATTTGTGTTACCATTAATGTTGCTATTGCTGATTGTACAGAGGAGCATGTATAACCGGCTGGCCCTGAAATTACTACATCGTAGTTTGCAGCATCTCCTGATGCAATAGAATTGATTGTTAAAGTTGAAGCTGTTTGTCCAATAATATTTGAACCATTTTTTCTCCATTGATACGATAAAGGATCTCCGTTTGCATCAGCAACTACGGTAAATGTAACATTAGAACCATTGCATAGTGATTGTGAAACAGGTTGAGAAGATACTATAATCGCTTGATCTACATTCAATGTTCTTTGTGCAGAAGTAACTGCAGCACAAGGAGATGCTCCGTTAATAACTACATAATAACTACCATCATCGCTTAAACTTGCTTGGTTGAAATTAAGACTAGCAGATTGCGCACCCGAGATATTAGCTGAATTAACTATTGCTGTACCAGTAGGAGCAGTACCTTTATACCATTGATACGTTAAGCCATCACCAATGGCAACTACACTTAGACTTGCAGGAAAACTGGCACATATACTTGTATTCGAAGGTTGATTTGTAATTGCAACTACTTTTTTAATAGTTAAAATGATATTTGCGGTTATCGCTGTACATGGACCAGCCGGGTCATTAGTAGAATATGTTAAAGTAACTGTGCCTGAATTAATATCAGTTGCACTTGGGCTATAAATTGCAGTTGGTGTATTGTTATTAAATGTGCCAGTTCCGCTTGTACTCCAAGTAGCCGAAGAAGCACCACCTCCAAATGAACCCGCCATCGTAGCTGTAGTATTTGAGCAGATAGTTTGATTTATTCCAGCACTTACGGTTGAAGCTTCATTCACAGTAATCGTTCTAGTAGCACTTACGGTTGTACAGGAGGTTAATGCATTTGTGGTAAGAGTCAGCGTAACAGTTCCACTGAAATTAGCAGCAGGAGTATAAGTAATGGCCGCAGGATTTACCGTTTGAGCTGTACTGCTTAAAGTCCCTCCTCCGGAAGTGATTGACCATGCTCCGGTTGTAGCTCCACCACCTATACTTGCACCAGAAAGTGTAATCGCAGACGGTATTGCTAATTGACAAACAGTTACAGCTCCTCCGGCATTTATAGTTGGAGCAGCATTTACAGTTATGGTTTTTATAGCACTTATGGCTGAACAGCCACTTAAAGCATTTGTAGTAAGAGTAAGAGTGACAGTTCCGCTGAAATTTGCCGCGGGAGTATAAGTAACAGTCGCAGGAGTAGTAGTTTGGGCTGTATCGCTCAATGACCCACCTCCCGAAGTAATAGACCATGCTCCAGTTGTAGCTCCGCCACCAATACTTGCACCCGATAATGTAATCGCAGACGGTGTTGGAGATTGACAAACAATATCAGGACTTCCAGCATTTACCGTTGGAGCGGTATTTATAGTAATGGTTCTGGTTGCACTTATTACAGAACACCCAGTTGGAGCATTTGTAGTAAGAGTAAGAGTGACAGTTCCACTGAAATTTGCAACAGGAGTATAAGTGACAGTCGCAGGAGTCGCAGTTTGGGCTGTACTACTTAATAATCCACCTCCCGTAGTGATAGACCATGCTCCGGTTGTACCTCCACCACCAACGGTTGCACCAATTAGTGTAATTGCCGATGGTGTTCCCGATTGGCAAACAGTATTAGGGCCTCCAGCGTTCACAGTTGGCGTAGCATTGACTATTATAGTTCTAGTTGTACTTATAGTAGAACATGCAGTAAGTGCATTTGTGGTAAGAGTCAAGGTAACGGTTCCGCTAAAATTTGCTGCAGGAGTATAGGTAACAGTTGCAGGAGTCGCAGTTTGAAGGGTACTGCTTAAAGTTCCTCCACCAGAAGTAATAGACCATGCTCCAGTTGTGGCACCTCCGCCAACAGTTGCACCAGTTAATGTAATTGCAGATGGTGTTGGAGATTGACAAACAATATCAGGACTTCCTGCATTTACCGTTGGAGCAGCATTTATAGTGATGGTTCTAGTTGTGCTTACTGGAGAACATGCAGTTGGTGCATTTGTGGTAAGGGTCAATGTTACCACCCCACTGAAATTCGAGGCAGGTGTATAGGTAACTGTTGCAGGATTTGCAGTTTGGAGGGTACTGCTTAATGATCCACCTCCTGAAGTAATAGACCATGCCCCAGTTGTAGCTCCGCCACCAATAGTTGCTCCAGTTAATGTAATGGCTGATGGTGTAGCTGATTGACAAACAATATCAGCTGCTCCAGCATTTACCGTTGGAGTTGCATTCACGGTAACAGTTCTTGTTTCGCTTACTGGAGAACATGCAGTTGGTGCATTTGTGGTAAGAGTCAAGATGACTGTTCCGCTGAAATTTGCAGCAGGAGTATAGGTAACGGTTGCGGGAGTTGCCGTTTGTGCTGTACTACTTAATAATCCGCCACCTGAGGTTATAGACCATGCTCCAGTTGTGGCTCCTCCGCCAAGAGTTGCTCCGGATAATGTAATGGGTGAAGGAGAAGGTGATTGACAAACCACATTAGTCCCACCAGCATTTACGGTTGGAGCTGTATTTACAATTATAGATTGAAAGGCAGTTTTTGTTCCGCCACAGCCCCCGGTAATAGTATAAATAATATTACAGTTACCTGATGCGATTCCAGTTACGATTCCAGTACTATTAACAGTCGCTATAGCGGTATTGCTGCTACTCCAAGTCCCAATACCACCGCTAAGAACTACAGAGTTGGCTGTGTAGGTTGTTGTTCCAGAACTGCACAAAGTACTTGAACCTGTAACAGAAGCTATACTTGCAATAGGCGTTATTGTTATTATGATTTGATCACTTACTGGAGCGCATGATCCTGAAGGATCATCAGATGTAATGGTCAATGTTACAGTTCCTGCAGCTATTGCCGCAGCTCCAGGAGTATAAGTGGCATTCCATTTAGTAGCATTAGGAGAAAAAGTACCTCCATTTGATGAAGACCACGATACATTATTGTTTCCAGTTGCTCCTCCTGTTGTTGGTGAAAGTGAAACATTTGGGAATGCTGCACAAACTACCTCATCAGAACCTGCATCAACGAAAGCAAAATTACCAACGGTTACTGGTAAATTAGTACTTGATGCACTTGAACCGCAGGCATTATTTGCTCTTACTGATATATTACCACTAACTGCAGTAGAAGATGCTGTAACCGTGATAGAATTTGTACCAGCTCCAGCAGTTATAATCCAACCAGCCGGTAAAGACCATGTGTAATCTGTAGCATTAGCCACTACAGGTATATTGTATTGTAATCCCGTTACAACAGGGCATATTGATGTAGATTGTGGGCTAGTTGGTGTTGGCGGTGTTGCCGGGATTGCAGTATTTACAGAAACTGCAAAAGTTTGAGCACCACTTGTTCCGCATGAATTATTAGCAGTTACAGTAATATTTCCAGCAACTGCAGTTCCTGATGTTGAAACAGTAATTGTAATTGTATTTGTACCAGATGTAATATTCCAACCTGACGGTAAAGTCCATGTATACGATGAAGCATTTGCAACAGCGGATATACTATAAACAAGCCCTGTTCTGCTTATACATTGTTCAACAGAACCACTTATTGCTCCCGGCATTGCTGGTGCTGCTGGACTTACGGTTACAGCCAGAGTTCTTGCTAAACTCGTTCCGCAGCTATTTGTTGCAGTAACACTAATAGTTCCATTTTGGCCTGTACTACCTGATGTTACAGTGATTGAATTTGTTCCAGCACCTGCAGTTATTGACCACCCTGTTGGGACTGCCCAACTATAAGTAGTCGCATTAGGAACGGCTGTTATACTATACGTTAATCCAATAATTGCCGGACATACAGTCGATGTTCCAGCAATTAATCCTGGTGTTACTGGTGTTGCCGGACTTACGGTTACTCCAAGAGTATTAGCTAAACTCGTTCCGCAGCTATTTGTTGCTGTAACACTAATAGTTCCATTTTGACCCGCGGTACCAGATGTTACAGTAATAGAATTTGTTCCTGTACCTCCGGTTATTGTCCATCCAGTTGGTACTGTCCAAGTATACGATGAAGCATTTGCAACAGCAGCAATACTATATGTTTGTCCTGTTAATGCAGGACATTGTGTAACAGTTCCTGATATTGCTCCTGGTGTTGCCGGTGTTGCCGGACTTACGGTTACAGCCAAAGTTCTTACTGAACTTGTTCCACAGCTATTTGTTGCAGTAACGCTGATAGTTCCATTCTGGCCCGTATTACCGGATGTTACAGTGATTGAATTTGTTCCTGTGCCTGCAGTAATTGACCATCCAGTTGGAACTGTCCAAGTATAACTTGTAGCATTAGTAACTGCTGTTATACTATATGTTAATCCAATAATTGCAGGACATACAGTTGGTGTTCCAGCAATTAATCCTGGTGTTACTGGTGTTGCCGGACTTACGGTTACTCCAAGAGAACTAGCTGAACTCGTTCCACAACTATTTGTTGCAGTAACACTAATAGTTCCATTTTGGCCTGTACTACCAGATGTTACAGTAATAGAATTTGTTCCTGTACCTGCAGTTATAGACCATCCAGTTGGTACTGTCCAGTTATACGTTGTAGCATTTGCTACTGCAATAATACTATAAGTTTGCCCTGTTAATGCCGGACATTGCGTTCCAGTTCCGGTTATTACTCCTGGTGCTGCAGGTCCTGCCGGACTTACAGTTACAGCCAAAGTTCTTGCTGAACTTGTTCCACAACTATTTGTTGCAGTGACGCTAATGTTTCCGTTTTGACCTGTATTACCGGATGTTACTGTTATTGAATTTGTCCCTGCACCTGCTGTAATTGACCATCCTGTTGGAACTGTCCAAGTATAAGTTGTAGTATTAGGAACTGCTGTTATACTATATATTTGTCCTGTTAATGCGGGACATTGTGTAACAGTTCCCGTTATTGCTCCTGGCGTTGCGGGTGTTGCTGGACTTACAGTAACTGCTAAAGAGGCAGAAGCACTTGTACCGCAACTATTTCCAGCGGTAACACTTATGTTTCCATTCTGTCCTGCGCTTCCAGATGTCACGGTAATAGAATTTGTTCCTGCACCTGCAGTTATTGACCATCCAGTTGGAATTGACCAAGTATAACTTGTTGCGTTGGTTACTGCAACAACGCTATACGTTAATCCAGTAATGTCAGGACACACCGTTGATGTTCCTGAGATTACTCCAGGAGTTGCGGGTGTTGCCGGATTAACTGTAATTGGAATACTGTTGCTTATATCAGTTATTGGCGATACGCAAATAGCATTTGATGTTAGTCTAACAGTTACTATATCACCATCAGCAAGTAATGAAGTAGAAAAACTAGGACTATTTGTGCCAGTATTAATACCATTAATCATCCATTGATAAGAAGGAGTTGTACCTCCATTTGTTACCAAAGCAGAAAAAGTTACCGAGTTGCCTGGGCAAATTGTTGTAGCGGAAGCTGATATGCTAACAGATGGTACAACAACATCATTTACAGTCATTGTAATTAAATTACTGGTAACTGGAGAAGTGCAAGCAGTACTTGAAGTTAGCACGACGGTTACCTTATCGGTATTCATGAGAGATGTGGAAGTAAATGTTGGAATATTGGTTCCAACGTTTATACCATTTACTTTCCATTGATAAGAAGGAGTAGCTCCACCATTAACTGGAGTAGCTGTAAAAGTGACTGAGGTGCCTGCGCAGATATTATTTCCCGGATTTACTGCAATTGATACAGTTGGTAACGGATTCACAATTACGGTGTATGTTGCCGTTTGAGTTTGTGGTGCGCAGGCATTGTTGCTGGTTACCGTCATTGTCAAAGTAACAGAAGTTCCCGCGTCGGAAGCAGCTGGGGTATAAGTAGGAGTTAATGTTGTAGCTCCTGCGGTAATAGTTCCTGCCCCGTTTTCAGTCCATAGGATTGTTCCGTTTGTAGCAGAAGCACCACTTATCGTTGCCGTTGCATTCGAACAAATAGTTTGTGTTCCACCGGCAATTGCAGTTGGTAACGGATTCACAATTACGGTGTATGTTGCCGTTTGAGTTTGTGGTGCGCAGGCATTGTTGCTGGTTACGGTCATTGTCAAAGTAAAAGAAGTTCCAGCATCGGCAGCAGTTGGTGTATAAGTAGGAGTTAGTGTTGTAGCGCCTGCGGTAATTGTTCCTGCTCCGTTTTCAGTCCATGCTATTGTTCCGTTTGTAGCAGAAGCACCACTTACCGTTGCCGTTGCATTCGAACAAATGGTTTGTGATCCTCCGGCAATTGCTATTGGTAACGGATTCACAAATACGGTGTATGTTGCCGTTTGAGTTTGTGGTGCGCAGGCATTGTTGCTGGTTACCGTCATTGTCAAAGTAACAGAAGTTCCCGCGTCGGCAGCAGCTGGGGTATAAGTAGGAGTTAATGTTGTAGCGCCTGCGGTTATATTTCCTGCTCCGTTTTCAGTCCATAGGATTGTTCCGTTTGTTGCGGAAGCACCACTTACGGTGGCAGTGGCAGTTGAACAAATGGTTTGTGTTCCACCAGCAGTTGCAGTTGGTAACGGATTCACAAGTATTGTGTATGTTGCTGTTTGAATTTGTGGTGCGCAGGCATTATTGCTGGTTACCGTCATTGTTAAAGTAACAGAATTTCCTGCATCGGCAGCAGTTGGTGTATAAGTTGGAGTTAGTGTTGTAGCGCCTGCGGTAATAGTTCCTGCTCCGTTTTCAGTCCATAGGATTGTTCCGTTTGTTGCGGAAGCACCACTTATGGTTGCCGTTGCATTCGAACAAATGGTTTGTGATCCTCCGGCAGTTGCAGTTGGTAACGGATTCACAATTACGGTGTATGTTGCCGTTTGAGTTTGTGGTGCGCAGGCATTGTTGCTGGTTACGGTCATTGTCAAAGTAACAGAAGTTCCTGCATCGGCAGCAGTTGGGGTATAAGTTGGCGTTAGTGTTGTAGCGCCTGCGGTTATATTTCCTGCTCCGTTTTCAGTCCATAGGATTGTTCCGTTTGTAGCAGAAGCACCACTTACGGTTGCCGTTGCATTCGAACAAATGGTTTGTGATCCTCCTGCAATTGCTATTGGCAAAGGATTCACAATTACGGTGTATGTCGCCGTTTGAGTTTGCGGTGTGCAGGCATTGTTGCTGGTTACCGTCATTGTCAAAGTAACAGAAGTTCCTGCATCGGCAGCTGTTGGGGTATAAGTGGGCGTTAGAGTTGTATCTCCTGCGGTAATAGTTCCTGCTCCGTTTTCAGTCCATAGGATTGTTCCGTTTGTAGCAGAAGCACCACTTACGGTTGCCGTTGCATTCGAACAAATGGTTTGTGATCCTCCTGCAATTGCTATTGGCAAAG
>NZ_JASCRZ010000004.1:0-326526 GCF_030010385.1 Flavobacterium algoritolerans | reverse complement strand
CGAAGTAACCTTAGCAGGAGTAACGGTTCCAGCAGGCTTGACATTGAATGCAGACGGAACAATAACAGTAAACGCGAACACCCCAAGTGGTACGTACACGGTAGTGTATGAAATCTGCGAAGTGGGCGCAAGCCCTGCCAATTGTGATCAAGCCAGCGTAACGGTTGTCGTTGCCAATGCCATAGTTGCAGCTAACGACACACCAGCAGCAGTAACCACAGGAGACAGCACGCCAAGTGTTGTGGGTAATGATAGTTTAGATGCAAACCCAGTGGTAATCGGCACCAATGCAGGTGAAGTAACCTTAGCAGGAGTAACGGTTCCAGCAGGCTTGACATTGAATGCAGACGGAACAATAACAGTAAACGCGAACACCCCAAGTGGTACATACACGGTAGTGTATGAAATCTGCGAAGTAGGCGCAAGCCCTGGCAATTGTGATCAAGCCAGCGTAACGGTAGTCGTTGCCAATGCCATAGTTGCAGCTAACGACACACCAGCAGCAGTAACCACAGGAGACAGCACGCCAAGTGTTTTGGTCAATGATAGTTTAGATGCAAACCCAGTGGTAATCGGCACCAATACAGGTGAAGTAACCTTAGCAGGAGTAACGGTTCCAGCAGGCTTGACATTGAATGCAGACGGAACAATAACAGTAAACGCGAACACCCCAAGTGGTACGTACACGGTAGTGTATGAAATCTGCGAAGTAGGCGCAAGCCCTGCCAATTGTGATCAAGCCAGCGTAACGGTAGTCGTTGCCAATGCCATAGTTGCAGCTAACGACACACCAGCAGCAGTAACCACAGGAGACAGCACGCCAAGTGTTGTGGGTAATGATAGTTTAGATGCAAACCCAGTGGTAATCGGCACCAATACAGGTGAAGTAACCTTAGCAGGAGTAACGGTTCCAGCAGGCTTGACATTGAATGCAGACGGAACAATAACAGTAAACGCGAACACCCCAAGTGGTACGTACACGGTAGTGTATGAAATCTGTGAAGTAGGCGCAAGCCCTGGCAATTGTGATCAAGCCAGCGTAACGGTTGTCGTTGCCAATGCCATAGTTGCAGCTAACGACACACCAGCAGCAGTAACCACAGGAGACAGCACGCCAAGTGTTTTGGTCAATGATAGTTTAGATGCAAACCCAGTTGTAATCGGCACCAATGCAGGCGAAGTAACCTTAGCAGGAGTAACGGTTCCAGCAGGCTTGACATTGAATGCAGACGGAACAATAACAGTAAACGCGAACACCCCAAGTGGTACGTACACGGTAGTGTATGAAATCTGCGAAGTAGGCGCAAGCCCTGGCAATTGTGATCAAGCCAGCGTAACGGTTGTCGTTGCCAATGCCATAGTTGCAGCTAATGATATAACAGCGCCTGTAGATGGTACTGTTGGAGGAATTACTCCTCCATTGACAGGGAATGATACTTTAAATGGAAGTTTCGTGGTAATAGGTACACAACCTGGGCAAGTCACATTGTCAGTAGTTGCTATTCCTACAGGGCTTGTATTAAATGGAAATGGTACAGTAACTGTTCCTCCAAATACCCCATCAGGTAATTATACGATCACTTATACGATTTGTGAGGTAGGTAACAATTCTAATTGTAGTACTGTTTCAAGTATTATAGTGGTAACTAGTGGAGTGACAATTATAGCCACTAATAATAGTGTAGGTCCCATTGAAGGAGTAAAAGGAGGAGATTTAGGAATGAATGTTTTGGATAACGATACTTTAAACGGGTTGTTAATCAATCCTGCTGATGTGTTTGTTACACAGATGACAGGTGGTCCTATAACAATCAATGGTGATGGAACAGTAACTTTATTACCTAATACTGAAGCAGGTACGTATGTAATAGAATACAGTATTTGTGAGAAAGCAAAACCTTCAAATTGTGCCAGAGCCTTTTTAACAGTTATTGTAGCAGAATCTCCAAAAATATCAATTGTTAAAACAGCAGTCTTTAATGATGAAAATGGAGATGGATTTGCACAAGCTGGAGAAACGATATCGTATAGTTTTTCAATTACAAATATGGGTAATACTCCTCTTTCAAATGTAATAGTTAAGGATAATTTACCTGGATTAATTTTATCTGGTAATGCTATACTGTTGTTAGAAATTGATGAGACAAATAATACTGCTTATCAAGCTGTATATAAGCTAACGCAAAATGATATCAATTTGGGCTCTGTGTCAAATCAAGCAGAGGTAACGGGTGTAAGTCCTAACGGCACTATCGTTAGAGATTTATCGGATGATGTGAGTATGGCGGAGGATAAGCCAACAGTTTTAGCTGTAGAGGGTTGTCTAATAGAGATTTTTAATGCAGTTGCCCCAAATGGCAGTGGTGATAATAAAATTTTCCGAATTAGAGGATTAGAATGTTATACTGATAATACAGTCGAAATATATAACCGTTGGGGAGTATTAGTATTTGAGAGAAGTGGATACAATAATGATGACAGAGCTTTTAGAGGAATTTCAGAAGGTAGAGTAACAGTTAAACAATCTGATGAGTTACCTGAAGGAACCTATTATTATATTTTGAAATATAAAGATAGTGCTGCTACCTCTCATGAAAAAGCGGGTTATTTATATATTAACAGATAGTCAACCTAAAATCTCTTTAGTTTTAAATAGAAGAATATGAAAACAAAATTAATATTAATCCTACTGTTGCTGTCTGGGATTGTTAGAGCACAGCAAGACGCCCAGTTTACACAGTATATGTATAATACGATTAACGTGAATCCTGCTTATGCAGGATCACGGCAGTCGATGAGTGTTTTTGCTTTACACCGTACACAATGGGTTGGTTTAGATGGTGCACCAGTAACTAATACAGCATCAATAAATACTCCTTTGACAAACACTAACATGGGTATTGGAGTTTCTATTATTAATGATAAGATAGGACCATCTGACGAGAGCAATTTAGCTGTTGATTTCTCGTATAGTATTAATACATCTGAGGAGTTTAAGTTGTCTTTTGGGATTAAAGCATCAGCTAATTTATTAAATATAAATTTTGATAAATTAAATCAGTATGATGCAAATGATTATAGCTTTGAAAATAATGTAGATGATAAATTTTCACCAAACATAGGCGCTGGTCTTTATTGGTATTCAGAAAAAACATACATTGGTTTGTCTGCTCCTAATTTATTAGAAACCAAGCACTTTGATAAGTATGCAGGAATAGGTGCAAATTCATATATTGCTAAGGAAAGAATTAATTATTACTTAACTGCGGGGCATGTATTTGATTTGAATTATAATTTAAAGTTTAAACCTGCCCTTATAACTAAATTAGTTCAAGGTGCTCCATTACAAGTTGATATATCGGCAAATTTCTTATTTAATGAGAAATTTACCCTTGGTGCTGCCTATAGATGGAGTGCTGCTGTAAGTGCATTAGTAGGGTTTCAAGCAACTGATTCATGGTTTATAGGTTATGGATATGATTTAGAAACTACACGATTAGCAAATTATAATTCAGGATCACATGAGATTTTTTTGCGATTTGAATTATTTAAAACATACAGTAGAATTACATCTCCAAGATTCTTCTAAATTCAAGATATCGATATGAAACTAAGCTCTAAATATTTTAGTTATTGTGCAATCCTTTTGTTATTTACCTTATATGGATTTAGCCAGAATAAAAGTGTCGTAAATGCCGATAAAAAATTTGATGATTACTCTTTTGTAGATGCTATCGCTACTTATGAGAAAGTAGCGGATAAGGGTTATAAAGACGAAAAAATGTTTCAAAAATTAGGCGACTCCTATTATTTTATTGCTGATTTAGTTAAAGCACAAAAATGGTACACGGAACTTTTTGATTTGAATGAAGTGCAAGAAACAGAATATTATTACAGATATTCACAATCATTAAAAGCAATAGGGAATTATGCCAAAGCAGATAAAATGCTTGAAAAATTCATTACTAAATCTTACAATGATCAAAGAGGAAAACTTTTTGCGAATCAAAGGAATTATTTAGAAGATATTAAAACAAATTCTGGACGATACGAAATTGCAGATGCAGGTGTAAATTCGGAATATTCAGATTACGGGAGTTCGTTTTACAATAAAAATCTTCTTTTTGCTTCTGCCCGGGATATTGGAGGTGTCTCCAAAAAAGTTTTCAAATGGAATAATGAATCCTTTACCAATTTATATTTATCTGAAATAAAATCAGATGCTGATATGGGTAAACCAAAGTTGTTTAGTAGCAGTATTAATACTAAATTTCATGAATCTACTCCTGTTTTTACAAATGATGGCAACACAATGTATTTTACCAGAAATAATTATTTAGATGGCAAAAAACAAAAAAATGCCAGAAAAGTTACGTTACTAAAACTTTATAAAGCAACTAAAGTAGACGAAAAATGGGTAAACGTGCAAGAACTTCCCTTTAATAGTAATGAGTATAGTGTAGCTCACCCAACTTTGAGCCTTGATGAGAAAAACTTATACTTTGCTTCCGATATGCCTGGAACAAATGGATTGTCGGATCTGTTTACTGTCACTATTAACGCAGATGGAACCTTTGGTAAACCACAAAATTTAGGTTTTCCAATAAATACTGAAGCGAGAGAAACATTTCCTTTTATTTCTCAGGAGAACAAATTATATTTTGCTAGTGATGGTCATCCAGGTTTAGGCGGTTTAGATATTTTTGTTGTAAATCTAACGGTTAACAGTGAAAAGAAAACTATTAAAAATATCGGAGCTCCAATCAATAGCGCTAAAGATGATTTTGCATTTTTAATTGATAGTAAAAATCACAAAGGTTTTTTTACTTCTAATAGAGATGGAGGTAATGGGTCTGATGACATATATAAATTTACAGAGTTGCCAAAACCTATTTGTACACAAATATTGAAGGGTAAAATTACTGATCAGGATTCTGGAGCAATACTTTCAAATTCAAAAGTTAGCTTATTTGATGAAAAATTTAATTTGATCAAAGAGATGACTACAACTGCGGATGGCTTGTATACTTTTGATGTAGTATGTGAAAGAATATATTATTTGAGAGCTCAAAATCAGGATTATGAAACAGAAGAGGTACAAGTTACTGTAGCTCAAACTTCAGGAGAAACAATACGTCCAGTGACTTTACAGAAGATTAAAAAAATAATTTTGGTTGGTACAGATTTAGCAAAAACGCTCAGCATACCAATGCTCTATTTTGATCTAAATAAGTCTTTTATTCGCAAGGATGCTGCATTTGAATTAGAAAAGATTTTAGTAGTATTGAAAGAATATCCAACTATGAAAATTGATATCCGTTCACATACTGACAGCAGACAAACTAATAAATACAATGAATCTTTATCTGATAGGCGAGCACAAGCTACAAGAGCCTGGTTAATTGCCAATGGAATTACTACAGATCGATTGACCAGTAAGGGTTATGGAGAAACTCGCTTAATAAATAAATGTAGTAATAATGTGCCATGTACTGAGGAAGAACATCAAGCAAATAGACGTAGTGAATTCATTATTACATCTATCTAATACATTTCAGTCAAATAATAAAAATGCCCACAAAAAGGATCTCTTTTTGTGGGCATTTTTATTTAATAAAATCAAGTAACATTACGCATTAAAAAAAAATTCCCGCTGATACAACTACCAGCAGGAATTTCAAACAAACCATTTATATAACTAACTAACTATCTTCTGTCTATTCTGATGGCTACACTTCCAGATACTCTAGTATCCTCGATTTTGGCTTTTGTACCATTTGTTCTGTAATAGTAGTAGTCATCATCATTCGAGTTTTGGCTGTTGCCATAATCGTTGCTTCCGTTGTTGTTTTGGCTGTATTCATAACCTCTACCACCTTTTACGGCTCCAACAATATCAACAATTTGACCACGACGGTTGTAGATAATTTCTAAACCACCCACTCGTTCCAAAGCATAACGGTTGTATGTCATGTAAACAGAACCCACTCGTTTAACTCTATCATTTGAGTCATAGTTGATCATCACGTTTCCAATACGTCTTACTCTGCCCATGTTGTCGTGTTCTACTTTTACACCATAATTTCCGTTGCGAACATTTGCTGGTGCACCATACGTTTTATTCATGCCACCTTTTTTGCTTGCTTTATAATACATTCCGCCAGTTGAACCGGTTGAAGGGCGTGTATTAAAATCAAATTGTCCGTCAGCGAATATGAAGAATTCAATTCCTCTTTCTGTGAACACAATTGGGTCGGCGTCTCTAAAATCTACAGGAGATCTTCTTTCTACAGAGAAATCGATTTTCTCTGTTGCGTTTGCTACACTACCTCCAAATACGAAGATACTAGCTACTAAAAGGGTAATTTTTTTCATGATAATTATATTTTGAATTTTGCCTACTCTTGAGCTTTTCGGCTTTCGCTTTTTTTACTTATTTGATTAAGTGTATCCAAGTAGCGTGCCAAAGATTTAAATCGTGGTTTTGTTTTTTTAGATTAAGAATTGATTTTTTGTTTTTAAAACACTTAAAATCAAAACATTGTTGTTTGTAAAAAAAATAAAATAATTTTATTTAGAAGCGAATATTAAGATTTTTTTAATACAATTCTTGTTGGACCCGATACGTTTTCTTGTGCTTTTGACGAAGAAATAATCCTAAGAAAAGAGAAATCACCTCATTTTTAAAAATATTTTTATATAAAACTACTTATCAACATTACTTAAAATTAACTTTTGTTACGAACTCGCATCAATGGATATTGAGTAATTTTGTAACATGTATGCTTTAGTCGATTGTAACAATTTTTATGCTTCCTGCGAACGTGTTTTTCAACCGGAATTCGTTGGGAAACCCGTTGCAATATTGTCAAATAATGACGGCTGTGTGATTTCCAGAAGCAATGAAGCAAAGGATGTTGGAGTTCCTATGGGTGCGCCAATATTCAAGATTAGGGAATTGGTGAAAGAGAAAAATGTAAAAGTGTTTTCTTCGAATTATCCGCTGTATGGAGATTTGAGCAATCGGGTGATGGCAATTTTAAGTCAATTCACACCTAATTTAGAAATTTACAGCATCGATGAAGCCTTCCTGAATTTTGATGGTTTGACTGTTTCCGATTATCAGGATTATGGAATCCAAATGAAAACCCGCGTGCAAAAATGGGTGGGAATTCCCGTTTGCATTGGTTTTGCACCAACAAAAGCATTGTCAAAAGTAGCCAATAAAATTGCCAAGAAATTCCAAGGCAGAACGCAAGGTGTTTATGTTATTGACACCGAAGAAAAGCGTATTAAAGCCTTGAAATGGACAAAGATTGAAGATGTTTGGGGCATTGGCTATCGGATGAATAAAAAGATGAAAGCCAAAAATATTGTAACTGCTTTAGATTTTATTGCACCACAACATGAAGCTTGGATCAGAAAAGAAATGGGTGTGACGGGTTTGCGTTTAAAATACGAACTCGAGGGTAAATCCGTTTTGGATTTAGAACCCATTGTTGACCAAAAGAAAAGTATTGCAACTACCCGAAGTTTTCCAAAACAGATTGCTGATTTTGATTTGCTGCGCGAACGTGTTGCTACTTTTGCTGCGGTTTGTGCAGAGAAATTGCGGAAGCAAAACTCCTGCTGTCATACTATTATCGTAATGTTAGTAGTTGATAAACATACGGTGGAAACCTCGAAATATTATTTTAACATGGCGATTACATTGCCTTATGCGTCAAATTCTACGTTAACGATTTCGAATGCAGCCATCGATATGTTGAAAAAACTACACAAAGGAAATGAAGCTATAAAATTTAAGAAAGCGGGCGTTATCGTTACCGAATTGATTGATCAAGACAAGAAACAGTTGCAGTTGTTTGACGAGGAAAATCCAAAACATTTGGTATTGATGAAAGTGATGGACGGCCTCAATAACAAGATTGGAGATAAAAAAGTAAAGCTGGCTACGCAAAATTTAAGTTTGACCTGGAACATGAATCAGAATCATTTGTCGCCCAGATATACCACTAATTTTAAACATATTCTCGAAATAAAATGTCAATAAACAAAGAGCAAAAATTGAATTTTTTTCTACCTGATTTCGAAAGTGAATTGCGAATTCCTTTCATAAACGAAGGTGTTTCGGCTGGATTTCCATCGCCGGCGGCTGATTTTATGGAAACGAATATTGATTTGAACAAGGAATTGAGTGAAAATCCGTTGGCGACTTTTTACATCAAAGTCAAAGGGAATTCCATGATTGATGCCGGAATCAATGATAAGGATGTTCTTGTTGTGGATAGAAGTTTAGAGCCGCAGAACAATAAAATTGCGATTTGTTTTATCGATGGAGAGTTTACTGTAAAACGCATGCAACTCGAGAAAGACTGTTTGTATCTGATGCCAGAAAATCCAAGTTATTCTCCGATAAAAGTCACCGAAGAAAACCAATTAATCATTTGGGGAATTGTGACCTATGTGATTAAAAAGGTATAAAAAGCCAGTTGTTACCATTATTAAAATAGAATTCTTAGCCATAAAAAAACCTGTCCAAATAAATGAACAGGTTTTCTGTTTTAAAAACTATTAAGTTTTATACTGTATGTTTCGGATTAAATCCGTCTTCGCTTAATTCAGTGTGCACATAATCAGCAACCATTTCAGCTTCATAATCAACTTTTTCTCCTTTAGAAAGTCTATTGATGGCTTTTTCCATAATTTGGTAAATTACCGGAACTACCACCAAAGTTAGGAATAATGAGGAAATTAATCCCCCAATAATTACCCAAGCCAAACCGTTTTTCCATTCAGCTCCAGCTCCAGAGGCTAATGCAATTGGGAACATACCAAATACCATCGCGATAGTTGTCATCAAAATTGGACGAAGACGCGCATGATTCGCTTGGATTAATGCTGTTCTAACAGTTTCGCCAGCTTTACGCCTTTGGTTGGTGTAATCTACAAGCATAATCGCATTTTTACAAACTAGACCAATAAGCATGATGATACCTAAAATAGTAAAGATATTCAGTGTATTATTGGTTAAAGCCAAAGCCAACATTGCTCCAATAAATGAAAGCGGAATCGCAAACAGTACCACAAATGGATGTACAAAACTATCGTATAACGAAACCATTACTAGGTAAACCAAGATAATCGCAGCTAATAATGCAATTCCTAATGTACCAAAACCTTCACTTTGGTTTTCCTGATCACCACCCCAAATGTAATTTACACCTGTTGGTTTTTTCAATTTTTCAATTTTTTCTTGCCATTTTGTTACAATTGTTCCTGAAGCTACACCCACATTCTGACCTTTTACAGTTACCGATGCCGATTTGTCTCTTCGTTCTAATTCACTTGGTCCAGAACCTTCGGTTACGGTTGCAAATTGATTCAGTTTTATTTGTTGACCACTATCGTTTATGAAAATTAAATTACTTACATCGGCAATACTTTTTCTGTCGAATGCATTGTATTTAATATTGATGTCGTATTCGTATTCACCAGCTCTAAATCTACCATCAGTGTTTCCACTAAAAGCAGTTTGCATGGTAATACCTACTGTTTGCAAACTCAATCCCAGAGCTGCCATTTTATCTCGATCCACTTTTACGTTCACTTCCGGATTTCCATCTTCTACTGATAATTCGATTTCTGTTGCTCCTGGAATGGTACGTAATTCTTTTTCGGCTGCTTTTGCAAATTGCATGGCGCTTTCTACATTTGGACCAGTTACAATTAATCCTAAAGTGGCATCTTCTGCAGTTCCTAAAATACCAACTGGAACCGTTTTAACTTTTGCTCCAACTAATATTTTTTCTAATTTACGTTTTGTTTTTGCAGCATATACATTTGCAGGTTCATCACGTTTGTCTAATCCAACCATTTTAACGTTTATCTCAGACTTGTAAGCAGTTGCTTGCGAAGCACCAAGACCTTCACTGGTTTGCCCAATCGTTGTAATTTGGCTAAAAACATACGCTTCGTTCTTCAAAAATGCTTCTGCTTTTTGCGTCATGAAATTGGTTTGCTCTAGTGAAGCATCTTTTGGCATTTCTATTTGAACTAAAAACTCACCACTATCAGACGCTGCAAAGAATTCTCCACCAATAAATCCACCACCAAATAAACTAATCATAGAACCAAAAAAGATTACTAAAACGATAGCCAGTGTTTTAAAATAATGATCCAAACACCATTCTAATAATCCTGAAACCCAATTTGTAAAACGTGTTAAATAGCTTTCAAATCCAAGGATAATTTTTCCAAAAAGGTTTTTACCTTCAATGTGTTCTAATTTTCCATATCGTGAAGACAACCACGGAATGATTGTAAATGAAGCTACTAAAGACAACAATGTTGAAATAATTACCGTTACACAGAATTGTGTAATAATATTAGAAACCAATCCGGTACTCATTGCAATTGGTAAAAATACTACCACAATTACTAAAGTAATCGACACAACGGTTCCACCAATTTCCGCAGTTCCATCATAGGCTGCACGTACCTTGTTTTTACCCATTTCCATGTGCCTATAAATATTCTCCAGAACCACAATGGCGTCATCCACAAGAATACCTACAACAAGAGAAAGACCTAATAAACTCATTAAGTTTAAGGTATAACCCATCAAATAAATTCCGATGAAAGTAGCAATTAATGAAGCAGGAATAGAAACCATTACAATCAACGAGTTTCTAATACTGTGCAAGAAAAACAACATTACAAGTGCAACTAAAAGTACTGCAATAAGTAAATCGTGTACAACAGCATCAGCAGCTTCAAGCGTAAAAATAGTACTGTCTTTTGCAATTTCTAATTTTAAACCATTCGCTTTATAATCGGTTTCCAGTTTAGCAATTGTTTTAACTAATTCTTCACTTACCGCAACCGCATTAGCATCCGATTGTTTAATAATTTGTAAAATAATAGCACTTTTTTGATTGACACGCGCTACTTTTTCAGTGATTTTTTGAGTATCCTGAACATCAGCAATATCACTTAAGCGTACTTGAATTCCGTTTTTAGAGGATACAACCAAGTTTCTTAATTCGTCAACATTTTTATATTTCCCGGCCAAACGAATTAATATTTTCTGCTCACGAGTTTGAATGTTTCCTGTTGGGAAATCCAAATTAGAAGATAAAATATTTTGTTGCACTTGCGGAACAGAAAGTCCGTAGCCTTGCATTTTTACTGCATCAAGATTGACTTGAATTTCTCTTTCTTGACCACCAATAATATTTACTTGTGCCACACCTTCTACTCGAGAAATAACGGGTGCTAATTTTTTATCAATTAAGTCGTAAAAAGCAACTTCATCCATTTTTCCGTTGGCACCAATAGTCATAATTGGTAAATCGCTTAAGGAAAATTTACTCAACGAAGGCGTTTCAACATCATCCGGTAAATCACTAAGAATAGCATTTATTTTACGTTGCGCATCGTTCATAGAAATATTAACATCAGCCGAAGAGGTCAATGTAATAGAAACGGTAGACAAACTTTCGTAGGACTTCGAGTCTATTTTTTTAATATTTTCTAAGGATGCAATCGCATCTTCAATTTTTTTAGTTACCGTATTTTCTACCTCACTTGGAGACGCTCCAGGATAAATAGTAGCAACAGTAATTACATTGGTTTCGAATTTTGGAATCAATTCGTAGCCCAATTGGCTGTAACTGAACAGTCCTCCTAATGTTAGAATCGTAAATAATACGATAACTAATGAGGGACGTTTTATGGATATTTCTGCTAATTTCATTTTTTTCTTTGCTTTAGGCTTTAAGCTTTAGGCTTTAAGCGGTTTCTTTATGACTTTAAGACTATCGACTTTAAGACTTATTTTATAACATCCACTTTAGATCCGTCTTGAAGATTGATTTGACCTGTAACGATTACAGTTTCACCATCAGAAAGTCCGTTTAAAATTTCTACTTTATCACCAAGGATTCTTCCTGCAGTAACCGTTTTCAGTTTAGCAGTTCCATTTTCAATTACAAATATTTCGTTGCTGCTCACACTTCCTACAAAAGCATTTCTAGGAACAATCATCAACGATTGTTTTTGTTGGTTTGAAGCAAATTCAGCAGTTCCGTACATTCCGGCTTTCAAGTCATTTGAAGCGTTATTAGCAATTTCTATTTCTACTGGAAAGTTCAAACTTGCATCTGCTTTTGGCGCGATGAAGGTGATTTTTCCAGAGAATGTAGCGTCAGGATACACACTTGCTTTTACGGTAATTGTATTGCCTACTTTTAAACCTGCAACTTGATTTTCATTAACATTTACTTTCAATTTCAATTTTGAAACATTTACAATGTCAAACATTTGCGTAGCAGCGCCAAGAACAGATCCTGGTTCAATGTATTTTTTGTTTACGATTCCGTTAATTGTCGCTTTGATATTGGTATCGCCAATATTAACTTTTGCTTGTTGTAATCTTGATTTTGAAGTTACTAAATTCAATTTGGCCTGATCCAATTGTTGTTTCGTCACACCACCAGTTTTAAAAGCATTTTCAAAACGGCTGTAATCCGTCAATGCATTTTGATAAGAAGCTTCTGCAGTTTGTAAGTCAGCCGAAATTTGTTCGCTTCTTACAACTGCTAAAGTTTGACCTATTCTTACTCTGTCTCCTTCTTCAACTAAAACACGAACTACTCTTCCTGGTTTCTCAGCAGAAAAACTCAATTCTTGTAGTGGTGCAAAATTTCCATTGGCAGAAAAGTCAAGAGAAACTTCTTCGATTTTTACGGTTGCAACTTTTACAGAAACACTGGCATTTTTCTCTGCTACAATAGCAGTTTTTGCTTCATTTTCTTCTTTGTTTTTCGTTAAAGTATATGCGATAACGCCTAAAGCTGCTAAAATTGCTACTATGATTATTATATTTTTTTTCATTTTTGTTAGTTATTTATAAGTGTTTTTAATTCGCCTTTTGATTTGATTAATTGTATTTCTGCCAGTTTGTAGTCTAATATTGCAGATGTATAGTTGTTTTGCGCTTCAGTCAATGAGTTTTCAGCATCCAGTAAATCAGTTAAAGAGGCTAGCCCTTGTACATAATTATTTCTGGTATTGTTTAAAACTTCTTTAGCTAATTGCGCATTTTCTCTTTGATTGTTTATAGTGGTTAAGCTATTGTCAATTTGCGTTTTGGCATTGGCAAAAGCCAAATCAAGAGATAATTTTGTATCGTTGATGTCTTCTTTTATGGTTCTCAAATCAATATCGGCTTGTCTTACTTTGGAACGAGTACTAAATCCAGTAAAAATAGGCACTTTTAAATTCAATCCAATTGAAGAGAAATCAGACCAATATACGCCGTCAGATGGTTTTCCTCCAATAGGCATTTTTGGACCCTGACCAATATAATTGTAACCTGCGTTCAATGATAATGTTGGGTAATATCCTGCTTCAACAGCCTTTTTTTGATAAAATAAAAGTTGTTCTTGTTTTTTCAAAAGCAAATATTCTGTTCTGTTTGCCGTATTTGGAATTTCTGATAATGATTGTGGGCTCACTTCAAATGCCGTTTGTGGAATTTCGATTTGAGTTTCTATTGGCATTCCCATGTAAAATTTCAATGCATTTTCTTGAATTTGAACTGCATTCAAAACTTGTTGGCGTTGCGTATTGATGTTTGAAATCCTTACTAAAGTTCGATCCAAATCAATTTTTTTGGCTAGACCATTATCATACTGACCTTTAATGATGTCTTTTACTTTAGTGGTATTTTTATACATACTGTCAATAACAGTCAGTTTTTGTCTTTGAACATAAACCTGATAATAATTATTGGCCACGCGTTCAATTACTAGCTCTTCAGTTAATTGTTCGTTGATTTGGTAAAACTCTCTAGTGGATTTTGCCGCTTTCAAACCTGTAAAAACCGTTTGGTCGAATATAGCTTGTGTCAAAGAAACACCGGCCGTTGAAACCCATTTTTGACCAAAAGCAGCCTGAATGGTTGTTCCCGGTGCGCCAAATCCTGCACCATCAATAACGGTTGTTTGTATTATAGGATTGTAAGTCAAATTACCGTTAGCAGAAATTTGTGGTAACGCTTGTGAACGCACTTCCTGAATTTGGTACTCACTATTTTCTACTTGTAGTTTTGCTTTTTTGGCTTCCGCTTTATTTTCTAAAGCGTAGTTAATCGCTTCTTTTAGCGTAAGTGATTTGACTTCTTGTGCATTGGCACCAAGTGCAAATGTTAGGGTTAATAGTATGATTATTTTTTTCATTGTTTATGTAATTGGATTAAGTAAGTTTTTTTCTAATTCGGCAATTCCTTTTTCTGTAGCCATTGCTCTGGTGTGGTATTGTAAAGCTTCCATTTCTAATGAGAACACTTCTCTTTCAGATCTTATGTTTTCATTAATGGTAAAAATTAATGAGTAATAAAAATTAACATAAACTTCGATATTTATGTCATTTCGATATAAACCTTGTGCAATTCCTTTTTCAATATTTTCTCGAAAACAAGTTTGGCACATTTCCACTTGGTAGGTTAACACTTTTTCATGGATTTCAGGATAATGCTTTTTTAATTGATAAAGAGGGGAAGTGTCAGTGGCTTTAAACATCTCTGCAAACATGCGTCTTATTTCAAAGTTTTCTTCGATTGCATTAAAGTCTTTAGAAGTAATTTCGGCAATTATTCCATTAACTTCTGTATGAATAACTTGAACACTTTCCTCTATCAATAATTCTTTATTGGCAAAATATTTATAAATCGTTTTCTTTGAAATGCACATTTCACCGGCAATATCATCCATAGTAATACTTTTGAAACCAAGTTTCAAAAACATCTCTTTTGCTTTGGATATAATTTTCTCTTTCATTTTCTTTATTCTTAATCAGTTGTGATTTATTTGAACTGTTAAATTTTGTGCAAATGTAATTTGGAAACTTTGAAAACCAAAATAGTTTCCTTAAATTTCATGTTTATTTAACATTTGCTTTCTTATTAAGCGGTTAATTCTAAGTTTGCCATGAACTTAATGTCTTGTCCTAAAGCTAAACCGCCAGTTTGATTAAATGAAGTAAAGTTCAAACCAAAGTCTTTGCGATTAATATGACCAGTTATTTCAAAAGCAGCTTTTTGATCGCCATCATACGTATTGAATCCAATGAATTCAGCATCAAGCTCCACTACTTTTGTGATGTTTTTTATAGTAAGATTTCCTTTCAAAAAATTGATGTTTTTATTGACTTTTTCGAATGAGGTCGACTTGAAACTAATAATTGGAAACTCCTTAATGTCAAATAAGTCATTCAGCCCCAGATGAGTATCTATTTGTTCTAGTTTTGCATCTTTATTATTTACATCCAAAGAGAATTCAATCGAGGCATCTTCTATTTGATTATCCTCAATATCAATATGTCCATTGAATTTATTTATGGAACCTGCCAGATAAGCAATTATTGAGTGCCTCATTTTTATCAGAACATCTGAATGATTCGAGTCAACTGTCCATTTTGTTTTCATAATTCGTTGCGTTGTATTTGGAATTTATTTTAAAATCGCTAAAGATTTCAAAACGTTAAATTTTCGTTGGCAAATGTAAGCAGGAAACTTTGAATACTAAAACAGTTTCCAATGTATTTTGATTTATTTAACATTTGATGACAAAAGGGAGTTTGTAATGCAAATTGAATACTGTAAATTAGCCGAAAAATTATTTTATGCATTCTATTTACCAGTATCAAGAGTTTCTTTCGGATTATTTGAAATCACAATATGAAACCAAAGAACCGAGAAATCTATACGAACCCATACATTATATATTAGATCTTGGAGGGAAAAGAATGCGTCCGGTGCTTACATTAATGAGTGCAGAGGTTTTTGATGCAGATTATAAAAAAGCGTTGCCAGCAGCTTTGGCTGTTGAAGTTTTTCATAATTTCTCATTGGTTCATGATGATATTATGGATGATGCGCCATTGCGAAGAGGACAGGAAACGGTGCACGAGAAATGGAATTTAAACACCGGAATCTTATCTGGTGACGCCATGCTGATTTTAGCGTACCAATATTTCGAACAATATGAACCTATTATTTTTCGAGATTTAGCGAAGTTATTTAGCAAAACCGCTCTTGAAGTTTGTGAAGGGCAACAGTGGGACGTTGATTTTGAAGAAAGAAACGACGTTACCATTCCTGAATACCTGAAAATGATTCAATATAAAACGGCTGTTTTGGTTGCTGCCGCCATGAAAATGGGAGCGATTATTGCAGAAACTTCAGAAGAAAACGCAAATTTGATTTATGATTTTGGACTGAATTTAGGTTTGGCTTTTCAATTACAAGATGATTTTCTAGATGCTTTTGGTGATCCTGAAACCTTTGGAAAACAAGTAGGTGGAGACATTATAGAAAATAAAAAAACGTATTTGTATCTTAAAGCGGTTGCTTTTTCAAATGAAGCAGAAGCAGAAGAATTAAGGCGATTGTTCTCCATTCAGCCAGAAGACAATACGGAGAAAATCAAAAAGGTAAAAGAACTTTTTAACAGCTCAGGTGCTTCAAAAGCAACTCAAGATGCGATTCAGGATTTTACGTTTAAGGCTTTTCAAACGTTGGATAAAATGAATATCAGCGTAGATAAAAAAGAAATGTTGAAGGCTTTTGGTGAAAACTTAATGGGAAGAAAAGTTTAGATTTTTGATTGCGGATTAACGATTTTTGATTGCAGAAGTTTTACTTCGGATAAATGATGGTTTATTTCAAAAATCAGTATAATTCAAAAAATCAAACATTTAGAGCAGTTTCTTAAAATCAAAAATCTAAATTCGTTAATCAACAACCTGAAATCAAATGTTTATAGTGCCAAAAAATACCGATTTACTACTTACTGAAGCAGAAGGCGAAAACTTATATTTGAAATTAATCGAACAAATGAATAAGGATTTTAATTTGGCTAATGAAGCAATTGATTTTCCTTTGAGTATTTCTCCGAATGAATTGAAGTTGCAATTGCATGATAAAATCTATCGACTTATTCAATACAAGTTTGCCGAATACCTCAATTTACTTTACATAATTGATGTTTCTGAGGAAGAAATAAAAAAACTAGACGGTTCTGATTTAGTAGTTCTTGCCGAGCAGGTCTCTTTTTTGATTCTAAAAAGAGAATGGCAAAAAGTCTGGTTCAGGAATAAGTATTAGTTATTATTCGTATCCAGGTCACAGTACGTTTATCTTAAAAATAAACTCTGATAAATGGCATAAAGGCACTGCCGTAAATATTATTCTTATCGGTCAAAACATTGTAACGGGCACCAATTGTTGCGTTTCCGGATCGGTAACCTGCACCAATAAACAATCCCGTATTCCAGTAGTCTTGTGAATTGCTATTGGATCCCTCTAGATTTACATTAACTCTTAATTGTTCCAGTTCAGCCGAAAGTTGGATTTCTTGTATTGGATTAAAAAGACCTATAACACTGCCGCCATACAAATGGGAAGCGTAATAATCTCTTTGTTTTAAATATTTATATTGTAGGCCAACACCCAAAGCCACATAGTCATTGAAATTGTAAATGGCACTTGGTGCCAATGAAATGTCCGTATAGCCAGAACCAAAGCCTAAACCTATTCCGCCCCCAAATTGTACGTTCCTCCAAAACTCATTTTGGGTTTTAGTAGAGGATGTGTTTTGTTGTGCAAACAGGCAACTTGAAAAAAATAGGATAATAATCACCATTAATGATTTGGAATCGTCTAAAAAGCTATTCTTTGTCATAAGTTTTCAGTTTTTTAACATTTTTCAATGTAAAAGTATCTTAAAATAAATTATAAATTTATTCTATTATTGTACTTTTGCCAAACTATTTTAACAAAAAAGTATATTCACTAAATATTATGGATAGGTTTTCATTTTTAAACGCAGCACACACCGAATTTTTCGCACAATTATACGATCAATATTTAGAAAATCCAGATAGCGTTGAGCCAAGTTGGAGAGGTTTTTTTCAAGGTTTCGATTTTGGGATGACTACTTACAACGAGGAGAACAAGGTTGAACAAATCGCTAATTTTGCAGCTAATAATTCAGATATTAATTTAGTATCAGATAAGCTTCAAAAGGAATTTAATGTATTGAAATTAATAGATGGATACCGTTCTCGAGGTCATTTGTTTACCAAAACAAATCCGGTTCGTGAAAGAAGGACTTCGTCGCCTACACTTGAAATTTCGAATTTCGGACTTTCAGCAGCAGATTTAAATACTGTTTTTGACGCAGCAAAGGTTATCAATATACAACCGTGTACGCTTCAAGAAATTATAACTCACCTTGACACTATATATTGTCAGCATATTGGGGTGGAGTACATGTACATCCGTAATCCTGAAGTGGTGGAATGGATTCAGAAAAAATTGGGGGTTAATGACAATCAACCTAAGTTTTCTTTGGACGAAAAGAAATCAATTCTGAATAAATTAAACCAAGCCGTTTCTTTTGAGAACTTTTTGCATACTAAATATGTAGGTCAAAAACGTTTTTCTCTTGAAGGCGGGGAATCAATCATTCCGGCTTTGGATGCTTTAATTGAAAAAGCAGCCGAAAAAGGAGTAGAGCAGTTTGTAATGGGAATGGCACACCGTGGTCGTTTGAATGTTTTGGCAAATATTTTTGGCAAATCAACCCAAGACATTTTTGGTGAATTTGACGGTAAAGATTACGATCAGGAATATTTTGATGGAGATGTAAAGTATCATTTAGGACTTACTGCTGACAAAGTTACAAGCACCGGAAAAAAAATCAATATCAATTTGGCTCCAAATCCTTCGCATCTTGAAACTGTTGGTGCAGTTATCGAAGGAATTACAAGAGCAAAGCAAGACAAATATTTCCCTAACGATTTCTCTAAAGTATTGCCAATCGCTGTTCACGGTGATGCTGCAATTGCAGGTCAGGGAATTTTGTATGAAATTGTACAAATGGCACAACTTGACGGTTATAAAACCGGAGGAACAATCCATATTGTAATCAATAATCAAGTAGGTTTTACGACTAATTACCTTGATGCACGTTCTTCTACGTATTGTACGGATGTTGCCAAAGTAACACTTTCGCCAGTATTACACGTAAATGCAGATGATGCTGAAGCGGTAGTTCATGCGATGTCATTTGCGTTGGATTTCAGAATGCAATTTGGTCGCGATGTATTTATCGATTTATTAGGATACAGAAAATATGGACATAACGAAGGTGATGAGCCTCGTTTTACCCAACCGGTATTATACAAAATCATTGCAAAGCACAAAAATCCAAGAGATATCTACATGGATAAACTGCTTGCAGAAGGATTGATAGACAGTACTTTTGTAAAAGGATTAGAGCAAGAATACAAGTCAAACTTGGAAGTGAATTTAGAAGAATCGCGTAAAAAAGATTTGACTATTATCACTCCGTTCATGAAAAATGAATGGAAAGGTTTTGAGCAAGTTTCAGATGTTGAAATGCTTAAAAAAGTAGATACTACTTTCCCAAAAGAAGGACTTACTGAGGTTGCAAACGTGATTTGTAACTTACCGACAGATAAAAAATTTATCAGCAAAATACAAAAACTGATCAACGACAGAAAAACAATGTTTTTCGAAACGAATAAGCTGGATTGGGCTATGGCCGAACATTTAGCTTATGGTTCGCTTCTGAAAGAAGGATACGACGTTCGTATTTCCGGTCAAGATGTGGAACGTGGGACATTCTCTCACCGTCATGCTGTTGTAAAAGTAGAAGATTCAGAAGAAGAGGTAACCTTGTTGAGTAATTTAGAAGGAGCAACCGGAAAATTCAATATTTTCAATTCTCTTTTATCTGAATACGGTGTTTTAGGATTTGATTATGGATATGCTTTGGCAAACCCAAATACATTAACCATTTGGGAAGCACAGTTTGGAGATTTCAGTAATGGAGCCCAAATTATGATTGACCAATACATCTCTTGTGGAGAAGATAAATGGAACAACCAAAACGGAATTGTTTTATTATTGCCTCATGGATATGAAGGACAAGGAGCAGAGCATTCCTCTGCAAGAATGGAGCGTTATTTACAACTTTGCGCCAGACATAATATGTATGTTGCCGATTGTACAACTCCAGCTAACTTCTTTCACTTGTTGAGAAGACAAATGAAAACAACTTTCCGTAAACCGCTTATTGTGTTTACACCAAAGAGTTTGTTGCGTGATCCAAGAGTAGTTTCTTCTGTAGAAGAATTTGCAACAGGTAGTTTTCAAGAAACATTTGATGATGTAACAGTAAATAAAGCGGATGTGAAAACATTAGTTTTCTGTACAGGTAAATTCTACTATGACATCACTGCCGAAAGAGAAAACAATGGTCGTAACGATGTTGCAGTAGTTAGAATCGAACAATTATTCCCATTACCGGTAGAGCAATTAAAAGCTATTATTGCTAAATATCCAAACGCTGATGATTATGTTTGGGCACAAGAAGAGCCGAAAAACATGGGAGCTTATAGTTATATGTTGATGAATTTTAATTTAGTAAAATGGAGATTGGCTTCGCTAAAAGCGTATGCAGCTCCGGCAGCTGGAAGCTACACTAGAGCAAAACGCCGTCAAGCTGACGCCATAAAAATGGTTTTTGATAAAGATTTATTTAGATAAACTCAAATTTTGCAATTATGAAGAAATTTTTCGCCTTACTGTTTTTTAGTTTAATTTTTAGTTTTACTTATTCTCAAGAATTAAAAAAGCCTAGTGAAGGAAAGTCACTAGTTTATTTTACAAGAGCTTCAGCAACAGGTTTTTTAATCAATTTTAAATATTTTGATGGGGAAAAATATTTAGGTAAATTTAATCATGGAAAATACATGGTTTATGAATGTGAACCTGGAAAGCATTTATTTTGGTCTAAATCTGAAAACACAGATTTTTTGGAAGCAGAATTAGAGGCGGGTAAAGTTTATATAATTGATTCGGAACCTCAACTGGGAGCTTTTAAAGCAGCTGTAAAATTAATGCCTTTTGATAATGATTCTAATAATTATAAGAATATCAAAAAGTATGAAAGAAAAAAAGAAGGTATATTAAACGCTATTTCAGGAGCTAAAGAATATACAATAAGTGATGAAGATTTGGCAGAAGCCAAAAAAGATCAAGAAGATTTAGTGAAGCGTTCGATGGAGAAATATGCTAAACGAAAAGCAGAAGGAGAAGTGTATCCTACGATGACAGTAAATAGTAATTATGTTTCGAATGTAGAAACAGTAAAATGATTCAATTGCTGGTAAATGAAAAAAACTTAAGTAATTGTAATAAGAATTAAAATTCATAATTTAAAATAATAGAACATGATTTTAGAAATGAAAGTCCCATCACCAGGGGAATCTATAAAAGAAGTTGAAATTGCAACTTGGTTGGTAAAAGACGGAGATTATGTAGAGAAAGACCAAGCTATTGCTGAGGTTGATTCTGATAAAGCAACATTAGAATTGCCAGCAGAAGCCAGCGGAATCATTACTTTAAAAGCAGAAGAAGGCGATGCAGTAGCAGTAGGAGCGGTAGTTTGTTTAATCGATACTAGTGCAGCAAAACCAGCAGGTGATGCACCAGCAGCAGTTGAAGCTCCAAAAGCTGAAGTTAAAGCAGAAGAACCGAAAGCGGCTCCGGTAGCAGCAGCTCCAGCAGCAACTTACGCTTCAGGAACTCCATCTCCAGCAGCAAGAAAAATATTAGACGAAAAAAATATAGCGCCAGCTTCCATAACAGGAACTGGAAAAGACGGAAGAATCACTAAAGATGATGCAGTAAATGCTGTGCCTTCAATGGGAACTCCTACAGGTGGTTCTCGTGGAACAGAGCGTACTAAATTATCAATGTTGCGTCGTAAAGTGGCAGAAAGATTAGTTGCCGCTAAAAATGAGACAGCAATGTTGACTACTTTCAACGAAGTAAACATGACGCCTATCAACTTGATTCGTAATGAATACAAAGATGCGTTCAAAGCAAAACATGGTGGAATTGGTTTAGGATATATGTCTTTCTTTACTAAAGCAGTAACCAGAGCATTAAAATTATTCCCGGATGTAAACTCAATGATGGATGGTGATCATAAGATTGCTTTCGATTTTTGCGATATTTCAATTGCGGTTTCAGGACCAAAAGGATTAATGGTTCCTGTAGTTCGTAATGCGGAGAACTTGACTTTCCGTGGAGTTGAAGCAGATATTAAAAGATTGGCATTAAAAGCACGTGACGGGCAAATCACAGTTGATGATATGACTGGCGGAACGTTCACAATTACTAATGGGGGTGTTTTTGGAAGTATGTTGAGTACACCAATAATCAATCCTCCACAATCTGGAATACTAGGAATGCACAACATTATCGAGCGTCCAATTGCTGTAAACGGAAAAGTGGAAATTCACCCAATGATGTACGTAGCGTTGTCTTATGACCATAGAATTATTGATGGGCGTGAGTCTGTTGGGTTCTTAGTAGCAGTTAAAGAAGCGTTAGAAAATCCAATGGAATTATTGATGGATAATAATCCTAAAAAAGCGTTAGAGTTGTAAAATTGGTTTTATCAATTTTATAAAAATATATTTTAATCCCGCCTTGTTTTGTAACAGGGCGGGATTTTTTTTTGCGGGTTTATTATTGAACTATAAATATGTGATTATTTTTTGGTTTTTATTGCGATTATGATTTTTAATTGCATAATTAATTTTATTTTATTTAAAAAAAGGTATATTATTTTAAGGATTAACCATAACATTACCACAACATTTCGTGTTTAGATGCTGTTGTGCTTCTTTTTTATGCCTCATAAAATAAAGTTAAGTCTCAGTTATAGTAGGATTTTTGGCTGTTTGTGTCTGTAAAATTTCTTTGTTGTGCTGTATAGTTTTTAGATAGGTCTCATTTTAAATCACAACACAATACATTCATAAATTTGAGAATAACTAAACCTCAAAATTATGAAGAACTTTACTTTATTTATTTTCCTGTTGTTTTTTTTAACAGGATTCTCACAAAATGCACCAGTCACCTTTGAGAACGGAGAATTCGGTTCTACATGGTCGTTTACTACTTTTGAAAATGGAACTGGAGCTGGTTATTCTAAAGTTTCCAATCCATTCCCTGGAGGAATAAATAGCTCAGCAACGGTTGGGAAATTTATAGCTGGCAGTAGTGCTTCTGGAGCTGCTCCTTATGCCGGATTTGAGACGGCCCATGCTTCGGGAGTCAATGGTATTGGAACTTTTACCTTGAGTGCATCCAACAGCATTGTCAAAATAATGGTTTACAAATCAGTTATTAGTGATGTAGGTATCAAATTTGCAATAGGTAATGGTGGCGCACAGCAAGAAATTAAAGTGGCGAACACTAAAATCAATGAATGGGAAGAACTAACTTTTGATTTTTCAGGAAAAATAGGATTGTTTGAAACCATCAATATAGATCAAATCATATTCTTTTTAGATTTCAATGCTAGAACTGCGGAAACGACTAATTATTTTGATAATGTAACTTTTTCAGCAAAACCTGCTGCAACTGTGCCAACTGTTGCTGCGCCAACACCGACTGTAGCATCCACAGATGTTATTTCGTTATTCAGCAATGCTTATACAAATGTTATTGTTGATAATTGGAGAGCAGATTGGGGACAATCTGGGAATGTTTTGTCTGATATTCAAATCGCTGGAAATGACACTAAAAAATATACGGATTTAAGTTATTTTGGAGTAATTACTGAAGCCAATAAAATTGATGCTTCAGCTATGCTTAATTTTCATATTGATGTTTGGACTCCTGATGTGACAACTTTTAAAATTAAAATAGTCGATTTTGGAGCTGATGGTGCATACCAAGGCGGTGACGATAAGGAGTTTGAAATCACCCGCACCTTAACTTTAAGCGGATGGAATAGCTTAGAGATTCCGCTTTCTCAATTTACTGGTTTGACGACAAAAGCACATATTGCACAGTTCGTTTTCTCAGGTTCAGCAGGAACAATTTTTATAGATAATGTATATTTTAATAAGGTCGCAATAGTAGCTCCACCCGCTGCAGCGCCTTATGCACCGGTTACCTTTGAAACTGGTGAATATGGGTCTACTTGGGTCTTGACTTCTTTTGATAATCCATCGGGAGGCTCAACAGCTTCTTTGTTAGCAGCAAATCCTAATAAAACAGGAATTAACACTTCAAACACAGCAGCTAAATTTACTGCTTTGGTTGCCGGTGCTTGGTATACTGGTTTTGAAACGGCTCATGCTTCTGGTACAAATGGTATTGGAACGTTTACGTTGAATGAAACCAATAGTACGATTAAAATGATGGTGTATAAAGATGTAATCAGCAAAGTAGGTATTAAGTTGGCACGCCCTGATGGCGGTTCTACCGGAGAAATAACAGTTACCAATACTAAAATTAATGAATGGGAAGAATTGACATTTAATTTTGCAGGAAAAATAGGAGAAGGAGTTTCCACCGGAATTGATCAAATTATTGTTTTTCCTGATTTTATTCCAGAAGGTACCACAAGAACGGCTGATCATGTATGTTACGTTGATAATATTACGTTTTCTGCAAAAATAGCTGCTCCAGTTGCCGCAACTTCGCCAACAGTAGCCGCACCTACTCCTCCGACACGAGTTGCTACGGATGTGAAATCTATTTTTAGCGATGCTTATGCCGTATACAAAGCAGGTGACTGGTGCAAATGTTGGGGTCAGTCTACGGATGTAACCGATGAACTTATTGTAGGCAATAACACAAGGAAATTAAGTAATTTTAACTATCAAGGGATTACATTACCTGGTACGGAAGTTTTTGATCTTTCTGATATGACAATGATGCACGTAGATTTATGGTCTTCAAGTGCAACTTCTGTTAAGATCAATTTAATAAATCCTGGTCCTGTAGAAGCAGGTGTAACATTGACAATCTCAGCAGGATGGAATAGTTTTGATATGGTTTTAAATGCTGCTAATTTCCCCGGGATAAACTTTAGTACTGTATTTCAAATGAGTTTGTCATCTGTCCCTACTGGAACAACGGTTTATTTGGACAATTTTTATTTTTATAAATCAACCGTAGTAGTAGCACCAACGGAACCAACTGTTGCTGCGCCTACGCCAACAACAGCTTTAGCAGATGTTATTTCTATGTTCAGTAATGCTTATACGAATGTGCCTATTACTACTTGGAGAACGGATTGGTCAGTAGGAAGTAGTTTGACTGATTTGCAAATTGCGGGAAACGACACTAAAAAATATACAAATTTGAATTATTTTGGTGTAGATGTTACTGGAACAATAGACGCGACTCAAATGTTATATTTTCATATCGATGTGTGGACACCAGATTTAACAGCATTCCGAGTTAAATTAGTTGATTTTGGTGCAAACGGAGTGTATCAAGGAGGCGATGATGTAGAGTTTGAAGTTACTCGCACGCCAACATTGTCAGGATGGAATAGTTACGACATTCCTTTGACAGAGTTTACGGGGTTAACCACCAAAGGACATATTGCTCAATTAGTCTTATCTGGAGCACCAGCGGGGACAGTTTATATTGATAACGTTTATTTCAGTAAAACTGTTTCTAACTTAGGTGTTGCTAATTTTGAAATTTCAAAAGTGATAATGTATCCAAACCCGGTTACTAATTATTTGACAATTGAAGCTTATAGTACTATCGAAAAAGTAAGTGTTTATACTGTTTTAGGTCAGGAGGTTTTAGTAAAAAGCCCAAAAAGTAATTCCACAACTATTCAAACAAGTCAACTTTCAAAAGGAGTTTATATTATAAAAACAGCTGTAGATGGAAAAATAACCACCACTAAAATGGTTAAAGAATAAATTTGTTGAGGTTTGTAGTAGGAAATAGAGCGTATTGATTTTCGATACGCTCTTTTCTTTTATTTCAACAAATACAAATAATGGTTGTAATAATCCACAATCGCTTTCCCTTTCATTAAAATATCAGCCCCTATAATGCCATGAACCGGTTTGGCCTTGTGTTGTGTTAGCGCTTCATTTACATGAGATAAATCAAAAATAACGAGTTCAAAATCAAAATCTTTCCAAGTACCAAGTTGCAATTGATTTTTTAAAGCCAGTTGCGTAAACATTCCTGTGGCTCCTGCACCAGCGGCTTTTGTCTTTGATTTTTTGGCTTCCAATAAAAACAAATCGACACTCTCAAATCCTACACAGCTGTTTGAAGCTCCTGTGTCTAGAATGAAGTTGCCTGTTACACCATTGATTTTTGCTTTTATCAAAAGATGCTGTGTTTTGGTAATCTTAAATTTTACTTTTCTATAGTTTTCTTTTTTAAGAATATCGTGTAGGTTCTTCATTATGCTGAATTTATTTCAGTGATTTATTTCTGTTTTACAAAGATACATGGAGTTAGTGAAGGAATTGTAAGGATCTTTTATCTTAAGGGCAGATTTATGAATAAATTTTCTTAAAGGTCTGATACCAATTTTTTACCAATTTAGTTTTTGGAAATTGGTGTCAAAAAGTTGGAAGAAGTCTTTGATTTGATACTGCTTTTATGGGTATTGAAAATTTTAGAAACAAAAAAAGTGACAAATAAATTATCACTTTTAAATTAAAATTGAATGGTAGTCTTGTTTCTTTAGTTCGTTCTCCACAGATTTATAGCGCCATGTGTGCTACTTGCAACAACGGTTTGGTCATCAGGACTAAAACATACTGATTTGATATAGTTTTTATGACCAATGAGTACTTTTAAAAGTTTACCTGTAGCGATTTCCCATAGTTTTACTGAATGATCAAAATTTCCTGTGACTAATTTTAGCCCGTCGTGGCTTATGGCTAAACAATCTACACTTTGACCATCTATAATAGTATTAATAAGTGTGCCATTGTTTGCATTCCACATTTTAATAATTCCTTGATAGGGATCTTTGTTAAATCCACTTGTAATTATTGTCTTGCCATCAGGGGTGAATGAAGCATCAGTAGCATATTCTAGGTCTTTTTGATAATTATGAATGTCAAAATTGCGTATTTTAGTTCCGCTACTAATATCCCAAAGTGAAATTTCTTGATTATCAGCAACCGCAATAAGGGATTGGTTATCAGGACTAAATTCGATAGAAATTATAGGGCTTGTTCTTGATATTGGTATTAAAATTTCTTTACTTGAATTTGTATCACATATTGATATTGATCCATAAGTACCCAATGCTATTAAATTTCCATTGGGGCTAAATGCGAGAGAATAAACACCGGCAGTTTTTTGACTTACTCTTTTCATTACTTTTCCTAGAGCAATATCCCAAAGTTTTGGTAATGAACTTTTTTGACCAGAGATAAAAGTATTTCCGTCAGGACTGTAAGCAACTTCTGTTACTGGGTAAACCACACCTGAACTTACTTTTTCTGCAGGAAAATTATTAATTTCTTTCCTGGTTGCAATATCCCAAAAGCGAATGGTTCCATCATCGCCTGACGAAAGTATTTGTTTTCCATCTGGGCTCACACAAACGGTATTAATTGGGAAAGTGTTATTGGCAGAAAGCATTGCAAAAGGACTTATTTGGGGTGCTGTTATTACTTTTGAAATTATTGCTTTTTTGACTGTTTTAGTCTTTTTTTTCTGTGCCTGAATTTGGGTTACTCCAAAAACTAATAGGATAAGGATGAATATTTTTTTCATATTTCTTATAAATTAATAAAACGGATTCGTTAAATGAAGCCGTTTTAGAATAATGAATTATTTGCTACTATTTTAGAATCTCAATAGCTCCGATAGTTATATCTGGTTTTGGTGTTACACCATTTACCATTCGAGCATTACTTGTACCCATTGATCCATATTGAGTTTGTCTTGACCATACGCCACAACATTTTACATAATGAGTGATTTTAAAACAACTATTGTTTGGTAATCCACCGTAATAAAACCCATAAGGCGCTGCTGTACCTGCTGTAACTCCAGTTCCCGTTCCTATATTTGCAAAAACACCTGTAGCAGTAACATGAGCGCCCGCAGCAGTTGTACCGCCCGTAATTTCATTTAATAAAATAGGAGATCCTGGTATAGTACAATTTGGATAAGTGCCGTTATATGAAATTCCCCAATAATGCTCAACTCCTGAAGTAGTAGTAGGCACTGCATTGATATTTAGCAATCCGTTTGGCATTTGAACTACCGATATTAAAAATGCAGGAGAAGAATTCAATGGAGCAAGTGCCGTTATTGTTTTTGTACTTATGTATCGTTTTTTTCCACAACTAATTGTAAGACTTAATGTATATGTTCCCGCAGGGATTGAATTAAAAGAAATACTATTTGTACCTTGACCAGTAAATGGGATTGAAGGAGAAACGGCCCATGTTGTGGTGGCTCCAGGACAATTTGAAGTAGTGTATTGTGCCGATGCTCCACATTCTACTTTTTCTAAACCTGCTATTTGAGGTTTTGTAGGCAAGTTATAGGCCTTGTCACAACAAAAACAGTCTTTTGGGGAGTTAGAGTCCCATGTTCCTTCTGAGTCTTTTGGATTCCCAATATCTACTAGATCACCATCAGCAGTTTTGCATTGCCAACAAAAATTATCAAAATTTATTGTTTCAGATGGATCCCCATTATAATCTGTTGCCAAAGCAAAACCTGTTACATTTTGAATAAGATTATCCCAAGCTGTACAAGCAGCAGCACCTGTGAGTTTCCCGTTTTCATTAACAATTTCCCATTGCCCAAAAGAGTTAGATGGTAACTGACCTCCTGAAGAAAGTCCAACGGGTAACGACCATGTTTTCCAAACACCATTTGCGATAATAGGAAACGACGGGTTTGGAATAAGCCATGCTCTTAAATAATGTTGTCCAAAATTGGCTTGATTACCTGAAAGAGTTATAGAGTTTCCTTGATAAAGCCAAACAAGTGGCGATTTTGCGATAGGCATACCTGATGATACATTATATGTTGCCATATAGTCAAAACTTAAGCATTGCCCAAAACCTTTTGTTATCCAGTTTCCTGAAAAATCAATATAATTTATGGCAAACGAACCGTGTTGATCATCTGTAAGTTGTAAATAGTTTTTATGGAGAACATCTGTAGCTTTTGCAACTGTCGCATTAAATGGTTTCCAATTGTTAAAATTGTAATTTCCTTCATGGTCAATACATGTTTGCGCTTGTAAACTTTGTCCTAAAAACAAAGTAATTATAATTATTTTTAATTTTTCTGTAATGTTTCTCATAATGATTTAAATGTTGTTAAGTTGATACTAAAATAATTTTTGATGTTGAATCTGGTGTGAATTATAAATTAGTTGTGAAATACATATTTTAGCGTTACAGCACACGTTTTATCTGCTGTTCGTAACTAATATTTTATATTTTGGGAAACAACGGATGTAGAACAATAAAAATAGAGTCTATGTTTTTTTTATAATTTCTATTTTGATAGGTGGAGTTGTTTAATTTTATGCTTGAACTTATGCCTCTTTATTATCTACCTCCAAAACCCCACACTACTCCAAAATTTAGTCCTAAAGCACTATATTTTGAATCACTTGAAGCGGTAGTGTATGTCCCTGCATCCATTTGTGCAACGCTGTAAACGGTTTGAGTATCGGAATCCCTTTTAGGCTCAAAAGTACTAGTGTTGTTTTTGGCAGTCTGTCCAATTAAATAATTTACTTCGGTCCAAACACCGATGGTGCTATTAATCATATAAGTTACCCTAGCTTTTGGTATAAAACCAACTCCAGAAATTTTAGTTTCGTTTTGCGAAACTAAAACATAAGTCTTGGTATAGTCAGCCATTGCACCTCCACTAATCAGGGTGGTTTGTGTCGCTTTAGATTCGTTTTGTTTTGAACCAAAATACCCTAGTTGAAAAATAGGACTTAATACAAAATGATTGGCAAAATGAATATTAAATTGCGGGCCAGCACCAACAAAATAATTTGAATTTTTGCTGTCTCCAGACGATGTGACTACACTCGAAATTTGATTGGTAATTAAATAAAGTTCTGGCAAATAACTTTTAAACGGATCGCTATTTCCAGTGAAATATTGACCTCCGATATTAAACCCAATCGAAAATCCTGGCTTGCGAAGTATAGTTTGTGAATAATCTAACGTTAAGCCTGATGTTTTTCCAGAATAATTTCCAGATGACTTTTGGTTGCTGTTTACATTAGGATTATTAAAACCTCCACCAAGATAAATTACTTTGTAATAGCAACAGCCACGTTGATGTGTGTGTGATTTTACCCCTTGATCCTTAATCCCTTTAGCGGTTTCTTGTGCTTGTGAGATTTGTGTGAGTACTGTTATTGCAAAAAGCATTTTGAAGATTTTTCTCATAGTTTTAAGATTAAATATCTTATAAAACTATGGGAAACAGGATAAACAAACCTAAACCTTTTAGAATACGGTAGGTTTCATTTAGGCAACGGTAAAAAAAAGTACTTCTATTGAAGAATTGTTACCACAATTATCACTTTATGCCCTTTACGAATGGCATCAGGAAATGCATCTTGTTGTTTTATAATAAACACTTTTTCAGGATAAGATTGTTGTAAAATCTCCATTCTTTCATTAATAATTACAATTCCTTTTGAAATGTGGCTTGCATTATTTGGAGTACTCATTTTAGGATTAGTGTGGGTAATCCCATAACCGTTATCAATAATTTCGATGGTTAACACCTCTTTTTTTAAGCGAAAATTCAAATCAATCTTTCCGTCATTTTCCTTTAAATGTGAAACACCGTGCAGAATGGCATTTTCTATAAAAGGTTGCACAATCATATTGGGTATTTTAATTTGATTGATGTCAATTTTATCATGAATATTGAAATTAAAATCAAAATTATTAAATCGTACTTTTTCTAGTTCTAAATAGATTTTTAATCGTTTGATTTCATCCTCTAAACTAATAAAAGGTTCTGATGCGTGTGACAAAAACAGTCGAACCAGTCGCGCTAGTTTTCCTAAATGCTCACTGCTTTTTTCTTTTTGATTGCTGTTTACAAAATACTGGATTGCATTAAGGGAGTTAAATACAAAATGTGGATTCATCATTGCCGAAAGTGCACTTTGACGCAATTCGGCAACTTTGTTATTAGTAATAATTTCCTGCTGTTTATTGCGCTTTATCTTTGCAATTTGATGGCGATAAATGAAATAAATTAACCCCACAACTAGTATATTTACTACTAGAATAAACCACCATTTCAGATAGAAAGGAAAAGCTCTATTGATCCGGATTTTATTGGTTGCCCAATCTGAATTGACGTCTTTTACACGAAAAATTAGTGTATTTTTTCCATAAGAAAGTGATTGGAAATCAACAGTAGTGCTTTGTGAATTTGTCCATTCAGTAGTGTTGATTTTATATTGAATGATTTGATTTTTAGGGGAATTATAATTTTGAATTGCCAGTTTTATCTTGACTAAATTTTGATACGAGGGTATTTCTAATTTCTTAATTTTTGAGTCATAATAAAATACATCAAATATTGGTTTGTCTGATTTTTTTTGAAGTAATAAGTTGTTTATTTTTCCTAAGCCATCTTTAGTGGCAACTAATAACTCATTATTAAAAAGGGCTACATTGTATACATCGTTGTTGGGCAAAAAATTGTATTTATTCAAAACTAGATTCCCATTTGAACTTATTTTAAATAAACCATTATTAGCGCATAGATAAACAGCCTCGCCAATAGGTTTTATTTTATGAATAACATCGATATTCACATTGTTAATCTGGGTAATTCTATCAATAATTTTTTCTTTATAAACCCTATAAACACTATTGTTTGCAGCAATCCACATGGTGTCTTTTATAAAAATAAAATCTTCGATGTATCCTTTAATTTTAAATTTTAAATCTCGTTTTTTATAAATAAAATGGTCATCAAAAGTTCTAATATTTATTTTTTCGGAATTGTTAAAATAGTATTCATTTTGGTGCAAAATAATTTGTTTTATTTTCTCTTTTTTTTCAATTTTTGAATTAATTGATTTGCAATCATATTTCCCTTTTATTGAAATGTTTATAGATGAATTTCCTGTAAAAACATAATGTTTATCTTTTTCATTTTTTAAAAGTATTTTACCAGTAACTTTTAACAACTGTAATTTTGTGTCCCAGTGTATGGGCTCATTTATGGGTAGGTATAAAATGGGGACTTTATTATAGTTGCCAATTTTAATTTCTAAGGATGAGTTCTGTAACAGATTTAAGGTGTCGTTTTTATAGGAGTACAATCTAAATTTTGAAGAAACAAACAATGATTTTTTATCTTTTGAATGGGCGAATCCGTTGAAATAGTTTTCTTTATTTTTAAATCGAAAAGCCATTATTAAAGTATTTGGAATGCAAAAAAGCCCATTTTCATTGGTAGCAATCCATATTTTTCCTTTTCTGTCGCAATACAAAAAATTAATATTTTCAGTTGTGTTCAGTCCTAAATTCTCGCTAATGGAATCCCAGTTGTTGTTTTTTAAAATAAAAAGTCCCTTGCTCTGAATGCTTAACCAGCAATTGTTTTGAGGATCTACAATAAAGTCATTTTTGTAAATTGGATTCACTGATAGGGATTGGGGTAGTTTTATTTTTTTTAAAATGACCCCATTAAAATCTATCGAAAAAAGAAAATTTTCCTCAAGAACCCAAACGTCATTTTTTGTAAAAACCACTTTATGTACAAATTTAACTTCATTAGGTATCGGAACTTTATATTTATTATAAATTAAATGATTGTTTAAAACTTGAATTTCTTTCTTGTTTTGAACTAATATGGGTGGCGCTATTTTTTTTGGAATTTTAAAATTTTTGGACTTTGTAACCTTCCAGTCACTTTTGCTTACCTCGTTGTATGTGTAACATTTATTGGCATATCTATTTTGCAAAGTGTAAAGAAAAAACTTATCCTTGGTCTCTATAATTTGGGTGTAGTACTCTGAAAATATTGTAGTGTTTTGAATCTTATTATTCTCGTACTTTTGAAGTTTTTCTCCATAATTAATAAACCAAATCACTCCTTTTTCGTCTACCGAAACCCAAACAATGTAAGGATTTATTAATCCGTCTTTTACATTTAAGGTTTTGAAATTATTTCCGTTAAAGAAAGTCAAACCATTGTCTGTTCCTAAAATAATTTCTCCATTATTGTTTTCTGTAATACAATAAATCGAATTGGTTGGCAAGCCGTCATCAGTAGTAAAATGGTTGAATTTATATTGAATTTGAGCATTGGAAAATGATGAAAAAACCGTTGTAAATAATATTAAAAATATACTTTTCATTAATTATTTTTTTAAAAAAGTATTCAATGATTTGTAATTTCTTCTCGAAACAGGTAATTGTGTTCCTTCATTTAATTCAAGGAAATAGGCTTCTTTGGATAATGTTTTAGATACAAAATTCAGATTCACAATAAATGATTTGTGAATTCTAAAAAAGTCATTTTTTAAAATGCTTTCAAAATGCTTTAAGGTTTTAGCAACTGTTAGTTTTCTTTTTTTTGTTAGATAGATAGTTGTTATATTATCAAAACCCTTTAGATATAAAATTTCATCAAAATCTAAAATTGATTTCCCGCCTTCGTAAGTTAGTGTTAGTTTATTTACAATGTCAGGTTTGCATATTTCAGATACTTTGGTAATAGCGATCCTTAATTCCGAAATGAGTATGGGTTTCAAAATATAATCTATGGCTCCAACACGAATGGCATTTATTGCAAAATCTTCGTGAGCGGTGACAAATATTACCTGAAAGTTTCTCACCGGAAAATGAGCTAATAAATCGAATCCATTCTCTATCGGCATCGATATATCTAGAAATAGTAATTGAATAGGATTGTTCTCTATAAATAACTTTGCATCCTCAGTAGTTTGAAATAATCCTAGAATTTGGATTTCTGGGAAATTTTCAATCAAGATAATTTCTAAATTTTTGAGATTTAGGATTTCATCATCAACAAGTATAGTTTTTATTCGTGTCATATATTTTCTAAATATAAAAAAAAGTGATGAGCAAATCATCACTTTAGCTTATTTCTTTTTAGGATTTACTCAACAGAATTGATTAGGGCTACTATCTAATTTTGTGTTCTCAAAATGTTTTGGTTAAGGCCGTTTTAGTAGTTTTAATTAAAATAACGATCTGATATTGTGGTTTAATTTAAAACAGTAGTGTAATTGCTTAAAAAATAACTTACAGAAGTTCTTTTTCAAGTAATTGAATTCAGGGACTTCTAAATGTAGAAACAAAACAAATAGAGTTCTTCCTGTTATAAATAAAAATAATTTATAACTGGAGAAGATTAGTGTCAAGTTTAATCTATAGTAAGGGTATCTTTGTGTCTTTTACTAAAAAAATGATTGTTTTCAGCTTTAGATTATATGATTTCCACAAATTAATTGGGAGAAAAATAATCTTGTAAAATCTTTTTAATCTCTGGCAATAGCAACACAGTTACTTAGAGGATAGTTAAATCATATAGTAATTTGAGGATCATAAAGAAGTTTATCGCTTTAGTATTTTTTTAAACTAGCTTTATTCTTGTAATTTTGTACCCTTAAACTTTACACTTGGAAGCAGCTATAACAATCACCGATACGCATACACATTTATATTCAGAGGAATTTGATCAAGACCGAAACGAAATGATTCAACGAGCTATTGATGCCGGCGTTTCCCGTTTTTTTATACCTGCAATCGATTCTTCCTGTACCGAATCGATGTATGAATTGGAGAAAAATCATCCCAATACTTTTTTCTTAATGATGGGGTTACACCCAACGTATGTAAAAGACAATTATCTGGAAGAATTGCAACATGTGGAAAACGAATTGGCGAAAAGAAAATTCTATGCAGTGGGCGAAATTGGGATTGATTTGTATTGGGATAAAACCCATTTGCCTCAGCAACAAATCGCTTTCAAAAGGCAAATCCAATTGGCAAAACAATATAAATTACCTATTGTGATTCATTGTCGTGAAGCTTTTGATGAAATTTTTGAAATTCTGGAAGCAGAAAAATCAGATGATTTATTCGGGATTTTCCATTGTTTTTCAGGGACTTATGAGCAGGCATTACAGGTGATTTCGTATAATATGAAGTTAGGAATAGGCGGAGTTGTAACTTTCAAAAACGGAAAAATCGACCAGTTTTTGAATCAGATAGATTTGAAACACATTGTTTTAGAAACGGATTCTCCTTATTTAGCACCGATTCCTTATAGAGGAAAAAGAAACGAAAGTAGTTACATTGTTAATGTTGTAGATAAGTTAGCGCAAATTTATAGCCTTTCGGCAAATGATATTGCGGCAATAACAACGGAAAATTCTAAAGCTATTTTTGGGATTTAAAGTAGAATTCACCTTATTTTGATATTTTTTTTGTTCATTTGTCCACACAAAAATTGAGAACCAAAATGCAGAAATTTGACGCTATTCGGCCTTTTTATGATTCCGAAATAAACGAGGCACTTCAAGATGTCATCCATCATCCAATGATGAAGGCATTAATGAATTTTACTTTTCCGGATGTTGCAGACGAAGTTTGGAAAGAACAACTCAAAAAAACGCATTCCATTCGCGACTTTCAATGTAATTTTATTTATCAATCGGTTCAAAAAATACTAGAAAAAAGCTCGGAAGGCTTGACTACTTCTGGTTTTGAAAATTTAGAACCTAATACCTCGTATTTATTTATTTCGAACCATCGAGATATACTTTTAGATACCACTTTATTAAATTCGGCCTTGTTTGAACATGGTTTAGTGATGACTGCATCAGCTATTGGAGACAATTTAGTAAAAAAATCTTTTTTAAAGACATTAGCAAAACTGAATCGTAATTTTCTGGTACAACGTGGCTTGACGCCAAGAGAAATGCTGCAAAGTTCAAAGCTGTTGTCTGAATATATTGGAAATTTATTGCAGCATGAAAACCGTTCTGTTTGGATAGCACAACGCGAAGGAAGAACGAAAGACGGTAATGATGCCACAAATCCAGGTGTTTTGAAAATGCTGGGAATGGCTTCTGATGAAAAGAATTTGATGGATTATTTCAAGAAAATCAAAATCGTACCGGTTTCTATTTCGTATGAATACGATCCAACGGATGCTTTGAAAATGCCTCAATTGATGGCTGAAGCCAATAATGAAATCTATGTTAAAGAAAAAAACGAAGATTTTATGACCATTCTTAGTGGAGCTTTGGGTCAGAAAAAAAGAATTCACATTCATATAGGTAAAGTTTTGGACACTGAAATAGATGCCATCCAAGCTGAAAACGATAATTCCAACAAGCAAATAGTAGCCTTGGCACAAGTAATTGATGATGCAATATTGAGTAATTATAAGTTATGGCCAACGAATTTTATTGCGTACGATATTGTAAACAAGATTGATACCCATTCGCATCTTTATACAGAAAATGAAAAATCACTTTTCGAACGCAGATTAGAAATGCGTATCGATGAGGAAAATCCAATTGCATTACAAGGATTTTTGGCAATGTATGCAAATCCGGTTATGAATAAATCAAAATATCACGATGTTATCTAAAGCTAAAATACTTTTAATTTATACCGGTGGAACCATTGGTATGAGAAAAGATTTTGAAACTGGAGCGCTCAAAGCATTCAATTTCAGTAAATTATTGCATAGGATTCCAGAGTTGAAACAATTGGATTGTGAGATAGAAACTATTTCTTTCGAAAACCCAATTGATTCGTCCAATATGAATCCAGAAAAATGGGCTAAAATCGCGACGATTATCGAAGAGAACTACGTTTCATTTGATGGATTTGTGGTGCTTCATGGATCAGATACGATGTCTTATTCAGCATCAGCATTGAGTTTTATGCTCGAAAATTTATCAAAACCAGTTATTTTTACGGGTTCTCAATTGCCTATTGGAGATTTACGTACCGATGCAAAAGAAAATCTGATTACCGCCATTCAAATTGCATCTTTGCGAAACAATGACGAACCTGTTATCAGTGAAGTGTGTCTTTATTTTGAATACAAGTTATACCGAGGTAATAGAACCACAAAGATTAATGCGGAACATTTCAAAGCTTTTACCTCTCCAAATTATCCTGAATTGGTTGAATCGGGTGTGCATTTAAAATTAAACCCGGAATTATTTTTGGCTAACAGCCAAAATAAAGAATTCAAGGTTCATAAAAACTTAGACAATAACGTAGCAATTATAAAAATGTTTCCGGGTATCAGCGAAGCAGTTTTGGCAGCAATTTTAGATATTCCAGATCTTAAAGGGATTGTTTTAGAAACCTATGGAGCAGGAAATGCACCTACTGAAGATTGGTTTTTGAACTTATTAAAAAAAGCAATTGGTAGGGGTTTGCACATCATCAATGTTACACAATGTTCCGGCGGAAGCGTGAGTATGGGGCAATATGAAACCAGTACAGGGATGAAAGAAATAGGTGTGATTTCAGGAAAAGACATCACAACCGAAGCTGCTATAACCAAATTAATGTATTTGTTAGGTCAAAAAATAGCTCAAAAAGACTTCAAAAGTATTTTTGAAACTACTTTGCGAGGAGAAATAGCATAATAGTTAGATTTTACTTTTCTAACTCATTTTTTTTATGGTTATTTGCAACCTCAAATAAAATAGAGAGGTGTCCGAGTGGTTGAAGGAGCTAGCCTGGAAAGCTAGTATGTGGGTAACTGCATCGTGGGTTCGAATCCCATCCTCTCTGCAAAAAAAAACTAATGCTTCCTGAAAGGGGAGCATTTTTTGTTTTATAGCGTGGCAAACTTTTTAGTTTGTCTTAGCGTATAAAACAAAAAAGGATTAGCACGAAGTGCCGAGCATTAATTTTTTTGTGAGATGCCCTTCTTGGAATCAACGAAGTTAATCTCTAGTTATAGTGTGGCAAATTTTTTTGTTTAAGCTATAAAACAAAAAAGGATCCGGCACGAAGCGCCGAGCATTAATTTCTTCTTTTTAAATATCTTTCAACAAGGAATACACCTTTTTGAATTTCTCAAAACTTTGTTCGTAGATTTCCTTATAATTTCTATTTGGTAAAAAAGTTTTTCCAACTTTATTTTCAGTTGGAATTTCAATAGCAGTGGATTTAAATCCAATCAAAACGGCTCCCCAAGCAGAAGCTTCGATTGTTTCGGCTACGATTACTTTCATTTGAAAAATATCAGCGACCATTTGCAACCAAAGTTCACTTTTTCCAAAACCGCCACTCGCCATTATTGTGATTTTGTGTCTTTCTTCGGGATTTGGAAGTAAGATTTCGGTAATGCTCAATAGTCCAAATAAGATGCCTTCCAGTGTTGCTCTAATCAAATGCGCTTTGGTGTGGATAATTCGGATTCCTAAAAGTGTTCCTTGAGCAGATGCATCCCAAATAGGAGCTCTTTCACCTAATAAATAAGGAACAAAAAGTAAACCTTCGGATCTAGCAGGAATGGTTTCAGCTTGTTTGAACAATTCTTCGAAAGATTCATCTGTTTTTAAGATAGATTCTTTCAACCATTGCAAAACAATTGCGCCATTATTAACCGCTCCCAGTTTTAAATAGTGATTGTCCATCAAATGATAACATTGTGTTCGCATTTCCGGGTCAATAAAAGGTTTGTCAGCAGGTAAACGAACTGCGCCGCTGGTCCCAATGGATAACGCCATTCGGCCTGTTTCCATAGCTCCGGTTCCTAAATTTGCCAATACGCCGTCACCGCCACCCAAAATATACTGAAAACCATCGGATAGTCCTTTGGCTTTGTGGGTTGGACTAACAATGGTGGAAAGCTGGGATGCTGCTATTTTTAAATAATCTAAAATATCCGATTCCCATTGTAGCGTATGAATATTCATTAAACCTGTACCTGATGCCATCGAGGAATCAATTACATATTCGCCGGTAAGATGATGCCAAATGTATTCTTTGATACTAATGAATTTATACGTTTTAGAAAAATTGGGCGCATCTTGCTCCTTTAACCAAGCAATTTTGGTCATGGGTGAAAAGGTATGAATGGGAATTCCTGTTTTTTGATAGAAATTTTTTCCTTGGTCAGATTTTTTTAATGCTTCGGCTAATGCATGCGCTCTATTGTCGGCCCAAATAATGGCATCGGTTAGCGGTTTTCCATTACTGTCTATTGCTATTATACTTTGCATAGCCGAACTAAAACTGATGAACTGAGGCTGAATCCCTTTTGTTATTTCTTGGATGCATCCTAAAACAGCCACTAGAATTTCATCGGGTTTTTGAATGCTCCAATCGGCTTTCGGATGGTACATAGAATAGGATTGACTACATTCCCGAATCACTTTACCGATTCTGTCAAAACACACGGCTTTTGTTGCTGTGGTGCCAATGTCTATTCCGATGTAAAATTGCTCCATTTTCTTTAGTTTAATTTGGATTATGCGACTAGTAAATTAAGCAATAGTACGCCAATCAATCCCATCACTCCAATGATGGTTTCCATAACGGTCCATGTTTTAAAGGTATCCGAAATACTTATTCCGAAATACTCTTTAAACATCCAAAATCCCGTATCATTTACGTGAGAGCACATTAAGCTTCCGGCTCCAATTGATAAAACCATCAATTCTGGACTTATTCCTGAGCTTACCACTAAAGGTTGCACAATCCCTGCCGCAGTTAATCCCGCAACAGTTGCTGAACCCAAAGCTATCCTGATAATCGTAGCCACAAGCCAGCCTAAAACTAACGGAGAAAGAGTAGAAGTTTCGAAAAAAACAGCTAAATCAGTACCAATACCACTGTCAATCAGTACTTGTTTGAAAGCTCCACCAGCCGCAATAATCATAATAATCATCGTGGCGGAACTAAGTGCCGAACTGGATTTGTCCATAATGTCCTGCATCTTTCGACCGCGATTAATCCCTAAAAAAACAATGGCAAATAATACAGCGAGAAGTATGGAAGTGGTTGGACTTCCAATAAATCCAAGAATCTGACGTATAGAAGATGTTTCAGGCAAGGTCAACTCGCTTATTGTTGCCATAGCCATTAGGATAACAGGAATCAGAGCCGTTATAAAACTGATCATGAAAGAAGGCATTTCGTTTTCAGCGAATGTTTTACTTTCGAATAATCCTTTGGGTGGATTAGCGACAATCTTCTTAATAAACTCTGGGAACACAATTCCCGCAATCAATAAAGTAGGAATAGCAATTATCAATCCGAATAACAGCGTTTTGCCAATGTCAGCCTTGAAAATTACTGCAATGGCTGTAGGTCCCGGATGAGGTGGCAAAAAACCATGTGTCACTGAAAGTGCAGATGCCATGGCAATTCCAAGATAGATTATAGGCTGCTTCGTACTTTTTGCGACAGCGAAAACCATTGGAATCAAAATCACAAAACCGGCATTGTAAAACATCGAAATTCCTACGGCAAAACCCGTAACTAACATTGCCCATTTGATGTGTTTCACTCCAACAGACCGAATCATCACCGAGCTTATTCGTTGTGCTGCGCCACTGTCTGAAAGGATATTTCCCAATATAACTCCAAGAGCAATAATCAAAATTAAAGAACCTAGTGTGCTGCCAATTCCCTGTTGGAGGGAATTTAGGATGTCAGGAAATAGCATGCCTTTGGCAATTCCCACAAAGAAAGAAGCGATAATTAAGGAGATGAACGCATTGAGTTTTACTGCGGAAATCAAGACAAGTAATAAAAGGATACTTGCAATTAGGATTAATATGGACATAGACGGAATTTGATAAATTAGAAATCAGGTAATGGGTGTCAAATCGAGCGCAGTCGAGATTATTTTTAAATGGAATAAAAAAATCTATTACTCATTTTTTTCGACTGCATGGCCGCCAAATTCATTGCGAAGTGCCGCTACCACTTTTCCGGAGAACGTATCTTGCATCTGGGAACGGTAGCGCATCATTATCGATAAAGCAATAACCGGAGTAGGAACTCCTAAATCTAAAGCGGTTTCCAGTGTCCATTTTCCTTCGCCGGAAGAATGCATGATTCCTTTGATACTGTCTAATTTAGGGTCTTTCGAAAAAGCATTTTCGGTGAGTTCCATTAGCCAACTGCGCACAACGGACCCGTGATTGAACAGTTTGGCTGTTTTTTCAAAATCTATGTCAAATTCAGAATGCTCAAAAACTTCGAAACCTTCGGCAATAGATTGCATCATTCCGTATTCGATTCCGTTATGAACCATTTTCGTGAAATGTCCGCTTCCTGCTGCACCAGTATAAAGATGTCCGTTTTCGACAGAAATATCCTTGAAAACGTGTGCTACATATTCAAATACGGCTGGTTCTCCGCCTATCATTGTACAAGCACCATTCAATGCTCCCGAAGTTCCGCCTGAAGTTCCACAGTCTAAAAAGTCAATACCCAATTCCTTGAGTTGTGAATAACGGCGTTTGGAATCTTTATAGTTAGAGTTTCCTCCGTCAATGATAATATCGTTTTTTTCTAAAAAAGGAAGCAACGAAGTGATTACTCCATCTACAATTTCTCCTGCAGGAACCATTAACCAAATCACTTTTCGATTGTTTAATTTTTGACATAACTCTTTAACAGAATGTGCCGTTGTAATTCCTTCCTGACCAATTTTTGTAACAAAGTCAGTATTGACATCTTGGGCTACTACGTCGTAACCATTTCGCTGTAAGTTAAGAGCAAGATTGAAGCCCATTTTCCCTAATCCTATAATTCCAATTTGCATGGTTGTATTGTTTAAGTCTGATTTGAAGACGTTTTTGAGTAATCGTTAAAATTTTTAAAGTAAAAATATTGGTTTTAATTTTTTAACAAGCAATTTATTCGAAAAATATTAAACTTGTTGGATTCAATATGTTAATTATTTTTTTGAGGTTTTGTATCGGTTCATTTTTATGAAAGTTTATTTGTTGTCATAATCTATAAGAAAACTATCAAAATGGTATATTTGTAACGTTATAATGAGAATTAAAACCTGTAAGGTGTTTTAAACAGCCATTGAGCAATTTAAATCCAAAACAATATGCGAATTTTTCTTAGTTGTTTTCTTCTTTTATCGGTTTTGAATGTTTTTTCACAAGAAAATGCAACAACTGAAAATGCTCCGGAAATAAAGGTTGATTCCTTGTATAGAGAGGATCAGTTTTATTTTGCAATAACGTATAATACCTTGATGAATAAGCCGTCCGGGGTGACACAAAGTAAGTTTTCTTCGGGGCTGTCGGCAGGTTTTTTGAGAGATATGCCCATTAATAAAAAACGAACGGTTGCTATAGCTTCCGGTATTGGTTTTTCATATAATAATTACAATCAGAATCTAGCCATTTCTTCACCTGCAGGAACGCCGGTATATACTATTATCGATTCGGATATTGCTTACGATAAAAACAAATTTTCTCTACTTTCTTTTGATGTTCCTCTGGAGTTCAGATGGAGGACTTCTACTTATGAAAGTCATAAATTTTGGAGGATTTACGGAGGATTTAAGCTGAGTTATTTGCTTTATGACAGATCTATTTTCAATAGTGCTGATGGGAAAGTGGTAGTGACGGGAAATCAAGATTTCAATAAATTTCAGTATGGCGCTTATATTTCATCGGGTTACAATACAATTAATTTATACGCCTATTACGGTTTGAATTCACTATTTAAATCTGCTAAAGTCAATGACGAATCGGTTGATATGAAATCACTGAATATTGGAATTATATTCTACATTTTATAACCACAGCACTAACAAAAGCAACTGAGGAACTGCTCCGAACATAAAACCTATAATCAATTCTTTATTGGTGTGTGCTTTCATTTCTAATCGGGAGGAAGCCACAAAGCCATTAAGGAGAATCAGAACAGCAATTGTAAATGTGTTTTGAATTTGAAGGTGTAAACTCAATCCAATTATAAAAACCGTCAAGGAACTGATTGCTATCATGTGAAGGCTCGCTTTTATATTGGCAAACAAAAGAATAAGTGCCAATATAGTGCTCAAAAGTGCGCCCAAAAGAAAAAAATGTAACTCAGGATATCGGTCTATTGTTATGCTTTTTTTTACCAATAAAATAAGCAAAAAGCAATGAAGTATTAATGGAATTTTGCGTTGGGATACTTCGGCAAGCATTATGGAATCTATGTTTCCTGCGGTGCGTAATAATAAAAAAACCAAAGAAGGCAAAATTACCGTAACTACCAGAACCTGAAAAAAAACAAATAGTTGTTCTTGATTTACAAACTCAGCGTCGTTAAAGGAAAGGTAAAACATCGTGGCCATTGCCGGTATGAATATCGGATGGAAAACATAGGAAAACAATGGTAGGATTTTTTTCAAAACGTTTGATTTTTATCTAAAAACAAATATAAGTAATCTGTCAAAATTAGTAAAGCTAATGCTATTGTTTCTTTTTTGTTCTACCGGATGTTTTGTGAAACATATTCTATTTTACAGTTAAACCATTAAGAAATTAAGTTTCATTAAGCGCTGCCTCTTAATGAAACTTAATTTCTTAATGGTTTGAAAAAAATTTTTAAATTTTCCACAAAAAAGCCAATAAGCCATTTTTCTTAAATAAACGGAATTGGGTATAATTATAGTGTGTCTAAGTCATCGTTTTGAAAAGAAGTGTTATTTTTGAGGAAGTTTTATAATAGCGAACTATTAAAAGAATAATTTCTATATCAGAAATCTACTCCAATCTCTTTCTAATTCCATGAGCCAGAAAATCCTAAAAAGTATTCAAAATATTCCTGCTACATTCATTGGTAACAACGCTAATTTAGCCATAGATGCTATTGCTATAGACAGCCGTTCTTTGCAAAACGGACCGCAGACTTTGTTTTTTGCATTGGTCGGAGCCAATAATGACGCCCATCAGTACATCAAGGATTTAATTGCAACTGGCGTTCAGAATTTTGTGGTTACCCATATTCCTGAAGAATGTGAAGGCAAAGCTAATTTCTTTGTTGTCGAAAATACACTAACCGCTTTGCAGCAATTTGCGGCAAACTATCGCAGTCTTTTCGATTTTCCTATTATTGGATTGACCGGAAGTAACGGCAAAACGATAGTTAAGGAATGGCTTAATTTTTTATTGAGTCCTGATTATAACATTATTCGAAGTCCAAAGAGTTACAACTCACAAATTGGTGTTCCGTTGTCAATAATTGCAATCAATGAGCAACACAATCTTGGGATTTTTGAAGCCGGAATTTCTACCCATTCTGAAATGGAAAAACTGCAAAAAATAATCAAGCCTACGATTGGGATTCTTACCAATATTGGTTCTGCACATGATGAAGGTTTTATAAGTTTAGAGAATAAAATAAGAGAGAAAATTACCCTTTTTGATGATTCAGAAGTGGTTATTTACCAAAAAAACGAAATGGTTGATGCCATTATTTTTCCAAAAACAAATGTGTTTACCTGGAGTTTTGACTCACAAGAAGCGGATGTTTTTGTCTATAATGCAGCGATAAAAAACGACAGCAGCACCATTCAATACCGATATAAAGGAGATTCATTCGAATTGATAATTCCCTTTCAGGATAAAGCATCTGTTGAAAATGCGATTTCCTGTTTGATGGTTTTATTGTATTTTAAATACGATGAAAAAACCATTCAAAATAGAATGGAATTGTTGTACCCGGTAGAAATGCGTTTGAAAGTCAAGAACGGAATCAACAACTGCAGTATTATCGATGACAGTTACAGTTCCGATTTTCAGTCGTTGAAAATAGCGTTGGATTTTCTCGAAAGTCAAAAGCAATACAAGAAGAAAACGGTTATTCTTTCGGATATTTTTCAAAGCGGTTTGTCTAATGACGAATTGTATGCTAAAGTTTCCCAGTTGATTATTTCTAATAAAATTGACCGCGTTATCGGGATTGGAGAAACCATTTCGGCATTCGAAAAAAAGTTTGCCAATTGCATAACGTATAAAAATACAGCCGAGTTTATTTCAAAATTTGATGATTTGAATTTTGCCAATGAAACTATTCTAATCAAAGGAGCGAGAACGTTTCAATTTGAGGAAATTGTCTCTTTGTTAGAAGAAAAAACTCATGAAACTGTTCTGGAAATCAATCTAAATGCGATTAGTCATAACCTGAATTTCTTTAAATCAAAATTGAAGCCAAATGTCAAGATTATGGTGATGGTGAAGGCTTTCGGATATGGAAATGGCGGTTTTGAAATTGCTAAATTACTGGAACATCACAAAGTGGATTATCTGGGTGTGGCTTTCGCCGATGAGGGAATTTCGCTTAAAAGCGCAGGAATTCATTTGCCAATTATGGTATTAAATCCTGAAACGACCAGTTTTTCTGCGATTATTCAACACCAATTGGAACCTGAAATTTATAGTTTAAAAGGACTTCATGCGTTCCTTAAAATTGCCGAACAAAAGAATTTAAACCATTTTCCGATACACATTAAGCTCGACACGGGAATGCATCGTTTGGGTTTTGAGAACAATACTATTGATGATTTGATAGCAACTTTAAAAGGAAATCAAACCGTTAAAGTAAAAAGTATTTTGTCACACATGGCCACAAGTGATGACTTGGAATTCAAGGATTTTGCACTTTCACAAATAGATTTATTCGAAAAGTTATCGTCTAAATTGATGTCAGAATTACAAATAAAACCACTACGACATATTTTGAATACTTCAGGAATCAGTAATTATCCGGATTCACAGTACGATATGGCGCGTTTGGGAATTGGTCTTTATGGAGTTTCGAATGATGCCGAAGAACAAAAACAGCTTGAAAATGTGGGTACGCTAAAATCCGTGATTTCACAAATCAGAAGCATTGCCGCCGGTGAAAGTGTAGGTTATGGCAGACGATTCATTGCGGAAAAACCCACAAAAATTGCCACAATTCCTATTGGATACGCCGATGGTATTTCTAGAGCTTGGGGAAATGGTTTAGGTTTTGTGACGATTAAAAAATCAAAAGCATCCATTGTTGGCAGTATCTGTATGGACATGCTGATGGTTGATGTTACTGACATAGAATGTGCGGAAGGAGATCAGGTAATCATTTTTGGCGAAAGCCCAACGGTTAATTATATGGCACAAAAACTCAACACAATTCCTTATGAAATTCTGACCAGTATTTCCCAGCGAGTGAAACGGGTATTTTATAGGGAGTAATTAAATATTGGGTAAAAGACTGTTAATTGTGTTAAAATTTTTATTAAATTCGTTTTGAAAAGATAAATTTTAACCTAAAAAAAATAAATTATGGGATTTTTCAGTGATTTTAAAGCTTCTTTAATGAAAGGAGACGTTCTAAGTTTAGCAACAGCTGTTGTTATTGGTGGCGCATTTGGTAAAATTGTTGGGTCTGCCGTTGATGATGTTATTATGCCAATTGTAGGTTTATTAACTGGTGGAATTGATTTTACCCAGAAATTCGTAACCCTGGACGGAAACAGTTATGCAGATTTAGCTGCTGCTAAAACTGCCGGTGCCGCTGTAATTACATACGGAAACTTGGTACAGGCAATTATTAATTTCATCATTATTGCTTTCTTTATTTTCGTTGTTTTAAGAGCTGCTGAAAAAGCAAAAAAGAAAGAAGAAGTTGCTCCTGCTGCTCCAGCCGGTCCAACTCAAGAAGAATTATTGACTCAGATTAGAGATTTATTGAAAAAATAATTTCCGCTACATTATATATTCTAATTTATCCTGAATTAATTTCAGGACTAAACCGCTTCGTAATTGAGGCGGTTTTTCTTTAAAATTTTGTCTAAACAGTAGCGGCTTTTTTACCATTAAGAAATTAAGATACATTGAGAAGCACTTTAAAACTTAATCTTCTTAATTTCTTAATAGTCAAAAATTGTATAGAACGTTATTTCACAAGCTTTACCATTCAAAAAAAAAATTAGTACTCGAAACAATTTTACTTTCTTTTTCATGTTTTTTAATCAAATGTTATAAATATAACATTTTGTTATTTTTTGTTAACACCCTTGTTTTGATTTCAATATTACTTACTTTTGTACTTCAAATTTAATATTCAATAATATAAATATAAGATGAGAATAGCAGTTGTAGGCGCTACCGGAATGGTTGGCGAGGTAATGTTGAAAGTTTTGGCAGAAAGAAATTTCCCTGTAACAGAATTAATTCCGGTTGCTTCTGAGCGATCAGTGGGTAAAGAAATTGAATACAAGGGTAAAAAATATAAAGTAGTTGGCATGCAAACGGCAGTAGATATGAAAGCAGATATTGCTTTGTTCTCTGCAGGTGGCGATACATCATTGGAGTGGGCTCCAAAATTTGCGGCAGCAGGAACAACTGTTATCGATAATTCATCGGCTTGGAGAATGGATCCAACCAAAAAATTAATCGTTCCGGAAATTAATGCAACTGAATTGACTGCAGCAGATAAAATCATTGCAAATCCTAACTGTTCTACGATACAAATGGTGTTGGTTTTGGCTCCTTTGCACAAAAAATACAACATCAAACGTGTGATTGTTTCTACTTACCAATCCATCACTGGAACAGGTGTAAAAGCAGTACAACAATTGGAAAATGAATACGCAGGTCTTCAAGGTGAAATGGCGTACAAATACCCAATTCACAGAAATGCGATTCCACAATGTGATTCTTTCGAAGAGAATGGATACACTAAAGAAGAGATGAAACTGGTTCGTGAAACTAAAAAAATCTTAAGTGACAACACGATTGCCGTTACAGCAACTGCAGTTCGTGTGCCAATTGTAGGCGGACACAGTGAAGCGGTAAACGTAGAATTCTCGAATGATTTTGATGTAAATGAAGTGAGAAACATTTTGCACCATACTGATGGCGTGGTGGTTCAGGATAATAATGATACTTATACGTATCCAATGCCAATGTATGCGCAAGGAAAAGATGAGGTTTTTGTAGGTAGAATTCGTCGTGACGAAAGCCAGGAAAACACATTGAATATGTGGATTGTTGCAGACAACTTGAGAAAAGGAGCAGCGACAAATACAATACAAATAGCAGAATATTTGATTGCAGCCAAATTGGTATAAATCAAATTTTATTTTAAAATGAAACCATTTGTTTTGCAAAAATATATTTTGTGAGACAAATGGTTTTCTTTTTTCCTGTTTTTGTTACCTTTGGCTCGAATGAAAAAGAATAAACTCATACTAAGTCTTTCTCTGGTTATTACAGTATTGTTTTCAATGCTGTTCCAGTCATTGCATACGTATGAGCATTTGGCAAAACAGCTTTCCCAAAAGCAATGCCACCATAAATACAATGTTACCGGTACGGAGATAACGCACCAACACCACAAATTAGAGCACTGTTTTGTTTGTGAATTTGCTTTAGGCAGTTACATAACTCCGAAAGATTTCTCCTATCAATTGTATTCCAGTATTGAAGAAATTCCTTATTTTTTTACTGCAACGGAAACCATTATTTCGTTTTCCGGTAGTTTGTATTCCCATCGCGGACCACCTGTAAATAGTTTAAGCTGAATTTATTTCAGCTTCTGTTGAATTTATTTCGGCACGTTTCACACGTTTTATTTACTAAATAATTCCAGTCTCGGTTCCCTCTCCTTTGGAGAAAGCTGACAGCAGGAATACTACAATCATTTTCAATGAAAAAATTTATCATAGCCCTATTCTTGGGGTTTTCGGCGATGCTTCAAGCGCAAAATACCCTTTCGGGAACCGTAACGGATTTAAAAAACCAACCCCTAAAAGGCGTTTCAGTCTATGCATCAGAATTGCATAAAGGAACCACTACAGATGAAAACGGAAAATACACACTTTCCAATCTTCCAAATAGAAACTTAAAAATCAGCTTTACGTTCGTAGGATTTGCAACCCAAAATAAAACCATAAACAGTCTTCAAAAAGAAAACACACTTGATGTTATTCTTGAAGAGGCAATTTTTGAAATGGATGAAGTAATCGTTTCTACCGCTTTCAATAAAATACAATCACAGAACGTGATGAAAGTGGAGCATGAAAGCATCAAAAATTTGCAACGAAAAGGAACCGCCACTTTGATTGAAGGATTGGCGACTATTCCCGGAGTTTCTCAGGTTTCTACCGGAACATCTATCGGGAAACCGGTGATTCGTGGGTTGAGCGGCAATCGTGTTTTGGTGTATTCTCAAGGTGTTCGAATAGAAAATCAACAGTTTGGTGACGAACACGGTTTGGGATTGAACGACTCAGGAATAGAAAGCGTTGAGGTAATTAAAGGACCTGCTTCGTTGTTGTACGGCTCGGATGCTTTGGGAGGTGTTTTGTATTTTAACCCCGAAAAATTTGCTGATGCGAATACATTTAAAGCGAACTTCAGTCAAAAATATTTCTCGAATACCGCCGGAAGCAGTTCTTCTTTAGGTTTGAAAACATCTACAGACAACTGGAAATTCATGGCTCGTGGAAGTTACAACACGCATTCTGATTATAAAATTGCGGATGGTGACCGAGTGACAAATACTCGTTACAATGAAACTGATTTCAAAACAGGAATTGGTTACAGTAATGCCAAGTTCTCAAGTGTATTGCGTTACAATTACAATGAATTGGATTTAGGAATTCCGGAAGATGGAATTGCAGACCAATCGACGAGCAAGAAAACCGGATTTCCAAAACAAGGCGTTTTTAATCATTTGTTGAGTTTGAATTCTGTTTTCTTTTTCGAAAAATCAAAATTGGATGTTGATTTAGGTTATGTTGCCAATGATCGAAGTGAGTTTGAAGACAGCAATGTGGCCGTTTTACACATGAAACTGAAGACTTTCAATTACAATGCAAAATACCATTTACCAAAAATGGGAAAAATAGAAACAATTGTTGGAGTTCAGGGAATGCACCAAACCAACACAAATTCAGGCGAAGAATATTTAATTCCGGATGCGGTTACGTATGATTTTGGTGTTTTTGGAACGGCTAATTATGAGTGGAATTCCAATGTGTTGCAAGCCGGATTGCGTTTCGATAATAGAAATATTACTACGGATGCGCAAGGAATTGCAGGCGAAGAAGGTTCTTTTGAAGCCATTGATAAATCATACGACAGTTTTAATGCGTCGTTGGGTTATAAAACCAATCTGACTGATGATTTGACCTTGCGTTTGAATGTTGCTTCTGGATTTAGAGCGCCAAACCTTGCCGAATTAACTTCAAATGGAGTGCATGAAGGAACGAATCGCTATGAAGTAGGAAACAGCGATTTAGAAACCGAGCAAAACGTGCAAACGGATTTAAATTTAGAATACAAAACGGATCATTTTGAGTTTTTTGTGAACGGATTCTACAATCACATCAATAATTATATCTACACTTCGCCAACAGGAGCAGTGATTGACGAAAATGCTGTTTTTGATTATATTCAGAATAACGCCAAATTATACGGAGGTGAAGTTGGATTGCATTTTCATCCGCATCCATTGGATTGGTTGCATTTTGAAACCAGTTTTGAAACCGTGACCGGCGAGAAACAAAACGGAGACTACTTGCCGTTAATCCCGGCTAACAATTGGAATAACACCATTAGAACCGAATTCAAAATCAAAAACTGGTTGGAAGATGGTTTTGCAACTTTGAATGTTTCCAGTACGTTCAATCAAAAAAATGTAAGCGGATTTGAAACAGAATCGAATGGGTATAACTTAGTGAATTTAGGTTTTGGCGGAACAGTAAAACTGGGTAAAACCGCTTTTGATGTTAACATCAATGGGAATAATTTATTTGATAAAAGATACATTGCGCATCTTTCCCGTCTAAAAACGGATGGTATTCCAAACATTGGAAGAAACATCGTTTTGGGTGTGAATTTTAATTTGTAATTCATTTGCATGAGCAAAAAACTAAAAAACGCTATTCGAAAGAGTAGCGTTTTTTTTGTTTTATTTAAGACTTTTCCATATTCACAACACTAACTATTTCCCTATTTTTGTAACAACCTAAAACAGAATCTAATGAAATGAGCATGACGGTAATTGGGTAGCAAACACCAATGATGATATGCGAATTACATAGGACCGATGAAAAACAATAAATACCAACATATGAAAAAAACTTTTTTAATAATGGCTGTATCTTCTGCAATGGCGACTTTTGGCCAAAACCAAAAACCAAAATCCGTAACCTATCCCACTACAAGTAAAGGGGAAACTGTTGATGTGTATTTTGATACTAAACTTCCGGATCCGTACCGTTGGCTCGAAGACGACAAATCTGTGGAAACGGGTGCTTGGGTAAAAGCCCAAAACGAAGTAACTTATGGTTATTTGGCTCAAATTCCGTTTCGTGATGCGTTAAAAGCAAGAATGGAAAAACTATGGAATTATGAGAAAATAGGCGCGCCTTTCAAAGAAGGAAATTTTACTTATTACTATAAAAATAACGGTTTACAAAACCAATCGGTGTTGTATAGAAAAGACGCCAAAGGAACCGAAACCGTGTTTTTGGATCCAAATACGTTTTCTAAAGACGGAACCACTTCGCTTGGCGGATTGGATTTTTCTAAAGACGGTTCTAAAGTAGCCTATGCCATTTCAGAAGGCGGAAGCGACTGGAGAAAAGTCATCATCATGGACGCCATTACCCAAAAAATAATTGAAGACACGATTGTCGATGTGAAATTCAGCGGAGTTTCTTGGAAAGCAAACGAAGGTTTCTACTATTCCAGTTATGACAAACCAAAAGGAAGCGAATTATCTGCAAAAACTGACCAACATAAATTGTATTTCCACAAATTAGGAACCGCACAAAAAGACGATAAAGTAATTTTTGGTGCCGACCAAAAACGCCGTTATGTAGGCGGTGGCGTGACCGAAGACGACCGTTATTTGGTGATCACAGCGTCTAATTCTACGTACGGAAACGAGTTGTATATCAAAGATTTGACAAAACCCAACAGTCCTATTGTGACGATTGTGGATAATTTCAAAAGTGACAACAATATCATCGAAAACGAAGGCGGGAAATTATTCATAGAAACCGACTTAAATGCGCCCAACAAACGCATCGTGACTGTGGATGTCAACAACCCAAAACCGGAAAACTGGAAAGATTTCATTCCAGAGACGGAAAATGTGTTGTCTCCATCAACAGGTGGCGGGTATTTCTTTGCTAATTATATGAAAGATGCCGTTTCAGTAGTGAAACAATACGATTATTCTGGGAAATTGGTGCGTGAAATTAAATTGCCGGGCGTAGGAACTGCCGGTGGTTTTAGCGGAAAGAAAAAAGAGAAAACATTGTATTATTCGTTTACAAATTACATCACTCCGGGTTCTACGTTTTCATTTGAGCCACAAACTGGAACTTCGGCGGTGTATCAAAAACCAAAAGTAGATTTCGACAGCGAGCAATACGAGTCCAAACAAGTGTTTTATACTTCTAAAGACGGAACCAAAATCCCAATGATTATTACCCACAAAAAAGGATTGAAACTTGATGGGACAAATCCAACCATGCTGTATGGTTACGGAGGATTCAATGTGAGTTTGACACCAAGTTTCAGTATCGCCAATGCCGTTTGGATGGAAAACGGAGGCGTTTATGCCGTGCCAAATTTACGTGGTGGTGGCGAATACGGAAAGAAATGGCACGATGCGGGAACCAAAATGCAAAAACAAAATGTATTTGATGATTTCATCGCAGCGGCAGAATATCTGATTGCTCAAAAATATACGTCTTCACAATACCTGGCCATTCGTGGTGGGTCAAACGGAGGATTGCTAGTAGGCGCTACCATGACGCAACGTCCGGAGTTGATGAAAGTCGCTTTGCCGGCGGTGGGCGTGATGGACATGTTGCGCTACCATACCTTTACCGCGGGAGCAGGTTGGGCGTATGATTACGGAACCGCGCAGGACAGCAAGGAAATGTTCAACTACATCAAAGGGTATTCTCCCGTACACAACATAAAAAAAGGGATTCAATATCCGGCAACCATGGTCACTACGGGCGATCACGATGATAGAGTAGTGCCGGCGCACAGCTTCAAGTTTGCTGCCGAATTACAGGAAAAACAAACTGGAACAAACCCAACCCTAATCCGTATTGACATCAATGCAGGACACGGTGCCGGAAAATCCGTGGCGGCAACCATTCAGGAAAATGTCGATATTCAGGCCTTTACCTTATTTAACATGGGAGTCGTGTTATTGCCATAGTTGGACTAACAGGATTCATTCTGTCCCGACGCTTCGGGATATTTCAGGAGCTATTTCCTGCTATCCGTTACAATCTTTATATCCGCCGAAAAGGCGGAAATAAAGGATTTTCACTGCTATCAGGGCTAGGGCATTCGATTCCTCAGACGACTGTCATTGCGAGGAACGTGGCAATCACATCACAAATTGATAAGAAGTTCAAAAAACGCTATTCGAAAGAGTAGCGTTTTTTTTTTTCTAATAATTCTTGAATTTTAAAAATAAGTTGAAAACTAATTAATGATGAGACGATTGTAAGTAGGTCAATTGTTTAATTAATTATAATTTGGGTTGTCGGATATTTACTATATGTGACTTATAAGCCGTTGCGTGAAAATCAAAATGTAAATAGATTTGTTTAATCTGAAATTTAAAATTATGACTATAAAAGAAATTGCTCTGCAACTAGGTAAAAAGACAATAAGTGGATTTGAAATCACTAAAAGAAGAGGGGTATTAACTAGTACTTGGTTACTTTATAAAAAAGAAAAGTATTATTACTACTTTGATGTTAATGAAAAAATCATTTTTGATGAAAACCATAAATACTCTTTAGAAGAGCTTGAAATAGAATTTCAGAATTTATATTTTGAAATTGATTGTGAAATATCTTAATAAGAAATTAATAGTTGATGTTTGGTAGATTATGCATTTCCACTTTATTTAGTTCTGCCATTAATGTTTTTTTTACTTCCAGAACAAACTCTTTCTTCAATGGGATACCGCATATAAAAATATTGTTTGTTGATTGATTTATATTATTCTTGTAGCTGATTTTTTTTATTTCAACTTTATCAGAAGGATAACATAAAAACCCATATTTATTATCTGTTTTGCTAAATGATGAATAAGCCATAATCTGATGTAAATCATGTCTATGAATATCTTTTAAATTCTCACTTTTGTCAAATTTGTTGTAAAGATTTGATTTGTATTTAGCATCAATAAATACAATAAGATTTTCTTTGTGGTAGATTGCATCTGGCTCAATATGTTTCAATTCCCAAGAATATCGATTAGAGGTTTTGGAATGAAATTTATAATTTGAAAATAAATGACCTCCGGTTTCTTTTGAAATTTCTTTAAATATATATTGAACAAACTTTTCGAAAACATCAGAGAAATTAACTCGCCAAGCCGTGCTGTCTATGAAATTAAAATTTAATATTCTATTTGCTTGATTTTTACAGTTTTTAATTTTAAGATTATCAGCTGATTTTATAACAATGTTATTAGTCGAAATAGGTTTGTGCAAATAAAGCTTTTCGTCAATAAAGGTTAGTCTGTTTCTAATCGAGCTTTTTATTCTTTGTGGTGTATTTGAAGATAAAAGTTCCAATTTACACAAATCAAAGACATAGCGAATTTCAGAATATTCTTTATGAAATTCACTTAGAATATTTTTTCGTGTTGGGAATTTCAACCGATTTTCGACTTTATATTCCTCATTTATATATTTACTCCAATTTACTTGGCCTGTTGGTTGAGAAGTTATCTTTTCAATATTATCAAATTTTCTCCAAGGTGTTTTAATTAAAACTTCAAGAGAATCAATGAATTTCACAGCTTCCAAGTATAATGGAGGACGGAAATTTTTTCCGGAAGCTAATGGTAAACTGTCGATTACTTGAGGACTAATTTCGGTCCCTAAAAGATTAAGAATTTCTATGTAATCTTCAAATCTATCGCGTCCAGTAAATCGGGGCATTACAACAAAATCGCCAATCTGCTTACCTGTATCGGATGCTCTTAAAGGAATCGTTCCAATAAATTCTGAGGTTCTAAAACCCAAAGAAGTATTTTGGTCAGTCCCAATTATGAATGGCTGAACACCTAAAAAGCTAAAATTATCTGAATTATAATTTATAAACTTTTGTAAATATTGCCCGATTATCCTTTTATCCGCTGATTTAAACCACTTTTTTTGTAAAACAAGACCATTTAACAGAGTTGATTTCTCTGTCAAGCAAGGTATTTCAAAAAAAACATCTAACGGCTTATTCATTCAAAAAGAGATTGATCGATTCTATTTAAGAAATAAGTATTGAACTCTTCTTTAGCATTTCTAACGAGCCCTTCTTGTAAGTATTCCTTAATTAATGGAAATATTTCATACTTGATTCTGTTCTTCATTTCCTCGTCAGATGAAGCTATGAAATATCCTTGTCCAGGTTGTAGTGCAAGTTCATTACTAGTTGCATACCAATCAAATATTTCTTGTATTCTGCTAAAATCTTCTTTGTAAAATTGTTTGGAATTAATTGTTTTAGGCTTTAAAGTATACCATGCAAATCTTCTTCTTAATGCAAAGTCTACAACCGCTAAACTTCTATCGGCTGTATTCATTGTTGCTATTACATTAAAATTTGCAGGAAGTTGAGTAATCTTAAAACTTGGGTGAATTTCAATTTCAACATCAGAAGATTCCATTTTGTGTTCAAATAGATAAAATATTGGACCCAAAACATTTGATAAATTCGCTCTGTTTATTTCATCAATTATTAAGATGGTTTTTTCTTTTTCATTCTCGATGGCATATTTTAAAGCTTCTGTAAAACTTCCTAGACTTTCAATGTAATTGAGTTCTTTGCTTTTTACATCAGGTCTAATTCCATAGATAAAATCAGAAAAACTTGTCTCAGCATGAAATTGTGTAAAAAATGTTTTAGCTTTTATTTTTGCGGACACCAATTTTGCTGTTCTTGTCTTTCCTGTACCAGGTGGGCCTTGCAAAACAATAAATTTTCTTTCTTTTAATAAACTTTCGATTTCTTCAGCTTCATCGATTTCCTCTGTTTCCAAAAACGGTTCAAGAGCTTCTGTAATTGCTTTTCTGTGCTCTTTGTTCGAAGGCCATTCTCTTAACTTTGCATAACCAGCTACAAAAGCAGCAATTATTTCTTTACCTTCTTTACTTTCGGGATTATCTACTATTTGGCAAACGGGCAATACTTTGCTATAAGTTTTTATAGTATTTTTTATATGTTGTAAATCGTTGCTTCCAGTAATTGTTTTCGGTAAACTGGTTTCAATATCTGAAAAATCAGATTTATAAAAACCTCTTTCGTTAATTAGATTTGAGAATAATCTTCTAAGTCCAGGATAAGTTGCTAATTCATAATCATTTTTAAATCCACTCGAACCAATACCTAAGCAAACTAACCATGGTTTATTCTGTTCGTTTGGAAAAATAGTCAATGAAAAATCGTGAAACGGACCAGAAGTATCTTCGTCAGGATGGATAAAGCCAAAATATGCACCATTATCTTTTAATGCTTCTTGTTTAGTATTATTGCGCTCTATGTATGGTTTGTTGAATTCATTATCTGCTTTGGCGCCAAATTGTTCTGCTTTGTCCTTTATAAACTGTCTGATGTTATCTATAATCATTTTTCTATTTTAAGTATTGTATTATTGCAAACCAGACTAATAGTCGATTTTAAATAGTAAGCTCTATTCATCAAACAAGTCTTTAATTTTTACATCAAGAGCTTTTGCTAATTTTTCAACGACTTCAATGGAAACGTTTCTTTCTCCTTTTTCAATAGTTGGTAAATAGGTTCTATCAATTTCAGCAAGATTTGCAAGCTTTTCTTGTGAAAGACCTTTTGCTTTTCTTAGCTCTTTTATTTTTAAACCGAGTTTTTGCTTAATATTCATGTTAACAAATATTACAAAATGTGGTCTATATTGCAACGGAGTATAGTCCGGTTTTTTCTACCTTTGAAATAATTGTCTTTAAAAATCCAATTCTTTTTAAACAATGACACTACTTGAAAAAATCGAATACTTAGAGCAACTTCTCAATCAAACAGAAGAGAATTATGCTGACACTTTCAAAGCTGATATTACTATGTTCTTTGATGATAATTTTTCTGAAGAAAATTCACAGTTGCTTTTTTTGGATAATCTAAATTCAAAACAAGAAATTGAAAATTGGGTAGAAAAACTAACTTCTCGGTTTGTAATGAAATTTGATTCTGGATTTGAAACCGAGAATGACTTCATTTATGATTATTTAGAAAATGGATAATCCAATCCCTTCCTTAAATTCACTTTTTAGCTCTTTTATTTTCACAATGTTTTATTAATTGGCTCGGTTTTTCATACTGCAATCGGTAAATTTGAAAGAGAACATTAAATATATAAAAACATGACAGTACAGATCAACACAGACAACAATGTAGAAGGACACGCACGTTTGAAAGCGTATATTGCAGAGGAATTAGGAACAGCTTTGGCTCGTTTTGAAGATAAAGTAACCCGTTTAGAAGTGCATCTTGCAGACGAAAACAGTGATAAATTCGGAATCAACGACAAACGATGCCTTATCGAAGCCCGTCCAGTAAATATGCAGCCTGTAGCGGTTACGAATCATGCCGATACTACCGAAAAAGCCTTTCATGGTGCCTTGGACAAAATTAAAAAAGTGTTGGACACTGCTTTCGAAAAACAGAAGGCGTATTAAATAGTTGCTTTTTGGGAAATACCAATAAAAAAATGACACTGTCTAAATAAGATAGTGTCATTTTTTTGTTAGTTATTCTCTGGAGAAAGAGGTTGTCTTTTATTTATCAAACAGTAAGGTTGCCAATGTTTCATCCCTTTTATATACATCTTCGTAGAAATGAATTACGCCATCCGCATCTACCCAAGCGGTGAAATAACCTATATAGACCGGGATTTTGTTTTTAAGCGTGTACCAATATTCCTCTCCGCTGTTCATGGCGGTTTCTATCTTTTCAGGATTCCATTTTTTGTCATTTTTCATAATCATAGCGGCAAGTTCTTTTGGCTTGGCTACGCGAATGCATCCGTGGCTAAAAGCGCGGTCTTCTTTCCCAAATAAACTTTTGGATGGCGTATCGTGCAGATAAATCGCATTCGAATTGGGGAATAAAAACTTCACTAATCCCAATGAATTTTCAGGGCCGGGTCTTTGTCTTACATTGCTGTCTTTCCATTCCATGTTGTGTTCGGCGAGGTAATTAGGATTTTTCTCAATGGCAGGAAGAATTTCTTTCTTTAAAATACTGGTCGGCACATTCCAATACGGTCTGAACACGATATATTTCATTGGCGCACTAAAAATCACGGTTTTATGCATGGCTTTTCCCACCACAACTTTGGAGCGTAATTCGGGTTTTCCATCTCTGAAAAAGGTTAATTCATAGGCTGGAATATTGACTACAATCAATTCTTTGGATTTGGTGATGTCATTCGAAATCCATCGGCAACGTTCCATATTGACCATGATGGTTTTGATGCGTTCTGCAACAGACACATTCATATATTTGATATGTTCCGGCAGAATCGTTTTGTTGAGGAGATTGCCACTTCTCTTTTTGAATTTCAAAATTCCTTTGGCTAGTTCAGCATCATACACGGCACTTTTTGAATCTCGGGAAAGATCATCCGTGATAAACAGGCGCGTTCTGATTTGTGCAATGGCTGCGGCACTGTCTCCGGGTTTATAGGATTTGACCGTTGTGTCAATAGCGATGGCTTTCCATCCACCCTTTTTTTCTATTTTGCGGTATTCCTGCAAGACATCTTTCAGCAGGTAATATTGCTTCAATACACCTTTTTCTTCTTTGTTGATTAACGAAGGATTGATTAACAACGAATCTAAATAATTGACATACGATTGTCTTTTTCGAGGCAAAAACCATCCTAAATCCTTTGATTTTTGAGTGCTGATTCCATCGTATACTTTTTTCGTGTAGAAAAAGTACAGTGCGGAGCTCAATAACTCGGTATCAATACTTGCTTTTTGATTGTCCTCCGGATTATCATAAATGTCATCTAGCTTTTCCTTGTACGGAATCTCAGTTTCAATTCCTTCCTGACTCAAATTATTGACTTTGTTGTATAGCAAACCTGCAAATTCATTGAGTCCGTCTTTGTCAAACCAGATGTAATGAAATTGATGTTTGCGGTATAATTTTTCTACATCAGCTTGGTAATTTTTCAGTTTTGGATATTTTTCAAAAAAAGTAGTAAGCTGTGTGCTGTCAAAAGCAATTTCAACGGTATTTAAACTGGTTTGATTCTTAGAGGAATCGGGATTATTTTTCTTTTTACAGGAAACAATAGTCAACAGTATTGTAAAAGCAATAATCAGTATTGGGGAACATAACTTTCTCATAGGTTGAATTTTAACGGGTAAAAGAATTCTTTTAAGGCATTACAAAAATACGTCAAATCCCGTATCGTACTACCAGTGCTGAACGGGCTGTGTTTTTTAAGGTTAAAACAGTATCTTTACTTTTAGAGTAAAATTCAATCTTTTACGGGATTTAAATAGCTGTAAATTAGCTGTTTAATTTTTTTATTTTATTTTTAAACCAAATTTTTTTATCCAATAAATTTCTGAAAATCCAAAAATTATGAAAAAAATAATGTTGTTCTCTTTAAGTATTTTGCTGTTTTCCTCCTTTATTTCTGCAGATCAAGACAATACTAAAGAAAAAACAAACATCAATTCCACACTTGATGCGTGGCATAAAGCTGCGGCAGAAGCTAATTATAATGCTTATTTTAGTTTGATGACAGAGGATGCTATTTTCATTGGTACCGATGCGACCGAAAACTGGAATAAAAAGGATTTTCAGGCGTATGCAAAACCACATTTTGATAAAGGGAAAGCGTGGAGTTTTACTGCTTTGGAACGCCACATTTATTTTGATAAAACGGGTAAAACTGCTTGGTTTGATGAATTGTTGAATACCCAAATGAAGATTTGCCGTGGCTCGGGTGTTTTGGTAAAAATAGGCAAGGAGTGGAAAATAAAACACTACGTTTTGTCCATGACGATTCCAAATGACAACTCGAGTGAAGTCATAAAAGTTAAGGCTTCTATCGAAGATGCGATGATAAAAACATTGAAATCGAAACAATAAATCCGTTTAGGATTTTTGGTAGTATTGCTTTTTTTGCATAAAAAAACCTCTGCTTTTTAGCAGAGGTTTTTTATTATGAATACATTGTATGATTACCAGATTTTGACTCTTTTCTCTGGAGCCAGATACAGGGAATCGGTAGGTTGTATGTTGAAAGCGGTATAAAACTCAGGAATATTACGCAATACACCATTAACTCTGAATTTTGCCGGCGAATGTGGATCAGTAGCGATTTGATTTCGCAAAGCTTCGTCACGAGTATTATCTAGCCAACATTGTCCCCAGCTTAATAACACGCGTTGTTCACCAGTGAAACCTTCTAAAACGGGCGATTCTTTTCCTTCCAGACTCATTTTGTAGGCTTTTATAGCGATGGATAATCCGCCTAAATCGCCTATGTTTTCCCCTTGGGTAAATTCACCATTCACATTAAGGTCAGGAAATACTTTAAAAGCATTGTACTGCGCAACTAATGCGCCTGTTTTTTGTTTGAAAGCCGTTAAATCTTCAGGCGTCCACCAATTGCGCAACACTCCGTCACCGTCAAAGGTGCTTCCTTGATCATCAAAACCATGACCAATTTCATGCCCTATTACCGCGCCAATTCCGCCATAGTTTGCAGCACCTTCCACTTTTACATCAAAGAAAGGTGGCTGTAATATGGCTGCAGGAAATACGATTTCATTAAGTGGAGGATTGTAGTAAGCGTTTACGGTTTGTGGAGTCATTCCCCATTCGGTTCTGTCTACAGGTTTTCCTAATTTATTAATTTGCCTGTTGTATTCAAAAGCAGTGGCTTTTTGTTGGTTGCCGTACAAGTCGCCTTTTACGACTTTCAAGGTAGAATAATCTCTCCATTTGTCAGGATAACCAATTTTTGGAGTGAATTTAGAGAGTTTGTCTAAGGCTTGTTTTTTAGTTTCAGGACTCATCCAATCCAGATTTTTTATGCTTTCCCCGTAAGCTTTAAGCAGATTTTTAACCAAAAGTGTTACTTGTTCTTTGGCTTCAGGAGAGAAGTGTTTTTTTACATAAACCTTTCCAACAATTTCACCAAGGCTATTGTTTACTCTGTCAACACCTCTTCTCCATAACGGTTGTTTTACTTGTATTCCGTTAAGGGTTTTGCCATAGAAATCAAAATTTTCATTGTCTAAAGCGGTGTTCAACGATGTTGCCGATCCATGAATGGTATTCCATTTCAGGTAGGCTTTCCAAGTGGTTAAAGGTGTTGTTTTTATGATTGTGTTGAGTGATTTGATGTAATCAACTTGTGCAACGACGATATTTTGTTGGTTCAGGATTCCGGCGTTCTGTAACATGCTTGCCCAATTAAAATCAGGCATAAGTTGGTTCAAATCTTTAATAGCATATTTGTTGTACAGTTTTACAATGTCACGGGTTTGTTCTTTTTTCATGTGTTGGGCAGCCAAAACAGTTTCTAATGCCATGATTTTTTTAGATAAATCAGGTGCATTGGCTATTCCACCAAGTTGTAACATCTTCTCGATATGGGTTACATATTTTTTTTGAATTTCTTTAGATTTGGCATCTTCGAGGGAGTAATATTCTCTATCGGGCAATCCTAAACCACCTTGCCAAGAAATAAGCATGTACTTGGTTGGATCTTTTAAATCTTCCATTACCGAAACGGAAAAAGGAATGTTGCTTCCGGATTTATTGGCATATCCAAAATAAGCAGCTAGTTCAGTATAGTTGTTTATTGCATCAATTTTTTTGTATTCCGGAAGTAAGGGTGTAATTCCTTTTTGATCCCTCGTTTTAGTATCCATGAAGGCTTCATAAAAGTCCCCAATTTTTTGTTCATCGGAACCGGCTGCAAAATCACCTTTGGAAGAAGCTTCAATAATGGCTTTTACGTCTTCTTGTGATTTTTCATAAACCATATAGCCAGCACCATAAGAGGCTTTGTCATCTGGTATTTTAGTGTTTTTTTTCCAGGTTCCGTTGACATAGGCATCAAAATTATCACCTGGTTTAGTAGATGTGTCCATGTTTTCCTTGTTAATCCCGGAAAGTAGCAGATCTGATTTTTCAGAAGTGTTAAAAGCACCTAGCAACAAAATGGAAGATACCAACACGAGTTGTGTTTTAATTGGGTATGGTTTTAGTTTCATAAGTTGGATTTTAGAATATAAATGTAATTAAAAAAAGAAACGTTTTTATAATAAATTGATTATTAAATACTTAAAACTAAATTATTTTTAATCAAGAGACTTTAACCATTGGTTTTACTGATTTGTATCGTTTTTTAGATGAAATAGATAAATGTTAAAGCGCTACTACATTGGCACTATATAGAAGTAAAAGTGAATTGTGATGTCTATTTCATTGGAAGTAAAATAGGATGATAAAACGAGGCAGTCCAAACAATACATTTATTTAGAATCATCGGAGAAAAGGAGTTCTGCTAGACGTTCGTCTCTTATATAAATGTCGTTATAAAAATTAATTTCTCCCGAATCGTTTACCCAAGCGGTGAAATAGCCAATGTGAATTGGAATTTTCTTTTTCAGGATGTAAGGCGTTTCTTTTTCGCCTTTCATGGCTTCATTGATGCGTTCGATTGGCCAATCCGGATCGTCTTTTAAAATCAACAGCGTTAGTTCTTTGGCTTTTTCAATGTTAATGCAGCCGTGACTGTAGGCTCGGTATTCGTATTGAAATAAATCTTTAGACGGTGTATCGTGTAAATAAATATCATCTGAGTTTGGAAAGACAAACTTAACGAGTCCCAAAGAGTTTCTAGGGCCGGGTTTTTGTCTGGGATTCCCATTGTTCCATTCGATATTATGGATAGTCATATAGTCTTCGTTCAAAGTCATTAAGTCCTTTAATTCATTTTCGACGATGCTTTTGGGAATGTTCCAATAAGGGCTAAATACTATTTTGGTTATGTTGCTGCTGAGAACAACTGTTTCGGTCATGTTTTTCCCTACAAGTATTTTTGATTCTAATATATTTACGCCATCTTTTTTGTAAAAGAGTTTATAGGATGGAATGTTTATAATGATGTGTTCGTCTGCTATTGTGAGCTTTGGGTCAATCCATCGGCAGCGTTCCATATTGGCTATAATGGTTTTAATGTATTTCTCGATGGGAATATTCATGCGTTGAATGTGCTTTGATGCAATGAGATAATCTGTTTTGTAGCCATTTCGCTTTTTATAATTCAAGATACCCGCCATTAATTCGGCGTCGTACACATTGCTTTTAGAGTCCAGTTTTAAATCACCCATAATGGCAAGTCGCTGTCTTATTTGTCCAATGGTTTTTGAGCTGTCTTTTGGTTTGAATACTCTTTCCAATGAATCTATTGCTATGGGATTCCATTCGCCATTTTTTTCTATTTGGCGGTATCTTTTTAATACTTCTCGCAGTTTGTAATATTGTCCAAACAGTTGTTGTTCATTCTTGCTTAATAATTTGGGATCAACTAATAAAGAGTCTAAAAGATTTTCATAGGACAGATTCTTTCTGGGTAAAAACCATCCCATTTCATCTGTTTTTTCAATATCAATTCCTTTATATACTTTTTTAGCATAAAAAACATACATGGAAGACAGCATGAGTTCTGTTTCCATTTGGGGTAAATCATCTGAATTAGTATCATTAAAAACAGCATCAATTTTTTCTTTGTATGCAATTTGGGATTTTAAACCTTCTTCCTCTAGTTGATTTACTTTGGAGTATAACAAATTGGCAAACTCAATGAGTCCTTTTTTATCAAACCAAATAGAAGTGTAATTTCGTTTTTTGTACAAAGCATTAACGTCTGACTGGTGTTTTTTTAAATTGGGATATTTTTTGAAAAAACGGACAACAGCAGTGCTGTCAATGGATTTGTCATCAGTAGATTCCTGAAAGACATACAGGGCAAAAGCAATCATCTTAGCCGTCAGATTTTCATTTCTGTTGTGGTAAACAGTGACAAGCGAAAAGCCAAATAATATAACTGCTATGGATAAAACATATTTTCTCATGGCATAATTATTTATATAAAGGTAAAGAAATATATTCTTGGTGTAAAGTGAATTAACAATGTGTTTGCTTTCAAATCGCTTATTTTTAGCGTATTATATTAATTTTCTGATTTTATTTGTTTCAGGAAAATTGATAAAATGATGAAAAAACAATTGTATTTATGGAAGACTTTCTTATAAATACGATGCAACCGAAAAAATAATTTTATAATTGCGAAGATTTTCGGAATGATTTTCTTTATTTTTTCTCTGGCAAACCATTCGGTCTTATATATTTCCTTAATTTTGCCGAAATATTCTGAAAAAGTGGGAAGCAAAAATAAATTAAAAAGGTTCAAGGAAAACGAAACATTCAATAACGTTTTTCAGCCAACGAGAGAAGAGGTAGTAGGAGATTTGTTTCCGCTTAAAGGCAAATGGAATTCGGAATTCTTCAAAAATGATAATCCATTAGTGCTGGAATTAGGCTGTGGAAAAGGAGAATATTCAGTAGGTCTTGCCGAAAGATATCCAAATAAAAATTTCGTGGGAATCGATATCAAAGGAGCACGTTTCTGGCGTGGTGCCAAAACTGCTGTTGAAACCGGATTGCATAATGTGGCTTTCATCAGAACTCAAATTGAATTAATCAACCACATTTTTGCCGAAAATGAAGTGGACGAAATCTGGATTACTTTTCCGGATCCACAAATCAAATACAAACGCACAAAACACAGAATGACCAATTCGGAGTTTTTGCAATTGTATAAAAAAATCCTTAAAAAAGAAGGTGTCGTAAACTTAAAAACCGACAGCGAGTTCATGCACGGATACACTCTTGGGTTATTGCACGGTGAAGGACATGAAGTTTTATATGCCAATCATAATGTGTATGTAAATGAGGGAAGTCCGGAAGAAGTGACTGCATTTCAAACTTTTTATGAAAAACAATATTTGGAAATTAACAAAGCAATTACGTATATTCGATTTAAAATTAAAGAATAATTTTGCTTTTTTGATCCTCGTATCTTGCCTATGAATTTAATTACTTCCTTGTTTTTGGGTTTTGTTACTGCTTTTGTAGGGATTACACCTCCTGGATTAATCAATATGACAGCCGCCAAAGTGAATCTGAGAGAAGGAAAGATAAGCGCGTATTGGTTTGTTTTAGGAGCGGTAATTGTAATTTTTTTCCAAGCGACACTGGCCATATTATTTGCCAGGTACATTGAAGGCAGACCGGATGTGATTGTTTTACTGCGAGAAGTAGGATTTGTTATCTTTTCAGTATTAACCATTTATTTCTTGCTGATTGCCAAAAAGCCAAAAGCGAAGAAAGGGAAAATCAAAAAGAAGAGCACCTCTACTCGTTTTTTTCTTGGAATGCTGCTCTCTGCACTTAATTTTTTCCCCATTCCATATTATGTTTTTGTAAGTATCACTTTAGCTTCTTATAATTTGTTTGTGTTTGATATTTCACATGTTTTTATTTTTGTAACGGGTGTGGTATTGGGTTCTTTTCTAGTTTTTTATTTATATATCACTTTCTTCCAGAAAATAGAAGATAAAACGAATTATATGATGAAAAACATGAATACCATCATAGGAAGTATAACAGGATTGATAGCTTTAATTACCTTGATTAATATTATTCGATATTATTTGAGGTAGTTTTAAACAGCATAAAAATACCGTTTTATCTGATTTTATAAATATGTCAAACGACAACTTTTTTGAACGTGTGTACGCCATCGCCAGACAAATTCCTTACGGAAAAGTCACTTCTTATGGTGCTATTGCAAAGGCTTTAGGAACTGCTCGTTCTGCTCGAATGGTGGGCTGGGCAATGAATGCTTCGCATAATCTTGAAGATGTTCCAGCGCATCGCGTGGTCAATCGAAAAGGATTGCTCACGGGTAAACTTCATTTTGACGGAACCAATTTGATGCAGCAATTATTGGAAAACGAAGGTATAGAAGTTGTTGACAACCAAATTGTGGATTTTGAAAAACATTTCTGGCAACCTGAAGTCAGGATTGAGTAATCGGTAAGAGTGAATACATCAGGTTTGTTGTGGTCCAAAAGCGATATTTTCTCGAATAATCGCCCTCAATTTCTTCATCAATAAATGCAATACAAATTCTTTATAATAAGAACTTTTCATAGTATCTTTGTAATCTGAAATCAGTTTAAATAAAGATAATGTTCTGGCGCTAAAATGCCAATAGAAAACAGTAAACTAAAAATGAAATTAGATAGAAAAGACATTCTTAAAGCTTTAGAAACGATTACTATAGCTGGAGAAGGGAAAAATATGGTTGAAAGTGGTGCAATAGCAAATGTGATTACTTTTGGTGATGAGGTTGTAGTGGATTTAGTATTGCACACACCGGCGATGCACATTAAAAAACGTGCAGAAGACGATATAAAAAAAACAATTCTTGAATTAGTATCTCCGGATGCAAAAATCAAAATCAATAGTAAAGTTGAGGTTCCGGACAAACCAGAAATCAAAGGAAAATCAATTCCAGGAATAAAAAATATTATCGGAGTTGCTTCTGGTAAAGGTGGAGTAGGAAAATCTACAGTTACTGCAAATCTAGCGGTATCATTAGCAAAAATGGGTTTTTCGGTAGGAATTCTGGATGCCGATATTTACGGACCATCCATGCCAATCATGTTTGACGTAGAAAATGAAAAACCAATCTCTGTAACAGTTGATGGGAAATCAAAAATGAAACCGGTTGAAAGTTATGAAGTAAAAATTCTTTCAATTGGATTTTTCACAGCACCAAGTCAAGCGGTAATTTGGAGAGGACCAATGGCTTCTAAAGCGTTGAACCAAATGATATTTGATGCAGACTGGGGAGAATTGGATTTCATGTTAGTCGATTTGCCACCGGGAACAGGAGATATTCACCTTTCAATCGTGCAATCATTGCCAATTACGGGTGTTGTAATAGTAAGTACTCCACAAGCAGTAGCTTTGGCCGATGCTAAAAAAGGAGTTTCGATGTTCATGTCTGAAGCAATAAATGTTCCTGTTTTAGGAATTATTGAAAACATGGCGTACTTCACACCGGAAGAATTACCTGAAAATAAATACTATATCTTTGGAAAAGAAGGTGCCAGAAATCTTTCAGAAGACTTAGGCGTACCATTCCTTGGCGAAGTGCCAATTGTGCAATCTATTCGTGAAGCAGGAGATTACGGTCGTCCGGCTGCGATGCAAACAGGTTCAGTAATCGAAACTGTTTTCGAAGAAATCACTAGAAACGTAGTACAGGAAGTAGTAAGTAGAAACGAAAATTTACCTGCGACTGAGGCTGTTAAAATTACAACTATGGCCGGTTGTTCCGCAGTAAAAAAATAGAAGTTAGTATGGTTGAAATGATTTTTAATCTTTCAATTTTCTAATCTTTCAATCTTTAAATAAAGAAAATGACAACAGAAGAATTATTAGTAGAAGTTCAAAAAGCACTCGAAGAAATCAGACCTTTTTTGAATTCTGACGGCGGTGATATCACACTGATTTCTATCGAAGACGACAAACATGTAAAAGTACGTCTCGAAGGAGCATGTACCAGTTGCAGTGTAAACCAAATGACATTGAGAGCCGGCGTGGAAACCACCATCAAAAAATTTGCACCACAAATAGAAACTGTTGTAAATATTCTATAATATTTTTGGGCGTGACCCTTTTAAGAAAAAAGGCTACTCGATATAATGGGTAGTTGCCTTTTTTCTTAAAAGCGTCGGGCTATCCGCGCTACTTCGGTAGCTGGCTATTATCCCTCACGCACAAACAATTCCCATTCCAAAAGTATACAATTGATTAACAAACCAATTCCAAATTTAAAAAAATGGATGTATTAATAAAAATTAAAGATAGAGAAGGAGTAGTGCATGAATTACAGGCTCCTACGGATATGGCCATGAACATCATGGAATTATGTAAAGCCTATGAGCTTCCTGTAGAAGGAACTTGTGGCGGAATGGCCATGTGTGCTTCTTGTCAATGTTATGTTCTTAATGATGTGCCTTTACCGGAAATGGGTGATGATGAAGAAGCGATGCTTTCAGAAGCATTTTACGTAAAATCAAACAGTCGTTTGGGCTGTCAAATACCAATCACCGAAAGCCTCGAAGGATTAGAACTGGAGCTGGCTCCGGAAAATTAAAAAAATGCATCTCGTTTCTAAAACAAGATGCATTTTTTAGTTTTGCAAAATAGTAGTCGCTTTTGGTAAAATTCGTTCTACAAATAAAGAATACGCTAATTCCGAAGGATGTAATCCGTCTGGAGCTACTAGGTTTTTATTGATCAAACCTTGTCTAGTGATGTCAGTTATATTTATAAATAAGATCGTATTGTCATCGCAGTATTTTTTTGCAAAAGTATTATACTGATCTATTGCTGTAGAAATTATTGCTTGGTTTCCTGATGCTTGACCAAAAGGAGTATAAGCATAATCTGGAATAGAAACCACAATTACATTCGTTTTATCCCCTTTAGCAAGAGCAATAGCCTTGTTTACTAATTCAGGAAATTCTTTTTCATATAACGAAAAAGGCTTATTTTGATATTGATTATTTACACCGATTAACAGTGTGACTAAATCATTATTAGAAGTTGGATTCTGAGTATTTATAGCCGAAATTAAGTTGGTGGTAGTCCAACCGGTTTGTGCAATAATTTTTAAAGAATAGGTATTGTTCGAATTTAAATTGCCTAAGCTTTTTGATAATTGTGCGGGGAATCTACACGTTTCACAAACACTCTGTCCAATGGTGTAACTGTCTCCAATAGCTAAATAATTATAGGATTTGGCCTGTGTTTGTGGAGCTGTAATTACTGGTGTAAGAGTTGTTTCGGGAATTGGACTTTCAGTGCTGCAACTCGCAATAAAAAGCAGTGAAAAGAACGCAACTATTACTTGGAATTGTTTTTTCATTATTTTGAAATTTGATAGAATTCATTTCTAAATAATAGTTACGTTTATTTGAAAGTATTGGTTTTATGCCAATTCAACATTCATCATAATTGTTTCTTCGATAGCATCCCAAAGTCCGATGCGTTTCTCTAAGGCTAAAATGGAAATTTCTTCTACATCAGACCATTTTTGAGCATCCGTTCCACAAAGTTCTGTTATCATTTTCATTGCCATTGGACCGTGATCATCAGCATCTAACTCGATATGTCTTTCGAAATAATAAATGAGTTTGCTCAAATCAGTTTGCGGGAAATTTTCTTGAAAGTTTTTCAAAATAGCGGTAAACATACTTGGGATTAAATCTTCTCTTCCAAAGGTAAAAGCAGCAGCTATTTCATGAGATTTTCCTTCGTCAATAACTCTGAAAGTAAAGTCTAAGAAGGCTTTAATATTAGGGTGTAAATTGCTTTTTTTGATGGCGACAAATATGTTTTTAAGCGAATTTACTTCGGATAAAAAATGTTCGATTCCAGAAGTATTTGCTCCACAGGCTTCCATCGCTTCAATATACATTTCATAATGACTTTGGCGACGACCGTCAATTGTCAAATCTGATTCTTCGGCAAGGACTATTTCGTTTATCAAATACCTAGTTTCAGGATTTTCAGTGGCGAACCAAGGAGTTGTTGTACACGTTAATTTAGATTGTAATGCTTTTAATAAAGACATGAAATCCCAAACTGCATACACGTGATTTTCTAGAAAACACTGTAAGTCCTCAATTGTTTTTACTTTTTTATATAAAGAATGTTGTAACAATAGTTCTTTTTGGGGCTGAATGCTATTGTTGATTGTTTCAATATTCATAAGTGGTATTTTTATGTAAATATAAAAAAGCTTCTCGTTTCCAAGAAGCTTTTTCTATCAATTTTATAAATACTTTAATAGTTGTTTATTACTATTTAAAAGCCGGAATTCCAGTGATATCCATTCCGGTAATTAACAAATGAATGTCATGGGTTCCTTCATAAGTAATCACAGATTCAAGATTCATTATGTGTCGCATGATAGAATACTCTCCTGTAATTCCCATTCCGCCTAGCATTTGTCTGGCTTCACGAGCAATATGGATTGCCATATCCACATTATTTCTTTTAGCCATTGAGATTTGAGCTGTTGTAGCTCTTCCTTCATTTCTCAAAACACCTAATCTCCAAGTCAATAATTGTGCTTTGGTGATTTCAGTAATCATTTCGGCTAATTTCTTTTGTTGTAATTGAGTTCCTGCAATAGGTTTGTCAAACTGGATTCTTTCTTTTGCGTAGCGCAGTGCCGTATCATAACAGTCCATGGCAGCACCAATAGCACCCCAAGCAATTCCGTAACGCGCTGAATCAAGACAGCCAAGTGGCGCTCCTAATCCAGATTTATTTGGCAATAAATTTTCTTTTGGTACTTTGACATTATCAAAAATTAACTCTCCGGTTGATGAAGCACGAAGGGACCATTTGTTGTGTGTTTCTGGAGTAGAAAAACCCTCCATTCCGCGCTCTACTATTAAACCGTGAATTCTTCCTTCTTCATTTTTTGCCCAAACAATTGCAATATCAGCAAATGGTGCATTTGAAATCCACATTTTGGCACCATTTAATAGATAATGATCGCCCATATCTTTAAAGTTGGTTATCATGCTTCCTGGATCTGAACCGTAGTTTGGTTCCGTTAGTCCAAAACATCCCATGTATTCTCCTGTAGCTAACTTAGGCAAGTATTTTTGGCGTTGTTCTTCATTCCCATATTTCCAAATTGGATACATCACTAAAGAAGATTGTACAGATGAAGTGGAACGAACACCAGAATCACCGCGTTCAATTTCCTGCATAATTAAACCGTATGAAATCTGGTCTAAACCTGCACCACCATATTCTTCTGGAATGTAAGGTCCAAAACCACCAATTTCACCTAAACCTTTAATGATTTGTTTTGGAAATTCTGCTTTTTGAGTATATTCTTCTATAATAGGAGATACTTCTTTTTTTACCCATGCACGTGCGGAGTCACGAACTAATTTGTGTTCTTCGGTAAGTAAATCGTCTAAGTTATAATAATCTGGTGATTGAAATAAGTCTGGTCTCATAGTTTAGTACTTTTTATAGCTACAAATTTACATAAAGAAATATAACAAAAGCACTAACAATTGTTATAATTTTTTAAATCTTGTAGATTTTGTACTGAAAATGAGTGTCTAAAGTACAATTAAATGTTTGATTAAACAGGAAGCATGAAATTTTAAGACTTGAATCAATGAATAAGTCCTTATTGTTTGGTAGCAATTCTATTATTATTGTAAAATTATAGGTATTTGTTGAGGTTAAATTCTATAGTTTATTCTAAATTTGCTTATGTTTATAGGATTAAACCTAATTATTTCATTCGCTAAAAAATTCTCTCTAAATTTTGAATATTACCTTAAAGTTAATTACAATACTTTTATTCGGCATTTTAACACAAATCTCAATTGCTCAAACGAAAAAAATCCAATTGAATTTAACTAGGGATGCCAACACTTTTAATTTAAACTATCTTGAATTGGATTTAAGACCTTTATCTTATGCTGATAATTTTAGAGGTATTCCGCAATTAGATTCTTTAAAATTTCATTTTATTGCAATTGATTATGCGCAATATGTTTACGATACTTACAAGGATAACAAAATCGATAAGAAAAGAGCACTTGCGTACCTCACGAAATTAAAAATAGATACGCTAACCTTATCGCAAAAGAAAATTGATCAAGAATTAGTTGTGCTAATAGGTTTTAGAAAAAATAAGCAAATCCTAATTGCAGATACCAATAAAAATAAGGATTTTAGTGATGATATCAAATATGAGTATGAAGTAAATCAAAATTCTGACAAGACTTTGGTTATTAATTATTCACCTTCAGTTTATAAATTTGAGTATTTTGAAAATAATCAAATTAAAAATTTTGAAAGAAAGTTTGTTTTAGTACCTGATAAAGGAAACGTAATATCTCAAAAGATAAGTAAGGAGGATGTTCCTTATTTATCTTTTGTCAAATATGTAGATGCATGGGTAGGGGAAGTAGATGGTTATGAGTTTTATTTTTCTGATTTTTATGGTAGAAGTCAATTCTATGTTAAAGATAAAAACACTAATTTTTCAAAAGATTTTGTTTTTAATGATCTGTATAAATATTCATTCAATGATACTATTAGAATTAATAATTCAAATTATACCATTAAAAGAAAGTTACAAATGGATTCGTTGTATCTAAATCCAATCAAAAAAGGGTCTATCAAACGATTTACAATTGAGAATAAAATACCACTAGACCATTCCTTTAAAGATTTAGACAACAGTAATTTTATTCTAAAAGATGTTTTAAAAGATAAAGATTTTTTGCTTTTAGAATTTTGGGGCACTTGGTGTGGACCTTGCTTAAAATTTAATCCGCAAATCAAAGAGTTTTATGATATAAACGAAAAAAAACTAAGTATTCTTGGTGTCGCTTTGGATACATCGAATGAAAAAGTTTTAAAATATGTAAAAAATAATAATGTCAAATGGCAACAAGCATTTATGAAATTAAATAGTAGAAATAGTTTTATAGAGCAACTAAATATAACAGCATATCCTACAGTCGTATTGCTAGATAAAAGAGGTGAAATTAAATTTGTGGGTGCTGGAGATAAGAGCTCCTTAGAATTGATTGCTAAAATAATTAAAAAGTAGTTTGCATTTTGGTGTTAGTTATATTTACAATCTTTAATTGTTCACTTTTATAATAATTACATCTTTTGGTAAAATGCCTTTGTTAGTCCAATATATTCTGGAGTATAAATATGTCTTGAAGTTTCGATAATTAATTCGTCAACTGTAAAATCAATAGTTTCTTTTCGGCTAAAAGCCAATAAACTGCGCTTGATTTCGGTAGTTGGAGTTCCTTTTACATGAGTGATTTTCAAAGGATATAATTCGTATGCTGCGGCTAAAGCCAAGAAGTTTTCTTCTTCTTTAAAGGGAATTATGACGGAGAAAACACCGTTTTCAGAAAGTAGTAAAGCGGCCGCTTCGATTAAATCTTCAAAAGGCATTGCGTCCGCAAAACGTGCTAAATCGCGTTGTTCGTTTTCAGATTTATAATCGTCGGTGTAGAATGGAGGATTGGAAACAATTAAATCATACTCGTCTTCTGGTTCTTCTACAAATTCATCCAAACCAGCATGAAAACAAAATAGGCGATCACTCCAAGGGGAATTTTCAAAATTATCTACGGATTGTTCGTAGGCTTCTTCGTCGATTTCTAAAGCATCAATTTGTTCCGCGTTGCTTCTTTGTGCAAGCATTAAAGCGATTATACCTGTTCCGGCCCCAATATCTAAAATGCTAAATGGGTTGTTTTTAATAGGTGTCCAAGCGCCAAGTAAAACGCCGTCGGTTCCAATTTTCATGGCACAACGATCTTGTTGGATTGAGAATTGTTTAAAGTGGAATTCGGACATGGAGATTTCAGATTAATGATTAACGATTTTTGACCCAGCGATAGCGAACTGGCGAAGCATTGCAGATTTTAGCAACTGAACACTTTGATTTAGAGTAACGATTTTTTCGATTAACCGAATAAACAAATAACCGATTAAACTTTTCTAAAGATACATTTCGATTAATCCTTCAGGCAAGTCCATGATGACCTTTTTGTTTTCCCTGTCAATTTTCACAAGGAAATGGTCAATCATTGGAATAAGGATTTCAACATCGCCGTTTAAAACTTCAAAAAGGGGTTGGGCAGTAGTGTCATTTATGGATTCAATTTTTCCAACAACGCCAAGGCGCTTGTCTTCAACTTCAAAACCAATTACTTCATGGAAGTAGAATTTATTGCCAGTAAGTTTTGGCAACATATTTAAGGGAAGATATAAATCGTTGCCTATGACAGCATCGGCATCTTCTTCGGTATTCATGTCTTCAAAACGAATTCTAAGGAAGTCGTTTTTGTGTAGTGAACTGCTTTCAATAAAAAAAGGAACCAAGTGTTTGTTGCATTCAACAAACACTGATTCCAAGTTTTCGTATAACTCAGGTTCGTCCGTGTCTAAATAGGCAAGAACTTCCCCTTTGAAACTAAATTTTTTAGCGATTTTACCTAAGTAGAAACAATCTTCTTTACGCATCTTCGCCTTCTAAAATTATGCTTCAGTTGTTTCGTTATTTTCTTCTGCAGCTGGAGCTTCTTCAGTTTCAACTTCAGCAACTTCTTCTTCAACAGCAGGAGTTGCAGCAGCAATAGCATCAGCTTCTGCTTGTGCAGCGGCAGCTAAACGTTTTGCGTTAACTTCTTGTTCTGCTTTGAAAGCTTTTGCTCTATCAGCAGCTTGAGCTTTAGTCAAACCTTCTTTTTTAGCATCAACTTTTCCAGCTTTAGCTTCTAACCAAGCAGCTAATTTTGCATCAGCTTGTTCTTGAGTTAAAGCTCCTTTACGGATACCTCCATCAAGGTGGTGTTTCAATAAAGCACCTTTGTAAGAAAGAATTGCTTTAGCAGTATCAGTAGGTTGAGCACCATTGTGCAACCATTTTACTGCGCTATCAAGGTTTAACTCGATAGTTGCTGGGTTAGTGTTTGGATTGTAAGTACCGATTTTCTCTAAGTATTTACCATCTCTTTTTGAGCGAGCATCTGCTGCTACAACCCAGTAAAAAGGTTTTTGTTTTTTACCGTGTCTTTGTAATCTAATTTTTACTGACATAATCTTGTGATTAAATTTTGAGGTACTCGACCTCGATTAATTAAGGGTGCAAAGATACATTTTTTCTCGATAAATACTAATTCGATTGGTATTTTAATGAATAGTAATGTTTTAGGTGTAGCTATTGTTTTTATTTTTAGTCCAATTTCACTTTTTTTTAGGTCTAATGTCATACTTTTGTTGTTCTAAAAGATGCATTTTATGAAAAAATATTTTTTATTTATTGTTGTACTTTTTTCTTTAATCTCTTGTGAAGAAGATATTAGTTTTAATAATCCTTCACTACAAGGCATGAAGGATAATGTGTTTTGGCGAGGCGTACAATCTAGAGCAACACTAGCGACTGATGGATCGTTGCTTATAGAATCCTTTACAGCAAATGAAACACTATCTTTAAAAACTACTTCTACTACTGCTCAAACTTATTTTTTAGGAACCAGTGAGTCTAAAAAGGCAATTTATACTTTCACTGATGCTACCAATGGGTTGGTTACTTTTTCTACCGGTTTTGGGATAGGAGAAGGGCAAATTGTGATAACCGAATATGACGCTATTAATAATACCATCACTGGTACTTTTAAGTTTAATGCCGAAAATGCAAATAGCAACTCGTTAGCCAGCCCACTTGTTAATTTTCAGCACGGAGTTTTTTATAAAGTTCCTGTAGTTCGTTCTCTGAGTCAGTAATCTACGAGGGATTAGTTTTTCCTAACACTTTTAATTATTTGCTTTAGAATTTTCGTTTTAATTTTTTTGAAATTAAAATAAAAACATAAATAAGCTAATATATAGTAGATTAGAAAAAAATTAGAGTACATTTGTTCTATTATTTAAATAAGTACATATGAATATTTTTGTTGGAAGTCTTCCATTCAGTATTGAGGAAGCAGATTTAAGAGAGTCTTTCGAGGCTTATGGAGCAGTTGATTCAGTTAAAATTATTACTGATAAATTTACTGGAAGAAGTAAAGGATTTGGTTTTGTTGAGATGCCAAATGATGACGAAGCTCAAAAAGCAATTGATGAATTGAATGGTGCTACTGTTCAAGGACGTGCAATTGTAGTAAACAAATCTGAGCCTAAACCAGAAGGTGAAAGAAGAAGTTTTAACAATAACAGTCGTGGTGGAGATTCACGCGGTGGTTATGGTGGTGGAAACAGCCGTGGTGGAGATAACCGTGGTGGTGGAAACAGAGGAGGATATTAATATTTTTTTCTAGCTATAAAAAAAGGTGTCAATTTTATTGACACCTTTTTTGTTATTTATTATTCTGTTTAAAGCTGAGTAAAAGCTAAAATGAGTGTTGTTTTTTAGGTTGTAATCTTAGCTATTACTCAATTTTTAAACAAAAAACTTTAAGAATTTATAGATTAGCAACTAACCAGTCACCAACCTCACTGGTTTTGTATGCTTTTGAGTCTTTAGAAGCTAAATCCTCTGTTACGATTCCTTGTTCTAATGATTTGTTAACTACCGTTCTAATAGCTTCTGCTTCTTCTTTTAATCCAAAAGCATCTTCAAACATCATCGCTGCAGATAATACTGTCGCTAATGGATTAGCAATATTTAATCCTGTAGCCTGAGGATAAGAACCATGAATAGGTTCATACAAAGAGGTATGCTCTCCTACAGATGCTGATGGCATTAATCCCATAGAGCCAGAAATTACAGAAGCTTCGTCTGTTAATATATCTCCAAATAAGTTTTCAGTAATTAAGACATCATAAGAGTTTGGCCATTGTACTAAACGCATCGCAACTGCATCAACAAATTCATAGCTCACAGTTACTTCAGGATAGTCTTTTTCCATGGCTTGTACGGTTTCTCTCCACAATCTTGAAGTTTCCATTACATTAGCTTTGTCCACACAACATAGTTTTTTAGTTCGGGTCATAGCAAGTTCAAAACCTTTTTTTGCCAAACGCTGTACTTCTGCTCTGGTGTAAGTGCAGGTGTCAAAAGCGGTTTCTCCATCGTCTTTTCTTCCTTTTTCTCCAAAATAAATTCCTCCGGTAAGTTCTCTTAAGAAAATTAAGTCAGTTCCTTCGATGCGTTCTCTTTTCAAAGGAGAATTATCAATCAAAGATGGGAATGTAAAGGTTGGACGTACATTGGCAAATAAACCCAATTTTTTACGCATCAATAATAAACCTTGTTCGGGTCTCACAGGCGCACTTGGGTCATTATCATATTTTGGATGTCCAATGGCTCCGAATAAAACAGCATCAGCAGCCATGCAAATTTCATGCGTTTCGTCCGGATAAGGAACTCCAACGGCGTCAATGGCACAAGCTCCTGTAAGTGCAGGTGTCCAAGTAATTTCATGGTTGAATTTTTTTGCAATAGCATCCGAAACTTTTACAGCTTCATTGATTACTTCTGGTCCAATTCCGTCTCCGGCTAAAAGGGCTATGTTAAATTTCATTAGGTCTATTTTATATTAATGTATTTCTATTTATTATTGGGCTGCAACCACATTCAACATTTTCTGGGTTGCTATAATTGCGGCAACTGTTTGGTCTGAATCTAAACCTCTTGTTTTAAATTCTTTTTCATTATTTGTCCAGGTAATTATGGTTTCGCATAAGGCGTCAGAACTACTTCCTGGAGGAATTCGTACAGCATAATCAATCAACTTGGGCAATTCTAAATTTTTGCTCTTATATATTTTTGCCAATGCATTCATGAAAGCATCAAATTGTCCATCACCTTGCGCGTGTTCTTCAATTATTTCTCCGTCTATTTTTAAAGATAAAGTGGTCGATGGACGCATGCCTTTTGCATGAGATAATATATAGGATTCAACAACAATTTTTTCTTGATAAGTTTGACTGTCTAATACATCAGAGATGATATAAGGTAAATCTTCTTTGGTAACCGTTTCTTTTTTGTCGCCTAATTCGATAATCCTTTGGGTAACTAACTTTAGATCCTCAGGGTTTAATTGTAGGCCTAATTCCTGAAGGTTTTTTTCAATATTAGCTTTTCCGGATGTTTTTCCTAAGGCGTATTTTCGTTTTCTTCCAAAGCGTTCTGGAAGTAAATCATTAAAATATAAGTTGTTTTTATTGTCACCATCGGCGTGAATACCAGCAGTTTGTGTAAATACATTGTCGCCAACGATAGGCTTGTTGGCAGGAATTCTATACCCGGTAAAAGTCTCTACTAATTTACTTACTGAGTATAATGATGATTCTTTTACACTAATTGCTATTTGTGGAAAAAAGTCATTGATTACAGCAACAGTACTTTCAAGCGGTGCATTTCCAGCGCGTTCTCCCATCCCATTTACGGTTACGTGGAGTCCTTGAATACCAGCTTTTACAGCTTCCATTACATTTGCGATGCTTAAATCGTAGTCGTTGTGTGCATGAAAATCAAAATGAGTTTCAGGGTATCTTGCTATAATTTTCGAAATAAATTCAAAAGTTTCAGAAGGAATTAAAACGCCTAAAGTGTCTGGTAATAAAACTCTTTTGATGGGTTGTTTGGTCAAAAAATCTAAATATTGAAACACATATTCAGGCGAATTGCGCATTCCGTTACTCCAGTCTTCTAAATATACATTGGTCTCAATATTATTTTCTGTAGCCAAAGCAATGGTTTCAGCAATTTCTGTAAAATGCTGTTCTGGTGTTTTTTTTAACTGATGTGTTAAATGGTTAAGAGATCCTTTGGTCAATAAATTCTGGACTTTAGCTCCGGTTTTTTTCATCCAATCTATGGAAAGTCCGCCATCGACAAAGGTTAAAACTTCGATTCTATTGGAGTAATTTTTTTCGTTAGCCCAAGTCATAATCCCTTTTACACCTTGAAACTCTCCTTCGCTAACACGTGCCGAAGCAATTTCAATTCTATCAATATTTAATTCTTCCAACAATAATTGTGCAATGGTTAGTTTTTCTGCAGCAGAAAAGGATACTCCCGAGGTTTGTTCCCCGTCACGGAGCGTCGTATCCATTATTTCAATTTTTCTTTTTTCCATTATAAATTTGATGCTAAAAGTAGTTTTGACTTCGGTAATTTGAAATCTTGCTATTGTGTTTTATAAAAAAGGTAAAAGCAGTTATCGGGCTTAACAATACCATTTAGCTTAAGATAACTGCTGTTTATTGTTTTTTTTTCTAGTACGGAAGTGCATTGGCAAACCCAATTATCTCTTCTTTGATGTTTTGTAAATAATCAATATCATCAAAACCGTTAACCATATTGTCTTTTTTGTATCCGGAGATATCAAAAGATTCTTTTTGACCAGTTGCTTTTAGCGTAATGGTTTGTTCTGGAAGATTTATTTCTAATTCTGTTTTTGGATCAGCTTCAATAGCCTTGAAAATAGTTTCAGCAAATTCTGGACTCACTTGTACAGGTAAAACACCAATATTTAAGCAGTTTCCTTTGAAGATATCAGCAAAGAAACTTGAAACAACTGCACGAAATCCATAATCGTAAACTGCCCAAGCTGCGTGCTCTCTTGAAGAACCCGAACCAAAGTTTTTTCCGCCAACTAATATTTTTCCACTGTAAGTTGCGTCATTCAAAACGAAATCAGCTTTTGGTGTATCATCTCCGTTGTATCTCCAGTCTCTGAAAAGGTTGTCTCCAAAAGCTTCACGTTTAGTAGCTTTCAAGAAACGTGCTGGGATGATTTGATCGGTGTCCACATTTTCTATTGGTAGTGGTACTGCACTACTCGTAAGGATATTAAATTTATCGTATGCCATTGTGATTTTTGATTTTTGATTAACGATTTCTGATTTTAGATTTACCTTAAGGAAAATGGAATCGTAAACGCTAACTAATATTATTTTATATTCTATAATTTAAACTGAATGCTGTGTCGATTTTAACGAAATCTGAAATGCTACGCCAATTCGCTGAAGCTCGGGTCAAAAATCGTTACTCTTCAATCTGAAATCTTTTAAAACAAATCTCTAGGGTCTGTTAGTTTTCCAGTAACTGCAGCTGCAGCGGCCATAATTGGACTTGCCAATAATGTTCTTGAACCTGGACCTTGACGGCCTTCGAAGTTTCTGTTTGAAGTGCTTACTGCATATTTCCCTGCAGGTACTTTATCATCATTCATCGCTAAACAAGCCGAGCAACCTGGTTGACGCAATACAAAACCAGCTTCAGTAAGAATGTCCAACAGTCCTTCCTCTTTAATTTGAGCTTCTACTACGTGAGAACCCGGAACTAACCAAGCCGTAACATTAGCTGCTTTTTGTCGCCCTTTTACAATTTCTGTAAAAGCTCTAAAATCTTCAATTCTACCATTGGTACAACTTCCTAAGAAAACAAAATCAATTGGTTTGCCAATCATTACGTCATTTTCTTCAAAGCCCATGTAAGCTAAAGATTTTTTATACGTTTCTTCGCCACCTTCTACTTGGTTAGCGCTTGGAATATTTTTTGAGATACCAATTCCCATTCCAGGATTTGTACCATATGTAATCATTGGTTCAATATCCGCAGCATTGATGTTTAATTCTGCATCAAAAATAGCATCGGCATCCGTTTTCAACGTTTTCCAATATTCAACGGCTTTTGTCCAAGCTTCGCCTTTTGGAGCGTATAACCTTCCTTCTAAGAAATCAAATGTTTTTTGGTCCGGAGCAATCATACCACCACGGGCACCCATTTCGATACTCAAGTTGCAAACAGTCATACGGCCTTCCATAGACATGTTTTCAAAAACATCTCCAGCATATTCTGCAAAATATCCTGTACCTCCAGAAGTAGTTAATTGAGAAATAATATAAAGTGCAACGTCTTTTGGACCAACACCTTTACTCAACTCACCATTGACGTTGATACGCATTTTCTTTGGTTTCGGTTGCATGATGCATTGTGTAGCCATCACCATTTCAACCTCCGAAGTTCCAATACCAAAAGCAATTGCACCAAAAGCACCATGTGTAGAAGTATGGGAATCTCCACAAACAATAGTCGCACCAGGTAAAGTAATTCCGTTTTCAGGACCTACTACGTGTACAATTCCATTTTTTTGGTGACCTAATCCCCAGTGAGAAATACCATATTCAGCTGCGTTGTCTTCTAATGCCTTAAGTTGATTGGCAGATAATGCATCTTGAACCGGTAAATGTTGATTTATAGTTGGGGTGTTGTGATCCGCAGTAGCAAAAGTGCGCTCTGGATATAATACTGAAATTCCTCTTTCTTTTAAACCTAAAAAAGCTACAGGACTAGTAACTTCATGGATGAAATGACGGTCAATAAAAAACACGTCTGGTCCATCTTCAATTTTACGCACCACGTGCGAATCCCATACTTTGTCAAATAATGTAGTACTCATTTTAATATGTTTTTAATGTATTTTTTTATAGCCAAGTTGGCTAAGATGATAACAATGAAAGCAAAACTAAAAAAAGAATCAAGTCTTTATTTTTTAATATTGCATTATATACGATACCCAAAATCGTATTAGTGAATTTCTTTGCTGATTTTTATCTTTTGGGTTTCTTTTTTATAAGTGTGATTCTTTATTTAGAGACGATAAAAAATCAATTTCTTGCTGTTTTTGATATTTGTAGAATCGATAAAAAAAGCTTTTAAAAATCTATTATATTTATGAATATCTAATTAAACGAAATTAAAATCAACTATTTTTTAATTTTAAATTCACTATTTTACTTTTATTGAAACTGTTTTTCGATGTGATTTTCTTAGTTAATGGCATATTTTTTCGACGTATTTCAGTATTTTTTTTTGATGAAATACTACGACATCCAAAAAATCATTACGGACTCTTTTTATCTTTTTAACAAGATACTATCAAGCTGATTTGTTGAAAGTGATTGTGGTTTTAATAGGAGAATAGTACTGGAAAATAAATTTGTTTTTTGTTGATAACTTACTTCTATTCTACCCTAAAAAAAACTAAATTTGAAATTCATTTTTTGCAATCACAAACACTTCAACTCCAGATATGTACTTAATATTCGATACCGAAACTACAGGATTACCAAAGCGTTGGGGCGCTCCCATTTCAGATACGGATAACTGGCCGCGTTGTATACAAATCGCTTGGCAGTTGCACGATGATATGGGAAAACTCATCGAGCATCAAGATTATTTGGTAAAACCCGAAGGTTTTAATATTCCGTATGACGCGGAACGAATTCACGGTATTTCGACTGAATTGGCGGAAGCTGATGGTATTTCGTTGGCAGAAGTTTTAGAAAAATTCAATATTGCTTTAGGCAAAGCCAAATTTATTGTAGGTCAGAATTTAGGTTTTGACATCAATATTATGGGTTGTGAGTTTTATAGAATGGGCGTTGAAAGCCAAATGAGTTCGATGCCTATTTTAGATACCTGTACAGAAGTAACCGCTTCTTTATTGAAATTGCCGGGTGGTCGAGGAGGAAAATTCAAGTTGCCTACGTTAACGGAGTTGCACTCGTATCTTTTTAACAAACCTTTCGGTGAAGCGCACAACGCGACTGCCGATGTCGAGGCAACTACACGTTGTTTCTTGGAATTAATTCGTCGTGATGTTTTCACAAAAGAGGAACTGGATGTTTCAGCAAGTTATTTTCAAGACTTTCAAAGTAAGAATCCAAGCGAGATTAAGCTCATTGGTTTAAAACATATCAATCTCAAGGAAGCTTCGGATAAAATCCGTCAGCAGTTTGGAGAAAAACAAGCGCCAGCCGTTTCAAGAGCTGAACTTTCTGAGAATAAAAAAGTGCTTATTGATGCGCCTTTTGTGCATTTGCACAATCATACGCAGTTTTCGGTGTTGCAATCTACAATTAGTATTGCGGCATTGGTAAAAGCGGCGGCACAACAAAAAATGCCTGCGGTTGCCATGACGGATCATGCGAATTTGATGGGTGCTTTTCATTTTGTACGTGATATTTTATACCATAATAAGGCGGCTGAAGCCAAGAATAAAGCGGCAATCGAAAATGGTGAAGAGCCTACCGAAGTTTCGATGAAACCAATAGTAGGTTGCGAATTTTTTGTTTGTGAAGACCATAAAAATAAGTCGGTTAAGGACAATGGATACCAAATAGTACTTTTGGCGAAGACCAAAAAAGGCTATCATAATTTGGCTAAAATGTCTTCCATCGCGTATACGGAAGGTTTTTATTATGTGCCAAGAATCGACAGGAAAGTCATTCAGGAATTCAAAGAAGATATTATTGTTTTGTCCGGAAATCTTTATGGCGAAATACCAAATAAGATTTTAAATATTGGTGAAAATCAAGCTGAAGAAGCCTTGCTTTGGTGGAAAAACGAGTTCAAGGAAGATTTTTACATTGAAGTGATGCGTCACAATCAGGAAGATGAAAATCGGGTAAATGCGTCTTTGATTTCATTGGCCAGAAAACATGATGTCAAGATTATTGCGACAAACAATACCTTTTACATAGACAAGGCGAATTCAAATGCACATGATATTTTGCTTTGTGTGCGTGATGGCGAAAAGCAGACAACACCAATAGGTCGTGGTCGCGGCTATCGTTATGGATTGCCTAATCAGGAATATTATTTCAAGTCGGGAGACGAAATGAAGCAGCTTTTTGCGGATTTACCGGAAGCGATTTCGAATCTTTCGGAGATTGTGGATAAAATTGAAATTTTCGATTTGGCTCGCGAAGTATTGCTTCCAAAATTTGAAATTCCGGTTGAATTTAATAATCCCGAAGATGCAGTTGATGGAGGGGTACGAGGAGAAAACGCGTATTTGAGGCATTTGACTTTTGAAGGAGCCCGAAGACGATATCCTGTTATTACCGAAGAAATTCAAGAACGATTAGATTTTGAATTGTTAACGATTTCCAATTCTGGTTATCCAGGATATTTCCTTATTGTACAGGATTTAATTGCTGAGGCGAGAAGTATGGGCGTTTCTGTAGGTCCGGGAAGGGGTTCTGCTGCGGGATCGGTGGTGGCGTATTGTTTGAAAATTACGAATATTGACCCGTTGATGTACAACCTGCTTTTTGAGCGTTTCCTGAATCCGGATCGTGTGTCATTACCCGATATTGATATCGATTTTGATGATGAAGGTCGAAGCAGCGTAATGGATTATGTGATCAGGAAATACGGTTCGAAACAAGTGGCGCAAATTATCACGTATGGTAAAATGGCAACTAAATCAGCGATTCGTGATACCGCTCGTGTACTTGATTTGCCGTTATTTGAAGCCGATAAAATTGCCAAATTAATTCCAGGGATGATGCCTTCCAAGTGGAATTTAGCGCGCTTTTTGAATGAAGATGAAAATCTGATTAAGAAGGCGGTTCGTCCCGAAGAATATGATAAAATAAAGGAATTAATAGGTCTTGCGAATGAAGGTGATTTGGGTGGAGAAACCATTCAGCAAGCCAAAGTTTTAGAAGGAAATCTGAGAAACACAGGGATTCACGCTTGTGGTGTGATTATTACGCCAAGCGACATTACCAATTTTGTTCCTGTGGCTACTGCCAAAGATTCGGATTTGTATGTGACCCAATTTGATAACTCGGTGGTGGAAAGTGCCGGTTTGTTGAAGATGGACTTCTTGGGTTTGAAAACCCTAACCCTGATAAAAGATACTGTTAAATTAGTAAAATATAGAACAGGAATTGACCTGAATCCCGATGAATTTCCAATTGATGATTTGAAGACGTATGAGCTTTTTCAACGAGGAGAAACAGTAGGGATTTTCCAATATGAGAGTCCGGGAATGCAGAAATACATGAAGGAATTGAAGCCGACAGTATTTCCCGATTTGATTGCTATGAATGCTTTGTATCGTCCGGGACCAATTGCCTATATCCCGAGTTTTATTAAACGAAAAAACGGGGAAGAGCCAATCGAATATGATTTGGATGACTGTGAAGAATTGCTGAAAGATACCTACGGAATTACCGTTTACCAAGAGCAGGTAATGCTTTTGTCCCAGAAACTTGCGGATTTCTCGAAAGGGGATGCCGATGTTTTGCGTAAAGCGATGGGAAAAAAAATGATTGATGTTTTGGCTAAAATGGAGCCAAAATTCATTTCGCAAGCGATGGCAAAAGGACATGCCAAAGACAAGTTAGAGAAGATTTGGAATGACTGGAAAGCTTTTGCTGAATATGCATTTAATAAATCGCACTCGACTTGTTATGCTTGGATTGCGTACCAAACGGCCTATTTGAAAGCGAATTATCCTGCGGAATATATGGCTGCGGTGCTTTCGAATAACATGAATGATATCAAGCAGGTTTCGTTTTTTATGGAAGAATGTAAGCGAATGGGACTGCAGGTTTTAGGACCTGATGTGAATGAGTCGTTTTATAAATTTACCGTAAATGATAATTATGCGGTACGTTTTGGAATGGGAGCGATAAAAGGAGTTGGTTCCGGAGCTGTGGCAACAATTGTTGAAAATAGAAAAGATGGAAAATACAAATCGATTTTTGATTTGACCAAACGTATTGATTTGCGTGCGGCGAATAAAAAAGCATTGGAAAATCTGGCTTTGGCCGGAGGATTTGATTCGTTTTTAGGAACCACGAGAGCGCAATATTTTCATGATGATGGTGATGGAATTACTTTTTATGAAAAAGCGATTCGGTATGGGTCGAAGTTTCAGGAGAATGAAAATTCCTCTCAAGTAAGTTTGTTTGGAGATACTAGCGAAGTGCAAATTGCGGAACCTATTGTACCACCTTGCGAGGATTGGAGTACTATGGAAAAACTCGCAAAAGAAAAAGAGGTTGTTGGGATTTACATCTCGGGACATCCGCTGGATGATTACAAATTTGAAATGAAATATTTTTGTAATGCCAAGCTGGAAGCACTTAAAAATATGGAATTGCATGTCAGTAAAAACCTGGCATTTGGAGGAATTATCAATAATGTGCAACACCGTGTAGCGAAAAATGGAAAAGGCTGGGGTATGTTTACTTTGGAGGGTTATGACGAAAGTTATGAGTTTAGAATTTTTGGGGAGGAGTATCTAAAGTTTCGTCATTTCTTTATTCAAAATAATTTTACGTTTATGAAAGTGTTGGTAAAAGAAGGCTGGACTGACCGTGATACCGGTAAAAAAGGGGAGCCAAGATTGCAATTTGTAGAAGTAAAACAATTGCAGGATGTGTTAGAAACCTTTGCTAGAAAATTAGTTGTGCTTTTGAATATTGCAGATTTGGAAGCTGATTTTATTCATAGATTGAGCCATCTTTTTCAGGATAATAAAGGAGATAATACAGTAACTTTTGAAATCATGGAGTTAGAGAAAACGAAAAAACTCGTTGCTGTTGCTCCTGTTGAGATAGAAAATGAAGAAGTAGCTTTTGTCGATGAAAATGAAGATTCTGAAATGGAAACTCTCGAAATTCCGGAAACAAGTACTGAAGAAAAAGTAGAAGAAGTCGAAGAAATAAAAGTGGTGACCAAACTAACAATGGCCAGCAGAAAACTAAAAATCAAAATTTCGAATGAATTGTTAGTGGAACTGGAAAAAATGCAGATTAACTTTAAGTTGAATTAGAGCAGAATGCCTTAGCCCCGATGGAAGCGGCATCCTTTCCTTGTTTTCTTTAGACAAGGAAAGATACAGCGTACAGCGGGAAGTAGCTCCTGATTATTGCAATCTTAAATGGGTTGAAATGGAGTGATAAGAATTGACGATATATTAATAGTCAAAACTAATTTATGAATGGCGTTTGATTAGTTTTTAATTTCTAAATTTGTACCCGAGTTTGAGACTTTAAATATTCAAACGATAAACTTAAATAAAAATAAATATGGCATTAGCAATAACAGATGCTACTTTTGAAGAAGTAGTTTTGAAATCAGACAAACCGGTAATGGTGGATTTTTGGGCAGCATGGTGTGGACCTTGTAGAATGGTAGGGCCAATCATTGACGAATTAAGTACTGAATACGATGGTAAAGTAGTCGTAGGTAAAGTAGACGTTGATGCAAACCAAGAATTTGCTGCAAAATACGGAGTGAGAAATATTCCAACAGTATTGGTTTTTCATAACGGAGAAGTAGTAGGAAAACAAGTAGGAGTTGCTCCTAAACAAACTTACGCTGATAGTTTAGACGCTTTGTTGTAATCGGTAGATTATGATTTATATAGAATCTGAAAAGATTCAAAAAAAAGGTTTGGCGAAAGTCAAGCCTTTTTTTGTGGGATTTACCGCGTTTCAATCAGGCATATAAAAAACAATGCAGATTAACAGATTAAAAATGATTTTAAAATCAGAGAATCAAAGGTGGTTCTATTTTCTTTTCAATCTTTAAATTTTTAAATCGTTCAATCTTTTAATATATTTGGAATATGAAAATCGAATCGCAAATAGAAAAAATTTCCAGTTTTCAGCATCTTGAATTGCTGGCTAATCAGGTTGTGGAAGGTTTTATTTCAGGAATGCATAAAAGTCCGTTTCATGGATTTTCGGCAGAATTTGCTGAGCATAAAGTCTATAATGTTGGCGAAAGTACCAAACACATTGATTGGAAATTGTTTGCCAAAACGGATCGTTTGTACACCAAACGATTTGAGGAAGAAACTAATTTGCGGTGTCATCTTATTATCGATAATTCCTCTTCAATGCATTATCCGAAACTAAAAGGCGGTCAGCAATTTTTTGAGAATAAGATTGGCTTTTCTGTTTTAGCTTCAGCGGTTTTAATGAATCTTTTAAAGAAGCAACGCGATGCTGTGGGACTAAGTGTGTTTTCGGATACATATGAGTACTATGCTCCTGAAAAAGGCAGTGATCGCCATCATAGAATGATCTTAAATACACTTGAAGGGCTTTTAGAGAAACCTGCGACTAAAAAAAGTACCGATACAATTACATTTTTGCATCAAATAGCGGAGAAGATTCACCGCCGTTCGATGATTGTCTTATTTACGGATATGTTTCAGTCTGGTAATGAGGAAGCGTTGTTCAATGCGCTGCAACATTTGAAACACAACAAGCATAAAGTGGTCTTGTTTCACGTTGTCGATAACAAAACAGAGTTAAATTTTGACTTTGATAACGCTCCAAGGAAGTTTATTGATGTAGAAACAGGAGAAGAAGTAGCAGTTTTTGCGGATAATGTCAAAGAAGAATACGAAAAACAGACAGAAAGTTACTTTAAGAAACTCGCTTTGACCTGCTCACAAAACCGAATAAAGTACATTCCGGTAAGTGTTGGAGAAAGTTTTGAAAAAATTTTAATGACATACTTGGTTGAAAAACAAAACTTTGGATAATAAGGTTAAAATTTATCAATTATTTTTTCAAAAAACGCTTGTGTAAACGGAAATCTATTGTATCTTTGCCACCGCAATAACGCAGAGGTTTGGTAGTTCAGTTGGTTAGAATACATGCCTGTCACGCATGGGGTCGCGGGTTCGAGTCCCGTCCAGACCGCAATATTGGGGAAAGCCTTTCGTAACAGAAAGGCTTTTTTGCCCCTATAAAGTATCTAAAGTTAGTTGTGTTGTTTGCTACGAATTTGTAACTCGTAGCGGGTTTAGTAGTTAGACCAATGAAAAGCTTTCCACTTTTGTGGATAGCTTTTTTGATTTAAAAAGAAGCTGGTTTGGTAGTTCAGTTGGTTAGAATAGATGCCTGTCATCTCGTCTTTTGGGACGAGACGGATTTGATTCAAGACTTGGATTAACAGGTTAGAATGTTATGATTAAAATACTGGTTTGGTAGTTCAGTTGGTTAGAATAGATGCCTGTCATCTCGTCTTTTGGGACGAGACGGGTTCGATTCAAGAACTGTGTTTAAGAATTAGAATGTTATAGATTAAAATACTGGTTTGGTAGTTCAGTTGGTTAGAATACATGCCTGTCATCTCGTCTTTTGGGACGAGACGGGTTCGATTCAAGACTTGGATTTAAGGATTAGAATGTTATAGATTAAAATACTGGTTTGGTAGTTCAGTTGGTTAGAATACATGCCTGTCATCTCGTCTTTTGGGACGAGACGGGTTCGATTCAAGACTTGAATTTAAGAATTAGAATGTTATAGATTAAAATACTGGTTTGGTAGTTCAGTTGGTTAGAATACATGCCTGTCATCTCGTCTTTATGACGAGGCGGGTTCGATTCAAGAACTGTGTTTAAGAATTAGAATGTTATAGATTAAGTACTGGTTTGGTAGTTCAGTTGGTTAGAATACATGCCTGTCACGCATGGGGTCGCGGGTTCGAGTCCCGTCCAGACCGCCAGTAATAAAAAAGCTTTTCGTAATAGAAAAGCTTTTTTTGTTTTTGTAAAATTCAAATAGCAATCGATATGTATTTTGTTTACATCATAAAAAATCATCAAGGATTATTTTACAAAGGATTTACACAAGATCTTGGTAAGCGTATTTTTGAACACAATAATGATTTAAGCCGATACACTTCTGGAAAAAGTCCATGGGTTTTGGTGTATTTCAAAGAATTTGAAACAAAAACAGAAGCATTAAAAGAAGAATTGCGATTGAAAAAGCTTAATGTTGCTTCGATAGAAAGATTATTAACGAGTTTTCAAGTTGAATAGAACGCATATCTGTCATCTCGTCTTTTGGGACGAGACGGGTTCGAGTCCTCTCGTTTCAAAAACGAGACTAGTAACAAAAAGCTTTTCGTAATAGAAAAGCTTTTTTTGTTTTTGTAAAATTCAAATAGCAATCGATATGTATTTTGTTTACATCATAAAAAATCATCAAGGATTATTTTACAAAGGATTTACACAAGATCTTGGTAAGCGTATTTTAGAACACAATAATGATTTAAGCCGATACACTTCTGGAAAAAGTCCATGGGTTTTGGTGTATTTCAAAGAATTTGAAACAAAAACAGAAGCATTAAAAGAAGAATTGCGATTGAAAAAGCTTAATGTTGCTTCGATAGAAAGATTAATAAGGAGCTTTCAAGTTGAATAGAGCACATGCCTGTCATCTCGTCTTTTGGGACGAGACGGGTTTGAGTCCTCTCGTTCCAAAAACGAGACTAGTAACAAGAAGCTTTTCGTAATAGAAAAGCTTTTTTTGTTTTTGTAAAATTCAAATAGCAATCGATATGTATTTTGTTTACATCATAAAAAATCATCAAGGATTATTTTACAAAGGATTTACACAAGATCTTGGTAAGCGTATTTTTGAACACAATAATGATTTAAGCCGATACACTTCTGGAAAAAGTCCGTGGGTTTTGGTTTATTTCAAAGAATTTGAAACAAAAACAGAAGCATTAAAAGAAGAATTACGATTGAAAAAGCTTAATGTTGCTTCGATAGAAAGATTATTAACTAGTTTTCAAGTTGAATAGAACGCATAACTGTTATCTCGTCTTTTGGGACGAGACGGGTTCGAGTCCTCTCGTTCCAAAAACGAGACTAGTAATAAAAAGCTTTTCATAACTGAAAAGCTTTTTCTTTTAAAAAGAGTTTTTAAAACTAATGGTACATTAGAACAATTCCGATTTATAGTGCCAAACAGTCCATACAAACAAACCCAAATACATTACGCAAACCACAAATTTCATAAAGCTGGAAGCCAGAAAACCTATAAAGGAACCTGCGGCTGCTTTCAAAGCCCGATTGTGGTCTTTAAAATCATAAATAAGTTCTCCTATTAGCGCGCCAACAAAAGGACCGATAATGAACCCAAAAGGGATAGGAGCAAGGATTCCAATAATCAGACCGAGGTTAGTTCCCCAGATGCCATACGAGCTTCCGCCAAATCTCTTGGTTCCTTTAGCCGGAATCACGTAATCTAAAACCGATATGATAACAGTGACTAACAATGCAATTCCTAAAATCCAATAATTTGCTGGAACAGCATTCGTAAAATAAAGTAATGCCAACCCAACCCAACTGATGCTGGGTCCGGGTAAAACGGGTAAAAAACTACCAAAAATGCCCAAAATAACACACATGAAACCAAGAACCAAAAGCAGTACATCCATAAATTTATTTTTAGTAATTTTGAAAACACAAAAGCAACACCTAACCAGCTTATGAAAGATATTAAATTAATAGTTTCATTTTCGATTATCTTCTTTTTTACTTTTTCTTTATGTGCCGTAAATGCTCAGGAAAAAATTGTAAAAAGCAACGATATGATTTTAAAGGAGGCTATTTACAACGAGAACAGAGTAAAAGTATTAAATTTTTCGATGAAAGAGTTTGACAGGCTTTTTTTTGAGTTTTCCGATAAAAAATCAAATCCAAATTTAGTATTGACAAAAGAGGAATTCTATAAATATACGATTCAGATTGCTATTTTTTCAGATAGATTGGCAGCTTTGTATCCGGATCAAAAAGAAGTCGCCGCCGAAAACAAAAAGAAATGGTTTGCTGAAAACTATGAAGATTATTTGCTTTCGAAAGCCTCTCCAAAAAAATAATTGTATTTTTATAGAATATTAGTCCAATTCAAAAACAAAACCTTGAAGCAGTATTACCTCTTTTTAGTATTTATATTTTTTAATTCCTGTCAATACTTTGACAAGCAAATTCCATCGGAAAAGGAATTGTTGCAAAAGGAACTGAAATCAATCAACTGGAAAGAAGTCGATGAATACCCATCGGTAGTGGATTGCGAAAAAATAGAAGATAAAAAACAACGTCAACAGTGTTTTTTCGAAGTTTTAACGTTGCTGATTCAAGAGAAATTGAGCGTTGACACCCTCTCGATTCTCTATCCTGAACTGGATACGATTGAAGTAAAGGTTACTGTTTTCCCAAATGCGACCATCCAATTCGAGCCTCAATTTCCAAAAGATTCGGTTGCCTACGACAAAATCAAAATTGACAGTATTCTTAAAGCACGTTTGGTTGATTTCCCAAAAATTAACCCCGCCATAAAACGCGGAATTCCCGTAAAGACCCAATTTATACTTCCGGTTATTCTAAAAGTAGAGTAGTTTTTTGGAGCTGTTTCCAGCTGTTCACTGTATCTTTTTCTTTTTTAAAGGAAAAAAGAAAAAGGATGCCGTTTCCATCTGGGCTAGGGCATTAGTGTAAGTTAAAATTTTCTGCCTTTCCATTCATATTTTCCAAACAAAGAGTACAAAGCTACGCTCACACAAAAAAAAGGATATAATAAACTGCTCAAAATCAAATACTGTATTTTGGTTTTGGTTAAAAATTCATTGGCTTTGTAAATCAAAACGATATCAACTGAAAACTTCAAAGTAAATAATAAAAAGACATTCTGAAAAGCAGTTAAACCGAAGACCCAAAAACCAAGAACGAAAAGCCAACTCAGATTTCCCGCAAATACTAACAGCCCCAATCCTTTTCCGAAAGAACTTTGATACGAACTTGTTTTGGATGCCCAGCGTACGCGCTGATAAAACAACGATTTCCAATCGTTTAATGGTTTTGTAGTGATAATTGTATTTTGAGATTTTAGATAATGAACTTTTTTAGGAAACTGGGCAGTCGCTTTTTGCAACAAGAAAACATCATCACCGCTGGCAATTCCATCGTTTCCTTCAAAACCGTTCAGCTTTTTAAAAAACGATTTGGTATACGCAAAGTTGGCGCCATTACACATAAACCCTTTGTTGATTCCAAAACTTCCAATTGTTGCACCTTGTAAACTCGACAAATCCAACTGCTGGAAATGATGCAAAAATGAATTGCCACAATCATACGTAACCGCCCCGGCAATCATAGTAACATCATGAAGCTGAATATAATTGTCCAAGGTCAATAGCCAGTTTGTATTTATTGTACAATCGGCATCGGTGGTGATAATCCAGTCCGTAGTTACAATTTGCATTGCGGTTACAATCGCATCTTTCTTGGGCGAATTCGTAACTCTGACCTTATTTATAACCGAAACTTTAAACTTCAAACTTGGAATTTTAAACGCTACTTCAGAAAAATCATCGACCAAAATCACTTCGAACAATTCCATAGGATAATTCAATTTCGACAAACTCTCCAATAGAATGGGTAAATTTTCGGCTTCATTCCGGAAAGGAACAATAATCGAAAATTTTGTTTTTGGCGTTAAGCCAATATAATCTATAGCATTTACTTTGGTGAAACCATAAATCAAGAAGGCAATCGCAACGCAATAGAGGATTATAACGAAGTACAAAACAAAAATCATATTGGATTTTTAGTTTTAAAATTCAAAACATAATAACTGCCAATTATTACCGGCAGAACTACATTCAGAAACCACATAAGTGTGGTTATAAAAATTACTATCCATTCGTTTACGCCCAGAATTCCGAAGAAATAAACGGCTACACTTCCTTTTACGGCAAAATCCAAAAACTGAAAAGTAGGCAAAGAGGAAGCTAGGAAATAAACGCTTGTAATCGTGGCAATGGCTATTAAATATGGTAAGTCAACATCAAAAGCCAGAAACAAAAAGTAATATTGGTGCGAAAAAACCAGGAAACGACAAATGCCTAAAAAGATATTTTTTTGATGAATGGTTTTTGGGATTTCGTTAATCTTATGAATCAGTTTTTCGATAGAATAGCCTTTAACGTTTATTTTTTTCAAAGAAAACAAGATTCCAAATGCCAAAAAACAAATGCCAAACAGAATCATAACGGTTTTTGTAGTAATCACATTGTATTGTGCATTGAAATACAACAACCCGAAAATTCCAAAAATAACGGTCAATATCATTTGGATTCCGTTGCAAATCAGGTTCAAGAAAATCACTTTTTTAGTGTTTGATTTATCAAAAAACAATGCTTTTCCGGCATATTCTCCCACGCCGTTTGGCGTAAAAAGTCCCGCGGTTAATGCACCAAGAACTTGTTTTGTTGCTTCGCGCAAAGATATTTTATGGATAAATCCAACTAAGTTTTGCCATTTCAAGATTTCAAAAAACCGATTCAAAACACTCAATAACAAAATAAACGCGATTCCGCCAATGGATTGGTTTTTCTGGAATAAAACAATGAATTTTTGCCAATCCAGTTTGTCGTTATTGGCTAATTGATTGTAAATAAAATAAAACGCGCCACCCACAATCAAAAGTTTGATTAGAAGTACGAGGAATTGCTTAGTTTTGTGTGGAATTGTAATCATTACTGCAAAATAACAAATTAAAATTGGCAAACGAACGCATCATATTAGGAATTGACCCGGGAACGACGATTATGGGTTTTGGATTGATAAAAATTGTCAATAAAAAAATGGAGTTTTTGCAATTGAACGAATTGCAATTGTCCAAATACGATAATCATTATCAAAAGCTGAAAATCATTTTTGAACGCACGATTGAGTTGATTGATACGCACAATCCAGATGAAATAGCAATCGAAGCGCCTTTCTTTGGTAAAAACGTGCAGTCGATGCTAAAGTTGGGACGTGCGCAAGGTGTAGCAATGGCAGCGGGACTTTCGAGAGATATTCCTATAACTGAATATGAGCCTAAGAAAATAAAAATGGCGATTACCGGCAACGGAAACGCCAGTAAAGAACAAGTAGCCAAAATGCTTCAACAATTATTGGGGCTGAAAGAATTACCAAAAAATCTTGACAGTACCGATGGATTGGCAGCTGCAGTTTGTCATTTTTTCAATTCCGGAAAAGTGGTTGGCGCCAAAAGTTATACCGGTTGGGATGCTTTTGTAAAACAAAACGAAGAACGAGTTAAAAAATAGTAGTCGGTTATCAGTATTCAGTTTGTAGAACTGACCGCTAATCACTGATTACTGACCACTAATTATGTCAGGAATCTATATTCATATCCCTTTTTGCAAGCAGGCGTGTCATTACTGCGACTTCCATTTTTCGACTTCGATGAAGAAGAAAGAAGAAATGGTTTTGGCTATTGCCAAAGAAATTCAAATGCGTAAAAGTGAGTTTGAGAATGAAGATGTCGAAACCATTTATTTTGGTGGAGGAACGCCAAGTGTTTTAACTTCCGAAGAAATTAATTTTTTGATTGCTGCAGTTTATAGCAATTATTCTGTGATTGAAAATCCCGAAATCACACTGGAAGCCAATCCGGATGATTTGTCAAGCGAACGAATAATTGAATTGTCTAAAAGTAAAATTAACCGATTAAGCATTGGGATTCAGTCTTTCTTTGAAGAAGATTTACAATTGATGAACCGCGCTCATAATTCGGCGGAAGCCAAAAAATGTTTGGAAGAAGCTACCATATATTTTGACAATATTTCCCTTGATTTGATTTATGGAATTCCGAGAATGAGTAACGAAAAATGGAAACAAAATATTGAAACAGCATTGTCTTTTGGGATTCCGCATATTTCGAGTTATGCGTTAACTGTGGAACCAAAAACCGCTTTGAATAAACTGATACAAACAGGAAAAATTGCCGCGCCTAAGGATGAAGTTGCCCAAGAGCATTTTGCTATTTTGGTAGAAACGCTTGAAACAAATGGATTTATCCATTATGAATTGTCAAATTTTGGGAAGGCCAATTATTTTTCTAAGAACAATTCGGCTTATTGGTTGGGGAAAAAATACATTGGAATTGGTCCTTCGGCGCATAGTTATGATGGTGTTTCGAGAAGTTGGAATGTTTCGAATAATGCGCTGTATATAAAAGCCATTCAAGAAAATAAACTGCCTAACGAAACTGAAATTCTTTCAATTGCTGACCGTTATAATGAATATGTTATGACCGGTTTACGAACGATTTGGGGCGTTTCTTTGGATAGAATAAAAACGGAATTTGGGGATGAATATTTGGACTATCTAAATAAACAAGTACAGAAGTTTCTTAATGATGATTTAGTTTTTATCGAAAACAATATCTTGAAACCAACACCGAAAGGAAAGTTTTTGACAGATGGAATTGCATCAGATTTATTTTACTTAAATTTGGAATAATTATTTAACCGCAAGGTTCGCAAAGGTTTACGCAAAGTTCACAAAGATTTATTAGTATGACTGAAAATGAATTATCAAGAATTGTATTTGATTGTGCTTTGAGAGTCCATAAGGGACTTGGACCGGGATTATTAGAAAGCGCCTATGAAGAATGTCTATATTATGAACTAAAGAAATTGGGTTTGAATGTTGTAAAACAAAAATCCTTGCCTTTGGTATATGAAGAAGTAAAATTAGAGATTGGTTACCGAATTGACATTATTGTTGAGGATAAATTGATTTTAGAAATAAAATCGGTGGATGCTTTAAATGATATTCATTTTGCTCAATTATTAACGTATCTGAAATTGACTGATTGTAAGCTAGGTTTACTTATAAATTTTAATGTTGTTTTGATAAAAGATGGAATAAAACGAATTGTAAATAATCTTTAATCATGACTTAGTGAGCCTTACGCAAATCTTTGCGCCATTTGCATTAAAAAAAACATGAAAGTAAAAATCAATAATTTCGTCGTCTATTTGTCAAAAGGCGTGGAAATTAATCTTTAAATTTGACTTTGCGAGCCTTGCGTAAACCTTTGCGACCTTTGCGGTAAAAAAACTATGAAAGCAAAAATCAACAATTTCGAAGTCAACTTATCAAAACCCATTGATATTTCGATTCCGTTGACAAATACAGACGAGAATCCAATTGCTTGGTACATTGAAAAGCCAGTAATTGAACCCGTGGTTTTTGGGGATTGGTTAGGCAAAGTTTCGGAAGGGAAATCGTCTACCAATTTCAATAATATTTTCTTCAATCCACACGGACATGGAACGCACACCGAATGTCTGGGGCATATTACACGAGAATTTTACAGTATTAATCAGTCCTTGAAACAGTTTTTCTTTTTGGCAGAATTGATTTCGGTTGTGCCGGAAATACAAGGAGAAGATTTGGTGATAACAAAAAATCAGATTGAAAACAGTTTGAGCGGGAAAACTCCTGAAGCCATAATTATTAGAACGCTTCCGAATTTTAAAATAAAAAAATCTTTAAAATATTCCAATACGAACCCGCCTTTTCTGGAGGAAGATGCTGCACGTTTCATTCGCGAAAGCGGAATTCAGCATTTATTGATTGATTTGCCAAGTGTCGATAAAGAAAAAGATGATGGAAAATTATTGGCACACAAAGCATTTTGGAATGTAAAAGATGTTAACAATCTGAATACTGATGCACGATTGGATTGTACGATTACGGAAATGATTTTTGTTTCTGACAAAGTGAAAGACGGCAATTATTTGCTGAATTTACAAATCGCATCTTTTGAGAATGATGCGAGTCCTAGCAAGCCAGTTTTGTATGCTATTTTAAATGATGAAAAAATAATTTCATAAATGAACTTAGAAACATATTACGAATATTGCTTGTCTAAAAAAGGAGTGACGGAACATTTTCCTTTTGACGAAGATACATTGGTATTTAAAGTGGGTGGAAAAATGTTTGCATTGTCGTCTTTAAGTCAATGGGAAAAAGGACAACCGTCAGTCAATTTGAAATGTGATCCGGAGCACGCCCAGGAATTACGCGCTGAATACGATGACATTCAGCCGGGTTTTCATATGAGTAAAACCCATTGGAATACAATTGCGATAAATGCATCAGTTCCAGATGTGCTTGTCAAGGAGTTGATTGATCATTCCTATGAATTGGTTTTCAAAAGTTTAACAAAGAAATTGCAGAGTGAAATTCAAGAATTAGAAAATTAGGCATTACTTTTGCGAAAGAATTCAGAATAAAAATTACAAACACATACTGAAATAAATTCAGCATATCATATGAAAGAACAATTTAAGAAGTTTTTAAACGAAGAACAAGACCCAAAAGCTATTGAAAAAATCGCTTCAAAATTGAGTGATTTATTGATGAAAAATGAAGAAATCGGATATATTGCTGTTCAAAAAAAACCAGCGATTACCGTTTTACCGGATAGTATTGTGATGACGAATAAGAGAGTTATCATTTGTCAACCAAAAAATCTGGGACTTTCAATGAATTTTATTGATTATACTTGGGACGAGATTGAAGGAACTTTTGTGAAAGAAAATATTCTGGGTTCAGAGTTTTCTTTTACAACCAGAACTAATATGGAAGTTTCTATTGATTATATTCCTAAAATCCAGGCTCGAAAGATTTTTACGTATGCCAAAGAACAATTGGATATACTGAAAGTTGGGTCTGTATTAAACGCAACCATGATGGATGAAGCTCCAATGGAAGAGGTTGAAATTATTGAGGAAATGGAAACGGAAGAAGTGACTAGTTTTGCTGAAATAATGCCAATTTTACAACCAAATTTCACTGCTGAAAATCAGGAATTCGAAGCCATTTCAACAAGCCCAAAAGACAAATCTTTAAGTGATTTATCTCAAGACGAACTTTTTGAAAAACTACAGAATTATAAAAAATTATTGGACAACGGATTGATTTTACAAGGCGAATATGATGCTTTCAAAAAAGAAATTTTGAGTCATATGTAGTTTCGTAAAGAGCGCTAAGGAATAAATAATAAAAAACCCGACACTGATAGTAGTCGGGTTTTGTTTTTATTATAAAGTTCTTTTCTGTTTTTCTACAAAATTATTGGATTGTAATTCTAATAAATCAGTAGCATTTTTTCGTTGCAAATCATATAATTTCTTGTCATCAGCAATATCTCCGTAGACTTTATCGTGCATCGTTGCACTAGTTTTTACTAACAAAGTGCGTTGGTATTTGTCTTGTTCAATTGTAGCTTTTAAAGCCGTTTCTAAATCTTCTAATTTATAATCGTATTCACCTTTTGGAGAAAGTAATTTGGCAATAATAGGAGAAGTTTCAATGGCTAAAAACAAGAGCATAATAAAAAACGAAGGAAGCCAAGGTAATTTATCCAAGGCGTTGATTCGTGCCATTAAACCGTCAAATCCATCAATAATAGGCTGTGTTTCGGTAACTTTCTTGTCTAAATCGGTTTGTAGAGTTTTAGTGTTTTTCTCCATTTCAGCAATTTTAGCCAAGTTGGTTTTTTGTAAGGTGTCCAATTCTTTTTTGGCCAAATCATGTTTGGCAATTTTTTCTTTAAAAACAGGGCCTTTGCCGAATTTTTTGGTTCCTGCAGTTCCTTCGGCCTCTGTGATGTACGTTTCGTAAAGTGTATTGACTTCTTTTTCTTTCTTAGTGATTTCCGATTTCAAACCTGCTATTTCAGCTTTGTTTTTGTCTAAATCGGACTTGAAATAATTCGCCACTTCCTTTTTGTTATTCAAAGCCATGGCATTTTTCTCTTTCAATAAAACGGTATTGATTTCCTTTTCGAAAATTTTAATTTCCAATGGTTTTGAGATCACTATTGCAATGATTACCGCTAAAATAATTCGGGGAGTTGCCTGCAGAAATTCACTTCCAAATTGGTCTCTTTTTCGAATAGTGGAAACAATAAAACGGTCCAAATTAAAAATAAGTAAACTCCAAACGATACCAAAAGCGATTGCGGGATATATACTGTCAAAAACGGTAAATAGTGCGTAAGAACTGGCAAGAAAAGCCATGACTGCGGTAAAGAAAACAGTGGCGCCAATACCGACGTATTTGGTTTGTTCGCCTTCGGAACAGCCTTCAAGAAGGTCTTTGTCGGCTCCAGAACAAAGGATGAAAAATTGTTTTAACATGATTGATTTTTTTGATTGATTGATGATTACAAATTTAACGCCAAAAAATCAATATTGGTATAAATAGTTGATATGTTTTTAATTAACGATTTTATATATAAAAATAGAGCCCCTCTTTACGAACGGCTCTATTGGTTTTGAATTAATATTAACTTAAGCTAATGGTGCTCCTGCCATAATTTCGGCGTTGGCAAATTCTTCAAATTTGGCGAAGTTAGCTTTGAATTTTTGAGCTAATTCCACCGCTTTTTTATCGTATAGTTCAGGGTCTTCCCACGTATTTCTTGGATTTAATATTTCACTAGGAACATTTGGACAGGTTTGCGGTTTTGCAATTCCAAATACTTTGTGATTTTCGTAAGCCACATCGTCTAATTCTCCGTTTAATGCAGCGGTAATCATAGCACGTGTGTATTTTAATTTCATTCGGCTTCCTATACCGTAAGGACCGCCTGTCCAACCCGTATTGATTAACCAAACTTTTACATTGGCATCTTTCATTTTTTTACTCAACATTTCAGCATATTTTGTTGGGTGCAAAGGCATAAATGGTGCGCCAAAACAAGCCGAAAAATTAGGCTGAGGTTCTGTAATTCCAGCTTCTGTTCCTGCAACTTTTGCCGTGTAACCAGAAATAAAGTGATAGGCAGCCTGCCCCGGAGTAAGTTTAGAGATTGGAGGTAATATTCCAAATGAATCGGCAGTTAAGAAAAATATATTCTTTGGATTTTTTCCAATAGAGCCAGGTTGAATGTTATCAATATGGTAAATAGGATAGCTTACTCTGGTGTTTTGTGTGATTGAAATATCTTCAAAATCAACTTCATTAGTGTCTTTATTTAGGACTACATTTTCTAGGATTGCTCCTTTTTTTATAGCTCTAAAAATATCTGGTTCGTTTTCTTCAGAAAGGTTTATGACTTTTGCATAACAACCGCCTTCAAAGTTGAAAACTGTATTTTCATTAGTCCACCCATGTTCATCATCACCAATTAATTTTCTGTTTGGATCCGCAGATAAAGTTGTTTTTCCGGTTCCTGATAATCCAAAGAAAATAGCAGTATCTCCGTCTTTTCCAACATTGGCGCTACAGTGCATTGGTAACGTGTTTTTGAAAACTGGTAAAATGAAATTCAATGCTGAGAAAATTCCTTTTTTCATTTCCCCGGTATATCCAGTTCCGCCTATCAAAACTACTTTTCTTGTAAAGTCAAGAATTGCAAAATTGCTTTGACGAGTTCCGTCTATAGCAGGATCTGCCATAAAGCTAGGTACGCAAAGTAAAGTCCATTCTGGGTCGAAGTTTGCTAATTCGTCCATTTCTGGTCTCAAAAACATATTGTAACAAAATAAATTTGCCCAAGGAGTTTCTGTGATTACGCGAATATTTAATCTGTAATTTGGATCAGAACATACGTATGAATCTCTTACATAAACCTCTTTGTTGGACAAATAGGAGGTTACTTTATTATAAAGTGCTTCAAAAGCATCTGATTCAAAAGGGATATTTACTTTTCCCCACCAAACTTGATTTTCACTGATGCTGTCTTTTACTATATATCGGTCTTGAGGAGAACGGCCAGTATATTCGCCTGTATTTACTGCTAATGCACCGGTTGAGCTTTCAATTCCTTGACCTAATTTTATGGTTATGTCGTGTAATTCTTCAGGGGATAACTGGTAATGAATTTTTGCATTTTCAATTCCTAATTCTTTTAACGAAATCGATTGCGAGAAAAGCGTGTTATTGTCCATAAATTTATTGTTGTGTAGTTTCTTTTTTATAGACAGCAAAAGTAGAAATTATATTTTAGATAGCCTTTGATTCTTCTAATTTTGTGATTTTTTATTCATAATATTCATCAATAAAATGCCCCAGCCCAGTATTAATAGGAGTCCGCCAATAGGAGTAACGAATCCTATAATTTTAAAATCAAAAAAAGTAAGATTGTTTGTCGCTAATAGATAAATTGATCCAGAGAATAAAATTACACCAAAAAGAACCAAAAAATAGATTGCTTTTTTTGCTTTTTGAGGGATGTCTTTCATTAGTCCAATAAACAATAAAAACAAGGCATGGTACATTTGGTAGCGCACACCGGTTTCAAAAGTAGCTAATTGTTCCATAGACAGTACTTTTTTTAGGGCATGTGCGCCAAAAGCACCAAGAATTATTGCAATCATTCCTAAAATAGCTCCTGTTGAAATTATCTTTTTATCCATGTTGATTTTGTTTTATTACAAAAGTATCTCATCTATGCTTAAATTAAAAGTGTTTTATGAGATACTTTAAATAGAGATTGGTTTAGCAGGTATTGAATTTTTTGCCATTTATGAAAAATTTTAACAATGCTATTTGTTATAAATACAACAATTTTGTATGTTTGTGTTATAATTATAAAAAATGAGAACAATTTTAATCATCGGGGCAGGAAGATCAGCTTCGTCTTTGATACAGTATCTTCTAAATAAATCTGAAAAAGAGAATCTGCATGTTGTTATTGGTGATTTGTCATTGGCATTAGCTCAAAAAAAGACAAATAATCATCCCAATGCAACGGCGATTGCCTTAAATATTTTTGATGAAAATCAAAGAAAAGAAGCGATTCAGAAAGCTACTATTGTTATTTCAATGTTGCCGGCTCATTTGCATATTGAGGTAGCTAAGGATTGTATTGTTTACAAAAAGCATTTGGTTACCGCTTCCTACGTGAGTGATGCCATGCAGGAATTAGATGCTGCAGCCAAAGAGAATAATCTGATTTTCATGAATGAAATTGGACTTGATCCTGGAATTGACCACATGAGTGCAATGAAAGTGATTGATGAGATTAAAGAAAAAGGTGGAGAAATGCTTCTTTTTGAATCTTTTTGTGGAGGTCTTGTAGCTCCAGAATCCGATACGAATCTTTGGAATTACAAATTTACCTGGGCACCACGTAATGTAGTTCTTGCCGGTCAAGGTGGCGCTGCCAAATTTATTCAAGAGGGAACTTATAAATACATTCCGTATTGTAATTTATTCCGTAGAACAGAGTTTTTGGATGTTGAAGGTTATGGTCGATTTGAAGCGTATTCGAATCGGGATTCCCTAAAATATAGAAGTGTTTATGGTTTAGATAATGTACTTACTTTATATAGGGGGACGATTCGGAGAGTTGGTTTTTCTAAAGCTTGGAATATGTTTGTTCAGTTAGGAATGACGGATGATAGTTACATCATGGAAGATTCTGAAAACATGAGTTATAGAGAATTTGTAAATTCTTTTTTACCATATCATCCAACAGATTCTGTAGAAATTAAAACGCGTTTGATTCTAAAAATTGACCAAGATGATATCATGTGGGATAAATTGTTAGAATTAGATTTGTTCAATCGGGATAAAAAAGTAGGATTGAAGAATGCTACTCCGGCTCAAATTTTAGAGAAAATACTTAGTGATAGCTGGACACTTCAACCTAAAGATAAAGATATGATTGTCATGTATCATAAATTTGGATACGAATTAAATGGCAAGAAAGAACAAATAGATTCAAAAATGGTTTGTATTGGTGACGATCAAACGTATACGGCTATGGCAAAAACAGTGGGTTTGCCTGTTGCCATGGCGACTTTATTAATATTGAATGGTAAAATTACGACTCCGGGAGTTCAATTGCCTATTCGTAAAGAAGTCTATGTGCCTATTTTGAAAGAATTAGAAGAATATGGTGTTGTTTTCAAGGAACAATCCATGGCGTATTTAGGATACAATCCTGATAAAGAGTTTAGTTAGTAGTTTTTTTAGATTTTTAGTTTGATAAATCCGCTTCTTTTGAAGCGGATTTGTTTTTTTACAATTACGCCTTTCCAGATTGAATAGTTATTGGTAAGCTATACATTACTCTAACAGGAACTCCGTTCATTTTTCCGGGAATCCATTTCGGGCATATTTTCAAAACACGTATGGCTTCGTCACCGGTTCCAAAACCAATATCTCGTATGTTTTTTATATCGCTTAAACTGCCGTCTTTTTCTATTATAAAGGTGATGTATACTTTTCCTTTTAAGTTAGGTTGTTCTGGAGTTTTAAAATTATTGCCGACAAATTGATAGAATTTCATCATTCCCCCCGGGAAATCTGGTTTTTCGGTTATTCCAGCAGTATTGTAGATTTCATTTTCCCCTTTTTGGACAAACTGATTTTCAGAATCGTAGGCATCAATTTCAATCACTTCAGGAGCTCCTTTACTTAAAATCCCCAGAAGTTCCTCGTTTGTAGGCAATTCTTTTTGCTTGGATAGGATAGAAGGTATAGCTCTCTTTTCTACAGGAGTTAGTTCATTGTATTTTTTTTCGCTGGCAACCTTTCCTTTTTCATCTTTGATTTTAAAAGTAGTTTTGTCGTAATACGTTTTAATTAAATTCTCAGATTTTTTAGGAGTAGTTTCTTTTTTTACATTGGTTTCTTGCGCAACGACTTTCGTACACAATAAAAACAATAAGGCAGTTACTGCAGGGATTAGCATTACTTTTTTTAATAAAGCTTCTGTTTTTGATGTGGTTTTTGTCATCATAAGTAATCGTTTTTTAGTTATTAAATAATTCAAATTACTGGCCAAGTAAAAAGTTTGGTTCTCGTTCGCTTTCGATAATAATAAAGATTGATAAAACGGAACATTGTTATAGGAGTTCACTACTTTCTCATCGGCAAGAAATTCGTGGTTGAGTTGTATGGCTTTTTTGTAAAAAATAAAAATGGGGTTGAACCAAAAAACGGTTTTCAACATTTCGATGAATAAAATATCCAAGGTGTGTTTTTGGGTTACATGCGTAAGTTCGTGTGTGTACAATTCAGCTTCAATTTGACGGTTGTTGTATTCCGTTTCGTTGATGAAAATCGTATTCAGAAAAGTGTGCGGCAACGTTTTTTCGGGTACCAAAATTAATTTGGCATTTCTGTAGGCAATTGGTGTGTTCGATTTCATTTTAGACGAGATCTTGATGATATTACTGAAAAAGCGTACCGCCAAAACGAGTGTTACTACAGCATACAAACTCCATAATCCTATTGCCAAATAGTTTGTTTCCTCTAGTAGTACTGCGCTTCCTTGCAGTATCTGGATATTTCCCGGATTGACTGCAGGTTGTGCTATTTCCTCAATTACTTCAATAGTTATGAATGGAATCACCATCGAAAAGACAAGACTGAACAACAAGTAAAACCTATTGAAAACGTGAATTTTTTCTTTTTCCAAAAACAAATAATACACTGCCAGTAGCACGAATAAAGTAATTGTCGATTTGATTAGAAAGTCACTCATTTTTTCTTTTTTAGAATTTCACTGTCTATTATTTTTTTGAGATCTTCCAGTTCCGTTTGCGATAAATTAGTTTCGGTGGTAAAGAAGGAAGCAAATTGCGATGCCGAATTGTTGAAGAAATTACTAATCAATCCGTTTACATGTTTCGAGAAATAATCGGTCTTTTTTACCAAAGGATAATATTCCCGAGAGTTCCCAAACTCCCTGTAGGCTACAAATTGCTTGTCGATCATTCTTTTCAATAAAGTAGCTACAGTTGTGGTAGCCGGTTTTGGTTTTGGATAAGCTTCGAGCAAGTCTTTCATGAAAGCTTTCTCGAGTTTCCAAAGGTGTTCCATTACTTGTTCTTCGGCGTTAGTTAGTTGTTGCATGTTTATTTAGTTTCTATTTTGGAAAGTGATTCCCCGTTATTGTATTTCTTTATCGTTATTAGTTTTCCATCTTCATTAAAGAAGTTCCAGTCACCAAAATAAAACCAATGCGCGTACTTATCGCTCGTTTCCATTTTTGTTTTTCCTTTGGACTCTATTTTTCCATTTTTATGATAAAAAGTAGTGTTGCAGATGTTGTCTTTGTATTTTTCTCTTTTAATGATTTTACCATTTAAGTAATAACTCCATTTTTTTATGGGATCACCTTTTCGATATTTCCCAACCGATTTATAATGGGAACTGTCTTGTGTGTATTGTTCAATCCAAAGTCCTTCTCTAAGTTTATTTTTCATTTGATTGGTTTTGCAACCAAATAATAAAAATACCAAGCCTATTACAATTACAGTTTGTCGCATAAAATGATTTTGTTCTACGAAAATAGAGTTTGCTCTACAAATGTAGAATATAAAATCAAATAAACAAATTTTAAAGAAAAAAATATTCTGGTTGTCAGCGGTTTGCGTTAAGGATGGAAGTGGAAATCCTTTTTATTTTTTGTTTTTAAAAATAAAAAGATTGAGAGCGTACAGCCTGACCACGCTGGAACAATAGTGGAAGCGTAGGAACGCCCCAAAAAAAATCCGCTCTGTGTAGAGCGGATATAGTATTTAATGAAAGGAATTTATTTTGACAACTCCACGAAATATTTGTAAAACAACGGAATGGTTTCAATTCCTTTTAGGTAATTGAAGATTCCGAAATGTTCGTTTGGCGAGTGAATGGCATCGCTGTCCAGACCAAATCCCATTAGAATAGTCTTGCTTTTCAGTTCTTTTTCGAATAATGCTACGATAGGAATACTTCCTCCTGAACGTACTGGAATTGCGGGAACGCCAAAGGTTTCGGTGTATGCCATATTTGCGGCTTTATAGCCAATGCTGTCTATAGGGGTTACATAACCTTGTCCACCATGATGTGGTTTTACTTTTACGGTAACGCCAGCAGGAGCAAGGCTTGTGAAGTGTTTTGTGAAAAGTTCGGTGATTTCCTCCCAATCTTGATTTGGAACCAAACGCATCGAGATTTTAGCGAAAGCTTTGCTGGCAATCACTGTTTTAGCACCTTCTCCTGTGTAACCACCCCAAATTCCGTTGACATCTAGCGTAGGGCGAATAGAATTTCTTTCGTTAGTTACATAACCGCTTTCGCCATAAACGTCATTGAGGTCCAATGCTTTTTTGTAATTGTCTAAATTGAAAGGTGCTTTGGCCATTTCAGCTCTTTCTTCAAGTGATAATTCTACTACATTATCATAGAAACCAGGAATGGTAATGTGGTTGTTTTCATCATGAAGTGACGCAATCATTTTAGCCAAAGCATTGATTGGATTGGCAACAGCACCACCATAAAGTCCAGAATGCAAATCACGGTTTGGTCCCGTAACTTCCACTTCTACATAACTTAACCCACGTAATCCGGTTGTGATTGAGGGTTGCTGATTTGAAATCATTCCGGTATCCGAAATTAAAATCACATCGTTTTTTAGTTTTTCCTGATTGCGTTCTACAAACCAACTCAAACTTTTGGAGCCAATTTCCTCTTCGCCTTCAATCATGAATTTTACATTACAAGGCAAAGTGTTTGACTGAACCATATATTCCAATGCTTTTACGTGCATGTACATTTGGCCTTTGTCATCACAAGATCCACGGGCAAAAATAGCGCCTTCGGGATGAATTTCTGTTTTCTTGATTACAGGCTCAAAGGGAGGAGAAGTCCACAATTCCATTGGGTCTGGTGGTTGAACATCATAATGTCCGTATACTAAAACGGTTGGTAATGATTTGTCTATGATTTTCTCCCCATAAACGATTGGATAACCCGGAGTTTCACAAATTTCAACAAAATCACAGCCTGCTTTTTCTAAACTTGCTTTTACGGCATCTGCTGTTTCAAAAACATCATGCGAATAAGCTGTGTCGGCACTTACGGATGGAATTTTTAATAATTCGACTAACTCGTTGATAAAGCGATCTTTGTGTTCTTGAACGTATGCTTTAATATTTTCCATTATTTGAATTTTGTTTATATTTCAAAAGTACAAAAAAGAGTATGAATATTTTTTGTCAAATTTACTTTGAAAATTGGAAGTTATGTTTATCTTTGCACCCACAATTGCGCGGATATGGTGAAATTGGTAGACATGCCAGACTTAGGATCTGGTGCCGCAAGGCGTGTAGGTTCGAGTCCTATTATCCGCACTTTAAAAACCCCTAAAACGTTTATAATCAATGTTTTAGGGATTTTTTGTTTCTAATTTTGCCGAAACTTTGCCGAGAATATAATTTATTTTTTTTAAAACTGTTCCCCAAGTATTCTAAACATTTCTATTGTCTTTATACAATTTACGTTGAAAGGTATTGCGGCATCAGGCATCTTCACTTTATTCTTACTGTTTGGACTGCTAACTTCGTGGGTAATTAGCTCGTTTTTATTTGTCATAGCGTAAGCAATTAACCAAGCATCCGCTTCATCAGCATCAAGAAATTCGCTTATAGCTGACTGTGAGTATTGTGCTGATTTTGAATAAACCCAGTTGATCAGCAAGGTATAATTAGGCATAACGGTAGTTGTATCTTTAAAAAAATCTGCTGGTAGATTATCAGCACACCATTGCGATAACTCATCTTTATTTAGATGTAATTCTTTCAATACTTTATCTATAGAGATGATTCGTCCGTCGTGAGCTAATTCTTTAACCTTATTCCAAAAACTTGGGAACACATCAAATGGATAACTATTTCTATGAGCTTCAATAAAAAAATTACTATCAAGTAAGAATGGAATTGCCATAGGATTAATGAAGGTGTTGTGCTACAAACTTTTGAAAAGTATCTCCTTTCAATCCTGTTATTTTATATGCATCACGATGCAGTAATTTATTTTGATTAACCGCTTGATTTACATAAGTTGCAAAACTAACACTTACTCTTTTTCTAGCGGTAGCGTAAAAATCGCCACCACTTCCTTGATTTTGTTTTTTGTTTTTAAAACTTTCTATATAACCATTATAAAATGTAAAAAATTCAGCTCTTGTAATTAGCCCTAAATCCATCGCTCTTCTTGCAATTACTATGGGGCTTACTTTGAAATAACGTCGTGCAAAATCAATCCCTGGCTTTTTCTGCCACAAATCAATTAGAGATTTAGCGGGTACAAGAAATTCGGCAGCTACCGCATCACATAATTTTTCTATTGGGTCGTTAGCTGGAAGTAAGTTTTGATTATCAAAGCCTGCACTTTCACCTAACCAAATATGAGCTAATTCATGTATAATAGTAAATAATTGAGCTGCTTTAGCATCTGCTGCATTTATAAACATAAATGGAGCATGTTGGTTTACCAATACAAAGCCCCTGCATTCGTCAACATTAATGGGTCTATGTGTATTGTTTTCAACCACCCCATTAAAGTTTATAAAAACTCCAATTTCTTCAATTTTGTTTGTAATAAAGCTTAAAGTTTCTTCAAAAGTTTGAAATTCACTAGCCCAATTTGGCTCTAAACCAATTGTATTCCTTATATCTGCTACAATTGTTTCAAAGGTATTGTTTACATTGTATTTACCGACAAAAGATAATGGCTCTTGTTCATTCTCTGTTAAATAATCTGTGATCCAATTTTGACGTCGTTGTAAAATCTGTATTGTGTCGAACACATTTAAGCTCACTTTATTAGTGATTGTATTTCCAGTTCTGAAAAAAGGAAACGGAATACTTTCCGTAGGTGGCTCCGGGAGAAATAAATAACCAAAAGGAATATGAACCCTATTAGCAAATTCTTCTAATTGTTTAACGGTAGGATTCTTGATGTTTTCTAACCATTTTTGAACATTAGGAAACTTTATCAAATAATCATGTAATTCGTATCCAGCTCGAGCAATTGCCCAAGTAAGCATATTAGGATTAATATTGACTTCTGTTCTCATAAGTTACAAACTTAATTATTTTCTTTATAAAAAGTATTTACATTATGAAATTTTACAGTAAATTGGTTCTATGATATTAAAGTCTTGATTGGTTCTTTATTTTAGAGGCTTTGCATTTACATGAAATTTTGGTTGTTGTTCTGTCAGAATGTATTATAAGTTATAAAAACATAATGAGTATGAGAAAAACAATTTTTAAAATCAGCATACACTTGTTGATTTCTAGTATTTTAACAAGTTTAGAGCATTTGGTAGTTCAATTTGGCGGACAGGCATTTCCACTCGACAGGTTCTGTTTCAATGAGAATTTGAATGTAAATGTATTTTAAAAGAAACACCAGTTTGGGAGTGTAGGGTTCGATTCCCTTGCCTGTCGCTAAAAAGCCGTAATCATATTACGGCTTTTTTTTATTAATAACAGGAATAGTCTAACCCAGCTTTATTTTGTAATTTCTTCATCTGTTAATTCATATAATTTATACACTAATCATTTTATGTAAGCTCACTTTTTAAAGCTTAAGTAGGCTTTTTAGAACTTCTTCTTTTTTATAGTATACTCGGTTACCAAAGCCATAGCTGGTAAGTCTTCCAGTTCTAGTATGTTTCCAAAGTGAAGTTCTTTTAATTTTGAGGAGTTCACAAGTTTCATCTACTGATAATAACGTATTAGAATCATTAAGAGATGATAGACTGAGCTTTTCAATGGTTTTTTCTACGTTGTTTAATTTTTCTAAAATAATTTCAAAAGGATTTTCCATTTTTAATGCAAAATAAAAAGAGAATTTAGTCCATTTCAAATTTTTAATATTGAATGTATGTATCCTTAAATTTTTATTAATTCAATTTTTTAATGCTTCTCAAAACTTCTCCTTTTTTATAATATACTCTGTTACCAATCCCATAGCTGGTTAGTTTACAGCTTTTGGTATGTTTCCAAAGTGAAGAAAAGTTAATTTTTAGTAATTCACAAGTTTCAACTCTAGACAACAAAATTTCATCGTCGTTTTTTGTTGGTATATTGAGTTTTTCAATGGCTTTCTCAATATTGTTTAATTTCTCTAAAATGATTTCAAAAGGATTTTCCATTTTTTAATGCAAAATTAGAAAGGAAAAGTTATTGGCTTTAATTTATTAGGTAGAAAATACGGCATCATTTCTGAAATTTTTATTTTCATTGTATTTTACATATCCCAATTGGTTAGTAATCAATTTTGTTTTGCCAATAGTGAAATCAGTCACATTACAATGATGGTGACCGTAAATCCAGTAGTCTATTTCATTATTTTCAATAACTGATGACATTTCAGTCCCAAAAGCTTCATTTATATTGCTGTTGACGTATTTCTCTGGATAATTGAAAAATGTAGGTGGATGATGGGTTATAACAACCGTGTGAGCATCTGTTTTTGTTTGGAATGTTTCTTCTAAAAATGATCTACTTTCCAGATGGAGCTGGTTATAATCTTGGACAATTAATCGTTTTTCATTTTTTTGAATTACTCTAAAATCCGAAAGGCTTTGTTCAATTAAAAACTGTTTTTCTACCGAAATTTGTGACCATAAGGTTGAAAATACTAGCCTCGTTCCATTGATAGTTTTCACCGTATTGTTCAGTAAAGTTACATTGTCTCTGATTTTTTCCTCAAAAGAACCACTTCTTTTGGAAATATCTGAATTATAGTATTCATGGTTGCCGGGAATCCAAAACGTTTGTTCAAAATGATTGGACACATAATCAAAGAACTTTTGGTGCTGGTGTATTTCTTTAAAAAGCACAATATCACCCGCTAATATTAGAATGTCACCTTTTGGAATGATAGGATTAGACAAAACCCATTTTCGGTTGTCTAAAAATTCTAAATGGAGGTCAGAGCAATATTGGATTAGCATATGAATATGTTTTTATCTTAATCTACAATAAATTTGATTATTATACTTTCTATGAAAAAAATAATCATTATCTATAATAATTAGTGTTCGTCTTTTTCTCCTCTAGCTCCTTAATATCTTTATCATTTAATAATTCATCTTCTTTTCTTACTAAAGGATCATACCAATCAATTTTATCTTTTGCCCAATTTATCCAATTTCTAAGTTCTGGATCATCATAATTATTTACAACAGCATTATCTTCAACTGTTTTAATATAATTTCTTAATTTAGTTACTTTATCTAATCTTTCTGCATTAGCCAGTAGGAATTTAAAATTAGTTAGTTCAATTTGTTTTCTTTTTTCTAACTCCTGTTTTATTCTTAATTCTTCATCATATTTTAATCTCCAAAGTCGAGACTCTTCTTCTTTTATTTTTATCTCTTGCGCATCAATTTCTAATTTTGCAAGAATTTTGCCTATCTGGTCCTCTAGCTTTAATTTGCCATCCCTCCATTCTTTATCTCCTGACCATTTTCCTGTTTTTAAAGCAAATACACCATTAGGGATATACTTATATTGGTCACCATAGCCAGTGCTTCTATCAAAAACTCTTTTTTTCGTCTCTCGAAGGTATATTGGTATTTCAGTACCATTAATAATTGTTAATGTATCATTATTGATTACTTTAATAGAATGTCCTCGATACTGAATTAATTTGATTAATGCATCCATAAAACAAAGTGCTCTTCCCTCATTTTCTGGTTCAACACTAATGGATAGAATATTATCTCCTCTCTTATAATCCCAGTTTTTCTTTTTCTTGTTACTAAAATAATTTTTTGTAGCAACAATTAACTTGTCTGGGTTGTCTAATGTTTGACTTACAATTAAAGGAGCATTTTTGTCTTCAAGAATTTGTTTTGTTAAAATTGTTACCGGAGATTGGTCCAGATTAACTTCAGATCCTTCTTTTCGTATTTCAAGTTGTATTTTATCCTCTCCTTCAAATTCAATCGGAAGTTTATCGATTATTACGGATTTATTAAAATTGATTTTTTGCCAATATCCATTTCTTGGAATAGGAATATTCATCCTTATGCAAAGTTTTCTAAAGCCATTATCTGATATAGCATATTTTTTTGAAAGGGCGCTCATCGTTTCTTTCCAGACTAAATTATGTAGTTCTTTGCGAGTGAGAGTTACTTTTTCCATTTTGATTGATCGTTAGTAAAATCAAAATGAAATTAAGAAAATTTACTCAAATAAAACCTCTTCTAGCTCTTCTTTTAATTTTGATTTAAGTTCCTCAAAATTATCAAACAATAACTTACGCTCTTTCAATGATTCTGAAGTAATATTCTTATCAATTATACTCAATTTGTATGCTTCAATATTTATAGAAGTATTGTCTGCAAGCGCATCTTTGATTTGAATTGAGTTATGATTTGTATCTCCATTTGAGAGAATAGTTTTAGGGTAAAACAATTTGATATCAGTTATATTAAATCGGACAGCATAGGCCAGCATTTGATATAAATCAGGTTGTGCGATTCCTCTTTTATTATCATTAGAATCATCATATACCATTTTGTATTTGGTGTCGACAATAATCTTTTTGTCGCCTAGATCTAATACCAAATCGGGTTTCAATCCGAAATTTTTTGCTTCATCCAAATACTTCCCTGTTACTTGTCCTTTTGGATTTACACCTTCAATTTCTCTATCGATAAAGCCAAAAAGGAAATCTTCGAAAACATACTCCATTGGCAATAAAAAAGCGAAGAGTTTTAAGGAATTTTTATAATTGAAGGAAATGCTATTTTCCAAAAATAATACGCAATAATCCCTAACGGTTTCAAAACTCGAAAACATGGGATTGAATAAAATTCTTTTGCATTCATCCGCTGGAATGGCAACATCACTCACTTCATCCAAAAGAAAAAGGATATCGTATAAATTGCGTTTGTTCTGAGAATCTTTTGTAGCAGATATTAATAATTTTGCAACTTGTTTAATACATTGATTGAAGTTGTTGTCCATCTCAAAAGAATCAAACACACAACTAACTTTGTGGTTTCTTCCTCTGGAAAGATTATTAGTAATATAACTGTCAAAATCAATCCTTCCTTTTACAAAAGAAAGTTCACTTTCTACTTCAACATATTTTTGGTAAATAGAGGAACTCAAAAGTTCTTTGGTGTATTTGCTAAAAAGATAAATTAATATTTCAAAAAAATCAGACTGTTCATTACCAAGACCAGTTTGATAATTGGGAAATTTTAGTTTTCTGCAATAACTCAACCACCACAAAATATGTGCGTTTATTGCTTTAACATCATGTACCGAAGCTTCTTTTGATGCATCATAAAAGATTTTTGGTAAAAGATTTATGGTTTGATCTTCAAAATGTATGACACCAACATATTTATTGGATTTTAATTGATTTGTTTTATGCAGAAACTGCAAGAAGTGTTGTACCTCCTCACGGTTTTCATCCTCATTGTAATAACTTGCTTTTTCTCGTTTATTCCAAATATCATCCAGGAACACTTCGAGATTTTCGAAATGCTCCTCAGGGAAGTCTGTTTTATTTTGATATTCAAAGAGATTAATCATCTACGACAGCATTTTTAAAGGCCAACCACCGATCGTTATTGCAGCTGCTTGTAATATAGCGGTCACTTCTTTTTCATCATTCATGAAATATTCTAGTAAAAGTGGAATTACTTTTTTGTTTATGGTATTCTCTAATGTATATCCATCACCCATAAAATAAGCATGGCCTATGGTAAAATCATGACTTTTTCGAATTAAAATAGCTTCATTGATATTTTGAAGTTTGTTTGTATCATATATCTTTTCTTCTAAGCCATCATACAAAGGATACATAGGAATAAAATCAAAACGTCTTCTTAAAGCAATATCTAATAATGCAATTGATTTATCTGCTGTATTCATTGTACCAATGATATACAAGTTTGAAGGCACAATAAACGAATCTCCAGAAGGCAATGTTACACGAAGTGGGATTTTACCATCAGAACGTTTGTCTTCTTCAATGAGCGTAATTAATTCCCCAAAAACTCTGGAGATATTAGCACGGTTTATTTCATCGATGATGATGATGTAATTTTTACGTTCAACAGCTACTAACTGACTTTTACCTTTTTCTAAAAGCAATGCTAGAATAGGATTGTAGTACGGTTGCAAACCTCCTAAAATAATATCGTTAACACCCTTTTCGTACATCTTTCTCAAGGTATTGATGCTCAATGTATGTTGAGATTCACCAATGTTTTTTCTGAACTCAATTGATTTTTCTCCAATTTCTGTAAGGTAGAAACTAGACTTTTTCATTTTGATTTCGAGTTCAACAACATCTAGATCATTCAGGGGTTTAATTAGTTCTTGTAAAACGATATCAAATTCTTTTTTGGCCGTTGCTGGGTTTTTTGAAGCTTCTAGATTTTTATATGCACGATCGGCAATTCGTTTAAAAACACCATCTTTCTTTTCAAAGCTAAGTTCTTTGCCATTTTCAGTATCAGGGCGTATTCCTTGAATGAAATCTTCGTAGCTATAGTTTTGATGAAAGGTTATGAATTCTATTTGATTGTTTAAATTTTCATTAAATACTTGTAAAGCATCACTATAGCTTATGTTTTCATTACCAGCAACAATTTTAGCTGCTTCTAAAACAGTATTGTATGTTTTACCAGTTCCTGGAGGACCATAAAGAATTTGATTGAGTGGTTGGTGTTTTAATTCTATTGATGTAATACCAACAATTTCCTCAATAGTGTCGTCGATTAAATCAAAAACTACATCATGATTTTTGTAATTTTTAAAACGTTCTTCCATTTTTTTGAACATTTTATTTTGTTCTTCGGTAGAAAACCTATGTGCTATAAATGAATTATCTTTAACTTTACTATTTTGAATTTCTGCATCGACTATTGGAATAATTTTGTCTAAATCATCTTCTAAATCAAACACCATGCTTTCAAAATTGATATATTGTTTATTTGATGATACTTGAGAAAACTCCATTTTATGAGCGTCTTCACTTCTCGAAAATCTATCCCCAAAACTTTCAAGTTTTAACCTAATATTTTTGATTAAATCAAGGGCTAATTGATTTTGTTTGTTTTCTGGATTTTTAGTTTGGTTAAATTGAATATGATAAGTAATTTCATTTTTGTTTATTTTGAAAACAAGATTGATTAAATCTGACGATGAACCAGGATAAGCAACTGGAATAAACCAAAATGTTGTGGAAAAGTAACTAGATTTTTCCGTACCTATAAAATAGTTTAACTCAGCTCCTTTATTTGCCTTTTGTCTTACTGAAAAAGTAAAATTTTTATTATGATTATGTTTGGTCATTAACCAATTATATACTTGTTTTTCGTAGTCTTTGTAGCTATTCATTTATTAAAATATTTTTCTGTTTTCATAGATATTAGATTCTATTTCCAGTGTTAATTAAATTTTCTAAAATTCAACTTAACAACTATTCTTCTTTAATTTTAGTATTATTTTCTATTATTGTTTTATAAAATATTATAATTTCATTAGTTTCATTATTCAATTCTGCTAACACAGCTTTTAAGTCGTCTTTCTTTAAAGTAAATTTACCTATTGCCATTCCATACAAAAACTCTAAAAGAGCCTCGCCTTGAGCTTCTGTTCGGTACTTAAATATCGTAATTAGTATATCTTTCATTTCTTTAGATAATGCCGAATCAATGGCATAATTCATTTCTTCGTTTCTCGCGCAACGAAGAAAACTGGCTTGAATTACACCATCATTAAAACGGTTGAAGTTAGATGGAGATAAAAGGTTTCTTATAAAAGAACTTTGTTTTAAAATATGAGAGAGATTTCCAGAATTACGAAGTCGATTAACAACATAAGCAATGCTAAAAAAAACATCTGATTGTGACGCATGTTCTGCATAATCTACTCTATCAAAAAAAGCAGAATTGCGTCTAATTCCTAATATTTCTTTGTTATCAGAGAATAAGTTAGGGAGAAATAGGTGTTTTGACAAACCTTTTATTTCTTGAGATTCACAATTAACAAGAGATTTTTCTCGTTCTCTAAGGAATTCAAATACCTCGGGGTTATCTACCTCTTTTAAGTATTTTTGAATAAAATCTAATTCTTTTTGCCATGAATTTGACTCTGATAAATTAGAGCAAGCGATTGTTTCTACCTCAATGAATGTACTGTTTTCGGGGCCATAATCACCATATTTTAGATTTGTTTTTAAAAATTTATTACTTTCAGTATTTGAAATTCTATTAATGCCAATAAAGAAAATAATTCGTAAATTATTATCTCTTAGAGCCCTGTTTAAATAAAGTAAATTTTTCCCGTTTGAAATGCAAGATGAAACAATTAAAATACTCCCTGATGGTTTCTCAGCTACTGAAGAAAAGTTATTCTGACTGAACATTTGAGGTATATTCTCTTTCTTATAATTAGGCTCTATCCTATTTAAGATGTAATGAGCTAACAACTCAGAAGAATGATCATTTAAAAAAACAATATATTTTAAATTGCTTGGAACAAACTGATCGATATATGCATCAAGTTTAGTTTGATGATCTTTAAATCTATCTAAATTTTGAATTATTTTTGAATAATCAATGTAAATCTCATATTTACGACTAGAAGATTGATCAGTATCTTTATAATTAACTTTTAAAACACTTTCCTCCTTTTTGTCAGAGATGAATTGATTCATAAACTTAGCCGAAGTTTGAATGGCTATATCTGCACCATTAATTACGATACTATTTATTTTAGGTTTTTCTAGTAAAAAAACATCACCCGAAACTTCTATTGGGAAAGATCCATTATTACATAAATCACAGTTATCATCCGTATATGTTTTATATGGATCAACACCCTTCGGGTTATTATCTGATTTAGTAAGATTACAAATAACTTGTTCTTTTGTTATTTGACTTGGATTTTTATTTTCAAGATAAAATAATACGATTACATCTTCTTTCGAAATAGCTGCTTGTTTTTTTATAATATATTCAATAATACTACCAGATGTTGATGCTGAAATAAGAATAAATGAATTTGGTTTTAATTGAAATTTCTCATCATACAAACCTTCATAAGACTTGAAGCTATTGATAGGATAATTCATTTGTTCACCTAAAGGTTTAAAACGATTAGCCAAATTAATCATTGCTAAAGCAACAGAATTTATTGAAGATGTATCACAGTATATATACCTATAGTTCTTTTTATTAAATTGTTTTAAAAGCCCTAATGCCAAAAATGTTATTTCGCAACTATATAAAAGAACATTAGCTGTTCTTAAGAAACGTTGACTATGTTTTCCTGATGGAAAAACATAATGCTGAGAGTCTCCTATTGATTCAACTAAACCTTCATGATTTAAAAAAAAATTTTGAGTTCCAAAAGTCAAATAGTTTTTACTAAAACTTTCTAAATAATTAAACCCTTTTAAATTAACACTACTAACTTCTTTTAACTCTCCAATATGATTAAATGATAAGAGATGTAAATCATCATAAAAACTTTTATTATCAATTTTTGGAACATATTTAAAAATTGCTGGCCTATTTTCTATAATCTGTTTTTCAAAATCAACAATATAATCTCCTCCTATAAATATTGTTTTATCTGTCTGGTATTCTTTAGAGTAAAAATTTTTTATTTCAATTTGAAGTTGAGATATGTCGATTGTAATATCAGCACAAAATATTACTGTAGCAGTCGTCTTTCCTTCTTTTTTGAGCTGCTTTTTATATTCTAGATTAAATATATAGAAACTATTCATCTTCGTTTTTATTAGTGAATGAAATTGGATAAAGAACGCTGACTAAAGTTCCTGAGCATAAATTGTTTAAAGAAAGTAATTTTTCTGACCCTGTATTCCAATCAAATATTTGCATTTTATCTGGATTAAAATTTTCGGCAAGTCTATATGGGTCATTAATCATATTACGATATACACAATACTTATCTGTCTTAATACGAATAAAACCACGGTCATCAAGCAAACTCAAAATTCGATCTAGACCGATACCTTTATCATTTTCCAGATTGCCTACTGAAGAAGTCTGATGTTTTATCAAACAACTTTTTAATATTTGGAAGTCATCTTTAATATTATGTTTATTATTAAACTTCTTTATAAATCCGCTTCCAGTATCAAAAACTGAAATTTCAATAAAGAATAACTGCTGCAAATCATTAGTTTCTAAAGATGGATGTGAAAAATAATTTGTCATAATCTTATCCGAAGCATTATCGTCTAAGATATTTAACTGCGTTTTTTTATAAGACCTTATGTATAAACCCCTAATATTTGGATTCCATGGTCTACCCAATTCATTTTCCTTTCCCCATTCAAATGTATTTTTCATTAGTTCAAAAATAATTCCAGTAAGATCACTGAATTTTTTTTGTACTGCGGCTTTACTTTTTCCGTACTTTATAACATCATCTATGATAGGTTTCTTAAGGATAACTTCTAAATCTTCTTCTGTGGTATTAAATGAGCCATTTTGTTCAAAAAAATTAAGAATACCACTTTCTGAATCAAAATGATCTAAATTAAGAAGCAATAATTTTTCCCCTTTCATAGCTTCAGCTTTGCGCATTTTTAAAATAAACTTATTCTGAAATTGTCTTAAAAAAGGACGTAAATTATTTCCTGAAGGGTTCGAAATTGTAACCTCATTCCAAGCCAAAGAAATAATGGGAAAAAATATTTCATGCTCATAATATTTCTCGGCTCTAAGAAAATCATCAATATTAAGATCAATAATTAGTTCACCACGCTTTTCAGACCTTATCCAAGTAGCTGCAAATTGAATTATACTTGGAGCAAGACTAAAGAAGTATTTTTCAATATTTCGAGGAAGTCTTAGGTTAATTTTATTATATGAATTTTCATTAAGTTGATCATAAAGGCTATCAACTTCAAAAAGCTTAATTGAATTCTTTATTCTTATTTCTTTCATAATACCTTATGTTACGTTTAAATATCATTTTTCACAACTTCAAAAGAGTCGTTTACTATACCTAAATATTCAGATAATGATTCATCATTAAAAGAACGTTTATTTCTGACCCCACTTGGAATAAAAAGCTCCTTAATTTCTTTGTAATCCTTTACGCTTTCAAAAACATCATCTAATCTATAATAATTATAAGACTCTATATTCTTACTTTCCGACAAAAAATCTCTTATTCTTCGAAAATAATCAACATTATTTCTTGGTATTGGAATATTCATTGGTGTTCCGTTATCATTTTGAATAATAATTTCTGATTTACCAGTTACATCGTGAACTATGCCTTTTTGACATTTCATAATTGCTTTAATGATATCATATAAAGACAAATATTCCTCTTTAAGATCTAAGACATCTTGATAAGTCCATAATTCACTCGGATTTGATATTTTAGAAGATTTATAAGTTTCATCTGCCCATATATTTGAAGAACCATATTTTTCAAATGGAGGAGTATGTATTCCGATTGGACAATTAGGAATAAACATTTCCCAAACAGCAGCTTGATTTAGCCAATTTTGTTGATTAATTACTTGCTTGGTAAAATGTGAGTTTTTGTCTGTTTTACTTATTTCCCAATCCCAAGATTTATTTAATTTCGAATTTCGAATTCTTAATAATTTTGCTTCAACTAATCCGATTTTAATTTCATTTCCATATCTAAAAACAAAAAGAGCATCTCTTTGAGTTGTGTCTCTTGCATGAGCTTGAACTGAAACAGAACGAATAAATGGATTTGAACTTACTTTATCTCTAATACGAGTACATAAAGCAGATATCCTATCTCTTTCATTTGTTTCTAAAATATCTTGATCATTAATTATTTCTTGTCTAACTTTTTTGTCAGCATTGTAAAAAATGCGTGCAATTATTTCGGCAGTAAAAATATTTCCAAAAAATGCCATATGATTCTCTATTGTATTTATAATCCGTAGACTAACATTAATACTTTCTTAATATATTTATTTAAAACTTAATTCCTTAAACGAAAACCCTTCCATACCTTCATCAATAAAAATCTTCATTTTCATTTTTGTATCTTCAATTTCTTCTTGATCTTTACGGTTATGAATACAAGGATGATAAAGGATTCTCAATTTTTTGTAAACTCTAAAAATTCGCTCTACAATCTCTTTGGTTTTTCTATATTCAGCTTCAGTGATTTTCTCTTTTGGTATGATCAATTTATCTTTATAGCCAACATATAAACCATTATTTTTATTATCATTGAAATTTTCTAAATCTTTAATCCTTTTTGTTGAATCAACAAAAGGATCTGACGCTGTAGCTATTTCATGTACAAAATTTAAAAACCCTCCAAAAACATTATTAGTTTTAAATAATTTAACTGGTGCTCTATTTTCATATTTCTGAACGCTTTCAATAAAACCAGCGGTCATCTCAAGAAGTTGTGCCAGTTGATGTCTAATTTCATGATTATAAAAGAACTTTTTAGCATCACTTATTTGATACACTTCATAACCTTCACTATGCAACAAAACCAATATCGCTTTTATAACTTCCTCCGAACTAAGTATCAATAATGAGTTTGCACTACTATAAGATTTATTCTTTTCTACTATTAGCAGCGCATCTTTTCTTAATTGTCTAGCATTTTTAAAAATTGCGTTATCAATATTTTTTGATTGTTTAGGCGAGAGATTAATAAAAGTACTCATAAATTAGTCTATTTGTCTTTTAGGATAAACCCCATTATTTTTCATCCAAGGTAACTGCTCTTTTACATCAAACTCTTTGAAGTTTTTTCCTTTTTGTGGATGAAATTCAAAAAAGCCTTTGATTAAACTATTTTCATTTATTAGAACATTCTTTTTCAATAGTTCATTGTATGCATAATACGTAGTTGCTACTATTTCACATTTTTTTGAATTTGCTCCTTTGAAGAGTTGTATAAGTTTTTCTATTTTATCTTTTTCTGATTCAAAATAGTTATTATAATATTTTTGGTAGTCAGTAGATTTGCCCGTGAGCGAGTAAAAAGTTCTCTCATAAACTTTTCCATTTGAACCTGTATATGGTTCTTTGTTTATTTTAAACCAACCAGACGTTTGAATATATTTTTCGATTGATGCTAACGTTTTTTTATCAAATGGACCTGCTGCGGCTTTTTGATAATTTGTCATCAAGTTCATTTCTCCTACTTGTTCACACAAATACAAAAGTTTCATAAACTTAATATGTCCAAATTCTCTTTCTTGATGAAACCTATAAACAAGATGACAACCCAACATAACTTTCTTTAAAAAAGCTTCAGATTTATCAGTTCTTGTTTTGTTCGTTTTAATTTCTTTATACTCAACTACTGGTTCCGCAACCATCCCCAACTCTTCCTCCTCATCATTGACACTCACCTGGCCATTCATCAACATAGGTAACAACCAATCCCGAAGCGAGGATAATTCTTGGTTTTGGAATGAATTATTTATGATTTGTTTATAAATTGGATTTGCTTTTTTGTAATATTTTTCTAAAACAAGTATTGAAGGATCGATCATTAATGATTCATCTACAGTTCCTTTGTTTATATGTGGTTGTTGTGCTCCGGATCTTAAAGTCATTAATCTAGGAATTTCATTTTTCAAATATGGATAAATAAATGAAGATTTAAATTTTTCTGATTCAAAAATTCCAACAACAGATTGATTTGCACAAGCTTCTATAGCTAAAATAGATGGTCTTAAATGCCGAGTAATTGATAGAACACAAGTTCCTGCTGGCATTAGTGTTGTTGCTGAATTTAAAATAGCTTCAGTTGTAATATGAGCTTCTGATTCAACTATTGGAAAATTTGCAATCTCTCCTGAATTTAACCAAGGTATATTTCCTCCCCAAAACTTCTCGATTTTAGTTGAAGGTGTACCGCCAAGATCAGTATTTAAAATATTACCTAATTCATTCACTTCCCAACCCTCAGGAATATCCCTCTTCAAATCTTCATTCCAAACCATTTTTCCTCTAGAAGTTTTATACGGTTTTCCATTGGAATCAGGAAAATCAAACTGCAAAAACCAATAGTCATAAAGCATTTTTGCCATAGCTTCCAGCTCGGTATTGATGCGGTTGTTGAGTTCTATTTTGGCATCTAGATCCGAAAGGACTTTGGCTATTTTATTTTGTTGATGAGAAATTTTAATTGGTAGTTTGAGTAAAGCTTCTTTAGTTAATGCATTTCTTGTTCCACCAACTCCGCATATTTGAAGTAGATATGGCTTCATATTCATTAAATAGTAATGAATATATCTTGGATTATAACCAGCCTTACTTCTTATAATACTAACATGTTGGTTTACTCTAGCTGGTAAGATTTCATCTGGAACAATGCAAGTTCGAGCGATTGAATCTCCAGTAATGTTCAATAAAACATCATCTTTTTGTACCGTTACATTATTTAGTTTATCTGCTTGTAATTTATTAATATAGGCTAGTCCATCTTTAGAAAATTTAAAATCTAAAACATTTTGACTTCTTATTAATGAAATGCCACTATCTTGGTATGCACTACTTCCACCTTTAGGTGTTGCACCACTACCAATTTTAGTTGTAATATCACTTAAAAGTTTATATTCCATGCTTCAATCCTTTCAAATTATTCTGAATTTCCATTTCCAAAGTTTTACTTTCTTCAAAAAGCGAACTTAAATTGGTTTCAAAAGTTTTCATTTTGTCTTCAAATTCCTTAGCAGTAATATCCGTATATTCAATTTTTACTTTAAAATATTGTCCGGCACTCAAGGAATAATTTTTGGCTTTGATATCATCATAGGAAACCACAACCGAGAAATCTTCCTTGGCTTCGTGTTGGTTAAATGTATCAATGATATAATCTTCTTCTTGTGGTGATAATAATGTTTTTTGGTTTTTGCCTTCTTTTACAGTAGTTCCTAGTTTAGAAGCATCCATTAAGACAATATCGCCTTTAGTGTTTTCTTTGTCGAGAAATAAAATAGAAACGTTGGTTCCTGTAGTAGCAAAAATATTGCTCGGCATACTTACTACACCTCGTAGCATTTTGCGTTCTACCATTTGCTCGCGTATTTTGCGTTCGATACCGCTTTGTGCGGTGATAAATCCCGTTGGTACTACAATGGCCGCTTTCCCTTTGGCGGTAAGCGAATACATAATGTGTTGTACAAACAAAGGATAAATAGCCATGCTGTCTTTCTTGGCTTTTGGAATATTGGGCATTCCTGCAAAAAAGCGTTCGTGGTTTTCTTTGCTGTCCAAATCCTCCACATAATCTGAGAAATCCAACTTAAACGGTGGATTACTCACGATATAATCAAACTGTTGCAAACGTCCGTTTTTGTCTTTATGGTACGGTTCGAGGATTGTGTTTCCTTTTACAATATTCGGTATCGAGTGTACCAAATCGTTCAGGATTAAATTCAGTCGCAACAAGTTGGAGGACTTTTGCGATATATCCTGAGAATACACGGTGCATTTGTCTTCACCAATCTGGTGCGCCAAGTTCATCAAAAGCGTTCCGGAACCCGCACTTGGATCATAACAAGTCACATTGCTCACGTTTTCGCTCACTAAACAACGTGCCATGATTTTGGCTACTGCATGTGGGGTAAAATACTCGGCATATTTTCCGCCACTGTTGGTGTTGTAATCGCTGATTAAATATTCGAAAATCGTAGCATAAAAATCAAACTTTTCATGAAAGATATTCTCAAAACTAAAATTAATCAGCTTATTGATAATGGCTTTACAAAAATCATCACGTTTGTCCGTTACATACTTACTGATGTTTTCGAACAAGATAATTTTCTCGCCACCCTCGGTAATGACTGAAAACAGAGCACTATTCTCTTTTGCAATATCCAGTAAGGTATTGTCAAATATATCCGAGAAGTTGGCTTCATTTTGTCTTTCGAACAAACTGGAAATAAAATGTTTGGGTTGCAAGCGGGCGGTACTTTCGCTCATTTGCATCATCAGCATTTCATAGTCGTTTTCATTGTATTCTCTTAGAACTGCTTCCCAATTGTCGGCTTTTGCTATTTTGTCGTCGAGTTGTTTCACTTCATGAACAAATTTGTCGTTCAGGAATTTATATAAAAATACTTGGGTGATAATCTTGAATTCGTTTCCGTCATTTCCCAAACCATAATTGGCACAAACACTTTTTAAATCGTCTATGAGGTTTTTGGTTTGCTTTTCAAACTGTATGGTAGTAGTCATTTTATTTTTTTAATTTTTTGATATCGGCTTCAATTTCTTTTAAGCTTTGTTCGATCTCAATTGATTTTTGTTTTTCTTTAAACTTTTCAAATTCACCAGATGATTTATCCAAAGCCATTTGATGACTTATCTTCCCCGCATGTGTCAGTAATTCTCTTCCGTTGAGTTGTAGAATGCTATCTAATCTGGCGGTCCAATCTTTCATATACATTGGGGTTTGCTGTTGCGCCATGGTTTCGGCAAATGCCAAATACTGTTCGACTAACAATCCCAATAGTATCATTTCATCTTCATTGAGAAAGTTTTTGGCTACACTAACTTCAGTTTTTGCAATTGATTTGGCTTCTTTTTTATCATAGGATTGCATCCCTAAAAGTGGTAACGTCGCATCCACTCTTCGATAGACTAATTCAGCAGCTGTATTTTGAGATATTGCCCAAAGCAGTTTGTTTTGCACTATTTTGAAAAAAGCAATTGTTTTTTCATCTTTGGAATCATAATCAATACTTGTGGTATAAATGTCTTTTATTTTTTGGTAGAAGAATTTTTCGGATATTCGTATTTCCCGAATGCGTTGTTGCAATTCGTTGAAATAATTCATTGACGAACCCGATTTGAAACGATCGTCATTCAAGGCAAAACCTTTTACAATGTATTCTTTTAAGCGTTGGGTTGCCCAGATACGGAATTGAGTTCCTTGCAGCGATTTTACTCGATAACCTACCGATATTATAACATCAAGATTGTAATAATTAGGTGCTTTTTGCTGAAATTCGGAAATTCCGAATTTGTGCATGCACAATTCTTCTTGAAGTTCTCCTTCTTCAAAAATATTTTTAATATGCTCGTTAATTGTAGATTTAGCTTTGCCAAATAATTGTGCCATTTGGTCTTGAGTTAGCCAAACAGTTTCTTCTTCGAGCCGAACATCAATTTTGATGCTGCCATCTTGATTTTGATATAAAAGTATTTCTCCCGTATTCATATTAGGCTGTTCTTCCATAAAATTCATTCATGTATTCTTTTACAATCATTCCGTTAATGCGCTTAGTTGTATTGGCATCCAGTGGAATCTTTTGTTTGTTTTTGAATTGATCAATCACCAATCGCATCATCATTCGTTCTACAAAACTCTCGTTTTCAAGCATTTTCGAGTTTTGAATAATTTGAGCATCAACTTCTTTCTTCAATCCTTGCAAAGCATCAAACAATTTACTTTCACTATCCGTCAAAGGATCTTTTTCCATTAAGCGTTTGTGCAGGCGAGCGTATTTCTCGTCATTATCATATTTGGCTCTCAGCAATTGGTTTTTTCGTTCCAATTCCTTTGCTTTTACATAAATCTTTTCTAGTGCTGCGATGTTACTTTCCATTTCGTCTTTGGTCACTTCATTCAAATTTTTCTTTTTGAATAAGCGTTCCAGTTCTTCTTTCAACGAAATAAATTCGGGTGCTTTTTGGTCGAAATTACCACCTAATATTTCTCTGGTTTTTTGAAGAATGTTTTTGAGTTGGTCTGCTAATACCATTTCTTCTTCCTTGACTTTTACAAAAGCAAAAATAACGTCTTCAAGAGCAATATTCAAAAGATTAGAGGTATCAATATTACTTTCTAAGGCTTCTTTTGCATTAATCAATGCCAAACGATTATTAGCATCACGGGATAAAACTGTCAGTTTATGAAAATCGAGTTGTTCCAACAGCTCATAATTTCCGGACAGTCGAATCAAGTTATACAAACTCTTGGCATTATTCAACACTCGGGTGATTCTTAAAATTTCACTTCGGTCGTTGATTTGGGTAATTTGTTGTGAGAAAACCTCAGCATTCATTGTATCAAAATGAAACAAGACGTCTTTTATTTCTCTGATTTCAGCATTAATTTCCTCCTGCGATTTGAAGATATTGGAATAATGCTCCATTTCATCCCCTAATTCTGATTGCAATTCGTTGAAATAATCCTGATTGGTTTTATCAAACTCTTTTTGAATATCGGCAAAATCGACTACATAACCGTATCTAAACTCTTTGTAAGTTCTATTAACACGGGTTAAGGTTTGCAATAAATTATGTGCTTTAATCACACGGCCAATGTATAATTTCTTTAATCGTGGTGCATCAAAACCAGTCAAAAGCATGTTGTACACAAACAAAAAATCAATGTTGCCGTCTTTGAATTCTTCTACTTTATTTTTGCGCTCTTCTTTGGTGCTAATATCATGAAGGATCACCGCAGCAGTGGTTACTTTACTTTCGGCTTTCTTTTTAGATCCATAACTTTCTGAGGGTTCGGCAGCTTGCAACAATCCACTATCATTAGTCGTATTTATAGCATATTTCGATTCGAATATTTCAAACAGCATTTTAGCTTGTTCCGAAGAATCACAAACCACCAAGCCACCAATTGTATTGTCGTTCATGGCAATTCTGGCTTTCTCAAAATCCTGAACAATATAATCAAGCATGGGTTCCACAAACTTCGGATGCGCATAGACAATTTTCTTGTCGGCATTTCCTTTTAGAATTTCAATTTCTTCTAAAGCTTGTTTCAGTGTTAGCTTATAATTGGTTTCAATTTCTTCCCGTATTAAACGTAAAGTATAGCCATCCGCAATAGAGGAATTGTAGTAATATTTATGAATATAACCACCAAATAATACTTTAGAATTATAATCAGTACCCAACAAAGGTGTACCAGTCAAACCAATCTTAATCGCATTGGAATCTGATTCGTTAAGGTTGGCCAAGAAACTTCCTTTTGGGTTATAACTTCGGTGTACTTCATCTAAGAAATACACCCGTTGAATATTGAGTTGATAATCGGTATTCCGTACCACATCAGGATCATCCTGAAACTTCTGAATATTAACTACGGTAATTTCCGCTTTACCAGAATTATTATGAATAACACTGGTTGATTTAATATCCTTTGCAAATTCTTCCCTTGAATTTACATTATGAACGACTAAACCCCTGCTTTTAAATTCTTTTCCTGCTTGAATTAATAAATCCAACCGATCTACAATAAAATAGAATTTTGGGATAACTTTTTTACTTTGAAAATAATCAGTGAGGTATTTAACGTTATAATAGGCTAAAGCTGTTTTCCCACTTCCTTGTGTATGCCAGATAATTCCTTTTTTAACTCCTTCTTCCAGTTTGGCTTCAATTGCTTTCGTGGCAAAAAGCTGTGGATAACGCATAATGTGTTTTTCCAAACCTTTAGAACCTTTAACATAGGCAATGGAATATTGCAACATAAATTGCAAACGTTCCTTTTGGAATAATGAAGTGCAAATTCTATTGGTTGGGGAATTCGGATTTTTATTAGTTATAAATTCAGGTGAATTTTTTATCCCAACGAGATTATTATCCTTTAAAATTAAAGTTTCATTTTCATCATCAAAAATGGAAAGAAGTGAATCTAAATCAAATTTATCTTCCTCTCTAAAATAGTTAAATGATGGTTTCTGATACGATGCCGTAGCATAAAAAGCCCCTTCAATTGGCATTGGCGAATTATCGTCATACTCCATATTATTGGAAAAAACCATCAATTGGGTACTATTAACAAACTTTCTGAATTTTTTATTTTGAAAACGTCTTTCAATTCGTTTATGTTCCGCTAAAATACCATCTTGGTTATTAGGCTTTTTAACTTCAATAAAGACTAATGGCATTCCATTAATCAATAGCGTAATATCCGGCCGAAACTCTTCATCATCTTTTTTGCAGGTCAGTTCGGTTACAATGTTGAACGTATTGTTTTCGAAATTCTCAAAATCAATTAATCGAATTCCAGACCTTTCCGTAATTCTTTCATAAAAAGCTTTTCCTAAATCTTCATTATCGAGCAATAAGGAAACTTCATTCAATAATCGTTTTGCATCAGAAGGCTCAATTCCCGAATTAATTTTAGAAATACTGTCTATAAAAACAGTAGTAAAAATGTTGGTGTTTTCATCCCATACTGCATTTTTCAGCGAAATGTAAGTATATCCTAAACGGGTTAAATGGAGTAAGGTGGGTATTTTTACTCTGGAATCTTCGTTGAATGTCATTAAGGGATTGATTTTAAATTAAAATCTGATAATTCGATTGCTAAAGTATCGAATATTTAACTAAGATGAATGAGGAAAACCGTAAACTGAACAATTTTACTAATAAATCACATGCCGTTTGACTGATTCGAAAGTCATTTGTGTAAATAAATGGTGTCTTATGAGATTTTACTATACCCACTTTTAGTGATATTGATTTGTTGTGTAGTATAAAAAAGTGGCGTTTTTATACAGATCATGTTAACGTGAAATTTTTATCCCGTTAACGGGTTTTTTTTGTATCGTTAACGGGAATTAACGGGATCACGATGTAGTATTCTTACATAAAACCATGTTTTGACCATGTAAACAGAAAACCGTTAACGGGGATTTTTCTACCGTTAACGTGATTTTTGAATTAATACACAACATCATGATTGCAATAATTATACAAACAGTGTTAAAAATATGCATGCAAAGTGTTTACCAAAAGAAACGGATACTTTTACTCAATTAATTACTAATTTTTTTGTTTAGCGTATACTAATTGCTTAATAATCGTTGATGTGTTGAAAAACGTTGCAAAGCCTATCTATTATCAGGTTGACTTTGCAACATTTTTTCAACAAGGTTTCAACAATTAATTTTATGATTTTTTGCCAATTAGATTTCGTTGAACAATTGTTGATTTATAGTTGATATGTGAGATGCTATTAGTGCGAGGTTTACGTTCAATTGTAAACAATTCAACAGTTAATTATAAAATTTTCTTTCTTAAAGGTATAAAATCGACCAACTTTGGTTTCAAAATAAACGGTGAAGTTTTCATTCAAAGAATTGCTATAATCCATTTTGTAAAGTTTATAACTGCTATTTTTAGATTCAAGTTTGAAATGCTCTTTTAGAATTTTAGAAATATAGCTATTATTAGCTCTGATGTTTCTCTTATTGAGTTGCTCAACTAAATCTGAAATCGAATAATATAGTTCATCTTTTCCTAGCTTACTGAACTCATCAATTAAAAATTCTTCGATTTCTTTTTCAATTGAAGTGCGGTTGCCTCTAACTAATATTTCAAGCGCTTCAGTGTAGATTTGTTCTTTTGCAAACCACATGCGACTAACTCTTTTTGAAATGATAGCTCTATCTGTCAAATAGTTTGCAAAATATGGAATTTCTTTTCTCATTTGTTCCAAAAGATCTGGATTTTCACCTGAAAAACAACTTACTTTAATAACCCAATACCGAATTTCTAAATCATCTACTTTAATAAAATTTTCTTCATTGTTAGAGCATAAAATAAACTTGCCAAAAAATTCTATTTCCACTTTGTCCACTCCCTTTCCTTCACTTTTGTAATGATTAGAAGTCGACAGATTTTTAATGCGTTCGCTATCTTCTTTTTTATCCAAAAGTACTTCATCTACAGCAACGATTAGTTTGTTAGCCCAATCGGAATTAAATCGACTTCTAAAATCCTCGTTTTTATTGATCGTCATGTTCCCTTCAAAAATTAATTTTAGTAATTTTAAAAAGGTACTCTTGCCTGTATTTCTTTCTGTACTTACAAAACAAAGGATCGGTAATATTTGCGTTGGATGTTTCCAAAGGATTGTTAGGTAATCTAAACCGATGTCATATTGTTCTCCAAACATGTGATGTAAAAACATCTCGATATTTTTCCACTCTCCTTTTTCTTGAAATTGGTAAGACAAAGGTTCATATTTATTGTAAAAATTGTTAATTTCTCTTTTGTATTCAAAATGGGATGGAAAGGTGCAAAACGTTTCGTATTTTTTTATTTTCTTTAACGAGTCTTTTCCAAAATCATCAATTATGGTTTGTTTGTTCCATTTTATTAATGATTTTGAAGAATCACCACTCATCAGTGGGAAATCTACTAGCTTAAAGTATTCAGTTCCAACACGGATATACTCTTTCATGCTGGAAATTTTATGTGATTCAATTTGCCTCTATCGTAATTTTCACCAAATCGTTTCTTAATAATGAATACTAATACACCATGAGAGTTAGGGTCAGCAAAGGAATTATTTATCATATTACATAAAAGTCGGAAGTTGTAACTATCATAACTTTGAACGATAAGTTGTATGAGTTCGCAGTCTTTGAGCAAATTATCAATATGGTTCACTATTGCCCGGTCTCTATTATATGCTAATTTTAGTTTTGTTAAATTAAATTTCAAATTGTCAAGATGATAGAAGGCATCCGGCAATAAATCTTGGTTATACGGCTCCATAAAAATCAGTTTTAAAGGATTAAAATTGATTTTTTTTGGTTAGTGCATTTAGCACATCGCTTTTTTTATATCGGACTTTGTTACCGATACGAAAAGCGGGGATTTTATCCTTACGGGTGAGGTCCCATAAAGTCACAAGGGAAATAGAAAGTAGCTTTGCCGCTTCTTCCCTGGAGAGAATGATTTCGCTGTTGTTTTGATTTTGGCTCCAAAAAGTTTTCAGTCCAATAATAACGTCTTTGACGATTTTGTTGGTTAAATCATCAGAGTTGGTGTTTTCGACTTGAAGAATTTCTTTTGACATTTTAGTTAATTTTGATTAGATAAATAATCATTTCTTTAATGAATATTATCCAAAATTAACTCGGATGATTCTGTTTAAAATCATTGGGGTGACCCTATAAATCACCCCAAAATTTCTTTTATAATCTCGAAGGCTTTTTCCCTGTCCTCTAAAATTTTCTTTGTATTTTGAGATGGTTTTTTTTCCAACTCAAGATATACTTTTTTTATATTGCTGTCATTCTTGCTGATTAAGAGGCGTAAAAGTTGTCCTTTTTTATTCGAAGATACTTGATCCCAGTTCTCAATTTTCATTATTTGTTCAAAGAGCAAAACTTGTAGAGAGGTGTCTAATAATTTAATTGATTCTGATTTGGTAGATATAAATTCAAGAGGATTTCCTTTTCTCTTCCCTTTAGCCAAGAGTGCTGTACTGAGGTCATTAATTATTTTTATTTGAGATAAATCAAAGAAATAAATCAAATCGTGTATGTTTTCTTTAGTAAGAGTATTTTTAAGATTTTCAATATAGTTATGTATAATGTTATGTAATTTATTATTGACATCAAATACATAATCAGAATCGGTAACTTTAAATAGATGATTGTACGCTTTCTCAGCTATTTTCGAATCAGATAGTAAATAATTATTTTCTAACACATATGGAATTATGCTTGCTAAAAACCAAAAATTTTCTAGCTCATCTGACGTTAGTGATACTTTTTTCAAAGTGTCGTTATAACTTGACTTATCATACATTAACAAAGAAGTAAAGTTTAAAAACTCATTAAAAATTAATTCAAGATGATCAATGCAGATGAAGTCAGAGTCTTCTGAATAGTTTTGTTCTTGTTTCCAATCATAAAGTTCATTAAAAAAGTCGCAATAAAATTTAAAAATTGGATTACCATTAACTAATTCATCCAATGTATAAGGCTTGCTAATATATTTATATTGATTTGTCATTTTCATCTTGTTTTTCCCAATATTCTTTTAATTTTTCTGCGTTCTCTCTAGGAGTAATTTTAATGTATTTCAAAAATTGAGCTTCTGTTTTATGTCCTGTAATAGCCATTATCGTAGCGTTTGGTAATTTACCATATAGATTTGAAGCAAATGAACGCCTGCAGGTGTGTGAAGTAATAAGTTCATGTTTCGGGTATGTACCAAATACCTTACGGCTTTTATTTTTTGAAATAAGAGTTATGTCGGGGAAAAATTCATCATCTGCAGTTTTGACAATCATTTTAGCACCTTCAATCATTTCCTCTAGTTTAACTTCTTGACAAACATCTTTTACATAGTCATTAAATTTGGCATCAGATATTTGCTTGGGTAATTCACCATTTCTTTTTGCCAAGATCTCTTTTAGTTGTTGATGCATAGGTATAACAACAGGATGAGCTGTTTTCCTTGTTACTATTTCAATATAATCGCCAACGAAATTATATTTTTCTAAACTCATGAAGTCAGAAATTCGTAACCCTGTACGTAATCCAAATATGAAATTATCTCTCGTGTTGTCTAATCGTTCAGAGTCACTAAAGTCATGATTATATACTTTGTTGATTTCTTCCTCCGTGAGATAAACATCTTTGGTTTCATTTGATATTGTTGCAAATTCGGAATGTCTGTATTGTTGATTTATAGGGAGTCCTTCAATGTCTAAAATTTTACACCACTTTTTGAAATTAGTAATATATCCTCCAATAGTATTGTTATTTATTTTTTCTATTTTTTGACAATAGAACAAAAAATTTCTATAAAACTCAAGGTTGATATCTTGGAACCTCAGTTTAGTTTTATAAAAACTTTCGTAACCATCTAATTTATACTTTGTAGTTTGATAGTGTTGAATCGTTCTCTTTTTAACCGGTGAGCCTTTGTAAAGTCGGGTAGGGGATTCGTCAATGTATTTTTGTACCCAATCTGTAAAATAGATTTTGTGCAATTCGGTTTTATCAGCCTTCCCAAAGAAGTCTTTGATTTTGTCTTTAAGCCAATTTTTATTGATGTATTGCTGATTAATATACTCGGTATTGTATTGTTCAACGAGATAATTCTCTATTTTTCGTATAGTACTATTGATTAAATCTTTTTCAGGAGTAATATCTATACTTTTGACCTGTTCTTTGGTAGGGCTCCAGTTGCTGAATTTCACCATCAATCCAGTTTTGGTTTTCTGGTCAATTTTATTACTGTCCCAAAAACGGACATGAATGCTGGTCAAATCAGTTTTCGATTTTATAACGAAGAAGCGTACTTTCATAGTTGATTTAATAGGAAATCAAATATAATATTTTTGCCGAAATATTGCCGAAAATATCTTAATTATTTTGAATTAGCCTGAATTTGGGTTAATTTACTTGTAGGAATAAAATAATTAAAACCTTTAAAAGGATTGTTTTTACTGGATTTTTAAAGGTTTTAAAGATTCTTACAAATTAAGAAGTTGTAGAACTATTATCCGCACAAAAAAAAGCTTCTCAATCGAGAAGCTTTTTTTATATCTATACCTGAAAATTATTTGTTTTCTATCCAAGCATTAATTTTCATCTCTAATAATGCTAATGGCATTACTCCGGATTCCAATACCTTTTCATGGAATTTTTTAATGTCAAATTTTGCACCCATTTTAGTTTCGGCTTTTTTGCGTAGCTCCATAATCTTCAGCTGGCCAATTTTATAGGACAAAGCTTGTCCTGGAATCGCCATATAACGCTCTATTTCAGGAATAATGCTCGCTTCACTTTCGGCTTCGTTTGCTAACGAATATTTAATGGCTTGTTCTCTGGTCCAGCCTTTGGAGTGTAATCCGGTGTCAACAACTAATCGAACTGCTCGATGCATTTCATTACCCAGCATTCCGAAATATTGATACGGATCTTGATACAGTCCCAGTTCTTTTCCTAAACTTTCCGTGTACAAAGCCCAACCTTCGCCGTAGGCGCCAAACCAATTGAATTTTCTGAAGTCAGGAAGACTTTGGTTTTCTTGTTGTAAGGATATTTGAAAGTGATGTCCCGGAATCGCTTCATGCAAAAACAAATCTTCATCACCATACATATTATAATTCGCTACATCAGGAATTGGAACATAAAAAATACCGGGACGCTTGCCGTCAGCAGTTCCTTGATTGTACTCAGCACTGGCGGTTTTTTCTCTAAAGGCTTCCGTTCTTCTGATTTCAAATTTTGTTTTGGGTTGCAATGCGAATAATTTGTCTACATTGGGTTTGATTCGGGTATAGATACTTTGAAAATTAGCAATCACTTCTTCAGGGTTTTTGAAAGGTTTTAATTCCTTTTTATTTCGAACCTCTTCAAAGAATGCTAATAAAGTGCCCTTGAAACCTACTTGAGTTTTTACCTTTTCCATTTCGGCATTCAATCGGGCTACTTCTTTTAATCCCAATTCATGAATTTGCTCCGGAGTCATTTCGGTTGTAGTCCATTGTTTTACATAGGTAGCGTACAAATCCTTTCCAAAAGGGAAACTTCCTATTCCACTGGTTGCTCTTGATGCAGATAGGTATTCTTTGGTCAGGAAATCAGCCATTTTTTTATATTGCGGAATCAATTTATCATTGATAGTGGCCGTATATTTTGTGGTTAAGTCTTTTTTTATAGCTTCAGAAAAAGTAGGAGGCATCAATTTTATCGACGAGTAAAATAAATTATCTTCGATTTTTGGCGTGGCCATTTCAGCAAATTGTGGAATTAATTTTGTTGTTAATGATTTTGGCAACACAATTCCTTTTGCCATTCCTTTTTTCATATACACCATAGCCGAATCTATCCAAACAGCATATTTGTCCATCCTTTTCAGGAAATTAGTATAGTCTTTTTCTGTTTTAAAAGGCTGTGCTCCGGTTCCGCCAGCAAATTGTCCCAACGTTAGGTGTGTTCCCCAAAATTGATGTACTGGAAGTAGGTTAGTAGGTTGTTTTAATAAGTCTTTCCCAATCTCAACTTCCCATTTGATGATTTCGTAACTGTTTTTTTCTTCTTCAGATAAGCTTTCTTTATCAATAGTTTTTAAGGCAGTTTGGTATTTGTCAAAGAAAGCTTCTTGCGACTTTCTATAACTGTCTGTCATTTCAAACTGCAGCTGATCATTATACTCGTTTTGACCATTTTGCGTTGCATCCAATGGACTCATAGCGTTTTTATCGTCAAAATAATTTTCTGTCAGACTACCAAAGTCTTCTTTTTTGTCTTCAGGTTTACAGTTGACCAGCAATATAGAGGTTGTCAATGTGATGAAAAGTGCGGTTATTTTTCTCATAATGGATGATGGTTAAATAATTGTAGCTAATTTATTCAAAAAAAATTAATTATTTCCCAAATATGTTTCTATTTGTAATGCTTTAACATGGACTTTTTCTGTTTTTAGTTCTTATTCGCAAAAAAAATCCCATCCGCTTTAAAACGAATGGGATTTTAGGTTTCTATTTTTCTATATCCTTAAAAAAAGATTTGAAAAAAATCTTTTTTTATCCGTGATACACTCTGGAAGCAATTATTTTATCTTCTCTGATATCTAATACTTCCGCCACCAGTAAATCCTCTTCACCGGTAACTGTTCTTATGTATTCCATGAAAACGCGATCTCCATTTGCAGTTAGCGATTTCACCTTATAATTCAAGCTGGGCAAACGCTCAAAAGCATCTTTCCACCATTCTCTTAATGCTTCTTTTCCGGTAACAAAACCGTCGCTTTCCGGTTTGTACATTTTTAGTTTTGGACTAAAATGCACAGCATCTTCATCGTATAAAGACAATAATTTTTCTAATTCTTTATTGTTGAAAGTTTCAAACCATTTAAAAGCAATTGATTGTAGTTTTTCTGGTGTCATACTAATTTAGGATTGAATTTTTAATTAAAAAAATCCCATTCCGTGTAAACGGAAGGGATTTCATTTTTATAATTTCAAAGAAATATTAAACGTTCTTCAAATTGATAATTTCTTGTTCAGTAAGCAATCTCCAGTTTCCTCTTGGCAAATTCTTTTTGGTTAAACCAGCAAAAGAAACTCTGTCAATACGCAATACATCATAACTAAAGTGTTCAAAAATAGAACGCACCACTTTTACGTTAGCAGATCTTAGTTGCAAACCAATTTCACTTTTAGCTTCTCCGTCAATGTAACTTACATCTTCCACAAAAACGCGGTGTCCGTCAAGAGTCAAACCTTTGTTTATTTTTTCTAAATCCTCAAATTTCAAGTTTTTGTCTAATGAAACTTGGTAAATTTTAGATGATTTTTGACTTGGTAACGTAAACTTACGAATCATGTCCGTGTCATTTGTGAACAATAACAATCCAGTTGTATTTTTATCCATTCTTCCAACTGCACCAATTTTTGCAGTCGTAGAACCTTTTACCAGTTCCAATACATTACGATACTCCTGACCTTCGTCCATGGCAGTCGTAAAGTTTTTAGGTTTGTTCAGTAAAATGTATACTTTTTTCTCTGGTGTCAAAGTAGCACCATCAAAATTCACAACATCTCCAGGTTTTACCATATATCCCATTTCGGTAACAGGAATTCCGTTTACTTTCACAGTTCCGGATTGAATATAAATATCCGCATCACGACGCGAACATGCACCAGAATTAGCAATGTATTTATTCAAACGAATTTCGTCTTTTACTTTCGGTCTCTTTGGTGCTTGATTTGGTTTTTTCTCTACTTTATCAGTAGCGATATCGGCAACTTTAGTATTTACTTTAACTTTTTTCGGCCCTTGAGCGCGCTTCTGCATGGCAGGTTTTGGCTTATTCGAACTTGGTCTTGAGCTAGCTGCTCTTGGACCACTTTTCTTATTATTGCCTTCCTTGTTATTCATAATATTCCAATAATTTGTGCAAAGATACTATTTATATACTTGACAATCAATAATAGCCAATTATAAAAACGCTAACTATCTAGTTTATAAGCTAATTAATACGTTTTAGTTTCATTTTTTGGAGCTATTCCCGCTATTCATTACAATCTTTTATTTTTTTGACAGTAAAAAATATAAGGATTTCTCCCGAAGCTTCGGGACTATCGGGTCTAACCAAATAGAGGAATTTGGGGATTTTTGAGAAATGGTTTTTAACCTTTTATAATCCCGAAGCAGAAAATGTTTTAAACCGTCATCAACAATTTTTTTCCGTGCCATAAAACGCTTGGATTGATAAGCACTATGCAAAATACTCCAGCCACAATGAGGAATTTTAAAGTGTTGTGAAGCAATAAAAAATGTGCTTTTGTGTTTGATTTCCACAAGTAAGCCAAGAAAAAAATTAGTACAATCAGACAAGAATAAAAATAAACATCCATGTAACCCACATCGTAAATATCGATTAAAGCGTACACTGGAAGGATAGTCAGAATTGTCAAAACAGTAATAATTTTTTTAGCTATTTCTTCGCCGTAAACAATAGGAATCGTTTTGTAATCATTTGCCATGTCTCCTTTTAGGTTTTCTAAGTCTTTAATCATTTCCCGAATCAACAGCAATAAAAACAAAAAAGAGGCATGAGAAAAAATAACGCCAAGCTGTCTTTTATAATTTTCAATCTCTTCATATGGAATCCGAGTATAAAAATACAACAGTATGGCAAAAAAAGGTAAAACGGCCAGCAAAGCAGCAGTCAAGTTTCCTATTATTGCATATTTTTTTATTTTGTGAGAATAAAACCAGATGAAAAATATGTACCCAGAAAAAAATAAAAACACGCGCCACGAAACAAACATAGCCATTAAAGCCACTATAAAATTGAGTGTAAAATAGACGTTCAGTTTTGTTTTTTGACTCACTAATCGATCTAGCATCGACTTATTAGGACGATTGATTAAATCTTTTCGACTGTCGTAAAAATTATTGATGATATATCCAGAAGCAATTGTAAGCGAAGAAGCAAAAACAAGTATAAACAAATTGAAGTCAAGCAGAATATCCAATGCTCTTTTTTCGGGAGCAAGAATAAATATAGCCGAAAGGTATTGCGCCAAAATTATTATTGGAATGTTGTATCCTCTGACTACAGAGAATAAACTGACAATTTTCATCACTAAAAGCTTCTGTTGCCTGCTTAACATTTTTTATTAGTAGTTTTTTGTCAAGTTTTTACATCGGTATAGCAAACTTGCCTATTCATTTTCAAATTTAGGATTTTGTTTTTAAAATTAACTTGATTTGGTTATAAAAACTCATAAATAGGAACTCTTTTATAAGTATACAGGGAAATACGTCCTTTATTTAGATATATGCTATATTGATAAGTCTAATTTCATTTAATTCAAAATAAATTAGTTATTACAGGGGAGCATCTGGATAAATCATTTCACCAAATTTTTTAATTGGTAAAGGTTTACTCAAAAGAGTTTTGACGCATGTACTGTTTTTTGCTCGCTTAATGTCGTTAGGGTCTAATGTAGAGGAAAGCATAAAAATTTGAGTTTTCTTTTTCAATTCTTCTGAGAACATTTCATATTCTAAAAGGAATTCGAATCCATCCATTTCAGGCATTTTAATGTCTAATAGAATGATCAGAGATTCCTCAGCACTGATGTTGTAATTAGTAAGCCATTGAATTCCTTCTTTACCATTATTGGCAGTACTTATTTCAGTTATACCCAGTTTTTTTCTTAGTAATTGTTTCGTGACAATTTGATCAATTAGATTGTCGTCAATTATCAAAACTTTATAATTGGCCCTCATGTTTTATAGGTATGGTTACTATAAATTTACTTCCTATATTCATTTTGGAATCTACGGTTATATTTCCATTAAGATTTTCAACAGCTTCTTTTACTAAGTAAAGACCTAAACCCGAACCTCTCTTACTGTTATTGGTTACAAAAAACATTTCAAAAATTTTGACTAGGTATTCTTTATTGATTCCAATACCATTATCTTCAATTTCTATTTGGTAAAATTCCCCTTTGGTATACGTTTTTATAGAAATATAACGCGTCTCTTTTTTCTCGTCAGAATACTTTATAGCATTTGATAGTAAGTTATTTAAGATAATCTTTAATCGTAAACCATCACTTTGGACTTCATCAACAGATAAGTTTTTTTTGATGGTAATTTCACTTGTCCCTTTTATGTAAAAATGTTGAGAAATAATTTCGTCTATAATTTCATTTATACTAACAGATGCTGTGGTTACTTTTTTTCTTTTATTTCTGGAATAATCTATTATATCCCTAATAAATTGATCTTGTTTGTCAAGACTTTGATGCATTAAGTCTAAATAATCTCTAATCTCATCCAAATCATCTTCTAATTTTACAATCTCTATTAACCCTTTTAAGGAAGAGATGGGCGATCGTAAATCATGAGAAGCACTGTATACAAACTTATCAAGTTCTTTATTGACTATTATTAAATTTCTATTTTTGTCTTCTGTTTCTTGTTTTGAGCTTCTTAGCTTTTTAATCATTAGTGAATAATAAATACTGACACTTCCTATAATTATAAACGTAAAAAAAATATTGGTATAAAGAAGGTAGGATTTAATTAAGCGAGTGCCTTCTCCTAGTGAATCAGAGAAATTACGCTGGTTTATTGTTAGGTTTTGGGTGAGGCTATTTATTTGTTGGAAAATTTTTTCTTTTTCATCTGTGCTTAAAGTATTGGTGCTTATTTTTTTATGGGCTTGATTTCCAATCAATGCTAATTGGTCAATTAATTGATCTCCTTTTTCCCATTCATTGATTGCTTTTGCTAAAAAGGAAACAGAGTAAAAATGTTTAAATAACCAAATTAAATCATCAAGATCTCTTTCGTCATTTCGACCAGCTCTAAATCCATCTTTGACTATTTCAATGTCAGTATTGTTAACTAAGCCAATTCGCGCAGTTTTATCTCCTTTAGGAACACTTAATTCGTCGTTAAATAATTTCCATTGACTTGTGTCATTAGTAAATAAATACGTAATAAGGTGACGTGTTGCATCCTTTTGTCCTTTTGAATAATGTGATTCGCCATTTACATACGCTCGGGATGCCGACAAGATTTTAATGGTTAGGTAGTTGATGATAATCAACGAAGAGCAGGATATAACTACTATAATCAGAGGAATGAAAATATTGCTTCGCTTAAAATTTTCAAGAATTTTATTTTCAGTCATATAGTTTTTTTTGTTGGTAGTGCGGCAAAAAAATCAGATGCTTAAAGATAGGATGTTTTCTATTGAAATGTAAGATTTATTTTAAATTTATTTGTAGTGAACAACTTGATTTTTGTTTTAAGGTTTTTCTAAAAAAAAGTATCATTTTCAATAAAAGAACTGCCATAAAAGCATAAAAAAACACGAATAGTATAAGGTTCTATGCCCCAGTAAATTCGTGTTTTTATAATTTGAAATTAGTTGTTTTCCAAAAAAAATGGAATATGGCTGTAATAAGGATACTAGCGAAATACTCTGTATTACAAAAAGTTGTGCTGTCAGTTTAAACTTGTAGTAGTTACAATTTTTTAAAACTGATAGACCACCTCTAGTTTGTAATCTTTTAAAGAAGCTTTAGCTTTTTCTAAATCTTCAGTGAAACCTAAAATGTAACCGCCACCACCAGAACCACATAATTTTAAGTAGTAATCATTGCTATCAATTCCTTGCTGCCAAATTCCGTGAAATTGTTCCGGAATCATTGGTTTGAAGTTATTCAAAACGACTTTTGATAATTTTTTGGTATTCATGAACAATGATTTCATGTCTCCACCAAGGAAGTTTTCTACACAAGCATCTGTATATTTCACAAATTGATTTTTCAACATTGCACGGAAACCTTTGTCTTTCAGATTTTCCATGAAAATATTTACCATCGGAGCAGTTTCGCCGACAATTCCTGAATCTAATAAAAACACAGCGCCTTTTCCGTCAAAACTTTGAGTAGGAATTCCCGTTGCTTCAATATTGTCTTTAGAATTAATCAAAATAGGAATACTCAAATAACTATTCAAAGGGTCTAAACCAGAACTTTTTCCGTGGAAAAAACTCTCCATTTGAGAAAATATATTTTTTAATTGCAATAATTTTTCACGGGTCAAATTCTCCAGAACCGTGATTTTATTTTGTGCATATTTATCATAAATCGCGGCTACAAGTGCGCCGCTGCTGCCTACACCATATCCTTGTGGGATACTGGAATCAAAATACATTCCGGTCTCCACATCGTTTTTCAATGTAGTCAAGTCAAAAGTAACTAAGTCAGATTGTTCGTTTTGTAAAGTTTCTAAATACGTTACAAAACGTCTTAAGTGACCATTTGATTTGATGGCTTCTTCAGTTGGATTTTCATCTCTTTTAAGTGCACCATTGTAAAAATTATATGGGATTGAAAGCCCTTTTGAGTCACGAATAATTCCGTATTCTCCAAAGAGTAATATTTTTGAGTAAAATAAAGGTCCTTTCATATTAGATTGTAAATTAACAATTTAGTCTTGATAATTATATATTGTAACAAATGAATTTCTTATAAATCAACTTGATCTCCGCGATTTGCCTCTAGAATTTCAAGATCAATTTCCTCTTGTTGTTCAGGAGATAGTTCTTTCCAGACATCTTTTTTTTGTGTTTTGAAAATGTTTTTTATAGCCTCGATTATCGTTTTGTCATCAGTTTCTAATAACATTTTTATCAATTCTAATTTCTCTGATTGAATGTCCATGATTTCAGCTCTTTAAAAAATAAAGATAGGAAAAAAACAGATTAAATCAACGAAGCTCCATTTCCAATTTTGTCACAAATGTACTGACCATTTTGACAATAGCCAACTAATTCGTTCTTAATAAATTGTAAAACTATTTCGGCCATATTTTCAGGATATAAAACATGCACATTTGCACCAGCATCAAGCGTGAAACAAACCGGAATTCTAGTCTCATTTCTAAATCTCCAAATCGCATTTATAATCTCCAAAGTGTTCGGTTTCATTAGTATAAAATAAGGCATTGAGGTCATCATCATAGCATGCAAAGTCAAGGCTTCGCTTTCTACAATTTTGATAAATTCCTCTAAATCCCCACTTTCAAAAATGGTAATTAGTTGGTCTAAGTTTTCATGTGCTTGTGCAAATCGCCTTTCGGCAAAAGGATGGTTGTGCATTAAATCATGACCAATGGTACTCGAAACCTGTTTTTCACCTTTGTCAACCAGTAAAATAGTATCTTGAAAATTCTTAAAATTTGTATGAATCGCATTAGGAAATTCTACCCCAAATAAATCAGAACTTCCGGAGATATTTGCATGATTTCCCCAAACTACAACTTGTCCTTTTACACTTCTGCAAGCGCTCCCGGAACCTAGGCGTGCTAATAAAGATGCTTTTTGATAGAAATATTCCTCGGTAATCTCAGGGTTTAACGCTTTTTCTAAACTCATCAAGTTCATCGCCAAAGCTGCCATTCCAGATGCTGATGAAGCAATTCCGGAACTGTGAGGAAAGGTATTCTCTGTATCAATTGTAAAATGGAAGTCTTTTAAAAACGGCAAATAAATTTCTATTCGCTCCAGAAATTTTTGAATTTTTGGTTTGAAATCTTCTTTTGGTTTCCCTTCAAAAAGTAAATCAAAGGAAAATGTACCGTCGTTTTCTTTTTTGGCGAAAGCCAATTTCGTTATCGTTTTACAATTATTCAAGGTAAAACTCACCGAAGGATTGGCTGGAATTTGATTGTCCTTTTTTCCCCAATATTTTACAAGAGCAATGTTACTGGGCGCACTCCATTGAAAATTTCCGCTTTCAATCGAATGTGTATATTTTGATGGAATAAAATCGTTTGCTGAAATCATGAATGTATAAATTTACGCAAAGATACTTTTTTTGGGTTATTTGTTTATTCGTTTAGTTGGTTAATCGTTACAAAGATTTAAGTAAATTTGGACAATAAAAATAATCATATAAGTCCATCAAGGATTTTTTAACCATTAAGGAATTAAGCTTCATTAAGTATTGGGCTTAATTTTTCTTAATTCCTTAATGGTTAGAAATATAAAGTTTACGAGATAATCAGTACACTTATTGTTTCTTAAATAGCTCATATGTTTCAAGAAAAGAGTACATTTTAAAAAATATAAAAATGAATAAAATTACCCGAATATTAGCTGTTGTTGTTACGTGTCTTGCGATTGGATATTTCTCTGGAATTGTCACCCGATCTGCCATTACAACGTGGTATCCAACTTTAGTAAAACCAAGTTTTAATCCGCCTAATTGGGTTTTTGCACCAGTTTGGAGTATGTTGTATGTGATGATGGGCGTTGCCGCAGGATTAGTTTGGGATAGAATTGAATCAGAAAAAGAGGTTGTAAAAAAAGCATTGGTTTTCTTTGCAATACAATTGGCACTAAATGCTTTGTGGTCGTATTTATTCTTTGGTTTACACAATCCAATGTTAGCCGGATTAGAAATTATTGTATTGTGGTTGATGATTTTTGAAACGTACGTTCAATTTGCCAAAATCAATAAAATTGCGGGCTATTTATTGCTTCCGTATTTGGCTTGGGTAAGTTTTGCTGCCGTTTTAAATGGAAGTATTTGGTGGTTGAATAGATAAGATTTCGTATTTCAGAAACTTACTTTTGTCTGGGTTGCAATGATATTTTAAAAGTTTATTTGCTTTTGAAATGTAATATTTTGAGACTCATAAATTCCTGAAGCGAAAGTACATTTTGTTGTTCAGCAATTATTTTTGACTTTGGGTCTTTGTTGCAGAAATCTAGAAATTTTCCAATTTCCTCAGGTTGAAGTTGTAATGTGTCGGTATAAAATTCTGGTTCGATTTGTGTTTTTGCAGCCTCTACAAAAGGCAGAACAGGACCTTTTACCTCTGTATCAGTATTCTTTTTCTGGAACAACTTAGCTATCATTCCGCCAATTCTCATTAAATTCATGCCGTTTTCAATGGTACCAGTATAAATGCCAGGATTTTTTAATGATTTTGCATTTTTTTCAAGAGCGTATTGATCTAGTTTGGCTTGTTCCCATTTAGCATCTTTACCAAGCTTTATGGACGGCATGCTTTGAACAACCACTTCTTTAAGCTCTTCTACTTTAGAAGATAAAGTTACTTTAAGAGCACCTTGGTTTAAGACTGCTACTGAAATTTTTATTTCTTTAATTTTATGATTTTTAGCAACAAAAACTAATACATCATTAATTTCAATGTTAATTGCAAACTTTCCATCAGTATCGGTCAAAATAACGGTTTTGGAGGTTGAATTGATTACTTCAACTTTGGTTGCAGCGGTTTTATCAAATAATACTTGTCCCTGAATGCGGTTGCTAACTTGTGCTAGACCAATATGGTGAAGAAATAAAATAAAAAAGGAGGCGAGTAGTTTTGTTTTCATAAGTTTCTGATAATACGATAGTAAAGTTATCAGAATCTTCTTAAATAAAACTTACTGAAGTTTTAAACTCTTGTTAATTAAATTTAAATTGCAGTAGCCACAATAAACCCGCTCGTCCATGCATTCTGAAAATTGAATCCGCCTGTAATGGCATCAATATTGACGATTTCACCAGCAAAATAAAGATTATCATGTAATTTGCTTTCCATTGTTTTGAAGTTAATTTCTTTTAAATCAATTCCGCCGGCAGTTACAAATTCTTCCTTAAACGTGCTTTTTCCGTTGACCTGAAAAGTCCCGTTCGTCAATTGAATGGCTAGATTTTGCAATTGTATTTTAGATAAATCGGCCCATTTTGTCTCCACTTCAATTCCGGAAGCGAGCACTAAACTTTCCCATAATCTATTGGTTAATTCGAAAGGAGATTTTTTTGAAACTGATTTTTTAGCGTGTTCTTGTTTTAAGTCTTTTAGCTTCTTCTCGACATCGGCAGTATCTTCATCATTCAACCAATTCACGAAAATGGTGAACTGATAATTTTTGTCATGCAAGATGCGGGCACCCCAAGCCGAGAGTTTTAATATTGCGGGTCCGCTCATTCCCCAATGGGTAATTAACAACGGTCCTGTTGAAGTAAGTTTAGTGTCTTTTACTTTTACGGTAACTTGTGCCGCAACTCCGGGCAATTCTTTTATTCTGGAATCTTTGATGTTGAAAGTGAATAGGGAAGGAACTGGGCTGACAACTGCGTGACCAAAATTCTGTAACATTTCCCAGACTTTAGGATTGCTCCCTGTGGCTAAAATTAGCTTTTCGGCAAGATAATTTTCAGTTTGGGTTTCAATTTTCCAAAAATTTTCTCCCGAAACTTCGGGATTGAAAATAGATTGTACACTTTGTCCCGTAAGCACTGCAATTCCTAGTTTTTGTGTCGCTTTTAGAAAACAATCAATAATTGTTTGTGAAGAATTTGAAACGGGAAACATGCGTCCGTCCGCTTCAATTTTGAGTTCTACGCCATGCTTCTCGAACCATTCAATCGTATCTCCAGAACAAAACTGATGAAAAGGACCGCGTAATTCTTTTTCGCCACGCGGATAAAATTTTACCAATTCATTCGGTTCAAAACAAGCGTGCGTTACGTTGCATCTTCCGCCACCGGAAATTCTAACTTTTTGCAATACTTCAGCTCCGCGTTCCAGAATTGCAACTTTTAATTTTGGATTTTTCTCCACAATATTAATCGCTGTAAAAAAACCTGCTGCGCCGCCGCCTACTATTATTATATCGAAATTCTGGTTCATATTCTATTTGGGAAATCAGTGATGATTCCGTTTACGTTGAATGTTTTTATTTTTTGAATGTCTTCTAATTCATTGATGGTCCACGGGAAAACCTGCAATCCTTTTTCCTGTATTTTTGCCGTGTTTTCTTTTGTCAATAAATGAAAATGCGGATGAATGGATTTTGCCTGAATGAATTTGGCGAAAGCCAAAGCCAAGTCTAAATCGGTTTCCGTTAAAACGCCAATTGGAATTTTATCATTTAAAAACGCCACTTGTTGCAGCGCATTCCAATCAAAACTGGAAATTAAAAATCGGTCGTATTTCCATCCTTTTTTAGTGACGTATTTTTCAATAAGCGAAACTACTTTATCGGTTGCCTCATAACTTTTGAGCTCAATATTGATAAAACAATCTTGGTTTACCAAATCAAAAACCTCCTTTAGAGTTGGGATTTGCTGCTCTTCATTTATTCTAAAGGCTTTCAATTCGCGCAAAGATAATGCATCTACAAAACCTTTTCCATTGGTCGTTCGGTCAATAGATTCGTCATGAATAACCATTATTTCGCCATCAGCACTCAAATGCACGTCGAGTTCAATGCCGTCCACCTGCATGTCTAATGCTTTTTGGAACGAAATAAAGGTGTTCTCTGGTTCATGTCCTTTTGCGCCACGATGTCCAATTTTGAGCATTTTCTTTTATTTTTTGGTAAAGGTAAACATAAAAAAAACGCCTTCATTTCTAAAGGCGTTTGGATTAAATTATTTTAAAAATTATTTTTTCAATTCTAATAAAACAATATCAAATTCAGTATTGATTGTCACTTTTCCATTGGAAACGATTGCTTCTTTTCCGGAATAGGCATCTTTTAATGATGTGCCGTCTGCGAAAATTGAATCTATAGCAAGATCTTTTGTACCAATTACCAAATCCAATCCAACAACTACTTTATCTGTAAAATCTCCTTTAGAGAAAGTTCTGCTAAAAACATACGGTTGAGCTGAAATTTGCTTGTGAATTCCTGCTCCTATCGAAGGATGGTTTTTCCTGAATTGACCTAATTTTTGCCAATGCAACAGCGTTTTTTGAGTTTCAGGATTTGATTTGATAGCTTCCCAATTCATAAACGAACGCAAGGTAGCATCGCCTTTTGTTCCTTCGATCACTAAAGAACGAGCGCTTTCATCACCATAATATACTTGAGAAAGTCCAGGACTCAGTAATAATTTTGTTCCGCTTTCTATAGTTTTGGTACGATTTGCATCAAATGGTCCACCGTCATCGTGTGAAGACAAATAATTCAAAACACTATATCCTTTTAAGTCATTGTTTAGCTTGTCAGAATATTTGGAAAATATAAATTCATAGTCTTTTTGTGCATCCCATTTGAACTCAAAATTGATCATATTGTTGAAACCATTTTTAAAATAGTTTATTTTTTTGTCTCCAAAATCAAAATCTTGTCCGCCGCTGATACCATAATTATAAACTTCAGCAATGGTGTAAAAAGGATTATTATCTAAAACTTTTGTAGGATTGTTTTTCTTCCAAGTTGTAAAAGCATAATCACATTGGGTCTTGAAATCAGCCCAAACCGTTTCATCGGTATGTTTTACCGTGTCGCCACGATAACCGTCAATTCCGTAATCCGCAATATAATCCGTCAACCATTTGATGATGTAGTATTTTGGTGCTCTTGGATATCCCGTACGAGCAAAAAACACATCCAGTTCTTTCATTTCTTGTTCGTAACGCCCTTCTTTTTTCCATTTTTCGATTAAAAAAGGAGGTAACGCTACCGCTTGATTGTTTTCTGTTTTTATATCCGGAAGATTAGAAACCAGCGTACACGCAGTTGTGTTTTCAAACGATTTGTAATCGCAATTGGGTCCTGTTCGCACCCAGTCATTTGGCCAAACCGTATCTTCGGGAGTTACGGGACCGGTATGATTGATTACGCCATCAAGAATGATTCGGATTCCGTGTGCGTGTGCTTTTTGAACTAATGCAGCCAAATCTTCTTTTGTTCCAAAGTTAGGATCTAAGTTCGTCCAGTCTCTCGCCCAATAGCCATGAAAGCCATAACTTAAACCTGTTCCTTCGTCAACACCATCGTGAATTTGCTCTACTATTGGTGTAAACCAAATGGCATTGATTCCTAATTTATCAAAATAACCTTCGTCAATTTTTTGAGAAATTCCTTTGATATCGCCACCTTCAAAACCACGAAGTTTTCCCGTTGTTTTGGTTCTGTTGAAGTTTATATCATTTGAAGTGTCGCCATTATTAAAACGGTCTGTCATTAAGAAATAAACATTCGCTCCTTCCCAAACGAAAGGTGTTTTGTTACTCTCAGCAACTGTTTGTGTACTGGAGCAACTACTCATTATTGTCATGGTTAATAGTAAAAGTGGGATTGAATATTTTTTCATTTTTATAGCATTAAATGATTTGTTACTTAGCTGTTTGATGTGGTATGTGTTACTTCAATTCTAAAATCAAAACGGACTTAGGTTCTATTATAATTTCGTTTGTAACGTCAAATGTAAGTTCAGAAATTACATCTTTTCCGGTTTTAAAGTCTTTGATGTTTTCTTTGAAACGATGTGTATTGACAGTTTTGGTCTCATTACTATTGTTCATTAGAACCATCACCGTTTCATCTTTGTTGTATCTAAAATAAACGTAGATGTTATTCTCCGGAATGTAATGTGTCATTTTTCCAAAATGAACCGCCGCTTTTGTTTTTCTCCAATTGAATAATTTAGAAGTAAAATTAAAATAATCGCTTTGTCCCGGAGTTCTTCCTTCTTTGATGAAAGCATTGTTTTGATCGCCTTCCCAACCGCCTGGGAAATCTTGACGAATATCGGCATCGCCTTTGTTTTTATCACCGGCCATACCTATTTCGCTTCCGTAATACAATTGAGGAATTCCACGAACGGTAGCCATCAAAGTCATTGCCATCTTGTATTTTCTGATGTCGTTTCCGTAGGTTTGATTGAAACGATTCGTGTCGTGATTTTCGACAAAAATTAACATATTGTTGATGTTTGGATACAGAAAATCATTTGTAAAATTATCATACATTTTCACCACTCCTTTGTCCCAAGTTCCTTCGTCTTCACTGAACGCTTTACTGGTTGCCTCATATAATGTAAAATCCATTACACTTGGTAAATACGAGTTGTAATTTTGTATTTCAGCAATTTTACTGTCTTTTTGCCAATACGCCATTTGCGCTTGACTTTGCATCCAAACTTCCCCTACAATATTAAAATTTGGGTATTCATCGGTGATGGATTTTGTCCATTTTGCAATTCCTTTTGGGTCTGAATAATTATAAGTATCTACTCTAAACCCATCCAAATCTGCATATTCAATCCACCAAATCGCATTTTGAATCAGGTATTTTAAAGTCAAAGGATTTGTCAAATTTAAATCGGGCATCGATGGAACAAACCAACCGTCTATCGCGATTTTTTTATCAAATTTTGAAGCATTAGTGTCGTGGATAACCGTTCTTTTGTGATTGGTTTGCGTGTAGGTTTCAAATTGATTGATCCATTCTTTTGTAGGTAAGTCTTTCATCATCCAGTGTTCAATTCCCCAGTGATTCGTCACATAATCCATTACCAGTTTCATGTCTCTTTTGTGCATTTCGGCTGCTAATCGAACATAATCAGCATTGCTGCCGTAACGGGGGTCTATTTTATACACATCGGATTGACCATACGTGTGATACGAAAACTTAGCGTCGTTATCCTCACAAAGAGGCGTACTCCAAATGGTCGTTGCGCCCAGTTCTGCTATGTAATCCAAGTTTTTTATGATTCCTTCAATATCGCCACCGTGTCTTCCTCCAGGTAATTCTCTATTGTATTTTTCTTGGGTAGCATTTTCACTGTCGTTGTTTCTGTTTCCGTTGGCAAAGCGATCCGGCATCAATAAATACATCATATCCGAAGAATCAAAGCTTTTGCGTTGTGCTGAATTTTCTCTTCTTTGGCGCAAGCTGTATTTTTGTGTAAATGTTTCTTTGTTGTTGTTTTTAAAAGTAAAAACAAAATCAGATGCAGCTACTTTTTTGGTGTCAATGGTAACAAAAATGTAGTTGGAGTTTTCCGTTCTTTTAACGTTAGTTATTTTTATACCATTAGAAACCGTGACTTGGTATTGAGAAATGTCTTTGCCATAAAAAAGAATTTGCAGTTCTGGATTTTGCATTCCTGCGTACCAAAAAGGCGGTTCCATTTTGTCGATTTGAGCGTTTAAAGTTAAAGACATAAAAAAAAGGAATAAGGTTATTTTTTTTAGAAAGCTCCTATTTATGAACGGAAACGAACCTGTTTTATGCATTGTGAAATATATTTTATTGACATTTAGATTTTTCGCTAACTTAAAATAGTCAGCCGATTTTATAAAAATTGGAATCCTTAAATTTGAATTAAGAACAGTTATCAATTAAACAATCCCAATGTTATTGGGATTGTTAGTAAGCCTAGCGAGGCTTGGAATCAAGTGATAGAATTAACTACAAGTTCTAGCAATTGTTTATTATACCGTAACTAAATTTTCAGACTTAACAACTGTAGGCTGACCATTTACTATGATTTTCAATTCTTTGTCGCCATCAATTGAAAAAGTTGTTTCCTTATGATTAATTGCTACTTTCAAAATTTGATTTCTGAAATTAATTTTAAACGAGTAACCTTCCCATTCTTTTGGAATTTTTGGAGAAAAATGAAGCGTATCTTCTTTAATTCTCATTCCGCCAAAACCTTCCACGATACTCATCCAAGTTCCTGCCATCGATGTAATATGACAGCCTTCTTCCACTTCTTTATTGTAATCATCTAAATCCAGACGTGAAGTTCTCAAATAGAACGTGTACGCCATATCCATTTTGTCTAATAAAGCCGCTTGAATCGAATGTACGCAAGGCGAAAGTGAACTTTCATGAACGGTAAATGATTCGTAAAACTCAAAATTATTTTTCAGTTCTTCTTTCGAAAAATGATCTTCAAAGAAATAGAAACACTGTAAAACATCGGCTTGTTTGATGTACGGCGAACGTAAAATTCGGTCCCAAGACCATTTTTGATTGATTGGTCTTTGGTTTTTGTCCAAATCAGCTACGCGAACTAATTCTTTGTCCAAGAAACCATCTTGTTGCAAATACACGTTATGTTCTTCCGAAAAAGGGAAGTACATATTATCCGAAACTTTTTTCCAAGATTGTAATTCAGAATCCGATATTTTTACTTTTTCCGTAATTCTTTTGTGATCTGAAGGGTATTCCAGAGACACTTTTTGAATTTGTTCGTAGGTATATTCCAGACACCATTTTGCAATATAATTGGTGTAGAAATTATTGTTTACGTTGTTCTCATATTCATTTGGACCCGTAACTCCAAGAATTACATATTGGTTTAAATGAGTCGAAAAGTTGGCTCTTTGATGCCAAAAACGTGCAATCCCTATTAATACTTCCAGTCCTTTTTCAGGGATGTAACTGTAGTCGCCAGTGTATCTGTAAAAGTTATAAATGGCAAATGCAATGGCTCCGTTTCTATGAATTTCTTCAAAAGTAATTTCCCATTCGTTATGGCATTCTTCACCGTTCATAGTTACCATCGGATACAAAGCAGCACCATTAGTAAATCCTAATTTAGCAGCGTTTTCAATGGCTTTATCCAATTGATTGTAGCGGTAGGTCAATAAATTTCGAGCCACTTCCTGATCTTTGGTCGCCATGTAAAACGGAATGCAATACGCCTCGGTATCCCAATAAGTCGATCCGCCGTATTTTTCTCCCGTGAAACCTTTTGGTCCAATGTTCAAACGGGAATCTTTTCCTAAATAGGTTTGGTTCAACTGGAAAATATTGAAACGAATTCCTTGTTGTGCTTTTACATCGCCATCAATTGTAATATCTGACATCTCCCAAATTTTTGCCCAAGCATCAATCTGGTCCTGCAACATTTTCTCGTATCCTAACGCTAATGCGGATTGAATCACTTTCTCCGCAGCAGTAACGGTGTTTTCGTGGTTTAAAGAAACCGTGTAACCACCAATTTTTTGGATAGATGATTTTTGGCCTTGAGCCACAATTACATCATAACTAAATTGAATTTTATCGGAAGTCGCATCAATATTAGAAGGAGAAATAGCCGTTTTTTCACCATTAGACAAAATGCTATTTTGCATGAAAGTGGTTACTTTGAAATGTGTTTTGAACGTTTGTGCCGTTACAAAAGCTTCATTTACTGATTTTTTCACCTCAAGTGGTTCCCAGAATTTTTCTTCCCAGTTGGCATCTTCATTGGTTACGCCAGCATCAATATATGGTTTGTACACTATTTTTGAATCTTTGTTCAAAGGTGTAATTTCGTAATTAATAACCCCAACTTCATCCAGAACGATAGAAAGAAAACGACGAATAGTAACTGCTATTTGAGTTCCGTTTTTCAATGTGGCTTCAAAAGAGCGATTGTACCAACCTTCTTTCATGTTCAACTCACGACGAAAATTTTTGACTTCGGTACAGGTATTCAAATCGAATTTTTCTCCGTTGATTTCGATATCGATTCCAATCCAATTGGGAGCATTTAAAACTTTTGCAAAATATTCCGGATAACCGTTTTTCCACCAGCCCACTTTAGTTTTGTCCGGGTAATATATTCCTGCGATGTAACTTCCCTGGAATGTTTCTCCAGTATAATTTTCTTCAAAATTAGCACGTTGTCCCATTGCACCGTTCCCAATGCTGAACAAACTTTCAGATGATTTTACGCTCTCTACATCAAATCCTTCTTCTATGATTGACCAATTATCTGGTTTTATATAATCTTGATTCATTCTTTCCTTGTTGTTTAAAGTTTGAAAAATGTATGGTTTAAAGGTTCGATTTTATGGTTTTACCACAGTTTATGGAACCTCTTGTTTTTTATTCTATCTTTTTATTAAGTCTTCTATGAAGTTAGTATCAATTGCTGTGAAATCTTTAAAGATGTATTTTGCTTCATGCAAAATACCAGCTTCACCGATTCCTATACTGGTCATGTTTCCAATATTGGCTGCTTGAACTCCCGCCACTGAATCTTCAAAAACAAAAGCATCTTCCGGTTTTGTTTCTAATAATTTAGCAGCAATCAGGAAAACTTCAGGATCAGGCTTTGCATTGGTCACATCATTTCCATCTACAATAACATCAAAATAAGATAGTATTCCAGTTTTCTCCAGAATGGGTCTGGCATTTTTACTCGCAGAACCCAATGCTATCGGTTGATTTTTTTCTTTTAGAAATTTTAAAATTGGATATACTCCAGGAAGAATCTCGCTTTCGTCCATATCAACTAAATAGGATAAATACTCTTCATTTTTTTGAAGTAACCATCGGTCTTTATCTTCTTGCGAAGCTTCCACTTTTCCTAATTCTAATATAATATCCAAAGAGCGCACACGGCTTACTCCTTTTAATAATTCATTATGTTCCAGTGTAAATTCAATATCTAATTCATTTGCGATTTTTTGCCACGCTAAATAATGGTATTTTGCTGTGTCAACAATCACTCCGTCAAGGTCAAATATGAATGCTTTTCTATTATTCATGAATTTCAATTTTTGTTCTGTTGTTTACTCTAAGGGTAAGTAAACCGGCAAATATCATCGATACTCCGCCAATTAATAATGCGTAAATAGGTTCGTTTTGAAAAAATTGTTTGACAATAAAACCTAAGATTGTTGCGGCAACAATTTGTGGAATAACTACAAAAAAGTTGAAAACTCCCATATAATACCCCATTTTTGCTGCTGGTAAAGCACCTGATAGCATCGCATAAGGCATTGATAAAATACTGGCCCATGCAATACCAACGCCTAACATTGGAATTAATAATAAATATTTGTCTCCAATAAAATAAATAGAAAGTAATCCTACACCACCAGAACACAATGCCAGTAAATGTGTGGATCGAACCCCTACTTTTTTTGCTATTACAGGCAATAAAAAAGCAACTGCAGCAGCTACTCCATTGTAAACTGTGAAAAGAACTGATACCCAGTCAGCAGCATCATTATATACTTTTGAAGTTGTATCCGTTGTTCCAAAAATATGTTGTGTAACGGCTTGAGTAGTGTAAATCCACATGGAAAAAAGTGCAAACCAAGAAAAGAATTGAACCCAAGCCAGTTTTTTCATTGTGGTGGGCATGTTCAATAAATCGGTCATGATGATCGTGAAACCATTTTTTATTTGGACAACCCTAAGTCTGGAAGTAACCATGAATAAGATTCCAATCACAATTAATCCGATAAATAAAATGTAGAGTTCTTTAGTAAGTTGGTTTTCGTAAATAATAAACGAAATGATGCTTCCTAACAAAGTCATTACAAATCCTAAATTGAATTGTCTTTTGATATTCGCTTTGGTTTCGAACTCAGTTTCAATTGGAGCTATTTCTTTAGTGTCTTTGTCTTTTTGTTCAAAAGCTTCTAATTCTTCAGGAGAATATTCAGTAGATTTAAAAATAGTCCACAGTACAGCCAGTAGAAAAACAATTCCTCCTATATAGAAAGACCATTTTACAGAATCTGGGATGATTCCTTCAGCTGCGGTATTGCTTACGCCAAAAACGTTTGTGAAAATGTAAGGAAGTAAGGAACCGACAACGGCACCCAATCCAATGAAAAAACTTTGCATGGCAAAACCTAAAGTTCGTTGCTTTTCGGGTAGATTATCCCCTACAAAGGCGCGGAAAGGTTCCATTGAAATGTTGATTGAGGCATCCATCATCCATAATGTTCCTGCGGCAACCCACAATGTAGGCGAATTAGGCATTATGAACAAAGCTATCGATGATAAAATGGCACCTATCAGAAAATAAGGTCTGCGTCGGCCTAATCTGGTCCAAGTTCTATCGCTAAAATAACCAATTATAGGTTGGATAATTAAACCGGTAACAGGAGCAGCAATCCATAAAATAGGGATTTCATCAACCTTTGCACCTAATGTTTCAAAAATTCTTGAAGTGTTTGCGTTTTGCAGTGCAAAACCAAATTGTATTCCTAGAAAACCGAAACTCATGTTCCAAATTTGCCAGAAACTTAATTTACGCTTTTCCATTATCGTAATTTAAAAAATTAATACGATAAGCGCTATGCTTATCAAAACTTATCTTATTTTCGAAGTAAAAGTTGAAGCTTTGAATGGGTAAATATAAAAATATATTTCAAACATTTGTTTCTCATAAAAAAATTAAAGGAAACATTTTCAACTACAAGGTTGTAGTAATGAATAAACTAACAAATAAAAATTAATTAGTTGATTCTCTTTCTATCAAATGGGTTTCAATTACTTCAGTTTTATAGTTTTCGTCCTCTTCGTCTTCTTCAGATTCGAGTCTTTCAATTAGCATTTTTGCGGCTTTATTTCCCATTTTTATTCCACTCTGACTTACGGTAGTAATAGTAGGTGTAGAATATTTGGAAATTATACCATCTGTAAAAGCAATAACCGCTAAATCATTTGGCACATTCAGCCCTATTTTATTAGCTGTTTTGATTATTGTAACTGCAAAAAGTTCATTTACAGCAAAAACGGCATCAATAGCTTTATCTTCCAATAGTTTTCCAATGGTGATTTCGCAGGTATCAATGTCTTCAATTTTGATGATTAGGTCTTCATTAAAAGGTATTCCGTTATCAAGAAGTGCTTTAGTGTACCCATCAGTTCTTAGTTTTCCTACGCTTACATAATCAACGGTGGTAACCAGAGCGATTTTTTTTCGTCCTTTATCAATCAAGCTTTGAACGGCTTCATAAGCCGCATATTTATCGTCTATAATTACTTTGTCGCAAAGGATATCATTGGTAACTCTGTCAAACATCACAACGGGCATTCCTTGATTGATGACTTCGGTAATATGATGGAAATCGCCTCTGAATTGGGTTTCTTTTGAAAGCGACATGATAAAACCATCAATGCTGCCATTAGCCAGCATTTCCATATTTAAGACTTCTTTGTCAAAGGAATCGTCTGACAGACAGATGATAACGCTATATCCGTTTTCATTTGCAACCTGTTCGATTCCGTTAATAACTGTTGAAAAGAAATGGTGAACTATTTCTGGAATAATGATTCCAATGGTTTTGGTTTTTCTGTTTTTTAAACTAAGTGCAATATTGTTTGGCTTGTAGTGGTAAAATTTAGCAAATGCTTGAACTTTTAGTCTGGTTTCTTCACCTATTTCGAGGCTATTTCTCAAAGATTTTGAAACGGTAGAAATGGATACATCTAATTCTTTTGCAATTTGTTTAAGCGTTATTTTCCTTTTCATGGTGAAGATATGGTAAAAAATTATTTCTTAATAAAGATAAAATTAAATTTTATAAATGGTAATTAAACTGATAAAAATTTATGTAAATCAGAAAGTTTTCAACACTATTACGTTTTCGTAAGTCAAATAAAAAGGGGCCTTGTCGAGCGTGACTAAATTTACATAAATTTAACATTCGAAGTAATAGTTAAGGTTGAAAACTCAACAAAAAATTAAATTAATTTAAACAAAAAGTATGAAAACAATTTATAAAAAGTTGTTAATTTTATTACTGCTACTCCCTTTTAGTATTCTGGCTCAGAATACTGTTGGCGGAACTGTTCTTGATAAAGTGTCAGGGCAGCCAATTCCGGGGGTAAATGTAAATGTACAAGGTGCCGCTAATGGTGTTTCTACTGATTTTGATGGTAAATATCTGTTATCTAATGTTAAGAAAGGTGATAAAGTAGTATTTTCTTATATCGGATATAAAAATACTGTAGTGGATTATGTTGCCCAAAAATCATTAAACGTTTCTTTAGAAGAAGATGCGAATCAATTAAAAGAAGTTGTGATCCAAGTAGGATACGGAACAGTTAAGAAGAAAGATGCTACAGGAGCTGTAACGGTATTGACAACTAAAGATTTTAATAAAGGACCTGTAACTTCTGCGGATCAAATGATTCAAGGTAAAGTTGCTGGTTTGCAAATTATCAATGGAGGAGGTTCTCCAGGTGAAGGTGCTACAATTAGAATTAGAAGTGGGTCTTCTTTATCTGCAAATAACGATCCTTTATATGTAATTGACGGTGTGCCAGTTGCTGCTGGTGGAGTAGAGGGAAGTAGAAATCCATTGTCTACAATCAACCAAAACAACATCGAATCTATTTCGGTTTTGAAAGATGCTTCGGCGACTGCAATTTATGGTTCTCGTGCTTCTAATGGGGTAATTATCATTACTACCAAAAAAGGAAAGGCAGGGGATTTACAAGTAAATTATAACGGAAATTTTCAAGTATCTGAAATCACAAATAAAGTGGATGCTTTGTCAAGTACTCAATTTAGAGATTTCGTAACGGCTAATGGTAATGCTGCACAAATAGCTTTGATGGGTGCTGCTGATACAGATTGGCAAGATGAGATTTACAGAACGGCTATCGGTACAGATCATAATATTTCCTTAAGTGGTGGTTCTGATAATATAGTATACAGAGCGTCTGTAGGTTATGCTAATTTAAATGGTATCCTGAAAAGAGATAACATGGAGAGAACAACATTAGGTGTTGGTGTAACAGGTAATTTCTTGGACAATCATCTAAAAATCGAATTGAACAATAACACTTCTATTATAAACAGTAATTATAGTGATCGTGGTGCTATTGGATCCGCTATTCGTTTTGACCCAACTCAGGTTGTAAGAAATCCTGATGGTACCTTTTTTCAATGGTATACTTCTGCTACTGAAATCAATCAATTGGCTGGAAGAAATCCATTGTCTTTGATTGAACAACAAAACAATTATGGTACTTCATACAGAAGTATTGGAAACATCCAAACGGAATATAAAATGCATTTTTTACCAGAGTTGAAAGCGGTTGCTAACTTTGGTTATGATGAATTAAGTGGTAGATCTTTCGGTAATACCGACGCTAATTACCTAAATGGTTTGTCAGGTTCTGGATATAACAATAGCTATGAAAGAACACAATCTCGTTCGAATAAGTTGATGGATTTATTTTTAAATTACAATAAAAAAGTAGAAGCTATTAATACTGTTTTTGATGTGACTGGAGGATATTCGTATCAAGATTTTAGAGAGTTTTATAATTCTTCAAATTTTGAATTTCAGACTAAAAACACAACTTCACCACCATCTTTTCCATCACGTATTAACTTGCAATCTTTCTTTGCAAGAACAAATATTACTATCGCTGACAAGTATTTATTGACATTGTCTTACAGACGTGATGGAACTTCAAGATTTACAGAAACTAATCGTTGGGCAAATTTCCCTGCTGTTGCTTTAGCTTGGAAATTGAATGAAGAAAACTTTTTGAAAGATGTGTCTGCTATATCTACATTAAAAATCCGTGGAGGTTGGGGTATTACCGGACAACAGGATATTGGATTTAGTTACCCATCTATTCCATTGTATTTAGCATCTAATACAGCTGCTCAATACCAGTTTGGAAGTGATTTTTATACTACATACAGACCACAACCGTATAACAGTAACTTGAAATGGGAACAAACTACTACTGTAAATGCAGGTTTAGATTTTGGATTTGTGAACAATAGAATTACAGGTAGTGTTGATTTATACGAAAGAACTACTGAAGATTTATTATTGTACACTCAAAACCCATCATTCTTTGGATTCTCTAATTATGATAATTACAACGTAGGTACAATCGAAAATAAGGGAATTGAAATTGCTGCAGAAGTTATTCCTGTTCGTAATGACGATTTTGAATGGAGAATTGGTGGAAATATAACATTCCAAGATTCTAAAATCACTAAGTTGACGACTACACAGCCTAATACTCCGGGTATTAATATTGGAGGGTATGAAGGTGCTACAGGAAACACGATTCAAAATCACCAAGTAGGATATGCGCCAAGTTCATTTTATGTATATGAGCAAGCGTATGGTGTAGATGGAAAACCTTTAGACGGTGTGTATATCGACAGAAATAAAGACGGATTGATTACACAACAAGATAAATACCGTTTTCACAAACCTGCAGCTGATGTTTTTTACGGTTTCAATACAAGTGTAACCTACAAAAACTTTGATATGGGAATGAACTGGAGAGGATCTTGGGGTAACTATAATTACAACAACGTAGATTCAAGCAAAGGTTCTTTCAATAACATTTTGATCAGAAATACAGATTTATCAAACGGTGTTGAAAACCTTTTGGAAACAGGATTTAGATCAAATGACACAAAACGTTTCGAATCTGATTACTACATTCAAGATGCTTCTTTTATTAGGTTGGACAACGTAAGTGTTGGATATACTTTCAATCAAAAAGAGAATTCAACTTCATTAGTTAAATTGACATTATCAGCTCAAAATGTTTTGGTAATTACTAAATATGAAGGATTAGATCCAGAAATTTCTGGAGGTATTGATGGGAATTTATACCCACGACCAATTACTTTCACGTTAGGTTTAAACGTTAATTTCTAATACAAATAACAAGAAAAATGAAAAAGACACAAATAAAATTATTGGGTATTTCTTTGTTACTGTTGGTGATGTTATTCCCATCGTGTACAGATGATTTGAACCAAGTCCCGGATAGCGCAAATGCAATTCCAGGTGAAGAATTTTTTAGCACGCCAGAGTCGTACAAACAATATCTGGCTAAGTTATACGCAGGATTTGCTACTTCAGGTCAAACTGCAGCTGGTTCTCCTGATATCTCTGGAATTGATGAAGGAGAAAGTCAATATATCAGAGGGTATTGGTTAATGCAGGAATTAACTACAGACGAGGCTGTTATTGGTTGGAATGACGGAACAATAAAGGATCTTCATAATCAGACATGGACTTCTTTAGACCGTTTTATCACGGCTACATTTGCTCGTTTCTCTTTTCAAATTGTAAACTGTAATGAGTTTTTAAGACAAACTACAGATGAGAAATTAGCGTCTAGAGGTCTTGATGCTGCTTTAATAGCAGAAATTAAAACGTACAGGGCAGAAGCACGTTTCTTAAGAGCATTGACATATTGGCACTTAATCGATATGTTTGGTGGCGGATCTTTGGTGACTGAAAATTCTCCAACGAATTTTTACTATCCTGAATACGCTACAAGAGCAGAGTTATACAAGTTTGTTGATGAGGAATTAACAGCAATTACACCTGAATTGAAAGCTGCAAAAACCAATGAAGCGTATCGTGTAGATCAAGCAGCAGCTTGGATGTTACAAGCTAAATTGTATATGAATGCGAAAGTATATATTGGTAGTGATAACTACGCAGGAGCATTGCCATTAATTACTAAAGTGATAGGGTCAGGTTATGCTTTGCATACTAATTACAACCAATTGTTTTTTGCTGACAATGATAGAAATGGAGCTCAAAACGAATTCATTTTTACAATTGCTTTTGATGGTCTTAAAACTCAAACTTATGGTGGAACTACTTTCTTGACGCATGCACCAGTTGGTGGCACTATGAAAGCTTCTGAATTTGGAATCAATGGTGGTTGGGCTGGAGTCAGAACAACATCGGCATTTGTAGATAAGTTTAGTGGTAATACTACTGACACAAGAGGGCAATTCTATACGGATGGACAAACGAAAGAAATCGTTGATATTAGTTCATTTACTGATGGGTATGCTATTCAAAAATTTAGAAACGTAGATGTTAATGGTGTTTCTGGTTCAGATAAGGCAGGTAATTTTTCTGATTCAGATTTTCCAATGTTTCGTTTAGCAGATGCTTATTTAATGTATGCTGAATGTGCGGTAGTTGGTAAAGTAGGTGATCTTGGAACAGCCAGAGGCTATGTGAATGCTTTGAGAACTAGAGCAAATGCTTCAACGATAGCTACTCTTACTGCTGATGCAGCAGGTGCAAACTTAATTCTTGACGAAAGAGCAAAAGAACTACACTGGGAAGGTCACAGAAGAACGGATTTAATTCGTTTTGGTAAATTTTCAGGCGGTAGTTATATATGGCCTTGGAAAGGAAATGTAGCTGGTGGAGCGCCAACTCAAGCGTTTAGAAATTTATTTCCTATTCCTGCTACTGCATTGTCATCAAACAGTAAATTACAACAAAACCCTGGATATTAATAATATTTAAAATAAATAGAAAAATGAAAAATATAACTAAATCAGTAATTGCTTTATTCGCGGTACTTGCCTTGTCTTGTAGCGTTGAAGATGTAGAAGATAGACCAGTAATTCAAGGAGTTGATACTCCTGAATTAGTTGCGCCTGAAAATGATAAATCATACATATTACTTGAAGAAAATGCTGACGATGTTGCGGAGCGTTTTGTTTGGACCAAAGCAACTTATGGCGGCGATGTTGAGATAGGATACAAACTTTTGATAGATATTAAAGGTGGCGATTTTACAAAAGCAATTGAATTAGGAGGAACTTCTGGTGCCACTCAAATCGAAGTTACTGTAAAAACTTTAAATCAAGCAGTTATTCAATTAGGTGGTACACCAGATCAATTAGGATCTTATGATATTAAAGTGATGTCAAGCCTTGCAGGAGCTGAAAAAATGATGTCTGAAACTCCATTGACTATTTTAGTTAATGCTTACACAGGATTAATTCCTTATGGGTTTACAGACTGGTATTTTGTAGGTGATGCAACTGCTTCAGGATGGAACAATAACAATAAAAATCAACCATTATTCAGAAGCGGAACAAATCCAAATTTATATAAATTCACTGGATTCTTTAAAGCGGGTGCATTTAAATTGATTTCTACACCTGGACAATGGGCACCAATGTTTGGTAAAGGTGATGGAGATGCTATTGTGGCTAGACCAACAGAAGCTGATCCAGATCCAGCATCTTTTACAATTGCAACTGATGGATATTATTCTTTCACCATGAATACTGAAACATTAAAATATACTTTAGTGGCTTATGATGCATCTGCTGCTGCAACTTTTTCTACAGTTGGTATTATTGGAGATAGTACTCCACTAGGATGGGATGCTTCAACAGCATTAACTCAATCAGCATTTAACTCACATGTTTGGTCATTGGATTTATTACCATTAAATGATGGAAAAGCTAAATTCAGAGCAAATAACGCATGGGATGTAAATTGGGGTGGTAATACTGCTTTTTCTGGATTTCCAAGTAATGGAGCAAGCGGTGGTGATTTGCCAGTTGCAAAATCAAAATACAAAGTCTATTTCAATGATTTAGATGGTAGTTATTTAATGATTCCTAATCAAGAATAATTTATTTCTATAAAAAAAAAGGGCTATCTATGGGATGGCCCTTTTTTTGTTTTCTAATTTAATTAACAATAAACCATGAAAAAAACTATACTTTTTTTATTGTTTTTCCTTTCAATTGTTGCTACAGCTCAGCAACAAGCAATCGCTTATACCATAAGCCCAGCTACTTTTGAAGAAACGACATCTGTTACCATTACCATCAATGGGAATAATGTAAATGAAGCAACTTGGGGAGTTACCGGAAACGCATTATACATGTGGACTTGGTCTTTTGACATCAATGATGCAAACAGTATTGATTGTCCTACTAACGGTACATGGACTTCATCCAACGAAGCGAATAGATTTACTTACAACTCCGTTACGAATACCTATACTAAAACTTTTACTCCAAATACCTTTTACAACAGAAACGGAATAGGAAAAATAGGTTTTCTTATTAAAGCTAAGGATGGAACGGGAGATAAAAAATCGCAAGATAATTTTGTTGAAGTTGGTGCGTACCAAGTTACACTAACTGCTCCGGCTGAAAATAGTTCCACAATTATTGCTTCAGGTGGGAGTTTGACTATTTCAGCTACTAATACTAGTGGAAATGCCAGTTATGTATTGAAAGCAAATGGTACAAATTTAAATACTAATGCTGCTACTTCCAGTTATTCCTATAATCATACGAATGTTACAGGGAACCAAAATTACGAGCTACAGGTTACTCAAGGAACAACAGTTATCACTAAAAAGTTCGGTGTTGTAGTTAATCCGGGTACGGTTAGTGAGTCAATGCCGCTAGGTTTATTAGACGGAATCAATTATAATGCTGCTGATGCCACTAAAGCAACTCTTGTTTTAGACGCTCCGTTCAAAGATTTTGTTTATGTAGCAGGAAGTTTCAACAGCTGGCAGCCTACGGCTTCTTATGCCATGAAAAAAGATCCTGTTTCTGGTAAGTTTTGGTTAGAATTAACCGGATTAGTTTCAGGAACAAATTATACGTATCAGTATTGGGTAGTTGATGCTACACCTATTGCAGGTACACCTTCTTTAGTGAAAACAGCCGATCCTTATTCAACTTTAGTGTTGTCTCCTTTTGATGATGGTAGTATTCCGGCTGCAAGCTATCCTAATTTGCCTGCTTATCCAGTAGGACAAGAGAGAGAAGTTACTGTTTTGCAAACAGGAAAATCTCCTTATGCTTGGAGTGCGGCAACAACAAATTTTGTGAAACCAGCTAAAGAAAATTTAGTGGTATATGAATTGTTAGTTCGTGATTTTGATGCTAACAGAACCTATCAAGACTTAATTAATAAGATTGATTATTTCAAAAATTTGAAAATAAATGCGATTGAGTTAATGCCTGTAATGGAATTTGAGGGCAATGAAAGTTGGGGTTATAATACCTCTTTTCACATGGCTTTGGACAAATTCTACGGAACTTCTGATAAGTTGAAAGAGTTTGTGGATTTATGCCATCAAAACGGAATTGCGGTAATTCTTGATGTAGCATTGAATCATGCTTTTGGAAGAAATCCAATGCTTCGTATGTGGATGAATGATCCTGACGGAGATGGTTGGGGTTCTCCTTCAACTGAAAACCCTTATTTTAATACAACGGCAATGCACAGTTATAGTGTGGGTGAGGATTTCAATCATCAACAACCCAGAACACAAAACTATGTACAGCGTGTCATTAAACAATGGGTAGAAGAATATAAAATTGACGGATTTCGTTGGGATTTAACCAAAGGATTTACTCAAAATTGTCCTGCTAATGTTGCTGGTGGTCAAGAAGCTTGTACCGGAGTTAAGCAACAAGATAGAGTAGATGTATTGCGAAAATATGCTGATTATTCTTGGAGTTTAGACCCAACACATTATACTATTTTTGAGCACTTGGGTAATGATGATGAAGAGCAACTTTGGGCAAATTACAGAATTAATGAAACGCCAAGTAAAGGAATTATGATGTGGGGAATAATGACCGGTCAATATAATGAATTGTCTATGGGGTTTGCCGGAAATATTTCTCGTATGAACAGTACGAGCAGAGGTTTTACCACAAATAGATTGATGGGTTATGCCGAAAGTCATGATGAAGAACGATTAATGTATAAAAATTTACAATTCGGGAATAGTACCAATGCTGCCCATAATGTAAAAACACTAAATGTAGCTTTGTCTAGAATGTCAGCAATTGGAGCCGTTTCTTTATTGGTTCCTGGACCAAAGATGATTTGGCATTTTGGTGAGCTAGGTTGGGAAAATTCTATTTTTGCTTGTAATAATGGAACGGTAAATACTTCGTCCGATGCTACTTCTGGGGATTGTAAATTAGATACCAAACAACAGCCACAATGGGTTAATAATTGGCTTGGAGATACCAATAGAAGTAAAATTTATAACGATTGGTCCAAAATGATTACGATGAAAACTGTAGAGCCTGTTTTTTCAGGAACTGCAACCATATCGAATACCAGTTCATTGTATCCAAATATCAAAATTACCAATAGTACTTTGGCGTCAAGCCAACTTAAAGATGTTTTGATCTTGGCTAATTTTAATGTAACCACACAAAATGTAGCAACTGGATTTCCTTACACAGGACAGTGGTACAATTTGATGGACAATACAACAATCACGGTCACTAATGTAAATGACCCAGTAACAATTCCAGCTGGTGAATACCGAATCTATGGAAACAAAACGGCCTCTTTGGCAATAGTTGATTATGAAAAAACACCAACTGTTTTGTTGTATCCAAATCCGGCTTCGAGTTATTTTACTTTAAATGCTGCAACTTCCAAAGTTCAAATTTTTTCTATAACGGGACAATTGGTAAAATCGTTTGATGCAAATCAAGCCGAAGGACATCAATATATTATTAGTGATTTGAATCAAGGTTTTTATATAGTAAAAGCGTATGATGAGAATAATGGAGTTCAGGTATTGAAGTTCATTAAGGAATAGTACGATTTGTTTGTTTTAAATGTTTGAAAGGCTGTCTTTGTAAAGACAGTCTTTTTTATATAAAAAAACTGCTTCGTTTAGGAAGCAGTTTTTAACAACAATTAAAACTAAAATCTAAATTTTTCCGTCTTTGATTTCTTCCACAATTTCAGGATTCAATAACGTTGAAATATCTCCAAAATTAGAGTAGTCTCCTTCGGCAATCTTACGCAAAATTCTGCGCATGATTTTTCCGGAACGTGTTTTTGGTAAACCGGAAACAAACTGAATTTTATCCAGTTTTGCAATCGGTCCAATATGGTCTGATATGTGTTGGTTAATCTCTTTACTAAGATTTTCTCTGTCGCGATATTCTCCCGTTTCTTTTAGAATTACAAAACCATACAAAGCATTCCCTTTGATGTCATGAGGGAAACCTACAATGGCTGATTCCGCAACTGCTGGATGCTCATTGATAGCATCTTCAATAGGTGCAGTGCCCAGATTGTGCCCAGAAACAATAACAACATCATCTACGCGACCCGTAATTCTGTAATATCCCACTTCATCACGCAATGCACCGTCTCCAGTGAAATATTTGCCTGGAAAGGTAGAAAAATAGGTGTCTTTATAACGCTGGTGATCGCCCCAAATGGTTCTGGCAATTCCTGGCCAAGGAAATTTAATGCACAAACTTCCGGTTACTTGATTGCCTTCAATTTCGTTGCGCTTTTCGTCCATCAAAACAGGTTGAATTCCTGGTAATGGTAACGAAGCATACGTAGGTTTTGTTGGGGTTACAAACGCTATTGGCGAAATCATAATTCCTCCGGTTTCTGTTTGCCACCATGTATCTACCACAGGGCATTTTTTATCTCCTACGTGGTTGTTGTACCAGTGCCAAGCTTCCTCGTTGATAGGTTCTCCTACAGATCCAATTACTTTCAAAGAAGTTAATTGGTAGCGTTGCACGTATTCGATGCTTTCTTTTGCCAAAGCTCTAATGGCTGTTGGTGCCGTGTAAAACTGAGTAACTTTATGCTTTTCGATGGTTTGCCAAAAACGACTGAAATCAGGATAGGACGGAACGCCTTCGAAAATTACAGTTGTGGCTCCATTCAATAACGGTCCGTAAAGAATATAAGAATGTCCTGTAATCCAACCAATATCAGCAGTACACCAAAAAATATCATTGTCTTCATAATTAAAAACATTCTTAAACGTATAGGCGGAATACACCATATAACCCGCCGTAGTGTGTACCATTCCTTTTGGTTTTCCGGTAGAACCGGAAGTATAAAGGATGAATAAAGGATCTTCAGCATCCATGATTTCGGCTACATTATTATCGGAAGCTTTGTCTAAAAGTGGTTGTAACCATTGATCACGACCTTCTTTCATATTGATAGTTGAGTTGATTCTTTTAGCAACTAAAACGTTCTCCACACAAGGACAATTCAATAAAGCTTCATCAACGATACTTTTTAAATCGATGGTTTTGTTTCCGCGATAGCCACCATCTGAAGTGATTACCATTTTACATTCGCTGTCATTTATTCTTGCAGCTACTGCCGAAGCAGAAAATCCTGCAAAAACTACTGAGTGAATAGCTCCAATTCTGGCACAGGCCAAAGTGGTAATCGCTAATTCAGGAATCATGGGTAAGTAAATACAAACACGATCTCCTTTTTGTATGCCTTGTTCTTTTAAGACATTTGCCATTTTGCAAACACGTTCGTACAATTCATTATACGAAATATGCAAAGCTTCTTCGTTTGGATCATTTGGTTCAAAAATGATAGCTGTTTTGTCTCCTTTTTTAGCAAGATGCCTGTCGATACAGTTTTTTACAATGTTTACTTTCGCATTGGTAAACCATTTTATATCGGCTTCAGCCATATTAAAGTCTACAACTTTATCCCATTCTTGGTACCAAGTAAAATTTTCAGATGCCACTTTGTCCCAGAATTTTTTGGGTTCACGAACTGATTTTTTGTAATGTTTGAAGTATTCTTCTAAATTGTTAATTTTATAGTAACTCATGATTATTGATAAATTTTATAAATTATAAACCCCTATTTTATATTTTTTTAATGTTGCAATGATTTCTTCCACAATCGATTCGTCATCAATAGTTGACGGAATCTGGAATTCATCGCCATCTGTAATGCTGCGCATTAATTTCCGGAGGATTTTCCCTGAGCGCGTTTTTGGTAATCGCTGTACAATAACTACATTTCGTAAAGAAGTCACAGCTCCAATTTGCTGGCGAACCAGTTTAATGGTTTCTTGTTCCAATTGATAATGCTCAATCTCTGTACCTAATTTGGTTACTACCAAAGCCAAAGGAATTTGCCCCTTTAACTCATCCTGAATTCCAATAACAGCGCATTCAGCAACGGATTGATGGGAAGCAACAACTTCTTCCATTTCCGCTGTCGATAAACGATGTCCAGCTACATTAATAACATCATCCGTTCTTCCGGTGATGAAAATATAACCGTCTTCATCTTTGTAACCACCGTCGCCAGATAGATAATATCCGTCAAATTTACTGAAATAACTGGCTTTAAAACGGGCTTCGTTCTCCCAAATTCCCAACATATTTCCTGGAGGTAAAGGTAGTTTTACTACGACCAATCCTTCTTCATTCGCTTTTAATTCTTCGCCGTTTTCATTAAAAATCCGAATGTCATATCCACAAACTGCTTTTGTTGCGGAACCCGATTTCACAGGCATTTTTTCAATTCCAAGAGAATTAGCAATCATTGGCCAGCCTGATTCTGTTTGCCACCAATGGTCAATTACCGGGATTGGAATGTGCTGTTGGTACCATTCTAATGTGGCGTTATCACAACGTTCTCCCGCAAGAAATTGATTTTTAAGATGGCTTAAATCATATTGTTTGATGAATTCTCCATCAGGATCTTCTTTCTTGATGGCTCTGATGGCAGTTGGAGCCGTAAACATGGTGCCCACTTTATGCTCTGAAATTATTCTCCAAAACGTACTCGCATCTGGAGTTTTGATAGGTTTTCCTTCAAAAATTATGGTGGTGTTCCGATTCAATAACGGTCCGTAAAGAATGTAGCTGTGACCAACTGCCCAACCCATATCTGAAGCCGCCCAAAAAGTTTCGTCTTGGTTTACATTATAGATGTATTTCATGGAAAATTTCAATGCCACGGCATAACCACCAGTATCTCTTACGATTCCTTTGGGTTTTCCTGTAGTGCCGGAAGTGTATAAAATATACAGCGGATGATTGGAATGTAAAGGAATACAAGGCGTTTCTTCGGAGCCGTAAACCAAGGCGTCGTAATCCACATCGTACTTCTTAAACGGAATTCTGGCGCCTAATTTCCTGTTGAAAACAATCACTTTTTTTGGTCGGTGAGAAGCAAGTTCAATAGCTTCATCTACTAAAGGTTTGTACGCAATTAATCGGTCAATCTCTATTCCGGATGATGCCGTTATGATAGCTCTGGGTTTGCAATCATCGATTCTAATCGCCAATTCATGCGGTGCAAAACCTCCAAAAACAACCGAATGAATCACCCCAATTCTCGCACAAGCCAACATAGCAAATGCAGTTTGAGGAATCATTGGCATGTAAATTATGGCAGTATCTCCTTTTTTTAACCCGAGTGATTGCATGCCTCCTGCGAGTTTTGCCACTTCGGTTTTTACTTCTGAATAGGTGTATTTTTTTATAGTTTGTGTTACCGGAGAATCATAAATAAATGCGGTTTGATCGCCATAACCATCTTGAACATGTTTGTCTAATGCGAGATAACAAATATTTAATTCGCCATCTTTGTACCAAACCGGATAGCCGTTCTCGTCTTTCGATAAAATCGTTTCCGGTTTCCGGTACCACTCAATTTCATCAGCTTGAGCTGCCCAAAATGCTTCTGGTTGCTTTATGCTTCTGGTATAAATTTCTTCGTATTTCATGGTGTTGAATTTGTTTCTTATTGAATTAAATCCTGTACTTGTTCAATTAATTTTTTGATTGAAAAAGGTTTAACAACATATAAATTTGCACCTAATGAAAGTCCTTTTTCAATGTCTTTTTCTTTGTTCTTTGCCGAAAGGAAAATAACTTTGCAATGTTGCAATCGTTCGTCTTTTTTTATTTGTTCCAATGTGGCAAAACCGTCAACCATGGGCATCATTACATCCAGAATAATTACATCCGGAAGTTGTACTTCTAAAATATCCAAAGCCTCTTGGCCGTCACGTGCTATAAAAACTTCAAAATTGTTCTTTTTGAAAGTATATTCCAGCGCCATTACAATATTTGGCTCGTCATCTACAATTAAAATTTTTTTCATTTTTTAACTATTTTCGGTTGTATTATAATTGGGTAATGTAAAGATGAAAGTGGCTCCGTCAGATACATTATTTTCACTCCAAATATTTCCTTTATGGTGTTCTATAATTTGTTTGCAAATGGCTAGGCCTAAGCCGCTTCCTATTGGTTTTTTAATATTCTGGTTTCTCGATTGATAGAATTTATCAAAAATGGCTTCAGCATCTTCTTCTTTAATGATTTTACCGTTATTGTGTATTTTGACTTCTATATTGGTTTCGTTTTCATGAATCGAAAGCACTATTTTTCCATCTGTTTCAGAACAAAATTTTATGGCATTCGATAATAAATTATGAATCACCTGAACAATTCGTTCTTCATCATAAAAAGCTCTTGTTACCTTGCTAGAATCCTCAAATTCGATACGTATATTTTTGTTTTTAATTAATTGATTCAGGGAGTCTAACGTATTTTTAATGGTCTTTGTAATGTTGTTTTTAGATAAATAAATCTTTTGTTTTCCGGTTTCAAATTTTTCTAAATCCAGAATTTTATCAATCAAACGATTCAAACGATCGGACTCCGAAATGATGTTTTGTAAAAACTGCTTTCTCAATTCTTCCGGTATGTCATCATCGTCATGAAGAATCTCGCTTGCGGCACGAATCGCTGTTATTGGCGTTCTCAATTCATGGGTAACCGTATCTAGAAATTCATCTTTTTGAATGTCTTTGTTGACCAGTTCCTGATTGGCATTTTTTAATTGTTCTGATATTTTTTTTAATTCATTCGAAGTATCGGTCAACTTCTTGTTGATGATGATGTTTTCTTTGGATTCCTCCAAAATTCGCAACACTTCGGGCAAACTGATTTTGTCTTCCTTAACGACGCTTGATATTAATATTTTGGCGGAAGCCGTACCAATGTGTCCCGTCAATAAATTTTCGGCAAATTTTATAAATCGGGCATCAGCAGTCGTAATGTTTTTATCGATGTTGTATTTTAAATTGAAGATAGTCAAAGCTCGTTTTGTTCGGTCTTCGCCAAGAAATCGCTGCAACACTTTTTGAATATCCGATATGTAAGCGGTTCCTTTCCATACAAAAGCATTTTCATGATTGGTGATGTATTTGTCAATGTCCACAAACATTTCGGCATAATTGCGTTCTCTGTAATTTCCTTTGAAACTCACCGATACTGCGGCATAACTCATGATGTTAATTAATAAGCTCCAAAAAACAGCATGCGGAATAGGCTCTAAATAATCCAAGCCAAAAAGTTGAAATGGCTTTAAGAGGGAAATTCCCCAAGGTCCTTCGGTAACAAAAAGACTAACTGAATTAGTCATTCCGGTTGCATATGGAATTAGTAAGGTATAAAAACAAACAGCAAATCCGAGAATGATTCCTGTAACAGCACCATTTTTTGAGCCTCGTCGCCAAAAGATAGCACCAAAAAAGGAGGGCGCTAATTGTGCAATGACCACAAATGCTACTAAGCCTATTGAAACTAGTGAATAGTCTAGAATAAATAATCTGTAGATGGCATAGGCCAAAATAATTAGAGAAAAAATTCCGATTTTACGACTGTTTACGATGCGTTTGCTGTTTTTTTCTTGCGACGAATTTTCTAAGGAGCCGATAAAGCCATACGGAATCAATAAATTGTTACTTAGCATTGTAGCGAGAGCGATAGAAGATACAATAATCATGGAAATGGCTGCCGAGAACCCACCGAGAAACACTAAAACAGTCAGTACGTTATTATCAAAAAGCTGAGGTATCAATAAGGAATACGTGTCTGAGTTATGGCCTTTACCTTCAAAAAGAATATTGCCGCCCCAAGCAATAGGAAATACAAAAAGGTTGAAAAGTAATAAGTACAACGGAAATAGCCAAATGGCTGTTCGAATGTGGGTTTCTTTATTGTTCTCGACAATCGCCGTATGGAATTGTCTTGGCAAAAGGAAAATAGCAAACATGGATAGAATACAAAGGAAGAACCAGTTGATTCCGTTTGTAATGCCACCAATCGTATTTTTTTTGTCAAAATCCTTGAGGACAGCCGCTTTTTGATAAATATCATCAAAACCGTCAAAAACAAAATAGGTAACATAAATCCCCACGATCAAAAAGAAAACTAACTTGAGAATAGATTCCATGGCCACGGCAGTAACAATGCCTCTTCTTTTCTCAGATGCATCAACATATTTAGTTCCATAGTAAGAGGCAAAAAGGGCTAGAGCAAGACATACGTAGGTTGTAGTATCAGTAAAAATATTTGAACTTGCTTGTGTTTTTGTAACAATATGAAAGGTATCTGATATCGATTTAAGTTGTAAGGAAATGTAGGGTAAAATTCCAGAAATACAAACTATGGTAACCAATGCTCCCAGAAATCTGCTGTTTCCGTATCGTAAAGAAATAAAATCTGCAATGCTGGAAATTTTATTCACTCTCGAAATTCGGATAATTTTCTTGAGAATAATCATCCACGTTGGGATAATTAATATGGGGCCTAAATAAATGGGTAAATAATTCAAACCAGATTCTGCAGCAACACCAATACTTCCGTAATAGGTCCAGGCTGTACAATATACGGCTAATGAAAAGGAATAGATATAAGGATTATTTGTCCATTTAGAATGGCTTCTTTTTTCGGACCAATAGGCAATGTAAAAAAGAATCGACAAATAAAGCACCAATATTAATAAGAGTCCAATGCTATTCATAATATCTTTTTATAATTAGGTACGATATGGCGATTGAAAACAGCCAAGCCGAGAAGATATAGATGTATATGATTGGGAATCCAAAAATTGGTTTTGAACTGTCAAATAACAGCAAGAGTGGCACGTTCAAAGCTAATAGCATTAGCATTGAAAGGATAACTAACTTTTGTTCGTGTCTCTTTTTCATAAGAAGATGCAGTTTGCTTTTCAGCGGTATTACTTTCGCTTTTAAAGATTCTATTTTTGAATCTGGGTTTTTAATTTAAAAATAGCCAATCTCTGCAAATGCATGCAGAGACTGGCTATTGTGGAATTTAATTAGTCGTTTTTTTCGTCATAATCACCCATTAAGGAATAATACCCAAAGGTTCCCAATCCTAAAACTACAAGCGGTAGTAGTATGAAAAATATGATTATTCCGAAAACTAAATCTTCCTGTTTGCCGGAGGTCAATTTGCCTCCAAAAATGTCAATGCAATAATAGGCCGTAGCAACTGCTAATGCAATCCAAACTAATCCTAAAACTCTTTTTATCTGATTCATAGCTGTGTTTTTATTCGTGAGCGTTTTTATCTTTATTTTTAATGTAAACCATTCCAACTACAAAACTGACTGCAGCAATAACAATTGGATACCAAAGTCCTTCCAGGTAAAATTCCGGATGGCCTAAGTCTTTTGAATTGGTAACAAAATAGGTTGAAATAGCAGGAAGTAACCCTCCAAAAATTCCATTTCCTACGTGATATGGCAATGACATTGATGTATATCTAATTTTTACCGGGAACATTTCAACCAAGAATGCTGCAATAGGTCCATAAACCATCGTTACAAATAGGACTTGTACAAATACTAGAAATATCAAAGCCCAATTGTCACTAGAGTTAATTTTAATAGTGGTTTTGGTGTCTACTTTTGGTTTACCATCCACAACTATTACTGCTCCGTTTTCTAAATGTACGGTTCTTATTTCTTGAAAAGTAGTTCCATCCACATACTCTTTGTTAGTCGTATAGATAGAATCCATGGTTTGCTTTTTATTTTCTTTCAATTCAGCAAGTACCGTAGTTTTTTCGACCATTTCGGTTTTGTTTTTCACCGATGTGGTTTCGTACATTTGTTTGTAGATTGGTCTATATAATAAAATGGCCAATAACATTCCGCCCATCATAATGTATTTCCTACCTACTTTATCACTCAACCAACCAAAAAATACGAAAAATGGGGTTCCAAGAATTAAAGCAACTCCTAATAAAGTATCCACTTGAGAGGAGTCAATGGCCATTACTGTTTTCATGAAATTCATTGCATAAAACTGACCAGTATACCAAACAACACCTTGTCCCATTGTAGCTCCAAATAAAGCCAATAATACAAATTTCATATTGTAACGATTTCCAAAACTTTCTTTCAATGGATTTGTACTTGTTTTTCCTTCGCTTTTCGCTTTGGCGAAAACAGGTGATTCATCCATGTTTTTACGAATCAAATACGAAACTCCAACCATAACTATGGATAACCAAAACGGAACTCTCCATCCCCATTCGTCAAATTGTTCTGGTGTTAAGATATTTCTTGTAGCAAGAATTACCATCAAAGAGATGAATAATCCAACAGTTGCTGTAGTCTGAATCCAAGAAGTCCAGTATCCTCTTTGCCCGACGGGAGCATGCTCAGCCACATAGGTTGCGGCTCCACCATATTCACCACCCAAAGCAAGACCTTGAAGCAAACGAAGAATTAACACTAATAAAGGCGCCATGAATCCAATAGTTTCATAACTCGGGATACAACCAATCAAGAATGTGGCTCCACCCATTAATAACAACGTAACCATGAACGTGTATTTTCTTCCAATCAAATCTCCTAATCTACCAAAGAAAAGGGCTCCAAAAGGACGCACTACGAATCCGGCTGCAAATGTTGCCAAGGTTGACAAGAAAGCTGCTGTAGGATTATCTGAAGGGAAAAATTTTGTTGAAATTACAACGGCTAAACTTCCAAAAATGTAGAAATCATACCATTCGATCATTGTACCCATTGAGGATGCGGAAATGACTTTCCAAATTCCTTTTGTTGATTTAGTACTCATAAATTATATTTTTAAATTTGTTTATAGATAGATTTGAAGTTGTACTACGAATTCTCCTTTTGATCCTGAGATATTCGATGGAGTCGTGTAAATAGGTCTTGTTGAATATTGTGCAGTGATTTTAGCGTGTTGACCATCCAAGAAAAAGTTGGTTCCCAGATCAAATTGAGTACTGGATTTATCTAAAGCGTCAAAGCTTTTATACGTAAATGCTCCAAAAGGTTGTACACGAACTTTAGGTTTGTCTACTTTGCTTGGTAATAAAATTCCGGCTTGTGTGTACCAGATATTTCCAGATCCAATAGTAGCTTGTGCATTTCCAGGTCCGGATAATGCTCTGTTTCCTGTAAAGTTAGGATCAACGGAACCAATATTCATGATTCCTACATTGCGTAAATAGTTAGGTCCAAAATCATAATCATAAAAAACACTGTATCCGGTTACAGCCATTTTGTTTTCTTTTTTTCCAACAGGCAAGTCAAGAAAAACATCTGCTGCAAAAAGATTGATATTGTGTTTGCTAATAGTGCTATTAACAGAAGTTCGGGTAGCATCTGGAGCAGTGTAAAAACCAGCACCAATATTGAATACTTTTTTAGTTCCTAAATAACTGCCTACTTTATAAGGCAGTAAATTAGCTTCTTGATCTAAAAATTGATATTCGAAATAACCAGCTTTAGACCATTTTGTGTTTCCGCTGTTGTCAACGGCTACGGCATTATCCGCTGAAGTTACATTCGTAGGAACTAGGTTTGTCGCGTAAGGTTTGTTGTAGCTCAAACGGTATTCTAATTTGCCATATTTACCTTTGGCGAATAAACCCATTTGTCTGGCAAACTGATCTGAATTTTCAATTAATGGCCAGTTGAAGATAGGCGCATCTATGGTCAGGAAATTCAATGTTGATGCCATTGTTGCTCTGGATAATCCCATGTAATAATGCAATCCTCCACCTATAGTTAAACTAAATTTTTTGTCTTTTTCAGGCAAAACTAATGCGTATTCATTCCAAGCATCGTGAAAAAATATGCCTGGTTTTTTTCCGGCACCGTATCCTCCAGTTCCTGAAGTTCCCGCTGCACCACCATTAGTAAAGGTTTGATTATTGATTCCAAAGTGCGTTACAATCATGTATCTTTTAGATAATTGAGAGTAGGCAAGAAAACGCAAACGTCTGTTTCCAATGTCGGTTCCGGTTGTTGCCGCTTCATTTCCAATCATTGTTCCGGGGTTCATTTGGCTAGAACGAAACCATATTTGGTTCCATGCAATAAATCGCATGTATTTTGAACCATCTTCGTTCAAATTGAATTTCATTCCGCTGCCGTAATCAACTGAGCCTTGTGAAAAACCTTTTAGGGACAATAAGAGTACTGCCGCTATAAAAAATATTTTTTTCATAAATAAAATTTTGGTTGTTAAATGGTTGGTTAATAAAGTGCCAAATTCTATTATTTTATTCTGAAAAAAAATTTAGATATATTTATGTGTAAAGGTATATAGTTAATCTTTGAATCTTTCCCATTTTATAAGCATAAACTTATCTCCAAGTTCCGTTATTATCATACCTGCACCGGAAAGTAATTGTTTATTTTTTAGATATTCTATCAGCTCTAAGTGGCTAAAAATCTTATAAGTAGGGTGGTAGTTGGCGTGAGAGGGTTTTTTTATGTTGAAGGTCTTTACCCAGTTGCTTACCGTGACGTGGGAAACCCCAATAATTCGCTCGATTTCACGGAAACTCAAGCCTTCGAGATAGAGCTGTAATGCTTTGGTTACATAGTAATCATCGATCTTTTTGCCTATTTTATTTACAGTAAAAAAATAATTGCATTTTTTACATAAATACCTTTGTTTACTGTTGACTATACCACTTTTTATAATGTGGTTGCTTTGGCATTTCGGACACGTTAAAAGTTCCATATATATAAATTTTGCATAAATATAGTAATTTAGCAACTATGTAAAAGAGAATTATATAATAAAATAGTTTTAAATTTATTAAAGGCGCATTTTTATTGAAAAAAATGTGTGTGTTTGATAAATTTTACCCTTTTTAAAATAAAGCGATTGTTTAGAATCCCAAATGTGTTTTGAAATCGCTTTGTTTGCAATAACATCTTTTGTTTTGTATTCAGTAACTCGATAGCATCAAATTTTTGCTGTAAAATTTTTTCATAAAAAACAGTCTAACTAGATAAAAGTACTTATATTTGTAATAAGTATTTATACTTATTTTTTAAAAAGTGTTATGGTACAAGTCGAAGAAGCCTTATCGATAATTGCAAAGAATAGTTGCAAGATGCCCATCAGAAAAATTAAAGTGACAAAATCACTTGGTTTTATCTTGGCAGAAACAATTTATTCGCCAATGGATATGCCGCCTTTCAGGCAATCAGCGATGGACGGTTACGCTTTTATACATAGTGAATTGAAGCAATTGGATGTGGTAAGCACTTCGCAGGCGGGTGACTTTTCGAATAAAAAAATAAAGGAAAATCAGGCGATTCGAATATTCACGGGGGCTTACGTTCCTGATGATTTGGATACGGTTGTGATGCAGGAACATACTACGGTTAAAAATAAAACGGTTGAAATAACTAAAATGCCTGTTCGTTTTGCCAATGTCAGAAACAAAGGCGAGCAAATCAAAGAAAACGAACACGTATTAGAAAAGAATACTTTGATTACTCCTGCTGCTATTGGTTTTTTAGCTTGTTTGGGAATCACGGAAATTACAGTTTATGCCAAACCAAAAGTTGCGATTGTAGTCACGGGAAACGAATTGGTGAAAGCCGGAAGAAAATTAGCTCAAGGAAAGATTTACGAAAGTAATTCGATTATGCTGCAATCCGCTTTGCAGGGAATAGGGATTAAGAAAATAGAAATATTCCGTGTGAAGGATAATCTGAAAGCGACAAAAAGAGTGTTGAAAAGCTGTCTTTCTGCGTTTGATGTGGTCTTGGTTTCTGGTGGAATTTCGGATGGGGATTATGATTTTGTAAAAGAGGCACTTTTGTCAAATGGAGTAGAAGAGTTATTTTATAAAATCAATCAGAAACCGGGAAAACCTTTGTTTTTTGGAAAAAAAGACAAAACGATAGTTTTTGCATTGCCTGGAAATCCAGCGTCAACATTGACCGGTTTTTATATTTACGTTCATCCGGCGCTAAAAATAAGTATGGGTTTTGAATCTATTTATTTGCCAAAAATTAAACGAAAAATTACGATTCCGTTTGAAAATACATCCGGAAAATCACTGTTCTTGAAAGGGTTGTATGACGATGAAAAAGTCACTATATTAGAAAGTCAAAGTTCAGCAATGTTAAACACTTTTGCAACAGCGAATGCTTTAATTTGTTTGCCTTATGAAGTAGCATATATAGAAAAAGATCAGGAAGTACAGGTTATACCGCTTTATTGATAGCAAATGACAATCATAGTAAGAAGTGTGAAGTTGATTTTATTAGAAGATTGAAAAATTAAAAGATTCAAGAATTTAGAATCCGTTATCTAAAAAATCTTTCAATCATTAAATTATTTTTTATGCAAGTATCAATTCTTTGTGGAGGGAAAAGCAGCCGAATGCAATCGGAGAAAGGATTGGTGTTGTACCAAAACAAACCTTTTGTCGAACATATTATTGAAGCTGTTTTGCCAATATCAAGCAACATTCAATTGATTACCAATACAAACGATTATGATTATTTAGCATACAAAAAAATAAAAGATATAGTAGTTGATAAAGGACCTTTGGGCGGAATATTTACCGCGTTGGTTCATTCAGAAACGGAGATGAATTTGATATTGAGTTGTGATATTCCTTTGATTTCTAGCGAAATACTATTGGAGTTGATTGAAAAGCATGGTACAAATTTTGATGTTTCTGTTTTTGAAGATATAAATCGGATTCATCCTTTGATAGGAATATATTCAAAAAGAATACTACCTGTTTTAAAAGAGGCAATTGATGTAAATGATTTGAAAATGATGCGCTTCATTTCAAATGTAAAACATCAATTGATTCCGATTACGGATGCCAAAAGACACTTGTTTAAAAATATAAATTCTGTTGCCGAGTTGAACGAATTGAATACCAATTTATCCCAGTTAAAATGAAAAATTCAAATACACCAAAATTGACAATCGTTGGGGCGGGTCCTGGAGATGTAGAGTTGATTACTTTAAAAGCAATCAAAGCGCTGGAAAGTGCTGATGTTGTTTTGTATGACGCCCTTGTAAATGAAGAGTTATTGCAATATGCTACGCAGGCAGAAATCATTTTTGTGGGGAAACGTTTTGGGTGTCACGCGTACAGTCAGGATCAAATTAATGAATTGATTGTGTCGATGGCAAAACGTTTTGGTCATGTTGTTCGATTGAAAGGCGGCGATCCATTTGTTTTTGGAAGAGGAAGCGAAGAGATTGAATATGCTGAAAAATTTGATTTGGAAACCGCAATTGTTCCCGGAATTTCATCGGCTTTAGGCGTTCCTGCATCTAATGGAATCAGTTTGACACAACGAAAAATTGCTGAAAGTTTTTGGGTAATTACCGGAACTACTTCAGATCATAAATTGTCGAAAGACGTGGCTTTGGCATCACAATCCTCAGCAACGGTGGTGATATTGATGGGTATGAATAAATTGGACGAAATTATTTCGATTTATCAAAACAACAGGACCGATGATTTACCCGTTGCCATTATTCAAAACGGAACAAAAGACACGGAGAAAAAAGTGGTAGGAACCATAAGTTCGATTGCGAAATTAGTGGAGGAACAACAACTTTCCTCTCCTGCAATTATTGTCATAGGTGAAGTGGTGCGAAATGCTTCAAAATTAACGGCTTATTTTCAAGAGGAGAATTTAGAAGATGAGTTTATTTTTCAAAATTTAAATGTAATGTCATGATAGCGGTTAAATATTTTGGCGCCATAGCCGAGAAAACAAAAAGTCAAGGAGAAGAATTTTCTTTTTCGAATATGCCTTTAAAGGATTTGTTGTCTGTATTGAAATATAAATACGAATTGGATTTACTTTCATTTAGCATAGCCATTAATCAAAAAATAATGCAAGATACTTCCAGTTATATTCTAAAAAGTAACGATATTGTAGCTTTATTACCGCCATTTGCCGGAGGATAGTACCCCTAACCCCTAAAGGGGAATTATAAAAGACTAAGATTATGGAAACAGCACGATACAACCGACAAATTATACTTCCTGAAGTAGGAATTGATGGGCAACAAAAACTGCAGCAAGCCAAAGTCTTAATTGTTGGCGCAGGTGGATTGGGTGTGGCAGTATTGCCGTATTTGGCTGCAGCCGGAATAGGGGAAATTGGTATTATTGACGATGATAGAATCGAAGTGACCAACTTGCAACGCCAAGTGATTTACAAAAGTAGTTCCGTGGGAAAAAGTAAAGTTTCCGAGGCAAAAGCAATGGCTTTGGAACTCAATCCTTCGATAAAAATAAATGCATTCACTGAAAAATTAGATTCGAAAAATGCAATTTTGTTATTCGAACAATATGATATTATAGTCGATGCGACGGACAATCTGGATACTAAATATTTGATTAATGACGCGTGTGGCGTAACCAACAGACCTTTTGTTTACGGCTCTGTTTATAAATTTGAAGGGCAGGTTTCTGTTTTTAATTATGAAAACGGACCTACATACCGCTGTTTATTTCCGGATGAATCCAATGAGGTTAAGAACTGTAATGATGCGGGAGTTATGGGAATATCGGTGGGAATCATCGGCATGTTTCAAGCAAATGAAGTATTGAAAATGGTTTTGGGAATAGGGGATTTGTTGTCGGGAAAATTATTGGTGTATAATATGTTGAATAACGAACAACAGAAGTTTGAGTTTTCAAAAAAAGTAATGCATACTATTGATTTACTAGCTTTCGAAAATAAATATAGCTCAGTAGAAACTGCAACTATTGAAATTAGTGCTGCACTTGCATTGGAACAAATACATCATCCGGAAGTTATTTTTCTGGATGTTCGAAATGCTGATGAATACCCAAAAATAACAATCAAAAACGGGATTCAAATTCCGTTAGACCGTTTAGAATCTGAATTGCATCAACTGGAAGCGAATGCAACGTTGCTTGTTTTTTGCCAATCCGGAATTAGAAGTAAAAAGGCAGTGGAGATTCTTAGAAATAATAATTTTGCGAATGCCAAAAGTATTGCTGGTGGCACTAAAGCATTAGATAAAATAGATGCTTACAAGGTTTTTGAAACTTTGTAAGTATAAATAAAATAAAATCATGAGTAAGAAAACTGTTTTCATTCAAGGACCCATTTCTTCGGAATTCATAGGGCAGTCGATTGCCAAACACCAATCGAAAACCACTATTGGAGCACACAATATTTTTTTGGGTCAAGTCAGAGCCGATGTGATTGACAGTCAAACCGTAGCAGCAATTGATTACACTGCTTACGAGGAAATGGCAGACGAAGCACTCAGTGTGATTAGAGAGAAAGCTTTCGCGCAATTCGATTTGATTTGCATGCACATTTATCATAGTTTGGGTACAGTGAAAGCTGGCGAAATCTGTTTGTTTGTCTTTGTTTCGGCAACGAGAAGAAAGCAAGTGTATGAAGCTACGGAAACGATTGTGAATTGGATAAAAACTGATGTGCCTATTTTTGGTAAAGAAATATTTGAAAATAGTACTTTTACCTGGAAGAAAAATAGTTTGTAGTAATAAAAGTCATAATTTCCGTTGTCGAAGGTCTTAAAGGCGAAAGTCATAATTTCCGTTGTCGATAGCGATTGTCTTTAATGATTGGCTTAAACATTTTAAAGTACAAAAAAATTAAAAAGTAGTTCGTAGTTTCTATAATTAGTCGTTATCAGATTTAACCTGAAACTTTAAACTTTAAACATTTTAAAAAAAATGGTTGATATCACACATAAAATAAGTACGCTCCGCACCGCAACAGCTCAAGCAACAGTTATAGTCAGCAAGCAAGAAACTATTGACGCCGTTGTGAATAATCTGGTGCCAAAAGGGAACGTGCTGGAAATGGCAAAAACTGCAGGTTTATTTGCGGTTAAAAACACGCATTTATCCATTCCGGATTGTCATCCTATTCCAATTGAATTTACATCGGTAGCATATGAAATCAACGAATTGAGCATTGATATTATTTTCAATGTGAAAACGGTTTACAAAACCGGAGTTGAGGTCGAAGCGATGCACGGTGCTTCGATTGTGGCGCTTACGATGTATGATATGCTGAAACCAATTGACAAAAACATCGAGATTTCGACGATAAAATTAATCAATAAAGAAGGCGGAAAATCATCTTTCAAAAATAGATTTCCATCCGCCATTACAGCAGCGGTTTTCGTTTGTTCCGATTCTATTTTTGCAGGAGATAAACAAGATCGTTCCGGTAAAATAATTGTCGAAAAACTGGAAATTAGCGGAGTCGAAACTACGCATTACGAAATTATTCCTGATGAAATGGATGTGATTCAAGAGCGAACTAAAGCTTTCGCAAAAGAAAATCAATTGATCATTTTTACAGGAGGAACCGGGCTTTCGCCAAGAGATGTTACGCCGCAAGCATTGGAACCGTTATTAGAAACCAGAATTCCGGGAATCGAGGAAGCCATACGCAATTACGGGCAACAGCGCATGCCGTATTCCATGCTTTCCAGAACCGTGGCGGGAACTTTAGGCAATTCGTTGGTACTGGCTTTGCCGGGTTCAACCAATGGCGCAAAAGAATCTATGGATGCTATATTTCCTCATGTGCTGCATGTTTTTCATATTTTAAAAGGCAATAATCATGACGCCAAATAACGCTGTTTTAACGGATGATTTTGGACGTAAACACAACTATTTGCGTATTTCTCTAATTGAGAAATGCAATTTGCGTTGTACCTATTGCATGCCTGCCGATGGAATTGTATTAAGTCCAAAAGCGAGCTTGATGACGGCTGACGAAATTCACGCCATCGCCCAAACATTCGTCAATAATGGTGTTGACAAAATAAGATTGACCGGCGGAGAACCGCTATTAAGAAAAGATTTTCCTGAAATAATCGCCAAACTGGGGTCGCTCAAAACTGAGATTTCCATCACTACAAACGGAATTCTGATTGACAAACATATAGATGTTCTAAAGCAATTTAACGTCAAGAAAATCAACTTGAGTTTAGATACTTTGGTGGCTTCAAAATTCCATTCGATTACGCTTAGAAACCAGTTTCAGAGTGTAATTGATAATTTGCACTTGTTGTTGAACAATGATTTCAAAATCAAAGTCAATGTGGTTTTGATTAAAGGATTCAATGACGATGAAATCATTGATTTTATAAAACTCACCCAATTTTTACCCATTTCGATTCGGTTTATAGAATTCATGCCTTTTGCAGGAAACGAGTGGGACAAGAGCAAAATGGTTTCTCAAAAGGAGATTCTGGATCAGGTGCAACATCATTTTCTGGAATCGGATGTAGAGAAATTAGAAGACGATAAAAACTTCACCGCCAGAGAATTCAAAATAAAAAACTACATGGGCAGTTTTGGGATTATCAGTTCGATAACCAATCCTTTTTGTGACGGTTGCAACAGAATTCGCCTTACAGCCAACGGGAAAATTAAAAACTGTCTGTTCTCCAACTCCGAGACAGATTTACTGACGCCTTTCAGAAATGGCGAAGCGTTAGAAGACCTGATTGCTTTTGCCATTAAAAACAAAAAGAAAGTACGCGCAGGAATGACTACTATCGAGGATGTAAATAATCCCGCTTTGAATCAAGACAACCGTAGCATGATTGCTATTGGCGGTTAATACTTCATTATTATTATTAGGAGCTATTCCTGTTATTCGTTGCAACCCGGTTTTCACTGCTACTAGGGCTAATGCATTTGTGTAAAAAGACCGTGGATGCGGTTTCCCGTAAAGTTTACAATTAAGAAGGAATTATTTTTGAAAAAGAAATAATGCTTAATTAGTTATTATAAGTGTTTTCGGTAATTAAATGTTACATTTGAAATAAGTAATGTATGACGATTTTCAGACCTATACGCTAGTTGGCAGACATTATATGGCAGTAGAAAATAAAAATAATTAATAAGGGAAAATATGGACAATAAATCAACGGTATTAGCAAATAGAATTTTTCCAGACAATGATGATTTTGAGGTTGAAGTCATAAATATTCCTGCAGAAAAAAGGAAATTGATAACCGAAACTTATGATTTTACAGTCTCTACAATTGTTGAATATATAAACAATAAACATATTGTTATTCCAAATTTTCAACGTGGTTATGTATGGAATAGAGCTCAAGCATCAAGACTTATCGAATCTTTAATTATACAATGTCCAATTCCAGTTATATATTTAAGTCAAAATAACGACGAAACTCTATCAGTAATTGATGGAAACCAAAGATTAACAAGTATCAGTTTGTTTTTAAACAATGAATTTCCATTAACAGGATTAGTAACATATCCTGAATTAGAAGGTTTGACATTTAATGAATTAGACCCGAGATTTCAAAGACATATTATTAATCGTACAATTAGATGTATTGCTATTTTAAAAGATACACATCCTCAAATTAAGTTTGATGTTTTTGAAAGACTAAATACAGGTTCTGTTAGATTAAATCCTCAAGAATTAAGACATGGAATATATAGCGGTAAATTTTTAACAGAAATAGAGGAATTAGGCAAAGGTTCTCTTTTCAAAAAATTAACTTCAACTACGAACGACAACAGAATGAAAGGTGATGAATTAATTTTAAGATATTTTACTTTATTAGAACGTCTTCAAAATTACGAGAAACCAATGACTGTGTTTTTAAATAAATATGCTGAAGATAATAGATTTTTGCCTACAGACAGAATTGAAATATTGTCCGAAAATTTCAAGTCAAATTTAAATAAATGTCATTTATTGTATGGTGATTTTACATTTAAAACTTTTGACGAAACAAAGAAAAGATTAAAAGCAAACACTGCATTATTTGAAGCTCAAATGCTCTCAATGAATAATATTGATCCAACATTAGAACAAATTGAAGCTGTAAATAAAGTAGGTGTAATTGACAAAGTTTTAGAGTTATTGAATACTGAAGATTTTTATAATACTATTACAAAAGGAACAACGGATAATCGTGTTGTAAAAAAAAGGATATCTGATTACACTGCTTTTTTACAAACTATATTTTAATATGCCATATTCGAAAAGTAAGGCAAGAGAAGAGTTTGAAGTTGAATCAAACAAATTGGTGAAACTTGCCAAAAAAGTTTCTTATAATTCTTCACCATTAAATTATGATCATAAACAATTAATTAACCAGTCTTGTATTTTCTTATTAAGTGCAAGAATAGAAGATTATACTAAAACTCTAATTGAAGATTTAATTTATAAGTATAAAACTAATGGTGCAATACTATCAAATATCCCGAATAATATAAGGACAAAGGCATTACTTGATAAACAAGTGCATCATTTCAGAAACTATTATAACAGTTCTGATGAAAGGAGTCTATTAAAAAGCATATCAATTGAAAATAATTTTTATGATTTATTAGATGATGGAATGACTTTTAATTCGCAAATCCATTCAACAAATATTATAGGAACTAATAAATATCCTTCAGTAAAAAACTTAAAAATCTTATATTTAAGAATTGGGATAACAGATATAATTAAAGAATTAAACAAGAAATCAAAAAAAGATTTAAAAACATCATTAGAATCTTTTTTAAGCTTAAGAGAATCAATTGCTCATCAAGGTGCGCCTGCAATAACATTTATTGACATTGAAAGACACTTTAAAAATGTCAATGAAATAATTAATAATATTGACAGAATAATTTATTCACATATATTAAAAGAATCCGGAAATAACTTTTGGATATAAAATAACTCCTGCTAGCCCCGCTACCGCACGAATCCTTTCGTGTGGTTCGTGTAAATTATAACTAAACTTAATCTTAAAACAGAATCTATGAGTAGGAATTATAAATTTCATAATCCAGAGGGTTTGTACTTTATAAGTTTTGCAGTGGTAGGTTGGTTAGATGTATTTACTCGTAATGAGTACAAAGATTTATTTCTTGAAAGCGTAGCATTTTGTCAAAAAAATAAAGGATTAGAAATTCATGCTTGGTGTATTATGAGTAATCATGTTCATTTAGTTTTTAGAAGTATAAAGGATCAGAAGCCTGAATTATTGATTGGTGATTTAAAACGGTTTACCACCCCGCTACCGCACGAATCCTTTCGTGTGGTTCGTGTAAATTATAACTAAACTTAATCTTAAAACAGTAACTATGAGCAGAAATTATAAATTTCATAATCCAGAGGGTTTGTACTTTATAAGTTTTGCAGTGGTAGGTTGGTTAGATGTATTTACTCGTAATGAGTACAAGGATTTATTTCTTGAAAGTGTAGCATTTTGTCAAAAAAACAAAGGATTAGAAATTCATGCTTGGTGTATTATGAGTAATCATGTTCATTTAGTTTTTAGAAGTATAAAGGATCAGAAGCCTGAATTATTGATTGGTGATTTAAAACGGTTTACCAGTCAATCAATTGTAAAAAGTATACAAGAAAATCCAAGAGAGAGCAGAAAAGAATTCTTATTGGATTTTTTTAAAAAAGAAGCTGAAAAAAGTTCAAATGTAAAACACTATCAATTTTGGCGTCATGATAATCAACCTATAGAGTTGTGGAGCAATAAAGTTATTCAACAAAAGATAGATTATGTACACAATAATCCTGTAGAAGGAGGCTTAGTTTATAAAGCGGAAGATTATGTATACAGTAGTGCTATTGATTATTCAGGTCAAAAAGGGTTAGTTGATGATGTAGTTGTTTTTAGAATGTTTACTATTTAATGATAACGAACCACACGAAAGGATTCGTGCGGTAGCGGGGTAGTTGTTTTTAGAATGTTTACTATTTAATGATTACGAACCACACGAAAGGATTCGTGCGGTAGCGTTGATAATAAACAGATTGTGAAAATGTCATTATGAAAAAAGCTCGTAATTCCTAGCCCTGATGGTAGCGGCATCCTCGTAACGCAGTGGAGAGATACAGCGGACAGCAGGAGGTTTCGTTCTTGAAAAGGCAATCATTCTGCTCCAAATTGTAAATAGGTCCAAACCTTTTTAGTAGTTTTACTGTAACACAATTTCAATACTGCACTCTTACTGTAGAATCTATTGTTATTAAAAGCTATACTTTATGAAAAAAATTGTTTTAAGTGCCGTTGTACTTTGTTCAACTTGTATGTTGCAGGCCCAGAACATCAATAAAATTATCAATACAAAAGACGTTACCAAAATAGAGAAAGTGCTTTCGGCGGATGATATGCAAGGCCGAAGAGCGTTTACTCCGGGTATCGATAAGGCTTCCTCTTATATAGAATCTGAATTTAAGAAAATAGGACTGCAAACCTTTAACGGAGCGAAGGATTTCAAGCAGGAATTTTCTATGACGGAGTCTAAAAATGTATCCTTAAAGGTGCTGATTGATGGTAAAGCAATAGATAAAGCGGATGTGGTTTCTTTTTCCTACCAATCGCAACTTGCTATGACTGAAAAAAGTGATGTTCAGGTTGTGAAAATAAATGCCGGAGATAAATTTGGCCCAAAGTTTTACGAATATTACCAGAGCGAAAAAAACCTTTTGGTTCTTGTGGATGCTTCTTTTAAACCCCGAATCCAAAATATGCGACACATTCCACAAATGACTGCTAGTCCAGGAGGAAATTCGGTGGTGTTTGTTTTTGGCACTACTGAAGCGACTCAATTTTCAATAGAAGGCACCAATACGATTACCAAAAATGCATTAAATAACGTAGTGGGTGTTTTGAAAGGCAAAAGCAAACCCAATGAATATGTTGTGTTTTCCGGACATTATGACCATTTAGGTGTTGGTTCCCCAGCTGAAGGAGTGGAGCACGATGCTACCGATTCTATTTATAATGGTGCCAATGATGATGCTGCTGGAACTACAGCCGTAATCATGCTGGCTAAGTATTTTAAAAAACTAAATAACAATGAGCGTACGATATTGTTTACCACATTTGTAGCGGAAGAAATAGGCGGTTACGGTGCGCAATATTTTTCGAAACAATTAAATCCGGATCAAGTTATGGCTATGTTTAACTTGGAAATGATAGGAACGGAATCAAAATGGGGTAAAAATTCGGCTTACATTACTGGTTTTGAAAAATCTAGTATGGGAGAAATTCTTCAGAAAAACTTACAAGGATCAGCGTTTAAGTTTTATCCGGATCCTTATCCTGAACAACAATTATTCTATCGTTCCGATAATGCGACTCTAGCAAAACTGGGCGTTCCTGCACATACGATATCGACGTCTAAAATGGACAGCGAACCTAATTATCACAAAGTAAGTGATGAAATAGAAACTCTTGATATGGTAAATATGACACAAATCATTAAAGCCATTGCCATCAGTTCTGCTACTATCGTAAACGGAAAAGATACGCCATCAAGAGTGGACAGCAGTGCTTTGAGTAGAAAGTAGCATAGTTCTTCGGCTTTCTTTCTTGATATGTAAAGTCTATATAGTAGTAATGGGTAATTATTTTGCAATCAGATTGTGAAATAATTACCCATTTTTGTGTTTTATAATTTGTGGAATTTACTGCAATTCCACCTTCACATTATACTGATTTAAACTCAAAATAGTTTCTATAGATCCAAAAGTAGCAATGCTTCTCTGATATTCTCTTTCTTTTTTTAAAGCGATTTGTTTGACGCAGTTTTGAAACCGACTCACTTCTTTTAGATTGGTTAAAATTAATCCGGGAACAGGAGCGTTTTTGCCTTCTTTGTCTTTGGAGACCATCGTAAAATAAGACGAATTACAATGTTTTACGACTCCAGTTTGAATGTTTTCAGCTTCTACTCGAATGCCAATAATCATAGAACTCGTTCCTACATAATTTACGCTGGCTTTCATGGTTACCAATTCGCCGACTTCAATAGGTTTTAAGAAATTCACGGTATCTACAGAAGCCGTTACGCAATAATTACCTGAAAATCTTGAAGCGCAGGCAAAAGCAATTTGATCGAGTAAGGATAAAATGTAACCTCCATGAATTTTACCACTAAAATTAGTGTGCGAAGGCAGCATTAATTCGGAAATGGTAATATGGGAGGAAGCTACCGTTTTGAAAGTAGTGTTCATTTGATGTGTTATTTATTTTACAGATGACTTTTTATAAAGCGCCTAGTTTTTCTCCGGCTAATACGACAAAGTTTATTTTTGGAGATTCACATAAAGAACAGCAGTAATCCTCGGGTAAATCTTTGAATAAAACTCCTTTTACAATACCTTGAATAACATCGCCGTATTCTGAATTGTATAAAGTCAAGCACTCCGGACATTGATGAATGTCTTGTGTTGTTGTCTCTTTTTTAGTTGCTTTTGCAGGTACTTCGGCAATTTGATTTCCTAATTCATCAAAATATTTTCTACTCAATTCAATCAAAATGGTTGGCAATTCCAGTTTGTCAACATCTTGGGCATGAACAATATATTCTTTGGTATTTGGGTCAAAATTTTTGGCATACAAAACATTATACGTGTCTCTGATTTTGATGGATTCTAAGTCTTTTGGTAATTCGTTTTTTTCAACTACAATCGAAGTGAAATAATGTCCGTCTCGGTTGTATTCTGATATTCCAAAAGTAAGTCCGTACGTACTGATGTCAAATTGATCCAGCGTTCGAACCAGAAAAGTTTTGAGATTCAAAGCCCATTCCATCGCAACGGGTAAATGCCAGTTGAGTTCCAATAAGGAGTGACGCACATTAATTCCTTTTTTGCCCAGGAATTTTTCCCAGTCTAATTTTCGGTCTTTTGGAATCCCTTTTATGATAAAAGATTTCCAAGGCGTGATGCATATTTTTCCGATTTTACAATCAAAACACAAATCGCACATTTCTTTCAGAAAATCTAAATCATAGAGGTTATTTCTCCAATACAAACCCAGCCAATATTGATCAATTCCTAATCGGTTCATTCCTTCGTAATACGGAAAAGGATAAAAAGGAATGTTCAAGGGCTTGTCTATGGTTCTGTTATTGGTATCCAAAGCATCGCTGACCAATTGAAAAATCATCTCAACAGAATCCGGTTCTTCAATAAGTTTCTTTTCTATTTCATAATATATTTCAGCAATATTCCAGCTGTAAATCAGTACGGGATACATTTCCATTTTGTCCCATTTTGGCAAACGAATGTATAGAAACCAGTAATCCTCGTGATCCGAAGCAATGAAGTTGATGTGTCCGGTAAACAAAGGAACCAACTGTTGTTTTGGGTCGGTGATATTAACTTTTAGCTTGGGATGTTGCTTGAATTGTTCTAAAATATATAAAAATTTATTTCCCGTAAGCCAAGGTGTGTTTCTAAAAATATCGGTGGAAACATAGGACGAAACAATGTTATTTCCGCTTTTTTCATTGGGATGAACAAAAAGATTTTTGCCTACTTTTTCCTTATCTACCGCCGTAAAATCTTTTGGAAATATAATGTCTTGCCGAGAACCAAAGGAGATGGAATCCAGTCCTTGTTCTAAACCCATATTTACAATTTCTCGCAATTCACCTGGTGAAATCACGCCTCCTTTTACTATTAGTCTTGTCAATTCCATGTTTATTTAGTGTTCAGTATTCAGTAATTAGTGTTCAGTTACTGACTGTAAACTGACCACCGATCACTGACCACTATTATTTATTTTTTGCTAAAATTTCTTTTACTTCGGTTTTACAGCTTCCACAACCTAGTCCGGCGCCGGTAGTTTTGCATAATTCGGTAAAATTAGTCACGCCGCTTTTTATGGCTTCTTCAATATTGCCGCTTCCCACTTGGCTGCAAGAGCAAACAAGTTTTCCTAAAACGGGTTTCGCATTCGAACTTCCTCTCAGCAATGTATTTCTCTTGTCCGATAATTCAATTTTGCTTTCAATCATGGTTTTGAATTCGGCAAACTCATTTTTATCGCCCATCAAAATGGCGCCCACCAGTAAGTCGTTTTTTACGATACATTTTTTATAGTATCTTTTTCCCAAATCAGAAAACACAATTTCTTCGTAAGAATCATCATTCTCTGGAATTTCAATTTCTCCAATGCTGCATAGGTTGATGTCTTCGAGTTTCAGGATGTTCATTAAAACGGAACCTTTATAAAAACTGCTGATGTCGCCGGCCATAAAATTTGCCAAAACATCCGCTTGTTCTTCAGCCGCTGAGGTGATTCCGAATAACTGATTGTTGAATTCGGCTATTTCGCCAATGGCAAAAATATTTGGTTTCGACGATTGTAAATACTGATTTACTCTTACGCCACGCCCGCAGGAAATTCCGGATTCTTTGGCTAATTCTATATTTGGGATGGTTCCAATGGTGTACACGATGGCATTGGCAGTAATAATTCGACCACTTTTCAGGGCAATTTCAATTTCGTTCGGATTTTCTGTTTCGAATACCGTACTGACTTCATTATCAAAATAAATTTGAATGTCTCGAAGCTGTACTTCTTCGGCCAGTAATTTACTAGAGATTCGGTCTAATTGACGTTCCATTAATCGGGAAGCCCTTTGAATTATCGTAATTTTTACTTTTTTGTGTTTCAAGGCTGCGGCCAATTCCAATCCTAATAATCCACCGCCTACAATAACAACATGTTGCTCTTCGGGAGGTAAATTAGTACCATCCAGATAGTTTTTCAATCGGTCAGCATCTTCTTTTTTTCTGATGGTGAAGCGTCCCGGTAAATGCAATTGCGCATTTTCAGGAATAAAAGGTCGGCTTCCGGTTGCCAATATCAAGGAATCAAAAGTATGAACGATGCCGTCACTGTCCAGAATTGTATTTTCTTTAGTGTTGATGGTATCAATTGAAACATTTGATTTCATCGTGATATTTAGCTTGCTCAGGGCTTCGTCTTTAATTTTCAAAAGCTGCTCCCACGAAAGTTCTGCCGTTACATATTCCGGCAATAAAACGCGGTTGTAAAAAGGATTTTCTTCATTCGAAAACACGATAATTTCATCCGAAGTATTGATTTCTCTATAGTTCTGAATGAATCGGAAAGCGGCTGCTCCAGCGCCAACGACTGCAATTTTCTCAAAAGGTTTTACATATTTGGCAACAGAAACGGTGGTGAACTTAAAATCAGGTTCTTTAGATGTTGGATCAACAACGGTGTTGGTCAAATTATTGGTTCTGTTCAAATCATTTTCCAGTTGTTTTCCCCAGTGCATCGGCAAGAAAAGTACGCCTTCCCTAATAGAATCTGATACTTTTGCTTTTACGCGAACAGTCCCATTTTTGCTTGTCACTACTACAATATCGCCGCTTTTTATGGTTGCTTTGTAGGCGTCAATAGGATTTATTTCCAGCATCGGACTTGGGATGTGCGTCATCAATCGGGATACTTTTCCCGTTTTGGTCATCGTATGCCATTGGTCTCTAATGCGTCCCGTTGTTAAAATAAACGGAAACTGATTACTGGGTTGTTCCGAGGTGTTTTCAATCGCTGTAGGCAGATTAAAAATCGCTTTTTGCGAAGGTGTATAGAATTTTTTATCGGTAAATAAACGAGGCGTTCCGGGATGTCCATAATCTGGAACCGGCCATTGAAAAGTACCTTCGTTTTTTAATCGATTATAATTTAAAAAGGAAATGTCAATGCTGGTGTTTTTTGTCATCAGGCAATATTCCTTGTAAATGTCTTCGGTGGTGTTGAAATTAAACCCGCTAAAATTCATTTTTTTAGCAAAACGAGTCAGGATTTCCACATCGGGAAGTGCTTCTCCCGGAGCATTGATGCCTTTTGGTAAATACGAAATTCGTCTTTCCGAATTTGTCATCGTACCTTCTTTTTCTAACCAGCCCGCAGCGGGTAATAATAAATCGGCAAATTTTGAGGTATCGGCATTATGGGAAATCTCTTGAACCACGACAAATTTTGCATTAGCCAATGCTTTTTCGACGCGTCGGGAATCGGGTAAACTCACTAACGGATTGGTACAAATAACCCAAATCGCCTTCATTTTTCCAGATTCTAAGGCGTCAAACATTTCTGTTGCCGTTAATCCCGGTTTTTCGGAGATGTCTTCCACTCCCCAAAAATCAGCAACTTCTTTTCGGTGAACAGGATTGTTCAATTCTTTATGAACTGCGAGTAAATTTGCCATTCCGCCTACTTCACGACCGCCCATAGCATTAGGTTGACCCGTCAATGAAAAAGGCCCAGAGCCCGGTTTTCCTACTTGTCCGGTGAGTAAAGAAAGGTTGAGTAAAGCGGTGTTTTTGTCTACGCCAATAGCACTTTGGTTGAGTCCCATCGCCCAAAGCGAAAGAAATCCTTTGGCTTTGCCAATGATGTCTGCAGCTAATTTGATATCGTTTACGGGTATTCCGCAAAGTTTTGATGCTTTCTCTAGCGAGCTTGCAAGAACTAAATCTTTATATAGTTTGAAATTTTCAGTGTGGTTTTTGATGAAATCAGTGTCAGCATATCCTTGTTCGATGAGCCTTTTGGCCAAAGCATGGTATAAAATAATATCAGTCCCCGGAATGATTTGTAAATGCAAGTCGGCGTTTAAGGCCGAGTCTGTTTTTCGGGGGTCAACTACAATGATTTTTACTTTTGGATTCTTTTCTTTGTGTTGTTCGATACGTCTAAAAAGAATTGGGTGACACCAAGCAGGATTGGCACCTGTTATCAAAAAGGTATCGGCGAGTTCAATATCGTCGTAAGCGATTGGAACTGCATCTTCGCCAAATGTTTTTTTGTAACCCACCACAGCCGAGCTCATGCACAAGCGAGAGTTGGTATCGATATTATTGGTTTTCAGAAATCCTTTTACAAGCTTGTTTACCAAATAATACTCCTCAGTAAGGCATTGTCCGGAAATATAAAATCCAACGCTGTCAGGACCGTGTTTTTTTATGATGGAGGTAAAAACTGCCGCTGCACGTTCCAAAGCTGTATCCCAGCTCACGCGTTCCATAGGATGTGATTTGCTCCATCGCATTTCCGGATATAGGATTCGGTCAGAAGTGTCATTGACTACATAATGCAGGTTCATTCCTTTGGAACATAACATTCCTTTATTGACAGGATGGTTTTTGTCGCCAGTTACCGATACTCCATTTTTAGAATCATTGGTTACTATAATTCCGCATCCTACTCCACAATAGGAACACGTAGTTTTGATTTCTGAATTTTGCATTATCGAATTTCTTTATTAATAATGAAAGGCTGTATTTGAGCGCTAACTAAGATATTGAAATGTAAAAATAAGTATTTTTACGTATTAATACGTATTAAATGAATATTATTTTATATTTTTGGTTAAAATAAATGAATGCATCCCATCATTTTGTAAACGATTTTTAAATTTTAGCTACGTATGAAAGAAGAATTAGCCACTTGTACCAGTTGCGTAAATGAAAATTGTTTTATAAAAAAGCATCTTCATTTAGAACAAATGAAAAAGTACATTGATAAAAATCGAAGTTTCACTTGTAAAAAATCGCAACAATTTATAATTGAAGGAGCGCCAATCCAAGGCTTGTATTTTATTTACAAAGGAAAAGTAAAGACTGTCAAAACAGGCATTCACGGCAGAGAACAAATTGTGCGTTTGACCAAAGATGGCGATACAGTTGGTTTTAGAGGCTTCGGTACGAGCAAGCGCTACCACATTGGAGCGTACGCTTTAGAAGATACGATGTTGTGTAATTTCAGTAATGAAGACATGCTGGAAATACTTCATAATGTTCCCGAATTCACCTTTGATTTAATGTTGTTCTACGCAGAAGAATTGAATAAAAGCGAGAATAATATTCGAAAAATTGCCCAAATGAACGTAAGGGAAAGAGTCATTGATACCTTATTGTATATTCATAAAAAATTTGGTCAGTTGAACGGTGTTATCGATTTGGATTTATCCAGAAAAGAAATTGCCGATTTTGCAGGAACTACTGATGAGCAAGTAATTAGAGTGATTTCAAGTTTAAAGAAAGAAGTCCTTATTACAACCATCGGTAAGAAAATAGGATTGGTCAACACAGACAAATTAAAATCTGAAATAAAAGAGCACAAATACCTTTAGTGCTCAATTTCAGATTGTATCCACCACCATTTTCCATTTAATTGACATCGAAAGTCTTTAAAAGTCAATTATCAAAATGCCTCTCCAGAAAATCCCAGAAGTTTCCACTTCCTTTTCTACGTATTCAATTCAGCTCACCTCAAGCGATTGCTGGGTTTGCTGCTATTTACTGCTAAAAGGCAGAAATTAAACTGACATAACTACTTTTTTTCTGGTATTAAAAAGCTATTTACAGCTGTTTTTTACATTATACGTAAGTATTTGTACTTACGTAAATTTGCTTCATACTAATTAAAACAGATGATTATGCAAAAGATTAAAACCACATCATTACGTATTCAAGGATTAAGCAAAGAAAAAATGTCAAGTAGAACTCTTTCGAAATCTATTTTCTTAGGCATTGCTTTAACATTTTTAAGTTATAACGAAACCAAAGCGCAATTAACAGCAACAGGACAAGTAAGAGAAAGAACAGAACTTAGAGCAGGACAAGGAACGTTGCAGAAAGAAGATGATAAAGCAGGTTTGTTTACTTCTCAAAGAGCGCGATTAAATATAGGATATACAGGGTATCGTTTTAAAGTATTTATGGCTTTGCAAGACGTACGCGTTTGGGGTCAAGATGCTTCAACTATAAACAGAACAACTACTGAAGCGAATAACGGAATTTTATTGCATGAAGCTTGGGGAGAGATTATGTTGAATGATACGATTAGTAAAATCCAAAATCTATCTGTTAAGTTTGGACGCCAGGAAATCTCGTATGATGACCAAAAAGTATTGGGCGGTTTAGACTGGTTGCAACAAGGAAGAAGACACGATGCTGTTGTTTTTAAGTTTGCAAATAAAGGTTGGATTGCTGATGTTGGAGCTGCTTTTAACCAAAATAAAGAACTAAACACAAGCACCATTTATAACGGGACAAATCCTGCTTATGGTGCCGGTACAAACGGAATTGGAACAATGTATAAATCCTTTCAGTATGCGTATTTAGGTCGAAAATTCTTCTTTGGAGACGTGTCTTTTCTGTTCTTCAAAGATGATTTCAATAAATACACTAATGTAACTTCAGGAACTCCGGCGGTAACTACTAAAGTATTTGGAGAAGGAGTTTGGAGCCGTAATACAACTGGATTTTATTTTAATTCTGCCATTACAAGAAAACTGAATCTTACGGGAAGTCTCTACCATCAAGGTGGAAAGGACAAAGATGGTCGTTCTATAAGTGCCAATCTGGCTTCGATTACTTCAACTTTACAAGTGGGAAGAAAATTATTTGTAGGTCCCGGAATCGATTATTTATCGGGTGATGACGGTACAAAAACTGTAACGGCGACGTCAGATAATAATCGTTTTGATCCACTTTACGGAACACCACATAAATTCTGGGGAAGCATGGATTATTTCTATGCGGCGAATGGCTTTGGAAAACAAGGATTGCTAAACTATTTCTTCAAAGTGAAATACAATGTAAAAGATAATTTGAGTCTCTTTTTAGATGTTCATGGTTTTCAAGCTGCGGATAAATTATCTAACGGAGCCGGAGGAGAATTAAGTTCTTATTTAGGAACCGAAGTGGATTTGTTAGTGAAATACAATTTAACCAAAATGATCAATATTGAAGCAGGTTATTCTATCATGAAAGCGACTAACTCTATGGCTTCGGCAGCGGTTAAAAATGTTACAACTCCAGATTTAAGTCCGCAATTTGCGTATGTAATGGTCAATGTTAAACCTAATTTTTTAGCTAAAAAATAAAAAAATAACTTTTAAATCTTTTTAAAATGAAAAAATCAAATCAACAAATAAGAAGGACTTTCCAAACAATACTATTGATGGTTTTAGTAGTATTCAGCTCCGCTTTTACAACAATAACCGCCCAAAATGATCCGGTGCGATTAGGATTTATTCCGCTTACGGATTGCTCGCCAATTGTTATGGCAAAAGAATTGGGTTTGTTCAAGAAATATGGTGTTGAGGTTGTGGTAACCAAAGAATCGTCTTGGGCGAATGTTCGTGACAAAATCCTGACAGGAGAATTAGACGGAGCACATTGTTTGTATTCGATGCCATTTTCAGTATACACTGGAGTAGGTGGAAAAGCAGGTTCCGAAATGAAAATTGCAATGATGTTGAATGTAAACGGACAAGCGATTACGCTTTCAAAAGATTTTTGTGGAAAAGTGGGATTCAAGCAAATGAATAAAGTGACTCCGGTTGTTGCGGCCAAATTAAAAGCCGAAAAAGAAGTGACTTTTGCGATGACATTTCCAGGAGGAACACACGATTTATGGTTGCGCAACTGGATGTCAATTGCTGGTTTGAATCAAAAAGCAGTAAAAATCATTACAATTCCACCGCCTCAAATGGTTGCCAACATGAAAGTGGGTAATATGGATGGATTTTGTGTAGGTGAACCTTGGGGCGGTGTTGCGGTAAAACAAGGAATTGGATTTACACAAGTGGCTTCTCAGGATATTTGGAAAGATCATCCGGAAAAAGCTTTGGTGGTAAACAAGGATTTCAGTGCCAAACGCAAAGCCGATTTAGTAAAAGTAATGAAAGCCGTTATGGAAGCCTGCATTTGGTTAGACAATCCTGTAAATCGTAAAAAAGCAGCGGCGATTATCGGTAGAGCACCTTACGTGAACGCTCCGGCTGATGTAATCGAGAACAGATTGATGGGAAATTATGATTTGGGTTGCAACCAAGGAACACAAGTATATGCCAAAGATTATATGTTGTTTCACAAAGGCGGAATGGTGAACTTTCCTCGTAAATCACACGCAATATGGGCGATGGCACAGTTTGTTAGATTCGGATATTTGAAAGAAGCGCCAAATTATGCTGCCATTGCTGATAAATTGATTTTGGATGATTTGTATAAAGAAGTAGCGGCAAGCATGAAAATTAAAGTGCCAAATGACGATATGAAACCATTTGCACTTACAATGGACAAAACGGTTTTTGACCCTGCAAATCCTGCGGCTTATTTGAAAGTTGTAAAAAGATAAATGAATTATTAAACTAAATTTTAGAACCATGTCTGATAAAAACACACTAACTATTGATGCATTAGATTCATCCATCAATGTGGCGACAGAAAGCAAAAAAAGTGTCGCAGCAGAAAATTATAAACTCAAATTAGCCGTAAATGCACTACTTGAAAAATCTAAATCAGGCTTTTTTGCCGGAATTGGTTTGGTGATTTTTGGAGGTTTTTGGAGCCTATTGAGTTATTTTACACAAGACGCGCTTCCGGGACCAGTGGCTACTTTGACCGTTTTAAAAGAAATGTTAAGCGATCCGTTTTATGATTACGGACCAAATGACAAAGGAATTGGATTGCAATTGTTCAGCTCTATCAAAACGGTACTTTCCGGGTTTTTGTTGGGTTCTTTAATCGCTATTCCAATCGGGATTTTAATGGGAGCCAGCACTATTTGCAAACAAATTTTTTATCCAATAGTACAATTGCTCAAACCCGTTTCGCCACTGGCTTGGTTTCCAATTGGGTTGGTCGTTTTCAAAGATACCGGAATGGCTACCATATTTATCGTATTCATCACCTCATTATGGTCCACGCTGATAAACACTTCTTTTGGAGTGGCTTCGATTCCACAAGATCATAAAAATGTAGCCAAAGCTTTTGGTTTTTCCAAGATGAGATACCTCACCAAAATCTTAATTCCGTACAGTTTGCCACACATCATAACCGGATTGCGATTGAGTATTAGCGTTGCTTGGTTGGTAATTGTAGCGGGCGAAATGTTGTCCGGTGGCGCAGGAATCGGCTTTTTTGTATGGGACAGCTGGAATGCGCTAAGTCTCGAAAAAGTAATTTCGGCCATTATCATCATCGGGATTGTAGGATTGCTTTTTGACAGAATCTTCACTTTTATCGAAAATAAAGTAGCTTACAAAGCGTAGTTTAAAATCAGGAAGTTCTTCTTTTGGGCGTGCCCCTTCAGATTGCTTCGTCTGTCGCCTCGCAACTTCGGGTCGTGCTGTACGTTCCCGCTTTTTTTAAGCCGAAAAAATCGGCTCAAAAAAGAGCTCCACTGCCATCACTCACGCAAACCCGATACATAAAGAATTCACTATAAAATAACATTGATTTTTAGAGCCAATCTTCAAATCATTAAATAAAGAAATCATGAGTTATTTAGAAATCAAAGATTTGGAAATTTCGTTTCCAACACCAAAAGGAAAATATATTGCCGTAAGAGATATCAATCTATCCATCAAAAAAGGGGAAATTATCTCCATCATTGGACATTCCGGTTGTGGAAAATCAACCATCATGAATGCGATTGGAGGAATGCTTACGCCAACAGGAGGAACAGTAGTATTAGACAATAAAAAAATAAAAGGACCGGGACCAGATCGCGGAATCGTTTTTCAAAATTATTCGCTTTTGCCTTGGATGACTGTTGAACAAAACATTTTTCAAGCGGTAGATTCTGTTATGGATTGCTCCAAAAAAGAGAAACTGGAAATCGTAGAAAAAAACCTGAAAATGGTTAATTTATACGAGCATAAAGATAAATTACCGGGACAATTATCGGGTGGAATGAAACAAAGAGTCGCCATTGCCAGAGCCTTTGCCATCAATCCGGGCGTGTTGTTATTAGATGAACCCTTTGGCGCTTTGGATGCTTTAACCAAAGGTTCGATGCAACTGGAAGTGTTGAAATTATGGAATTTAAACAACCGAGAGAAAACCATCGTTATGATTACGCACGATATCGAAGAAGCCTTATTCCTATCCGATAGAATTGTGGTATTAAATAACGGCCCGGCTTCCACTATCAGGGAAGTTGTAGAAGTACATTTGCCAAGACCCAGAAACAAAATCGAAATCGTAAAAATGCCCGAATATATTGAACTAAGAGATAAATTATTACACCTCTTAACCGATAAATTCTCCATCGAAGATATGGGAATGGTGTATAAAAGTTAGTTTTATTTAATTTTTTTGAGTGAAAAATCCCTGTAATGTTAAAACGTTACGGGGATTTTTGTTGGGTATATATTTAAACAGGGGACATTGTAAAGACGCACTACATAACCACATTGTAGATATGCACGGTAGAGACACACTGCAGTGCGTCTCTACTTTATTATTATCGTTTCAATTGTATCCTTTTTAATTTCAATATTTTTCTGATAATCATAATGATTAGTTTTATGTTTGTATATGAAATAGTTATTTTTAATTTTTACTTCGCTATTATTTAAGTTATTAACTTCTTCAAGTTTTACTTCGCCAATATATTTTTCAAATATAAAAGACCGCTTTTCGGTTACTTGATAAGTACAACAACTACCTAAAAAACCTTGAAATTTAGAATATATAGTTATGTTGTTTTTTTGATATTGAGTTTCTATTGGATAAATTGGAAATAATAATAAAGAAGATAATAAACCAAAAAATAATCCTCCAAATAACCAAAAAAACAATAAGATTATTGGAGTTGCTATAAAAAAGGAGAAGTATAAAGCTATTCTTTTGAAAGGTTTAATGTTGTAAATGAAAAGGATTATACCTGATAAATAAAGAATTATTTTAGACGCAAGTAGAATGTTATTATTTAGGCCTAAATGGAATGAAAATTTCACAACCAGATTTAAAAATATAAACCCTAATATATAAAAATGGATTTTGGTAATTGTCTGTGTGGTCTTTGTCATTAATTTTAATTAAAATTTTTAAGTTCTCCAAGCATGTTATTACTAACTTGAATTCATCACTAAAATTATTTTTAAAATCAAATATACATCTAAATTAAAAACAAAAAACCGCAAATCACAAACATAAAATCTGTGAATCTGCGGTTGAATACTTTTTTTAGCTTCTATACAAGATATAAAACCGTAATAGGAAAATTAGTCTTATATCTGTGTATGAAGTAAAAACTTTCTAGAGGAATCGAAAGTTTAGGAAACTTTTTTAAAGGTGGTTTTTGTGTATGAATAACAATTTCTTTAACCCAAATAACCCATTCAAAAAAGTATATTTTTATTTTTTACGTTCTATTTCTCGGGATAGCGTAGGTTGTTTTTCATTCATGATTTTCGTTACGGTATAGTGCATCCAAATCAAACAAATAGCTGAAAATAACAGGATGAATATCCAAGAGCTGGACCAAATTCCAGTGGCTGTCAATAAATAACTGAAGATAATTGGTCCAAAGAAACCGCCTAATCCTCCAATCATTCCTACCATTCCACCAACAACGCCAACTTCTGTCGGGAAATATTCCGGAATGTGTTTGTAAACGGCAGCTTTGCCAATTCCCCAGGAAATACCAATCAGAATCACCAAAACTAAGTACACCCACATATTGGCATCAAAACGAATGTGGGTAATTCCTTTAGCAATCAATTCCTTTTTCTTGACATCTTGATTCTGACTCACAACAACTTGTTGCCACGATGTTCGAACCGGAAAAATAGAACTTTGCTGCGGTTGTATTGTCTTTTGAGCAATGGCGAAGTCAGTATCACCAATTTTTACATTCGAATCAGAAATCATTGTGATGGTTCCTTTTTTGGTGGCCAAAACTCCGGGTCCCGTTGTGGTAATATCCATTTTTGGAATCATCAACAACGCACTTAGGATTACGGAGGAACCCAATACCCAATACATCACTTTTCGAGCACCAAATTTATCGGATAAATAGCCTCCAAAAGCGCGAATCACCCCGGACGGCAAGCTGAACATGGTGGCGAATAATCCACCCATGACAAGACTCGTTTGGTATACATTCATGAAGTTAGGCAACAACCATTGTGAATAGGCAACGAAACACCCAAAAACCAAGAAGTAATAGGCTCCAAATCGCCAAACACGCACACTTTTTAAGGATTGCAGCATTTGAGAAACGGTTTTGGTGTGGTTCTCTATTTTTTTGTTTTTAGCAAAAATCAAGAAAAATATCCCAATAACGACTAAAGCAAAACCATATATAACAGGCAATAATTTCCAACCATTTTGCGGGTCTTCAATTGAAAAATGATTTAATAACGAAGGTGCCAAAAAAGTAGTTATGGCGGCTCCTGCATTTCCTATTCCGAAAATCCCCAATGCTCTACCTTGCCATTCTTTTGGATACCAAATAGAAGTATAGCCAATACCAACGGCAAAGCTTGTTCCTACCATACCAAACAAAAAGCTTAAAAGGGCAAACATAAAAAAACTATCCGCTAATGGCAGTAGAAATAAGGGAATAGAGCAGAGAAGGAGTAGTATGGAGAAAACGTATTTTCCGCCAAATTTATCAGTCAAAATACCAATTGGTAATCGCATTATGGAACCCGTAAGAATCGGAATTCCCAGAAGCCATCCCACTTGTACAACGCTCCACTTGAAGATACCGTTGTCTACCAAGAAAGTGACCAAAACACCATTTAAAGTCCAACAAGCAAAACATATTGTGAATGCCAGTGTATTTAAAAACAAAATTTTATGCGATTGGGATAAAGAGTTTGAAGTTTTCATCGTACCTATATTTTTTACAAATATAAGTACTATTACTTAATTTAAATAAATTATACGTAAAAATACGTATTTATGTGAATATTTTAAAATTCGATGCATTTATTTCTAAATAGCTATAATTGAATCTGTATATTGTAAAATCATCAAACAAGTCATTCTTTTTAGGATTAAAAACAGTTTAGATTGCCTCAGAAATAGTTTTTAAATATGGAGTTTGGATTGTTTTAAACAACAAATAAAGAAAACAGCATACGTATTCTTGAAAAATAAGTGTTTTTGTAATTGTATTTATATCAAGGAATACTCGTTAGCTTTATTGGAAAGTTCCATTAAATTTTTGACTTTTAATTTTTTCATCAAATTAAAACGATGCACTTCGGCAGTTCTTTTGCTGATATCTAAAGCTTCGGCAATTTCTTTGTTTCCTTTGCCTGATAATAAAAGTTTAAGAATTTCTCGTTCTCTTTTGGTAATCAACTGCTCTTCTTCCGGCATTGGTTTTGATTCCTGAATAGAAGTGGAGTTGTTCAGTTGTCCAATTAATATGGATGAAATGTCGCCACTGAAATACTTTCCACCATTAGCAATAGTCTGTAATGCCTTAAGGAATTCTTCTTTACTGGATCCTTTTAGTAAGTATCCGTCGGCTCCGGCTTTAATTGATTTTAATACGTATTCCTCTGATTCATGCATGGACAGCATAACAATTTTTACCAAATTATTTTGACTTCGTAGTTTTTCAACAACTTCAATTCCTGTCATATTAGGCATACGAATGTCTAAAATTAATAAATCAGGTTTGCAGCTTTCTACTATTTTCAATGCTTCGAGACCGTCGGTCGCTTCACCGACAACTTCTATATTTGCTTCGTTTTCCAATAATGATTTGATTCCGTCTCTCACAAATACATGGTCATCTGCCAATACAACTCGAATAGTATTACTCATAATTTACTTAATTTTAAAATCTAATTTTTACGTATAAAAACCTAAAAAGTAGGCTAAGATACGTAATTCTTAAAAATAAAGTCCAAATTCTAAAATTTATCTTTTATATAGGAATATTGAAGGTGATTCGGGTTCCTTCACCGGGAATGGAGTTAAAGAAAACACGACCATTAATATATTGTATTCTTTCTTTCATAAAAAGCAATCCCATCCCAGACTCGCTGTTTCGCTTCTTTTCTGCCGTTTCAATGTCAAAACCTTTTCCGTTGTCGTCTATTGTAATGCTCAAAATAGAATTACTATGTGAAAGTTGTACGATAATATGAGAAGAATCGGCATACTTAATTGCATTGTTTATGGCCTCCTGCGTAAGTCTGTAAATATTTATTTCAATTAAAGAATCTAGGCGTTTATCAAAATTAGTTTTGTTGTAAAAAAGAATATTCTTTCCAGTCAGTTTTGATAATTCTTGAGTAAGTTTTGCAAGCGCAGAGTTTATTCCGTGGTCGCTTAATTCCGGTGGCATTAAGTTGAATGTGGCGGTGCGAACACCTTTTATAATATCCAAAGACAGTTTTTTGAGGTATTCAATTTTCTGGGCTGCTTTTTCTTTGTCGTCCAGATTAATGCTTTCCAAACTGAATTTTAATCCGGTGAGCATTTGTCCAATTCCGTCGTGGATTTCTCGTGCAATTCTATTTTGTTCATTTTCCTGATTTTCGACAATTTTACTCGAAATAACCTTCTGCTGATTGATTTTATCGGTTACATTTTCAGTGTTCAATCGCTCGACTTCCTGTTCTGCTTTTTTACGCTCAGTAATATCAAAACAGATAATCAATAATTCGGATTCTTCTTTTTTTATGGTTACTGGAACCATTGATAAGTCCAGCCAAATCGATTCCCCGTTTCTATTGGTAATGTTGATTTCCCCTTGCCAGCCACTTCGCTGTTTTTCAGCAATAATCCGGTCAATACCGATTTGTTCTTTCTCTATTGGAGTTACGACTTGAGAGAAAGTTTTATCAGAAATAAAGGGATTGTATTGCAGTAGTTTAGAGAATTTTTCTCCAATGTGTATCAGTTTTCCATCCGGTGAAACGCGACAATAGAGCAAGGTGTTTTCCATCGCATAATTGAGTGATTTCAATTCTTTGACGGAGTTTTCTTTTATTTCGCTTATGATTTCGGTATCGTGGGCGAGTTTCAAAGCCTTTTTTTCGGAGAACAAAAGTTTAAAAATAAGTGTCTCTACTTTTTTGTTGGTTGGTTTGAAAATAAAAATGAATTCCAATAGCAAAACCAAGAGAGTAAACAGTAAAATTGCATATTCCGTTTTGCTTTGCAACGTTACTTTTTCGAGGGCTTCTTTATCATATTCACCAACAATTTCATTCATTTTCGAAAGAAAAATACTTTCGTTTTCAAGAATAGTTTGAACTAATTTTTGATTCTCCTGTTCTTTTGTATGTGATTTTTTGTTTTCTAAAAGTCGGGTTGCAGCATTAAGTATAGTATCAAAATTGGGTTTGATAGCTACAAATAATTTAGTGAGTGCGGGGCTTTTTTCTTTTGGGAAACCAAGGCTGTCATTTCCTTTTTCCAACGCATTATGGTTGAATTTCCAAAGTGAGATTATTTCATTGATTCGGATGATTTCCTGCTTGCTTTTGGAAGTGTCCGTCACGAAATTCAGAATCAAAATCTCCTTTGTCAATTTCTGGCTCAACATTCTTTGTTTTCCGGAAATGTTGATTATTCGCGAATCGCTTCGCTGACTGTTTAGGTTGTATTGTATCAAAAGCTGGCTCAATAGTACCGTTATTGCAATCGTCAATAAGGCGAATAAATACAATCGCCTTAAGTTTTTGAATGAAATGGTATCTATGGATGTTGCCGCTTTGTTTTTCATAAAGAAATCGAATTACAATCCAAGAGCCTCTTTTATCAATTGAAAGTTTGTTGTGCTAAAGTTGATTTTTAGTGCTTCCTGATGTCCTTTTTCGGACATTTTATTCCAAGTTTTCAGAATGATATTTTTTAGTTTTTCTCTATCGTGTTTGTGTACAAAAGGGTCTAAATAATATTCCAGAAATACAAGACAAATTACATCCTCGAGTAGTTGTGTTTCAGCGTCTTTTTTGAGTAATTTTTTTTCGATTAAAAAAGAAACCCGTGCAATAAATTCTTCGGAATAACCTGCTTTTTCTAAAATTGCAGCCGTAGTTTTAGCATGAAATTTTTTCAAATCTTCGCGCCATTTCAAATATCCCACACGATCCATTGGGTAGGATTCCCGGGCTACTTTCCATCGGCAGATGTGTTGTGCTTTGGAAGCAATCTGAACAGCTTCGGATGCATTTGGATAAAAATCCATAAGCCTTTCGTACATTCTGTTAGAATACAATAGTTCCTTTGGATGAGAAACAGATTGGTAGATTTCGTGATTTGGATCTTGTGCATTTTCTGCATCAATCCAAGCGCTGGCGTTTTGAAATGGAGTTGCTGTCATTTGAAAAGTTAAAAATCAAAGATACATAATTATTCCAAAAAGCCTACGAAGACCTCATTTTCAACAATTTTTACCGGATAGGTGGCAATTTTTAAATCATTTCCATTTAAATTTGATCCATCTACAAGAGAGAATGTTTTCTTGTGCATTGGACAGGCAATTTTAGGAATATCATCAGCAGAACCAATCATTCCTCTGGAAAGTACCATTTCCATTTTGTGGGGACATAAGTTTTGGCAAGCGTACCATTCGTTTCTTCGGTCAAATTTTATAATGGCGATTTGTTTGTTTTTGTATTTGATGCAACCACCACCATTGCTGGGAAAATCAGCAGTTTTCCCTGCTTTGAACCATACTTTCACTTCGTTTAAATTTACGGTTTCGTATTGATTTAGAATGTTTTCCATTTGAATAATTTTTTAATTTTCCTCACCCCAGCCCTCTCCAAAGGAGAGGAATCAAAGGCTAAAAACAGTTAATTAGTTGTGTATTATGTAGTAGTTGTTTTTATTTTAAAATGACTGATTACCAAGATTTAGGCATTTTTTGATCTCTTAACGGAACAAAAACAATGTTGTCATCGGCTTCGTCAGAATTAGTGAAATGGCTAAAACGTTTCATCATTTCAGGATCTTCAATGGCTTGTTTCCATTCACATTCGAAAGTATCTACCAAACCTTGCATTTCTGTTTCTAATGCTTCTACAATTCCCAGGCTGTCATCGATAACTACTTCTTTTAGATAATCTAATCCGCCTTCCAGTTTTTCCAGCCAAGTAGAAGTTCGCACTAATGGACCCGCTGTACGGATGTAAAACATCAAGAAACGATCTAAGTATTTGATGCAGGTCTCTCTGTCAATTTGTTCGGCCAATAATACGGCATGCTTAGGATTAGCACCACCGTTACCGCAGATGTATAAGTTCCAGCCACCTTCAACTGCGATTAATCCGAAATCTTTTCCTCTGGCTTCTGCACATTCGCGAATACAAGCAGAAACACCACCTTTTATTTTATGAGGCGAACGAAGTCCTTTGTATCTGTTTTCTAATTCGATAGCAAAACCGGCACTTTCATCCATTCCGTAGCGACACCAAGCGTTACCCACACAGCTTTTTACAGTACGCAGTGATTTTCCATACGCATGACCGCTTTCAAAACCATTGTCAATTAGAGTTTTCCAAATTTTAGGTAAATCATTTAGTTGGGCCCCAAATAAATCGATGCGTTGCCCTCCGGTAATTTTGGTGTACAAATTGTATTCTTTGGCCACTTCACCGATAACAATAAGTTTGTCAGCAGTAATTTCTCCACCGGCAATTCTTGGTACTACAGAGTAGGTTCCGTTACGTTGAATATTCGCGAGGAATCTGTCATTAGAATCCTGTGCTGTGATGTGTTTATTGGCAGTATCATTGTAAATACTGGAAAATATTGAAGATAAAATAGGTTTGCAAACCTCACATCCATCTCCTTTTCCTACAACTCCTAACACTTCATCGTGGTTCGTGAATTTATTGATTTTTACGATGTCGTATAATTCTTGTCTGTTGTATGCAAAGTGTTCGCAAATAACATCTTTGACTTCTTTTCCTAATGATTTTTGAGTTTCTTTTACTAGGTCAACAACCATCGGTTTGCATCCGCCACAGCCTGTTGTTGCTTTAGTGTGTTTGACAACATCTCCAAAAGTAGCGCAAGTTTCATCAACAATAGAGCAGCAAATAGCGCCTTTGGTTACATTTTCGCAAGAGCAGATTACGGCAGTATCCGGTAAATCCATTGCACTTCCAAAAGAAGATGCTTCTCCACCTCTCGAACCAAGAATCAAATCTTCCGGGTTTTTAGGTAACGGCATGGCATTGCTGTAAATTTGGAACAATGCATTGTAATCACTGGAATCACCAACTAAAATCCCGCCCAATAAGGTTTTGGAATCTTTGGTAACGTTGATTCTTTTATAAATTCCGCTTAATTTGTTTTCGTAAACAATAGCGGTAACTTCTTCATTTTCTATAAATGGATCCCCAAAACTCGCCACTTCAACGCCAATTAATTTTAATTGTGTCGACATGTCGATGGTGTCTCTCATTGTTTTAGCTCCTTTCAGGATTTGTTCAGCGGCAACATCGGCCATTTCATATCCGGGAGCCACAAGACCATAAATCATATGGTTGTAAAGTGCCACTTCGCCTATCGCATAGATAAAAGGATCCGAAGATTGCATCTGGTTGTTTACTACAATTCCTCCTCGTGCGCCCACTTCCAGCCCTGAAACTCTTCCCAGTTCATCACGTGGTTTTATTCCTGCGGAAATTACTAACATATCTACTTTAAGTAAATGATCTCCTTCAAACATCATTCCTGTAATAGCATGATCTCCAGCAATATATTGTGTTGATTTGTTAAGGTGAATGCTAATATTAAGTTCCTCGATTTTTGATTGCAGCATGTCACTGGCGCTTTTGTCCAATTGTCTTGGCATCAATCGAGGAGCAAATTCGACTACATGAGGATTCAGTCCTAAATCATATACTGCTTTCGCGGCTTCAAGTCCTAATAATCCACCACCCAAAACGGCAGCTTCGGTAGCGCCATTTCGTTTTATTTTTTTGGCGTAAGCCATAATTGCATCCAGATCTTCAATGGTTCTGTACACAAAAACACCCTCTTTGTCCACTCCTTCTATGGGTGGCACAAAAGCGGCTGAACCCGTTGCTAAAACTAAGTAGTCGTAAGTATGTGTTTTCTCTAGATGTGTATGTATTGTTTTTTGCTCTCTGTTAATATCAGTAATTAATTCGGAGGTGTTTAGGGTAATGTTATGCTCTTCATACCAATTTGATGTTGATAATGATAAGTCGTCAGCGCTTTTTCCTGCAAAGTATTCACTTAGGTGAACTCTGTCGTATGCGCGTCTTGGCTCTTCTCCAAATACGGTGATTTGGTATTCTTCACGTCCTGATTTTGCAATGAATTTTTCGCAAAATTTGTAACCTACCATGCCGTTTCCGACTACTATTACTTTAATCATAATCTAATTAATTAAGTATTATTACGCAAATATAAGTATTAATACTTATATTTAAATACTTAATTTAAAATTTTTTATTCTAAGTAATTTTAAAAAAGGGGATAGAGGTGGTTTTTGTCCAATTTTTTTCCTTTAAAAATAGAATATAAGTATAGTTTCAGCTTTTGTAGAAATTTTAAAAGCGTTAGATTTTATTGGAAAAGAATATAAATTGGAGAAGTAGATGAGTGACAGCTTAAAGAAATGTCATGTTGGGAATTGCTTAAAAACAAAAAACCCGAATATTTCTATTCGGGTTTTGTGGTACCTCCAGGGATCGAACCAGGGACACATGGATTTTCAGTCCATTGCTCTACCATCTGAGCTAAGGTACCTCGCTATTGCGGCTGCAAATATAGAATGATTTTTAGTTTATCCAAAACATTTTTTAAAAAAAATCAATTCGTACCTTCGCAACATCAAAAACCAAATTATGATTTTAGTTATCGATGTTGGAAATACCAGAATTAAAGCGGCTGTCTTTGAGGGTGCTACCCTTTTTGAAATTTTTGTTTTTTCTAAAATAGAACTTCAAAAAAATATTGAAAATATTTTAAAAAATTTTGAAAAAATAACTGATTTGGTCGTTTCCTCTGTAGGAGATGTCGAAAAACAGTCTTTTTTAGTCTATAATGTAGTGCTCAATGTGCATTTCCTGTCTCATGAAGATCCTTTTCCGTTCCAAAATTGCTATGCGACTCCTAAAACTTTGGGAATTGACCGGATGATTCTTGCAGCAGGAGCAACGCTTCAGTTTCCAAATCAGAATCGGTTGGTTATTGATGCCGGAACGTGTGTTACGTACGATTTTATTGATGAAGAGAATAATTATTTGGGCGGAGCCATTGCGCCAGGATTGCGATTACGCTACGAAGCGTTACATAATTTTACGGCCAAACTTCCTTTGTTATCATTAGAAAGTCCAAAAGATTTCATTGGAACTTCCACTTCTGAATCGATTCATTCTGGCGTGGTGAACGGTTTCGTCTATGAGATTGACGGTTTTATCGATGAATATAAAGCAAGGTATTCAAATTTTATAATAATTTTAACGGGTGGCGACACAGATTTTTTGGCTAAACGATTAAAAAATACCATATTTGCCAATTCAAATTTTCTTCTGGAAAGTTTGAATCAAACATTTCAATATAAAATCAAAAATGATTAAAAAAATTATAATAAGCGCCTGTTTGCTTTTATCATTAGTGTCTTTTGCTCAAGAAGGAACATCTTCTCCATATTCTTTTTACGGAATTGGGGATGTAAGGTTCAAAGGAACGCTTGAAAACCGTTCTATGGCAGGTGTAGCTGTTGAACAGGATAGTATTCACATAAACTTACAAAACCCAGCCAGTTACGCAAATCTTAAACTGACAACTTTTACTTTAGGAGGGACTTACGGGACTACAACTTTAAAAAACAGTACTGAATCAGCTAATGCCAGAAGAACTACTTTGGATTATCTTGCAGTTGGTTTGCCTTTGGGTAAGTTTGGATTAGGTTTTGGATTGATTCCATATTCTTCAGTTGGGTATAAAATTGAATCTATTTCAGAAAGTGGAACAGAAAACAACAAACGTTTTAACGGCTCAGGTGGTTTGAATAAAGCTTTTTTGGGTGTAGGATATAAAATCGCTCCAAATTTTAACATTGGTGCCGATGTGAATTATAATTTTGGAAAAATTGAAACGAATAGTCTTGAGTTTATTACTGGAGTTCCTATTGGGACACGCGAATTAAATTCAGCAGATTTATCAGGAGTGAATTTTAATCTTGGAATGATGTATCAAACCAAAATATATAAAAAAATATCTGTTTTTAGTAGTTTAACGTATTCCTTGGAAAGTTCTTTAACGTCTAAAAATACTAGAAACATTTCGACAGTAATCTATAATTCAAATTTTGATTTGGCTGTTGTTGATGCTCTTGATGATGTTAAAACAGAGGCAAGTATAACAATGCCAAGTAAAATATCGTTAAGCGGAGGTATTGGAGAGGCAAGAAAATGGCTTGTTGGAGGTAATGTTTCTTATGGTAAAACTTCAGGTCAGGCAAATGAATATAATGATGAAGCTAATGTAGGTTATGGGAAATATGGAAGCGTTAGTTTAGGAGGATATTACATTCCTAATTATAATTCGTTTTCTAGTTATACAAAAAGAATTGTATACAGAGCTGGTATTAAATATGAAAAAACAGGATTGGTGATCAACTCTGAATCGATAAATGATATGGGTGTGACTTTTGGTTTGGGACTTCCGATAACGGGTAGTTTCTCAAATGTGAACTTTGGTTTCGAATTAGGAAAAAAAGGAACTACAAAAGCAAATCTTGTTCAGGAGAACTATGCAAACTTAAGTGTGAGTTTTTCACTTAATGACAAATGGTTTGAAAAACGAAAATTCAACTAAAAACAAGAATTGGTACTATTGCCAAATTTCTTCGCCAAGTTCAGCGTATGACTTTAGTCAAAAAAAAGTATATTAAATCAGTTGTAACAGTTTTTGCTGTGACACTGTTTTTTGGTTGCGAAAGTAATTTTAAGGAAATTCAGAAAATTAATTTTTCGGAATTTATCCCAAATAGTGACGCAGATATGGTAAATTTGAAATACACTGATTCCGGGCGAATTACGGCAATTCTTGTAAGTACTAAAATGTTGGATTACTCCAGTGTTGACTTTCCTTTTACGGAATTTCCAAAAGGAATCGATGTTACTTTATTCGATAAAAAAGCGAAGAAAACCTTTATCAAGTCTAATTATGCTATTTCGTATAAAGGCACAAATATTATTGATTTGCAAGGAAAAGTAAAAATTTTCACCGAAGATGGTCAGACCTTAGAAACCGAGCAATTGTATTTTGATCAAAAAAACGAATGGTTCTTTACGGAAAGAAAGTTTAAATTATCGGATCCAAAAGGAACTTCAAATGGACAAGGAATCGATTTTAGCAAAGATTTCAAAGTGATTAATTCTCAAAAAATAACTGGCGAAATAGAATCTGCCGATTAATACAATACATTATGAATTACCTAAAATACACACAATACGTTTATCTAGTTTTTGGCGCTTATTTTATTTATGACGGTGTCACTAAATTAAATGATCCCGAAGGAACGTTTTGGTTGAGTTTTATGATTGCAGGATTGGCTATTTTTATGTTTTTCTTCAGGAGAAAATTTGCCAAAAAATTTGATGACCGAAACAAAAAATCCTAATTAATGGAAGTTAGTATTATCATATTGTGTCTAATACTAAGTGCTTTTTTTTCAGGTATGGAGATAGCCTTTGTCTCTTCAAATAAAATTTATCTTGAAATTGAAAAAAAACAAGATAATTTCGTTTCAAAAATACTTACAAAGCTTACTGAAAAACCAACTAACTTTATAGTAACCATGCTTATTGGTAATACTATAGCGATGGTGGTGTATGGTTTTTTTATGGGCGAATTAGTGATGCGTTGGTTTGCTGTGTTTGGATATCATTTTTCAGATGGGCTAAGTTTAGTGCTTCAGATTCTGGTTTCTACACTAGTCATATTGATAACGGCTGAGTTTCTTCCTAAAGTTTTTTTTCAAATTTACGCCAACTCGTTAATTAAGATTTTTGCTGTTCCGGCTTATGTTTTTTATAAGTTTTTCTATTTTATTTCTACCTTTTTTATTGGGATTTCTGATTTCATTTTGAAGAAATTCTTCAAAACGGAAGGGGATAATATTCAGTTGTATTTCAGTAAAATAGAACTCGGAAATTACATTACCGAACAAATGAGTAGTGTTGAGGATAATGAAATGGTGGATTCTGAAATATTAATGTTTCAAAATGCATTAGAATTTTCCGGTGTGAAAGCCAGAGATGTGATGAGCCCCCGAACGGAAATTATTGCAGTTGAAGTATTCGATTCAATTGAAAATCTCAAAGAATTATTCATAGAAACTGGGTATTCTAAGATTGTGGTGTATCAAAATTCTCTTGATGATATCATTGGTTATGTTCATTCGTTTGATTTGTTTAAAAAACCAAATAATATCAAGGAAATTGTAATTTCGGTTGAGTTTGTTCCGGAAACTATATTCATAAAGGACGCTATGAATTTGCTTACTAAAAAGCGAAAAAGCGTCGCCGTTGTATTGGATGAATACGGAGGAACTTCAGGAATTATTACCATAGAAGATATTGTAGAAGAGCTTTTTGGCGAAATTGAAGATGAACACGATTCAGACGAAGAATTGATAGAAAAAGAATTAGGAGAAGGAGTCTTTATTTTTTCAACTCGATTTGATGTCCAATATTTGAATGACACTTATAAGTTAGACATTCCTGAAAGTGATTCTTACGGAACACTTGGCGGTTTTATAGTAGATTTTACAAAAGAAATTCCTCAAAAAGGCGATACAATTTCCATAGGCAGCTATCATTTTATAATTGAAGAAGCCACAAATAAGAAAATAGAATTAGTAAAAATGACCGTACAAGACTGATTTTTTTTAGGAAAATAAAATTTCTTGCAAAATAAAACGCTACTAGTATAATTATTAATTAGATAATTGTATTTTCGCAAACTGAATATAAAAATTAACAACAATAAAATGGCAGTTTTACAAAAAATTAGACAACGTTCACTTCTTCTGATACTCGTTATCGGGTTTTGTTTATTAGCATTTATCATAGGTGATATATTCAATAGCGGTGGTTTCAGCAGTACATCAAAAGATGTAGGAAGCATTGATGGAAAAGATATTTCATTCGAAGATTTTAGAGTTAAAGTAAGTAATGTTGAAAAAAGTGGTCAAGGGATTACGTCAACTGAAGCAGCAAACAGAGTTTGGGAACAAGAAGTTTCTATAGCTTTATTAACTTCTGAATTTGATAAATTAGGACTTAGAGTTGGTGAAAAACACTTATTGGAAGTTTTGAAAGCTGATCAAAATATTGGTGGAAATCCATTGTTCTTGAATGCTGCCGGTGTTTTTGATGTTGTAAAATTCAAAGAATACTTCAAAGCAAATCCTGCACAAGCTCAATTCTTGAAAGATAGAGAGAAAGATGCTGATTTGAATGCTAAATATCAAATGTATAATACTTTGATTAAAGCATCAGTTTACACAACTGAAAGCGAAGGAAAGTTGAAATATGAAATGGAAGCAAACAAAGTAAACTTTGCTTACGTTGCAGGTTTGTATTCTACAATTAAAGATAGTGAAGTAAAAATTACTGATGCTGAGATTGTTGAATTCATGAAGAAAAATGAAAAAAAATACAAAGCTGACGAGTCTCGTGAAGTAGAATATGTTTTGATTGAAGACAAAGCTTCTGCTGAGGACGAATCTGAAGTAAAAACAAAAATAAATTCATTGTTGACAGGAAGTGTGGTTTACAACCAAGCTACTGGTAAAAACGATACATTGCCAGGATTTAGAACAACTACGAACACAATTGACTTTGTGAATTCAAATTCAGATGTTCCTTATGATTCAACTTACATTGCTAAAAAAGATTTACCGGCTGTAGATGCTGATAAATTATTCAACCTAGCTCCAGGTGTAGTTTATGGGCCATACATGTTTGGAAAATACTACTGTATTTCAAAATCTATGGGAATGAAATCAGGAGTTAATACTAAAGCAAGTCATATTGTTATAGGTTATGAAGGTTCTCAAGCTCAAAATCAAAAAGAGAAAAGAACAAAAGAGCAAGCTAAAGCTAAAGCTGAATCTATTTTAGCTCAGGTTAATGCAAATCCGGATAGCTTCATGATGTTGGCTTTCACAAATTCTGAAGATCAGTCAGCGCAACAAGGTGGTGATTTAGGTTATTTTGGTCCAAACCAATTGCCAAAACCATTTAATGATTTTGTTTTTAATAATGGTATCGGTAAAGTTGGTTTAGTAGAAACTGATTTTGGTTTTCATATTGTTAAAATAACGGACAAACAAGACGGAATTCGTTTGGCTACTGTAGCTCAAAAAATCGAAGCTTCAGAAGCAACTTCTGATAAGATATTTACTCAGGCAACTAAATTAGAAATGGATGCTGCTGATAAAGATTTTAATAAAGTTGCAAAAGATATGGGACTTAAAGTTACACCAGCTGTTTCTGTAAAAGGAATGGATGAGAACTTTGGAACATTAGGCAATCAAAGAACAATCGTAAGATGGGCTTTTGAAGATGGAGTTAAAGTAGGATCTGTAAAAAGATTTGAAGTAGCTAATGTAGGTCACGTAATTGCAAAACTGAAAAGTATTGACGATTCTGGTTTAGTAGCCGTTTCAGTAGTTAGACCTTATGTGGAGCCAATTCTTAAAAACAAGAAAAAAGCGGAACTTATCAAAGCTAAAATGTCAGGTTCTTCTCTTGAAGCAATTGCTAAAGCAGTAGGAGGAACGGTACAACAAGCGACTGGTCTTACTATGGAAAACACTATGTTGCCAGGTGTTGGTCAAGAACCAAAAGTAGTTGGAAATGCATTCGCATTAGCGGCTAATAAATTGTCTGCTCCAATTGAAGGAAATACTGGAGTTTATGTAGTGAAAAACACAAGCACAGTAAAAGCACCAGCTTTAAAAAGCCACGCAGCTTATGTGACTAAATTAAAAGCACAAAGCGCTTCAGATGCAAGTAGAGTAATTCCTGCATTGAAAGCTAACGCTAAAATTGAAGACAACAGAATAGATTTCAATTACTAATTTTCGAAAAAGTAATTAATCAAAATAAAAAATCCCGATACATATTGAATGTATCGGGATTTTTATTTTAATGAAGTTTTATTTGTAAGCGTGGATTAATTATGAAACATTAAGACAATATCATTTCATTATATGGAACGATAGTTTTATATCCTTTTGAAACAAAATAGTCAGTTGGATTTTCAGTTGCAATCGCCATAACAAAATCACCTCCCCAAGCGCCAAGACTTTTTATCACGCCATTAAAATCAGGAAATAAAGATTCTTTTATGGTATGTGTTTCCAGAATAATACTCATTTGTACTTCGTGTTTTTGTATTGCTGTAGCAAAAGATTGAATCGTAGTGGCATTCAAAACTTCTGAAGTTATGCTGTCATTTAAAGCAATGGTTTTTGCCAGATTGTTTTTTTTATTTATGTTGTATGCCGCTATTGCGGTTTTACTGCTTTGCTTTTTGTTAAGGTATACAAAGTATAGGTTTTGTGTGAATTCTGGATTAAAGGTTACTTTTTCAACAATGGGATTCCCTTGTTCCAGATGATATAGGATAGGAGTGTTGTTCTGTGCGCAGGCAATATCATAACCACTGCCTCCAAAGCTGTTTTTAAGCAGTATAAAGGCATCGATTTGCAGCCATTGGGCAATATTGTTTATCAAAGTCGATGACGTTCCCAGACCCCAGCTTTTAGGAAATCCAAGTTCAGTAGTAATACGGTATCCGTTTGAATTTAAAATGAAATCAGGATTTAACTTTAAAGCTTCGTGTAAAATGGTCGTAAGAGTTGTTTTTACCGATTCATTTTCAGGATTAACTCCTTTTGAAATATCAGAAAATAAAATAGTGTCTTCAAACCAAATGCTTCCGTCCGCATCATAACTTTTCCAGATGATTTCCTTGTTTTTCCCTTCTTCTATATTGAGGTTTTGCCCCATTTTTGTAGGCAATGCAAATGCTTTTGCGCCATCAAGAACCAGGTATTCTCCTGTGATTAAAAGTTTTCCGTTACTGTAGAATGTTTTTTTCATTGTCTTTTCGAGGAACGAAGCAACCTTGTTTTTTTGTTGCTTCAAGATAAAATTATTTTCTTAAACTTTCAATATAAGTAACCACGGCGCTATGCGAAACGGTATTCTTTTTGAAATATTTTAGGATTAAAATACGTTCTTCATCATTGGCTTCAAACTGGTTGATAATATTGTTCAAATGCATTTTCATGTGTCCTTCCTGAATTCCTGTTGTGGTCAAAGAGCGCAAAGCGGCAAAGTTTTGGGCCAAACCGGCTACGGCTACAAACTGCATTAATTCCTTGGCAGATGGTTTTTCCAGCATTTCCAATGATAATTTCACCAATGGATGTAAGGAAGTTAAACCACCAACAGTTCCTAATGCTAAAGGGATTTCTAACCAAAAAGTAAAAATGCCATTTTCTATTTTGGCATGGGAAAGACTGGAGTATTTTCCGTTTCGGGAAGCATAGGCATGAATTCCGGCTTCGACAGCACGGAAATCATTTCCTGTTGCCAGAACTACGGCATCCACTCCGTTCATGATTCCTTTGTTATGCGTTACGGCACGGTATGGTTCGACTTCAGCTATTTGAACAGCTTGTACAAATTTCTCGGCAAATTCTAGAGGATTTAGAATGTGTTTTTCTTCTAAGTCAGTAATTGGGCAAGAAACTTCGGCTCTTACGATGCAATTTGGAACATAATTCGAAAGGATGCTCATTACAACTTCAATGTCTTTCTCCGTTTCCGTGAACAAGTCATAATTATGTGCTTCTTCTTTTAATGTTTTGGAAAATTGTTCCAGACACGAATTGATGAAATTAGCTCCCATGCTGTCTTTGGTTTCAAAAGTGGCATGCAGCTGAAAATAATTGGGCAATAAATCGGTTTTGTCTTTTAAGATGATGTCTAAAATTCCGCCACCGCGTTTTTGCATATTTGTTGTAATCGATTCTGTTTCTGCGAAAAATTTGCTTTTGTTTTGGGCAAAAAACAAATTCAATTTTGAAACATCTCCTTTATAGATAAAATGAACCTGGCCAATTTTTTCGGTGTTGATCACGCTTGTTTTAAATCCGCCGCGCGTGGACCAAAACTTAGCAGCTTTTGCGGCAGCGGCAACCACAGAACTTTCTTCAATTGCCATAGGAATCGTGCTGTATTTTCCATTAATCAGGAAATTAGGAGCAACTCCGAGTGGAATGTAGAAATTGGTTATCGTGTTTTCGATGAATTCATCGTGTAATTTCTGTGTTTTTTCATCAGAATTCCAGTAGTTTTTCAGCAAGGAAATGGCTTCTGTAGGTGTTGAAAAATATTGATTGGCAATCCATTTAATTTTTTCTTCTTTGGATAATTTAGAAAATCCGCTAATGGCCTTATTCATTCTCAATAGATTATAGTATGTATATGTGCAAAGATACGCTTTTAGCTGTTTTGTTTACTATGATAATATCCTCAATAAATGGGTGTTTAGAATATTGTTTTTAACATTTAACACATCGAATGTGAAATTATTGTAAATTTTTCACTAAAATTGACGGTTTTTATATTTAAATAAATATCATGTATTCGAAAAAAATTATTGCATTATTTTTATTCCTGTGTTTTACTGTTGTTGGCCAACAAAAAATCACAATTGATGAAATTTACAACGGCACTTTTCGTGCTCAAGGAATGGATGAATTACAGTCCATGAAAAATACAAATCAATACACTGTATTGAATTTAGACAACCAGTCCAGAAGTATGCAAATCGATTTGTATGATTTTGCAACTTTAAAGAAAGTAGTTACACTTATAGATACAAAATCCCATAAAGAACTTTCAAACGGGATTGATAGTTACACATTTGATGCTTCAGAAAAAATGATTTTATTGGCGTGCAATACGAATCAAATCTTCCGTCACTCCTTTACTGCTGATTATTATTTGTACGATATAGCCAGTAAAAAATTAAAAAAGCTATTTGATTTTCAGGTTCAGGAACCTACTTTTTCACCTGATGGAAAAAAGATAGCATACGCCAAAGAAAATAATCTGTATGTATATGATTTAGCTTCTAATAAATCGACTCCAATTACTACAGACGGACAAAAAAACAGCATTATTAATGGTATTACGGATTGGGTTTACGAGGAAGAATTTGCTTTCGTAAAAGCTTTCGATTGGAGTGCTGACAGCAAAAAAGTGGCTTACATTCGTTTCGACGAAAGTCAGGTTCCGGAATTTTCGATGTCAATGTTTGGTAAAGAATTGTATCCAATGATGCAAACGTTTAAATATCCAAAGGCCGGTGAAAAGAATGCTCTAGTTTCTTTACATATTTATGATGTAAATTCGAATGGGGTAAAAAATGTAAACTTGGGGAATTACACTGATTTTTATATCGCCAGAATGAAATGGACGAATGATGCGAATACATTGTCTGCGCAGGTATTGAATCGTCATCAAAATAATTTGGATTTGTTGTTTATCGACGGTAATTCAGGAACTTCAAAAGTAGTTTTGAACGAAAAAGACAAAGCCTATGTTGATGTTACGGATAACTTGACTTTCTTGAAAGACAACAGTTTTATTTGGACCAGCGAAAAAGACGGTTTTAATCATATTTATTTATATGATAAAAACGGAAAATTGAAAAACCAACTGACCAAAGGAAAATGGGAAGTAACTAATTATTATGGTTTAGACGAAAAGACAAATACGGTTTTCTATCAGTCTGTAGAAAATGGATCTATTAATAGAGATGTTTACAGAATAGGTCTTGACGGAAAAAACAAAGTGCGTTTGTCACAAAATACAGGAACGAATGCAGCGACATTCAGCCCGAATTTTCAATACTATATCAACACATTTTCTAGTGCGTCACAACCTACGACATATACGTTGAACGAAGCTAAAGTTGGAAAACAAGTTCAGGTTATTGAGAACAATGAATCATTGGCTTCGAAACTAAAAAGCTATAATTTGCCTGCTAAAGAGTTTTTTGTTTTAAAAACGGCAAAAGGAAATGAACTAAATGCTTGGATGATTAAACCTAAAGATTTTGATCCAACAAAAAAATATCCTGTTTTTATGTACCAATATTCTGGTCCGGGTTCGCAACAAGTGAATAACGAATGGAACAGTACGGATGATTATTGGTTTATGATGTTGTCACAACAAGGTTACATTGTTGCTTGTGTTGACGGACGCGGAACTGGTTTTAAAGGCGCTGATTTCAAAAAAGTGACTCAATTGCAATTAGGGAAATACGAAGTGGAAGATCAAATTGATGCCGCCAAAGTAATAGGAAATTACGCATTTGTTGATAAATCTAGAATTGGTATATTTGGCTGGTCGTATGGTGGTTTTATGGCGTCTAATTGTATCATGAAAGGAAACGATGTTTTTAAAATGGCAATTGCTGTAGCTCCGGTTACAAACTGGAGATTCTATGACAGTGTGTATACGGAACGTTACATGACGACACCGCAGGAAAATGCGAGCGGATATGATGATAATTCACCAATAAACCATGTGGATAAATTGAAAGGAAAATTTCTTTTGATTCACGGTTCAGGAGATGATAACGTTCATGTTCAAAATTCCATGCAAATGATGGAAGCTTTGATTCAGGCTAATAAACAATTTGATTCCCAAATTTACCCAGACAATAATCACGGGATTTATGGTGGAAAAACCAGAATTCAATTGTATACAAAAATGACTAATTTTATCAAAGGAAACTTATAACAGCGCTTTATGACAAACGACTCATTGAATAAGGAAGAATTTTTTGGACATCCAAAGGCGCTTTTTATATTGTTTTTTACCGAAATGTGGGAACGGTTTTCGTTCTACGGTATGAAAGCATTGTTGATTTTTTATCTGACAAAGTACCATTTGTTTTCGGATACTTCTGGAAATTTACTTATTGGAAGCTATGCTGCTCTAGTGTATGCTGTTCCGGTTTTAGGTGGTTTTATAGCGGATCGCTATCTGGGATTTAGAAAAGCCATTGTTTTTGGAGGTATTATGCTGGTGTTAGGTCATGTAGGAATGGCTTATGAAGGGAATGCCGCAACTCAATCTATTACTGGCGAAATTACACGAGACGAAACCGCCTTGCAAATATTTTACTTTTCATTATCCTTAATAATTGTTGGAGTTGGTTTTCTAAAAGCCAATATCTCTTCATTAGTGGGGGAATTATATGAAACAGGCGATAAAAGAAGAGATTCTGGATTCACTTTGTTTTACATGGGAATCAACTTAGGATCTTTTATGGCTACGCTAATATGTGTTTGGCTTGGAGAAACGTATGGTTGGAGTTATGGTTTTGGTGCAGCTGGAGTCGGAATGTTTTTTGGATTGTTGACTTTCATTTCCGGTAGAAAACTATTGATGGGAAAAGGCGAATCAAACAATGCTTCTTTATTAGAAAAAAAATCGTTTGGACTTAAAAATGAATGGCTAATTTATATTGGAAGCATATTGTCGACATTGTTGTTTTGGCAGATGGTTCAAAATCATAATGCGGTTTCATGGGCTTTAAAAATTGCAGGTGGTATTTCCTTTATTTATATTGTTTATTATGCCGTTACAAAGTTAGATGGAAAAGCACGTCACCAATTGATTGCTTTGACCATTCTGATTGTATTTACAATTGTATTCTGGGCATTGTTTGAACAGGCATATACCTCGATGAATTTATTTGCTGACAGGATTTTAGACCGAACTATATTTGGTTATGAAATTTCTGCCGGACAGTTCTTAAGTTTTAATGCCTTATTTATAATTTTGCTAGCTCCAGTTTTTGCTTGGATATGGCCAAATTTAGGAAAATACAATCCTAATACAGCCGTAAAATTTGCTTTAGCATTAGCTTTAGTCGGTTTAGGTTTTGGAGCATTAGTTATGGGAATAAATCTTTCTGGTACAGGAAAAGTAGCGGCAATTTGGCTAATATTAGCGTACCTTTTGCATACATGCGGAGAATTGAGTTTGTCACCGGTAGGACTTTCTGCAGTGACTAAATTATCTCCAGCAAAAATCGTGGGATTCATGATGGGTGTTTGGTTTTTAGCAACAGCCAGTTCAGAATTTATCGCTTCCATCTTAGCTAATATCGCTTCTGTAGATACTTCAAATGGTACAGCACCGGATTTAAATTTAGCAAAACAGAGTTACTTAGTACTTTTTGAATATTTATTTTATACAGGACTTGGTTTCGGATTACTGTTATTGTTACTATCGCCAGTAATCAAAAAATTAATGCACGGAGTAGACAAAGAATTAAACAATTAATAACATGAGTGAAAATACTACAGATCAATTTTTTAAAAGTACCGTTCTAGGACATCCAGCGGGATTATTCGTTTTATTCTTCACAGAGATGTGGGAGCGATTCTCATTCTATGGAATGCGTTCTTTATTGATATTATTTTTAACCGCTTCTTTTACAGATGGTGGTTGGGAATGGACTCGTGAAAATGCTTCTGCATTATTTGGATCCTATGTAGGATTGGTTTATTTATCCACAATGTTAGGTGGTTATTTTGCCGATAAAGTGATAGGTTTTAGATGGGCAGTTGTTGTAGGTGCCAGTTTGATGACTTTAGGACACGCTTCTATGGCTGTTGAAACAGAATTTTCTATTTATTTAGGATTAGTATTGTTGGTTTTTGGGAATGGTTTTTTTAAACCAAACATGACATCAATTGTATCTGAAATGTACAAAGACCGTCCTGAGAAGAAGGATGGTGCTTATACGTTGTTCTACATGGGTGTAAATGCCGGGGCTTTCTTTGGTATTTTACTTTGTGGTTATTTAGGAGAAAAAGTGGGTTGGACGTATGGTTTTGGTCTTGCTGGAATTTTTATGTTCTTTGGAATGTTACAGTTTTGGTTGTCACAAAATATCTTTGGAGACATTGGTTTAAAACCAAACAAAGAAAGCAAAGCGAAAGCAGAAGCTTTGGATACGGATAAAAGAAATCCTTTTTCACCAATACAATTAGCGGCTATTGCATTTTCATCATTATTAGCTTTATTATGGCTTTTAAATGATCCTGCTTCCAAAATATCCGGAGGAAAAGTAAATGTTTTTTCTTTCTTAGGACCAAATGGTAATTCGATTGCTATAGTTTCAGCATTGGTTGTGTTTATTATATTATTGATATACAGATTTACCCAATATTCTAAAATCACTAAAGAAAAATTAATAGCAGTTACATTCTTTGCATTCCTGACTATTTTCTTTTGGGCGATTTTCGAACAATCTCCAAACAGTTTAACCATTTTTGCGAATGATTATACGGATAGAGTTTTAACAGGTAATTGGAGTGTAGTATTCTTAGTAATGAATTCATTGATTACTATTTTACCATTAGTAATTATTACTTGGGTATTGATTTTGTTGTTCAAACAAACATTCAAGTTGTACGCTATTGCAAATATTATTTTAAGTGTTAGTTTTATAATTATTTGGGCAATAGCAATATGGATGTTGGCTAAAGATTATTACACTGCAGGATATTTATCATTGTCTGATGAAACCTTACAAGCATTGAAAATTGATAAAGTAACTACTGCATTAACCGAAGTTCCAGCCACGTGGTTTTCTACCTTAAACTCCTTGTTTATTATTTCATTAGCGCCATTGTTTTCAAAATGGTGGGAAAGTAAATATAATCCTGCAGCTAATTTAAAATACGGAATCGGAATGGGATTATTAGCGCTTGGTATGGCTTGTGTAGCTTTTGGCGCAAGCGGAATCGAAGCGGGTGCAAAAACAGCTTCTGTAAGTATGATTTGGTTGATTTTGGTCTATCTTTTCCATACTATGGCTGAATTGTGTATCTCGCCGGTAGGATTGTCTTATGTGAGTAAATTAGTTCCTGCTAGAATGATTGCATTTATGTTTGGAGTTTGGTATCTTGCAGTTGCAATAGGAATGAAAGGAGCTGGTATGTTTGGAGAAAATATTGATAAAATTGCCAATGAACACGGATTGAGTTATTTCTTTTGGATGTTAGCAATAATATCTATTGTAGTGGCTTTGTTCTCAATTTTGATGGGACCGGTAATTAAGAAATTAATGCATGGTGTTCGATAAATTTTAGGCATTGTTTTTGATTTGTCAATAATTAAAAATTATAAAATATGAAGAAAATAATAGTTGCTTTGTTATTGTTTGCGGGTTCATTTGCCGTTGAAGCACAAGAATTAGTTTGGGAAACCAATGTCATTAAGGCTATGGACGTTTCTAATAAAACAAAAAAACCAATGTTATTGTTTTTTACCGGTAGCGATTGGTGTGGTTGGTGTATCAGGTTACAAAAAGAGGTTTTGAAAACTCCTGAATTTGCTGCTTGGGCCAAAGAAAATGTGGTTCTGGTAGAATTAGATTATCCTAGAAAAGCACCACAGACTCCTGAGATTAAAAAACAAAATGACGAATTGCAGCAAGTTTTTGCTATTCAAGGATTCCCTACAGTACATTTTGCTAATGTTACAACTGTAGATGGCAAAGTGAATTTTCAAGGTCTGGGAAGTACCGGATATGTTGCTGGCGGACCATCTGCATGGTTAGCTGTTGCAAATGGATTTCTTCAGAAGAAATAATTAGTCATGCAATTTATAATATCCCTTTTCACTCGTAGCGTGAAAAGGGATTTTTTGTTTCATACAAGTTGCCTTCCATTGTTTTTGAATGGTTTTGTAATTAGATGCATCGGCTACGACCATCTTTGGTTTTAAAGCCTGCAACAAGCGTTCAAGATTTATTTTGGGAGATTGTGTCAGTACAATGATATCCGGATGTTTGTTTTTTGGAAAAACACCCGAACTGTCTAAAATGAAAATCTTTTTTCCATTAAAATAAAAAAGGTTTTGCAGTACTTTTTTCTCTCTAAGACTGCTTAAATTCCCTATTCGATACGACTTTAATGTATTGTTTTTTTGAGCAGTTTTCAAAATGCTGTCATTGGCATAGACCGTAATATTTTCCCCTTTTCGTTCTGCCAGTAATGTATTTCTTTTGATATTGAAAACAATCCATTCCTGTTCATTTTGAATGTTCCATTGAATATCCAGACATGAGATTTGAAGAATGATGATTGAAACCAGTGCCATTACTAATCTGTTAAAACTTGGTTTCTTGAGCCAAATAATTGCAGTAAATAATAGTAAATAACTACTAAGCAATAAATAAAAATGCAATGGAATATCTTGAATTATAAATTGTTCTAAAGATGCAATCCTATTAATGATTTTATTCAAGTAATAAATGCTCCATTCTAATAGTTGTGAAAGGAAGATGGGAATGCTGTTAAATGCGGCTAAAAGCATTACTATAACGCCCAAAATCATAATGATACTCAATACCGGAATGATAATTAAATTGGTCACAAAAAATAAACCCGGAAACTGATGGAAATAATAAATACTCAATGGTAAAGTTCCTAATTGTGCAGCAAAAGAAACCGTGAGAATATCCCAAATGTATTTTGAAACTTTAGTTTTTGGTAACCAAATTGAGGCTAAAAGCGGTTGCAGCCAAATAATGAAAAACAACGCTAAATAGCTTAGCTGAAAACCAACATCAAATAGAAAAGATAGTTCAAAAAGCAAAATCAGTAATACGGAAACTAATAAAGTGTGGTAAATATTGTCGCTTCTTCGTAAGTGATTTCCAATGGCAACAAACGAAAACATGGTTACGGAACGCACCACCGAAGGCGCTAATCCCGCTATGATTCCGAAACTGAATAAAGAGGCGAGAATGATGAGTAGTTTTATAAATGAACCCCGTTTAGTATTAGGAATAGGCTTTAGAATAAAAGTGACAAAAATTAAAATGAATCCAATATGCAGTCCTGATACCGATAATATATGTACTGCTCCGGCATATTGATAATCCCGAATGATTTCCGGTGAAATATCCTGTTGCTGTCCCATTATTAAAGCAATAGCGACATTTAATTCGGTTTTGTTGAAGTTGTTTTTCTCTAAATTATGAATAATTCTTGTTCTTAATTTAGAAGAATAATACCAGATGTTTTTCTCGATTTTCGTTCCAATTTTGATTTCATCAACATCAGCATACAGTTGCGCATAGATTTGTTTGTTTTCAAGGTATTTGCTGTAGTCAAATTGATTGGGATTATTAGGAGGTTTGTTTTTTGATAAAATCCCTTTAATAAGTAAAGGTGTCCCAATCTCAAATTCATGATGCAAACTGTCTTTTTGAATGTTTAGGATGATCCTTCCTGTTTGTTTTTTTTCATCTACACGGTTTATTATGGCAATGTAGCGGTCGCTAAACGGAGAGCTTTTTAGCTTTTCGCGAATGATTATGGAAATGGAATGCGGTTTTTCAAAAATAGTCGTATTGTGAATATAATTGCTTTTCTGAAAATGATCAATGTGAATTACTTGGGTCGAAATTCCGATAAGAAAAGACAGAAGATATGTTGTCAAACCAAAATAGAAGATCTTCTTGCTTTTGTTTTTGAATAAAAAATACAACACTCCAAAAATACTAATGGATATTGAAAGTAAAATAAATAGTAATGATAGCGGTAGATGAAAGTAGTAGGCGAAAAGGATTCCTGAAATAAATCCAATTGTTATTCTCGCTAAAGGAAAATGGAGTACTTTCATGTATCTAAAGTACACATTTTTAGCAAGAAAAAACTTTATTTTTAAAAGTTATATAGCTTTTTAGCTTGACTATAACACCCGATTTAATTGTACAAAGGTTTTTTTATAATAGGGTTCTTTTGTAGAGGAAATAATTACTCCTTTTGAAGTAGAAGAATGAATGAATTTTATCTCATCATCATTGACTTCAATGACGATTCCTACGTGATTTATCTGTGAATTTTTGTTGGTTTTAAAAAATATTAAGTCTCCTTTTTGCGCCTCTTCGCGTTCTGTATTGATAACCTCACCTATTTTTGACTGTTGATAAGAGTTGCGGGGAAGGGTTATATTATGTGAACTAAAAATGGTATGCATCAAACCGGAACAATCAAAACCTGCTTTTGTTGTACCTGCATATTTGTATTTTACGCCAAGATTTTCAGCAGCTGCATCAATCAATTCTTCTGCAAGACGATTTGTTTTTCTTTTATCGGATTTCGTTAATTTCTCTTTTTTGGTGTCTGATTTTTTAGAAGTAACTATTGGGGAAGTCGATTTACAAGCTGTAAAAAAAATAAGAATCAATAATAGAAATGCGAAATGTTTCAAAAGAATATTTTTTTGATGAATTTAAATAGTAATAAATTAGTTGTAAACTATTGTAAATCAGAAACAATGAATTTAGCGGTTTTTTCACTGGCGCCAATGCCTCCTAATTTGTCTTCTAATAACGCATATTTTTCTAAAAGCGTATTGCGATGATTGGATTCCAGGATTTTTTTCAGTTCTTCACGAATGCGTTTTGTGGTACATTCCTCCTGAATTAATTCGGTTACTACTTCTTCATCCATTATCAAGTTTACTAATGAAATGTATTTAAGTGTGATGATTCGTTTCGCAATTTGGTAGGAAGCCCAGCTGCCTTTGTAGCACACTACTTCCGGAACTTTAAAAAGTGCCGTTTCCAGAGTTGCAGTTCCTGAAGTCACTAATGCGGCAGTTGAATTTCGCAATAAGTCATACGTTTTATTGGAGATGAATTTTATGTTTTCATGAGAAATGAAATTTTTATAAAAAGAGAATTCCTGACTTGGAGCGCCGGCAATTACAAATTGATAGTCGGGAAAATCATTGACAACACTCAACATTACAGATAGCATTTTAGTGATTTCCTGTTTTCTGCTTCCCGGTAAAATAGCGATAATTAGTTTTTCGTCTAATTGATTTTCTTTTCTAAAAAGGACAGGGTCAACTGCGGGTTGATTGTGAATAGCATCAATCAGCGGATGCCCAACAAACTCAACCGGAAAATGATGTTTATCCTCGTAGAATTGTTTTTCGAAAGGTAAAATCACATACATTTTATCAATATCGTGTTTGATGTCGGTAATTCTGCTTTCTTTCCAAGCCCAGATTTGAGGGGAAATATAATAGTGTGTTTTCATGCCCAACGATTTGGCCCATTTTGCAATACGCAAATTAAAACCTGGATAATCTATGAAAATAAGAACATCGGGCTGAAACTCAAGAATGTCTTTTTTGCATATTTTGATGTTATTCAAAATAGTTTTTAAGTTAAAAATCACTTCGATGAAACCCATAAACGCTAATTCCCGATAGTGTTTCACTAAAGTACCGCCAACATTTTTCATCAAATCACCACCCCAAAATCGGATGTCAGCATTTGGATCTTTTTTATACAGTTCTTTCATCAAATTTGAACCATGCAAATCGCCTGAAGCTTCACCCGCTATAATATAATATTTCATGCTTTCTTGATTAGGAGTTTATAAATTTGGATTTCAAACGTATAAAATCATATTTATTTTTAATAATCTGTTTTTTCAATTTGCAAAGATAAACTAATAACGTTTCTTAAATAAACATAGTGAGAATTGCCATAATTATCACGGCTAAAACCACTCCGCGAGCCATTGTTTCTTTGTTCATTTTGAGTAAAACACCAAATGCTACTAGTGTAAGAATAGAACCCAATGTTACGATTTTGCCTAAATTCCCCTGTGATTGCATAATTTGAATTCCAGCAATGAAATTAAATTCCGTAAAAAAAGTTATAAAAATATAACTCCCAAGCAGGGTTGTGGAAAATCCAATTAAAAATCCGATAAACAAGTCTGTTTTATTCATTCCATTTCCAGGTGTTAAGTTGTTGAACTGCATGATGCGCTGTCAAGTCAAATTGAACAGGAACAACGGATATGTATCCGTTTTGTAAAGCCCATTCATCAGTGTCTTCGCCTTTGTCTTGGTTTACAAATTCTCCGGCAAGCCAGTAATAATCCCTTCCTTGAGGTGTTTTTCTTTTGTCAAATTTCTCTACCCAAAGCGCTTTCGCTTGACGACAAATTCGGATTCCTTTAATCTCTTTCTCTTCTAATTTTGGAAAGTTCACATTCAAAACAACTCCTTCCGGCAGTCCGTTTTCTAAAACTTCTAAGGATATTTTTCGAATAAAAGATTTTATATTGTCAAAATTGGCATTCCAATCATAATCCAATAAAGAGAAACCAATGGCAGGAATTTCTTCAATACCTGCTTCAATTGCCGCACTCATTGTCCCGGAATAAATCACATTTATGGAAGAATTTGATCCGTGATTGACACCGGAAACACATAAATCCGGTTTTCGTTTCAAAATTTCATTTACTGCAAATTTCACACAATCTACTGGTGTTCCAGAGCAGCTGTATTCTTTAAATGGGTCATTTTCTTTAGAAATTTCATTCAAATATAAAGTGCTGTTTATGGTAATGGCATGACCCATGGCGCTTTGAGGATTGTCAGGCGCTACCACAACGATTTCGCCTATTTCTGCCATAACGGCAATTAATGCTCTAAGTCCGGGTGCCGAAATACCGTCATCATTGGTTATTAAAATTAAAGGTCTGTCTTTTTTCATTGTTTTATATTTCAAAAAGGGATTGATTATTGATAATTTTGAAGACAAATGTAATAACACAGAATGGAATGTGTAAACAAAAGATAAAAATATGTTATGTTGATTCATTTAACTTAAAACAAAAGAACATTTTTATATCTTTAACAAAAATTTATGGAGGCCTAGCCACTGTTGGCATAGTTTTTACCGTAACTTACATTAAAAGATTCATGAATACTATTATTAACTTTATGAAAAGAAATTATAAAATACTTCTTGTAGTTGTATGCCTTTCGGTGACATTATTTGCGTTCAAAATGAATGCGAAACAATCATCCGATCCCGAAAAAGATAAATTGCTTTTAGAGTTATTGACGTTTGTTATTGAGAAGGGGCATTATAGCCCAGCCACAATTGATGATACGTTCTCTAAAGGTATATATAAAGATTATATTGAAGCGTTAGATCCCTCTAAGCGATTCTTTTTGCAATCAGATATTGATGAATTTTCAAAATTTGAAACGCAATTAGACGATCAGCTATTGAATAAGGATTTGACTTTTTTCAATTTGACTTACGAGCGTTTAATTAAGCGTATGGAAGAAAGCAAAAAGATTTACAAAGATGTTTTGAGCAAGCCTTTTGATTATTCAGTTGAAGAAAGTTTCAATATTGATTATGAAAAAGCACCTTATTCTAAAAATGTTGCTGAACTTAGTGACAAATGGCGTAAACAAATCAAATTATCTACCCTTTCATCTCTTGTTGACAAACAAAAATTAGAAGAAGATAAAAAGAAAAATGATGCCACTTATCAAGTTAAATCTTTTGATGCTTTAGAAAAAGAAACTAGAGAAAGTTCTACAAAATCTTTAGATGAGTATTTTGGTTTCATTAAAGATTTAGATAGAAATGACTGGTTTTCAGTGTATGTAAATTCTATAACAGCGCGTTTTGATCCGCATACTAATTATTTAGCAGCAGAGGATAAAGAACGTTTTGATCAAAGTATCAGCGGTAAATTAGAAGGAATTGGAGCTCGTTTGCAAAAGAAAAATGATCTTACCGAGATTTCTGAACTTATTTCTGGTGGTCCAGCTTGGAGAGGAAAACAGCTAGAAGCAGGAGACTTGATCATGAAAGTAGCTCAAGGTAATGGCGAAGCGGTTGATGTTGTAGGGATGCGTTTGGATGATGTTGTGAAGAAAATTAAAGGGCCTAAAGGTTCAGAAGTTCGTCTTACTGTGAAAAAAGTGGACGGAACCATTAAGATTATTTCTATCATCAGAGATATTGTTGAAATAGAAGAAACGTATGCAAAATCCAGTATTGTAGACAAAAATGGACTGAAATACGGAGTGATTTATTTGCCAAAATTCTACATTGATTTTGAAAATAAAGACGGAAGAGATGCAGGAAAAGACATTGCATTAGAAGTTGACCGATTAAAAAAATCTGGTGTAAACGGAATTATTCTTGATGTTCGTGATGATGGTGGTGGATCTTTGTCTACTGTTGTTGATATTGCAGGATTGTTTATTGAACAAGGTCCAATTGTGCAAATTAAATCAGCAGGAAGACAAAAAGAAGTTCTTTATGACAGAGATAAAAAAATTGAATGGGATGGTCCTTTAGTAATTATGGTAAATAGTTTCTCAGCCTCGGCTTCAGAGATTCTGGCTGCTGCAATTCAGGATTATAAAAGAGGAATTATCATTGGAAGTAAGCAAACCTACGGTAAAGGAACGGTGCAAAATGTATATGACTTGAATACTTTTGTACGCAATAGTGCAGTAGGGGACTTGGGTGCCATAAAGACCACTACACAAAAATTTTATAGAATAAATGGTGGGTCTACTCAACTAGAAGGTGTGCAAAGTGATATTGTTATGCCGGACAGATATGCTTATTTAAAAATGGGCGAACGTGACATTGACAATGCAATGCCTTGGGATAAAATTGATCAGGCTGATTATAGTGTTTGGAATAATAATGCCAACTTTAATCAAGCAATTGCCAATAGTAAAAACAGAATTAGTAAAAATCCACAGTTCCAATTAATTGAGGAAAATGCAAAATGGATTGATAGTAGAAGTGAAGAGAATGTTTATAGCTTGAATATTGACAAATTTAAGATTGCTCAAGCCGAAATTGAAGAGAAGGCTAAAAAATATAAGCCAATCGTAAATTACAAAAACACATTGACATTTACTTCTTTACCTTATGAAGCTGAAGTGATGAGTAAAGATGCTTCTTTGAAAGAAAAAAGAGAAATCTGGCATGAATCTTTAGCTAAAGATATTTATGTAGAAGAGGCAATTAATGTTTTGGATGATTTGCAACCTAAATCAATTTCGAAAAAAGATATTCCTGTTAAAATGAAAAAAAATAAATTAGCGAAATCTTAATAAAGAATTTGTTAGTTCATAAAACATACAAGTATTAGTAACTATTACGCTCCAAAAATTCTCATTGAATTTTTGGAGCGTTTTTAGTTTGAGTGAATTATTAATTAATTAAAATAGCTTTAAGATGTTTTTTTAGTCAATTTAGACTGCTTGTTTTGATTTTAAAAACAGAAGAATCCTTATATATAGTTAGCAATGAAAAATAGAAAATTATTCACTTTGATATTTATTATTCTTTACGGGATCCTTTTTTCTTCCTGTAAAAAGGATTTGGATGCAGGAAATCCAGATGCATCGAATGGGAGAAAGGAAGGAGACTTAATTCAGGTTGTCAGTGCTGAGAATAGTGCTGTAAGTTCAGTGGGAAATTTTGATTTTTTGCCCTCATCTAGAACCAATCAAGTTGTCAGACATAAATATTACACTTTGTCCTATAATGAAGCTCATGAACAGGCAGAATGGGTGGCTTATGAGCTGAAGAAAAACTATATTAAGAATAATAACTTTAAGCGTCCTTTTTTTATTGAGGATACCAAAGTAAAAACGGGTTCTGCTGATTGGAGAAATTATAAAAAGTCAATATATGATAAAGGTCATCTTTGTCCTGCAGGTGATATGGAGTTTGCTTTAGATGCTTATAACGAAACTTTTTTCACTTCAAATATTTCTCCTCAAGTGCGTAATTTTAATAACGGAGTCTGGAATAGATTAGAACAAAAAGTACGTTATTGGGCTGTAAAATATGATGGAATTTATGTGATTACGGGTGGAGTTTTAGAATCCTCATTAATAACAATAGGTAAAGAAAAGGTTTCGGTTCCTAAGTTTTTTTATAAAATTTTATTGGATAATTCTGGTGGCAACATGAAAATGATTGGTTTTCTGATTCCCAATTCAGAAAGTGATAAACCACTATATAGTTTTGTGGTTTCGGTTGATTATATCGAAAAAATGACCGGAATTAACTTCTTTCCAAAATTGAATGACAACATTGAAAATCAATTGGAAAAAAGGACAGATTATAAAAATTGGAGTTTTAATTAACTCTACTGGGAATAAGAATTTTTAAAGTTTCTGTTTTTGCAAAGAGGTAAGCGTATAAATAATTGAAATAAAACAATAAACAAGAATAAAATCTTGATAATTAAGGCCTATTTAATTACCATTCATTTACTTTATTGGCATCCATTTTTATAAATATAAACAACAATATAGTAAAGCCCCAAAGTCCCGAACCTCCGTAAGAAAAGAAAGGAAGCGGAACCCCAATAGTTGGGAAAATACCAACTACCATGGCTATATTTACAAAGAAATGTGTAAATAAAACCCCTGCAACACAATATCCATATACCCTGCTGAATTTTGTTTTTTGTCTTTCTGCCAAGTATATTATTCTAAGAAATAAACCTGAAAAAAGGGCGATAACAACTAAAGAGCCAACAAATCCCCATTCTTCACCCACTGTTGTGAATATATAATCTGTATGTTGCTCAGGAACAAATCCGCCTTTGGTTTGTGTTCCTTCAAGAAACCCTTTTCCAAACCAACCTCCCGAACCAATGGCTATTTCGGATTGATTGGTGTTATAACCGATTCCTTTCAGATCGACGGTTTTGCCTAAAAGTATATTAAAACGATCCCTGTGATGTTGTTTAAATACATTTTCAAAAACATAGTTTACAGACAGTACAAATCCAGAAATAACCACTAAAAGGATGCTGCTCAGAACAATATTTCTATCGGCTAATCTTGATTTTAAATGAACTAATATTAATGTAACTAATGCTATAAGAATTACGTACTGTGGCTCTAATATCAGTGTTAATACAAATAAAAGGATGGTAATAAATCCTGTCCAAACATACCATGACGGTAGCCCTTCGCGGTATAAAACGATGATGAATATGCTGTATATTAAAGCACTTCCGGGGTCAGGTTGCGGAAGTATCAGGATGACAGGCAAAAGAATTATTGCAAGAGCTTGTACCTGCCTATTGACTTCTTTTAAATTGATCTGGGTGTCACTTAAATATTTGGCTAATGCCAAGGCTGTGGCCGCTTTTGCAAATTCAGAAGGTTGAATTGTAAAACTTCCTATTGCATACCAACAACGTTGACCCGCTATGGTTTTACCAAATAAAAACAATCCCGCTAATGTAAGTAAGGAAATTCCAAAAATGATACTTGCGTATTTTTCATAAAATTTACCGTCAACAGAAAGCACAATGAAAATTAATGGAATGGTTAATATAATGAATATAAGCTGTTTCTCATGAGTGTCTTCCATTGATGAGAGAGAAGACGAATAAATATTTAGCCAACCCAAAATAACTAATGAAACATAGATTATTATGCTTATCCAGTCAATGTTATTTGTTATGCTTTGGTTTTTCATCTGAATTAAATAGCTTGTTTATTCGATTTTGTGGTATCTGTTTTTGCTTTCACTGTTGGAATAGTTGTTTTCTTTTTTAGAAGAGAGTCGCTAATTCTTAATTGTAATTTTACGGCTTCTGACAGTCCTCCTAATTTAGCATATCGACTTTGTAAACTTGTTGCAAGAATTCTTTTTTCCAGGTCTACTCTGGTGATTTTTTGTCTTAAATATTTTTCTATCATCAAACTGGCAATTGGTCCAGCTATAGTTGCTCCATATCCACCATTTTCAACCATAACTGCAATTGCAATTTTTGGATTGTCTTTTGGTGCAAAAGCTACAAATATTGAATGGTCTTCCATTTTTACGCGTACTCCTCCAATTTTAGCAAAATTTTCTGCTGTTCCAGTCTTTCCACAAATATCAATTCCTTCCACTCGTAGGGATCTTGCTGTTCCTAAGTTGTAAACATCAAATAAACCGCTGATAATTGGTTTGAAATGTTTTTTATCAATTGTGGTTTCATGTTTGGTAGTGAATTTTTCGTCAATTTTGTGCCCTTCAATTTTTTTGATGATATGAGGCGTATAATAATGACCTTCGTTAGCTATTGTTGCCATCATATTCGCCAGTTGAATAGGAGTCATTAGAACTTCACCTTGTCCAATTGAATTAGAAACAATAGTAGTACTTCTCCAGCCACCGTTAGGATAAATGCGTTTGTATGTTTTTGAATCGGGTACGTTTCCTTTTTTACCAGTTGGTAAATCATATCCCATGAATTGTCCAAGACCAAAACTTTTCACGTGTTTGCTCCAAATATCAACCGCTTGTGCAGGTTTTGAATATTTATTTATAGTCTTCATATAAGCCGTTGCAAAATAGGAGTTGCAAGATTCAAAGATACCTCGGTGTAATTGAAGTGCGCCTCCATGACAGTGACATCCCATAAAACGTCCTCTTGCATAGCTAAAACCTCGATTACAAAAAACAGTAGTATTGTCATCAATTACTCCTTCTTGTAATGCTACAAGTCCAGTTAAAATCTTGAATGGAGATCCCGGTGGATATTCAGCCAGTAAACCTCTGTCATAAAGTGGTTTTGCTATGGAATCACGATATAATTCAGTATAATTCTTAGATCGTTGTCTTCCTACTAATATTCCGGGGTCATACGATGGAGCAGTTACAAGCGCCAATATTTCACCGGTACTAGGTTCAATTGCTACAATTCCACCTCGTTTATTAATCATTAATTCCTCCCCATATTTTTGAATTTCAGCATCTATGGTCAGATTTATGTCTTCTCCTTGAACAGCGATAGTGTCGTATTTCCCATCTTTATAAGAACCTATTTCCCTGTTGTATTTGTCTTTTTGAATGTATTTTACACCTTTCACTCCGCGTAAAAGATCTTCATAGCTTTCTTCAACTCCTTGTCTTCCAATTAAGTCACCACTATTATAATACGGATTTTTAGCGACTAGTTTTTCATTTACCTGTGTGATGAATCCAAAAATATTGGCTCCAAAATCTACTTCATAATCACGAAGGGAACGTTTTTGAAAATAAAAACCTTCATATTTTCTTATTTTTTCTTGAAAAGCAGCAAATTCACTTTTGTTCAATTGAGATAAAAAAACAGATGGCAAGCGCGGACTGTATACTGTAGCTTTTTCAATTTTTTTAATGAAATCTTCTTTTGTGATATTCAATAATTGACAAAATTCTAAAGTATCAGTATTTTTGACTTCTCTAGGAATGACCATGATGTCATAAGATGCTTGGTTAGCAACTAATAACTTTCCTTTCCTATCATACATATATCCTCTTTCAGGATATTCATACTTTTTTTTAATGGCATTGTTTTCAGACTTTAGTTTTAAAGTGTCGTCAACAATCTGCAAATAAAAGATACGCATTACAAGCAAAGATGTAGCTATAATGATTAAAGAAGGCAACAAGACTTTTCTCATCTTTTGTTCGGCTTAATAAGATATATTATGATAATGCAAATAATGATTGTGAATACAGTACTTAATAATGTTCTAATTAGTATATCAAAAATAAAGCTAAACTGGAATGCTTCCAGTAAAAATAACGTAAAATGGTGTATAACAACAGAAAGTAATATAAAAGAGAATCTTTCAGGTGTCAAAACGTCATTTAATTTTACAGTTTGATATTCATAACTTAGACCAAAAGCAAATTTAAAAATAGCGGGTCTAAAATAGGCTAGAACTAAACATGCAGTGGCATGTATTCCGCCTGAATTGCTAAACATATCCATAATAAGTCCAAGTATGAAACTCGCCACTACAAGACCAGATTTGTTTCCGTTTACAGGGTAAAGTATTATAAACAATATATAAGGGAAAGGACTTATATAACCCAAAAAATTCATATTGTTGAATATGATAATTTGAACTGCCAATAACAGAATAAATCGAAAAATATTGACTAACAATGCGCTATTCATCCTTTTCTCTTTTTTCTAAATTAATGATTTCTTCACGATCTTTCCTTTTTATGATATAGACATGACCTAAGTTTGTCATGTCGTTGAATAGTCTGACGTTTATTTTATAATAATTAGTTTCTTCTTCAGTATAGATATTTTCAATAGTACCTATTCCTATATTTTCTGGAAAAATTACAGATTGTCCGCCAGTTACAATTGTATCGCCTTTTCTTATCGCTGCTAATCTAGGAACATCTACCAATTGAACAAATCCAGTACTTTTTCCGTCCCAAACAAGTGACCCAAAGTGATTTGACTTTTTGATTTTGGCATTGATTTGAGATTTTTTATTCAGAATACTGATTACAGTAGAATATTTTGGCGATGTATTCTCTATGATTCCAACAATTCCTAAACTGTTAATTACCCCCATATCTGGTTTTACACCTTGCAATTCTCCTGAATTCAAGGTTAAGTAATTTTCATGGACATTATAGGAGTTGTGTATTACTTTGGAAACAACAATATCGTCTGGTTTTACCCCTTTAATACTGTCTAGTTTTTTTATTGCAGTAGTATCTTTACGATTGAATAGAAGGCTTCTTAGCTTTGCATTTTCAAGAGCAAGTGCATCATTTTGAGTTTTTAAATTCAAGTATTCGTTAAGGTTATTCACCTTTTCGTACACTCCGCCACTTAAAAAGTTTGCGGAACTAATTATTTTACTCCTGTGGAAAGAATGGGATTGGATAGTTAGCGATAACGAGATACCCAAAAGCAGCAAAAACAGTAATCTATTACTGTTTTTAAAAATAAAATTAAATATTTGCTGCATTTCTTAACGGTATAATGTAAATAACTGTATGTCTTTTTTTGTAATCTAATTGTTGTAAATTGACTTGAGCTTGAAGGCTGGCAAGTGTAACAAAAACGAATTACTTAATCAAAATGCTTTTAAATTTTGTAATGTTTTTAAGTGCCATACCAGTTCCTCTAACAACTGCTCTTAATGGATCTTCTGCAATGTAAACAGGTAAATCTGTTTTTTGCGAAATCCTTTTATCAAGACCTCTTAACATAGATCCTCCACCTGCAAGATAAATTCCTGTGTTGTAAATATCGGCTGCTAATTCAGGAGGTGTTTGTGATAAAGTTTCCATTACTGCATCTTCAATTCGTTGGATTGATTTGTCTAATGCTTTAGCAATTTCTCTATATGAAACTTCTACTTGTTTTGGTTTACCGGTAAGTAAATCTCTACCTTGAACAGACATGTCTTCTGGAGGAGTTTCTAAATCTTCAATAGCGGCACCAATTTGAATTTTGATTTTTTCAGCAGTACTTTCTCCAACAAAAAGATTGTGTTGTGTACGCATGTAATAAACAATGTCATTTGTAAATACATCACCAGCAATTTTTACTGATTTATCACATACAATTCCGCCTAATGCAATTACTGCAATTTCAGTTGTTCCACCACCTATATCAACAATCATGTTTCCTTTTGGTTGCATGATATCTATCCCAATACCTATTGCTGCTGCCATAGGTTCATGTATCAAATAAACTTCTTTACCATTTACTCTTTCGCATGATTCTTTTACGGCTCTCATTTCCACTTCAGTAATGCCTGAAGGAATACAAACAACCATTCTTAATGCGGGAGTAAACATTCTTTTTTTCAATGCCGGTATGCTTTTTATAAACATACTGATCATTTTTTCTGAAGCATCAAAATCAGCAATTACACCATCTTTCAAAGGTCTTATCGTTTTAATGTTTTCATGTGTTTTTCCCTGCATCATGTTGGCTTCTTTACCAACAGCGATGATTTTGCCTGAAACTCTATCACGAGCAACTATCGAAGGGCTGTCTATGACAACTTTATCATTATGTATGATTAAAGTGTTGGCGGTACCAAGGTCTATCGCAATATCCTCGGTCATGAAATCAAAAAATCCCATAAGTTTTTTAAGGGTTAAAAGTTATAAATTTGTGACGGGCAAAGTTAAACAAATTAATGTTTAAAATGACGAGTTCCTGTAAATACCATTGCAACTTTATTTTCATTACAATAATTAATACTCAATTCGTCTTTTATAGATCCTCCTGGCTGAATTACAGCAGTTATTCCGGCTTCTTTAGCGATTTCTACACAATCTGGAAAAGGGAAAAACGCGTCGCTTGCCATTACTGCACCATGCAAATCAAAGTGAAAATTATTCGCTTTTTCTATTGCTTGTTGCAAGGCATCAACTCTTGATGTCTGTCCTGTACCTGACGCAATAAGTGTACCGTTTTTTGCAAAAACAATCGTGTTTGATTTTGTGTTTTTACAAATTTTAGAAGCAAAAATTAAATCCTGAATTTCTTGTTCAGTAGGTTCAGTTATAGTAACGGTTTTTAAGTCTTCTTTATTGTCGGTTATGTTGTTTCTTTCCTGAACTAAAATTCCGTTTAAGCAAGTACGAACTTGTTTTTGTGGTAATTCTACTTCGTTTTGGATTAATATAATTCGGTTTTTCTTTTCTTGTAAAATTGCAATGGCTTCAGTATCATATTCTGGAGCAATTACAACTTCGCAAAACAATTTGTTTATTTCTGAAGCAGTAGCAACATCAATTTTTGTATTCGAAATTAAAACACCCCCAAAAGCTGAAGTAGGATCGCAGGCCAAAGCCGCAAGATACGCTTCACTAATGGTATTTCTTGACGCTAAACCACAGGCATTATTGTGTTTTAATATAGCAAATGTAGGACCGTCATTTTTGAATTCATTAATCAAATTTACGGCAGCATCTACATCTAATAAATTATTGTAAGACAATTCTTTTCCGTGAACTTTGTTGAACATTGCGTCAAAATCCCCGAAGAAAAATCCTTTTTGATGAGGGTTTTCACCGTATCTTAAAACTTGACCGTTAGCAATGCTTTGTTTGTATATTGTTTCGTCAGTGTTGAAATAATTGAAAATTGCAGTATCATAATGAGATGAAACATGAAATGCTTTTGTAGCCAATAATTTTCTGTCTTCCAATGTTGTAGCTCCATTTTGCTCTGTAATCAAGTCCAAAAGCAAACCATATTGGTCAACCGATGCTACAATTACAGTGTCCTTGAAGTTTTTTGCGGCAGCACGTATTAAAGAAATTCCACCAATATCTATTTTTTCAATAATATCTGATTCACTAGCTCCGGAAGCTACTGTTTTTTCAAAAGGATATAAGTCAACAATTACTAAATCTATTTGTGGAATGTTGAACTCTATCATTTGTTGTACATCACTCTCGTTGTCTTGGCGGTTTAAGATTCCTCCAAAAACTTTTGGGTGTAATGTTTTTACTCTACCACCCAAAATAGAAGGGTAGGAAGTAACATCTTCAACAGGAATTACAGGTATTCCTAAATTTTTTATAAAATCCTCAGTCCCTCCAGTAGAATAAAGTGTAACATTTTGACTGTTTAGTTGTCTTACTATAGGTTCTAATCCTTCTTTTGAAAAGACAGAGATTAATGCAGATTGAATTGTTTTTGTTGTGTTCATTATGTAGTTATAGTTATAAAGTGCAAAAATAGTTTTTTAATGTGAAAATTAAGCCATTTGAAAATGAGATAATGTGTAATTTTTACTCCTATTTCATTGGCAAAGGTAAAATAATTGATTCACACGGCAACGAATGCATTTTTCATTAGGTTTTTGATTAATATTTATGGAATTTTACTTTAATACAAAAAAATTTTTATGCTAGTTTACCTTCGATTATTAAAAGAGAGTTTGGGCTTTGCAATGAATGCATTGCGAAACAACAAGTTAAGAACATTGCTTTCTTTGTTAGGAGTTACTATTGGAATTTTTTCGATTATAGCCGTGCTTGCTGCTGTTGACTCTTTGGACAGAAAAATTACAAAAGACTTGAGTAGTTTAGATAAAAATACGATTTATCTAATGAAATTTTCTTTTGGACCTTCAGAGATTCCACAATGGAAAAGAGAGCAATTTCCTAATGTGAAGTACGATGAGTACAATTTCATGAAAGGTGCTATGACTAATACGGACCAGATGGCATATCAAATATTTACTCGAAGAGAGACTATTAAATATGAATCGAAAACAGTAAGTGACATCAATATTGTTCCTGTTTCACATGAATTTATAGATATTCAAGGCCTTGAATTTGATAAAGGGAGATTTTATAATGAATCTGAAGCTAATTCTGGTGCAACAGTTATTGTTTTGGGAAATGAAATTGCAAAATCCTTATTTGAAGAGTCTGAGCCTATCGGAAAAAATGTTCGTTTGTATGGCAAGCGTTTTACGGTTATTGGTGTCATTAAAAAAGAAGGTTCAGGTTTGTTTGGAGACAGTAATGATACATCAGCGTATATTCCAGTAAATTTTGTTCGTCAGTTGTATGGAGACAACAATACTTCCTTGACTAATGTTATTATTTTTAAACCAGAAAAAGGAGTGGATATGGATGCCTATAAAAGTGAAATTTCTCAAAAACTAAGAAGTTTTAGAGGTTTGAAAGCAGGTGAAATAGACAATTTTTTTATTAATGTATTTTCTGGTTTTACGGATCTTATAGATGGGATTTTAGGACAAATGAATGTTGTAGGCTGGATAATTAGTGGTTTTTCGTTACTGGTAGGAGGTTTTGGGATTGCCAATATTATGTTTGTTTCGGTAAAAGAACGAACTAATTTGATTGGAATTCAGAAATCATTAGGAGCCAAAAACAGATTTATACTATTTCAGTTTTTGTTTGAAGCCATAATACTTTCAGTGATTGGCGGAATGATTGGACTTTTTCTGGTTTGGATAATTTCTGTAATCTTGACAAAAGCATTAGATTTCGAATTTGTTTTAAGCGCTGGTAATATTATTCTGGGAACTGGATTAGCTGCTGTAATTGGATTGATATCCGGAATACTTCCTGCCATTTCTGCTTCGAAACTTGATCCTGTGGAAGCGATTAGAACAGGAATGTAAATTATACGAACTTTATTAAAGAAATAAAAAAAACAGCTTTCAGATAATTTTGAAAGCTGTTTTTGTTTGTAGTGAAATAGTTAAAAAATAAAAAATCCCGAGCAATCGGGATTTTCATTTATCTAATAGTATTGTTTTGAATCAAATCGATATACAAGTTGATCTTGTCTTTCAATTCTTTTCTAGGTGTAATAAAGTCTAAGAAGCCGTGTTCAAGTAAGAACTCAGCAGTCTGGAAACCTTCCGGTAAATCTTTACCTGTTGTGTCTCTTACAACTCTTGGTCCGGCAAAGCCAATTAATGCGCCTGGTTCAGAAATATTAATATCTCCCAACATGGCGTAAGAAGCAGTTGTTCCTCCAGTTGTTGGATCCGTACATAACGAAATGTAAGGCAATTTTGCTTCGGCAAGTTGAGCCAGTTTTACTGATGTTTTTGCTAATTGCATTAATGAATATGCAGCTTCCATCATTCTTGCTCCACCTGATTTTGAAATCATTACAAAAGGCAGCTTGTTTTTGATGGCGTGATCGATTCCTCTTGCGATTTTTTCTCCCACTACAGCTCCCATAGAACCTCCGATAAAGGCAAAATCCATACAGCAGATAACAACATCTTTCCCTTTTGATTTACCAACTCCGGTACGCACTGCATCTTTAAGTTTGGTTTTTTCCATAACATCTTTCAAACGATCTGCATATTTTTTTGTATCAACAAAATGCAAAGGATCTTTAGAAGTCATGTTTTTATCTAATTCAACAAATTCATTGTTGTCAAATAAAATTTGAAAATATTCTGTACTTCCAATTCTAACGTGAAAACCATCTTCGGGACTTACAAATAAGTTACGAGCTAGTTCATCGGCATCAATAATTTTTCCAGTTGGAGATTTGTACCAAAGCCCTTTTGGAATGTCCATTTTGTCTTCGGTAGCAGTAGTAATCCCTTTTTCTTTTCTTTTAAACCAAGCCATTTTTCTAGTATTCAGTGTTCAGTAATCAGTTCCTGTAATTTATGGTTTAGATTTCAAATCCCGATAGTTACATCGGGATTTGGAATTAAACTTAATCTATTATAGTGTATTTACGTTGTTCAAGTCAGCAAATGCTTGTTCAAGTCTTGCGTTGAAAGTAACTTCACTTTCACGCAACCATTTTCTTGGATCGTAATATTTTTTGTTTGGAGCATCAGAACCTTCTGGGTTTCCAATTTGAGTTTTCAAATAATCGATGTTTTTTACCATGTAATCACGGATACCTTCCGTGAAAGCAAATTGTAAATCAGTATCGATATTCATTTTTATTACTCCGTAGCTTATTCCTTCTCTGATTTCTTCTAATGTAGAACCTGAACCACCGTGGAAAACGAAGTCTACCGGGTTGTGTCCTGTATTGAATTTATTTTGAACAAAATCTTGAGAATTTTTTAAGATTTTTGGAGTCAATTTTACATTTCCTGGTTTGTAAACTCCATGTACGTTTCCAAAAGCAGCTGCAATTGTAAATTTAGGGCTTACTTTAGAAAGTTCTTCGTATGCGTAAGCAACTTCTTCAGGTTGTGTGTATAATTTAGAACTATCAACATCAGAGTTGTCAACACCATCTTCTTCACCACCAGTAATTCCAAGTTCGATTTCAAGTGTCATTCCCATTTTGCTCATTCTTTCTAAATATCCTTTGCAAATTTCGATGTTTTCTTCGATAGGCTCCTCAGATAAGTCAATCATGTGAGAAGAAAATAATGGTTTTCCAGTTTCAGCAAAATGTTTTTCTGAAGCATCTAATAAACCGTCAATCCAAGGCAATAATTTTTTTGCACAGTGGTCAGTATGTAAAATTACGGTTGCTCCGTAAGCTTCCGCCAAAGTATGAATGTGTAATGCACCAGCAATTCCACCAGCGATTGCTGCTTTTTCACCTGCATTAGAAAGTCCTTTTCCTGCATTAAATTGTGCTCCTCCATTAGAGAATTGAATGATAACCGGAGCATTAAGTTTTGCTGCAGTTTCAAGTACACCATTGATCGTATTTGATCCCGTAACATTTACTGCCGGAAGTGCAAATCCTTTTTCTTTAGCATAATTAAAAATTTCCTGAACCTGATCTCCTGTAGCTACGCCTGGTTTTATGTTGTGTGCCATTGTAATTTTTTTAGTTATTTTATTTAGTTTTTAGTTTGCAAAAATAAGAATTAATTAGCATTAGAACGGATAATTTATTCCAAAATTTAAAACGGAGTTAGCAAAATTGTATTCTCTAAACCATCTTTTGTTGGTTTCATTGGCTGGATTGTAGGTTTTAAATCCTAAATCAAAACGAATTACAAAAAAACTCAGGTCATATCTAAGCCCAAATCCAGTGCCTAATGCGATATCTTTTAAGTCCTTAAATTGTGTAAATGTCGATTTCTCATCCTCTACATTGTCCAATACGTTCCAAATATTTCCTGCATCGGCAAAAAGTGCTCCTTTTAAACTGCCTAATATTTTAAAGCGATACTCTCCGCTAATGGCAATTTTCATGTTTGCCTCATTAAAATCGTCTAATGCGCCACTGCTGCCCGGTCCTAAACCATACGGTTGCCACGCTCTGTTGTCATTTGATCCTCCTGAAAAATAACTTCTTGAAAAGGGAATGTAGTCTGAATTTCCAAATGGAATGGCAATCCCGAAAAACGATCTAAAGGCAAATATTTTTTCTTTGGATAAATCCCAATGTTTAATGTAGTCAAATTCTGTTTTTATGTATTCTGAATATTCTAAATTGAATATTTCATAATTACCAGTTGAATTTTTTTTCTGATTTGTTGTTGCTGCAATAGCAGATAAAATGGTTCCAGCCGATTCTATTTTTGTTTTAAAAAGATAAAATGTATTGTCTGTTAAATCCTTTTTGGTTGTTTTTGAGAAAGTAAAACTGGTCGCCAAAATAAAGTCATTTTCCGTAAGCCTAAGTCTTCGCTCTTCAATGCTTTTTACAGATTGAAAATCTTCGGCTTCTAATGGTTTCAAAAAGTTAGCGTTGCCTGTGAGCACATCCTTAGTAAAGCCAGCGGTTCCCTCTTCAATAAGCAAATTTTTATCAATGTCATTGTTATAATAGGATGGGTTTGTGTTGTATTCTTTGCTGATTTCATTCAACGCATTATAGGAAGAACCGTAAACATTAAAGTAATTCTGTTGATTTAGGTTTCGTACAAATTGAGTGTTGAACAAATCAAATCTGGCGGTATTGTTTCTTTTTGGAGTCCAATTATAGGATAATGCTCCTGTGAAATTTTCTTTGTCTAAACCAATATTTTGTTGTTTAGCAAAACCCATTGTGATTAGTGTAAATGGAATCATGCTTTTGGGAATGATTTTTTCAGTGCTGAAAGGCATGAAAATCCGTGGTATGTTAAGCTTTAAATCCAAACCATATTCAGAAACATTAAAGAAATTATTCTTTGGATTCGCTAAATCCTTTGAAGATCCAATATTACCACGCACAGCTAATTCTAGTGTTTCGGCTCCATTGAAAACATTTCGTATGGTTTCAGAAACACTTAAGCCTATACCAAAATCCTGTATGTTAGAATGAGTTACATCTAATGTTGTCCCAAAACTATATTTCTTTCTAGGTGTTAAGTACACTTTTGCGATCAATGATTGTGCAGTGGAATCTCTTGGGTCAACTTCATATTGTATTGACGGATAGTTGAAAATTTTAAGATTGTTTAAATAACGAGTTGTCAGAACGGTTTTATAATCAGCAAATAATCCTCCTTTTGTTATGAAGATAGCATTGGTGATTGCTCGTGGTTTGTATCTTAATTTGCTCTGACTGTATAAATTAAAGCTATTGTAAGTAGTGCTGTCTGTAATTTTTATACCGTTATTGCTTGGAGAATAATCAGTGTAAATATTTACATCGCTTATTTTGTAAATTTTAAAAGGTTCTGTTTGGGTTGAATCACCATTTTGATACGAATAATTATTAATCATCAGGTTTATATTAGCCTGATTAACTTTTTTAATGGTATCTATGTCAAAAGTTACATAATTAGGTTGAAAATAATACACTCCGTTGTTCCTGAAATGAGTGGTGATTCTGTTTTTTTCATTTTCAAAATCTTCTGTTTTATATTGATTTCCTGATTTGATAAAAGTGTTTGACTTGTTGCTCTCATATAAAGAATCTAATGCCGGAGTTAAAATAGTAGTTCTCAAGGAATCTAAAAAATAAGCATTTCCAGGAGTAATGGCGTATTTTATCTTGCCCTTTTTGATACTCAAAGTGTCTATTTTGTAATTGGCATTTACATTAAAAAAACCATTGTTGAAGTAATAGTATTTCAAACGCAACAAAGATTTGTCCGCTCGGTCTTTATCAATAATTACAGGTGGTTCTCCAGTTTTTTTTAAGAAATCATGGATTCCGTGATACCAGAACGATTTTCCAAGGCGATTAACTTGTTTTTCAGACAGCCATTTTGATTTTCTTCTAAATTTTTCAGGATTATTTGTAAACTTGGCTTGATAGGTTGAATCTGGATTTAGGTTGGCAAGATTGTAAAGATTCAATCTTAAACGGTATCCAAGTAAGGTGCTGTTTGGTTTTTGATACAGTTGATTAAAAACATTTTCATCCTTAATTGTTTTGTCATTTACAGTAATTTCGTTTTTTGTAAGCAGTAGTTTTCCGTCCGGAACTCTTTTTACAGCGTTACAAGCGCAAATTAGTATTGCAATTAGAATAAATGCAGTTATTTTTGTGGAAGTTTTTTTCAAGTGTTTTAAAATATTTAATTCAAAAGTACATTATTTTATGGTTAGTAAAAACCAAATAAAGCTTATAACGAGTTTGCAGCAAAAAAAATATAGAATTGCCAATAAATTATTTTTTGCCGAGGGCGTAAAAGGGATTCATGAACTATTGGAGTCTAATTTTGAATTGGAACATTTGTATACCACCCAAAATGATTTTGAAGAAGTTTCAGCAGCTAAAAAAACGATTATTCAAGAAAATGATTTAAAAAAAATAAGTGCATTAGCAACTCCAAATACTTGTTTGGGAGTTTTTAAAATGCCATTGGAAAAACCAATTATTGAAACCGGTTTGATAGTAGCGCTTGATGCAATTCGAGATCCAGGAAATTTAGGGACTATATTGCGTTTGTGTGATTGGTTTGGTGTTAAACAGTTGTTGTGTTCCAAGGAGACTGTTGATATTTATAATCCAAAAGTTGTTCAGGCAACTATGGGTTCTATAGCCAGAGTTAACGTAAATTATATTGATCTTAATGCTTTTATTGTACAAACACAACTACCCGTTTTTGGTACTTTTATGGACGGAGAGAATATTTATAAATCGGTTTTGCCCAAAGAAGGAATAATTATTATGGGTAATGAAGCTAATGGAGTTTCTGCAGCACTTGAAAAATTAGTAAAAAACAGACTCACAATTCCTCGTTTTGGAGATCTTCAAAAAACAGAAAGCCTTAATGTTGCCACCGCTACCGCTATAGTATTAAGCGAGTTTTGTAGAGGGTAAGTCTTTAATGGAAAGTAAAATTAATGAAGACTGCTCTGGTTTTCAAGGATTCTATATTGCTTGTCCATGGACTGTTTGGGTCTTTGTCTCGGATTAATTCGTCATTCATTCCAAAAACACCTCTTATGGAAGGGGAAAATATAAAATATTCTGAAAAAAGATCAATTCCGAAACCCAATTCATAATTAGTTGTCCACGCTTTTACTCTAAAGCGTTGTTCTAAATTGTCATCAATTAATTTAGAATTGCTGGATAAGTTTAGCGTTGCGGATACGCCTCCTACTAAATAAGGACGAATATTCCCTGTTCTAAGTGAGGAGAATTTCACTAATAACGGAAAATGGATGTAAGTACTATTCACTTCCCTAAGCGCATCTGCACTGTTTGTGAAATTTGGATAATATAAGTCTCTTTTGGTATAATAAAGACCTGGCTCAAATCGCAAGTCAATATATTCCTGAAGTTTCAAATCAGCGACGATTCCCACATTAAATCCGGTAGTTCTTTTTATAAGGATATCAGGTCCTACCGTTTTATAGTCTATTTTGAAATCATACGAGTTGAATCCCAGATAAAACCCGTAGTACATTCTCTTTTTTTGAAAATTTTCCAAATTAATAATAGGGTCTCTGCTAAATATATTTTTAGACTTTTGAGCGTATCCTTTTATAATAAAAGCAAAAAATAGTAAGACAATTATTTTTCTCATGTTTATGCTGAAATCTTCAGTATTATTTTTTAGAAGCTGAGTAAATGGTAGCTACACCAAAAGTTTGTGGTAAGGCTACAACATCTATAAACCCAATTTTTCTTAAAATATTGTTTAATGCTTCTCCATAAGGAAATGCAGCAGCAGATTCAGATAAATATCCATAAGCAACATCATCCTTAGAGAAAACTTTGCCTATTAATGGAAGAATATTTTTAGTGTAAAAATTATATCCTTGTTTGTAAGGTGTTTTGTCTGGAACCGAAGTTTCTAGAATCACAAATATTCCGTTAGGTTTTAAGACTCTTAAAATTTCAGCTAAGCCTTTTTCTAAATTTTCAAAATTACGTACTCCAAAAGCAACGGTTATCGCATCAAAATAGTTGTCTTTAAAAGGCATGTTTTCTGAGTCTGCTAAAATCATTTCAATAGTATTAGAAAGATTTTTTGAAGCAATTTTCTTTACGCCTACTTCCAGCATTCCTGCAGAGATATCTAGTCCGATGATTTTTTCAGCATTTGTTTGCGCCATCAAAATTGCCAAATCACCGGTTCCGGTTGCAATATCCAGAATAACCTTCGGGTTTGACTTTGAAACTATTTGTAATACTTTTTTACGCCATTTTATATCAATACCGAAAGAAATGACACGATTCAGATTGTCATAATTTCCAGAAATGGTGTCAAACATTTTAGCAACTTGTTCTTTTTTACCTAGAGCTGAATCTTTATAGGGTGTTATTTTTTCTGACATTTTTTTAATTTGTACAAATATAATACAAACTTGACGAACTTAAAATGGGTTTCAAAAATTAGAAACAAGTTTTATTTTTAGTTTTTAAAATAGCTTAAAATCAAGAATTCACTTTATTTGAAATATCACTAAAAGTGGGTATTGTAACTAAAGATTTAATTGTACAAATTTGTTATTCAGGAAAATAACCATATTAAATGATTAAAAGAGAACCGATCAACCAAATCAAGTGGATAATTTTAGCGTTTTTTATCTCATTTGTTCTTGTTAGCTGTTTTGAAAACACTGTTTTACAAAGCAGTGTTGTTGTTAAAGCGCAACATACGTTCTTAGGATTAAATTTGTTTTTGGAAATTTTAATTTTTTTCGTCTTTAGTACCTTCGTGGTATTTGGTATTAAAGGCTTTTTTGAGATGTATTCTCAGAAAACTTCAAATGTTATAATCTTCATTTCTGGAGTATTACTAATATTTGTAATTTTTATTTTATGTTATCAAATACTCTTTCAAGAGTAGGTCATCTCTTTGATCAATGGTTAAAAAAAACATCCCGTAAAAAGGATGTTTTTTTGTTTTATTTTCTAATGAATGTCTGATAGGAATAATCGTAGAGATGTTTTTCATCCTTCTCATTAAATTCTGAAACTGTTATTTCCCATTCATCGTCATTAATTTCAGGGAAATGAGCATCGCCTTCAAAGTTGTGATGAACACGAGTTATTTCTATTTTGTCAGTAAAAGGTAGTCCTAAAGTATAAATTTCACCACCGCCAATTATGAATGTGTCTTCGTCTTTTGGACAAATTGCTAATGCTTTGTCAATACTGTCAACTATGATACAACCTTCGGCTTGATATTCTTTCTGTCTGGTGATTATAACGTGGGTTCTGTTTGGTAATGGTTTCGGAAAACTTTCAAATGTCTTTCTTCCCATTATAATATGATGTCCGGAGGTAAGGGATTTAAATCTTTTGAAATCATTTGGCAAATGCCAAACCAGTTCGTTGTCCTTACCTAGAGCATTATTTTCGGCAACGGCCGCAATCATTATTATCATAATTGATTTGCTGTTATTTAAGGTCGTCGTTGTTAACCTGTGTTTGTAATTGATCTAGTTTTTTTTGTTGTAAAGCAACTAGTCGGTCTATTTGTTCTCTTTCCCAATTTTTATTCATAAAACGATCCGTGATGAAAATTTTTATAAAATGTAAAATAAAGAGAAACAACCATATAGTAATAACCCAAATTGACCAGTGAGAATCTACGGCAATTTCGAAAAATTTATTAGCAATAAATAAAAGTAAACTCCCTAAAACGAAAAGAACAAAATGAAAATACAGTCTTTTTTTTTGTTTAATTCTTCTCCTTGCATACTCGTACTGTTCGTGTAGTTCTTTTTCCATTGATCAAAATTTTGTTTATAAAGGTAAAATTTATTTTGGAAAGTCACTATTTTGCTTGTAGATTATTTAGAATGAAAACGTTTTCTGATTTTTGAATAGTAAATTTAGCCTGCCTATAATTATTGAATTATTCATAAATTAACATAGTTTGGGCTATTTTATTAAATCTTTAGGTCTCTGTTGAAAGTTCAAATTCTTTTATTTCCTTTGTCTTATAAATCTATAAATGAAATAGTTATGGCAATCAAGAAACAATTCGTTAAAACAAAACCAGTTTGCAAAGTTACTTTTTCGGTAGCTGCAAAAGAGGCAAGTCAAGCTTCCGTTGTTGGAGATTTCAATAATTGGAGTGTTGCTGAAGGAGCTTTGAGTAAATTAAAAAACGGTACTTTCAAAGGTGTATTTGATGTAAACAAAGATGCAGCTTATGAATTCAAATACGTTATAGACGGTACATTTGTAAATGAGCCAGACGCAGATTCTTTTAAATGGAATGAGTTTGCAGGAAATGAAAACGGTGTTTTAGTAGTTTAACTAAAACACCGTTTTTTTTATTGGATTAGACCGCAACACTGCCTTTTATCAAGGCATGTGGTTCGTAGCCTTCGAGAGTGAAATCATCAAAATCGAATGCGAAGATATCTTTTACATTAGGATTCAAAATCATTTTTGGTAATGGTTTTGGCTCACGGCACAATTGCAATTCAAGTTGTTCAAAATGATTGTTGTAAATGTGTGCATCACCAAAAGTATGAATGAATTCCCCTAGTTGCAAGTCGCAAACTTGTGCAATCATCATTGTGAGTAATGCATAAGAAGCAATGTTAAAAGGAACACCTAGGAAAATATCAGCACTTCGCTGGTACAATTGACACGATAACTTACCGTCAGAAACATAAAACTGAAAGAATGCGTGACAAGGAGGCAAAGCGGCTTTATTGTTGGCTACATTTTCGTCAAATGATTTTGTAGTGTCCGGAAGAACCGAAGGATTCCATGCCGAAACCAACATTCTGCGACTGTTAGGATTGGTTTTTAATTCCTTAATAAGTTCTGAGATTTGGTCAATCTCTTCGCTATTCCAGTTGCGCCATTGGTGTCCATAAACGGGTCCTAAATCTCCATTGGCATCAGCCCAGGCATCCCAAATTTTAACTCCATTTTCTTGAAGGTAGTTGATGTTTGTATCCCCTTTTAAAAACCAAAGCAATTCGTAGATAATAGATTTTAGGTGGAGTTTTTTAGTGGTAACCATTGGGAAACCTTCATTCAAATCAAAACGCATTTGGTAACCAAATACACTTTTTGTTCCTGTTCCGGTACGATCTCCTTTTTGACAACCGTTTTCCATTACGTGTTGCACTAAGTCTAAATATTGCTTCATTGTATCTTTATTCTATTTGCGGTAAGCGAGTTTAGTTTTTATATATTTTTCCGTCTTTCATTACAAATACGACTTTTTCCAGCGTTTTGATAGTATTCAAAGGATTTTCATCTACGGCGATAATGTCTGCCAAAAAGTTTTCTTTGATTTGTCCTACTTCATTTCCAATGCCTAATAACATTGCATTCGTTGTTGTAGCTGATTGTATAGCTGCTAATGCAGGCATTCCGGCTTCAACCATATAGCCAAATTCTTTTGCATTTGTACCATGAGCAAAAACTCCGGCATCGGTTCCAAAAGCAATTTTGACTCCTTTTTTATATGCTTTTGCAAAAGTAGCTTTCAATTGTGGACCAACTTCTCTGGCCTTTGGAACTACTATGTCAGGATAAAAACCAGTAATTTCTGCATTTTTTTCAACTTCTTTTCCAGCAGTCAAGGTAGGAACTAAATAAGCATCATATTTTTTCATCAATTCCATTGTCTCTTCACTCATAAAGGTGCCGTGCTCAATGGTTTTTATACCGCCTAATATGGCTCGTTGCATGCCTTCATCACCATGGGCATGAGCGGCAGTAAGCATATTATAATCCTTGGCAGTTGTAGTAATAGCTTTAATTTCTTCTAAAGTAAACTGAGGATTTTTACCACTTTTTGCTACGCTTAAAACACCGCCTGTAGCTGTGATTTTAATAACATCGGCTCCTTCTTTATAGCGTTCTCTTACTGCTTTTACTGCTTCTTCCGGAGAATTGATTACCCCTTCATGTGGGCCTGGATCGCCTACAAGTTTTCGGTTGCTTCCGTTGGTTGGGTCAGCATGTCCACCTGTTGTGGCAATCGATTTTCCTGCAGTATATATTCTTGGACCTTTTACGATTCCTTTGTTAATAGCATTTCTTATGGAGATATTAACGCCGGTTCCTCCTAAATCACGTACGGTTGTGAATCCGGCCAGAAGGGTGATTTCGGCACAACGAACTGCTTGAAATGCAACGTCAGCCTCGTTGTCTAAATATTTCGACATGTAACTTTTAGTATCATGCTCTCCTTCAATATGCACGTGTAAATCGATAAGACCAGGCAATACATATTTGTTTTTCAGGTCGATTTCAATGTCTTCGGGTTTGGATTTAGATACAAACCCATCTTGTATTTTTATGATTTTGTTTTTAGAAACTACTATGGTTTGGTTCGATAATTCTTTGCCAGATTGAGTGTTTAGAATTTTTCCGCAGTGTAAATAATAGTCTTCAGAAAATGCGACTGTAGAAATAAATAAGGTTACGGCAATAAGGAGAAATTTTGTTTTCATAGATTAGTTTTATAACAGATGTTACTAAAAATATATAAAAAAGTGCAGCATTAAATATAGCTGCATTTTTTACGAGGTTAATCGTTTATGTATCAAATAATGCAATAATGAAAATCAAGATAAAGTTATCTCTTCGAGATTTCGTCTCTAATTTTTGCTGCTTTTTCATAATCTTCATGTGAAACCGCTTGGTCTAACAGTTCATTTAATTCCTGTAAACTGTGTTTAGAATAGGTTTCTCCAGACTGATTGCTTTCTTCTTCATGACCAAAAGTCTCTGGATTAGACAACACATCGTCAATTTCTTGAGAGTCTTTATTGGCTTCCAACGGATTTGCTTTCAAGTATATTCCTGCTTTGTCCAAGATGTTCTTATAGGTGAAAATAGGAGCATTAAAACGCAACGCTAACGCAATTGCATCGGATGTTCTGGCATCGATAATTTCCTCTATTTTATCTCTTTCGCAAATGATACTCGAGTAAAAAACACCATCAACTAACTTATGAATAATGACTTGTTTTACCACAATATCAAAACGTTCTGCAAAATTTTTAAATAAATCATGAGTCAAAGGACGTGGTGGTTTTATTTCTTTTTCTAATGCAATAGCAATTGATTGTGCTTCAAAAGCACCAATGACAATGGGTAATTTTCTTTCGCCATCAACCTCGTTCAATATCAAAGCATAGGCTCCGTTTTGAGTTTGACTGTATGAAATTCCTTTTATGGATAATTTAACTAAGCTCATAATTCTTAAATGGGTAAGTACAGCGTACTTATTTTTGATGAAAATCAAGTTTCATTTTTTGTTAAAAAAAATGCTACTTAAAAGCAAAGATACAAATATCTTGTTTTTAAGTAGCATTTAAATCGATTTAATGATTTCCTGTTGTTTAGGAATTCTGAACTTTGAAAGCTTTAAATTTCTCAATTAATTTAGGAACAATTTCAAAAGCATCTCCAACAACTCCGTAGTCAGCTACTTTGAAAAATGGTGCTTCTGGATCGCTGTTGATTACTACTTTAACTTTAGAAGAGTTGATTCCCGCAATATGTTGTATTGCTCCCGAAATCCCTATCGCTATATATAAGTTAGTAGCCACCGGTTTTCCAGTTTGTCCTACGTGTTCTCCGTGAGGTCTCCATCCTAAGTCAGAAACTGGTTTTGAACAAGCAGTTGCAGCTCCAAGAACTGTAGCTAATTCTTCTACCATTCCCCAGTTTTCAGGACCTTTTAATCCACGACCAGCAGAAACTACAATGTCAGCATCAGCAATAGAAACTTTTCCAGAACCTTTTTCTACTGATTCTACTTTTACACCAAAATCATTGTCTCCAATAGTTGGGTTAAAATCTTCTTGAGTTAATGTAGATGCATTTTCAAAAACACCATAAGAGTTTTTAGCAAGGCCAAGAACTTTTACGTCTGTTGCAATTTCAGTGATGTTAAAAGCTTTGTTTGAAAAAGCATTTCTTTTTACTTGAAAAGGCGAAGTTGAAACTGGTAATCCTACAACATTTGACGCATAACCAGCTTCTAAAGCTACTGCAACAAGTGACGAAAGATAAATACTATCTGTAGTTGATGAAAGTAAAACTAATTTTACGTTTTCTTTTTGAGCAGCTTGTTTGATAACATCGGCGTATGCTTTTGCTGTAAAACCTGATAATTTATCGTTGTTTACTTTCAATACTTTGTCTACACCGTATTTTGACAATTCTGAAACATCTCCTGCATTTACTGTTACAGCCGTAACGGTAGTTCCTAAAGTTTCCGCTACTTTTTTTGCGTAAGAAGCTAATTCGAATGCAACTTTTTTAAATTTTCCTTCTGCGTATTCCGCGTATATTAATATTGACATGATTTTTTTATTTTAGTCTTAAGGTTTTAAAGTCTAAAGCCATAAAGAGAAATTAGTGTAAAACTTTTATCCTTTTGACTTTCGACATTCGACTTTATGAGAGTTAGATTACTTTCGCTTCGTTGTGTAGTAAATTGATTAATTCATCTAAATTGTCAGGAGAAATTAATTTCACTGCTGATTTAGGAGCTGGTTTTTCAAATTTCACTGCTTTTGTGTTTACAGTTGCATCCACAGGCTCCAGAATTGTCAAGGCTTTGGTTCTTGCCGTCATAATTCCTCTCATGTTTGGAATACGCAAGTCTTTTTCTTCAACCAATCCTTTTTGTCCACCAATGATTAATGGTAAAGTAGTAGCTACGGTTTCTTTTCCTCCGTCAATTTCACGAACAGCTTTTACATTTGTTCCGTCAACAGTCAGGTTAGTACAAGAGTTTAGGAAGTTGTATCCTAAAATTCCGGCTATCATTCCAGGAACCATTCCACCATTATAGTCTAAAGATTCTTTTCCAGCGATAATTACATCGTAACTTCCGTTTTTAATTACTTCAGCAAGTTGTTTGGCAACGAAAAATCCGTCAGTAGGATTTGCGTTTACACGAATGGCTTCGTTAGCGCCTATTGCTAATGCTTTTCTTAAAGTTGGTTCGGTTTCTGGTCCTCCAACATTTACAACAGTTACAGTTGCGCCTTGTTGTTCTTGAAACCAAATGGCACGCGTTAAACCAAATTCGTCATTTGGATTGATTACGTATTGTACTCCATTGGTGTCAAATTCAGAATCACCGTTGACAAAGTTGATTTTTGAAGTAGTATCAGGAACGTGACTGATGCAAACTAATATTTTCATAAGTATATATTTTGATTTTTCTAAAAAGCTTTGACAAATTTAAAATAATAATTCGAATAATATACTATGCATGCATAATATTTTTCAATACTATTACGATTTCGTAGCCCGGATAGCAGCGGCATCCTTCCTGTGGCTCCTTTAGCCACAGGAAGATACAGCGGATAGCCGGAAATAGCTCCTGAAAATTATCACTATAAATCATGATTAATTTAAAGTAATTTATGCTTTTAAGTGATATAAAATATTTATTTTTGCTTTTCAAAAATTAGACACATACAACATATAATATGAGAACGATACAATTTAGAGAGGCCATTTGCGAAGCGATGAGTGAAGAAATGCGTCACGATGAGTCCATATACTTAATGGGTGAAGAAGTTGCAGAATACAATGGTGCGTACAAAGCATCTAAAGGAATGCTTGCTGAATTTGGTGAGAAAAGAGTAATTGATACTCCTATTGCTGAGCTTGGTTTTACTGGTATTGCAGTAGGATCAGCAATGAACGGATGTAGACCTATTGTAGAATACATGACTTTCAATTTCTGTTTAGTAGGGATTGACCAGATTATAAACAATGCGGCCAAAATGCGTCAGATGACTGGTGGACAATTTAATGTACCTATCGTTTTTCGCGGTCCAACAGCTTCGGCAGGACAATTAGGAGCGACTCACTCACAAGCATTAGAAAACTGGTTTGCGAATACTCCGGGTCTTAAAGTGGTAGTTCCATCTACGGTTTATGATGCAAAAGGATTGTTGAAAGCAGCTATTCGTGATAATGATCCTGTGATTTTCATGGAATCAGAACAAATGTATGGTGATAAAGGAGAAGTGCCAGATGGTGAATATACTATTCCACTTGGAGTTGCTGATATCAAACGTGAAGGTACTGATGTAACTATCGTTTCTTTTGGAAAAATTATCAAAGAAGCGCATATTGCTGCTGACGAATTAGCCAAAGAAGGAATTTCTTGTGAAATTATCGATTTGAGAACAGTACGTCCTATGGATTATGAGACGATTTTAACATCTGTTAAAAAAACAAACAGATTAGTGGTTCTTGAAGAAGCTTGGCCTTTTGCAAGTGTTGCTTCTGAAATTACCTATATTGTTCAAGAACGCGCTTTTGATTTCTTGGATGCTCCTATTCAACGTATCACAACTGCAGATACTCCAGCGCCTTACTCTCCAGTATTACTGAAAGAATGGTTGCCAAATGCAGGTGATGTGGTAAAAGCGGTTAAAAAAGTAATGTATAAAAAATAGATTTTTTTAGAATTTGATTTTTAGATAAACTTTAACAGTCGATGGTCTAAATTTCAAATAATCTAGATGTCTAAATACCTATATTTGAAACTTCATCAATTATTTATTTGATGAAGTTTTTTTTTTGAATGATTATGAAAAAGAATCTCTTATTTCTCTTGTTTTTTCTGTTGGTTTCTGCAAGCGCAGTTTTTGCACAAACTAAAGTGAGCGGTATTGTGGTAGACAAATCAAATCAGCCTATTCCTTTTGCGAATGTAGTTTTTAAAGGCTCCAGTGAAGGGATTGTGACTAATGAAGACGGTAAGTTTTATCTTGAATCCCAAAAATCATACTCCATTTTGCTGATATCTTCAGTAGGTTTTTCTGAGAAAGAAATTATTTTGGACAAACTTGTAAATTACAATTTCAAAATTCAGCTGAGTGAAGCCGAAAGCCTAAGCGAAGTAGTTGTTTTTGCCGGAAAAACGTCTAAAAAAAATAATCCTGCGCTAGATATTCTTAAAAAAATTTGGGAAAGAAAACGCAAAAACGGACTCTATTTGTTTGACCAATACCAGATGGAAAAGTATGAAAAAATAGAATTTGACATGAATTCTATTGACAGCACTTTCATGAAAAGCAAGCTTTTCAAAGGGATGGAGTTTATTTTTAATCAAATGGATACTTCCAGAGTAACTGGGAAAACCTATTTGCCTATTTTTATAAATGAATCGCTCAATGATGTTTATGGAGATAATAAATTAAAGAAAGTAAAAGAGAAAATAAAGGCCAATAAAACGTCTGGGTTTAATGGAAACCAACAGATTTTATCCTTTGTGAAAGACTTGTATTCAGATTATAATATCTACAACAATTACTTGACTTTTTTTGACAAAAGCTTTACCAGTCCGTTGTCTAAAACAGGAATTGATGTCTATAATTATGTATTGAAAGACAGTGCATATATTGACAATAAATGGTGTTATAATATTGTTTTTTATCCAAGGCGAAAAAACGAATTGACTTTCAAAGGAGATTTTTGGGTGAATGATTCTACATATGCCATCAAGAAAATCAATATGGCAGTTACCAAAAGCGCCAATATTAACTGGGTAAAAGATATTTACTTAGAGCAAGAATTTGAAGTGGTCAGTGATTCTGTTTTCTTATTGACCAAGGATTATCTAATGTCCGACTTTGCTTTAAACAAAAAAGAAAATTCTAAAGGAGTTTACGGGAAACGAACCAGTTTTTATAGAAATCATCAATTTAATAAGGAGCAACCAGTCGCTTTTTATAAAGATGAGGTCAATTATATGGATGACGAAGTCTATAATAAATCCGATGAATACTGGAATGAAAACCGTTTTGAAAACCTAAGCAAGGATGAATTGGGCGTTTATAAAATGCTCGACACATTGCAAACCGTAGATAAGTTTAAGCGATTGTATAGTTTGGTTTCGATACTTGGAAGCGGTTATGTAGAATTTAAAAACTTCGATTACGGACCTGTTTTTTCCACATTTGGATATAATGAAGTTGAAGGAGTGCGATTGCGAGTAGGAGGAAGAACTTATTTTGGACCTAACGATCCTTGGCGTATTCAAGCCTATACAGCGTATGGATTTGATGATGATAAATTCAAATATGGACTTTCGGGGAAATGGATGGTTGACAAGAAAAACCGAATCATTTTGTCCGGAGGAAATAGGCGTGATATTGAACAAATAGGCGCCAGTTTAACCACCACAAACGATGTTTTGGGCAGAAGTTTTGCTTCGTCCTCCGTATTTTCGTCTGGTAGCAACGGGAAATTGACTAACATCAATTTGACTAACGTTGCGATAGAAATAGAGCCCATTAAAAATTTAACGTTTCAAACGGGATTTTCGTATCGTACACTAGAGTCCGCTTCTACTACGTTTAGCTTAGATTATTATACGGATATAGCAAATTCGATTACAGAAAGTGAAGTAAAACAATCTGAAGTTAATTTCCAAGTTGAATATTCGCCAAAGAGAAAAACCATAGGTTTTGGAGTTGAAAGAAGCAATGTTGACAGTCCGTTCAGTCGCTTTTTTGTCAATTACAGTCATGGATTCAAAGGGCTTTTAAACAGTGATTTCAAATATGATAAATTACAATTGTATTACAAACAACCCATAATTATAGGACCTTTAGGAAGAACCAATATTATTATGGAAGTGGGGAAAACCTTCGGGAAAGTGCCGTTAGGATTACTGAGTGTTATTCCCGGGAATCAAACTTATTTCACCATAGAAAACACATTCAGCAACCTAAATTTCTATGAATTTGTGTCAGACCAGTATGCTACTTTGCAGTGGAATCACAATTTCAATGGTCGAATTTTTTCCAGAATTCCGTTTATGCGTAAACTCAATTGGAGAGAAATTGTATCCGTAAAAGGGGTTTATGGAACCATTTCTGATGAAAATAGAGCGATTAATGCTTCGGGTTTAATATACAATGCACCAGAAAAAGTGTATTGGGAATACAGCGCCGGAATTGGGAATATCTTCAAAGTATTCCGCATCGATTTCGCTTGGCGAGGCAATTATCTCAATACGCCTGACACGAATCGTTTTACTGTAAAAGGATCGTTCGGGTTTAATTTTTAGGAGCTATTCCAGCTGTACACTATATCTTTTTATAAGGCGAAGAAAAATCGCCTTATAAAAAGGATGTCGTTTCCATCTGGGCTAAAAAACATCAGATTATGCAAGAAGCTATCGACTACCTTTTAGAAAAAGATACCATTTTCAAGTCAATCATTGAAGAATACGGAATGCCAACTATTCCCAAAAGACCGCAAGGTTTTGAGACTTTGGTATTGTTAATTTTGGAACAACAAGTATCTATAGATTCTGCTAAAGCTACTTTTTTAAAAATAAAAGCCAGTCAAAAAGCCATAGCACCGGAAATTCTTCTTCACATATCAGACGAGGAATTTAGGAGTCTTGGCGTAAGCCGACAAAAAACATCGTATATAAAAGCTTTGGCTACAGCTATATTAAATAAAGAGCTAGATTTAGAAAGTTTGCCAGCCAAAACTGCTCAGCAAGTGCGCGAAGAACTTATCAAAATCAAAGGGATAGGAAACTGGACCATCGATATTTATTTAATGTTTTGTCTGCAATCTCCGGATTTATTGCCTTTAGGAGATATTGCGGTCGTAAATACCATAAAGGAATTGCTGGATATTCACGACAAAGACGCCATGGAAATTCATGCAATACAATGGAGTCCGTATCGTTCTTATGCAACCTATCTTTTGTGGCATCATTATTTAAAGAAACGAAATAGGACAGTGGTTTACTAAAGTACTCACTGTTAAAATTTAATCAAGAGATAACATGAATTTTTTATTGTAAAAAGGGATACTTTCCTTACTTTTGCACCCATAAATATAGAAAAGAAAAACTAAAATGACTGCAGACAAATTAACAACTTTCGATGTCTTAATCGAAATACCAAGAGGAAGTAGAAATAAATACGAATATGATTTCGAAATAAAAAGAATGCGTTTTGACAGAATGTTATTCTCTTCGATGATGTACCCGGCTGATTACGGATTTATCCCTGAGACATTAGCATTGGACGGAGATCCATTAGATGTTTTGGTTTTAGTAAACGAACCAACTTTTCCTGGATGTGTAATGGAAGTAAAACCAATCGGTGTTTTCCACATGGCAGATGATAAAGGACCAGATGAAAAAGTAATCTGTGTGCCAGTTTCAGATCCAATCTGGAACTCATTGGAAAACCTTTCAGATATTAATCCACACTTATTAAAAGAGATTGAACATTTCTTTCAAGTGTACAAAGATCTTGAAAATAAAAAAGTAGATGTTGAAGGTTGGGGAGATGTAAATGAAGCGTACGCAATTATTAAAGAATGTACCGAGCGTTTTAATCAAATTGAAAATAAACCAGAGGGATTATTTAGTATTAAGTAATTTTACATCATACATTTTTACAAAAAAAGCAATATTCTGTTAAGAGTATTGCTTTTTTGTTTAAATTCGTTTTGTTACACTATTAATATTAACCAAAAACCAAACCAAAATTATGAATACAATAATGATTTATTTGCCAATAGCCATGGCATTTATTGGACTGGCATTTATGTTTACAAAACGTGCATGGGTTTTAAAACAAGATCCGGGTGACGGTAAGATGAAAGAGATTTCAGATTACATATACGAAGGAGCTTTGGCTTTCTTGAAAGCAGAATATAGGTTATTGAGTTTCTTTGTAATTGGAGCAAGCGTTGTTTTAGCCGGAATTTCATTTATCGTCCCTACTACACATATATTAATAGTAGTTGCTTTTATTTTTGGAGCTTTTTTCTCTGCTTTAGCGGGGAATATGGGGATGAAAATAGCAACAAAAACAAATGTTAGAACCACGCAGGCTGCCCGTACAAGTTTGCCACAAGCATTAAAAGTTTCTTTTGGCGGTGGAACCGTAATGGGATTAGGAGTTGCAGGTTTAGCCGTTTTAGGGTTGACCACTTTCTTTATTTTCTTCTTTCACTTTTTTATGAATGGAGTTTGGACTTCAACGGAAGACATGACTATTGTTTTGGAAACATTAGCTGGGTTTTCTCTTGGAGCAGAATCTATCGCTTTGTTTGCTAGAGTTGGTGGTGGAATTTATACCAAAGCTGCTGATGTTGGTGCTGATTTAGTAGGTAAAGTAGAAGCTGGAATCCCCGAAGATGATCCTCGTAATCCGGCTACAATTGCAGATAACGTAGGAGATAATGTGGGTGATGTTGCCGGAATGGGTGCCGATTTATTTGGTTCTTATGTTGCGACAGTTTTAGCGGCTATGGTTCTGGGGAATTATGTAATCAAAGATATGGGCGGAAATATTCAAGATGCTTTTGGCGGAATAGGACCTATTTTATTACCAATGGCAATCGCTGGTTTTGGAATTTTATTTTCTATCATCGGAACGATGTTAGTGAAAATTACAGATGATAATGCAAAGGAAGCACAAGTTCAAAAAGCATTGAATATAGGAAACTGGGTTTCAATTATTTTAACAGCTATCGCTTGTTTCTTTTTAGTACAATATATGTTGCCGGAAACCATGAAAATGGATTTCTTTGGTGAAGGGACTAAAGAAATTTCGTCAATGCGCGTTTTCTATGCTACAATCGTCGGATTAGTGGTTGGAGCCGTTATCTCATCTGTTACGGAATATTACACAGGATTGGGGACAAAACCAGTTATGGCAATTGTACAAAAATCAAGTACTGGAGCAGGAACAAACGTAATTGCAGGTTTGGCTACAGGAATGATTTCTACATTTCCAACCGTTTTATTATTTGCAGCTGCGATTTGGACATCGTACGCTTTTGCAGGATTCTATGGCGTGGCTTTGGCGGCTTCGGCTATGATGGCAACAACGGCAATGCAACTGGCAATCGATGCTTTCGGACCAATATCGGATAACGCTGGTGGAATTGCTGAAATGAGCGAATTGCCAAAAGAAGTACGTACCAGAACCGATATTTTGGATTCAGTAGGAAATACAACTGCAGCAACCGGGAAAGGATTTGCAATTGCTTCGGCGGCATTAACGTCACTGGCTTTATTCGCGGCGTATGTAACGTTTACGGGAATTGACGGAATCAATATTTTCAAAGCGCCTGTTTTAGCCATGTTATTTGTGGGCGGAATGATACCAGTAGTTTTCTCTGCTTTGGCAATGAATTCTGTTGGAAAAGCTGCTATGGATATGGTGTATGAAGTGCGTCGTCAGTTCAGGGAAATTCCAGGAATTATGGAAGGAACTGGAAAACCGGAATATGCTAAATGTGTTGATATTTCTACCAAAGCCGCTTTGCGCGAAATGATGTTGCCGGGAATTTTGACTATTGGTTTCCCAATTGCGATTGTTTTACTAGGGAAATTAGTTTATGCGGATAACAACCAATTAATTGCAGAAATGCTTGGAGGTTATATGGCTGGAGTTACCGTTTCTGGTGTACTTTGGGCTGTTTTTCAAAACAATGCCGGTGGTGCTTGGGACAATGCCAAAAAATCTTTTGAAGCAGGAGTTATGATTAATGGTGAAATGACGTATAAAGGTTCTGATGCGCACAAAGCGGCCGTTACCGGAGATACTGTTGGTGATCCGTTCAAAGATACATCTGGACCATCAATGAATATTTTGATTAAATTGACGTGTTTGATAGGTTTGGTGATTGCCCCAATTTTAGGAAATGGAAGTCATACAATTTCTGATAAAGCAGCGTGTTGCGCTTCGACTGAAATGTGTGCTTCAATGTCTAAAGAAGAATGTCTCGCAAAAGGATGTGACAGCAAAACATGTAAATTTATGAATGCTTCCGGAGTAGCTACCGAAATGGTTTCTAAAGAAGTTTCTATCGAAAAAACAAATGTTGATGGAAAAGTAAAAGCTACTATTAAAACAAGTATCAACGGGAAAGTTACTATTCAAAAATTTGAAGGAACTGATGAAGAAGTACAGGCTAAGATTGATTCTTTGAAATAAATAAAACACATGTAAATAATAAATGCCTCGCAATTGTGAGGCATTTTTGTTTATAAGATGGAATGGTTTTAAAACAACCCGTTCAATTCAGCATCGATACGGTTAAAAATATTTCCTAAATCTTCAGGATTGTCAACAAAATTTATGTTGTCAACATCAATAATTAATAATTTTCCTTTGTCGTAGGTTTGAATCCAACCTTCATATCGTTCGTTCAAGCGACTCAAATAATCAATAGAAATTGAGTTTTCGTATTCACGACCACGTTTGTGTATTTGTCCCACTAAATTAGGGATAGAACTTCTTAAATAGATCAATAAATCAGGTGCTTTAACCGTAGATTCCATTAATTCAAAGAGAGAAGAATAATTCTGGAAATCACGATTGGTCATCAAGCCCATTGCATAAAGGTTAGGAGCAAAAATATGCGCATCTTCATAAATAGTTCGGTCCTGAATGATTTTTTTACCGCTTTCGCGAATTTGCATCACCTGACGGAAACGGCTATTCAAGAAATAAATTTGTAAATTAAATGACCAACGTTCCATTTGATGGTAAAAATCATCCAAGTATGGATTGTCAACTACATCTTCAAAATGCGGTTCCCACTTAAAATGTTTCGCTAATAATCGAGTTAAAGTTGTTTTTCCGGAACCTATATTTCCTGCTATTGCTATGTGCATTACGGTATTGTGATTTTATAATTTGTAATTCCTGCTGATGTAAAAATAGATAAAATTTGGTCCTTGTAACAGAATTTTTTAAACGTTTTTTCTGAAATTTCAATTTCAGTTTTTTTGCCTTTTTCTACATCTTCTAAAATCAAAATGGAGTTCTTGGAATAGATAAACTGGTTTTCATTAATAATTGTAACAGAATCATAATCAGGAATTATTCCCTTACTTATTATTTTTCCAAAAATATCACATACGTACCAGCTGTTTTTATTGTCAATCCAATGAAAGACATTGAAATCCGAAGAATAATTTTTAATGTTTTCTGTAAAAGGAACCGAAATGGTTTTGTAGTTGTTACCTAAATAATCATAAAGTCCCAGTTGCTGATTCATAGTATTGTAAACCCACAATTGATTTTGAGAAGCTATTCCAATTGCTGAAGCTACAATAGGAATCGTATGGTCTGAAAAATTGATTTTTTGAGTTTCATTCAATTGATTGTCCACGACAATAACACTGTTGAAATTTTCGTAAAATAATACGATTTTAAGCGGATTTTGCAAGTCAACTGTAGTGATTTTACCCAAAGAAATATTTTTATATTCTAAAGTATCTCTTTTGCTAATTTTAGAAAAAACATTGTTTTTAATGGTGTAATAAAAACCAAACGAATCGTATCCTAAAAACGCATCTCCATCAAAACGAATGAAGTCAATTTTAGTTGGAGTCAATTTTTGGTTCTGACTCGATACTACTGAAAAAGAGGCGATAAAGAGTAAAAATACTAATTTCTTCATGAAAGCGAAATTACGATTAAACCATATACAATTATGATTGTCTTATTATTATTTTAACAGAATACTTGTAACAAAAATAGTGTTTTTCAGTCTTATTTATTAAAATCCAAAAGTATGTATAAAGTAATTTTCTCATTAGTATTAGCAGTCGCATCATTTATGGGACTTCACGCTCAGGAATTTCAAGGAATGGCAGTTTACGAATCGAAAACAAGTACTTCCGATTTTAAAACGCGAATGGAAGGCAATAAGGAGATGACTCTGGATATGCAAAAAATGATAGAGGAAAGAATGAAGAAAATGTTCGAAAAGACGTTTATTCTTAATTTTGATAAATCGGCATCGATATACAAAGAAGAAGAAAAATTAGATACTCCCGGTCAAGGTGGCGGCGGAATGAGAATGATGATGTCTATGACTGGCGGTGGCGGAACGTATTATAAAAACGTAAAAGAGAAATCGTATACCGTTGATAAAGAGTTCATGGGAAAAGAGTTTCTTGTAAAAGATTCGTTGCCTAATTTAAAATGGAAAATGGAAGGTGAAACCCGTGTTATTGGTGGTTACAATTGCTTCAAGGCAACTGCTGTGCGTCCTGCAAGTAAAACCGATTTTAGAAATTTCAGACCCAAAAAAGAAGATGCCGCAACAACAAAACCAGCAGATGGTACTAAGAAAACTAATCTTATGGATGAATTGGATATGCCGAAAGAAACTATAATTACAGCTTGGTATACGCCGGAAATTCCAGTGAATCAAGGGCCGGAGAACTATTGGGGATTACCAGGTTTGATATTGGAAGTAAATGACGGTAAAACGGTTATTTTATGTTCGAAAGTAGTTCTGAATCCTAAAGTTAAAACCGAAATAAAAGCGTCAACGAAAGGAAAAGTTACTACTCAGAAAGAATTTGACGAAACCGTTTTAAAAAAAATGGAAGAGTTCAGAGAGATGAATCAAGGACGTGGCGGTAATGGTGGAATGCGAATGAGAATTGGAGGATAAAAATAAGCCAAATCAGAGTTTAAAATCAATACTATAGATTTCATCCATAATTTCTAAATGAAAAATACAATACTAATTGCCCTCTTTTTTATTACCTCATTTTCCTTTGCACAATCCGTTAAATTAGAAGGCCTCATAACCGATTCAAAAACAGTTGGACTTGAAATGGCCAATGTAATGGCAGTAAATAAAGCCACAAAAGCGATGGATTCTTACGCCATAACAAATGATAAAGGGAAATTTCTTCTTAATCTAAAACCAAATACAACGTATAGCTTAAAAATCAGTTATTTGGGAATGCAAAATAAAGAGCTAGAGATAACTACTACTTCAGAAAACAGCATTAAAAATATTGCCCTTGAAGAAGGTGGAATCGAATTGGATGGAGTTGAAATTGTCCGTGAAATGCCGGTTTCGATAAAAGGAGATACCATTGTTTATAATGCGGATTCTTTTAAATCCGGAACAGAAAGGAAACTGGAAGATATTCTCAAAAAATTACCCGGAGTTGAGGTCAATGCTGATGGCGAAATTGAAGTTGAAGGAAAAAAAGTGTCCAAATTAATGGTGGAAGGAAAAGATTTTTTTGATGGCGATACCAAGTTGGGCGTCAAAAATATTCCAGCTGATGCCATTGATAAAATCCAAGTGTTGCGCAACTACAGCGAAATTGGCGCACTAAAAGGTGTGGAGAACAATCAGGATAATGTTGCGATGAATATCAAACTTAAATCAGGAAAGAAAAATTTCTGGTTTGGAGATATGACCGCAGGAATAGGAGTTGCACACGAGGAAAGTCGCTATTTGATCAACCCAAAATTGTTTTATTACAGTCCGAAATACAGCATCAATTTAATTACGAATTTCAATAATATCGGGGAATTGCCGTTGACAGTTCAGGATTATTTTAAATTCACGGGCGGTTTTAGAGGTATGATGCAAAAAGGTGGTTCCAGTTTTAATGTGTCCTCGAATGATCTAGGGATTTCACTTTTAAGGAATAATCGCGCCAAGGAAATTGAGACTAAATTTGGAGCTACAAACTTTTCATACAATGTAAACAAAGCGTGGACTTTAAGCGGTTTTGGGATTCTTTCTTCTTCTGAAACAGATTTAGAAACAAAGTCACAAACGAATATTTTACAGCCTAATTCTTCTGAAATTCTTTCTACAGAGAATCGTCAGGAAACTGCAAATCAAAAAAGTAATTTGGGATTATTTAAATTGAGTTCCAGTTATAAACCCAGTGCGAGGTTTCAATTTGATTACGATGTTTTAACCAAATTATCAAAGCAAGACGAGAATAATTCACTGTTAAGAGAATCTGTTGTCAACAATAATTCGAATACAGAAAACATCAATACATTAAAAAAACAAGACCCGATTTCGGTAAATCAAAACCTGAGTTTGTATTATACACAAAGTGACAAGAATATTTTTGCTTTCGAAATGCAACATTTGTACCAAGAGGAAGATCCTTTTTATAATGCTAATTTACAATCACAACCGTTTAATTTAGCCGATTATATTGCTGGGCAAAACAGAAATAACATCAACCAAAGTCGTTTTGTTAAAACCAGTAAGATTGACGCTAAATTGGATTATTATTACATGGTTACCCCAAAAAGCAACATCAATGTTACGTTAGGAAATACGTATTCCCATCAAAATTTCAACTCCAGTATTTTTCAGATTTTGGATAACGAAACAGTCAATAATTTAGATGATATTGCCAATACAAATGATGTAAATTACAATTTCAATGACACATTTTTAGGATTGCATTATAAGATTTTGAGTGGCAAATTTACTTTTACACCGGGAGTGAGTTTACACAGTTACAACATGACAAATGAGCAATTAGGAACTAGTAACAGTCAAAATTTCTTCAGAGCATTACCTGATTTCTTGGCGATTTACCAAATCAAGAAAGCGGAAACACTAACGTATAATTTTTCGTATACCAATAATTTTACTGATGTCAATCAACTTGCTGAAGGATTTGTTTTCTCTAATTACAACAGTTTGACTAAAGGAAACCGACTTTTGGAAAACGCTACCGCACAAGTGCATTCCTTGCGCTACTTTAAATACAACATGTTTAATTTTGAAAATATTACTGCTTTTGCCACGTATTCGAAAAGAGTGGATGCTATAAAAACCCGTGCTATATTCAACGGAGTTAATCAGACGTCATCTCCTTTTAATTCTGATTTTGCCGATGAAACTTTATCCGGAAATGGTTCGTACGGTCGTTCTTTTTTAAAGAATTACAAAGCATCTTTAGGAGCTAATTTGAATTGGTCAAAATTCAATAACATTCAGAATAATGTGTTATCAACAAACGAGAGTTTTACCCAAAGCTATACTTTGAAAGCGTCAACAAATTACAAGAATATGCCTAATTTAGAGTTGGGATATAATATTGTAACCAACGATTATAATAATACTACTTTTTACACCGAAAAGCCATTTTCGAGACTGGATTATTTCTTTTTAAAGAGTTTCTCTTTCGTTGCTGAATATGAGTTTTATCATTATTATAACAACACGAAAACGGTCAATAATGAATATGATTTCTTGAGCGCCAGTTTGATTTATCAAAAGAAAGGCAGCAAGTTAGAATATAAAGTAAGTGGAACTAATTTGTTGAATACAACCTCATTAAATGACGATAATTTCAGCCAGTTTGCCACCAGAACTTCGCAATATACTGTTCAACCACGATATGTAATTTTCTCTTTAAAGTATAATTTGTAGTAGATTTATCTGAAGATAAAAGACCTTTGAAGTTCATTCTTCAAAGGCTTTTTTTAGTTTTTAATTCCCAATAACACTTTGATTTGGAACTGATTTACCGTTTTTTTATTCCCTTTTCTATCTCCACTTACGTTTATATAGTATATTAAAATCGTGTATTTAGGAGTTTCAATTTTTTGTGTAATCTTTTGGTTCCAATTTTCATTTTTGTCGAAAGCAGGAGTTTCGTTTACAAAATCCACAATCTTCAACGGAACAATGTCCTGATTAATTTGTAAGTCTACTCCGTATTCTTTTTTAGTAGAAATAATGGAGTAAGACTTATTGTCGATTTTTACACATTCGTTACATTCCAGATCTTCATTATTCAAGATGGAGAAAGACACATCATACCCTTGAATGTTTTCAATATTTTGATTGTTATTTTCGTAAAAATTATAAAAATATTCTTTGTTGTTTTTTTCTTTTTGGTCGTATGTAGAGCGATAATCGAGCCCCAGCGCTTCCATGATTTGGGAAGAATTTGGATTTTTGTCTTTTTTAATCAGAGCAGTTAGTTTGTCTTTTGTAAATGGAAGAAGTACTTCAGAGCCATAGTTTTCTTCTAAAAAATCTACAATACTGCTTAAATCTTGCTCTTGTTCGAAAGTAAGTTTTTCCTTTTCTATTTTTTGCAAATAGGATTCAAATCTGGAAAGCTGACTGTTTTTGGATATTGAATCTGCACTTTGCGGTCCAAGAATGGTAAGCAAAGCCGTTATGCACATTGTAATAGGGATGAACTTTATTTTAGGTTCTTTTTTGATTATAAAATAAGCTACTACAATGGTTAACCAGATTGACAATGCCAATACATAATAGCGCTCATGTGTGAATCCGTATAAGTGGACTCTATATAAAATAGCCCAAAATAATAATCCCAATAACGGAACTAATAAATAATAAAACCAACGGTTAAAGGTTCGCATCCAAAGATTTCCAGTTTCTTCGGCAATAGGATGTACGAGTAAAAAAGAAAGTATTCCAAAGATGGCAAAAACCAAAACGAGATTAGAAACCCAGCCCACAGGTAAAGAAAGTGTGACTAAGATTTTAGTTTCATAACAAATCAAAATCACTAAGTAAATGCTGATTAATGGAAGTAAAACATATTGAGTAAAATTTTTAAGACCTTTTGGATATTTTAAAATAAGTGGAGAGGATTCGTTGTTGGTTTCAGGAACGCCAGATAAAAAGAAAACCGTATTAAATATCCCTGCGATGATGAAAAATAAGTGAAGATATATTCTGCCATAAAAATCTACATTGAATAAATGGTGTACCGCTAAAATAGCCAAGGATAATCCGGAATACAATACAACGCTATACAAGCCAGCCGTTAGAATACGAAGAAAAACCCGTTTGTTGAACTCCCAAAACTCTTCTTGGTTGTAGATTTTTGATATAAAACCGGAAAATGAGACCAATAGATGCAAAGCAATATTGAGTACTAAAAATTGCAATGCTTCTACATCTGTAATTTTTTTCGAAAAGCTAAATATAAAAGCAGTTACTAATCCGCCAAGTAGTAAACTTGTTAAAAATCGAATCCAACTGTTTTTCTGAGTCGCTGAGAAATATAAACTAACGGAAAGAAATAAAACCAAACACAGTGAGCAACACATGATGCTTTTAGTATAAAAATTCTCCATTGTAGCATTTCTTTCTTCTGAGAGTAAAATTGCGAATACTGTCCCTAAAACCGTTAGTGTGGTTTCTAGCGGGAACCTGAAAATGGTTTTTTGTGAAGCTTGCAATACGCTTTGGAAAGAAGGGAATTTAGCCATTATTTTGGTAAGTTATTTTTTACTAAGTAAAGAATAATACTGCACATAGCCAAACAAAAACCCCGAAGTCTGCACTAACAGAATTCGGGGTTTGATATGTAACTAGATTTAAATTTCTAAGGTTTTAAAGCCAAAGTTACAATCCAAAAGCAGTTTTAACTTGGTCAACGAAATCTAATTTTTCCCAAGTAAACAATTCAACAGTAACTGTTTTTTCGTTTCCACCTGGAGCAGAAAAAGTTTTTGTAACTGTTTCTGGAGTACGTCCCATGTGACCGTAAGCAGCAGTTTCGCTATAGATTGGATTTCTTAATTTTAAACGTTGCTCAATAAAGTACGGACGCATATCAAAAATAGCTTCTACTTTTTTAGCAATTTCACCATTGGTCAAATTCACTTTTGAAGTTCCATAAGTATCGATAAAAATACCCATTGGTTTAGCCACACCAATTGCATACGAAACCTGTACTAAAATCTCGTCAGCAACACCCGCTGCAACCAAGTTTTTAGCGATATGACGTGTAGCATAAGCAGCACTTCTGTCTACTTTACTTGGATCTTTTCCAGAGAATGCACCACCACCGTGAGCACCTTTTCCACCGTAGGTATCCACAATGATTTTTCTTCCTGTCAATCCAGTATCTCCGTGTGGTCCTCCAATTACGAATTTCCCGGTTGGATTAATATGGTATTGGATTGCATCATTGAATAAATGAGCATGTGTTGGATTTTTTGCAATAATCCTTGGAATCAAAATTTCAACGATGTCTTTTTTGATTTTTGCAAGCATTGTAGCTTCTTCGTCAAAATCATCATGTTGTGTTGAGATTACAATAGCATCAATACGAGTTGGCTTATTGTCATCGCTGTATTCTAAAGTTACTTGAGATTTAGCATCTGGACGCAAATACGTAATTTCGTTATTTTCACGTCTTAAAATAGCTAATTCCTGCAATAATTTATGAGATAAATCAAGTGCCAATGGCATGTAATTTTCCGTTTCATTAGTAGCATAACCAAACATCATTCCTTGGTCACCAGCGCCTTGCTCTTCTGGATTTTTTCTATCAACACCTTGATTGATGTCAGCAGATTGTTCATGAATAGCAGAAAGAATTCCACAAGAATTAGCTTCAAACATGTATTCGCTTTTTGTGTAACCAATTTTCTTGATTACATCACGAGCGATTTGTTGCACGTCTAAATATGTATTTGATTTTACTTCACCAGCCAAAATTACCTGGCCAGTAGTTACTAAAGTTTCGCAAGCTACTTTTGAGTCAGCATCAAATGCCAAAAAATTATCAATTAATGCATCCGAAATTTGATCTGCAATTTTGTCTGGATGTCCTTCGCTTACAGATTCTGACGTAAATAAATAGGCCATAATAATTATTATTTTAAAATTAAGCGAGAAAAAATAATTGCTGAAAAGGACTAAAGAAGAGTTTCTGCTTTAGCATTTTTTCTACTGAAAAATTTTCAGTATCCATAATGAATTGATTTCATTATGAAGAGGTTGCAATCAGTTCAAATTTTTCCTCTTGTATTCGGGTGCAAATGTATGAAACCATTTTGAATTGCAAATTAATCTTAACTTTTTTTTGCTTATAAATCTTTTCATCTACTTATATAAATACAAAACGGAATCTTGGGTTCGTTTTTCTTTGTATTTTTTTTAAAACTTATTTGGAAAATTCAGAAATAGTTAGCATATTTGTTACTACAAAAAAAGAAACATGAAATTTAATGTGTGTAATATGTCAAAAGCCATTCAGGAAAAGTCCTGTGGGTCGTGTATTGCTTAAATTTAAATTCAAATTTATATAGCAAAAGCCTCCCAAGAAAATGGGAGGCTTTTTTTTGAACTCTATTTAGCTGAAAATAAAACAATATTAATCATAGAATGAATAACCTGAAAATCCAGAATACAAATAATTTTAAAGTCAAAAATATGATTTGCGCCAATGCCATTATGTGCGTTCGTGTCTGTTGATTCCAAAAGTATAAGTTATAACACAACTTAAAAAACCCTTTTGGATACGCATCTAAAAGGGTTTTTTCATTCAGATTAGTTAAAAAACATAGAGAATTTCAGAATTCAAAAATAATTTAAAACAAAACTAACATCATAAATTAAAAGATTATGAGCACATCAAAACATTTCCCAAAGACATTTCAGTTACTAAAAAGCTTTAGTTTTAGAACCAAAACAAAAAAGGAAATCGATTCAAAAAATGAATTGACTAATCCAAGATTTGAAATTTCAAAAAATGATCCTTTGGCACAAAAAATAGTGCCCAGTTCATTGCTGTTTCAAATGTATTCAAAAGAAAATGAAGAACTTTTTATTTAAAAAAGTGATGGTTGTTTTAGCTTTTGAATCTTTGATGGTAAATCTCAAATTATGATTTCGACGAAAGATAAAACCCTAATATGGTGTTTTCTCTTTTGTCGGGATAATAATTATGCGTGCGATTTTTCAAGTCAATTTGCAATAAATCAATTAGAACCAATTTGATAAAAATTTGGTTGTTTAAAAAAATAGTAGTTAATTTGTGCCTTTAAGTTCAAAAACGTATTGAAATGTTATAAAGAAAGGCAGAGGGATTAGACCCGATGAAGCCTTAGCAACCCTTCGATTTATCGAAGAAGGTGCTGCATTCTACCTTTATTCTGTCCCGAAGCCTCGGGATTATTCAGAATCTAAAGGAAAGATAACACAAAGAATTCTTCTAGTTCACTTCTAGCTTTCTTTCTAATATTTCCAGACACAAATCAAAAATCATAAAAGATTTGAAATTGGAAAATAAACCAACATCTATTACATTACAAAATTTCACCACCGAAAGTGGGGCTTTTTATGTTGCCTTAAACTTAAGTTTTCAAGTTTTTGGACCAGTTTTACATACCGCTCCCATTGTTTTGGTAAATCATGCATTGACTGGAAATTCCCAAGTTGTGGGAGACAAAGGTTGGTGGAATGATTTAATTGGTGAACACAAAACCATCGATACTAATAAATATACGATACTGGCTTTTAATGTTCCGGGAAATGGTTTTGATGATGCTATCATTGAAAATTATTCGGATTTTACTACCAGAGATATTGCCAGAATTTTTATTGAAGGCATTCGTTTTCTTAAAATAGAACGACTTTATGCTATTATTGGCGGTTCTGTTGGTGGAGGAATTGCTTGGGAACTGGTTGCTTTAGAACCAAAAATTACGCAACATTTAATTCCTATTGCAACCGATTGGAAATCGACAGACTGGTTAATTGCCAATTGCTTTTTGCAGGAGCAAATTTTGAATAATTCTTCAAAACCTATTGAAGATGCTCGAATTCATGCCATGCTTTGCTACCGAACTCCAGAATCTTTTACTGCAAAATTTCAGAGAACCACTAATGAGGAATTAGCCATTTTCAATGTAGAAAGCTGGCTGAGTCATCATGGTAAAAAGCTTCAAAAACGTTTTCAAATTTCGTCTTATAAAATGATGAATCAATTGTTGAAAACGATAGATATTACCAGAAACAGCAATTCATTTGAAGAAATAACGTCAAAAATTGAAGCTGATATTCATATCATCGGAATCAATTCAGACTTGTTTTTTACGGCTAATGAAAATAAGGCAACTTACGAGGAATTAAAAAAATATAAAAATAATGTCAGCTATCAGGAAATAGTTTCCATTCACGGACATGACGCTTTTTTGATAGAATACAAACAATTAGACAATTTGCTTCAGGATATATTCTAAGCCAAAAAAACACAACACAATGAAAATATTAAAATTTGGAGGTAAATCTTTATCGAATGGCGACGGAATAAATAAAGTAGTTGCAATTATTACCGATAAAGTAAATCAAGGAGAAGAAATTGCAATTGTAGTATCGGCACGTGGAAATGCTACAGATGAATTAGAAGAAATTTTAGGTATTGCTTCTAAAAACGGAGATTACAAACCGCTTTTTGAGGACTTTAAAAAATACCAACAAGACGATTATCAAGAGGTAGATTTATCTGAGGAATTCAATGTTTTGGAAAAATTATTCGAAGGCGTAAGCTTAATTGGCGATTACAGCAATAAAATTAAAGACCAGATTTTATCAAAAGGGGAGCTGCTTTCTGCAAAATTACTGACGGCTATTTTAGTTGAAAATGGAATAAATGCTCGTTTTGCCGATACTCGTGAATTGATAAAAACAGATTCGAAATTTGGTGATGCACAACCTTTGGAACAAATTTCAAAGAAAAATGTCATCAATTATTTCAAACAAAATAACGGAACAACCGTGAATATTGTTACCGGTTTCATTGGTTCTAATAATAATAATGACACGACCACTTTAGGAAGAAACGGTAGTAATTACACCGCTTCACTGATTGCGAATTACTTAAATGCTGACGAATTACAGAATTATACACACGTTGACGGAATTTATACCGCAAATCCTGAATTGGTGCTTGATGCAAAGAAAATCGACCATTTGACTTTTAACGAGGCGAATGAGTTGGCTAATTTTGGAGCAACAATTCTTCATGCAAAAACCATTATTCCTTTGTTGGAAAAAAACATTCCGCTTCGTATTTTGAACACATTCAACCACGAAAATAAAGGAACATTAATCACATCCAATTCTAATAAAGAAGGAATTAAAACACTTTCAGTACTTGAAAATGTATCATTAGTTAATCTTGAAGGAAGAGGATTGCTGGGAAAAACTGGCGTTGATGCCCGTATTTTTAGAGTGATGGGCGACAATGATATCAGCGTAAGCATCATTTCTCAAGGTTCTTCAGAAAGAGGAATTGGTTTGGTCGTTGCCGCTGATAAAGCGACTAAAGCAATGATTGAATTAGAAAAAGAATTCGAAAATGATTTCTATTCAAAAGATGTGAATAAAATCACAGTTACCGATAATGTTTCGGTAATTTCTATCATTGGCCAGGATTTGAGCACGTTTCACAAGCCATATACGGCTTTGATAAAAAATAAAATTGTTCCGATTCTTTTCAATAATACCGTTACCGGTAAAAACGTGAGTTTGGTTGTAAAAAAATCGCAACTGAACAAAGCCTTAAACGTTATTCACGGAGAGATTTTTGGAGTTTCAAAGAAAATCAACATTGCTATTTTCGGACATGGATTAGTGGGCGGAACCTTGATTAACCAAATATTGGAATCGGCAGCAACCATCGAAAAAAGGAAAGACATCAAACTGAATGTTTTTGCTATTGCCAATTCAAGTAATGTACTTTTAAATAAAAATGGTGTTACTCCAAATTGGAAAAACGAGATTCAAAACAATGGCTTTTCTTATTCTATTGGCGATGTAATTGCTTACGCAAATGAGCATCATTTGGAGAATTTGATTGCGATTGATAATACCGCAAGTGCCACATTTGTTGAGAATTACATTTCTTTGGCAGAAAACAGTTTCGATTTGATATCGTCTAATAAAGTGGCCAATACGTTAAGTTATAGTTTTTATAAAAAACTACGAAAAGTACTTGCGGATAATCAAAAGAGTTATCTTTATGAAACCAATGTTGGAGCCGGATTGCCGTTGATTGATACGATTAAATTATTACACCTTTCAGGAGAAAATATCACGAAGATTAAAGGTGTTTTCTCTGGAACATTGAGTTATTTGTTCAATAATTTTTCTGCTAAAGACGCGCCGTTCAGCGAAATATTGAAAGAAGCAATTGATAATGGATATACCGAGCCAGATCCAAGAGAAGATTTGTGTGGAAATGATGTAGGTCGAAAATTATTGATTTTGGCAAGAGAATTAGACTTGCAAAATGAGTTTGAAGAAATTGATATTGAAAATTTAATCCCAGAACATTTACGGGAAGGTGATGTTTCTGATTTTCTAAATAAACTGACGGAGTTTGATCCAATTTATGCTAAAATAAAAGCTGAACAAAAACCAAATCACGTGTTGCGATACATAGGCGAATTGTCAGGCGATTTGCAAAATGACAAAGGAAATCTGGAAGTGAAATTAGTTTCTGTGCCATCAGATACGGCTTTAGGCGGATTGAAAGGTTCTGATTCTTTCTTCGAAATTTACACAGAATCGTATGGAGACCGACCTATCGTGATTCAAGGCGCAGGAGCAGGATCAGCAGTAACGGCAAGAGGTGTCTTTGGAGATATTTTGAGATTATCAGATAAAGGATAATGATTTAAGATTGCAGATTGCTTCGCCAGTTCGAGCAAGCTCTCTGGTAATGATTTTTGATTTAAGATTGAAAAAAAATAAACAGTAAAAATTCTCCAGTTTCGGTTCTCTCTTCTTTGGAGAGAGGGCCGGGGAGAGGAAAAAGATAACAATGAAAATAACACTAAACAGAGTAAACGACAATTTTCACTTTGAATTAAAAAACGAACGTGGGCACATAGTAAATGTTGATAGCCGACCAGAATTTGGCGGAGACGATAAAGGTCCAAGTCCAATGGAATTAGTATTGATGGGTGTTGCGGGATGCAGTGCCATTGATATGATTTCGATTTTGAAAAAACAACGTCAGGAAATCACTTCTTTCAAAGCAGAGGTTGAAGGGGAACGTGTACAAGTAGGAGACGCAAAACCATTCAAGGATATTACAGTAGTATTCTTTTTGGAAGGTCCTATTAATGAAGAAAAGGCAGCGAGAGCCGCACAACTTTCTTTCGAAAAATACTGTTCGGTTTCTAAAACATTAGAGCCAACCGCAACGATACATTATAAAGTGGTTTTGAACAATAAACCATTATAGTTTAATTAAAGATTGGATTTGAATATCCAAATAACTTTAAACCTTAAACTTTAAACTAAAAATAAAATGAACGAACAAGAATTTGGTTTTGAAACGCAAGCCATACGTACCCAATTAGAAAGAACGCAATTTCAAGAACACTCGGTTCCTTTATACTTAACATCAAGTTTTGTATTTGAGGATGCCGAAGATATGCGTGCTTCTTTTGCTGAGGAGAAGGATCGAAATATTTATAGCCGTTACAGTAACCCCAATACAAACGAATTTATAGATAAAATTTGTAAAATGGAAGGTGCTGAATCGGGTTTTGCTTTTGCTTCTGGAATGGCAGCCGTGTATTCAACTTTAGCGGCTTTGTTGAACTCAGGAGACCATATTGTTTCGGCAAGTAGTGTTTTTGGAGCGACACATTCGTTGTTTATTAATTATTTTCCAAAATGGGGAATAGAAACATCGTATTTTGATATCGATAAGCCTGAAACCATTGAAAGTTTCATAAAACCTAATACAAAGATACTTTTTGCAGAATCTCCAACCAATCCAGCGGTAGATATTATCGATTTGGAACTGTTAGGTGCTATTGCCAAAAAGCATAATTTGATTTTAATAATTGATAACTGTTTTGCTACTCCTTATTTACAGCAACCGATAAAATGGGGTGCACATTTAGTAGTACATTCAGCTACAAAATTAATTGATGGGCAAGGTAGAGTTTTGGGCGGAATAACTGTTGGTGATGCCGAATTGATTCAAAAAATCTATTTGTTTTCTCGACTTACCGGTCCTTCCTTATCTCCATTTAATGCTTGGGTATTATCAAAAAGTTTAGAAACTTTAGCGATTCGTTTAGATAGACATTGTGAAAATGCCCTGAAAGTGGCTGAGTTTTTGGAAAGCCATCCTCAAGTTAATAAAGTGAAGTATCCTTTCTTGAAATCGCATCCGCAATACGAAATTGCCAAAAAGCAAATGAAATTAGGAGGTAACATCGTTGCATTTGAAATTAAAGGTGGAATAGAAGCTGGAAGAACGTTTTTGGATAAAATAAAATTATGTTCGTTGTCTCCAAATTTAGGAGATACCAGAACAATTGTTACGCATCCGGCATCAACAACTCACAGTAAATTAACTGTTGAAGAAAGATTAGCGGTAAGTATTACGGATGGTTTAGTGCGTGTTTCTGTAGGATTGGAAACAGTTAAAGATGTTATTGCTGATTTAGAGCAGGCACTTTCGTAAGGATTTTTGATTGTAGATTAACGATTTTTGATTGCAGATTAACTACAAATTAGAAATCGTTAATCTTCATTCACTATTCTTAAATCAAAAAGTATATTTTTGTTGTTACAATATAAAAAGAATGTTGATTTCAGATAGCTTTGAAATCTGCAATCAAAAATCGTTAATCTTCAATTTTATATCTTTTAAATGCTTTCAAAGAAAACAAAATACGGAATAAAAGCATTGACTTTTTTGGCACGCCAGAAAGATCAAACGCCGATACAAATTGCTGAAATAGCAAAGAGTGAACATATTTCGATTAAGTTTTTGGAAAGTATTTTACTACTGTTACGCCATTCAGGTTTTTTAGGAGCCAAAAAAGGAAAAGGTGGAGGATATTATTTGATAAAAGATCCTAAGGAAATAAATATGGCCCATGTCTATAGAATTCTCGAGGGGCCAATTGCGTTACTTCCTTGTGCCAGCCACAATTTTTATGAGCCCTGTGACGACTGTACGGATGAGGCCACTTGCGCGGTTCGTAAACTAATGACAGAAGTTCGTGACAATACACTTATGATATTGGAAAACAATACGCTGGCAGATATCGCTTTTTAGACAATAAATCACAAAAAAATTTTGTAGTTAAGTTAAAAGTTTTACTTTTGCATAGTAATCTACTATTCCGATAGGGTAATGGATTTGAATAATAAAAAACAGTTGAATTTTAAAAGCATGAGCAAAGAATTGAAAGAGGTTAATATCAACGTAAAATCGGGAACTACTTTCGCAGAGCGGTTATGGGTTGTAATTCCTGTTGTTTTGTTGGTAGGGTTGTTTTCGACATTAGTGTACAATCATTATGCTGAGTTTTCTTGGAATGGTTTTTTGGCTGGTTTTAATCAGGAATTTTTAATCTTTTTCTGTATTGGGATATTTGCGCAATTAGTGGATGGAACTTTAGGAATGGGTTATGGAGCAACTTCTACTTCTTTTTTATTGGCGTATGGAATTCCGCCCGCAATAAGCAGTACAGGAGTTCACGTTGCTGAAATGTTTACTACAGGAGCTTCAGCGATTTCTCATCATCGATTTGGGAATATCAATAAAAAGCTAGTGAGACATTTGTTAATTCCGGGTGTTTTGGGTTCTATTGCCGGTGCTTATTTATTGTCGGATGTAATTGACGGGGATGCGATAAAGCCTTTTATAGCCGTGTATATGATTGCGTTGGCCATTATAATTATTAGAAAAGCATTGAAAAAAAATATCATTAAAAAGAAAACTAAAAAATTAGGTGTTTTGGCTTCTTTCGGAGGTTTTATGGATGCTGTCGGTGGCGGTGGATGGGGACCAATTGTGACTTCAACTTTACTTGGAAACGGTAGAAATCCGAGATATACTATAGGTTCTGTAAATGCAGCCGAGTTTGCAGTAGCTTTTGCCAGTGGTGTGACATTTATGCTTTTTGGAGGAATACAAGGATGGCAAGTGATTATAGGGTTGATTTTAGGTGGTGTGATTGCCGCTCCAATTGCCGCTATTTTAGTCAATAAAATAAAGAGAAAACCTATGATGATTTTGGTAGGGATTTTAATTGTTATTTTGAGTTTAAAAACACTGTCTAAATTATTATAAAGAGAAACGAAATTATGAGCATAGCAATAACCAATACTTTATTAGATAAAACAAAGGATTTTTCAATTGAAGAAACACTTTCGTTTTTAGCTAATGAATACAAAGATAAAGTGGTTTTCTCTACTTCTTTTGGGCAGGAAGATCAAGTAATAACAGCTTTAATTGGTCAAAATAATTTGCCAATTAACATTTTTACGTTGGATACTGGTAGATTATTTCAAGAAACGTATGATGTTTTCCATAAAACATTAAAAAAGTATAAAATCGATATTAAAACGTATTTCCCCGAAGCTTCTGAAGTAGAAAATTTGTTGAATCAAAAAGGACCAAATAGCTTTTACGAATCGGTAGAGAATAGAAAGGAATGTTGTTTCATTCGAAAAGTAGCGCCTTTGACTAAAGCTTTGAAAGGAAATGACATTTGGATTACGGGTTTAAGAGCCGAGCAATCTGAAAACAGAAATGATTTAGCTTTTTTTGAATATGACGCACATTTTGATATCATCAAATTCAATCCGTTATTAAAATGGACTTTAGAAGAGGTTCAAAAATATATAGACGATAATAATGTGCCACAAAACACCTTGCATAAAAAAGGTTTTGTAAGCATTGGTTGTGCACCTTGTACCAGAGCAATTGCACCTGGAGAAGATATCAGAGCAGGAAGATGGTCTTGGGAATCGAGTCATAAAGAATGTGGTTTGCATCAGAAATAGAAAACAGAGGTTAGAATAAAGAGAAAAGAAAAATAATAATAGTTAAGAGATTTTAGATGAGGTTCCAACAACCTTAAACTTTAAACTTTAAACTTTTAAACTAATAATAATGAGTGCCATATTAAAAACAAACGCTTTAGAAAGCGAAGCGATATACATATTTAGAGAAGTTATTTCTCAGTTTGACAAGCCGGTTTTACTTTTCTCTGGTGGAAAAGATTCGATTACATTGGTGCGTTTAGCACAAAAAGCATTTTTCCCTGCTAAAATTCCTTTTCCATTGTTGCACGTAGATACAGGACATAATTTTCCGGAAACAATTGAATTTAGAGATAGATTAGTTGCTGAATTAGGATTGGAATTAATCGTTCGTAATGTTCAGGATGCTATTGACGAAGGTAAAGTAGTAGAAGAATCAGGTAAATATTCTAGTAGAAACAGTTTGCAAACAACTACACTTTTGGATGCAATCGAAGAATTCAAATTTGATGCTTGTATTGGTGGTGCGCGTAGAGATGAAGAAAAAGCAAGAGCTAAAGAACGTATTTTCTCTGTTCGTGATGATTTTGGTCAATGGGATGAGAAAAACCAACGTCCGGAATTATTTGATATTCTGAACGGAAAAATTGAAAATGGTCAAAACGTTCGTGTTTTCCCAATTTCTAACTGGACTGAACTAGATGTGTGGAGTTATATTGAGCAAGAGCAAATCGAAATCCCATCGATTTACTTTTCACACAAACGTAAAGTATTCTTGAGAGATGGTATGATTTGGTCGCATTCTCCATTTGTATACCAAGAAGAAGATGAAGAAATCGAAGAAAGAATTGTTCGTTTTAGAACCGTTGGAGATATGAGTTGTACGGCAGCTGTTGATTCTTACGCAGCAACAATTCAAGAAGTAGTAGGCGAAATCAGATCTTCGACTATTTCAGAAAGAGGAGCCAGAATTGATGACAAACGTTCTGAAGCCGCAATGGAAAAAAGAAAACAACAAGGATACTTTTAGAAAACAATTATAAGGTATGAATTATAAATTATGAATTGTTCCGAGACATTTAAAATTTATAATTCAACATTTAAAATAAAAAAATCAAATTTAGAAGTTTACATAAGGTGTTTTGAAAACCTTAAACTTCAAACAAAAAACAAGGAATGGAAGTTTTAAAAATAGCAACAGCAGGAAGTGTAGATGACGGAAAGAGTACCTTAATCGGAAGATTATTATACGATACAAAATCATTGACTACAGATAAGATTGAAGCAATAGAAAAAAGCAGCAAGCAAAAAGGATATGATTATCTTGATTTTTCTTTGGCTACCGATGGTTTGGTTGCTGAGAGAGAACAAGGAATCACGATTGATGTGGCTCATATTTATTTTTCGACAGCCAAGAAAAGTTACATCATTGCCGATACTCCGGGTCACGTAGAATATACACGAAACATGGTTACGGGAGCTTCGACTTCACAGGTTTCAATTATTTTGATTGATGCTCGTAAAGGCGTTATTGAGCAAACGTACAGACACTTTTTTATCAATAATTTATTGAGAGTAAAAGAAGTGATTGTTGCGGTAAACAAAATGGATTTGGTTGATTATTCGGAAGAAGTATACAATAAAATCAAAGCTGATTTTCAGGCGTTGAACAGCAAAAGTTCATTCAAAGAGCAAAACGTAAGTTACATTCCGTTGAGTGCTATTAATGGAGGAAATGTTGCGGATAAATCAGAGAACATGCCTTGGTACACAGGACAAACGGTTTTGGAACATTTAGAAGCTTTAGAGCCAGAAGATATTTTTGAAACAGGTAAAGCACGTTTCCCAGTTCAAACGGTTATCAGACCAAAAACGGAAGAGTATCATGATTTTAGAGGATATGCCGGAAAATTATACGGAAACAATATTAAAGTGGGTGATGCGGTAACGGTTCTTCCTTCTTTGACAGAATCTAAAGTGACTAATATTCACTTTTTCGATCAGCAATTTGATGAAGCGACAGCAGGTTCTTCGATTACTTTAGAATTGGAAAATGATATCAATGTTACAAGAGGAGACATGATTGTAAAATCGGATGAGTTGCCTAAAATCGAAAAAGATATCAATACAACGATTTGTTGGATGGACAGCAAAAAGTTAGTTCCAGGAACAAAATATTTGGTACAACACAATACCAACAGAGTTTTGGCAAAAATTGAAAGCGTGAAAAACGTAATCGCTACAGATTATTCTGGAGTTACACCAGCGACTCAATTGGCTATAAATGAAATAGGCGAAGTAAATATTAAATTAAGCAAAGCTTTGTATTTTGATGCCTATAATGACAACAAATCAAACGGCGCTTTTATTTTAATTGATGCTGCAACCAACACAACTGCTGGAGTTGGATTTATAAACTAAATCTAACTTTTGCCAAAAACAACACACAGATGGAAAGTTTTAGAACCGAAATAGAAAATCCGATTGTCCAAAAAGACATTATCGATTTAGAAAGAAAAATTGCTTTATTCCGTGACGGAAAAATTGATGACGAACGTTTTCGTAGCCTTCGTTTGGCGAGAGGAGTTTATGGTCAGCGTCAGGAAGGTGTACAAATGATTCGTATCAAATTGCCTTTTGGTAAAGTGACCAGCGAACAATTGTTGCGAATTACTAAAGTTTCTGATGAATATTCAACCGGACGTTTGCACATTACAACGCGTCAGGATATCCAGATTCACTATGTAAGTTTGGACAGAACGCCACAACTTTGGGCAGAATTAGAGAAAGATGATGTTACACTTCGTGAAGCTTGTGGAAACACCGTGAGAAATATTACGGCTAGTGAAACGGCAGGAATCGATGGAGAAGAACCTTTTGATGTGTCGCCTTATGCGCATGCCTTGTTTCAGTTTTTCTTGAGAAACCCAGTTTGTCAGGAAATGGGACGTAAATTTAAAATGTCATTTTCATCTTCAGATAAAGATACAGGATTGAGTTATTTGCATGATTTAGGATTTATTCCAAAAATTGTAAACGGCGAAAGAGGCTTCAAAGTAATGTTAGGTGGAGGATTAGGTTCACAACCAAGTCATGCTGAATTATTATCGGAGTTTATTCCGGTAAACCAAATTATCCCAACAACTGAAGGTGTTTTAAGAATTTTTGACCGCTATGGCGAAAGAGCAAAACGTTTGAAAGCTCGTATGAAATTCCTAATCAAAGATTTGGGAAGAGACGAGTTTTTAAGATTGGTGGAAGAAGAGAAAAAAGCTTTGTCTTACCAAACAGTTGAAATCGACACGACTGCTTTTGATGGTGAAATTCCAGCTCCTTTATTGGAAGTTCCAAAAGTAGTAATCGAAGATGCAGCTGCTTTCGAAGCTTGGAAAAAATCAAATGTAATCGCTCAAAAACAAGCCGGTTATGTAGCGATTGGAATTAAAGTTTTATTGGGTGACTTTTATACGGATAAAGCAAGAGCATTGGCAGAATTAATCAAAAATTATGCAGCGAATGAATTGCGTTTTTCTTTGAGACAGGATATTTTAATTCGTCACGTAAAAGAAGAAAACCTACCATTTTTCTACCAAGAATTAGCCAAATTAGATTTTGTGGCTTTGGGTTACAATACCATTTCAGATATTACAGCTTGTCCGGGAACAGATACGTGTAATTTAGGAATTGCAAGCAGTACCGGAATCGCAGTAGAACTAGAAAGAGTTTTAGAAACAGAATATCCACAATACAGCAACAATAAGGAAATCACGATTAAAATCAGTGGTTGTATGAATGCTTGTGGACAACACAATATGGCCGAAATTGGTTTTCAGGGAATGTCTATCAATTCAGGAAAATTAGTAGCGCCAGCGTTACAAGTTTTATTAGGTGGAGGAAATTTAGGAAACGGAAACGGAAGATTTTCTGATAAAGTAATCAAAATTCCAAGCCGAAGAGGACCTGATGCATTGCGTTTCATCTTAAATGATTTTGAAACAAACGGAAACGGACAATCATTTTTGAATTATTACGATGCCAAAGGCGAAAAATACTTCTATGAATTTTTGAAACCATTAGCCGATTTGACTAATCTTACTGAAGCTGATTTTGTTGATTGGGGAAATGCTGACAACTACGTAAAAGCAGTTGGAGTAGGAGAATGTGCTGGAGTTGTAATTGATTTAGTAGCTACTTTAATATTAGAAGCCAAAGACAAAATGACTTTCGCACAAGAAGCTTTTGATGAAGGAAAATGGGCTGATGCAATTTATTTAGCATACGCAGGATTTGTAAATGGAGCTAAAGCATTATTACTTGCTGAAAACCAAAAAACAAATCACCATGCAGGAATTATCGATTTGTTTGACACGGTTTTCATCGAAAGCAATAAAATTGAGTTGAATTCAACGTTCAAAGATTTAGTATACCAAATCAGAGCGAACGAACCTTCTGCGGAATTTGCACAAAAATACATTCAAGAAGGAGTTGCCTTTTTTGAAAACATAGAAAAATACAGAGCAAAAGATTTAGCTAATGCATAATACAATACAACCCAAAGTAACTTTAGTAGGCGCTGGTCCTGGCGATCCGGATTTGCTTACTCTGAAAGGAGTAAAAGCTCTTGCTGAAGCAAATGTGGTTTTGTATGATACGCTGGCCAATGATGAAATAATGATTCATGCGCCAAAAAATGCCATCAAAATATTTGTGGGTAAACGAAAAGGTTGCCATGAATATACGCAAGACCAAATCAATCAGTTAATTGTTGATAATGCGCTTACGTACGGAAATGTCGTCCGATTAAAAGGTGGAGATCCATTTATTTTTGGACGTGGAAGTGAAGAAATAGAATTCGCAGAAAGTTTTGGAATCCCTACATTTGTAGTACCCGGAATTTCATCTTCGATTGCAGTTCCCGCTTACCAAGGAATTTCTTTGACAAAAAGAGGTGTTTCAGAAAGTTTTTGGGTAATTACAGGTTCAACTTCTGATAGGAATTTGTCTAATGATGTTGCATTAGCAGCGCAATCGTCAGCAACAGTTGTTATTTTGATGGGAATGAGCAAATTATCACAAATTGTTTCTTTGTTCCAAAAAGAATCCAAAGGAGAAACTCCAGTTGCGATTATTCAAAACGGAACTACTCCACAGGAAAAAATTGGAGTTGGAACGATTTACACAATTCAAGCAGTTGTGGCAGAGAATAAATTAAGTTCGCCAGCAATAATTGTTATTGGCGAAGTAGTCAAAGAAAGTAATAAGTTGAAAGGATTTTACGAAGAATTTCTATCAAACGAAATACGATTATAATGGAAAGAAATGAATTATATCCTGTTTTTTTAAAACTACAAAACCTGAATGTGTTGATTGTAGGTGGAGGAAACGTGGGTTTAGAAAAATTATCTTTCATGTTGAAATCAAGTCCGAATGCGAATGTTGAGGTGGTTGCACCAAGGTTTTTGCCGGAACTGGAAGAATTGGTCGAAAGACATCCTTCGGTGAAATTGACTAAAGCCAAGTTCAAGAAAAAAATGTTGAAGAAACGACACATGGTGATTGCTTGTACAGATGATTTAAAAGTCAATAAACGCGTATTTGATTTATCTCGAAAAAGATATTTGATTTGCAATATTGCTGATACACCAGATTTGTGTGATTATTATTTGGGTGGAATTGTAACCAAAGGAAATGTCAAAATTGCTATTTCAACTAATGGAAAATCACCGACAACTGCCAAAAGATTACGGGAGTTTTTCGAAGAAATAATTCCAGACGATATCAATAAAATGGTCGAAAACCTAAATGAATATCGCAAGACACTAAAAGGAAATTTCGAAGAAAAAGTACAAAAAATGAATGAAATCACCGAAGCATTAAAAAATAAAGAATAAATCAGAGCAAAATAACGAATGATATTTATCATTTAAAGTCGTAAAAATCAATCGTTAATTTGCAATTAAATAGTTTAGCATAATTACATTACATAAAGAATAAAAAAATGATTAAAACAGACATACTTATAATAGGAGCCGGACCAACAGGTTTATTTGCAGTTTTTGAAGCAGGATTGTTAAAACTGAAATGTCATATTTTAGATGCTTTGCCACAAGCAGGCGGACAATTATCTGAATTATATCCAAAAAAACCCATTTATGATATTCCAGGTTTTCCGGAAGTATTAGCCGGAGATTTAGTAGATAATTTAATGGAACAAATCAAGCAATTCGAACCAGGATTCACACTGGGAGAACGTGCAGAAACCATTGAAAAACAAGAAGACGGAAGTTTTATTGTTACTTCAAATAAAGGAAAAAAATTCCATGCTCCTGTGGTAGCAATTGCAGGTGGTTTAGGAAGTTTTGAACCAAGAAAACCATTGATTGAAGACATCGAATTTTACGAGGATAAAGGAATTAAATACTTTATCAAAAATCCGGAAAAATTCAGAGACAAAAGAGTCGTGATTGCCGGAGGAGGAGATTCTGCTTTGGACTGGAGTATTTTCTTGTCGAATGTTGCTTCTGAGGTAACTTTGATTCACCGTAGAAACGAATTCAGAGGGGCTTTAGATTCTGTAGAAAAAGTACAGGAATTGAAGAACTCAGGAAAAATAAAAATGATTACGCCTGCAGAAGTAGTTGGCTTGAATGGAGCTGAACATTTAGAGTCAATTGATATTGAGGAAAATGGCGCACATAGAACCATTGCAACGGATTATTTTATTCCACTCTTTGGATTAACACCAAAATTAGGTCCTATCGGAGACTGGGGATTAGACATTGAAAAAAATGCCATCAAAGTAAATAATGCTTTGGATTACCAAACGAACATTCCGGGAATTTTTGCCATTGGTGACGTAAATACCTATCCGGGAAAACTGAAATTGATTCTTTGTGGTTTCCACGAAGCCACATTAATGTGTCAGGCAGCCTACCAAATCATCAATCCAGGTAAGAAATATGTATTGAAATACACTACAGTTTCTGGTGTTGACGGATTTGACGGAACCCGTAAAGAAGCTCCAAAAGCCGTGGTGAAAGCCATAGTTTAACAACATAATACAAACTAGTTAAAAAATATAGCGCTAATACTTGCAAGTATTAGCGCTATGTCTTTACTTTGCACTGTTCATATATTTATTGAAAGTTATCACGAAAGGCGGAGGGAAAGACCCAATGAAACCTTAGCAACCCTTTATCTTTAAAGAAGGTGCTACATTCTACTTTATACAGAACCAGTTTCAGTATTTAAGATAGATAACACACGAATACTCACTTAGTATTTCTCAAACCCTTTCTTGACAACATATCGATATTTAGCTTACTGAATTTATTTCAGTATCAGGAGCGAACAATTGGCGTTTTTTTGTCAATACCGTTCCCGCTTTTCGTTGCAATCTTTCTCACCCTGAAACAAGTTCAGGACGAGAAAGGATTTTCACTGCAAACGTAGTTCATCGAACTCCTATGAAAATAGTAATTAAGTGAGGTAATCGGGGCTAAAGAGCTATTATATTGAACTTTTGGAATTAATAATAAGCGCTTAATACTATAATGTTTTGCGAGAATAAAACAAAAGATGTCAACAATTCAAGAAGCTATTAAAAAAAACATACTCATACTCGATGGAGCTATGGGAACCATGTTGCAACGCTACAATTTTTCCGAAGAAGATTTTCGAGGAGAACGTTTCAAAGATTTTCCACATTCCTTAAAAGGGAACAACGATTTATTGTCATTAACGCAACCACAAGCGATTCGTGCCGTTCACGGAGCTTATTTTGAAGCAGGAGCGGATATTGTTGAAACCAATACTTTTTCTGGAACTACTATCGGAATGGCCGATTATCATCTGGAAGATTTGGTATACGAACTCAACTATGAATCAGCAAGAATCGCCCGTGAAGTAGCCGATGAATTCACAGCCAAAAATCCGGATAAACCTCGTTTTGTAGCCGGTTCAATAGGACCAACAAACAGAACGGCCAGCATGTCACCAGATGTAAATGATCCGGGATATAGAGCTGTAACTTTTGATGATTTACGTATTGCTTACAAACAACAAGTAGAAGCGTTGATTGATGGAGGAAGTGATTTGCTTTTGGTAGAAACCATTTTCGACACGTTAAATGCAAAAGCGGCCCTTTTCGCTATTGAAGAAGTCAAAGACGAACGCAATATCGATATTCCAATAATGGTTTCCGGAACGATTACGGATGCATCAGGAAGAACACTTTCGGGTCAAACCGTAGAAGCTTTTTTGGTTTCGGTTTCGCACATTCCATTATTGAGCGTAGGTTTCAATTGTGCTTTGGGTGCTGATTTGCTTAAACCATATCTACAAACTTTGGCGCATAATACGTCATTCAATGTTTCGGCACATCCTAATGCAGGATTACCAAATGCATTTGGTGAGTACGATGAAACGCCAGAACAGATGCAAGCTTTCATCAAAGAATATTTAGACGACAATTTAATAAATATCATAGGCGGTTGTTGCGGAACAACGCCAGAGCACATCAAGTTGATTGCTGATATCGCAAAGGAGTATAAACCTAGAGTATCAACAGCGACAATGTAACGTAGAGACGCGATGTATCGCGTCTTAATTATAGCCAGGAATTCTTTGTAATTATTGATTTTAGGGCAAAAAAAAATAAAAAATGGCACAAGCAGAAACTAGAAAAAACCTTGTATTATCGGGATTAGAGCCTTTAATCATTACGCCAGACAGCGTATTTGTGAATATTGGTGAGCGTACCAATGTTACAGGTTCTAGAAAATTCCTTCGATTAATCAAGGAAGAAAAATACGAAGAAGCACTTAGCATTGCAAAAGAACAAGTAGAAGGTGGCGCACAAATCATCGATATTAATATGGATGAAGGAATGCTCGATGGCGAATATGCTATGACAAAATTCCTAAATCTAATCGCTGCAGAACCTGATATTTCCAGAGTGCCAATCATGATTGACAGCTCGAAATGGGACATTATCGAAGCGGGTTTAAAAGTAGTGCAAGGAAAGAGTGTTGTAAACTCAATTTCTTTAAAAGAAGGGGAAGAACAATTTATTCATCATGCTAAATTGATCAAGCGCTACGGCGCTGCAGCAATTATTATGGCTTTTGATGAGGTGGGTCAAGCAGATAATTATGAGCGAAGAGTTGAGATTTGCCAACGTTCGTATGATATTTTGGTAAACAAAGTTGGTTTTCCTGCACAAGACATCATTTTCGATTTGAATATATTTCCTGTTGCAACAGGAATGGAAGAACACCGCTTAAACGCATTGGATTTCTTTAGAGGAACAAAATGGGTTAGAGAGAATCTTCCACATGCGCATATTAGTGGTGGTGTAAGTAATGTTTCTTTCTCGTTTAGAGGAAATGACACGGTTCGTGAAGCGATGCACTCTGTTTTCTTATATCATGCGATTCAAAATGGTATGACTATGGGAATCGTGAATCCAGAAATGCTTTCCATTTACGATGAAATTCCAAAAGATTTATTAGAACACGTTGAAGATGTAATTCTAAACCGTCGCGATGATGCAACCGAAAGATTGTTGGACTTTGCTGAAAATGTAAAAGGAGATGTCAAGAGTAATGAAAAAGCAGTTCAAGAATGGCGTTCAGGAACTATTCAGGAACGATTGACACACTCGTTAGTAAAAGGAGTCGATGAATTTATAGAAATTGATGTAGAAGAAGCGAGACAGGCAGCAACAAAACCTATCGAAGTAATCGAAATCAACCTAATGGCAGGAATGAATGTCGTTGGAGATTTATTTGGTTCGGGAAAAATGTTTTTACCACAAGTGGTGAAATCAGCGCGTGTAATGAAAAAAGCAGTAGCTTATTTATTGCCATTCATTGAAGCCGAAAAAGATGGTGTTTCAAGTTTTGCAGGTCGTATCTTAATGGCAACGGTAAAAGGCGACGTACACGATATTGGAAAAAATATTGTTTCAGTTGTTTTGGCTTGTAACAATTATGAAATCATTGATTTAGGTGTCATGGTTGCGCCTGAGAAAATTATCGCTGCAGCTATAGAACACAACGTTGATATTATTGGATTAAGCGGATTGATAACACCGTCACTTGATGAAATGGTGTATTTGGCTAAGGAATTAGATAAAAGAAACATAAAAATTCCAGTGATGATTGGTGGAGCAACCACTTCACGAGCGCACACTGCCGTAAAAATTGCACCACAATATAGAGAAACTGTTATTCACGTAAATGATGCTTCGAGAGCCGTAACGGTTGCCGGAAATTTGTTGAACAGTGAGAGAAAAATATATGCAAGTGACATCAGAGCAGAATATGATGCTTTTAGAGAGACATTTTTGAATCGTTCACGCGACAAAAATTTCTTGACTATTGAGCAAGCTCGTGTCAATAAACTGAAATTAGATTGGGAAAATTACAATCCAATGAAACCTAATTTTATTGGAACAAAAACAATCGAAGTCGATTTGGATGTTTTGGTTCCGTATATTGACTGGACACCGTTTTTTAGAACATGGGAATTGTTCGGTAAATATCCGGCGATTCTTACTGATAATGTTGTAGGTGAACAAGCTACTTCAGTTTTTGCGGATGCAAAGGAAATGTTGGACGTTATTTTGAAAGAAAAGAAACTGACAGCAAAAGGAATCTACGGAATTTTTCCAGCGAATCAAGTGAATGATGATGACATAGAATTGAGCGATGAAAGCGGAAAAGTATTAGAGAAATTCTTGACTCTGCGTCAGCAATCACAAAAAACGAAAGGTGCTCCAAATATCGCTTTATCTGATTTTATTGCTCCGAAAGACAGTGGTAAAACGGATTATATGGGTGCGTTTTGTGTAACGACCGGTTTTGGTGTTGATGAATGGGCAGCTGAATTTGAAAGAGATTTAGATGATTACAATTCGATTATGGTGAAAGCATTGGCGGATCGTTTTGCAGAAGCTTTTGCCGAATACCTTCACGAAAAAATCCGAAAGGAAATTTGGGGATACGCTGCTGATGAAAATTTATCTACCGAGGCTATGATTGAAGAGGTTTATAAAGGAATTCGTCCAGCACCGGGTTATCCGGCTTGTCCTGACCATTTAGAAAAGCCAACGATTTGGAAATTACTAAATGTAGAACAAGAAATAGGAGTGACTTTAACGGAAAGTATGGCGATGTGGCCGGCTTCATCGGTTTCTGGATATTATTTTGGAAACCCGGAAAGTAAGTATTTTGGACTTGGAAAAATAAAAGAAGACCAAGTTATAGATTATGCCAAACGAAGAAGCGTATCGACAGAAGTTGCCATGAAATGGCTGAACCCAAATATAGCAGATTAGAAAATAGTTTAAAGTTGAAATTTTGTTTAAAGTTTAAAGTTTAAAGTTGTTCGAGAGAACCTTAAACCTTAAACCTTAAACTTCAAACTAAAGAAAATGAAAGTAACACAACATATTGAAGACGCAAAAGGAGAAACTTTATTCTCTTTCGAAATTATTCCACCTCAAAAAGGCAAAAGCATTCAGGAATTATACGATAATATTGATCCGTTGATGGAGTTCAAACCACCATTTATAGATGTAACTACTTCTCGCGAAGAATATATTTACGTGGATAAAGGCAATGGTTTATTAGATAAGAAACTGACCAGAATGCGTCCGGGAACGCTTGGGATTTGTGCTTCGATAAAGCATAAATACAACGTAGATACGGTTCCTCACGTGCTTTGCGGTGGTTTTACCAAAGAAGAAACCGAGTATTTATTGGTCGATTGTCATTATCTGGGAATTGATAATGTGATGGCTTTACGTGGTGATGCGATGAAAGACGAGCAATATTTTATTCCGAAACAAGGAGGAAATGATTTTGCGGTTGATTTAGTGAAACAAATCAACCAATTGAATTGCGGAAAATATTTGCACGATGTAATGGATATTGATAATAAAGCCAATTTTTGTATTGGTGTAGCTGGATATCCGGAGAAGCATTTGGAGTCTCCATCCTTACAATCTGATTTAAAAAGGTTAAAAGAAAAAGTTGATGCCGGTGCGGATTACGTGGTGACACAAATGTTCTTTGATAATGCTAAATACTTTGAATTTGTTGCCAAAGCTAGAGAAATGGGAATTACTGTACCTATTATTCCAGGTATTAAACCAATTGCCGTAAAAAGACATTTGCAAGTATTACCGCAAATTTTCAGAATTGATTTGCCGGAAGATTTAATTCATGCGGTTGACCAATGTAAAAATAATACTGATATCAGGGAAGTAGGAATCGAATGGGCAATTCAACAATCTTTAGAATTGAAAGCTGCAGGAGTTCCGGTATTGCATTATTATTCTATGGGAAAATCAGAGAATATTAGACAAATTGCGAGTAAGGTTTTTTAATTCCCCAATCGTATTTTATAAAAAAAGCTCGTTTAAAATCAAATTTAAACGAGCTTTTTTAGTTGTAAACTACTTTGTAATCTCTCTAAATACTGCCTCGAGGTTTTTATTTTTCTGATTCAGTTGAAGTGTTTTCAAACCATTGGCATTAGCGAAATCAAAAACAGCCGGTCGCATGTCTTTATCCGCTTTGAAAGTCAATTCCCAAATCATGTCGTGTGTATTCTTGTAAGAAACTAGATTTTCGATTTTGGCAATAGCTTGTTCCTCTATTTTATAATCAAATTCTACTTCGATAACTTGCTCCTTGTCTTCGGAAATTAAGTGGTCCAGTTTTTTATCGGTAACAATTTTGCCGTTATTGATGATAATAACGCGGTCACAAATGGCTTCAACTTCCTGCATAATGTGCGTAGAAAGGAAAACGGTTTTATCTTTTCCTACGTTTTTAATCACATTACGAATTTCCATTAATTGATTTGGGTCTAAACCAGTTGTTGGTTCGTCAAGAATCAAAACATCGGGATTGTGTAATAAAGCATTGGCAAGGCCTACACGCTGACGGTAACCTTTGGATAATTGTCCTATTTTTTTATGACTTTCGGTACTTAAACCTGTCAATTGAATTACTTCTTCGATTCGGGATTTGTCTACTTTATAGACATCAGCGTTAAAAGCTAAATATTCCCGTACATATAAATCCAAATACAACGGATTGTGTTCTGGTAAATAACCAATAGAAAGCTGAACGGCTTTTTGCTGTGTGTTTACATCGTTTCCATTTACGATTGCTGTACCTTCATCGGCATTGATATACGTTGTCAATATTTTCATTAAAGTCGATTTTCCGGCTCCATTTGGACCTAAAAAACCAACAATTTCTCCTTTATTAATGGAAAATGAAATGTTATCCAGTGCTTTTTGGGCACCGTAACTTTTTGATATATTAGTAACTTCTATTGACATGGAATTTTATTTGTTGCAAAAGTAAACAGAAAAAGTATTGATTTATTGTTTTTTGTAGCCCAATAGCTAAAAAGTCCTTGGTCAAAGTTTTACAAAGCGAGATGATATTCTATTTTAGATTTATATATTTACCATAAACTATATAGATATGAATTTGAAAAATACACAATCGGGCAGTTTTCTGAAAAACTACAAAAGTATTTTATTGCTACTTGGCGGGATTCAGGCAGGAAGTATATTGGGTTTAGTTTTTGGAAAAGGAGTAGAAGTCATTAAACCTTTGGGCGATATATTTTTGAATTTATTGTTCACGGCAATTATCCCTTTGATTTTTTTTACGATTGCATCTTCGATTGCCAATTTAGAAAAATCAGAGAAATTGGGGAAGTTGTTTGTAATCGTTATTGGCGTATTTTTAAGCACAGTATTGATTTCGGCCATTTTGATGATTGTTGGCGTATTGTTATTCCCTGTTCAGCAAGATATTATCATTTCCAAAATTCCATTGGAAACCATTCAGGAAAGTTCTACGGGTTCACAAATTACCCAGTTGCTTACTGCAAGTGACTTTTTTGAACTGTTGTCCCGTAAAAATATGTTGGCGCTTATTATATTTTCTTTTTTAATAGGATTTGCCAGTTTGCATTCGGGAGAAAAAGGGAAAGATTTCAGTCGCTTCCTAAATTCAGGAAATGAAGTGATGAAGCAATTGTTACACATGATTATGAAAACGGCTCCAATAGGTTTGGGTGCTTATTTTGCGTATCAGGTTGGGATTTTCGGACCGCAATTATTTGGCGCTTACGCAAAACCTTTAGGGCTTTATTATGCGGTTTGTGCTTTTTACTTTGTCGTATTTTTTAGTTTGTATGCTTTTATCGCCGGAGGGAAATTAGGATTTAAAGTATTTTGGAAAAACAATATTACGCCTTCATTAACGGCATTGGGAACCTGCAGCAGCATTGCGACAATTCCGGCGAATCTCGAAGGTGCCGAAAAAATGAATATCCCGAGTCATATCAGGAATGTAGTTATTCCACTTGGCGCACCTTTGCACAAAGACGGTTCGAGTATGTCGTCCATTATAAAAATCGCGGTTATTTTTGCCATGTTTGGTAAAGATTTCACAGATCCTTATAATTTACTAGTGGCATTGGGAATTACAGTAATTGTTTCGGTAGTCGAGGGCGGAATTCCAAATGGAGGTTATATAGGTGAAATTCTAGCGATAACCGTTTATGGATTTCCTATGGAGCAAGCTTTACCAGCCGCGATGATTGTAGGAACCTTAGTAGATCCTATGGCGACCCTGTTGAATGCAAATGGAGATTTGGTTTCAGCGATGGTAGTTACCCGAATTGCAGAGGGAAAAAAATGGCTTTCGGCTAATTTAGCAGCTTAAACGCTTTTTTAGTTTGAATTAGTTGAAAAAAGCATTTAGAAATCAGTAATAAGAGATAGGTTAGAAGTCTCTTTTTTAGGTATTTTGCAATAATAAGCAGCTTTCACAAAGAATTCTTTTTTTGTTACATAAAACAATAATTTTTTTTTGGTCGGTTTGAAATAAGCCCTACATTTGCAGTGTAAATATTAAATATAACACAGAACATATAATGTCTAATAACCGTTTTTATTTTAGCAACACTTATTATTTCTTCTTTAGGAAGTAAGGGATTGTGCTATGGTTATTTGAAAACAAACAAACAAATAAAACTAATATACAATCCTGATGAAAATCAGGATTTTTTTTTGAATATAACTGAAATAAGATAAATGAAAATTGATAGAATACGAATCAAAATTTCATTTTCAAATAGAAACAAATAATAACTTAGAATGAGAACTAAGATTGCAATACAAGGTATAAAAGGCTCTTTTCATCATCAGGTGGCACAGGATTATTACTATCAAAATGTTGAGGTAGATGAGTGTTTGTCTTTTGAAGAGTTAGTGGATAGTTTGCTTTCAGGAAAATCAGATCAGGCGGTTATGGCTATAGAAAACTCTATTGCAGGACCAATTATTCCGAATTATGCCTTGATTGATAAAAACAACTTGCACATTGTTGGAGAGCATTATTTAGATATTCATCAAAATTTAATGGCGCTAAAAGGGCAACAAATTGAGGATATTTTAGAAGTGCATTCACATCCAATGGCGTTATTGCAATGTATGGAGTTTTTGAAAAAGTATCCGGACATAAAATTAGTTGAAGATAAAGATACTGCCGAAACGGCACGAAGAATACATCAGCATCAGTTGAAAGGAATTGCTGCAATTGCGAGTAAAACGGCTTCTGAAATGTATGATTTAGAGATTTTGGCTCCGGAAATCCAGACGATAAATAATAACATGACACGATTTGTTATTCTTAAAAAGGAGAACTCATTTGTTGATGAAAACGAAATAAACAGAGCTTCCATCAAATTTGAATTGGATCACAAACGCGGCAGTTTAGCGGCAGTTTTAAATGTGATGAGTGATTGTAAATTGAATTTGACCAAAATACAATCGTTACCAAAAATAGAAACGCCTTGGAAATATTCCTTTTTTGTGGATGTTACTTTCGAAAAATACGAAGATTATACTAAAGCAAAAGCATTACTGACCATAATGGCGGAATACTTTAAGGTTTTAGGCGAATATAAAAATACAAAACCATGATTACTACAGCGAAACGTCTGGATATAATTGAAGAATACTATTTCTCCTCAAAACTGCGAGAAGTAAGACAATTGGCTTCTGAGGGGAAACCAATTATTAATATGGGAATTGGAAGTCCGGATTTACAGCCATCACAAGCAGTTGTTGGTGCAGTTGTTATGGCAATGCAAGATGAAAATGCGCATCAATACCAAAGTTATCAAGGATTGCCGGAATTACGACAAGGTATTGCTGATTTTTATCAGAATAACTTTCAAGTGGCGTTGAATCCTGCTAACGAAATTTTGCCTTTGATGGGTTCCAAAGAAGGAATCATGCATATTTCACTGGCTTTCTTGAATGAAGGAGATCAGGTACTTATTCCAAATCCAGGATATCCAACGTATACTTCGGTGACGAATTTAGTAGGGGCAGTGCCTGTTTATTATGACTTAAAAGAAGTAAATAATTGGGAACCTGATTTCGAAGCTTTGGAAAAACTGAATTTATCTAAAGTGAAAATCATGTGGATTGGTTATCCGCATATGCCAACAGGAGCAAGAGGAAGTTTGGAGTTGTTTTCAAAATTAGTGGCTTTTGCCAAAAAACATAACATTTTGTTAGTCAATGACAATCCGTATAGTTTTGTTTTAAATGACAATCCGATGAGTTTGTTACAAGTGGAAGGTGCCAAAGATGTGGCTTTAGAATTGAATTCTTTGAGTAAGACTTTTAACATGGCAGGCTGGAGAGTTGGAATGGTTTTAGGAAATGCAGCTTGTATTGATGCTGTTCTAAAAGTAAAAAGCAACATGGATAGCGGAATGTTTTACGGGATTCAAAAAGGAGCAATTGAAGCTTTAAAAAGTGACAAGACTTGGTTTGAATCGATGAATGCGATTTATAGAAAACGCAGAATTCTTACCGAACAACTAGCTGAGAAATTAGGTTGTAAAGTGTACAAAGAAGGAGTTGGATTATTTGTTTGGGCAAAGTTGCCAGACGGAATTACATCGGCAGAGAAATTCATTGATGAAATTTTATATGACAAATCTATTTTTATTACACCGGGGACCATTTTTGGTTCTAATGGAGAAGGATATATTCGATTTGCACTTTGTGTAAAAGAAGAAAAAATACAAGAAGCTATAAATAGATTTTAGATTGTTGATTAACGATTCTAGATTTCAGATTTTCCTTCAAGGTTTTTAAAACATTGTAGGTATAAAAATAAAACGATGAAAGTATTTGTAATAGGAATAGGATTAATTGGCGGTTCGATGGTATTGGACATTAAAACGCTGCATCCGGAAGCCAAAATTTATGGAATTGATAACAACGAAAGTCATTTGGCGGAAGCCTTAACTTTAGGAGTTGTTGATGGAGCGGCAACATTTGAAGATTTAGTTGATGCTGACTTTGTAATCGTTTCGGTTCCTGTTGATGTAGCATTGATTGTTTTGCCAAAAGTATTGGATGTCGTTGGGGACAATACGATTGTTTTTGAAGTAGGTTCAACAAAAACTCCTATTTGTGAAGCGGTTGCCCATCATCCTAAAAGGAGAAATTTTATTGCTACGCATCCTATTGCAGGAACGGAGTTTTCAGGACCTTCGGCAGCGATAAAAGGATTGTTTCAAGGTAAAACGAATATTATTTGTGAAGTAGAGAAAACAACTTTCAAATTACAGGAAAAGGCGTTGGAGCTTTTTACCGCTATGGGAATGAGAATCCGTTATATGGACCCGAAATCACATGATAAACACATTGCATATGTGTCGCATTTGTCACATATCAGTGCGTTTATGTTGGGGAAAACGGTAATCAATAAAGAGAAAGACGAACAGGATATTTTTGATATGGCCGGATCCGGTTTTGAAAGTACGGTTCGTTTAGCCAAAAGTTCGCCAGCAATGTGGACTCCAATTTTTAAACAAAACAGGAAGCAGGTTGTGAAAACATTGGATGAATACATTTCTAATTTATCAAAATTTAAAGAATTATTAGAAAAGGAAGATTACGATGCGATTTATAATGAAATGCAAAGTGTCAATAAAATAAAGGAAATATTAAACGGAATTAATGTAAAAAAATAGACCGTTTTTTGGGGCAGGCGCAGTCTCAGAAAACAGTTTTAAGAAGAAGAACAACACAATAAAAAAATAAAAATTAAAAAAGATGGAAAACAAGAAAGAAATGAGAAATTGGTTGAATGAATTCAATTTGACTCATCCATTTGTAATCGCAGGACCTTGCAGTGCTGAAACAGAAGAACAAGTATTGAAAATTGCACATGAATTGAAAGATTCAGATGTAAGTGTTTTTAGAGCAGGAATTTGGAAACCTAGAACACGTCCGGGAGGATTTGAAGGAGTAGGAGAAATAGGGTTGAAATGGTTGAAAAAAGCCAAAGAACAAACGGGATTGTTAATGGGAACTGAGGTAGCAAATGCTGCTCATGTAAAATTAGCTTTGGAGTATGATATTGATGTATTGTGGATTGGTGCAAGAACTACCGTAAATCCATTTGCAATGCAGGAAATTGCAGATGCTTTAGTAGGAACTAAAAAAATCGTATTGGTTAAGAATCCGGTAAATCCAGATTTGTCTTTATGGTTGGGTGGTGTTGAGCGTTTATACATGGCAGGAATTGAAAAATTAGGAGTAATTCATAGAGGTTTTTCTACTTACGAGAAAACAAAATACAGAAATATTCCAGAATGGCAGATCCCTATCGAATTGCAAAATAAATTCCCTGATTTGCCTTTAATCATTGACCCGTCTCATATTACAGGAGATCGCAAAATGATTCTTGAAGTTACTCAAGAAGCTTTGGATTTGAATTATGATGGTATGATTATCGAAACACATTACGATCCGGACAATGCTTGGAGTGATGCTGCACAACAAGTTACGCCAGACGCTTTGAAACAAATTTTTATTGATTTGAAAGTTAGAAAAGTAAATGATGTATCGGATGAGTTTACTCAAAAAATGGCTAAGTTAAGAGCTAATATAGATGTTTTAGATGCTACTTTATTGGATTTATTAGGGAAGCGTATGAAAGTAGCAGACGAAATAGGTCAGGTGAAAAAAGATGCTAACGTTGCTGTATTGCAAAACAATCGTTGGAACGAAATTCTAGGAAAAATGATTTTAGAGGGTGAGAAAAAAGGATTGACGGAAGAGTTTGTACTGAAAATGTTCAAAGCGATTCACCAGGAAAGTATTGGTCACCAAGAAAAAGTATTGAACGCTTAAAATGATTTAGGAGTGTAGATTAACGATTTCTGATTTTAGATTTCGGTGATGAGAATTTAAATTTTATGAAGTCCCAAGACGTTATGTTTTGGGATTTTTTTGTTTTTAGAGTCTTCTTATGTCAAAAATCGAAAATCTTTTATCTTTGCAGAGCCTTAGATTTTAAATCTGAAATCTAAAATCGTTAGTCTTCAATCAAAAATCCTTTATCTTTGCAAAGTCTTAGGTTTTAAATCAGAAATCTAAAATCGTTAATCTTCAATCAAAAATCCTAAATGACAGGACTAGTATACAAATCTACAGGAAGTTGGTACACCGTAAAATCCGAACAAGGGGATTTTATCGAATGCCGTATGAAAGGTAAATTCCGAATTAAAGGAATCAAAAGCACCAATCCTATTGCTGTCGGTGATATTGTGGATTATGAACTCGAGGTAACATCAGATGTAGTTACAGGAACTATTCATAAAATTCATGACAGGAAGAATTACATCGTACGTAAATCAGTGAATTTATCACATCAGATGCATATTATTGCGTCTAATATTGATCGGGTTTTCTTGTTAGTTACAATTAATAATCCGCCAACGACTTTTAATTTTATTGATCGTTTTTTGGTTACAGCCGAAGCATATAGAATTGAAACGATACTGGTTTTTAATAAAATAGACACTTTTGATGATGCCACGCTTGACGAACAATTGTACATGCAGCATGTGTATCAGGAAATAGGGTACAAATGTTTGCGCGTTTCTTCGACTGAAATGAAAGGAATTGAGGAGTTGAAAAAAATGATGATTGGAAAAGTGAGTATGTTCTCTGGGCATTCCGGTGTTGGAAAATCTACTTTGGTAAATGCAATGGAACCTTCTTTACATCTAAAAACAAAAACAATTTCTGAAGCAAGTAAGCAGGGACAACACACGACGACTTTTGCAGAGATGTATGATTTATCATTTGATGCCAGAATCATCGATACGCCGGGTATCAAAGGTTTTGGAATAGTCGATATGGAAAAAGAAGAAGTGAGTGGTTATTTTCCTGAGTTTTTCAAATTGAAAGACCAATGTAAATTTAATAATTGCTTGCATAAAGAGGAACCGCATTGCGCCATTAAAGCAGCATTAGAAAGAGATGAAATCGCTTGGTCCCGTTATAGAAGTTATCTTAAAATTCTGGAAGGAGACGATGAACATTATCGTACTGATATCCATAATGAAGATAGAATTATTAGTGATAAAACGAGGGAATAACAATGTCAATTTCAAAAATCAATTTCAATTTCAAAAATGAGAATCGTCCTTCAAAGAGTTTCCTCCGCCTCCGTAACCATCGATAATAAAACTGTAGCCGATATCCAAAAAGGACTGTTGGTTTTAGTTGGTATTGAAGATGCCGATACTCAAGAAGATATAGATTGGCTGGTTAATAAGATAACTAACATCCGCATTTTTGGCGATGAAAACGATGTCATGAATTTATCTGTTAAAGATATTGACGGAGATATTATTGTGGTAAGCCAATTTACATTACATGCTTCTACCAAAAAAGGCAATCGTCCTTCCTATATAAAAGCTTCAAAACCAGAAGTTGCTATCCCATTGTACGAGAAATTTGTAAAAAAAATAGAAATGGAATTGGGAAAGAAAGTACAAACTGGAATCTTTGGTGCGGATATGAAAGTACTTTTGTTGAATGAAGGTCCTGTAACGATAGTAATTGACAGTAAAAATAGAGATTAAAATGAACCTAAAAAATTCCCAATTAGACGTAGATACTTGGATAAAAGAACACGGCGTTCGTTACTTTAACGAATTGACCAATATGGCACAGCTTACAGAAGAAGTAGGCGAAGTGGCTCGAATCATAGCACGTCGTTACGGCGAACAATCTGAAAAAGAAAGCGACAAAAATAAAGATCTAGGTGAAGAATTAGCCGATGTGGTTTTCGTAGTATTATGTTTAGCAAATCAAACAGGAATCGATTTGCAGGCTGCTTTCGATAAAAAGATGGATTTAAAATCTATTCGAGACAAAGACCGTCACAAAAACAACGAAAAACTCAAATAATTTGTGAATTGTAAATTATGAATTGTAAATGAGTAGTGGTAAATTGCGTCCTTAAATTTTTTGAGTCGTAAGCGAAAGCTATAACTCATAACTCATAATTAAAAACATGAATTTACTGTTACAAACTTCCCATTCTAATTTACAAGCTCAAATTGCAGTTACCGGTTCAAAAAGCGAAACCAACCGACTATTATTGTTACAAGCACTTTTTCCAAATATTACTTTGGCTAATACTTCCAACTCTGATGACAGTGAAGTAATGCAAAAAGCATTGAAAGGAAACGAGGAAATAGTTGACATTCATCATGCGGGAACGGCTATGCGATTTCTAACGGCTTATTTTGCTGTAAACGAAGGTCGAGAAGTAGTTTTGACTGGTTCTCAGCGAATGACGGAGCGTCCAATAAAAGTTTTGGTGGAAGCCTTGGAACAATTAGGTGCGAAAATATCCTACGATAATGAAGCAGGTTATCCGCCTATTCGAATCAAAGGACAAAAAATTACAGCCTCTAAAGTTACTATTCCTGCAAATGTAAGCAGTCAATACATATCGGCATTGTTATTAGTGGCGCCAAAATTGGAAAACGGTATCGAAATCACTTTAGTAGGTGAGATTACTTCAGTTCCTTATATCAAAATGACATTGGCTTTGTTGAATGATTTGGATATTAAAACCAGTTTCGAAGGGAATGTAATTACCGTTTATCCAAAACAAGAAGTGGAATCGAAAGTAATGACCGTAGAATCCGATTGGAGTTCTGCTTCTTACTTTTTTAGTTTAGCAGCTTTGGCAGAAAATGCGACGATTTCATTGACAAGTTATAAAGAAACCAGTTTGCAAGGCGATTCGGCTTTGGTTGAAATCTACAAACAAATGGGTGTTGAAACGCATTTTGATGGAAACAAAATGACGCTTACAAGACAAGTGGATTTTAAACCCGAAAATTTAAACTTAGAATTAAACAATACGCCAGATATTGCTCAAACCATTGTAGTTACTTGCCTTGGATTAGGAATTGGCTGTCATCTTACGGGGCTTCATACCCTGAAGATTAAAGAGACTGACAGACTCGAAGCACTTAGGATTGAGTTAACAAAATTAGGGGCCAATATTTCAGTGACTAATGATAGCTTGACGCTTGTGACTTCAAACGAAATCAATCACAATATTAAAATCGCTACCTATAACGATCACAGAATGGCTATGGCATTTGCCCCATTAGCTTTAAAAGTGCCAATAATTATCGAAAATGCCGAAGTAGTTTCTAAATCATACCCTGATTTTTGGGAAGACATGAAAAAATTAGATTTTAATGTATCTGAAATTACATCTTAATTCTCAATGTTTACGGGGCTAAAGCTTTGCTGCTTTGTTACTTTGCAATTTTGAAACTAAATTAAACAGCAAAACACTTGACAACGCCTATCTCACAATCGTATATTTGCACACTCGGATTAAGATTGTCATCCTGAGCGCAGACGAAGGACATAACTCATAATCTATAACTCATAACTTTATCAAATGAAATTATCACATTTTCAATTCGATTTACCAAAAGAACTTCTTGCTGAATATCCAGCTGAAAACAGAGACGAAGCACGTCTAATGGTTATTGATCGTAAGAAAGGAACTATAGAGCATAAAATGTTCAAAGATGTTATCGATTATTTTGATGACGGAGATGTTTTAATTCTGAATAATACTAAGGTTTTTCCAGCGCGTTTGTATGGAAACAAAGAAAAAACAGGAGCAAGAATCGAAGTTTTTTTACTTAGAGAATTAAATTCTGAGCAAAGACTTTGGGATGTTTTAGTTGATCCGGCTCGTAAAATTAGAATTGGTAACAAACTATATTTTGGAGATGACGATTCGTTAGTAGCTGAGGTTATTGACAACACGACTTCTCGTGGAAGAACATTGCGTTTTCTTTACGACGGTTCTTATGAAGAATTCAGAAATAAATTAACAGAACTTGGAGAAACTCCAATCCCAAAATATATTTCTAGAGACGTAACTCCGGAAGATGCGGAACGTTACCAAACCATTTATGCTAAAGAAGAAGGTGCTGTTGCAGCGCCAACTGCAGGATTGCATTTCTCGAAACATTTATTGAAAAAACTGGAAATCAAAGGAATTAAATTTGCCGAAGTAACGCTTCACGTAGGTTTGGGAACTTTCAATCCAGTTGAGGTTGAGGATTTATCAAAACACAAAATGGATTCTGAGGAATTAAAAATTACTCAGGAAGCGTGTGATATTGTGAATGAAGCCAAAGCTAAAAAGAAACGTATATGTACCGTAGGAACTACTTCTATGCGTGCCGTTGAAAGCTCAGTATCGTCACAAAACACCTTGAATCCTTTTGATGGATGGACAAATAAATTCGTTTTTCCTCCACATGATTTTACGATTCCAACGTGTATGATTACTAATTTTCATACGCCAAAATCAACTTTATTAATGATGGTTTCAGCATTCTGCGGACATGATTTAATGAAAAAAGCCTATGCCGAAGCAATTAAAGAAGAGTATAAATTCTATTCTTACGGTGATGCGATGTTAATCATCTAATCTGTCCCTAAACTTCGAGATAATCATATTCTAAATAACAAAATCTCGTCAGTAATGGCGGGATTTTTTTTGGTGTGCCCCAAGGGTCGGGCTGTACGCTGTATCTTTATTTTCTGAAAGAAAGAAAATAAAGGATGCCACTTCCATCCCTCACACAATACGTTTTGGATAGGTGAGGACTTTTTGTGTGAGAAAATAAATTTAAAACGTCATCTCAATTTTGTATCTGAATAAATTTATTACAGCTGTTTTTTTGTCAAGTCGAGCGCAGTCGAGACTCCTTGTTGGGTCTCGACTGCGCTCGACTTGACATATATTCTAAATTCTAATTCACTTGATACACCAGTCGTACCGTAATATTAGCCGTTTTGTTTTTGGATTGCGTATTGAAGGAACCGCCATAAGAAAAATCTTCCGATGAGTTTTGACCCGTAATTTGAAAAACACCCATATCTGATTTTTTTAGATTTCCTAAGCTCGCATCTGCATTTTCAGCGATGCTTTTTGCTCTGATACTCGCGTCTTTTGTCGCTTCGGCAATCATTTTTATTTTCAATTCGGCAAGTTTTGTATAGTAATATTCAGGAGGAGAAGAATAAAATTCCACACCAGAATTAATTAACTCACTGGACTGTCTAGATAATTCTTCGATTTTATTTACTTCCTTAGATTGGATACTCACGCTTTGGGTTAAGGTAAATCCAGTGAAAATTTGCTGTCTTGTAGTTCCGTTTTCGTTATAAGTCGTTTCAAAATCTTTATTAAAATTAACTGCTGAGAATACCATTTCATTCGGAGCAATTCCTTTGCCTGATAAATAGCTTTTTATTTTCTCTCTGTCAGAGTCCAATGCTGAGTACGCTTCTTTCAAAGTCACACTTTTTTTAGAAAAAGAACCGTTCCAAACAATCAAATCCGATACGAAATCCTTTTTTCCGGAGCCAGTAACACTTATGGTATCATTACTTTTATTTCGATTCTGAAAAGCATTCGAAAATAAATACGAGGAGATTACCACGGCGATAGCAATAATAATAACGTTCAAACTGTTTTTGAGCATGGGTAAGAATTTTAAATTCAATTGAATATTAATAATAACGAGTTGTTTTTTATTTCAGTATAGTATTAGGGAACTATTTTTTCTTATTCGGAATTTTAACTATTTTATGTGTCGTCAATCGGCGATAAGTCTTTTCTCTATCAGCCTTTTTTTACTACTTTTACAAACAAAATACAAAATATGGCATTCGAAAATACTCTTGAATTTGCAAAACAACTCGATTCGCAAGATCAATTACATAAATACCAAGATGAATTTATTTTTCCGCGGGTAAATGGAAAAAAAGTAATTTATTTTACGGGAAATTCATTGGGATTACAACCCAAACGTACTAAAAACTATGTAGATGAGGTGATGAATGATTGGGCAAGTTTAGCTGTTGAAGGTCATTTTTATAGTGAAAAACCGTGGTGGGATTACCACGAACGATTTGCAAATCCGTTGAGTAAAATTGTAGGTGCGTTACCGAGTGAAGTTACGGTGATGAATACGCTTACGGTCAATCTTCATTTGTTAATGGTGTCTTTTTACCGACCAACAAAAAGCAGATATAAAATTATTTGCGAAGAAAAAGCATTTCCTTCGGATCAATATATGTTTCAAAGTCAGGTTCATTTTCATGGATACAAACCGGAAGATGCGATTGTTGAAATCAAGCGTCGCGAAGGAGAACACAACATTCGTTTAGAAGATGTTTTGGCCAAAATTGAAGAAGTAGGTGAGGAGTTGGCTTTGGTCTTAATAGGCGGTGTCAATTATTACACAGGACAAGTTTTTGATATGAAAACCATTACTGCTGCTGGTCATAAAGCGGGCGCTTATGTAGGTTGGGATTTAGCGCATGCCGCAGGAAATATAAAACTGGAATTGCACGATTGGAATGTGGATTTTGCAGCTTGGTGCAGTTACAAATACATGAATTCAGGTCCTGGAAATGCTTCAGGATGTTTCATTCATGAGAAACACCACAACAATTCGGAGTTGCCAAGATTCGCAGGTTGGTGGGGACACAATAAAGAACGACGTTTCAAGATGGAACCCACTTTTGATCCAATTCATGGAGCCGATGGTTGGCAAATAAGCAATTTACCGGTACTTTCTTTGGCGCCATATTTAGCATCTGTAGAAATGTTTGATGAAATTGGGATGGACGCTTTAATTGAAAAAAGAGATGCAATTACGTCGTATTTAGAATTCATTCTGCACGAAATAGACAAAGAAGTCGATAGTACTTTCGAAATAATTACACCGTCAAATCCATTAGAAAGAGCGTCGCAATTATCAGTGTTACTTCATGGGGAAGGACGTAGTTTATTTGATTATCTTATGAAAAATGGTGTGATTACGGATTGGCGCGAACCTAATGTTATTCGATTAGCACCGGTTCCATTGTATTGTTCGTTTGAAGACATGTATCACTTTGGACAAATATTGAAATCCGGGATTTTAAAATAGTTTAGACACAGAATTATATAAAAAATAGTTTAAATTGTATAAAGCATATTAACAGGTTTGAATGTTTCTTTGTATTATTATTAATCGTAAAACTTAAAATTATGAAAGTATTATATTTTATACTAATAGCTGCAGTTGTTGTTTCTTGTCAAAATCAAGGAAAAATGGAAATCGAAAAAGCAAAACTAGCGACTGTAGACTCGATGAAAGTTGAAATTGAAAAACAAAGAGTTATTGATTCCATGCAGGTTGAAATGGCTAAAATTGAGGAAACCAAAATTGAAACCCAAAAAGAAGTTGTCGTTGTTAATAAACCATCGGCTACCACTACCACTACAACAACCACACAAAAGAAAGGTTGGAGCAGTACTGCTAAAGGTGCCGTAATTGGAGCTGGAGTTGGAGCAGCAACAGGAGCAATTATAAGTAAGAAAAAAGTTCAGGGAGCTATAATTGGTGGTGTTGCTGGTGCTGGTATTGGTGCGGGAACAGGAGCTATTATAGACGGAAGTAAAAAGGAATAGATTTATTCTTTTAATAAAAAAGAGTGTATAAGTTCGTATCGAATTTATGCACTCTTTTTATTTACGGATGTTTCAGTTTAATAAGAATCCATATTTTGGATAATGGCATTGGCTTTAACTTTGATTTTGTATAATTCTTCGGGATTTAGTTTATTTAATAAATTCAGCATCATTCCCATACGTTGATTTCCTTTAAAATACTCTTTTTTCTCATCTAGAAAATTCCAATATAGCGTATTGAAAGGACACGCTTTTTCTCCAAATTTTTCTTTGACATTGTAATGGCATTTGCTACAATTATTACTCATTTTATTGATGTAACTTCCTGAGGAAACATAAGGTTTTGTGGCAATAATTCCGCCATCTGCATATTGTGACATACCGCGGGTGTTAGGCATTTCGACCCATTCAATAGCATCTATGTAAACGCCCAGATACCAAGCATCTACTTCGTCAGGATTAATTTGTGTGAGTAGCGTAAAATTCCCTATTACCATGAGCCGTTGAATATGATGTGCATAAGCTTCGTCTAAACTTTGATTGATAGCGTGATTCATGCAATTCATTTTGGTTTTACCCGTCCAAAAAAAATTCGGTAATTTGTTGTCGTTTTTCAATACATTCATTTGAGCGTAATGTGGCATTTCTTTCCAATAAATTCCTCGAATATATTCACGCCAACCCAGAATTTGTCTCACAAATCCTTCTACTTGTGAAAGGGTTATTTCAGTTTCATTGGCATGATAAAAAGCAATGACAGTTTCGATTACCTCTTTTGGCGAAAGCATTTTACTGTTCATAGCAAAAGACAAACGAGAATGGAATAGGAATTTTTCATCAGTATGCATTGCATCTTCATAATCCCCAAAATGTTTCAGCAGATTAGTGCAGAAATAATCTAATACCTCTAAAGATTGCTGACGGGAAGTAGGCCAACTGAAATTATGTTCATCGATGTTTCCAAAAGTAATTATGCCGGCTTCTTCGATTTGGTTTATAATCTTAGAAACGTTTATGTGAAAGTTTTTTTCTGATGGCACAGGAACTTCACCTTTGTATTTTTTACGATTATCGGCATCAAAATTCCATTGGTTTCCCAAAGGAGTTGATCCATCCATTAAAACGTGGTGTTTTTTACGCATGTTGCGATAAAAATTCTCCATCAACAACAATTTCTTTCCCTCAAAAAAATCAGAAAGTTCATGACGCGTGGTGTAAAAATGTTCAGTGTCAAAAGCTTCTAATTCGATTTTTAGATTGGAACAAATCGTTTTTAGTTGTTGATCCAGCCGATATTCATCAGGTAACTGGTATTCAAATTTTTCTATTTTATATTTTTCAATACAAACGGCAATGATTTTTTCTAAATCCTGTGGATTCTCAGCATCCGTAATTTTAAAATAGACTGCTTGGTGTCCGAGTGCTTGTATTGCTGTGTGAAAATTTCTCATCGAAAGAAAAAACGCTACCACTTTTTGGATATGATGTTTTACATAGTCGGTTTCCTGACGCATTTCGGCAAGGACATAAATAGTATTGTCATCATTTTCCTGAAACCAAGAATGTTCTAAATTTAACTGATCACCAAGGATTAGCCGTAGTTTTATCATTTTTTATTTTTTAAAAAAGGAAGTGGTTGGAAGTTCTTTTCTTGCGTATTGAAAGCGGTCTATTAATTTAGGTAAACAATATCCATCAAGACCATTTAATGCAATAACATTTCCTTTGTCAATTTGTAACCAGCCATCTTTATGTTCTAATTCTTCTTCAAAAAATAAATTTTCAATAGAGGCAATTATATGAATCGTATCATTTTCCTTGATGTAATATTCATTCACATATTTGCAATACAATTGAACTGGGCTCCCTTTTACAAAAGGGATTTCAATATTAGGTTTGTACTCTTCTTCTAAATTAGTTTTATCAAATTCAGAAATGCCTAATTCATAATTTGCTGATGTATGGTGCGCATCTTCAATCATATCTACAGTAATATGATTTACGGTAAAATAACCATTTTCTCTTATGTTTTTATATGTATCTCTGGGAACGGTTGTTGGTCTCATGATAAATCCTATTAGTGCCGGATTGCTTCCTAAATGGGTCACGCTGCTAAAAATTGCTACATTAGATTTTCCATCAAGGGATTTTGTAGCCAGAAGATTAGCTGATTTATAACCGGTGCAAGAATTAATTAAATTCAATCTTTCGACTTTCTCCATTTGAGAAATATCATCTCTAGAAATGTGTTTCATATCTTTTTAATTTGGAACAAATATACTTTTTGTTTAATTAATTTAAAAATAAATTAAACAAATAATGGTGTTTAATCGATTTTACCAGAATCACACTCGTTTAAATAAATTATTTTAAATAACTTTCAAATCGTATATATTTGTTTATCAATTTATTTAAATATGAAAAAACTTAAAATAGTTCTTCTCGTTTTACTTTCGGTAGTGGCAGTTTTAGTGGTGGCTTTAATTATTTATGGATTTTATCTAAAGCCAAAATATGAAGGCAAATTGCAACTGAAAAATATTCAAAAAGAAACGACAGTTTATTTTGATGAGTTTGGCGTTCCACATATTTATGCAACAAATTCAAAGGATGCAATGATGGCTTTGGGTTATGTGCATGCCCAAGATCGATTGTGGCAAATGGAATTGATGCGTCGTATTGCAGCGGGACGATTATCGGAGATTTTTGGCTCAGTGGCACTAAAAAATGATAAATTCTTTGCAGGACTTGGAATTGAAGAAGCTTCAGCAAAAGCAATTGCAGCTTTGGATAAAAACAGCCCAAGTTATCAATTGACCATGGCATATTTGGATGGAATTAATCAATATTTAGAAGAAGGAACAACGCCAATAGAGTTTAGTTTGGTGGGAGTTAAAAAAGAGAAGTTTACGATTAAAGATGTTTACAATATTTTTGGTTACATGTCTTTTAGTTTTGCAATGGCTCAAAAATCAGATCCGTTATTGACTGATATTCGAAATAAATACGGAATGGAGTATCTCAAGGATTTTGGGATTGATGGTTCGTTTAATACCACCCGAATTAAAAATGCCAAAGAATCATCTCAAGAATATATTGCTATTTCAAAGTCGGTAGCTTCGATTTTAGAGCAGTCTCCAATTTCTCCTTTTATAGGTAGTAACAGTTGGGTTATTGCACCAAAGAAAACGAAAAATGGAAAGGTCATTTTTGCTAATGATCCGCACATTGGGTTTTCACAACCCGGGACTTGGTATGAAGCACATGTAGTAACGCCAGATTTTGAATTGTACGGATGTTATTTGGCTGGGACTCCATATCCTTTATTGGGACACAATCGCGACTATGCGTATGGCTTGACAATGTTTGAAAATGATGACATCGATTTGTATCAAGAGGAGAATAATCCAAATGATGCAAAAATGTACAAGACACCAAATGGTTTTAGCGCGTATGAAATTCGAAAAAAAATTATAAAAGTAAAAGATTCTGCTGATGTGGTTTTGAATATTAAAGTGACTCGCCACGGCCCGGTCGTAAATGACTTGATTGATGGTTTGCAGCAAGACAAACCTGTTGCAATGTCCTGGATTTATACACAACAACCCATACAAATTCTTGATGCTGTTTATCAACTTTCGCATGCTAAAAGTAAAGCAGATTTTCAAAAAGGAGTCAGTTTAATAGCGGCACCAGGTTTGAATGTGATGTATGGCGATGCCAAAGGAAATGTGGCTTGGTGGGCAACAGGGAAATTATACAAGCATAATGCGGGCGTAAATCCTAATTTTATTTTAGATGGTGCCAGTGGCAAAGATGATATTAAAGAATATTTGGATTTCTCCAAAAATCCGTCGGCAGTAAATCCAAAATGGAATTATGTGTACTCTGCGAACAATCAACCGGAACCCATAGATGGATTTTTATATCCAGGTTATTACCTTCCTGAGGACAGAGCAAAAAGAATTACGCAATTGTTAGAACCAAAATCAAATTGGGATAAAACTGCGGTAGGGGAAATGATTTTTGATAATACGTCATCAGTTGCTCCAGAGGTGGTTAAGCAGTTAATCTCAAATGTTGATCAGAAAACACTTTCTGAAAACGAGAAAGAAGCTTTGACTGTTTTGAAAGAATGGAAAGGCTCGAATAATCTTGCTGATGTTGCACCAACAATTTACAATAAATGGATTTTTAATTATTTAAAAAATACTTTCGAAGATGAACTTGGTGCAGTTCATTTCAAGCAATTTTTAGGAACACATATTATGAAACAAATTATTGCAAAACAAATTGTGAATGCAGCGTCGCCTTGGTGGGATAATATAAGTACTAAAAATGAAAAAGAAACCCGAAGTAAAATTATATCACAATCGTTTAAAGAATCAATTGTAGCTTTAGAAGAACAATTGGGAACTACGGTTGCTGATTGGACTTGGAATAAAGTTCATACGGTAGAACATCAGCATCCATTGGGTAAAGTGGCTGCGCTAAGAAGGATTTTCAATGTAGGACCTTTTGAAGTTTCGGGTGCTACAGAAGTCATTAATAATTTGTTTTTTGATTTTACCGATGATGGAAATTATATCGTAAAAGGAGGTCCGTCAACAAGAAGGATTATTGATTTTTCGGATATCGAAAACAGCTGGAGCATCCTTCCAACAGGGCAATCAGGAAACCCTTTAAGTGCGCATTACAGTGATCAAGCGGAGCTTTATAATACTGGAAAATTTAGAAGAATGATGCTGAATAAGGAGGAGATTGTTAGAACTTCAACAAAATTGGTTTTTATTCCACGTAAAAATTAATAGTTTTAAAGTTCTTAGTCTAATAAAATCAGTAATTTTGCTTAACTTTTTATAAAAAATTAATGCAAATTCCCAAAAAAATAGCGGTTGTAGGTTCTGGATTAGTTGGATCTTTATTAGCTATTTATCTTCGCAAAGCGGGTCATACGGTTCATGTTTTCGATAGAAGCCCAGATATCAGACAAATTCAGTTTTCAGGTCGTTCTATTAATTTAGCTATGTCTAACCGAGGTTGGAAAGCGCTTGATGGCGTAGGAGTAGGAGATGCCGTGCGAGAAATTGCCATCCCAATGGATAAAAGGGCCATTCATCTTGTTGATAAACTTAATTTTCAAAATTACGGACAAGAAGGAGAATCTATTTACTCGATTTCCAGAGGGACTTTGAATAGAAAAATGATTGATTTGGCGGAAGCCGCAGGAGCAGAATTCTTTTTCGAACATAAAATCTGGGATGTAACCTTAGATGATGCTACTTTGCACATCGGCGAAACCGAAAGAGGTGCTTGGGAAGAAAAGAAATATGATATGGTTTTTGGTGCCGATGGAGCTTTTTCCAGAATCCGTCATCGCATGCAGCGCCAAAGTATGTTTGATTATTCACAAGAATTTTTACCTATTGGATATAAGGAATTAAACATTCCTGCAAACTCGGATGCAACGCATAAACTAGATAAGAATTCATTCCATATTTGGCCTCGTGGAGAATATATGTTGATTGCATTGCCTAATTTAGATGGTAGTTTTACATGTACTTTATTTATGCCTTTTGAAGGAGAAAATTCTTTTGCTTCTTTGAAAAACCAAAAAGAGGTAGAAACTTTTTTTGAGAAAAACTTACCGGACACTATTGATGTAATTCCTAAACTGACTGAGGATTTCTTTAAAAATCCAACAAGTACATTGGTGACCATGAAATGTTTTCCATGGACTTATGAAGATAAAATTGCACTAATTGGTGACGCTTGTCATGCAATTGTTCCATTTTACGGGCAAGGAATGAATGCGGGTTTTGAGGACATTTCAATTCTTTATGAAATGATTGAAGAATACGGAGATGACTGGAAAACAATTTTCTCTGAATATCAAAAATCCCGTAAACCCAATGCTGATGCAATTGCGGAACTTTCCTATCGTAATTTTATGGAAATGAGTTCTAAAACAGCTGATGAGAAATTCTTGTTGCAAAAGAAAATCGAAAAATCATTCTCAGATAAATATCCCGAAAAATGGATTCCGCTTTACAGCAGAGTAACTTTTAGTGATCGTCCTTATGCCGAAGCTTTGGCTATTGGGGATTATCAAAATGCGATTATGGAGGAAGTTTTGAAAATGGAAAACATCGAGAATATTTGGGATACTGAAACGGTAGAGAATAAAATCTTGGAATTACTGCAATAATTTTTTCGAGTTGTTTGCTTCGATATAGTTGCGATAGATTTTTACTTCCATCGCCACTATTTATTCCTCACGATGTACTTTAGTAAAATCGAATGCAGGTTTGCAAATGGCAATATATTCACAAGGCTCATCAAAAGGATTGGAATATTGCACTCGAGTATTTTTTTCAATTTTTATAGATTGGCCTGCTTCAAGAATCACAATTTCATTTTCAATGATGAATTGCTTTTTTCCTTTTATGATATAAGTGTATTCTTCAAATTCAGGTGTTTGAAAAGGTTCGCTCCATTTAGGAGGAGCAATCATTTGTGCAATCGAAATTTCGGGATTGTTAGTGGTAGCAATTCCGTGATGCTCTTCGATTAGTTTACCGTCAGTTGTTGGAACTATAAAAGGAGCTTTTTGAATAAAATATTTTTTCATTTTTAATGTTACTTTTAAAATACCCTTTTAGAGTTTTAATTCTAAAAGGGTATTGGAGAATTTTATTTTTTAAACATTTTTGTCAAAACACCAAAAGCACCTCTAATAAAAGTAGCACTTGTCAATACTTTTAAAACGGATTTCCCTACTACGCTAGCAGTACTCGGACCTTTACTTTCTTCTTTTTCAGATGTTTTTTCCTGTTCTTGTTCTGCAGCTGCTTCTTCAATAATGGTAATTTTTTTATTTAGCATTTCATAAGCGCTTTCACGGTCAATAAGTTCGCTGTATTTTTTTACCAGTTTAGATCTGTTATTTATTTCTTGAATCTCACTCTCAGTTAAAATATCCATTCTGCTCATAGGAGCACGCATCATTGTTGCTGCAAGTGGTGTTGGAATCCCTTTTTCGTTTAATGCAGTGACTAATGCTTCTCCAATTCCTAAGCTAGTTAAAATTTCATCCGTTTTATAAAATTCAGATGTTGGATAATTATCAGCGGTTTGTTTGATGGCTTTTCGATCATTGGCAGTAAAAGCCCTTAAAGCATGTTGGATTTTTAAACCCAATTGTGCCAAAACACCACTTGGAATGTCCATTGGGTTTTGAGTGATGAAGTAGATCCCGATTCCCTTGGAACGAATAAGTTTTACAATAGTCTCTATTTGTTCTAATAATGCTTTGCTGGCTTCATTGAAAATTAAATGAGCTTCATCAATAAAAATCACTAATTCTGGCTGATCCGAATCTCCTTTTTCAGGCATTTGCTGATAGATTTCAGCCAATAAACTTAGCATGAATGTTGAAAATAATTTAGGTTTGTCTTGAATGTCAGTCAGTCTCAAAATGTTGATGTATCCTTTTCCGTTTTCATCAATGCGCATCAAATCGTCAACGTCAAAAGACATTTCGCCAAAAAATAGTTCGGCACCTTGTTGTTCTAATTCTATTATCTTTCTCAGGATGGTGCCCGTTGTTGAAGTGGAGATTTTGCCATAGCTTTCCTCAATTTCGTCTTTTCCTTCTTCGGTAATATAATTGATTACTTTTTTGATGTCTTTTAAATCCAATAAAGGCATTTTATTGTCATCACAATATTTGAAAATAACAGAAACGACTCCGGCTTGTGTGTCGTTTAAATTTAAGATTCGAGAAAATAAAACTGGTCCAAACTCAGAAATAGTTGCGCGAAGACGAACGCCATTTTGTTCTGATAAACTCAATAATTCAACAGGAAAACTTGCCGTATTATAAGGGATGTTTATTTTAGCATGTCGTTCAGTAATAAATGCTTTCTCTTCTCCTTCTTTTGCAATACCACTAAAATCACCTTTTATATCCATCATCAATACAGGGATTCCAAAGGATGATAATTGTTCTGACAGTACTTGTATGGTTTTGGTTTTTCCAGTTCCGGTAGCCCCTGCAATTAATCCATGACGGTTTAATGTTTTTAGCGGTATTTTTACATGTGCATTGGGTAAAGCTTCTCCGTCTAATATGGCTCCGCCAAGAGTAATACTTTCTCTTTTAGAACTATATCCGTCTGTAATTTGTTGTATGAAATCTTCTTTTCTGCTCATAATAAGTTTAGATTTAAATCATTTGCAAGGTATTATTTTTTTTACAAAACCTGAAATTTTAGTGTATACTGCAGTTTTCCTCCTTTTTTACTGTTAATAATATAAAATATTAGTTTTGATAGAAGAGAGTTAGTTTTTGAAATATTGTGCTAATATATCATAAAAAAATACGTTTTTTTTGGTAAAAGAGTCGATTTATTTGAGTATTTTGATATAAATGCAAAGCAGTAAATTGCAAATGTGTTTTTGAAATAAATTTAATTATAATAAAATTAAAAAAAGTTTTTTTATTTAAACTAAAAATATAAATTTGCTCTACTACAAGTTTAATATAACTAAGATAATTTATTTAAAACTATTAAAATTAAAAAAAATGGCAAACGTTAAAAAAGAAAAAGGTGCAAACGGAGGAGGAATGATTTCAGGAATCATTATTGTAGCATGTATTTTTGTTGGATGGTTAATTTGGAATTTCATAATGGGTAATGGCGCTAATTTCGAGGGCGGTGTTAATACAGGTCACCCATTACCAGGAAATATGTTAGCAATGGTTTACAAAGGAGGTCCTATAGTACCAGTATTGTTAGGATTATTGTTAATGGTTGTTGTGTTCTCATTTGAACGTTATGCTGTAATTTCAAAGGCAGCTGGTACAGGAAATCTTGATCAATTCATGACAAGTGTACAAAAAGATATTAAAGCAGGTAATATTGAAGGGGCTATTGCTTCATGTGACAAACAAAAAGGTTCTGTTGCAAACCCAATAAAATCAGCTTTATTGAAATACCAAGAAGTAAAAAAAGAAGGTTTAGACAGCGAAGCTGCTGCTGAAACTATCCACAAAGAAATAGAAGAGGTTACTTCATTAGAAATGCCAATGTTAGAGAAGCACATGACTGTACTTTCTACAATGGTATCTTTAGGAACTCTTGCAGGATTATTAGGAACAGTAACGGGGATGATTAAAGCATTTAGTGCGTTATCTGCTGCTGGTACTCCTGATCAAGCTGCGCTTGCAAATGGTATTTCTGAAGCATTAATTAATACAGCTACAGGAATTTCTACTTCAGCATTAGCAATTATCGCTTACAACTTTTTTACTTCTAAAATTGATACCTTGACTTACTCTATTGACGAGGCTGGTAATACAATTGTGAATACTTACAGACACTTCAGAAGTACACAAAAATAATTAATAATTTAATTTACAGGAAAATAGTGGTCTGAAAAGAAAGATCCTATTTTCTTGTAAATATAAAAAATAATATTGATGGCTATAAAAATGAAGAAAAAAGCAGGGTCTACCGATATGACTGCTATGTGTGATGTCGCTTTTCTTTTGTTGTCGTTTTTTGTAATGACAGCAACGGCTAAGATACCGGAAGCATTGCCAGTAGATACGCCTGCATCAACGGTTCAATCTAAGTTGCCAGAAGATAATTTAGCTACTATAACTATTGGTAAAGGAAAAGTTTTCTACGACCTGAAAGGGAGAGAGGTTAGAAAAAGAGCTCTTGAGTTGATGGGACAAAAATATGGTGTTGAATTTACAGAAAGTGAATCTGAAACTTTTGGTTTAATGGAAGGTATTGGTGTTCCAATTTCAGGACTTAAACAATTGATTGCTATGAAAACTGCTGACAGAAGTAAGCCTGGTGTACAATCAGGGGTTCCTAAGGATTCACTAGATAATCAATTGAAAGAATGGATTTACAATTCTCGTATTGCAAATATTGATGTAAATGATAAAGAATTGCAAATTGCCATAAAAGGTGATGCGAAAGAAGAATATCCTGCTATCAAACAAGTGATGGATATTTTACAAGATCAAAAAATCAATAGCTTTAACCTAGTTACTGGTTTAAGAGCTACAGAAAAATAACTAAAAAAAATACACTAAAATGGCTGAATTAAATACTGGCGACGGTGGAGGCAAAAAAGGTGGGAAAGTAAGAAGTAAAAAATCAAATTCAAAAGTAGATTTAACTGCTATGGTGGATTTGGCGTTCTTATTGATTACATTCTTTATGCTTACAACTACGTTGTCTAAACCACAATCGATGCCTTTGGGTTTGCCAGATAAAGACGAGGATGATACTAAAAATAAGGACATTAAAGTTGATGAAAACCGTACTATGACGGTTATGTTAGGCGATAATGATAAGATGGTATATTACATGGGTTTGTTATCTTCTCCAAAAGTACCACCTACGGATATTTCTTATGGTAAAGAAGGAATTCGTAAGGAATTATTGAAAAGAAAAAAATCAGTAGTTGAATACACTGGAAATAAGGACAAAGGTTTAATTGTAATTATAAAACCAAGTAAAAAATCAAACTACCGTAATTTAGTAGACATACTTGATGAGATGGCAATTGTAGGGGTTCCTACAAACGCAATCGTAAATGATTTTTCTCCTGAAGAACTAAAATTGTTAGAAAGTAAATAATATTTTCATATTTACTCTATAACCTAATAATTAAGAAAAATGAAATTAGATATATTCACAAACCAATGGCTTGATATTGTATTCGAAGGTCGTAACAAGGCTTATGGCGCTTACGAGCTAAGAAAATCAAATAACAAGACTACTGTTAGAGCGCTTATCTTTGGTGCAATTATTTTTGCTATAGCAGTTAGTATGCCACTTATTTTAGGTTTATTACCTGATTCTTCAGATGGTGATGACACTTTAGATACTAAAATTGTTAGTATCAAATTGCCACCTAAGAAAGAAGAAATTAAAAAAAATATTCCACCTCCACCTCCACCTCCACCAAAAGTAGATCAGGTAAAATTTGTTAAGCCTGTTGTTGCAAAAGCGGAAGAAGTAACTGAAGAACCACCTAAAACTGTCGAAATTAAAGATAAAAAATTAGGTGCTGAAACTATAAAAGGAGATCCAGATGCTGTTTTAACTGTTGAACCGGTAGGTACTGGAACTGCAGCTGTAGTAGAGGAAGTTGATAACCAAATTTACAACACTGCTGGTATCGAGGTTAAACCTGATTTTCCAGGAGGAATCGATAAATTTTACAAATTTGTTGGTAATAACTATCAAACTCCAGAAGAAGAAGGATTAAAAGGTAAAGTTTATGTTACTTTTGTTGTTGAAAAAGATGGTTCTTTGACTGATATTAAAGTAATTAGAGATATCGGTTATGGAACAGGAAAAGAAGCTATCCGTGTTTTGAAAAAATGTCCTAAATGGACTCCAGGTGAGCAAAATGGTAAAAAAGTGAGAGTACTTTATTCGTTGCCTATTACTATTCAATCTGCGGAATAATGTTAAATAACATACTTAATAATATTAAGAAGAAATCGCTTAAAGAGCGATTTCTTCTTGTTTTAGGAATTTTGTTTTTTCTAGTTTATCTTGTTTTAGGTTTATTTATTATCTTTATGAAGAATTTTCCTTTAGCAATGACACCTACTTATAGAATAGCTTTTGGTGTATTGCTTATTGTTTATGCTTCTTTTAGATTCTTCCGAATTATTAATGATAATAACAACTAGATCATGAAAAATTATTCTAAACTTTCTCTTTTTATTTTGTTTTTAGTAGCAGTATTGGTTTTTGCTTGTAATCAAATATCAGATAAAAATGCTAAGGAAACTATTCTAAAAGGTTCGACTACCATATATGTAGACGAAACCTTAGCACCTATTATTGAAGATCAAGTTGCGGTATTTGAAAATGAATACAATGCCAAAGTAACGCTTGTTGCTAAATCTGAATCGGAGACAGTCAACTCTTTATTTAAAGAAAAGGCAGCTATTGCAATTTTGTCTAGAAATTTGTCTGCTGAAGAATTGAAAATTTTTAAGCAAAGAAAAATCAATCCTAAAATAACTGTTTTTGCTACTGATGCAGTAGCTTTTATCTCTAATAAAAGCAATAAAGATTCTCTAGTAGCGTTAAAAGATATTATAAGTTTTATGCAAGGGAAGCCAGTAACATCAATCAAAGGATTAGTTTTTGATAACCTAAATTCAAGTACATTACGTTACATGAATTCTTTAGCTGGTATAAAAGCGATACCTGAAAAGGGTGTTTTCTCATTTAAATCTAATGATGAAGTTATAAAATATGTCTCTGAAAACGATGGTATGATAGGTGTAGTTGGAGTTAATTGGCTTTCACAACCAATACCAGCTATGCAGAAATACGTTGATGATGTTACTACTTTAAGTGTAAAAGGACTCAAAGGGGATAATTATTATATTCCATCACAAAATAATATAGCAGAAGGAAAATACCCTTTGGCACGCGATTTGTATATAATCAATTGTCAAGGTTTTTCTGGTTTAGGAATGGGCTTTGCCTCATTTGTTGCTGGAGATGTCGGACAAAGAATAATTTTAAAATCTGGATTGCTACCGGTTCGTATTCCTACAAGAAAGTTTACAATAATTGGTAAAGACCAAAATGATAAAAAATAAATTAACTACAATTAAAATGAATAAATTTAAATTTTTAAGTGTTGCATTGTTGGCTTCCGCTTTTGCGAGTCAAGCACAAGATATAAATCAAGCAAAAAAGGCTATCGATGCAGAGCAATTTGAAAGTGCTAAATCGATATTAAAATCGATTATCAAAGCAAAACCAAGTAATGGCGCAGCTTTCTTTACTTTAGGGAATGTGTATCTTACTCAAAGTGTAGAGGATTCTGCTAAAATTTATTTTCAAAATGGATTAAATACATCTGAAGGAGCTAAATTAAATTACATAGGTTTAGGTCAAATGGATTTAGATAAAAATGATGTGACTGGAGCACAAGCTAAATTTGCTTTGGCTACAAAAGACATCAAAAAGAAAGACGTACAAGAGTATGTTTATATAGCAAGAGCTTACATGAATGTCGCAAAACCGGATTATAAAAGTGCAATTGCTATCTTGAACCGTGCCGTGATAAACAATCCTCAAGATGCTCAATTACAACTAGCATTAGGAGACGCTTATTATGGTGATGGTAAACAAAATGAAGCTTATGTAGCTTATAGAAGTGCTTTTCAAGCTGATAATACTTTGTTGAGAGCTAAAATGCAATTAGGTGTTTTGTTGAAAGGTGCTAAGTCTTATGACGAAGCTTTGAAAGCTTACAATGAAGTTATTGCTATAAATCCTAATTATGGTCCTGTTTATAGAGAATTAGCTGAAACATATTATAAAATAGCACGTAATAAACCTTCTCAAGCTGCTGCAAACTATAAAACAGCTATGGGATATTATGATAAATATATGTCTTTGACGGATTATTCTATTCACTCAAGAATGCGTCGTGCTGACTTCCTTATCTTGGTAGAAGATTATGCAGCTCTTGAAGTTGAAGCAAATAAGATGATTGAATTAGATAAAGTTAATCCAAGAATCTATCGTTATTTAGGATATGCTGCTTATAAAAACGGAAATGTTGATGTAGCTATCAAATCATTGGAAAGCTTTATCGCAGCTCCAGGAAATAAAGCTATCGCTCTAGATTATTTATATTTAGGTTTAACCAAAATTAAAAAAGGAACTAGCGCTGATGGATTAGCAATTGACGCAACAGCTTTTAATGCTGGATTAGTAGATATTAAAAAGGCAGTTGAAATGGAGCCTTTGGCAGTTCAAGATTTAAGCGAAGTTGGTAAAAAATTATTTACGCAAAAACTATATAAAGAAGCAGCTTCAATTTTTGAATTTGGTGCTAATATTGCAGATTCTAAAACGTATCTTGATGATAATGTTTATTATGGTTTATCAAATTATTATGCTAATAATAGTAAAGATGTAAAACCAGATGTTATTGCTTTGCAAAAAGCAGATGCTGCTTTCGAAAGAGTATTAGTAGCATCGCCAACATATCATGAAGCTTATCTTTACAGAGCAAGAACGAATAGATTGCTTGATAAAGATGATGTTATGACTAAAAACTATGAGGATTATGTAGCTAAAGTTACTGCTTTAGGTGCTGAAGAAACAGCAAAACCTGCTGTAAAAGCTAAAATTATTGAGTCATACAATAACATCGCTGCTAATTATGCTAATACTGATAAAGCTAAAGCGATCGAATATTTCAGAAAAACATTAGCGCTTGATCCGGCTAATGCTTATGCAACTGAATCATTGAAAACATTGAAATAAGATACTTGTTTCTTACTTAATAAACCGATAGTTTTTTAACTATCGGTTTTTTTGTTTAATGGTATTTTGAAATTTTAATTTTATCAATTGTATTGATTTTTTTTAGAATCATTATGAGCCGTAGATTTCTGTTTTTAAAGTTTATTGTTTTAGTTTCTGTTTTCAAATTAACTCATTTTCAAATTAACTATCTTTGCACTTTAAAATAAAATAATGTTATCAAAAGAAATACAATTAGAAGTTAATAAAGGTGCCATGCTTCCGTTAATGGAAGAATTCTATACTATACAAGGGGAAGGATTTCATACTGGGACAGCTGCATACTTTATTAGAATTGGAGGATGTGATGTGGGTTGTCATTGGTGTGATGTTAAAGAAAGTTGGAATGCTGAATTACATCCTCCGACAGGTATCGATTTAATAGTTACAAATGCAAGCAAATACTCAGAAACTGTTGTTGTTACTGGTGGAGAGCCTTTGATGTGGGATATGAATTTGCTGACGCAAAAGCTAAAAGAAAATAATAGAAAAGTTCATATTGAAACTTCAGGAGCGTATCCGCTTACTGGAAATTGGGATTGGATTTGTCTGTCTCCTAAGAAAAATAAACTACCTACACAAACGGTTTATGATAATGCACATGAGTTGAAAGTTATCATTTATAATAAACACGATTTTATTTTTGCTGAAGAGCAAGCTGAAAAAGTGAATAGTAATGCCATTCTGTTTTTACAACCTGAATGGAGTAAAAAAGAAGAAATGACTCCGCTGATTGTAGATTATGTGATGAACAATCCGAAATGGCGCGTTTCTTTACAAACACATAAATATTTGAATATTCCTTAAAATTTAAAAATCCCAAATGGAAAACTGTATTTGGGATTTTTTATCAATGGTGAAAATGGTGCAAACGTACAATTACCAACCTTTTTGTTTCTTTAATTCCGTGATATGTGCTAAGTGGTGGTTTCCATGCCAAGCATAAGTTCCTATTATCTCTTTCAATTGAAATGCTGCGTTATGCTCAGGATGTATAAATGTTTTTTCTAAATCTTCTTCAGATAGATTATTCATTAAATACGCCAAACGAAAGTGTATTCCTTCCAGAAACGAAAGTGTAGGTTGGATGGGCATAGTTAAATTATCATGTAATTCAGCCCAACGATCTTCGTGATAGAATTTTATTGTTGGATTATCTTCGGTCAGCGTCCATTTTATTCTAATAAAACAATTTAGGTGACTATCAGCACAATGATGAATTACTTGACGAATAGTCCAGCCATCTTGTCGATACGGTGTTTCGAGTTGTTCCTCGGTTAAATGAATCACTTCTTTTTTCAATCGTTCAGGGAAACTGGCTATCTCTGCTATTTTATTAGTTAGATATTCGCTGGAATAGGTTTCTGGAGCTATAAATTTCCCAATAGGATAACGTAATTTTTCTAATGCTGTATTTTCCATGCTAAAATGTGTTCTTTTAAATTGAAAGTTTGGCTAAATAATCATAATGTTCCCCTTCAAGAATTAACTCGCTTTGTAATCCATTGGCGAAAGCCGCATTTTGCAAAGTGTTATAATCTAAATAAAGCCAAGGGAATTCGTCTTCTTTTTCGTTTTTATAACGTATTGTAAAAGTTAATTCGCCATAATATCCATTACTTGGAATCCATTTTCCGCCATCTTCGTCATTATCAAACATATAAATTATATCCGAAGAATCAATTAGAATTTGTCCGTTTGGGTTTAGCAAACTTCTTAGTTTCTGTAAAAATATAGTAGTTTCTTTGAGTGTTCCAAAAATGCCGGTACCATTCATTAATAATAAAATGGTGTCAAATTTATTTTCAGGATTATCAGAGTCCATTTCAAGAATATTCTGAACTTTAGTATTTTTTAAACCGCGTAATTTACAGGCCTCAATTGCATTTTTAGAAATATCAATCGAGTGAACGTCAAGATTTCTTTCGTTTTGTAGACACAAACTATGACTTCCTGCGCCACAACCTACATCCAAAACTTTTCCCTTCGCAAGTTGTAATGCTTTCTGCTCTAGTTTTGGCATTTCGTCATAGGTACGAAATAGATATTCAACACTCATTTCATCTTCTTCGGAAATGGAGGTTTCCGTTATTAAATCTTCCGGGAAATTATTAGTTTGAAAATCGAGTATGGCTTTGCCAAAAAGGTCTTTCATTGTAGTTGATGTGTTAATTTGATGATTTGTTGGTTTGTTTTAAGTAATTTCGCGGAATGTTTTATCGAATAACCGAAAAAACAAATCTACGAATGAACACTATTTTAAACAATCTTCCTAAAGAAGCCAAAGATAAGCATATCGAAAACAAAAAGTATTTCGATAAGCTGAAAAAGAAGACACCAAAGAATTTGGATTACGTGATGCAAGATTTGCATGATGCTGAATTCAAGAAAACGGATTGTTTAACGTGTGCTAATTGTTGTAAAACTACTGGACCATTATTTACGGATGCGGATATTGAGCGTGTTTCAAAATATCTTAGACAAAAACCACAACAGTTTATCGAGCAATATCTTCGCATTGACGAAGACAGAGATTATGTGTTACAAAGTGTGCCGTGTACTTTTCTGGATAATGAAAATGCCTGCATGATTTATGATGTTCGTCCAAAAGCATGTAGAGAATTTCCACACACAGATAGAAAAAAGTTTCAGCAAATCACAGATTTAACGTTGAAAAACGTAGCTATTTGTCCGGCAGCTTTTAATATTGTAGAGGAAATGAAGAAGAAATTGCCCTTGTAACTAAGTATTAGCAAGTCTTGCTTCTTGTTTCTTTATTCCTTTTAATATATCAAATATTTCAATCTCATTTCTTTAAAATCGATTAGCCCTTTTTTCCAGCTTTCTCTGATTTTATCTTCCGAAGTCCCAGCTTCTATTTGTTCTTGTAATTTTTTAGTTCCTGCGAGTTTGGTAAAAAAAGGATTAAAGAATTTAGATTTGTCCGTTGTAGTTTGATAGGCTTTAATCAACCAATTTAATTCTAATCGATTTACTTTTTTAGCTGTAGATAAATCTTCTCCGTAACATTCGATACCTTTGTAAACAGGATTTTGTGCGCCAAAATTTGGTTTAGGAATAAAATTAAAGTCACTTTTAGGTAAATAAGGAGAGCCATAAATCTGAAATTGTTTTTCAGTTCCCCTTCCCACACTCACATTTGTACCTTCAAAAAGACACAAACTCGCATAAAGATTCACTGCTTGATCGTTCGGAAGATTTGGTGAAGGTTTTACAGGTAAACTATAATTCATTTTTCTATTGTAATTAATACAAGGAATAACGGTCAATTTGCATTGCACTTCATTCTTTAACCATTTTTCACCGTTTATCATTTGCGCATATTCGCCAATTGTCATTCCGTGAAGCAAAGGGATTGGATGCATTCCCACAAAACTGGTATTTGCAGTTTCAAGAATTGGCCCGTCTACAATACTTACGTTTGGATTTGGTCGGTCTAGAATTAAAAGCGGAATATTATTTTCGGCAGAGGCTTCCATGATATAATGTAACGAAGAAATATAAGTATAAAATCGCGCGCCTACGTCTTGTAAATCAAAAACCATAATGTCAATTCCGGCTAGTTGTTCTGGTTTCGGTTTTTTGTTATCGCCATAAAGCGAAATAATTGAAAGTCCAGTTTTAGAATCTTTCCCATCAACTACATGTTCGCCTGCATCTGCAGTTCCACGAAAACCATGTTCTGGTGCAAATATTTTTTGGATAGCAATGTTTTTTTCTAATAGATAATCTACTAAATGCGTTTTATTGGATAGAATTCCGGTTTGATTAGTGACAACGCCAATTTTCTTATCCTTAAATAATGGTAAATAATGGTTGTAATTATCAGCTCCAGTCTTTATTTCGATAGTTAGGTTGTTTTTAGTGTTTTCTAAAGTTGGTTTTATATTTTCGCTGTCATTTGTTTTCCTTGCAGAACAGGAAGTTGAAATGATTGTTAAAAATATAAAACTAATCGATATTCTTAAAAATGGAATCATATAGTGGTTCAAATAAAATTAATGTCAATTAGTGTAATTCGTGTTTTAGCTGTATTTTTGGCTTTTGCAACGCAAACTGGCGATGCAAATCCAAATTAGAAAAGCAATCAAATTGAATTTAGAATATTTCATCGCCAAACGACTTATAACCGCTAAAGATTATAAAAGTAGCATATCTGCGCCAATTATAAAAATTGCAATCTCGGCAATTGCCATTGGTATGATTATGATGATTGTTTCAGTAGCAACCGGAATTGGACTACAGCAAAAAATTCGAGAGAAAGTTTCAGCCTTTAATGGACATATCATTATTTCGAATTACGACAACAATCAATCCGAAGTTACGCTCACACCCATTTCTAAAAAACAAGATTTTTATCCAAAGTTTACATCTGTTCCAGGAGTTGAGCATATTCAGGCTATTGCTAGTAAAGCCGGAATTATTAGAACAGAAACTGCTTTCGAGGGAATTATTTTCAAAGGAGTAGGAAATGATTATAAATGGGATAATATAAAGGAATACATTGTTCAAGGTAGAATTCCAAATGTCAATGGGAATTTAAATGAAGAAGTTGTGATTTCTGAGTTTATAGCAAATAGATTGAATTTGAAAGTTGGTGACGCATTCAATACTTTCTTTATGAAAGAGAATGGTTATAACTTGAGGAATTTTGATGTTGTTGGGATTTTTAATTCTGGTTTTCAAGAATTCGATGCTACCTTTATAATAGGAGATATTCGTCACATGCAGCGTATCAATAAATGGGCGCCAGATCAAATAGGCGCTTTTGAAGTCTTTGTTGACGATTTTAATACTATAGAATCTACGGGTGAGCAAGTATATGCGCAAACAGCATCAACATTAGACAGTAAAACTATAATCGAGAAGTACAGCTACATATTCGAATGGCTTCAACTATTTGATTTCAACATCATCGTTATATTAGTAGTCATGATTCTTGTTGCTACAATAAATATGGTAGTAGCGTTATTAGTGCTTATACTTGAACGAACGCAAATGATAGGAATCCTAAAAGCATTAGGGGCCAATAATTGGTCAGTCCGAAAAATATTTCTCTACAACGCCTTCTACCTTATAGTAAGAGGACTCTTCTGGGGGAATCTAATAGGTATTTCATTATTGTTAATCCAACAACAATTCGGGATAATTCAACTTCCTCCTGAGAATTATTACGTCAATCAAGCGCCAGTATACTTAAATTGGGGATACATACTTTTATTAAATCTGCTTACGGTGATGGTTTGTTTCTTGGTATTATTAATTCCTTCCTATATAATAACCAAAATATCACCAGTGAAAGCCATACGTTTCGATTAGGAAATTCTTTTTGGCGTTCCTCTTTAATATAAAGAAAGGCGATTCTCTTAGTGGAGAGTCGCCTTTCTATATATTAAGGAGTCGGGCTATGTGCTACAAGTCCTCGTTCCGCCAAAAAAAGGCGGGACTGTGGGCTTTTCGCTGCTATCCCTAACGCGAACTTTGGATAAGTAGAGCTTTTTGTTGTTTTGATGTATATTTTGTGACCTTAATATATAGGATAGAATAGAAAAGAGAAGTTTGTTATTATATAAGGTATAGCATAAAACCATTTTATTAATCCAGAGCAGTTTTTTTGTTAGCGTACTAGTAAGGAAAGCAGCCTCTGGAGGATTAAAGCACATCGAAGAGCTGTAGAAAAGACAAAAAACCAGAATTCCCCAAGATTTTATAAAGAAGGTAAAGGCAGTTGAAAGTTGCCCATCTTTATTGGAATAGGTGGTTTTGATTTAAAATCACATTCATCGGAAGTTAAAAGGCAGTTTATCATAAAAAACTTTGTGTTTCAAGAATCATGTTTTCAGCGAGTTAAAGGATAGGTTA